>NZ_JAGYVZ010000057.1:3921-5203 GCF_018380615.1 Flavobacterium psychroterrae | reverse complement strand
TCAAGCAAACAATATACGATGAAGAGTTTGATCCTGGCTCAGGATGAACGCTAGCGGCAGGCTTAACACATGCAAGTCGAGGGGTAGAAGTCTTCGGACTTTGAGACCGGCGCACGGGTGCGTAACGCGTATGCAATCTACCTTTTACAGAGGGATAGCCCAGAGAAATTTGGATTAATACCTCATAGTATAATGACTCGGCATCGAGATATTATTAAAGTCACAACGGTAAAAGATGAGCATGCGTCCCATTAGCTAGTTGGTAAGGTAACGGCTTACCAAGGCTACGATGGGTAGGGGTCCTGAGAGGGAGATCCCCCACACTGGTACTGAGACACGGACCAGACTCCTACGGGAGGCAGCAGTGAGGAATATTGGACAATGGGCGCAAGCCTGATCCAGCCATGCCGCGTGCAGGATGACGGTCCTATGGATTGTAAACTGCTTTTATACGAGAAGAAACACTACTTCGTGAAGTAGCTTGACGGTATCGTAAGAATAAGGATCGGCTAACTCCGTGCCAGCAGCCGCGGTAATACGGAGGATCCAAGCGTTATCCGGAATCATTGGGTTTAAAGGGTCCGTAGGCGGTTTAATAAGTCAGTGGTGAAAGCCCATCGCTCAACGGTGGAACGGCCATTGATACTGTTAGACTTGAATTATTAGGAAGTAACTAGAATATGTAGTGTAGCGGTGAAATGCTTAGAGATTACATGGAATACCAATTGCGAAGGCAGGTTACTACTAATTGATTGACGCTGATGGACGAAAGCGTGGGTAGCGAACAGGATTAGATACCCTGGTAGTCCACGCCGTAAACGATGGATACTAGCTGTTGGGAGCAATCTCAGTGGCTAAGCGAAAGTGATAAGTATCCCACCTGGGGAGTACGTTCGCAAGAATGAAACTCAAAGGAATTGACGGGGGCCCGCACAAGCGGTGGAGCATGTGGTTTAATTCGATGATACGCGAGGAACCTTACCAAGGCTTAAATGTAGATTGACCGGTTTGGAAACAGATCTTTCGCAAGACAATTTACAAGGTGCTGCATGGTTGTCGTCAGCTCGTGCCGTGAGGTGTCAGGTTAAGTCCTATAACGAGCGCAACCCCTGTTGTTAGTTGCCAGCGAGTCAAGTCGGGAACTCTAACAAGACTGCCAGTGCAAACTGTGAGGAAGGTGGGGATGACGTCAAATCATCACGGCCCTTACGCCTTGGGCTACACACGTGCTACAATGGCCGGTACAGAGAGCAGCCACTGGGCGACCAGGAGCGAATCTATA
>NZ_JAGYVZ010000057.1:0-3824 GCF_018380615.1 Flavobacterium psychroterrae | reverse complement strand
CAAAACCGGTCACAGTTCGGATCGGAGTCTGCAACTCGACTCCGTGAAGCTGGAATCGCTAGTAATCGGATATCAGCCATGATCCGGTGAATACGTTCCCGGGCCTTGTACACACCGCCCGTCAAGCCATGGAAGCTGGGGGTGCCTGAAGTCGGTGACCGCAAGGAGCTGCCTAGGGTAAAACTGGTAACTAGGGCTAAGTCGTAACAAGGTAGCCGTACCGGAAGGTGCGGCTGGAACACCTCCTTTCTAGAGCCCCAAGTGTTAGTGGAAACACACGCTGGGGAAAAAAGAAGAAGCTTTATTGGTTTTGATTTTAAGACTATTTTACTCTTGCTGTTAGTTCAAATAATAAATTTTTAGGAATAAGAGTGTCTCGTAGCTCAGCTGGTTAGAGTACTACACTGATAATGTAGGGGTCGACAGTTCGAGTCTGTCCGAGACAACTATTTTATAATTATTAATTTTAAATTATTAATTATAAATTAAAAAAAGCTCCAAACACTTAAAAAAAAAGGAAATTTTAGAAGTTGAGCGTTTATGAGCAATTCATAACTCATAATTCATAACTCATAATTTAAAAATGGGGGATTAGCTCAGCTGGCTAGAGCGCCTGCCTTGCACGCAGGAGGTCAACGGTTCGACTCCGTTATTCTCCACGATTTTAGTCATAAAGCCTAAAGTCATAAAGTCCAAAGTGATTCACTTGACGACTTTTGACTTTTGACCTTCGACTGAATAAAGTTCATTGACATATTGAGATAAGAAAATAATAAAAAGTAGAAAGCGTTTTTTACAATTTATTGTAAAAGACAAAAAAAAACGGTCTTAATTGAATTTAAGATTGGTACAATAAGCAAAATAAGGGCGTATGGGGGATGCCTTGGCTCTCAGAGGCGATGAAAGGCGTGATAAGCTGCGAAAAGCTACGGGGACGGGCACACACCGATTGATCCGTAGATACCTGAATGGGGCAACCCACTATGTTGAAGACATAGTACACCGATAGGTGGGCAAACCCGCTGAACTGAAACATCTAAGTAGGCGGAGGAGAAGAAAACAAAAGTGATTCCGTAAGTAGTGGCGAGCGAACGCGGATTAGCCCAAACCAATGTTGTTACGGCAAGATTGGGGTTGTAGGACCACGACATTTTATGTACAAGGAACCGGAAGTTACTGGAAAGTGACACCATAGAGGGTGATAGTCCCGTATGGGTAACGAGTATAATAGATAGTGGTATCCTGAGTAGGGCGGGGCACGTGAAACCCTGTCTGAATTTGGCGGGACCATCCGCTAAGGCTAAATACTCCTGAGAGACCGATAGTGAACCAGTACCGTGAGGGAAAGGTGAAAAGAACCGTGAATAACGGAGTGAAATAGATCCTGAAACCATACGCTTACAAGCGGTCGGAGCCCTTTCGTGGGGTGACGGCGTGCCTTTTGCATAATGAGCCTACGAGTTAACGTTGCTGGCAAGGTTAAGTGGTTAAGCCACGGATCCGTAGCGAAAGCGAGTCTGAATAGGGCGCTTTAGTCAGTAGTGTTAGACGCGAAACCGTGTGATCTACCCATGGGCAGGTTGAAGCTGTGGTAACACACAGTGGAGGACCGAACCGGTTGACGTTGAAAAGTCTTCGGATGACCTGTGGGTAGGGGTGAAAGGCCAATCAAACTCGGAAATAGCTCGTACTCCCCGAAATGCATTTAGGTGCAGCGTTAGTTATAAAGTTATATAGAGGTAGAGCTACTGATTGGATGCGGGGGCTTCACCGCCTACCAATTCCTGACAAACTCCGAATGCTATATAATGTTCACTAACAGTGAGGGCTTGGGTGCTAAGGTCCAAGTCCGAGAGGGAAAGAACCCAGACCATCAGCTAAGGTCCCCAAATATATACTAAGTTGAAAGAACGAGGTTTGTCTGCCCAGACAGCTAGGATGTTGGCTTGGAAGCAGCCATTCATTTAAAGAGTGCGTAACAGCTCACTAGTCGAGCGGACGAGCATGGATAATAATCGGGCATAAGTATATTACCGAAGCTATGGATTTACAAGCAATTGTAAGTGGTAGGGGAGCATTCTAACAGGGTTGAAGGTGTATCGTAAGGTATGCTGGACTGGTTAGAAAAGAAAATGTAGGCATAAGTAACGATAATGCGGGCGAGAAACCCGCACACCGAAAAACTAAGGTTTCCACAGCTATGCTAATCAGCTGTGGGTTAGTCTGGTCCTAAGGCGAACCCGAAAGGGACAGTCGATGGCTAACGGGTTAATATTCCCGTACTACTAATTACTGTGATGGGGTGACGGAGTGATGAAAGCGCCGCGAACTGACGGAATAGTTCGTTGAAGTACCTACCTATAAGAGATGCAGGCAAATCCACATCTTTTGGGGAAATACGATAGTACTCGGAGTCTTCGGACAAAGAGATAGTGCGCCTAAGGGCTTCCAAGAAAAACCTCTAAACTTCAGGTAATTAGTACCAGTACCGTAAACCGACACAGGTAGTTGAGGAGAGAATCCTAAGGTGCTCGAGAGATTCATGGCTAAGGAATTAGGCAAAATAGACCCGTAACTTCGGGAGAAGGGTCGCCCTGAGTAATCAGGGCCGCAGTGAAGAGGTCCAGGCGACTGTTTATCAAAAACACAGGGCTCTGCAAAATCGTAAGATGAAGTATAGGGCCTGACACCTGCCCGGTGCTGGAAGGTTAAGAGGAGATGTTATCTTCGGAGAAGCATTGAATTGAAGCCCCAGTAAACGGCGGCCGTAACTATAACGGTCCTAAGGTAGCGAAATTCCTTGTCGGGTAAGTTCCGACCTGCACGAATGGTGTAACGATCTGGACACTGTCTCAGCCATGAGCTCGGTGAAATTGTAGTAACGGTGAAGATGCCGTTTACCCGCAGTGGGACGAAAAGACCCTGTGCACCTTTACTATAGCTTAGTATTGACCTTGGATAAATGATGTGTAGGATAGGTTGGAGACTGTGAAGTGGCGTCGCCAGGCGTTGTGGAGTCATTGTTGAAATACAACCCTTTGTTTATCTGAGGCCTAACCCCATTATGTGGGGGACATTGCTTGGTGGGTAGTTTGACTGGGGTGGTCGCCTCCAAAAGAGTAACGGAGGCTTCTAAAGGTTCCCTCAGTACGCTTGGTAACCGTGCGTAGAGTGCAATGGCATAAGGGAGCTTGACTGAGAGACATACAGGTCGATCAGGTACGAAAGTAGAGCATAGTGATCCGGTGGTTCCGCATGGAAGGGCCATCGCTCAAAGGATAAAAGGTACGCCGGGGATAACAGGCTGATCTCCCCCAAGAGCTCATATCGACGGGGGGGTTTGGCACCTCGATGTCGGCTCGTCACATCCTGGGGCTGGAGAAGGTCCCAAGGGTTGGGCTGTTCGCCCATTAAAGTGGCACGCGAGCTGGGTTCAGAACGTCGTGAGACAGTTCGGTCTCTATCTACTGTGGGCGTTAGAAATTTGAGTGGATCTGATTCTAGTACGAGAGGACCGAATTGGACAAACCTCTGGTGTATCTGTTGTTCCGCCAGGAGCATCGCAGAGTAGCTACGTTTGGAAGGGATAAGCGCTGAAAGCATATAAGCGCGAAACCCACCACAAGATGAGATTTCTTTTAAGGATCGTGGAAGATGACCACGTTGATAGGCTATAGATGTAAAGGCAGTAATGTCATAGTCGAGTAGTACTAATAATCCGTAAGCTTATGTACACCCTTTTCCTCCGGGGCAACCCGGAGGAAGAAACTTTCTAAAAATATTAAATAAAATTACTTTTCTTTATCTCAGTATGTTAAGATATT
>NZ_JAGYVZ010000056.1 GCF_018380615.1 Flavobacterium psychroterrae | reverse complement strand
AGCCTTTAATGAGTGTTTAAATGATATTAAAAAGCCAATACGTTATGTATTGGCTTTTCTGCGTTTTGGCTGAAAAATGTACATTTTAAATTAAATTTGTGTACATTTCAATTTTTCGATTATATAAGCGATAAAGATATTTTTGAGATTAAAATCTAAAATGCTTTTCTCTTTTTCTCGTCCTCTTTTTTCTTCTTGTCGACTTGTTTTTTCTCTACTTCCGGATTGAAAGGTACACTTAAATCAATTGCCTGATCTACGTCCCAATTCGTTCGCACGTCAACATCTGTCTGGAAATAAAAGACTTCCTCAGCATACTTTTTGTTTAAAAAGTCTCCTGAATCATAAATTTTGTTCTTATTATCGTCATAAATTATTCGAATAGTAAACTTTTCCGGTACCATTAAATTGAACTCAATTTTAGTTTTACCTTCAGAATAATCGGTAGCATAAACAACGTCACCTTTTTTATTGGTTACTTCAACTATTATAGGAAATCGTTTTACGTTTTGTAAATTCAAAACAAGATTTCCATAATCAGAGTATTCTTTTGTCGATAATTTATAGATTAAAGTATCATTTGATTTTTCGTAAAAATCAGTCAATGCGCCGGGAAAAAAAGTAATGTTGTACTTTTCAACGGGCTCTTTTTTAAAATCAACATATAATTTTTGCTCAAATTCATCATATTCTGTCGTATAATCTACCGCAACAGAATCTTTGTTGACTAATCTAATTTTTGATTTGTCAAATTTTACTAATGGCGTTGAAGATTCCAGCGTAAATCTTTCTCTAAAATTTAGAGTTCCGCTTTGTAATGCTGTAATATTTAATGTGTCTTTCTTTTGATCTTTAACTTTAAAAGTAAACTTTTTATCATATTTATCCTTGCTGATTTGCATTGACAATGAATCCACTTTTATTGGTTTATACCAAACTTGTAAGGAATCCTTTTTAGGAAAAGCAGTAACAATGGTTTCTAAAATTTCATTATTATTTTTAAGAACAATTTTAGGTTTAGAAGTTTTAAAATTTTGTTTCCCTTCATAAGGAAGATAAACTCTGTTTCCGGAAGCCTGAATTGGTTTGAACGCTTTAAGCGGAAGTGTTTCCTTGAATAATTCCAGTTCGAAAACAGTGTCGTTTGGAACCGTAATATAATCTTTAAGAAAACCTATTTTATCATCTTTAGGATTGTATCTGTTGTTTCCGCCTTTATCTTTCAACGCAACTAAAAGGTATTTTCCCGCCTTTAAATTTTCTAATTTAAAAGTTCTCAAACTGTCAAGTGTATTCGTGATATATCTCGGGCTTTGCTTGTAGATTAAGGAATCCTTAAAAGTATCATTTACCTCATATAACATTACCGATACAAAATTATCTACGTTTTTTTCGTATGCATCTCTAACAATTCCGTTAATTGAAAGCGAATCGATATAAGATCCGGTCGAAAAAATATACTTGAATTGATTGATTGCATTTTCTTCATTATTATCTGCAATACTTTGCCCGAAGTTGAAACTATAAGTAGTATTAGGCAGTAAAGTATCTTTTATTTTAATGGTAAAATCTTTACTTGCAATCGTAGGCAAAATCACCGGCTCATGTTTCATTGGCGGCGAAATAATAAGCTGTTTGTTTAGATTTTTAAGTTTTACATATTCATCAAAGCCTAAAATGATTTCGTTTCCTGTAAAATTAGTGCTCATGTTTTTTGGAGAACTATATCTTAAAACCGGAGCAAGAGTATCTTTTAATCCGCCGGTAATGCTGCCTCTTTTAGCACAGCTCAACATTAAAAATACCAGTAATAAGGAAATATATCTGAAGTTGTTTTTCAACATAACGGTTTCTGAATTTGATTGCACAAAATAACGATTATATTTGCTTTAATTGAAATTTTTTATCCATTTATTAGGATTTATAGCTTTTGTCTGGCGCTATTTTTTTGAATTTGAAATCATCGAGAGGATATAATTTCTTACTTTTGATTTCAAATTTAATTTTTCCAGGTTTTGATAAGAAGATATTTCTTTGGTTTGCTATTTCTTTTACTGATTTCCTGTGGTAAAACCGAAAAGCCAATTGTTGCTTTTTATTATTGGAAAACCATCTTCAAATTGTCTCCAGCCGAGAAAGAAGTATTGCACGATAATGAAGTTAGTAAGCTTTATATCAGATATTTTGATATAGGTTTGCATCCCGTAACGCAGGAACCATTTCCGGTTAGTCCTATTCATTTTAAGGAAAGTACCAATAATTTTACTATTGTTCCTGTCGTTTTTATCCAAAACAAAGTCATGTTACTCTCACATCTTGATATTGATGATCTGGCTCAAAAGACGATTCGGTTGGTTGAGGAAATTAATGCTAAGAATAAAATTAGTTGTCAGGAAATTCAAATTGATTGTGACTGGACTTTAAAAAGCAAAGACAATTATCTTAAATTTATAGAGCAATTCAAAAAACTTTCGCATAAAAAACTTTCGGCAACAATACGGCTGCATCAGGTAAAATATTTTAAGACAACTAAAATTCCAAATGTTGATTCCGGAGTTTTGATGTATTATAATATGGGAACAATTGCGCCAGATTCACTAAACTCAATTTACAGTAAAAAGATTTCAGAAAAATATCTCAAAAGCCTGAAAAAATATCCGTTGCATCTTGATTTTGCTTTGCCCATTTATTCCTGGGCAGTTCATATCAGGAATCAAAAAGTAATTGGTTTACGTTCAAAATTAAATGTAAGCGAATTAAAAAAAGATGCTAATTTTAAATCCATAAGTCCAATATTTTTTAAGGTTATAAAATCCAATTACAAAAATGGCGTTTTTTATGAAGAAAGTGATTTGCTCAAAACAGAAGCAATTTCTTCAGAAGATTTAAAAGAAATGGCGGAACAATTAGACGAGAATGTAGTTCAGGCTCCTAAAGAAATTATATTTTACGATTTAGACGAATTCAATATTAAAAATTATGAAAAAAATATTTTTAAACAAGTTATTTCTTGTTTCTAGTGCTGCTTTACTTTCGGTATATGGAATAATTTATGCTTGTGGCGGCGGCGATGACTGGGACTTTATGGGGTACAATTCTAATTTTACGCCGGAAACATTTACAGATAAATCCTATTCACCACTTTTTTTATCCGGTGATATTTTTTACGGAATTGGTTTTGATACACAACATAATTCCAGATTTAATGACAATATAAAATCAGATTGGGAGGGATATTTAAAAGGGAAAGTTGATCCAGCCACGGTAAATTATTTTCTGATTGGGGAGGAAACGAATATGTATTCATCTGATAAAAAAACTGCCCAAAATAAAACGGATATTACGCAGCTTCACACTTTTTTTAAAACCAAAAAGGAAAATCCAACTTCATTAAAATGGGGAAAGAAAATTAGTTTGAAAGATGCTAAAGTAAAAAGTTTTATTGAGTTTTTATATCTGGCACAAAAAATAGAAACCGTTTCTATTGGTGATGATTATTGGAGTTATGATCCCGTTGTGGCGAAAACTTTTGATGATTTAAAAATGATTCAGTCAATCGAAAACGTGTATAATACAACTTCAGATTCATTTTTAAAAAACAGGTATTGGTTTCTTACTGCAAAAGCGTATTTCTACAGCAGTAATAAGAAAAAAACAATTGAATTTTTTAATAAAACAGAAGCTTCTGTGCCTAAAAATGTCTTGTATTATCGTGCGCTTTCTTATATCGCAGGAATAAATTACAAACAGAAAAAATATTCAACGTCAAATTATTTATATGCTCAGGTTTTTGATAAATGTCCGGAATTAAGGGTTGTTACGGCGTATAGTTTTCATCCGCAAAATGATGCCGACTGGAATAAATCTTTGGCATTAGCTAAAAATAATAAGGAAAAAGCGGCGCTTTGGGCAGTTCACGGATTTTATAAAGATGAAACTCAGGCAATAGGTAAAATTTATGAATTAGATCCTAAAAGCGAACATTTGGATTATTTGCTAACGCGTTTGGTCAATAATCAGGAACAAGCCATCAATAGTTCATTTGAGGCAAAAACAAATCCGGATGATTACAAAACTCCGGCTGTAAAACAAACCGTTGCCGAGAATAAAGAAGCAAATAAAGCTAAGATTAATACGAAAGCTTTTGATCTGGTTGCAAAAATTGCTGCTGCAGGAAATGCTGAAAAGCCATATTTGTGGGATATTTCATTAGGATATTTGCAAACGTTAAAAGGTGATTATGCTGCTGCGGACAATAATTTGAATAAGGCAGAAAAAACAATGCCTAAAACAGAATTGGCGAATTATCAATTGCGATTGCTTCGTTTTGTAAATAACATGAGTAAAATTGATAAATTGACGGATAAAAACGAAAAAACAGTTTTGGCTGATTTGAACTGGCTGTATAACGAACTTCCTAAAACGTATAAAGGACAGGAATTTCGTTATCAAAATGCAGCATCATGGAGCAAGAATTATTTAGCAACACTTTATCGTGCAAAATCAAATCCTGTAATGGTCGAATTGTTTGGCGGAGAAATGCCTGATAATTATTGGGGTGCCGGAAATTCTTTCTATGATAATGAAAAGAGCTTGCTTGAGATGAAAGCATTTTTGGCTAAGCCAAATAAAACCGAAATTGAGAAAATAGGAGCGGGGATTTATAATTTGAAACTGAAAGACATTAATAATTTTCAGGCGGTTCAGTCCACTTTTAAAAATAAAATTCCCGAAGCAATTGCTTTTATTCAGCAAACAGATTCGGTTCAATATTATACTTTTTTAGGAAATCCGTTTAACGGAAATATTAAGGATTGTCACGATTGCGATCATGCAGCATTTCAAAAAAAGAAATATACGCAACTTGATTTTTTAAATACTTTAAAATCAATGCAGGATAAACTTGCTCAAAAAGAAGATGTTTATACCAATAGTTTACTACTTGGAAATGCGTTTTATAATTTGACCCATTTTGGGAACGGCAGAACTTTTTATGAAATAAGTATTGTGGGTTATGGTTCAAGCCCATATTCGTTTAGGGATTCCATGAAAAAAATGATTACCAATTGTGATGTTCCTAAAATGTATTACCAAAAAGCATTTGAAGCCGCAACGACAAAAGAGCAAAAAGCAAAATGTATTTATATGCTGGCAAAATGTGAGCGTAACGAATATTATAATAATAAGTATAACGGACTAAAAAATTGGTGGGAAGCCGAAGATGATAAAGTCAATTTTATTGCCTGGAGCGGTTTTAAAACCCTTAAAAAAGAGTATTCAGATACTAAATACTATCAGGATGTAATTGCTGAATGTGGTTATTTTAATACTTACGTGAATCAATAGATATAATTGATTTCTTTTAAATTTAAATGTCATGGTAAATAAAATAGAACATATCGGGATTGCGGTTAAAAACATGGACGATGCAAATGTATTGTTCGAAAAATTATTAGGCGTACCATCCTATAAAATGGAAGTTGTAGAAAGCGAAGGAGTTTCAACTTCTTTTTTTCAAACCGGAACTAATAAAATTGAACTTTTAATGGCAACAAATCCGGAAAGTCCAATTGCGAAGTTTTTAGAAAAAAAAGGAGAAGGAATTCATCACATCGCTTTTGATGTAGAAGATATTCATGCTGAAATTGATCGATTAAAAAGTGAAGGTTTTGTATTGATTAACGAAGTTCCCAAGAAAGGCGCAGACAATAAATTGGTGGTTTTTTTACATCCAAAAAACACAAATGGCGTTTTAGTGGAGCTTTGTCAGGAAATTAGATAAAAAAATGTAGTTTTTTTATTTGAAATAAGATGTTGAAAATCAATTATGTTGTGAGAATATAGCGACTGCTATTGAAATTAAATAGAAATCATATCCCAAAATATTTGGAGTGAATAAAAAATAGTAGTAATATTGCATCCTCAAACCGGTCCTATAGCTCAGCTGGTTAGAGCACCTGACTCATAATCAGGTGGTCCCTGGTTCGAGCCCAGGTGGGACCACTACTAAAATCAAGCCTTTACAGTGATGTAAAGGCTTTTTTATTTTCGTGTGACGAGCATTTGACGAACATCAATTGTTTTATAATCAATTAGTTTTGTTTACTTTTATATAACTTAATTGATTATAATATGACCATTTATATCTACATCTTGTCATTTATTCTAATTTTTGGGAGAATTGTTGTTCCTATATATCTGCTTTTTAGATTGTTTTTCATAGTTAAACCTCTATTTGTAAATTTATATTTTGAAGAGAAATTTAGATATTATGTAGGAATTAATAAAAGTAGGTTGTTGATCTTGGTTCTAATTTTCCTTTTGTCATTTTTATTAGGAGTCATTCTTGGTAAAGAAGTTATGAGTGTTTCAGAAACTTACAAAATCTTATTAAATCTCTTTTTGCTTGTTTTTACCCAGTCTCTATTGTTTTTTATGTTTGAAATAAAAACACCTACAAGTATTTTTAAAATAGTAAAAGATTGTTTTGAAAACCCTAGCGAAATATTTAAACAAAAGGAAGTTGTTTTTGAAGAAAGTGATGTAATTGGATCAATGAATCAGAATGGTGTGAATTTTAAAGATGCCATAAACTTGACCAATGGAGATATTATTAAGCAGATTCATCAAAGAGAGTTTGATCTAATAATAGAGAAGTATATTAATATTTTTCGAGATAGTTCTTCAATTGAAAATCTTTATAAGTTATGCAATGGAATGGAAATAAAAGAAGGATCAATTTCAATAAGAATAAATAATAAAAGAAATTCAAAACAGAACATAATTGAAATATTGACATCTCTTTTCAATATTCAAAAAAATTGGAATTCACATATTAAAGATAAAACAAACACCAAAATTATTGATTTTTTTAATAAGTATATTAGAATAAATGATGGAGATAAAATTTTACACCTTAACGATTTTACACGATTATTTGAAAAATTGCCTTGATCGCTGTGTAAAATTTGATTACTCAAATATGTTTTTTAAAGATAAAATAAGCTAAAGTGATTTGTTCTGTTTGATAATTTATTATTATTAGTTATTTTAAATCATTGTTGTCCGATAAAAAAAGAAGCCAAAAAGATGGCTTCTTTAAATGAATCGTAAATTTGTGTTTCGACATACAAAATACGATGAGTAAAAGTAATTATTTTTCTAGTAAATCTGTTTTC
>NZ_JAGYVZ010000055.1:1355-7238 GCF_018380615.1 Flavobacterium psychroterrae | reverse complement strand
CCTGTAGCCGCAATAACTGGTGTTGGAGCAGTATCGGAAGTTGGAGCGATAGAATGGATTGCTTTTTTGAATTTCTTAGTCAGGATTGCTCTGGTATGACTGCGTGTTGTTGCGTCAATTTTATCGTAGGCTGAACCTATGATTTGATCATCTGATACTGAAGTTGCTTTGGTTTGGTATTTATCCACTGATAAAACAACACTATCATCAGTGTAGGCTTGTACCGGTATAGGGTAAACACTGTTGTTTACTAATACATCAGGATTAAAATTCGCTCTTGGAATATTAATCACGGTCAATTCTGACGCTGAGCCCTCTTCTAACACAGTAAAGTCTGCATCAAGTTCCGGAATTCCATCTAACCAAGGCGCAACTGCCTGATTGGTTAAATTTTGAATTACTCTTTTTAGCCAAATTTCTGGGAAATTCATATTTTATTATTTAATTGATTCTACTAATTGTTTGTACTCTTCCGCGTTGTCCGTCTTAAATGACAACTGGGCATCTAATGGAAGTTTTTGGAAATCTTCCATTGTTTTCACGTCAACTGCTCCCGCTGCCAATGCTACTTTTATACCTCCTGAAAAATTCTTTTTCTCTGGAATTGATCCAATTACTTTGTCAAGTGCTTTTTCTGAAGTAATCCCAAGACTTACCATTTCTTCTTTTTCATCCGCCAAAATTTGTCCTTTAGTGATCGCCAGATCGACTTTGGTCTCAACTCGGGTTTTGATCTCTTTTTCCTGCGCTTCTTTAGCAGTTTTAGCAGCAAGTTTTAAAGTTTCGTTTTCTGTTGTCAGGGATTCGACTTTGGTCGACAGCCCTAAAACTTTTGTTTCAACGTCTGAGACATCTAAGCCGTCGTTTGGCTGGTCTTTGTAACCTAGCGCCATAAGCGTGGCAATGCTTAAAACAATTTTTTTCATGTTATCAATGTTTAGATTTAAATCGGGATTTTTAATGCCGGGAATAACTGAAAGTGACAGCTCCTGAATTTCTTTTTCGTCCATTATTTTTCCATCAGCGTGCATCAAGCGAACAGCATTAGCATTGGATGGAACCGGAACAATTGAAACTTCTACAAGTTCACACTTGGTTAAAACAACTTTATCACCTATGAGAGCAAAATCGTCTCTTTCGAAGATGATACCCATAGAACAGGCATTGATGTAACCGCGTTCTACTTTACCGGCAATTGATGCGGCATCTGTATCTTCAGTATCAAAATCAGGAAGTCCGCTTAAAATGGATTTGTCCTTTTTTACATCAAGCCATTTACCAATAACATTCCAGTTCGAGTTATAATGGTCGGAAAGCATTACAGGATTTTTAGTAAATCTTGTTAAGTCAATACCGGCAGTAAGAATGGAAAAACCATAAGTGTTTTCTACAGTTTCATCATTGAATGCAAAAGGTCTGATTATTGGTTTTGGCATCGTCTTTTTTTAATTAGTCCAGGCGTTTAAATCGCCTTGTGAGATGACAAAGATTAAATGTTATGCTTTCTTAAAAAATTCAAAGCACGGTAAGAGAACACTAGTGTTTGCAATACCTACAGAGTTGTAAAGCAAGTAAACGGGTGTTTTTTTTAAAGACTGCTTATTTGGAGTTTTGACATAAATATATAAGTATGGCAATTCGTAAACAGGTAGAAAGAGACCTCGCAAAAATCCTTTTTGTGAACGATAACGTTTCGCAAAAAGAGATTGCAGAACGTTTAAAAGTTACCGAAAAAACAGTAAGCAAATGGGTTAAAGAGGGCGGATGGGAAAAACTTAAAATATCTCTTTTAGTTACCAAAGACCATCAACTGACAGGACTTTATGATCAGTTGCAATCTGCAATCAATGAGATCAAAACACGTCCGGTTGTCCGAGATATTCCCAATTTCATGCTTAAGCCAATAAAGCTGAAGGATAGCTGCGGAGATGAAAAACTGGAATATCCAAAAGTTAATCCCGAAGACTATCCGATTTTGATAGGAAACTTTCCTAATTCGAAAGATACCGATATGATATCCAAGCTGACAACAGCAATCAAGAGACTTGAAACCGAAACCAATATTGGCGAAACAATTACAGTGGCTAAAAACCTGATTCTTTTCATAAGAAGTATTGACGCCAAATTTGCCAACCAGTTAACCAGTTACTGTGATGCCTTCATCAAACAAAAAATGACGGATGGCACTAAGTAGAAAAGATAAAGACAAGCTAATTGGATGGGAGGATTTTGTTGTAAATCAATATAGGGCTACTCCTGTTGATATGAACGAGAATGCGTCTGATAAACTTAAAAGGATTGCTCATTTAGAAGCAAATCCCGAGCAATGGTATAAGTTTTATTTTCCGAACTTTTATACCTCAGACCCAGCGCCATTTCATATAAAAGCAACAAAACGGGTTCTTGTAAATCCTGAATGGTACGAGGTACGTTCCTGGGCGCGTGATTTATCAAAATCCGGTAGGACTATGATGGACGTGCTTTACCTGACTATGACAGGAAAAAAGAAGACTGTCATTCTCGTTTCTGCAACTTATGACGATGCAGAAAGGCTTTTAAAGCCTTATAAAACCATTCTTGAAGTCAATGATCGTCTAAAGAATGATTACGGGGAGCAGAAAGCCTTAAGCGGTTGGGAAGAGGGAGATTTTACAACTCGTAAAGGTGTTTCGTTTAGAGCCATTGGGGCAGGTCAATCTCCGCGTGGCACCAGAAACGACGCTACACGTCCTGACCTTATTTTAATTGATGATATTGATACGGATGTTGATTGTAATAATCCAGATACCATACAGAAAAAATACGAATGGATTGAGCAGGCATTAATTCCGACCCGTTCTATTTCTGTGCCTTTACTGATTATTGCCTGCGGGAATATTATCGCAAAGTATTGTTGTATTTCCGAAATGGCAAAAAAAGCCAACATTCATGACATTATAAACATCAGGGATGAAAAAGGTGTTTCTACATGGCCACAAAGAAATACGGAAGCTCTTATCGATTTGGCTTTTAGAACCATGACTACAAGCTCTATCCAAAAAGAGTACTTCAATAATCCGGTCAGAATTGGTAAGCTTTTCAAAAAGGTACTTTGGGCAAAGTGTCCACCTCTTAAAACTTGTGAGCATGTTCTTGTATATTCAGATCCGGCAACAAGCAATAAGGACAACAAGACCAGTTCGCGAAAATTTACAGGTGTTATAGGATATAAAGCAGGTAATTTTTACCTCTACAAAGTTTGGCTTGATAACATGAAGCAACGGGATTTTGTTAATAATCTATATCATGCCCATGATTATGTAAAAGCACGAAATGTAGACACTTTCAAAAACTGGATTGAAAATAATTCACTACAAGAACCTTTTTGGGAACAAGTCTTAAAACCGTTAATAAAAACAGTTGGAAAACTGCTTAACAGAATCCCCTTATTTATGTCTTTGGACAAAAGAAAAAAAGACGACAAATACACTCGTATAGAAGGAACACTCGAACCAAAATATAAACAGGGCTCTCTGTATTTCAATGAAGATGAAAAAGACAATCCCAGTATGAAAACGATGGAAGAGGAGTTTCTTGGAGTTGCGCCAAATTCTAAAATGATGGATGGACCAGATGGATTAGAAGGAGGTGTTTGGATTATTGAAAACATCACAACCAAAGAAAACTCAGAGTATGTAGTTGGTCACATTAACAATCGTAAATATTAGATTATGAAAAGAATAGTAAGTTATAAAATTGGTGTAGATGTATTAGGATTTCCTCTTTATGTCATCCACAAAATCCATCAGGACAAACCAACAGAAACAAAAAATCAACCAAATAAAAGATGGCTTAAAGTAGTCACTTTTTTTGCAAAACAACATTAATATGTTTATAGAAAAAGCAGATTTAGGAAGCGTAATATATGATTATCAACTCGATCAGATTACAGAAGGTGATGACGATAAAGTGGCTCAGGCATGTAACGCAGCAATTGAGGAAGCTAAAAGCTACCTCACACCGAATATCGACAATAAAAAGTGGCTTGATGGCAGGCTATTGTATGACGTTGAGGCTATTTTTAGCAAGGTGGGTGATGATCGCCACTCGCTTATTGTTCAGCACTGCTGCACACTTGCAAAATGGTATGTTGCAGAGTTATGTAATGCAGATTTCATATACGAAAAAGCAAAAGAGCGTTACGATCGTGCCGTGAGTTGGTTTACTAAAGTCGCCACGGGAGTAATAAACGTTTCGACACTTCCGCAACTGGTGCGAGATGAGACAACAGCAGGAGATAAACAGCCTTTTGAATTTGGTTCAAGAGCAAAATTTAATCACGAATATTAAGATGGGAAAATTTATAAATTGGGTTCAGGAAGCATTTGGACACACAGTAGATGTGACAGGATTAGCCGCCGCACCTACAAAGGCAGGAAATGGCTATATACAAAATATAGTGCCTAAAACAGTAAGCCAGACAAGGCAGGATATTAAAACATGGACAAACGCGCAAAATTCAGCAATGGTGGAAGAGAATCCTAAATTCTTTCCTATCCAAAACCTTTATGATAATATATTAAAAGATTTGCACTTGCAATCACAGGTTAATAACCGAATTCTTAAGTCTTTGAGCCGACCTTTTAGTATCAAAAATGCAGACGGAAAAACCAATGATGACCTGACCAATTTATTACAGGACAAAGGATTTGTATTTCAGGTCAACAAAGCCATTTTAGAAACTATATTCCGACGTCATTCGTTGGGTGAGTTTTCATATAAACTGGTAAATAATGAACCGGTTCTAACCTTCGACTGCATTCCCAGACAAAACGTTGATCCTGTGACCGGATATATCTATTATGATTATACCGATGATAAAAAGATCAAGTATCGTGAACAAAAAGAATACGGATCCTGGCTGATGGAATTCGGAGAAAAAAACACAACATTAGGTTTGCTTGATGGTTGCGTTCCGATGGTTTTATTTAAACGCTTTGGCGGTAGCTGTTGGAGTGAACTTTGTGAGATCTACGGTATTCCACCACGTGTTATGAAAACCAATACACAAGACAAGGTTATGGTGGCACGCGCAAAAAAAATGATGGCGGATATGGGATCAGCGGCATACTTTATCATTGATGATTCAGAAAGCTTTGAGTTTGCCAAAGGAGTCAGCACAAATGGTGATGTATACGCCAACCTAATGAAATATTGTAACAATGAAATGTCTATGGGGGTTTCCGGAACCGTAGTAGGTCAGGACACAAAAAACGGTTCAAATGGAAAGGAAAAAACGTCTATTGGGATTCTTGACGATTTGGTTGATAGTGATTTATCTTTAATTGAACAATGTTGGCGTGATACTGTTATTCCTGCATTACAGGCTTTAGGTGTTTTGCCTGCTGGTGTAATGTATAAATATGATGCTACCGAAGATATAGCAACATTGTGGAAAATGGTAACTGAAGCGGCTAGCTTCTTGGAATTAGATCCTAAATGGATTGAAACAAAATTTGGGCTTAAGGTTATTGGAACTAAAAAGGAATCTGAAACAAAGCTGTCTTTAAATTTGAGTACGGATTTTTTCGTTTAAGCCCTGATTATTTCAGGGCACTGCATTCAAGATTGGAGAACTTATATAATTGCAGTTGCAACGAATGCGAGAAACATAGTACTGTTTTAAATTTAGGTATCAGCGATGCGTTTAAACAGCTTTTAAAGGATGGTGAAAAGGCATTTAAACACCTTCATAAAAAAGGATCGTACAAACCCGAAGATTTGCAAACCGAAAAACCATATCAAAAACTTGTAAAATCCACTAGTGATGCTTTTGATTTTGCCATTAAGGATAATGAAATGCCGGAAGTGATGCGTACCGCATTGCAAGATAATACCAGACTT
>NZ_JAGYVZ010000055.1:0-1257 GCF_018380615.1 Flavobacterium psychroterrae | reverse complement strand
ATCACTTAAAGCCAATGCACAACTATTTGAAGCTTCAAAATTACTGTTAACCGATGATGGCAAATTCAAACCATTCTCTGTCGTAACAAAAGACTTCGACAAGCTTAATGTGAGCTATAATCAGAATTATCTTGAGGCTGAATATGAATTTGCTGTTGCAAGCTCTCAGGCAGCTGCACAATGGGCAAATCTGGGAAATCGTTACAATTTACAGTACAGGACTGCGCAAGATGAAAGAGTACGAACATCACATCAGGCTTTAGCAGATATTACGCTACCTAAAGAAGATCCATTTTGGAGTTCTTTTTATCCTCCAAATGGTTGGCGATGCAGATGTGTGGCGGTGGAAGTTCTAAAAGGAAAGTACGATCAAAGCAATTCAGAAACTGCAATTACTGCCGGTGAAAAGGCAACAACTGAGACGGGAAAAGATGGTAAAAACAGACTTGAAATTTTCAGGTTTAATCCTGGTGCACAAAAAGTTGTTTTTCCACCAGAACACCCATACGGAAAAGTAAAGGGAGCCAAAGCAGTAAAAGACAGTTTAAAAAACTAAGCTAATGAATTCAAAAGATTTTATAAAAAATGTACTCTCTGATATTAAAGTAGATTTATCAGACGAATTTGACAGAAATTTTGAACGAAAAGCTTTCTTTACTAAGAAGTGGAGCGGTACCAAGCTACCTAATCAGAGAGGTTCTTTATTAGCCAGGTCAGGTAAATTAAGGCGGTCAATAATGTCAAAACAAGATGGTTCATCTGTCACCTGGTCAAGTTCACTACCTTATGCAACAATCAACAATGAGGGCGGAGAAATTATAGTAACGGCAAAGATGAAAAGTTTTTTCTGGGCAATGTTTTATAAAGCCAACGGTGCGATTACAACAAAAAAGAAAGCTGATAACAGTGTTGTAGCAAGGGAAAACGACAGAAATAAAAAGCTAACAGCCGAAGCACAGCAATGGAAAAATTTAGCATTGCAAAAAGTGGGTGCTAAAATGAAAATTGAAAAACGCCAGTTTATTGGTGATCATCCAATTGTGCGACAAAGAATTGAAGATGTCGTAAGCTTAAATATGATAGAATTAGATACTTATTTCTACAACCAACTTAAACAAAAATGAAAAACTTTTTAGAAGCTGTCCAAAACAGATTAGCGACAATCACGGCGCTTAAATACATTGATGAAGATTGGGGGCAGATGGACAGTTATAGTCCGAATCCTCCGGCGCAGTTTCCTTGTGCGTTAATTGACAT
>NZ_JAGYVZ010000054.1 GCF_018380615.1 Flavobacterium psychroterrae | reverse complement strand
CAAAGTTTCATTTCAACTCATATATTAGATCAATCTTCTTATGAATACTACTGCCCTAGCCCCGATAGAAGCAGAAATCCTTTTGTGCCGGGGTTCGGCACAAAAGATTGAAGCGCATAGCGGGAAACAGCTCCTTAATTAAAAAAATAGAATTCGCCTTGTTCACCTAAATAAAACACTCTTTCTATTATACCCAAAATCCCTCCTTATATATAGGAGCAAAACCACCATCGATATTAAGATCTGAATTCTTCCTATATATTATCGTATAAACATGTACATATATATTGTATGTGTTTTTGTAATGCTTTATATTTGCATTCACAAAATTATAAACAATGATTAAGATTACTTTACCCGACGGGTCAATTAGAGAGTTTGCTTCAGGCATAACTCCGATGGAGGTTGCAAAGAACATTAGTGAAGGTTTTGCCAGAAATGTAATTTCGGCATCTTTTAATGGTACAACAATTGAAACCGAAACTCCATTGACGACCGACGGTAGTCTTACTTTATATACCTGGAATGATGCAGAAGGAAAAAAAGCTTTCTGGCATTCGACTTCGCACGTTATGGCGCAAGCGCTTGAGGAATTGTTTCCTGGAATTAAACTAACTCTTGGACCGGCAATTTCTAACGGTTTCTATTATGACGTTGATTTTGAAGACCAAAAGATTACTGATGCTGATTTTAAAAAAATCGAGGATCGCGTTCTTGAAATTTCAAGAGGAAAACATGAATTTAAAATGCGTCCTGTTAGTAAAGCGGATGCTTTAGAACTATATAAAGATAACGTTTACAAAACTGAATTGATTTCGAATCTTGAAGACGGAACCATTACATTTTGCGATCACGCTACTTTTACTGATTTATGTAGAGGTGGGCATATCCCAAATACTGGGATTATTAAAGCTTTTAAAATCATGAGCGTTGCCGGTGCTTACTGGAGAGGTGATG
This sequence comes from Flavobacterium psychroterrae, assembly GCF_018380615.1. Classification (GTDB taxonomy): domain Bacteria; phylum Bacteroidota; class Bacteroidia; order Flavobacteriales; family Flavobacteriaceae; genus Flavobacterium; species Flavobacterium psychroterrae. Next base: position 7,106 of record NZ_JAGYVZ010000054.1, on the reverse strand, counting down.
AGAAAAACAAGCAATTGACTCGTGTTTATGGAACTTCTTTTCCTAAACAAAAAGACTTAACTGAATATCTTGAACTTCTTGAAGAAGCGAAACGTCGTGATCACCGTAAATTAGGTAAAGAGCTTGAATTGTTTGCTTTCTCTCAAAAAGTTGGTGCTGGTTTACCTTTGTGGTTACCTAAAGGCGCTGCACTTAGAGATCGTTTGGAGCAATTTTTAAAGAAAGCTCAAAAGAAAGCCGGATACGAGCAAGTAGTTACTCCGCACATTGGACAAAAAGAACTTTATGTTACTTCTGGTCACTATGCGAAATATGGAGCGGATAGTTTTCAGCCAATAAGTACTCCTGCCGAAGGTGAAGAATTTTTATTAAAACCAATGAACTGTCCTCACCACTGCGAGATTTATAATGTGAGACCTTGGTCATACAAGGATCTACCTAAGCGTTATGCTGAATTTGGTACTGTTTACAGATATGAGCAATCTGGTGAATTACACGGTTTAACTCGTGTTAGAGGATTTACTCAGGATGATGCGCATATTTTTTGTACTCCGGAACAATTAGACGAAGAGTTTAAAAAAGTAATTGACTTGGTACTTTACGTATTTGGTTCATTAGGTTTTGAAAACTTTACTGCTCAAATTTCGTTAAGAGACAAAGAAAACAGAGATAAATATATTGGTACTGATGAGAACTGGGAGAAAGCTGAAAATGCAATTATCAATGCTGCGGCTGACAAAGGACTGAATACTGTTGTAGAATATGGCGAGGCTGCTTTTTACGGTCCGAAGCTTGACTTCATGGTTAAAGATGCTTTAGGAAGACAGTGGCAATTAGGAACTATTCAGGTTGATTATAACCTTCCTGAGCGTTTTGAATTGACTTATAAAGGTGCTGATAATGAATTACATCGCCCTGTTATGATTCACAGAGCTCCTTTTGGATCTATGGAACGTTTTATCGCAATTTTACTAGAGCATACAGCAGGAAATTTCCCACTTTGGTTAATGCCCGAACAGGCTATAATCTTGTCTTTGAGCGAGAAATACGAAATATATGCTAAAAAAGTTTTAGATTTGCTAGAAAATCACGAAATTCGCGCCCTAATTGACAACCGAAGCGAGACTATTGGTAAGAAAATTAGAGATGCTGAGATGCAAAAAATACCGTTTATGCTTATTGTGGGTGAGGAAGAGGAGAAAAATGGAACTATTTCGATCCGTCGTCACGGGCAAGAAGGAAAAGGGAATATTACAGTTACAATTGATGAATTTGTCGCTATTGTAAACGAAGAAATAAAAAAGACATTAAAAGTTTTTACAGTTTAACTTAAATTATAAAGTCATAGCAATAAGAAGCAACAGAGGTTACCAACCTCGAGTAGAAAAAAAAGATGCACACAGAATAAATAACCTTATTCGTGGTGTACAAGAAGTAAGACTAGTAGGCGAGAACATCGAACCAGGTGTATTTAAGCTTGCAGAAGCTTTACGTTTGGCAGATCAATTTGAATTGGATTTGGTTGAAATTTCACCAAATGCTGAGCCGCCAGTTTGTAAAATCATGGATTACAAGAAATTTGTTTACGAACAAAAGAAACGTGATAAGGTTTTAAAAGCTAAGTCGACGCAGGTTGTAGTAAAAGAAATTAGATTTGGTCCTCAGACTGATGAGCATGATTACGAGTTTAAAAGAAAGAATGCCGAGAAATTCTTAAAAGAGGGTGCTAAATTAAAAGCATTCGTTTTCTTTAAAGGACGTTCTATCATCTATAAGGATCAGGGACAAATTTTATTACTACGTTTGGCAACAGATTTAGAAGAGCATGGTAAAGTAGAAGCTATGCCTGTTTTGGAAGGTAAGAGAATGATTATGTTCATTGCTCCCAAGAAAAAGAAATAAGTCTTAAAGTTACAAGTCTTAAAGTCGAAAGTCATAAACTGACTTTTGACTTTTGACATTTAAACTTTCAGACCAAGATATAAGTAAGTAAGAATAAATTAAAACACTAGGAAAAATGCCTAAAATGAAAACAAAATCTAGCGCCAAGAAACGTTTCAAAGTTACTGGTTCTGGAAAGATTAAAAGAAAGCATGCTTTTAAAAGTCACATCTTGACTAAAAAATCTAAAAAACGTAAATTAGCTTTGACACATTCAGCGTTAGTTCACAAAACAGATATGAAAAGCATCAAACAACAATTAAGAATTATCTAATATAAGTCGAAAGTTGTAAAGTCTTAAAGTTGAAAAGTTTAAACTTTTGACATCTGACTTTTAAACCCTTTGACTAAAGATTTTCTTTAGGTTAAAAATTATTTAAAAATAACCTTGGAGTATGGCTTTTAAGTTCCTTTGATTTAATTCAGGACGCCTGCTACAAAAACACATTAAAATTATGCCAAGAGCAGTAAATTCAGTTGCTAAAAGAGCAAGAAGAAAAAAAATAATGAAGCAAGCCAAAGGTTTCTTTGGTAGACGTAAAAACGTTTGGACAGTTGCTAAGAATGCAGTAGAGAAAGCAATGTGCTACGCTTACCGCGATAGAAAACAAAACAAAAGAAATTTCCGTGCTTTATGGATTCAACGTATCAACGCTGGAGCTAGATTGGAAGGAATATCTTATTCTCAATTCATGGGTAAAGTTAAAGCTAATGGAATCGAATTGAACCGTAAAGTTCTTGCAGATTTAGCTATGAACCACCCTGAAGCTTTCAAAGCTATACTTAATAAAGTAAAATAAACGTTTTATAAACTCAATTTAGATTACTTACTTATCATAGAAAAACCATTCGTTAACGCGAATGGTTTTTTGTTTTTACAAGGTTTCTAAATACCCGAGCTTTTAGAACTTGAATTTTAAAAGTACATTTGTATATTATCAAAAATATAAGCATGTATAAAGCACTTTTACAACATATTGAAAAGATTATAACATTAGAACTCTGGGAAATTGATCTTCTAGAATCTTGCCTAAGTGTTTCTACTATCAAAAAGAAAGAACTTATACTAAAAGAAGGTCAAATATGCAATACCTTATATTTTATAACAAAAGGCTGTTTGAGACAATATATCATTAACTCAAAAGGTAGCGAACAAACATTGCAGTTTGGTATTGAAAATTGGTGGATTACTGATTACTTAAGTTACCACAATCAAACTCCTTCACACTTCTACATACAAGCTGTAGAAAAGTGTGAAGTAATTACTTTAGAGAAACAAACATTAGAATCTATCCTTATTCAGATTCCAAAACTGGAACGCTATTTTAGAATTATTGCGCAAAAGTCTTTTGGTGCTGCACAAATGCGAATTAAGTTTTTGTTTACTATGTCGGCAGAAGAAAGATACCATCACTTTAATGATCTTTATCCTGAATTTGTACAGCGTGTTCCGCAATATATGCTTGCCTCCTATCTCGATTTCTCGGCAGAATTTATGAGTAAAATCAGAGCTGGAAAAGTATAATCTAATTTCTTGAAGTACTTCAAGTTTTTTAGGGTAGAAATCGCTGACCTTTGTATCAAACTTTAAAAAAAGTAAAATGAAACCAAGAATCGTTATCCCAAATGTTGCGCCAGAAGCTTATGAAGCTTTAGTTAATTTAGAAAAATATAGTGCTAAAACTTCATTAACTGCTGGACTTAAAGAGTTAATAAAAATTCGTGCTTCTCAGTTAAATGGTTGTGCTTTTTGTATTAATATGCATACTGCTGATGCCAGAAAATATGGTGAAACCGAAAAACGTATTTATTTATTAAGCGTCTGGCATGAGGCTGATGTTTATACAGAAGAAGAGAAGGCAATTTTAGCACTTACAGAGGAGATTACTATGATTAGTAATCATGTTTCTGATGAAGTATACCAGAATGCTGCCCGATTATTTGATGACAAATATTTGGCTGAAATAATCTTAGTTATAATTACTATCAATGCCTGGAACAGATTAGCCATAACAACAGGTATGAGAGCTGTGTAAGATCTCGTTTTAAAAGCCTAAACAAAAAATGATCTTCTATTAACAGAAGATCATTTTTTGTTTAATTTCCAAACTAGAATTAAAAAGTAGTATTAATTGCGATTAATAAATTAGTGCGTTTATACTTTTCTTAAATGCTTAAATTCTATACTTTTGGAGCATGATACCACAAAGAATAATCAAACCCCTATCTATATTTTTTACATTTCTGTTTTTTTTATCTTGCCAGAAGAAAGTATCTAACTCAATTGTGTCAATAAATACAAAAGCGGAAGTTGCTAAACTGATAGCTATTGCAGATCGTTTCGCTAAAAATAAAAAAACTGATAGTGCTTTTTTTTATTACAACAAGGCAAAATTTATCTGCAATCCTATAACAGATACAGAAAACTACGTTAGCACAATAAATGACATGGCAGCTATTCAACAAAAGCATGCTGATTTTATTGGGAGTGAATCTACAATTATTGAAGCTTTGCCATATTTAAAAAATATAAAAAAGCCAGAACTTATATGGAATACATATGTCACTTTAAGTATGAATTACTTAAATACTTATGAATATAAAAATGCAATATTGTACAATCAAAAAGCCTTAACATTAAAAACAGAATCGTGGCGAAACTTAGCTGCAAGAAATAATATTGCTATTATATTAATGGACGAAGGAAAATATGCAGAATCTCTTAAAAATTTTCTTGAATTATTAACCAAACAAGAAGTTACTAATGATGAAGTATTTTACGCAAATGTATTAGACAATATAGGTTTTTGTTATTTTAAGATAAATGATTTAAAAAATGCAATTTCTTATTTAAGTCAAGGTCTTGAAATAAGACAAAAGAAAGAAAGGCATTTAGATTCAGGAAAAAGCTTGATTCATTTTGCTGAATTTTATAAAAAAAGCAATCCGGCATTGGCAAAAAAATATATGCTTTTGAGCTATAAACAATTTTGTATCATAAATAATGTTGATGAAAGGTTATCTTCATTAAAACTAATAATCGAAAATAGTTCTAATCAGGAATTAAAAAAACACTCTCTTATTTATGTTAGTCTAGTTGACAGTATATTTGAAGTGAGACAAAAAGCAAAGAATCAATTTGCTAAAATTAAATATGATTCTAAAAAAGACAGAGACGAAAATTTAAAACTTAAAACTCATAAAGCTGAAAACGAGTTACAATTAGAGAGGCAAAAAAACAGAAATATTATTTCTTATATTATCATTGTATTTAGTTTAAGCCTAATATTAGTTCTATATTTTTATTTAACTTCGAGAGGAAATAAGGAAAAAATTGAGGCTACATATAATAGCGAAACCCGAATTGCTAAAAAACTCCATGACGAACTTGCCAATGATATCTACCATACAATGGCATTTGCCGAAAATAAAAATCTATCAATAGCTGAAAACAGAGAACAATTGCTAACTAATTTAGATGCTATTTATTCCCGAACAAGAGACATTTCTAAAGAAAACGCTACAATTATTACCGATGAAAATTATGGTCTGTTTTTAACAGAAATGATCGCCGGATTTAAAACCCCAAGTACTAATTTTATTATAAATGGATTAGATACTATTATCTGGAATACGATAGAGAAAAATGTCAAGATTAGCATTTACAGGGTCTTACAAGAACTTCTTGTAAATATGAAAAAGCATAGTAATGCTTCATTAGTAGAAATCAATTTTAAAAATTTGGATAAATACGGAATTATTAATTATACGGATAATGGCAATGGAATCAACATAAATGACATTACATTTAAGAATGGATTACATAATGTTGAAAATAGAATTTTAAGTATTAAAGGAGAAATTGATCTTGAATCGTTTCCTAATAAAGGTTTTAAAGTCTTTATTAAATTTCCTTTATAAATGAAAAATACCTTTTATTCTTTCCAAAATAAAAAACTTTCAAAATATTTAATAATATCCCTTTTGATACTAATGGGCATATTATTTTATCTATTAAAATCTTGTAAAACCGATACTGTTCCTAAACCAAACAAAACAGATAATACTGCTGAGATACTGCGCCTCACAAATATAGCTGACAAGTTTTATTATGCTAAAAAAAATGACAGCGCATTTATATATTATAATAAAGTACTGCCACTTTGTAATCCTGAAAAAAACACAGAAGATTACGTATACACCATTTACTCAATATCATATATCTATAATGACAAAGGCAATTTTATAGCTAGTGAAGCTACAGCAATTTTGGCGTTGCCTTATTTAAAGTATCTCAAAAAAACAAGACATGCATGGATTGTTTACACTTTATTAGGATCTAATTATTCCTATATGTACGATTATAATAATGCAATACTATATTATGAAAAATCCAGAGCGCTAAAAACAAGTGCATGGAGAAAATGTCTGGCCTTAAATAATATAGCATCAGTATACATGAATCAAGGAAAGTATAGTAAGGCTATTTCATTACTTGAAATATTAGTATCGCCCCGCATAAAATTAATAAACGAAGAAGGCTATGGTTATGCTGCAGATAACTTAGGTTTTAGTTATTATAAGTTAGGAAATTCAAAAAAAGCAATTCAATATCTTCGTAAGGGATTAAAATTCAGATTACTTCCCAATAAAAGAACCGGAATTGAAAACAGCTATAAAAATCTTTCGCTTTATTTTGAAAAAAAAGATAAGCGCTTAGCAAAATACTATGCAAAAAAAACATACGATGAATCTATTGCAAATAATAATTCAGCAGATCAGAATTATAGCTTGCAATTATTAATAAAAACCAGTGAAGGTGCTGACCTGAAAAAATATTCTTTAAAATATATCAATAGCACAGACAGCTTAACAAATGCAAGACAAAAAGCGAAAAATCAGTTTGCCAATATAAAATACAATTTTAATAAGGACAAAACGGAAAATTTACAACTCAAGGCAGAAAAGGCAGAAAACGAATTAGAATTAGAAAGACGAAGAAATCACAACATCATTTCATATATTATAATTGTATTTATTACCCGTTGGGTGTAATTATTTCAAGTAAAAAATACGGACTAGATATTGTTCAAGATACTGAAATTCAGTATCTTGATGTCGCCAAACAAAACAATATCTATGTCAAATATAATAAAAAATTATCT
>NZ_JAGYVZ010000053.1 GCF_018380615.1 Flavobacterium psychroterrae | reverse complement strand
CAAAATCAGTACAAACTTTATCAAATGACAACAGTTCTTCACGATCTATAACCACTTTACAGTTACTGTCTTTCTCTATATAGCTGATACGCTCTGCAGGATAACCCGGATCAATAGGAACATAGGCGCCACCGGCTTTTAAGATTCCTAAAATAGAAATCAGCATCAGCTCGCTGCGTTCTAAACGAATGCCTATTAAATCATCCGGACCAACTCCATAAGTAACCCTTAAATACGCCCCTAACTGATTGGCTCTTTCATTAAGTTCCTGATAAGTTAGTCGTACATCCTCATACACAACGGCAATATTATTAGGAGTTCGCAATACCTGCGCCTCAAAAAGATCTACTATCGTTTTATCCTCAGGATAAGATACCGTTGTAGCATTGAAAATTTCTAGTAATTGGTGTGTTTCCTGCGCTGTTAAATAGCTTAATTCCGCAATTGAAGTATGAGGTTTTGCAACAATTGCCTCTAATAATTGCTCGAAGTGATTTAATAATCTTTCTACGGTACTATTAGTATAAATATCAGTATTGTAAGTTATACCAACCTGCAATTCAGAATCAATTTCTATAAATTCAAAGGCAAGATCAAACTTACTTTTAACTGTTTTTTCTCCTTCATAAGAACGAACTGACAAATCAATTAAATCACTAAATTCATTATCCGAATATGTTTCCGAATTTTGTAAAACTATAGTAACATCAAATAAAGGATTTCTACTCATATCCCTTTTTGGCTGTAAAGTATCTACCAATTCATCAAAAGGATAAATTTGATGCTCATAGGCTCCCAGAGTTACTTCTTTTGCCTTATTTAAAAGTTCAGAGTAGCTATTACTTCCTTCAAATTGCATTCTCAAGGCTAATGTATTCACATAAAATCCTATTTGATCTTCCAGATCTGCATGCTCTCTTCCGGCTATTACACTTCCTAAAATTATATCCTCTTGATTTGTTGAGCGATATAACAAAGTGTTTACTGCTGCAAGTAATCCCATAAACAACGTACTGCCTTGTTCATTACAAAGAGTTTTAATGCCTTTTATTAAATTTGAATTAACTTTTCTGGTTACTAATCCACCATTATATGTTTTTACTAATGGTCGTGAATAGTCTCCTGATAATTCTAAAATTGGTAATTCTCCAACGAACTGATCTAACCAATATGTTTTATGATATTGTAATTTTTCTCCACTTAATTGTTCTTTTTGCCAGGCAGCAAAATCTTTATATTGAATAGATAAAGGCTCTGATACAGATAACTCTTCTTTAATTTTTGCATTATAATTTTGCAATAGTTCTTTTAATAAAATCCCCATCGACCAACCATCACTAATGATGTGATGCATAACATAGGTAAATATCCATTTATGATCTGATATTTGATAGATATGCGCTCGTAGTAAAAGGTCTTCTGCTAAATTAAAAGGTTTAGAAAAATCGGACTTAATAAACTGACTTGCAAGTTCTTCACTATTCTTTTTATTGCGTAAATTCTCAAAACCAATCTTAAACTCTACCGTCTCTAAAGATTGAATGTATTGTTGAACTTTACCATCATTATCTTGCTTAAATATTGTTCTTAAAATTTCGTGACGCTGCAGTAAAGTTTCAAAAGAAAAAGACAAAGCATCTACGTCTAAATTTCCTTCAAAGACATATACATCCGGCATATTATAAGCAACATTACTCTCTTCAAATTGACTTAAAACCCATAATCTTAGTTGTGAAGATGATAATTCATAACTGGCAGATTCCGGTAAAGGAGCAATATTTAAGAACGCACTTCTATGTTCTTGTGCGATTAAAATTGCCTGATCTTCTAATGTAGGTTTTGAAAAAATACTTTTTAAATCGATCTTAACATTAAATATTTTATGGATCTGACCAATTAAACGAATGGCTTTTAAACTGTGTCCTCCAATCTCAAAAAAGTTATCGGTTACGCTTATTTTTTCTTTCCCTAATAATTCTTTCCATATATACAAAAGTTGCTCTTCTGTTTCATTTCTGGGCATTACGTATTCGGTTGAACTCAACAGATCATCTCCTACAGGTTGCGGTAATAATTTCTTATCAATTTTCCCGCTGGAGTTCAAAGGGAACTTTTCTAATTGTATATAATAAGAAGGAATCATATAGCCCGGCAAAAATTTGTTTAAACTGGAACGAATTGTGGTCGTACTTAAATTTTCATCTGCTGTGAAATAAGCCACTAATTCTTTGTCACCACTGGCTGTGGTTAATGCTAATACAACATTTGTTATAATTCCGGGTTGTTTTCCAAGGGCATTTTCAATTTCCCCCAGTTCTATTCTGAATCCACGAATTTTAACCTGAGCATCTCTGCGTCCTATAAATTCAATACTTCCATCTGGCAACCATCGTCCTAAATCCCCGGTACGATACATTTTTGTGCCTGTTTCAAATGGATTATCAACAAATTTTTCAGCTGTTAATTCCGGTTTATTCAAATATCCACGTGCCAATCCATCACCACTAACACAAATTTCTCCCACGACTCCTCTCGAACATAGCGAATTCATTGCGTCAATAACATAAACTTTGCTATTGCTTATTGGTTGACCAATAGGAATTGTAGTTGCATTATCTCTTATAGAATCAATCGAATAATAGGTAGAAAATGTAGTGTTTTCTGTTGGTCCATATACGTGATGAAGATGAACTGAAGGGCGTAGATTTTTAAATTTCCTTGTGTGTTCTAAAGAAACTAATTCTCCTCCAAATAAAATATATTTTAAATCCGGTAAATCTATTTTTACATTATCTACAAAAGAGTTGAATAACGCTGTAGTAATGAAAAACATCGAAACTTTTTCTGAACGTAAAATTTCACCTAATTGATCTGAATCCAGAAAAACCTCTTTTAGGGGAACAATTATTGAACCTCCATTTAACAACGCTCCAAAAATATCGAAAACGGATCCGTCAAATGCAAAGTTTGATAAAGACAGAATTACATCATCACCATTAAATGCCACATAATTGGTTTGTTTCACTAGCCTTACTACATTTTGATGCTCAACCATAACTCCTTTTGGAGCACCCGTAGAACCAGAAGTGTACATAATATAAGCCAGATTATCCGGTTTGATTACAGTGTCTATGGCAATTACATCGGCTGTAAGTGATTCAAATTGAGTATCCATTTTAAAAATTACCCCAGTATAATCAAGATCAGAAATAAGATCACTTTGTGTAATCAGTACTTTTATATCTGTGTCTTCTATGATATAATCTTTACGGAGTTTTGGATAATCAGAATCAATAGGAACATATGCTGCTCCGGATTTTAAAATTGCAAATATTGAAATAAGTATTTTTTCGGAACGGTCTAACATTATACCAACTGTATCACCGTTTTGGACCCCTAAACCATGTACTAAATGATGCGCAAGCTGATTAGATTTATCATTTAAATCATTATACGTAAGTCTTTCATTTTCAAAAACTACCGCAGTAGCATCAGGATTTCTTTTTACCTGCTCCTGAAACAAATCTACAATTGATTTATCCGCCGGATATACCGTATCTGTATTGTTAAATTCATAAAGCAGCTCGTGCAATTCTTCATTACCAATATATTGTAATTTGTTTATTGGCACAATTGGATTTGCTATAATAGCTTCCAGTAATTGTTCTAAATGCAGCACTAAAAGCTGAATTGTTTCTACTGTATAAATATCCCTGTTATACTGTAAAATCAACTCTAAACTGTCACCGGATTCTGCAAAATTAAACAGCAAATCAAACTTACTATTTACGTTTTGCTTATTTTTATAAGGATTCACCAACAGCTCATTTAAACTGTGATTATTGTCGTTTTTTATTGCATTTTGAAGTACTACAACAGCTTCAAACAGAGGATTTCTGCTCATATCTCTTTGCAAATCCAGAGCGTCAATCAACTCATCAAATGGATAGCTTTGATGTTTATAAGCATCCAAAGTCGTTTCTTTTACTTGTTCCAGTACTTCTTTATAAGTATTGCTCCCGCTAAACTGAGTTCTTAATGCTAATGTATTTACATAAAATCCAATCTGATCTTCTAAATCTGCGTGATCTCTGCCAGCCACAACGCTGCCTATTATAATATCTTCCTGATTGGTATATCGATGTAACAATGTATTTACAGCCGTAAGTAATGCCATAAATAATGTACCTCCTTGCTCCTGAGCAAGTAATTTGATACCGTTCAGGATATCCGAATTAAATACCTTATTAACTATTTTCCCATTATTGGTTTTGATACTTGGTCGTATATAATCACCTTGCAAATCCAGTACCGGTAATTCACCTGATAATTGGTTCAGCCAATATGTTTTGTGCCCCTCTAGTTCTTCACTATTTAACTGGTCTTGCTGCCAGGCTGCAAAATCTTTATACTGTATGCGTAAAGGTGTTGCCGGGTTTGATACATTATTTGTAAATGCATTATAATTTCTTAATACTTCATTTATCAAAATTTCCATTGACCATCCATCACTGATAATGTGATGCATTACATAAGTAAATATCCATTTATCATCTGCTATTTGATAGATATTGCCTCGTATTAATGGACCATTACTTAAGTCAAAAGGCTCTAAAAAGTTAAGCTGAATATGCTCACTTATCTTTTGATCTTTATCATTTTCATTACGTAAATCATCATAAGCTAAAGTAAATCCTGAATCAGCAACAGATTGTACAAACTGCTTTACTTCTCCATTTTCAACTTCCTTAAATACAGTTCTTAAAATCTCATGACGCTCCAACAAAGCTGTAAAAGAAGCAGATAATGCCTGTGTATTTAAATTCCCTACAAATTCGTAAACATCAGGAATATTATACGCTACATTGCTTTCCGTAAATTGGCTTAATACCCATAATCTGCGTTGTGAAGAGGATAATTTATAACTTTTACTTTCCGGCAATATTGGAATACCTGAAAATGAAATCCTATTACCCTGTGCTATCAATACAGCCTGATCTTCTAATATTGCTTTAGAAAAAACTTCTTTTAGGTCGAGCTTAACATCAAATATTTTATGAATTTGACTAATTAAACGAATCGCTTTTAAACTATCTCCGCCCAATTCAAAAAAATTATCCAAGATGCTAATCTCATTTATTCCTAAACTGTCTTGCCAAATTGTTACTAATTTCTCTTCAATTTCGTTTGTGGGTGCCTTATGCTCTTTTCTTATAAGATCCTCTCCTTCTACATTAGGCAATGCTTTTCTATTTATTTTACCGTTAGAAGTCAATGGAAAACTTTCCATAGCCACATAAAAAACAGGAATCATATATTCCGGTAATCGGACCAGAAGAAAATTACGCAAAGTAGATTTATCAATATTTGACTCGGAAACGAAATAAGCAACCAGCGCCTTTTCGTTATTAATTTCCCTTACATCAATTATAACTTGTTTTAATTCTTCAGAATATTCTAAAATTGCACTTTCTATTTCTCCAAGTTCAATACGATACCCGCGTATTTTTACCTGATGATCTAATCTGCCCAAATATTCGATGTTTCCATCAGGAAGCCACTTTCCTAAATCACCAGTTTTATAGAGACGCTCTTTCTTATTAAATGGATTTTCAATAAATTTTTCTTCAGTCAGATCAGTACGATTTACATATCCTCTTGCAAGCGAAGAACCTCCTATATAAATTTCTCCCGAAATGCCACAAGGCTGTAATACATTTGATGGATTTAAAATATAAATCGAGGTATTGGCAACAGGCTTTCCTATTAAAATAGTTTCTTCTGATGATTTGACCTCATAAATTGTACAGCCTACAGTAGCTTCTGTTGGTCCATATTCATTATAAATTTTTATCGAAGGATTTATTTTCTTTAAAATTGATACGTGTGTCTGACGCAGTTCTTCTCCTCCTACAATAGCAATTTCTAAACTATCTGACTTAATACCTAAATTGTCCAAAACACTGATGTGCGCAGGAGTTAATTTTATACAAGATATGTTACTGCTTAAATATTGTTTCAGGACATTTGATATTTCACTATCTGAGCTGAAAAACTCCAAAATACCTCCACTTAATATAGGCAGAAACAAACTCGTAATAGTCAAATCAAACGATAATGAAGTAAACAGTCCAAAATTTGTATTCGCTGGATTTCCGGACAAATAAAATGATTTTGCCCAGGTAATATAGTTCATAAAAGAACCATGCTCGATCATTACGCCTTTTGGCTGTCCGGTTGAACCGGAAGTATAAATAATGTAAGCCAGATCATCCTTGCTTAATACTAAATTCAGCGCTTCAGATGAAAATTGTGACGGGTCAAATTCAACATCAATTGCATGCGTTCTACCTTCATAAAAATCAAAAAGATCCAAAGCATATGAAGCTTCCGTAATCAAAAGTTGTAATGCTGTATCTTCAATAATGAATGATTTACGTTTATTTGGCAGTTCAGCATCAATAGGAATATAAGTTCCTCCTGCTTTTAAAATACCCAATATCGAAATAATAGCCCATTCATTTTTATTTAACTGAATCCCCACTTTGTCTCCTTTTGAGATTCCGTAATTATCTTTTAAACAATGTGAAAACTGATTGGATAAATCATCCAGTTCCTTGTAAGTTAATTTTATAGATTCAGAAATAACTGCAATTTCAGAACCGGATAACTGCACTTGTTCCTGAAATAAACCTAAGATGTTTTTATCCGGATAATTTTCTTCTGTTGCATTAAATCCGAATAGTAATTGGTCTTTTTCTTCTGATGTCAGATACTCCAATTGCTGAATATCAACATTTGGATAATCTATTAATTGTGTTAACAGATTTTCAAAATGAGAAAACATTTTTTTTATCGAATGACCCTGGTAGATATCTGTATTATAATCAATTGACAAACCCAGTTCTGTAGTTTCAGTAAAAGCAAAATTGATATCATTTTTAGCCGTTTTGCTTTTGAATTCATAATTACTAATTTCAAAACCGGCTGATGCATTATCTGTGTTTTTGGTCTGTGGCTGATTTCTTAAATCCATCATGACATCAAACAAAATCGAACGGCTTGGATCTCTTTTTAAGTTTAATTTTGCTACTAATTCAGCAAAAGGATAACTCTGGTGTTCATGCGCTTTTAATATGGTTTGTTTTTCTTTTTTTAATAAATCCAAAAAAGTAAAACCATTTTCAAACTGCGTTCTTATCGCAAGTGTATTTAAGTATAATCCTAACTGATTTTCCAGATCAGGATGTTCTCTTCCTGCAATTGGAGTACCAATAATAATATCATTTTGTCCCGTATATCTGTTTAATAAACTAGTAATACCGGATATTAATGTTACATATAGTGTAATATCCTGTTCTTTTGAAAATGTGTTTAATTTATTCAGGAATCCTTTTGAGAATTGCTGCGTTATTGTATCTCCGTTATAGGTTTGAATTAACGGTCTTGTCTTATTAGCAGGCACCACTAAAACTGGTAAATCCCCCTTAAACTGGTCAAGCCAATATGCTTCTGAAGCTCTTTGTTTCTCTTCCTGTTCAGGCAGCGTTAGCCATGCACTATAATCTTTGTAATGAATAGTTAATTCAGGTAAATTTACCGTAGTATTCTGAATAAGTGCGCCGTAGATTTCAGTAACCTCTGATAATAATAGTTGCATTGACCAGCCATCAATAATTATATGATGTGTGGACAGATAAAATATATATTTTTCTTCTTCTAATTTTATCAAATAAACTCGTAATAGAGGGCCTTGTTCTAAATCAAACGGTATACTATTTTTTTCGTCTAAATAAGCAGATACAATTTCATTCTGGTTTTCTATTGCTGTAAAGTCTTCAATTTGTATTCTAAAATCTATCGATGATATTGGTAAGATGTACTGACTAACTTCACTCTTTTGATTTGTTCTGAAACAAGTTCTTAAAATTTCATGTCGATTAATTAAAATGCGAAATGATTCTTCAAATTTATGCGAATCAATAGCTCCTTTTAATTTTAGAACCGCCGGGATATTGTAAGCTAATAATCCACCATCCAATTGACATAATATCCATAAGCGATATTGAGAAGATGATAAGGGATACCATTCTGATTTTCGAGTATGCAAAATGGGCTGATAGACATTATGAGATTTAATGCTGTCTTTTAAAAACGCTATAATTTGTTCCTTATTTCTCTTTATTTCTTCTAAAAATACATTTGAAATCTCTTTATCATCAAATTTAATTTTAAGATTTTCGTTTTCTAAAGAAACATGAATTTTATTCTCTCTAAGCTTGCTTAATAACTCTCTCATTGTCCAATTATTTGATTTTTTTAACTAAAATGGTTAACCACTTTTTCCAATTATAGTTTCTTTTTCCTATGTAAATTGTAATTAATAATGGGGATAAATTCTAAAAACTAATCGTTTATATATACTTTTATTCTATAGATATAATAGATAATAAGTCTTTATCATTTGGCTGAATATCTAAAAATCACTATATTATTATCTCATTTTTAAAGCTAACCTCTGTTGTTAGCCATTCTCTTTCGCTAATAACTTCTGCAATACCACGAATGTCATTTTTAAATAAAAAATCTCTCAATGAAATTTCTATATTTAATGATTTCATGATTTTATTAATAACAACAGTTGCACTAAGACTATGTCCGCCGAGTTCAAAGAAATTATCCGTGATACCAATTGTTTCTACTCCCAGAACTTCCTGCCAGATCTTTACCAATTCGATTTCCAGATCAGTTACCGGAGCAACATATTGT
>NZ_JAGYVZ010000052.1 GCF_018380615.1 Flavobacterium psychroterrae | reverse complement strand
TGCAGAATCTTTTAATGCGAAAATTAAAGCATTTAGATCTCAATTTAGAGGAGTTAGAAATGTAGATTTCTTCTTATTCAGATTATCTAATCTTTTTGCTTAATCCCCAACTTTTGCACCTGATCCATTTTGTTAAGTATAAAGTTTTGTTTAGTTTGTGATTTCTCCTTGCGTCGAAATGACAGGATTGTGCTTTAAAATATAAATCAAAATATACTTCTCCGAAAAATTATATTTTTATCAGTATTTTACATCTTTAAATATGTTTTTTACATATTGCCGTTATTACACTTAATCATTATCTTTGAATTATGAGCACACTAACAAAACCAAATCATATAGGGCGAAAAATTAGCCGTATTCGTGAACTTCGAGATATGAAGCAAGAAGCATTGGCGCAAGCTTTGGGAACAAATCAACAAGCTATTTCGGCTATTGAAAATAGCGAAACAATTGACGATGAAAAATTAATTGAAATTGCAAAAGCGCTTGGCGTAACTGCAGAAGCAATTAAAAATTTCTCGGAAGAAAATATGATTAATTATTTCAACACATTTCATGATACTGATTTTAGCAATAGTCAAGGAGCTTTCAGTCAAAATCATGAATGTTCATTTAATGCGCTTGATAAAGTTGTAGAACTTTATGAGCGTTTGGTTCAGGTTGAAAAAGATAAAATTGAGTATTTAGAAAAACTACATAATTTGAAATAATATTCTAAATGAAATTATAATAAATGAGAGGCTCTGTTAGAGTCTCTTTTTTTGTTTAGGACATTATTTACGTTGTAGCATAATTACTTTTTGATATTAAATTAGATAAATAATAGTTGTCATAGGTAATTCAATTATAAAATTAATTCGTGCAAATTCGTGCAATTTGTGGCAAAAAATAAAGTTCCTTCCGCTATCTGCAACAAACCGTTAAATCTGTAATGTAATTTCTCCCTTCGGTTAAAATGACAAATTATAAGTAATGTTAAAATAATTGTAACAATATTTTTCTTATGTTTGCTTCTTAACCAAAACAAAATAATATACAAATGGAAGAAAGTTCAGTTTTTGAAAAATTTGAGTTGCAGCTCAATGAATCTGCAAAAGGCTTTTTAAGAGAAACCGCAAAATGGGCTTATTTTTTATCCATTGTAGGCTTCATCGGGATTGGGCTTTTGATGATAGGTGCAATTTTTGCAGGAGCATTTTTGGCAACAATGGGATCAATGATTCCTGGTGCAAATGCTATGGGAAGTTCTTTTGGAGCAATAATTGGTGTTTTGTATTTTATTCTTGCAGCAATTTATTTTTTTCCAGTTTATTACTTATTCAAATTTGCTTCTAATGCAAAGAAAGCTTTTAGAGATAATGACACTGAAGCATTGACCAATTCTTTAGAATACTTAAAATCGCACTACAAATTTATTGGTATTTTTATGATTGCAATTTTAGTATTGTACGGATTAATTTTTGTGTTTGCAATATTAGGATCTTTGATGGGAAGATAATACCAGTAAAATTACAATCTTTTTAAAACCCAAATTCCAATTTTCAAACTGGAATTTATACATACAAAAAACGTCCTGAAGATTCAGGACGTTTTCGTTTATTATATAATCTTAAAGTTATTTTTTTTCTTCCTTTTTAATGTCAGCAACGTATTTGGTTAGTTTTTTTCCGTAAAGAGATTGCGCAACTTTAGGAGTCATAGATTTTTGAATGGTATCGAGGAATTTAACATTGATATCATAAATCTCGGCTAAGGCAATATAAGGTGCTATTTCGTGATCTTTATTGTTAAGTGCGAAGTTTGTAGCATACAAGTATTTTCTTTTAGTATTAGATTCTTGTTTTGCTGTAATGCTGTCAATCGCTTTTTGATTTTGACTTTTTATTGCATTAAATCTTGATTCAACCATAGAAAGGCTTTCATCATTAAAACGTGAGTTTATTTTTTTATATTCTTCGTATAATTCCTGATTTTTAGATCCTGTAATTTTCGCACCAAAAATAAAATTATCTAAGTTCGTGTCGATGTTAACATTTCCAGGTTCTGCAAAAAACATTATATTATTATCCAATGAATTAGTTACACCACGATCAAGGTACAAGTAAAGCATTTCTGGAGATTCTAGTTTTAAATCACTTTCAAACGAGGAATTTCCGTCTATTTTAATACTGTCAATAGCTACAAGAGCAGTATCAACAACTCTTTGAATGTATAAAGTCCCGTTTTTTAATCCTTTTATATTTCCTGTAAGGTGTAAACTGTCGGTTGATTCTTTTTTGCTGCAAGATGCTAATAGTGCAATTGTAACAAAAGCAATAATTGATTTTTTCATTGGTTTTTTAGATTTTGCTGCAAAATAAAGAAAATAGTTTGAATGTAGTATGTCGTGTTTCAATTTTAGTGAAAAAATAAATCCCAATCTATTTCTAAATTGGGATTCTTGATTTTAAGCAAATTATTATGTTACATTGATAAATTAAATGATGTTCCGTTTTCGTTGGTGTACGTGTATGTTTTATCACAATCATTGTTTCCATAATCAACAACGCCGTTTAAAATTCCGCCCTGAATTTTCAGTCTTCCTTTAGAGATAAAATCGCACGAATATTTTTTTATCAGCGATTCCTGGACAGTTAATGTTAGTGTTGCTCCGTCTTTATCTGTAACTGTATGAGTTCCTTCAGGCATTTCATAAACGTTGTCTTCTAGTACAAATGGCGTATCAACACCGGCTGTTTGTTTTACTGTAACTGTTCCGGAGTTTAGAAAAACTCTTCCTGCTAAATCAGTAAATTTTCCGTTGGTTACTTTTCTGCTAAATTGTGGTACAGTGGCAACACTTGTCGTATTTACATATTCTATTGTTCCTTCCAGTTTTATTCCGCTTAACGAATAGTTGATTCTTTCTACGGTCATTTTACTTCCTGTTGTAGTTACAGGGCCGGAAAGTGTAACTTTTAGTTTTCCTTTTCTTGCCAATTGGTTATCAACACACCCTGCTGTTCCATAATCTATTGTAAATACCTTTGGATATGATTCTGCACTTTGTTGCGTAACTGTAATTGTACCGCAAATTCCGGGAGAAGTTTCGGTTGTTTTTCCAGTTGCAGATGGTTTTGACGAAACTTGTAATGCGGTTTTTATATCCATTTCGGTACTTGCATCAATTGCAATCGATGCGCCAATTGAAGATACATCAGCTTGAGTCGTTTTGTCGCTGTCATTGCTGGAACAAGAAACGTAGGTAAGTCCTGTTGCGCAAATGGCTAATAGTAAAATAGTGGTTTTTTTCATAATAGTTTTGGTTTTTTGTTTGGGGTTAAAAAAGCATTTAAATGTAATAAAAAAATCGAATCACAGTAAAAAAATCCTGTAAACGGAGCTTACAGGATTTGTAAACGTGTTTTTATGTGATATTGTTTTACAAAGTGATTGATTTTTTTAAACCGTTTTATAATATTCGCTTTTGGCTTTTCTGATTTTTTTGTATTCTTCCCAGTTAAACTTCACAAGAAATTCTGAAGCTTTTTGAGCGCCACGAATAAAAAGATCAATTTTTGCATCTTCGGTAAGATTAAAATTGAGCCAGTTGTGACTTCCTGTATCAATGTATCCAATTAAATTTTTGAAGTCCGGATTTTTTCTTAAAAATTCTGAATCATAACCATATCTCGCCGTATCGAACATCGAACTAATTACGTTTGTGATTTTTTCATTTTTATTGATTTCATTTTTATCATATCCCAGTTTAACACCAAAAGTAGGAGAGGCGGGAACAGTCAAATTTTCGTGGAAAATATCAATTGGGAAATTCGAAATAATTCCTCCATCCATAAACATAACTTCCAGCGGAACCGAGGTTCTTAAACAAGTTGCTTCATTCCATTTATTCCAGGCATCGACTCCGCCCGGAATATTTGTAATTTTAAACGGAGTAAAAAATAACGGAATAGACATGGAAGCTCGCACAAAATCAGCAGGATTTTGAACATCAGGATTTGAATAAAATAAATCGATCATTTTAGGAAAAACAATTTTACTTTCGGTAGTAATATCTGCTGCAATTATCGCCATTTCGCTCCAATGATCCGGTCGGCTGTATTCTTCTTTATCGCCCAAATTCACTTTATTAATTCGGTATAATTTATTTTTATCCGAAACTCCTTTTAATCTAAGAGCTTTTAAATCAGCATAATTTTTAATTCCTTTTTGCGAAAGCAAGTTTGTCATCCATTGATGGAAATTTTTTCCGGGATTTAATCCAAGATCATCTTTAAAATTATCTACAACCTGACATCCTTTCATAATTAGTTTTAGATTGCCGGAATCACTCAATAAAGCATCGATAAATTCCTTCGCATCGTGATCTCCGTCAACAAAATCATACAAGTTTTTATTGCACAAACAGTCTAATATCCATTCTGATTTTTGAATATCAATTGTGCCAGCCGCCGCCATTAGCATGGTATTTATACTTCCGGCAGATGTTCCTGCTAAACTCAAAAACCGAATACCCATTTGTTCTAAAATATAAATGTAGCCAACTAAAGCGATTCCTAATACGCCGCCGCCTTCTTGTACTAAATCAACATATTGGCAATTATTTGCATCTACAATATCTGAGAAATTCTTATTCTTAATTTGGTCTTTTAGTTCCTTGATTATCGTCAAAATTTCTCCGTTCTCAGTAAATTTCTTTTTATCCATGATTTTGTATTTAAATGTTGATAATCAGTTATTTATATTTATGGAGAAGTAAAATTATAGAAAGAAATTTTGGTAGGAAAGGGGCGAAACACCCTTTTTTTAAAACGATTTAAAATCAAAAAAATGGATTTGATTAGAACAAAAAAAGCCCCGTAAGTTTAACTTACGAGGCTTAGGACAAAAATAACTTTATGTAGTTATTTCTTATTTGATCATTTCAAAACTTCTTTTTACAAAAGCAGTTAAAGCTTCTCCTTTTAATAGGTTTTGCGATAATTTAGCTAAATCTAAAGCTTGTTTTACTAAATGTTCCTGATGTGTTTTGTCTTCAGTATTCAAAATACTCGTTGCTAAATCAGAATTTGTGTTTACAACAAGATTGTACATTTCAGGCATATTTCCCATCCCGAACATTCCGCCGCCACCAGACTGACTCATTTCTTTCATTCTACGCATAAATTCAGGTTGCGTGATAATGAACGGAGCAGCTTGGCTATCCATAGCTTCTAGTTGTACACTATATGCTTTAGGGATATAAGATTCTAATGAAGTTTTAAGGGTTTCTTTTTCTTCATCTGATAATTTAGAAATCGTGTTTTCATCTTTCTTGATTAAATTATCAATATGATCAGAATCCACACGAACAAAAGTTACATCTTTATTATCACCTTCAATTTTTTGAATCAAGTGAGAGATAATAGGAGAATCTAAAAGTAATACTTCGTATCCTTTTTCTTTTGCTGTTTCAATATAAGAGTGTTGTGCATCTTTGTTTCCGGCATAAAGAACAACAAGTTTTCCGTCTTTATCCGTTTGGTTGTCTTTAAGTTTCTCTTGTAATTCTTCAAGAGTAAAGTAAGTATCATCAACAGTTGGGTATAAAAAGAAAGCACCTGCTTTTTCGTAGAATTTATCTTCAGAAAGCATTCCGTACTCTAAAACGATTTTAATATCGTTCCATTTAGCTTCAAAATCAGCACGATTTTCATTGAATAATGCTTTTAATTTATCAGCTACTTTACGAGTAATGTAGTTAGAGATTTTCTTAACGGCACCATCTGCTTGTAAACCAGAACGGGAAACGTTCAACGGGATATCCGGTGAATCGATAACTCCTTTAAGCATTGTCAAAAATTCAGGTACAATTCCTTCTACATTATCAGTAACGTAAACCTGGTTTTGGTACAATTGAATTTTGTCTTTCTGAATTTGCATGTCTGAACCTAATTTAGGGAAGTATAAAATTCCAGTCAGGTTAAACGGATAATCTACATTTAAATGGATGTTGAATAACGGATCTTCAAATTGCATTGGATACAATTCTCTGTAAAAGCTTTTGTAATCTTCATCAGATAATTCAGTTGGCTGTTTTGTCCACGCCGGATTTGGATTATTGATGATATTATCTACTTCAACTTCAGTAAAAATATTATCTACATCTTCAGGAGCCACTTGTTCTCCCTTTTTTTGTTCTATTTTTTCTGTTCTTGTTCCAAATTTAATTGGAATAGGCATAAACTTGTTATACTTATTTAATAAACCGCTAATTTTTGAATCTTCTAAGAAATCAAGTGAATCTTCGGCAACGTGTAAGATGATTTCTGTACCACGTGAAGTTTTGTCAGCCGGTTCTAAAGTAAATTCCGGGCTTCCGTCACATGTCCAGTGCGCAGCTGGCTCATCTTTATATGATTTAGTAATGATTTCTACCTTTTCTGCAACCATAAATGCAGAGTAGAATCCAAGTCCAAAATGACCGATAATTCCAGAATCTTTAGCAGAATCTTTGTACTTGTCAAGAAACTCTTCGGCTCCTGAAAAAGCAACCTGGTTAATGTATTTTTCAACTTCGTCAGCTGTCATACCTAAACCCTGATCGATGATGTGGATTTTTTTACCCTCTTTGTCAATTTTGATCTCTATTACAGGATTTCCCAATTCTACTTTAGCTTCGCCAATGCTTATTAAGTGTTTTAATTTTAAAGTAGCATCCGTACCGTTGGAAATCAATTCACGTAAGAAAATTTCGTGATCGCTGTATAAAAACTTTTTGATTAAGGGAAAGATGTTTTCTACCGAAACATTAATTTTACCTGTTGTCATATTATTTAATTTATTAGTTTAAAGTGATGATTTTCATTTCTTCAAATAGAATACCAATTGTTTTTTGAATGACAAAATGGCGTAAGTGTTAATTTTGAAAGAAAATAATTAGATTCTAAAACAAAAGTTTCGTTATGAATTGTATCTTTGTTAAAATAATAATTGTTAAATAAGTAAGTAATAACTTAAAAAAATGTACAAAATGAAGAAGATTCTTTTCATTTGCATGATCGCCACGATGTTATTCGCGTGTAAATCAGCTTCGACTACAGCTTCACCAGAAGCGACTCCGCTATCGACTAAACTTGACAGACCTACTCAAGTAGCTATTAAAGGAAATTGGGTTTTAACTAATGTTTCTTATGCAGGTTCTGAATATATCAAAGTAACATCTTTTGATCTTGCCGATTCTAAATGTTTTATTGGAAGTACCTGGAATTTTATTTCTAATAATAACAAAGGAACAATGAATTTAACTGCACCAAGTTGTACTGCATTTACTTCACCAATTGTTTGGAGTATTAACAATCAGGGACTTTTTGTTCTTAAAATTGTTAATCCGGGAACAAAATCAAAAAATGTTAGAGATGGTTACTTGCTAAAAGTTGCCGGTTTAACTGATACATCATTTCAGTTGATCGATAATATTAATGTTGGCGGACAAGTTAAGGATGTAACTTACCAATTTCAAAGAGCAAATTAAAAAATAAAAATATACAATATGAAAAAGATAACAGTTTTAGGTTTGAGTAGTTTACTTGTTTTAGTAAGTTTCTTTGCAAGTTGCGATTCAGTAAAAAACGCTAATAATACACAAAAAGGAGCCGGAATTGGAGTAGTTGCCGGTGGTTTAATTGGTGGTATTTTAGGAAATAATTTAGGAAAAGGTGGAAACACTGCTTTAGGAGCTGCAATTGGAGCTGCTGTAGGTGGTGGAACTGGTGCTCTTATTGGAAACAAAATGGACAAACAAGCCCGTCAAATTGATCAGGCTTTACCAGGTGCATCTGTAGAAAGAGTTGGAGAAGGAATTCACTTAACTTTAAATGAAAATTCTGTTCGTTTTGATACTAACAAATCAACTTTGACTCC
Organism: Flavobacterium psychroterrae; assembly: GCF_018380615.1. Classification (GTDB taxonomy): domain Bacteria; phylum Bacteroidota; class Bacteroidia; order Flavobacteriales; family Flavobacteriaceae; genus Flavobacterium; species Flavobacterium psychroterrae. The sequence continues at coordinate 1,609 of NZ_JAGYVZ010000052.1, read as the reverse complement.
TCAGGCAAAAACTAATTTAGATAAATTAGTTTCTGTATTCAATGAGTATGGAGATACTGATATTCAAATTTTTGGTTATACTGATAACACAGGAAAACCAGAATATAACTTAACACTTTCAGGACAAAGAGCGGCATCAGTGCAAGCTTATTTAGTTGCAAAAGGATTAAAATCAAGCCGTTTTAAAACTTCAGGTTTAGGAATTGCTGAACCTATTGCTACAAATGATACTCCTGAAGGAAGAGCGCAAAACCGTCGTGTAGAGTTTTCGATCACTGCAAATGACAAAATGGTAAATGATGCTAAATCTGAAGCTGGAAAATAAGTTTCAAACGCAATAAAATTTCTTAAAAGCTGTTTCATAATTGAAGCAGCTTTTTTTTGACTTTAGAAATTAAACATTGTAAATTTGACCTTTCAAATACAACCCATGCTCGACATTCAAAATATCTCTTTTACGTATACCGATACTCCTGTTATAAAAAACGTTTCCTTTACTATAAATAAAGGAGAAAATATTGCTATTATTGGCGAAAGCGGCTGCGGAAAAAGCACGCTTCTTAAATTAATGTACGGCTTATATGACTTAAATGAAGGCAAGATTTTTTATAATGAAAAGCCTGTTTATGGTCCTAAATACAATTTGATTCCCGGAATGCCTTTTATGAAGTATCTGGCGCAGGATTTTGATTTGTCTCCTTTTGAAACAGTGGCCGAAAATGTTGGTAAATTTCTTTCCAATGGTTTTGCGAATATGAAAAAACTGCGTGTTCAGGAATTACTGGAAATGGTAGAAATGGAAAACTTTTCAAATGTAAAAGCTAAGTTTTTAAGTGGAGGTCAACAACAAAGAGTTGCCCTAGTAAGAGTTCTGGCTTTAGAACCGGAAGTAATTTTATTAGATGAACCTTTTAGTCAGATTGATGCTTTTAGAAAAAATGCTTTACGCCGAAATTTATTCAAATATCTAAAACAAAAAGGAATCACCTGCATTATTGCAACACATGATAGTACTGATGCTTTGTCTTTTGCAGATCAGGCAATCGTGATGCGAGGTGGAGAACTTATTGTAAAAGATGATCCGATAAAAATTTACGAAGATCCTCAAACTAAATATGTGGCATCGCTTTTTGGAGAAGTAAATGAATTACCAACTCATTTATTGCTTTCTTATGAAGATGAAACACATAAAACTTTGGTTTATCCGCATCAATTTAAAATGGTTGCAGAATCTAACTTGCCGGTAAAAATTAGAAAAACTTATTTTAGAGGAAATCATTATTTAATTGAAACAGTATATAAAAGACAATTAGTATTTTTTGAAAGTGAAATAGATTTGCCTTTGGATCAGGAAATATTCTTAGCATTAAATTATCTGTAATTAGATAATTTGTCAATTAGAAAATTAGATAATTTTTATAGAAGTTAAGAGTTTAGAATTAATTGAGAAACTCATAACGTTTAAATAATAAACCCGACAAGTTGAACTGCCCCCAAAAAGTTAGACACTATTTGGGGGCATTTTTATGGAAAAAAGAGTAAAATATGATTATGAGTTTAAGCTTGGCTGTATAAATAAAGTTTTAAAAAACAACATTCCAGTTTATTC
>NZ_JAGYVZ010000051.1 GCF_018380615.1 Flavobacterium psychroterrae | reverse complement strand
CATGCCCACGAAACATCTGAAGTTCCAAAAGTGGCGTAACGAATTGTATAAATTTGTTTTACTGAACCATTTTCAAAAGGACGGCTTACAGCCTCTTCGATAATTATTACTCGTGAAGTTCCCGATACAACTGCGGGTCTAAATTCTAAAAGTTCACCGTCAATATAAACGAAACCTTTTTGAACTGTGCTGCCAATTGTTTCACAACCTGAAATAATACTGAAATTACCGGCTAATGATCCAAAAGCATTGAATACATTAAATGATGTTTCGAGCTCTTCGAGCCTCTCAAGATTTAACGGCCAACCGCCTGTTTGTAAAAAGTTTGTATTATTCATTCTATGATAAATATTTTGTAACGGAAACCTCCTGATTTGTAAAATTTGATGTGTGCATCTAATGCAAAAAACTGAGCGTTATAAATTTCCTCCGGAACAAAGACAATAAAGTCTAAACCGGTATCTGCCGTTTCTGATTCAGTTCGTAAATAAATTGTTTTGTTTTCGCTTTCCGGATATAGGTAAACTGTTTTTGATTCTACTTCCGTGTAGATGTAAAAGGTCTTATGCATTTGACCATTGCCGATATAGATTCGCCGTTGTATTCTATCAAAACCATCATTCAGAGAACCTTCTAACGAACAAATCTGACCAGTATGTTCAAGCTTGTATAAATTATCTATTCGCCAGTTTGACCATTTATAATAAAGCGAGTTTAAAGGCTTCAATAATGTTTGAGCAAAAAAGGCTAAGGATGTTTTCCGAAGCATCGTGGGAATGTTATCCAGGGCGAAAATATTCCAGTCGATTTTAAACCACATAATGAATATTGTCAAATGTTACTATCTCAAAATATCCGCTTTCAGCAACTTTTGTTATATTGATTGGTTGCGGAATACCGTAATCGTTTATTTCAGGATTAATCCATGCACTCTGCGCGCTGATAAGCGTTGCATCTAAAACGCCCGATACTAACTGAATTTTATCGATTAAAGATGAAAGTTGTAATTCACCATTGAATTTCAATTCTTTCATGAACGCCTTTAAAGCTTCATTCACCGGATAATCAGCATTAAGCTTACTCATACCGTTTTCATTCAGTATTAACGCATCCCTTTTGATCTGAATGGTTAAGTACAATTTATCTGCTTTATAATTGATAATCGTTAAGGCTACACCCGCAACTTTAATTCTTTTATAATAGTATTCAATTGCTTCGACTTGCACTGCATCCGTAAAATTGGTTAACACTCCGTTTTGTTCACCGGCTATTTTAAGAATTACCCGGCTACTGTCAGTTGCTTCATTAACCGCTGCATACTTTATTATTTTAGAAGCTTCAATCTGCTCATTAGTGGCAGCGCCGTTGTCGAAATAATCTTTGTCCTGGACAAGGGCAAAACCTAATTGAAAACGTAAAGCCATTGTTCTATACCACGGAAGCGTTCCTGCCTTTTCATTTGCCAAACGCTGATCAACTTCTTTTGCGTGCTGATCAAACATTAATTCATGTAAGTAGAGCGCAAAAGCAACCATTTCAAAAAGAATGTTTTCTAAACTAACGAGTGAAAATTCAGACTCGAAAGATGTGCCAATTGTGAAACCGTACTTTTCTGCAAAGCTTTGATTTGCCATAAACGGCGTTGTAATTTCAGCTTTAATTTGTGTTTTGGATCGTGCCATTATCTTACTATAAATGTATCTTCAATTATCATTGCTCCAATTCCGTCATCAGGAACTATTACTGCAAAGTCACTTTTTGTTATTCCTGTAGCACAACGATTTTTATCATCGAACAGATCAGTTATTGGTTTAAACTGTTTTCCTGAAAATTTCAGGTCAAAACCAATTTGCATACTGTCTGTAATTGAAATGTTATTTTCCAAAGACATTAAAAAAGCATTCTCAAAAGAGCCGGTCATTTCAATTGTTTTATCTAAAAAACTTTGACCCTGATGTACTTTACTTTCCATATTCAGCAACTATTTTAAAAGGCTTGTTTTCAAATAAATCAACTTGACTGACAATTAAATTGTCTTTTTTTAAGTGCTCGCTTATCCTATGTCGAAAAATCAAATAATCTGAACTTAGGACTATATCTTCAATACCAACTCCTAAATCAGGTTTGAATTTTAATTCTCCTTGGTGCATCATTAACATCAATGCGATGTTTTGCTCCTTTGACTGTCCGATAACCAAGCCACTTACTATTTTATTTGAAGCATCACGAACAGGATCGATTTTTAAATCCATAAGAGTTCCATTATCACTGTTGTCATTTAGTTGAATGCCTATGCTTTTCATAATTGTTATGTTATATTACCCGTTCCGGTTCCGGTCTGTGCCGTTGCACTACCCGTTGTCGCAACATTAACCATTACGGTTCCGGATTTCACAAATATTTCAATTTCACTGGATAGACGATTTGCAAATTCTTCAATTGAATTGCTCTCTTTTTCTAACATATCGGTTAGTAAAGTTGTGATTGCTATTTTTAGCGCGGCTTTATTTAAAGACATTTTAATTGCTATTTAAAAGAGTTTTAAACTTTGTATCTAATTGTATTAATTTTGCTATTGTTGTTGGCGCTATTTTACCCGGTCCCGAAGGGGTTAAGATAATTGCGTTTTGAATTTCTGTTAACAAAGAGGAAACTAAAGCGCCTAGATTTGATGTTTCGTTTTTCAATGTTACTTTTCCTGTGGTTCCGTCAACAATAAACTCAAAGCCTCCTTTTTTATAAGAGATACTTTCGACCGCATCAACCTTAACAACTATTAATCCTGATAATTGACCCGTCTGGCTGATTAATATTACCTCAGAACCAACTTTGGGAACTGTAATGAATAAATCTTCATTTTCATTTATTGTCGCACAAAGTCGTACATCACTTAATACCATTCCTGAAACTAATTTCACTGTACAAGTTGTGTTTTGTATGGATATTACTTCAGCAGTAATTGCAAGATTCTCATTAAAGCCCAGGGCTTCAATTAATGCGCGTTTTATTGCAGCGGGTTTGTCCATTATACACTTAGTTTAACTCCTAATTTTAAGGTTCTTTTAAAACCACTCTCATTGATTGCAGTGGTTACAGCTACGACATAATACTTTCCGTCTTTTTCCGGATAGTCTTCGTCCTTTATTTTGGCTGAGTAGGTCGGCTGAACAAATGGAATTGCCCATGTGTCAATACTTCCCTCATACATATCTGCCGATCTTCTGATTAATTCCGCATTCGCAATTTTTTTTAAGTCAGCAGTACTGACAGAACCAACCTTAAGAGTGATTTTATCACCTCCGGTGGTACCAGTTGTATATTTTTCTATTTTTCCTGAAAGGTTTGTCTTTTCAACGGTTATCTCGACTTTACGATCAATTGCTTTTTTGAATTCCAAAGAGCTGTTTTCTATATTTCTTTGCATTGAATAAACCACATCACCGCCTTTTTCCAAATAAGGAGGATGAATATGTAATTCCTTTTTTTCTGTGTTGAAATAAATGTTTGCTTTGGTTTCTTCAGCTAACTTTTTTAAAACGTCATATCCAGTAGCCTGGTGAATTACAAATTTTTCATAAGTGATATCATAATCACAAACAAGTTTGTACGATTTGTCAATCTGGTCTATCAATAACTGTCCGATTTTAGGTAACGATGTTGGTTTTAACTCAACATCTTTAACGCTTTTCCTGAATAAGAAAAGAGCATCTTCGCACTTAATTTTTAATGAATTATCATTAGTAACAACGTCCTGGACAAAACCGACAAACTCCGTTTTTAAATCATCATCGTACCCGGCTTTTATAATTACTTCCGAACCCCTTTTAACTTCATTGCCAATATTAAAAACCTGATTCATAAAAGCCTCAGGCAATGTAATAACAGCAGTGTCGCTCAAATTGTCAACACTGCATTCAATGTCAATTGAATCAATTGTTTTCAAGCTATAGGTTAAACCTTCAGTTTTAAATTTTATATTCCAACTTATGTTATACATTAAAAATCATCTTTAATCAAAAGTTCATAAGAATAATCGCTTGTTAATTTCAATTCATAAGCTTGCACGTTTTCGCCTTTGGTAAAAGGAAAACTATAGTCTTCGACAACTACTTTATTTACAGAAATTAGATCTAAAGGATGGCAGTAAATAAAAATTTCTTTAGAATGCTTTAAGAATTCAAATAATTTAGAAAAATGTTCTCTTGGGAAACAGTCTTCAGGTTTTCCCTGCATTATACTTCCAATTAAAACACCGGTTACAGTGATGTCAAAATCCTTTCGACTCCAACGTTCTTTTATTGTGCCTATAAGTTTATCTCCCTGTTTAGCAACATTACGCTTGACAATACTATTTCCCGAAGCAATGTTTATCATTGGTTCATAAGGGAAAAGCCATTTTTGACCATTTTCTTTAAAAGAAAAGCTTAAAGGAAAAAATTGCTTTTGATCTTCTATCGAATCCCTAGTTGTCCAGTTATCTTCTGCATTTATAGCGTGTCCAGATTTTGACGTAACATTGTTTTTTTCATTCTTAACAGGTAAAAACGGAATAACCGGCAGTACGCGGTTAATCAATTCATTGTTCACAATGTTTGCGTTTTGAATCAGGTTAACAGCTTTACTTCCCATTAATCCTGCAAATAATAAATCTTGTTTATCTAAAGCCATAATATTTATCCTGTGGCACTTGCTGCCATTGCTAAAGTTCTTAATAGTTCATCGGCAACACCTTCACCTGCTTGTTTCGCTGTGTCCTTTCCGCCACTGACAGTATCGGCTTTTAACCCGATCAATTCCTCGATTTTTATTGTAATATAATTGTGTTTGGTTCCGCCAGTAGCTACAGCTTCATTACTTTTTTTACCCGATCCGTTACCGCCACCACCGCCCAAAGTCGGAGGGGGTTTTGATGCACCTGGCAAACTTGGATCTGAAATACCTTCATCGGTTTTCTTTTCCTTTTTCCACTTTACCGAATCATAAGCAGCCTTGAATTCTCCCGCAGCTTCTAAAGCAGTGTTTCCGGCTTTTTTGTAGCCATCTTTGATTGATTTTTTTCGCGTTTCAACCTGAGCGTTTAATTGGGCAATCTGAGCGTTATTGTCAGCTTTATTTCCCAGACCAATGGCATTTTTGAACTTGTACCATGCGATCTGAATTTTGTTTATTCCTATCATGAACCCGTTAACCATAAGATTAAAGTTTGCTTTAACTGTTTGTACGTAAGCCATGAAAAGTAATTTCGCTCCATTAATAGTATGCTTCCATGCTGCGCCCCAACCTTCTGTTTTAGAAACTACAACCGCAATAACTGCAATCAAGGCAATAATACCCGCTACAATAAAAACTATCGGATTAAGATCCATAACCACATTAAATGCTGTTTGAACACCTGTCCACGCAGTTGTAGCACCTGTAACAATTGTTGTCCATAAAGCCTGCAATTTTGTAGCACTTGTCATTACTGAGAATATCTTACCGGCTCCTTGCATGATTGGCATTAAATCCGCAAAATCTTTCGCTGTTTTACCGATTACATCTGCATAACCGATCCAGCCATCGGTTCCATTAAACAGAGAAATCTTAAAATCATCTATCTGAGCCTGAAGGCGCTTGTTTTTTTCTAATGGGCTTTCCATTATAATCGCAGCTTGTTCATAAGCTGTATTGGTTCCTGTAACCGCTTCTGTAAGTTTCGCCGCTTCCTCAATGTTACTGACCATCGCAATAGCAGCGTTGCTATTTTCTTTACCAAATAATTTGGTAACCAGCGCCTGATCATTCATGATTTTTTTAAGCGGCCAAAGGCGTTGTGAAAGTGTAAGAGAATTATCAGTAAGCCTGTTAATATCTACCCCCGCAGCTTTAAGTTCTGCCTTGGTATCTTTTGGTAAAAATCTCCCTTGCGCTAAAGTTGCCATTACGTTTCTTAAGGCAACTCCACCCTCAGCTCCTTTTTTCCCATTCTTATCAAGTACCTGGAGATAAGCATTCGTTTCTTCGAAAGAAACATTTGCGGTTTTGGCAGCTAATCCGGATTGCTCCAAAGCTTGCGCAATTTGTGGAAGCTCTGCTGAACCTTCTTTTGCAGCGGCAGCCATAACATTATTCATGCGGGCCATTTCTTTGGATGCCTTAATTGGATCAGCCAAAGAAACCTGATATTGATTCATAGCCGTTGTAAGAACATTTGTCGCTGCAACAGTATCACCGCCCATAAGCTTAGAAGTAACTGAGACTTCTTTACCCATTGATTTCAACGCTTTAGGCACTTTTGCAATCTCTGGTGAAAGCTGTGATAGAATCAGCTTATAAGATTCTGCTGATGCGGATGCCTCACCTCCAAAGGTTTTAGCGTTTTCCCTCGCATAACCTTCAATTTCTTTTAATTTATCTCCTGTAACACCTGTTATCGCCTGAAGATCGTACATGTTTGTACTAAGTTTCATTCCAGGTTCATTTAACGATGCAATTCCGTCAGCGGCAGAATTAACATTCCTAATGAACGATTCCATTGTAACAGAATTCAATTTCTTTTGAATTTTATCTATTTCCTTCTGAACACCGTTCGAAAATTTATTAAAACTAGCACTAGCCTTATCAACATTACTGTTGATCTGAATCATATAACTTAAGGTATTGCTCATTATAACATGTTGTTTTCGGATTTTCTGATATAGATCAATTCTGCATATTTAGACGCCCATTGTTGGTCTGTTAAGTCATCAGGATTAAGATGAAAGTAATATCTTAATTGGGCGTTTGCTATTCTGAGCCAGTCATTCTCATTGACAGCTGATGACTCTACAGCTTTTCCAACTCAAACTGTTCAAAGGCACATATTTCATCCAATTGCGGACAAATACCTAAAAAGAGCGTGTCATTGGTTTGTATTTCTTCATCACCATGAAGCCAACAGCTTTTAAGTATTGAATCATTGAATTTTAAAGGATCAGAAGTTCCTGCGGTGGAAGCGTAACTAAGTTCCTGACGTGTAGGTTTTCTTAAATAACAAATTTTGTCAGCATTTTTGGATTTAAGCGAATAAACATATACATGTTCAGCTTTCCAAGCGGCGATTTGTTCCGGTGTTGCAGTTTTCATTTTTAGTTTGTTTGTTTTTATAAAATAACACTCCCGAAGGAGTGGTTAAATTGTATTAATTAAGCATTTGGTTTAACTGCCAGGGCGATAAACGGAATTGATATTTCCATATTCTTATCGCCTTGTTTCATTTCCTTTGGCGATTCAGTAAAGCTGATCCCAACAATTCTGTCAGTAGTCATAGCATCACCGGCAGATGGGTTTCCATAAGAAACAACGCCGTCTACATTTAAACCTAAAACGGATCCGTTACCGGCTTTTTCCAAAGCAATCAGTTCCGACTGTAAAACCGTGATTTCTCCCTCGATGGTGATGTTACCGGTTTGAATACTGTGAGGATATCTCCCCTTAGCAAACAAGGCTTCTTTTTCGCCTTTTTCAGTGTACTTTATACCGCGGATCCCTGTTATATCTCTACCACCTAGAACGACTGTAACATCGCCCCATTCGTATTGTCTTGAATTAAAACTCATAATTATTGACCTGTATTAAATCCTATTGAAAATTCTAAGAATCTTCCGTAGCCATGTGGACGTACTTTGATTCTGCCTTTGATTGTTGAATCCTGAGAAATGTTATTGGTAACATCAATTTGACATTCAACTCCTGTATCGTTTGCTACTGTTACATCTGCTGAAAGCTCACCTTTAGCAGTCATTGCCTGTGCAATTACTCTTTCTACTTCAGCCTCCAATGCTTTTGCATATGATGCCTGAATTTTACCTTCATTGTTTAGCGGAACTGTGTCCAGGATAAAGTCTGTTAAACTTTGGTTTGCCAGTACATACGCTTTATCAATTACTCGTCTGCGAGTTAAAAAATGATAATCGTCTTCAATTCCGCAAGCCATCATGTCATCGACAAAAAAGTATCCGCTTTTCCCAACATGGGTTGTTAAAGTGATAAAACCTTTGTCATAAATAGCATCAATATTCACCTGTTCAACAGGCGTATCAACAACATAAAATGTTAATGGTTTTAATGCTCCGTCTTTAACTCTTCCGACATTTACATGAACTTGGTTTGCAGCGATTCTGCCTGCTAATACTCCAACAGCTGCGCCTTTAGATGCTGTTGATCCGGTTCTGGTTTCAGTATCACCGATTAAAACAGCCACCCTGTTATTTGTTTCGGCAGAGAAACCGATTAAATCAGAAGTTACTCCTGTAAAGTTGTAAGCTTCAATTATAAAAACTACAGGCTGTTTTTTGTCAGTTGTAAATTGTTCGGCTATTGCCTGAGCTGCTGCAACTGTCGCGGGAAACCCTGTTCTAATTCCGGCAGTTACAACCACTTCCGCCACCGATGGTGCATATTTAACAACAACAAATCGGATTCGTCTGTTAGATGCTGTCAGAACAACTGAACTTGCAGAAATTAATTCATCAAGTGTTTTTGTTTTTGCAAGTCCATAGATCCAAAGCTCCGTTCCTGTTCCGGCTTCTGCATAAAACTCTTTAATTGTTTTGTGCAATTCGTAATTTCCCGCAACTGAAGGAATGATTCCTAAAGTTTCCGCCTCTTCAAGAGAGTACACGGTATAGGCTTTGTTTAAAGCAAATCCGGAATTTGAAACGGCAGAGGAAACAATCACACAAATACCGTCAGGACTTGTAGCAACAATACCAAGATTGCCGTTTTCAAAGGATACATTTACATTTGGCTTACCCATTATTTAACTTTTTTAGTATTATTCTTAGGCGTTTCCTCTTTGGCAGTCTCAATATTTGCAGTTTCTACCGCTTCACCAGTAATATTGATTGCCTCACCGCCTGATGCGATTAACTCTTCAGTTTCTTCTGCTGAAAGTTCAGGCAGATTACTTATAATATCACCACCCGTTTCACCTTCAGCCAGAATATTTACAGAACCATCTGGAATTGCAGGAACTTCAATCATTGCTCCGGGTATTGCATCACCGTGTTGTAATTTATTAAGGTCTTCAAATTCGTTATCGTCAACATCTTCGTCGATGACTTCAATTTGTAATGGATTAACAATTAATTCTACTGATTTATCTTTCAGCGTTTTTGCGTGCATTTTTGCGTCGTTGTCATTATAAAATGGCGTTCCGTCAGACGTTACATGTACTGATTTTAAATCAGGGTTTGTTTCAAAAATTTCATGTTTTTTCATTATATCGTTTTTTTAAAAGTTGTTTTTATAAATGCGATGATTATAAGTGTAAGTATTGATACTAAAAACCAAAAGCCTTTAATTTGAGTTTCCTGTCGCCAGGTAAGTACATTGGTAATTATTGGAACTTCCTTAATTTCCTGCTTATGCTCTGTGATGTAAGTTGATTTCCATCGCAAAAACAATTCTTGTGCTTTTGCTTCACAATCGACTGTAAGGACGTTGTCAGCAATCCGAACCTTTGGGCTTTTTAAGTTGCGCCCCGGTTCGGCTTGCGTAACACTCTTAATGGCTACTTTTCCGTTGATGCACTCTAAAAGTGCATTATAAGAAGAGCTGTCTTTTTGTACTGTCAAAACAGTATCGTGTATTGTTTCGGTTATCACCTTTTCGATTGTTGTAGTATTCTGCACCACAACTGGTTTTTTGCCTGCGCAAGAAACCAGAAACATGGTGAGAACTAAAAACAAACAACCTATTTTTATATTTTTCATGGTCTTAAAAATCCTTTTATTTTTGATAATTCTCTAACTCTTCTGCAAACTTCATAGCCTTCACGGCTACCTTCATCGTTTGTATTTCCTTCAATAGTATGGACTTTTGATCCTGCTACTTTCTCTACAATTCCGGTGTGACCTAATCCTTTCCCATAGTCCAGGATCATTATATCGCCTGGCTCTGGAAGCTTCACTCTCAATAGTGGCTTTGCGTTCCACATCGCCAGTACACCACCAGTTTTCTGTAATGTATTTGTAGTTGCTAATTGCTTGGATGCTTCGCTCGCGCACCAATAAATAAAAGCCATGCACCAACTGTAGCCTTTTCCAAGTCCGACCGACTTTAGATATTTTTCAACATCTGCACCGGCGTTGCTGTTTTTTGGGATTTCATGAACGCCAATTTGAGTAATGGCGATCTGTAATATTTTTTCGGATAGTTTGCTCATTAGCTTTTCCCGTTTAGTTGTTTGAATTTTTGTAACTCTTCAACCAAGTGCTGATTGATGCCCATTAACTCGCGGTGTTGCGCTTCCATTGTTTTAATTGTTTCAGTGGCGGCTGTTAAACGAGTAGCCATATCATCGAGTAATTCACGGTAATATTTGACAGCATTAACTGCGTTATCCAATTCAGCGGCTCTGTCTTCTGCCAGTGATTTTCTTTTTGAAAAGAACCAGGTAATGAATGAAGCGAAAAACGCCGTAAGAGTTGGGTATAAAAATTGCTCCATAGTTGATTTTTAAAAAAAGGCTACTACCGTATAGAAGTAGCCTTTTGTATATTACTAGTAAATTGCTCCTATGAATCTGCTTTCAAAAGGAAGTGCCATAAAGTAATGACGGTAGTTTAACAGATTGGATTGGTTTGCTGTATCGGTATCTGCTTTAGTAAAATACTGTTTAGTCAATCCCGTTTTCTTAGCAATTCCACCAGTCCAAAATGCCACAGAACCTTCACGATCTCCCGCAGCTTTAACAGCTCCAAAAGCTTTTTTAACCCCCGCACTGGTATAAAGCGGATTTCCATTGTATTGGAAAAGTTCAAAACCTGCAATCATTGGTGCAGGCATTCCTGTATTGTAGTTTACCAACTTATCACCGAAGTTTTTACGATCAACCAATAAGTCATTCCAATGTTTTGTAGACAAAACAATACGTCTGCCGCTTGGATCAACTTCATCTGCATCTAATCTGCCTTTAAGGGCAACCAAATCCTCGTAGATCAATGTTGCAACACCACCAACAGCCGTTCCTGTAGCCGCAATAACTGGTGTTGGAGCAGTATCGGAAGTTGGAGCGATAGAATGGATTGCTTTTTTGAATTTCTTAGTCAGGATTGCTCTGGTATGACTGCGTGTTGTTGCGTCAATTTTATCGT
>NZ_JAGYVZ010000050.1 GCF_018380615.1 Flavobacterium psychroterrae | reverse complement strand
AATAATGTAAAGTAAAATAGAATACACATTGTGTAGCTACAGCTAAAAGAACAGATTGACACAGACTATTTTACATAATCTTTTACTTTCCATAACCTTTTTTATGTAAAGCTTTACATAACAATGGGGAACGAATTTTCATAACCGCTAAATTACCTGATTATATTCGTGTGGGTAAGGATGATCTGATTGAAAAATACATTTTCCTGACCACCTCACATGATGGAAGCGGGAGCATTACGGCGGCTTTTACGCCCATCCGTATCGTATGCGCTAACACACTCAATGCGGCCCTGCAGAATAAAACCAATACCGTGCGTATCCGCCATACCTCCAATGCAAATGACAGATTGAAGCAGGCACACAAAGTGATGGGAATTGCTGATCATCTGTCAACTAATATGGAGGCTATTTTTAATCATTGGACAAGGGTGCCAATTTCTGATAGGGAGGTTAAAAAGCTTATTCAGTATGCACTGGCACCGAGTAAGGAGGTGCTAAAAAATATGCAGGAAGGGAGAGAAGATGAACTTTCATCCTGCTTCATTAATATGGCGGACAATGCTTTTGAATATGCCATGAGCCATCCTACACAGCAGATGCCTACAACTAAGGGAACGGTGTTCGGGGCCTATAATGCCGTGACGGGTTATTTTCAGAATGTGAGAAGCTACAAAAATGACGAAGCAAAACTGGCCTCACTTATGATGTCTGGTACAGGCCAGCAAAGAGGGCAGGCCGCATTTAATCTCTGTGTGGATTTTACCAATAAGGGATTGAATTCACTGGTGCTTAGAAATTGAAAAAGCTATTAGTCAATAGATTTGACTACCTATTGGAAGTAGTATTGTTCTATAGTACATTCTTAGAGTAAAGGTAAAATTGTCCCGTAGGTCTAAAAAGGCGGGACAATTTTTTGCCATTTAGAAGCATTTCAAAGCTTTGACGTGGTAATTTTCATTGAAAGCAGTTGTGTTTTTTTTAGGGTAGATATTTAAAACTATTTCAATTTAGCACGTTATAACCAACTTTTGGCTTGTTTTAAACAACAATATTTTTTCCAGACACTTGTAAATTTGCTTATTAAAATTTCTGAAGTCCTTTAAAAAAGGTATTAGCAACTTTAAATATCCTGATTATGAAATTACGCTCCAGCCTGTCAAATTTACTTGTTGAAATAATATGTCTTTTATTTGTTCTCCTATTTGTATATGCGGCAATTAGCAAGCTGCTGGATTTTGAGCATTTCAGGGTACAGCTTGGGCAATCACCGCTTTTAAGCGCATTTGCGGGATGGATTGTGTGGCTGGTTCCAGGCGTCGAGCTTCTAATTGCACTATTGCTGCTCATTCCCAAATATAAGAAAGCAGGAATTTATGCGGCATTTGCTCTTATGATTATGTTCAGCGCCTATATATTTATCGTTTTGCATTATAGTTCTTTTGTTCCATGCTCTTGTGGCGGGATCCTGGAGAAAATGAGCTGGAATACGCATCTTCTATTTAATATTTTATTTGTTGTCCTGGCAGCCGCTGCAATATTGATGCACGATGGAAGTGCTGCAAAGAAAAATCCAAAAGGGACTTTTCGAACAGCAATTATTGGAATGAGTTTTTCTGTTATAATGAGCATTGCCGTTATGGTAATTCTGTTTTTGTCATCAGAAGAAATAATGCATCATGAAAATCCATTTATCAGACGATTTCCAAATCATCCTGCTATGCTGGCGGGGCAGCAGGACCTGCATTTTAATTCCTATTATTTCGCAGGTTTTTCAGAAGGAAGAATATATTTAGGGAACTACACCAATCCCCTGCATGTTTTATCATTTGATCCTGAATTGAAAAAAAGGTCAACAGCAGAAGTAACTTTGGAGACCGGGAACAAACCTTTTAAAATGATTAGAATTGCTGTTAATGGCTCTTATTTTTACCTAAAAGACGGAACAGTGCCTATTGTAGTTGGAGGAGATACAAAAGATTGGAAGGCTGATAAGGAGTTTAAGGGAATGCCTTATTTTACTCATGCTGAAATCATGGACAGTACCAAAGTATTGTTTCGGACCAATAACGGAAAAAACAGGATCAATACCCTGGGCATATTTTCTGCGGATAAATACCCCAAAACAGTATATAAAAAAGTGCTCTTACAGAAGCAGATAGATGGTGTTTTTGATACCGACGGCCTTTTAATGTATAGTGCCCAAATGCATAAAATAATCTATCTGTATTATTACCGAAATGAGTTTATAATCGCAGACAAAAATGGGAAACTTGATTACAGGGGCCATACTATTGACACTACTTCAAAGGCTAAAATCAAAGTGGCCTATTTAAAAAATCACACAGAGAGTACCATGGCTGCGCCTCCACTGGTCGTAAATGCCAATGCTGCCGTGTTTGGAAACCTGCTTTTTGTACATTCTAAAATAAGAGGAAAATACGAAAGCGACATACTTAGAGAACAGGCCGTTATACTTGATATTTATGATATAAACAAAAAAGCCTACCTGTTCAGCTGTCCGGTATATAATATCGGAGACCAAAAGCTAAGCTCTTTTATTGTTACCGCAACCCATTTATATGGGATAATTGGAAATGAGCTCGTTGCCTATGAATTTAAGGATATTATAAAAAAGGAAATTCAAAATGTTGGTTTGAAAGATAACTGACTTTAAAAATATACTGGCCGGTATCAGGAAAAAGATCGAATACCTGTAGAAAAAAGTAGATCAAAGTTTAATTTAATATTTATTATTATGAAAACGCTATTTTTAAAA
Source organism: Flavobacterium psychroterrae (assembly GCF_018380615.1). Classification (GTDB taxonomy): domain Bacteria; phylum Bacteroidota; class Bacteroidia; order Flavobacteriales; family Flavobacteriaceae; genus Flavobacterium; species Flavobacterium psychroterrae. Next base: position 8,975 of record NZ_JAGYVZ010000050.1, on the reverse strand, counting down.
AACGTTATGCCAATTGCTGTAGTAGCCCTGGCAATTTCAGGAGCCTTTGTAACGACTTCTATGCAGAGTACTGCAAAGCTTAGTCCGCCACAAGTTGGTTATAAGCCAAATCCAAATGGAACCTGCAGCAATATTTCTACGCAGTGTGATAATACGCAGAAGGAGTTTTTATGTTACATTGGAGGCGGAACATCAGGAGTACAGGCTTTTGGTAAAGATGCTAACAATAACTGTGTGGTTACTTTATGGCGTCCTATGAACTAGGAACCTGTCGAAAATGCAATGCCGTTCCAAATCTGAAACGGCATTGTTTTTTTATATTACACTGCTTTAATTACTGCATGCCTTTTTTTATCCATCCTTCATTTTTTTCATCTTTTAAGTAATGTCCAAACCATTGCAGGACACGCTGGGAAAGATCTTCCTGATTAACAGGATCGGTGAGCGTATGTCCTTCTTTTGGATATAGCAACAATATGCTCTTCTTGCCTAATCTGCGCAGGGCTAAAAAGTATTCAATGCTTTGCTTCCAGTCGACATTTGTGTCTTCTTTTCCAGTCCACATTAAAAGCGGTGTCTGAAGGTTTACAACAGATTCAAGGGGAGAGTTTCTATTAAAATCCTCGGGGTTTTCCATTGGATTTTTGCCATTCAGCCTCCATTGTTCCTTGGCAAATCTCCACATTTCAGGGCGTGACGTATTCCAGCCTACGGAAAGATACATGCTTTTAAGATCCGTTATCGCACCGCTGGCAATGGCTGTTGCAAATAGATTGGTATGGTTGCTGATAAACAGAGATTCATATCCGCCAAAAGAATGTCCAATCAAACCGATTTTTTCTGGATTAACCAGTCCGCGTTCAATAATGTTTTTTGTAGCGGATACTACACAATCAGTAGCAGAGGGTCCAACATTCCCATTTTCATGCACGATATCTGGCATGAAAAAAAAGTAGCCCTGAGAAGTGAAAACCGCTGCATTATATCCAGGCTCATTACGTAGTGTTGGATTGCAATAGTCATGAAGCTCTTGTGACTGGGTCTCGTAGATATTAACAATCATAGGATATCTTTTCTGCGGCTTATAGTCTGCCGGATAAAACAATACACCTTTTAGATTTTGCTTTTTTGAATTTTGAAAGTGAACCAATTCGCTTTTTCCCCATTGATATTGGAAATGCTGTGGATTGCTTTGAAAGACACATTGAAATGATGATTTATCCCTGTAAATAAGTCGCGGAGGGAGATCAAATTTTTGCTCAAGATAGAAAAGCATATGATGATTGGTACTATAGTTAAGCTGGTCTACGCGGGAATCGCCATACGCAATTGCTTTTTCCCTAATGTTGTTTTTCCATCTAAAATAGCCTGTTTTGCCATCCTCACCTTTGCCGAGCAAAATAATTTCATTTTCCAGGTTATACTGATCCAATAGTCGGCCATCGTAAAGGAAGTTGTAAGAATTTGTATTGGCTTTTTTAGCAATACGTAATTTAATTCCTGATTCCCTGCCTTTGGTCAGTCTTCGGGCTGAGCGTCCGTCGGGTGTAATTGCCCAGATATCATACTGATCATAAAGTAGTATTTCTTTATCCTGCATCGTCCATCCCGGATTGCCAAAGGCAGAATCTGGATTTAGTGTATGCACTTTTCCGGAAAAAGCACTTCCGGTTTTTATCGTAATATTGGTGTTTGTTTTGGATTCAATATCATAGACCCACCAGTCCTTATTTTTAAAATAGGCAATATATTTTCCATCCGGAGATGGCGCCATATCCAGGTAGAACCCAGATTGCTTGCTAACAACAAGATCCGTTTGCATGGTAGAGAGATCCGTGATATAATAATCTCTTTCACCTTCAAAATCAAATTGCGGCTCATAAGCAGCCGGATTGGATAATACGGCAAATTTTTGATCTCCTGAAAGCATAATGGCAGGCAAGGCATTCGAGGAAACTCGATCAACGGTTTGCAAAGAAGGTCTCCAAAGCACCACTTTGGACTTTTGCTCAAATTTTCCAAATCTTTGCTCTTGGGGATAAATCCATTTATCATTGGTATTCCAGATTTCTACCTTGGAATCTACTGTGCTGACTGTTGTGTTTTTTTTGAATTTTATGTTCAGAAACACTCTTTCCAGATCATCTGATATTACAATCGAATTATAAAAATCATCACTGATTGCTGTACTTTGATTGGTACTGTTTATTTTGGAGGAATTGCACTGGAACAATTTGTCATTTTCAATTTTATAATAATAGACCCACTGAATGGTTTCTTCAGGGGATTTTCCGAAAAAGGCCAAAGATTTTCCACTCTTATGCCAGGTGAAATCAGCATATTGGAGGTCAGAAGCACTCAGCAGCCACTTTGATGTATTTAAATTTTTTAGATCGGTAAGAAATACCGAATTTTTAGTATTGGATTCTACAGTATATACGAGCAGATAGGTATCAGGTGACAGTGAGAAGTAGGTTACATCTGAAATTTCCCTGAGTATTTTTCCTAGCGGATACCTCACTATCAGCGATTTTTTATGCGCTTGATCGGATACCTGAAGGAAAAGGAAATCGAGTGCAGGAGAATAGGAAAAATCAGTAACGCCTGTGATGATTTCTTTTTGTCCTGTCTGTAAATCTGTAATTACTAAAGCATCTTTTACAAAGCAGATAAAAACATTATTCTTAGTAAAAAGAGGCTGCTTTGCGGAGGGAAAGCTATAGGTTTTATTTTTAGCTATACTGCGCACAAATAAGGTGTCAATATCATCTCTGTAGGTCATTTTATAGCTGACCCATTTTTCATTGGTGCTTAGCTGATCATTGGTAAGATTGCCCCATAGATGATAATCTGCCGTCGTTAGTGTTTTCTTTTGCCCCGCCTGTCCCCATAAGGAACAGGCTACTAATGGCAAAATAAAAAATGAAACCAGCATGCATAGTCTCAAAAGGGAATGCATATTTTTAAATGATGTAGTATTATTATTGTCAGGCATAAGAAAATATTTAATATCCGGGGTTTTGCGGTCTTAGATTAGGGTTTACACTTAGTTCATTTTGTGGAATTGGCAATAGGCTATCAGTTGTCTTCCATCCAGGCTTGATTCCGGATAATGTTTTATCAAGCTCAGAGGAACGTTTAAGATCAAAAAAGCGATGTCCCTGCTCGGTGAAGAATTCCCAATATCTTTCCTGCAGCACAGCGATCAATAATTGCTGCTGTGTAATGGCAATGGTGTTGGGAAGTCCGGCACGGGTCCTAATCTTGTTTAGATCTTCCTTTGCGCCAATAAGATCACCCTGCTGGGCTCTTGCTTCCGCTCTTATGAGGTATTGTTCTGCCAGACGAAATACAACGGAATATTCTTTAGAAACAGCCGTAGCATTTTGCTCTTTGTATTTGTATGAATAATACCAAACGCTGGTACCATCCGTAACCGATTTTGTCCAGTTGGCCTTTCGAAGGTCGTCTGTTGCAAAGGAATTAATCAGTAAAGGATTTAATGCCGTAATAGAGGGTGGTCCGGCCTCAAAAATAAATAGCGACCCTTCCTTCGTATTTTGTCCTGCTAAGGAGGACTGAAATTGCCAGATTGTCTCTCGTGAACTGATCAAAAAAACACCGCTCAAATTATCTTCGAGGCTGTAAAGGTCTGTTTGGTTTAAAAGAGAAGAGGCTTCGTTTGCAGCTTCGGCAAAGGATTTGGTATAAAGGTAAACGCGGGCCAGTAAGGCCTTAATGGTGTATTTATCGGCACGTACTTTTTGCGGATTGTCAAAATGAATAGGCAGAATTGCCTGCGCACGTTCTAAATCTGCTATGATATGCTGATAGACTTCCTGCGTAGGAATTCTGGTGGCTGTGCTGTTTTTTTTATAATCTGTTTCTTTGATGTACGGGATGTCGCCAAAAAGATTCAACAAATAAAAATGGAGTAGTGCCCGAATAAATAATGCCTCGCCCTGAAGCTGCTTTTTATCTTCTGAAGATAAAGTTTTACTTTGTTCTGTGCCCTCCAGTAATGCGTTGGCTGCATAAATCTGATTGTAAGAAGCGTTCCAGTATTCAGCAACATTTGATGATGAGGGCAAAACGGAGTTGTTATAAAAAGGCCAGCTCAGGTTGGAAGGGTCACCGGATGCCATTAGTTCATCGGTGTAATTTCCCATCTGGTTGGATATTCCCATATTGGTGCCAGTCAGGATTCCTGTATCACGCATCTTGGCATAGATGTCCATTAAAGCTGCATTTGCAGTGGAATAGTCCTCAAATACTGCTGTATTTGTCAATTGTGAGTTTGGAAGATCCACTTCTACAAAGGAATCACAGGAGCTAAGCACTACTATGATGCTTAGCAATATTGGGTATTTTGTTAGTTGCTTTATCATTTTGAATAGATTAAAAAGTTAATTGCACGGCTAAGGAAATTACTTTGAGAGGCGGTAAATAGCCATAGGTGGTAAATTCCGGATCTCCGTCTATGTACTTTGTGAAGGTCAAAAGGTTCTGTCCCTGAAGCATAATTTTGCAGCTTGATTCTTTTAGGTTTACCGGCAGCTCATAGGACAGTGAAATGTTTTTTAACCGGATAAAAGAGGCATCAGTGAGCACTGCAGTACTTTCGGAATAAAAATAATTGGCCATCAGGGCATCGTTATTATAACCTGTAGTAAATATTTGATAAGGGGCATTGTCACCAGGTGCCTGCCAACTCTGAGCAATTCTTGCCTGCTGATTGGACATCATTCCGGCTGGACCCATTGGAAAGCTGCGGTTTGTTTGCTTTACAAACTGAAAATGAAAATCAAGTTTCCAGCGTTTCAATTCAAATTGATTTTGAATTCCTCCATAGAACTTTGGATTCAGATTTGCGGTGGTTTGTCTGTCATCAGGAAAAGAAGTAGTGCCGTCATTATTGAGATCCTCAAATTCATAGATACCTGTCTGCGGATTAATCCCCTTGTATTTATAAAGCAGTACAATATTCAGGGGCTCGCCAATTCTGTATTTCTGATTGTAAGGGGAGCTTTCCAGCCCGGGAAAAGCAAGAAGTTTATTAGTGGCAAAAGTGAGGTTGAAATTTGTAGACCATTTGAAATTTCCTTTGTTGAAATTGACAGTTCGAAGTGTCAATTCAGTTCCCCTGTTCTGAACTGTTGCGTCAAGATTTGCCTGTAAAAGCGTAAAACCGGTTGTTCCTGCCAAGGGTATGCCGACAAGCTGATTGGAAGAGCGATTCTGATACCAGGATGCCGTGGCAAAAATGCGGTCTTTTAGAAACCCTAGTTCAATTGCAAATTCCAGTTTTTTATTGATCTCCCATGCAAAATCGGGATTGAACAGTCGGGAAGGCTGTAATCCGATTGCATTATTATAATTGACACCCGATGTTGTATAAGTATTTAGATATTGATAATCGCCTATCTGATCATTTCCTGTTGTCCCATAACTGGAACGTATTTTTCCAAAACTGAACCAGGAACTGTTTTTTAAAAAGTTCTCGTTGGAAAAGAGCCATGCGACTCCAATGGCGCCAAATGTTGCGAACTGATTGCCTGGGCCAAATCTGCTGGAGCCATCACGTCTGGCTGTAAAATTCACAATATACTTATCTATGAGGTTGTAATTTATACGGGCAAAAAAGGCCTGGTACTTGTACTGCGTTTCATCATTTTGCAAAATGCTTACGAATTTTGCCGCAGCTAAATTATAAATGAGGCTATTGGAGCTGAATCCACTGGCAGACTGATATAAGGTGCTCGTGGTTTGGTTCTGGAATGTCGCTCCTGTGAGTATGCCCAGTTTTCCATCTCCCAGCACTTTTTCCCAATTGATCTGAGGTTCAATAATCCACGAGGAGCGATTTGTATTGTTGCTGTAGATGGAAGACCTCATACTACTGACATTATAGATAGGGTTGTACAATGTTGATGGTGAGGTACGGGTTTCAATAGTCTTCAAATCAGTATAGCCGAAACTGCTTTTGATTGTCAGATCTTTTGCTATTTCATAGGATAAGAGCGTATTGGCAATAAGATCCTTTGTTTTGGACTCGTACTTGGCGTTGAGGTTTCTTAACGGGTTTTCCCAGGTTCCGTTTTCCCAGTTCAGCGTACCGTCAGCATTGTAAAGTGCTGGAGCGTTTGGAGGTTGAAACCGTGCCTCGTTTGTAAGGTCAAATGCTGGCTGTAGGTTGTTCTGAACATTATAACCGGCAGAAAAAGCTATTCGGAATTTGTTATTTTCCGAACGATGATTTAAATTCATTTGGGAGCCTCCTTTTTTATATCCAAAATCCCCCGGAAAGACAGTGGTTTCATGATGGTAATTCCCATTGATCATAAACTGGGTCTGTTCAGAGCCACCTGATATCGTTCCCTGCAACTCGCTTATCTGTGAGCTTCCGCCAAGCAGTTCTTTCTGCCAGTCCGTATTGCGATTTTGGTCCCAGGTCCCGTTGACATCATAGTCCCAAGGATTGTATTCAGTGATGCCGTCATTTACAAAAGCCTGTTTTCGCATGACCAGGTACTGCTCAGTATTCATTAGATTAAGAAATTTGGTCACCTTCCCAATGCCTGTTGAGCTTGTAAGGCTAAATTTAGTTTTGCCTGCTTTTCCTTTTTTAGTAGTTATCAGCACAACACCATTGGCTCCCCGGGAGCCGTAAATGGAGGTAGCATCAGCATCTTTAAGGACTTCAATGCTTTCGATGGTTTCGGGATTGATACTGTTTAACGGACTAGTGGAAGTCGGAAAAATTGTCGAAGTCTGACCAGAGCCAATTGCGTCAGAGGAATAAGGCACTCCATCAATGATATACAATGGTGCATTCGCATCGGGTCTAATGCTGTTCTGACCCCTGATCTTGATGTCAAAACCGCCTCCTGCAGTACCAGTAGTCTGGGTTATGCTAACGCCTGCCATGCGGCCCTGCATGGTTGCCAATACATTGGTGACGGGCTGGGTTTCGATGTCTTTTGACGTAATGCGTGCGATGCTTCCAGTACGTTCACTTTCCTTGACAGAGTAGTATCCTGCATTTACGCGGACTTCCTGAAGGGTTGTGGTGTCATACTGCAGTACGATGTCTATTTTCGATCTGCCTTGTACAGGAATTAGTGCTTTCTTAAATCCAATAAAGGAAACAACAAGCGTATCGCTGACTCCAACAGATATAGAATATTGTCCATTGTAGTCAGAAATGGAAGCATTTGTAGATCTGCCTTTTATGGCAATAGTGACGCCCGGTAGGGGTGAACTCCCATCGGTGACGGTCCCCTGTACTTGGTGCTGTTGCGAGATAGATTTAATAAGCCGTTTAGGATTTTCGGCGAAAGTTGATGAAAAAGACAGCATGATTCCCGTAAAAATTAGGCAATAAAGAGCTTTTCCATCCTTGTAAAATGAAAAATAATTCATAATATTGGGATTGGTTAGTTAAATGTGATTTGATTAGCTACGGTCCTCTATACTAGTTTGTCGACGAAGTAGAGGACCATTTTTTATGCATTAAGTAAACGGCTTAATGAATCATAAGGAAGTTTTATCTTTATTACACAGGCAATAATAGTTTTTAAGTGTTCGACATGAGTATTGCGAAACTTTGAGTAATTTACAAAAGCAGTTGCTGAGAAATAAAAGAAGAGTTGATTCGTATAAAAAAAAGATACGTGGAACTCAGCTTATTGCATAGAAGGATTTACTGGACTACCTGCGCACAAATAAGTGAGCCCACGCACTTTTAAGCGTAGGCATCTGCACTTATCATCTTGCGCGCTAAAAAAATGTCCAGTTTTTTCTAAGCAAGATTCAAAGCGAATGCTTCAAATATTTTTTATGAAGTATCGCAAAAATATGTATTTCATTACAAATATAACAAAATAATTTTAACTGCGTATTTTAGTACGCACTATTTTTTTTGTATTCGCTTTTCTTTGTTACCATGAGTGATGCAAATAAAATAATATGTAATTATATTTATAAGAACTGGATTGAATCTTATAAATCTCAGCGCTCCTTCGGATTAGATCATGGAATTGAAGAAAGTATTGTTAGAAAGATAAAAAATACTGCTCTTCAAATTAAAGACTCTAACTATAATATTCCTGTAAATACATTGGAAAAAATTTGTGAAGCTAGAAATATTAAGCTTTCAGACTTTTTCAAACTTATAGATAAATAAAAAGATGCCCAGGCATCTTTTTTAATTTAGTTGAAGTTACAAAACACGTATTTATACTTGATCTCTCTATTTATTAAAAAACTAATTTGCCATTTTTATCAAAATTATGGAAAACCATAAGAGGAATGGGAAAGGTTAAGTAAGTTTGATAATAATTTATAAATGGCATAAAGCTGTCTGAAAATGTATGGTAGTAAGCCATTTTGTGGCACGAATAATAAATGAGTTAGCGGTAATTTTAGCGTAGAGTGAGGATAAAACAAAACATAATGGAAGAAGAAAAAATATTGGAATATAACTAAATCAATAAGTGAAAGATTAAAAGTACCAATAATTGTTACATATTTATGCGTTTTATTTTTATACAATTGGGATATAATTTATTATTTAATCTTTGAAGCTAATAAAGCTTCAATAAAAATAAAATATATTAAAGATGAATACGGCTCAATATACTATGAAAGAATACTTATTTGTTTAACAATTGCTGTAATACTTATTGTTTTATTTACAATATTGAATACTTTAATTAATTTTGGATTAAAATGGTTTTACAGAAAAGATAAAGAAATAACTTCTGAAATAGATAGTTATGAAAAAATGAACAATCTAACTGAACAGCTTTCAAATTCAATTGATGAAATTAAAAACTTAATATTCAAAATCATTAATGTCCGATAAAAAATAAAACCAAAAGAATTTATTTCTTATACGTCTCATTGTCAGTGTTTTAATTTTTTATTATTGTATTTTTTTAAAAACAGGTTATAAAATAAATGATAGTTGTTCT
>NZ_JAGYVZ010000004.1 GCF_018380615.1 Flavobacterium psychroterrae | reverse complement strand
GAATATATAGACTATTATAATAATGATCGAATAAAACTTAATCTAAAAGGAATGAGCCCGATACAATATCGAGCTCATTATTATCAAATTTAATTATAAATTCGTCTAAACTTTTGGGTGCAGTCCATTCTGTCGGGTTTGCAATTTATAGTAGGATAGTTGTTATCTTAAAGTGGCTCCAAGTTCAGTCTCAAAAGTTTGTTGCAATTTAGACATTATTTTATCAATTTGAGCATCTGTCAGCGTTTTTGTGTTATCTTGAATAGTAAAACTCAAAGCATACGATTTTTTTCCTTCCGGAAGTTTTTCACCTTCATAAACATCAAATAAATTAACATCTTTTAAAAGCGCTTTTTCTGTTTGTTTTGCAAGGTTAAAGATACTTTCATAAGTAGTATTCTTATCAATTAGTAAAGCTAAATCTCTGCGGACTTCAGGATATTTAGGAATTTCAGAATATTTAATTTTTCCTGTGATAATTTTCAGAATTAAATCCCAATTGAAATCGGCAAAGTAAACATCTTGTTTGATTCCGAAATGTTTCAGGATTGATTTTTTAACCACACCAATTTCTACTAATGTATCATTGTTGTAGCAAATTGCTGTTCCTTCTGAAAAAATATCGCTTTGTACTGGAGTATTAGAAATTTTCTCAATTCCTAAACGGGCTAAAATACCTTTTACATATCCTTTTAATAAAAAGAAATCAGTAGTTTTTTGAGCATTTGTCCAGCTTTCCTTGTTTCTGTTTCCTGAGATCAACAAAGTTAAATGTTTGTGCTCTTCGTATCCGTTAAGATATTTATGATAGGACTTTCCGAATTCAAATAATTTTAAATCGGCATTTTTTCTGTTGATATTATACGAGATGGCTTCTAAACCGGAGAACAATAACGATTGACGCAAAGTTGATAAATCACTACTCAACGGATTTAGCATTGTCACATTGTGTTCTTCTTTTAAAACAGTCGATAATTTTGCGTAAGCCGCTGTTGTCAAAGAGTTCGCCATCATTTCATGAAATCCTTGTGAATTCAATTGTGAAGCAATAACATTTTGTACTTTATAATCTTCGGTTCTTGGTGAATTAGAAACCGTTGCATTGAATTTTTTAGAAAAATTAATGTTGTTATAACCGTAAACTCTCAATATTTCTTCGATTACATCAATTTCACGTTGAACGTCAACACGATATGCAGGAATTGTTAAACCTAAACCAGAATCAGAAACGCTGTTTACTTTAATATCCAGAGAAACTAAAATCTTTTTAATGGTGTCTTTCGGAATTTCCTGTCCAATGATTTTAGAAACATGGCTGAAATTCAATAAAACAGAGAAATCTTCTATCTTTTTAGGATAAACTTCCACAACATCAGACGTTATTTTTCCACCTGCAACTTCCTGAATTAAAAGTGCTGCACGTTTCAATGCATATTCAGTAATTGTAGGATCAATTCCTCTTTCAAATCTAAAAGAAGCATCTGTATTCAATTGATGTCTTTTTGCAGTTTTACGAACGCTAACGGCATCAAAATAAGCACTTTCTAAGAAAATGGTTGTTGTTCCTTCTGAAACTCCTGATTTTTTTCCTCCAAAAACTCCCGCAATACAAAGCGGACCTTTTTCGTCGCAAATCATTAAATCTTCTTTGTGCAATGTTCTTTCAACATCGTCTAAAGTCACAAATTTAGTTCCTTCAGGAAGTGTTTTTACAAGTATTTTTCCGTTGATTTTTGCAGCATCAAAGGCGTGAAGCGGTTGTCCTAATTCGTGTAAAACATAATTAGTAACATCGACAATATTATTTTTTGGAGTTAATCCAATAGCTTTCAAACGATCTTGCAACCATGCCGGAGATTCCTGAACAGAAATTCCTGAAATAGTTACACCACAATATCTTGGTGCCAAAAGAGGCTCTTCAACATTAACATCAATTTTTAAAGTACGCATGTCTACTCTAAAATTACTCACAGATGGCGTGATTAATTCTACGTTTACACCACGCTGCAGCATTCCGGCTCTCAAATCACGCGCAGTTCCAAGGTGACTCATAGCGTCAGCACGATTTGGCGTTAATCCTATTTCGAAAACTTCGTCATTTGCAACCTGAAAAACTTCAGCAGCAGGAGTTCCGGGAACTAAATCTTCAGCCAAAACCATAATTCCGTCATGACTCGTACCTAAACCTAATTCATCCTCGGCACAAATCATTCCGTGACTTTCCTGTCCGCGAATTTTTCCTTTTTTAATAGTAAATTCAGCACCATCTTTATCATATAAAACAGTTCCAATAGTAGCAACAGGAACTTTTTGTCCTGCGGCAACATTCGCTGCACCGCAAACAATTTGTATAGGAGCTTCTAAACCTATGTTTACAGTTGTAATGTTTAATCTGTCAGCATCCGGATGTTTTTCGCAAGTAAGTACGTGTCCTACAACAACTCCTTCTAAACCGCCTTTAACTGATTGGTATTTTTCGACAACTTCAACTTCCAGACCTAAATCCGTAAGTAATTCTGAAGTTTGCTCAGATGTCCAGTCTGTTTTAATAAATTGTTTTAACCAGTTGTAAGATATTTTCATGTTAACTTTTTTGTTCTTGTATAAGAATACAAATATAAGGATTGCGAAGTGTAGTAAGAAACAATTTATTTGGTTTTTTTGTACTGTTTTTATTTTAAACAAAAGGCATTGTAAATGAGTATCTTGTAATTTTATAGCCAATATTTTGATAATTAAATATTAAAAGTTAGTTATAAAAACGAATGTGTAATATTTGTGCTATAACGTGACTGAAAAGTGCTATTCTGTTTCATAATTTGAAGGTAAATTTGAAATGAATCAAAAAAATATTATTATGAGTACTATATCTGAAAGACCAGAATTTAAGGCACAATATGAGAATTATATTAACGGAAAATTTACAGCTCCGATAAAAGGAGAGTATTTTGATGTTGTTTCTCCAATTGACGGGAAAGTATTTACAAAAGCCGCTCATTCAGGCAAAGAAGATTTAGAATTAGCCGTAGATGCAGCATATGAAGCGTTTAAAACCTGGGGAAAAACTTCGGTTACAGAACGAAGCATTTTACTAAATAAAATTGCACAAAAAATAGAGGACAACCTTGAATATATTGCGACTGTAGAAACAATAGATAACGGAAAACCAATTCGTGAAACCCTTGCAGCAGATATTCCGTTAGCGATAGATCACTTTAGATATTTTGCCGGAGTTATTCGTGCCGAAGAAAGTTCAATTGCAGAACTGGATTCCCTAACAGTTTCCATCTCTTTAAGCGAACCATTAGGCGTTATCGCACAGATTATTCCTTGGAATTTCCCAATTTTAATGGCAGTCTGGAAAATCGCTCCGGCATTAGCAGCTGGAAATACAATTGTTTTAAAACCTGCCGAAAGTACGCCGATTTCGATTTTAGTTTTAATGGAATTGATTGGCGATATTCTTCCTCCGGGAGTTTTAAATATAGTAAACGGTTTTGGCGCAGAATTGGGACGACCTTTAGTAACCAATAAAAAAGTGGCTAAAGCAGCATTTACAGGATCTACAACAACAGGACGTTTGGTGATGCAATATGCAACTGAAAATATTATTCCGGTTACGCTTGAACTTGGTGGAAAATCGCCAAATATTTTCTTTCCGTCGATAGCAGATCATGATGATGACTTTTTTGATAAAGCAATTGAAGGTGCCGTTTTATTTGCCTTAAATCAAGGTGAAATTTGTACTTGTCCGTCAAGATTATTAATTCATGAAGATATATATGAGAAGTTTATTGCGAGAGTTATTGAAAGAACCGAAGCAATTATTGCCGGAAATCCGTTAGATAAATCGACTATGATTGGTGCGCAGACTTCACTCGTTCAGAAGGAAAAAATCATGTCATATATTAAATTAGGAAAAGAAGAAGGAGCAGAGCTTTTAACAGGAGGTGATGAAAATCATTTAGGCGGAGATCTGGAAGGTGGCTATTACATTAAACCAACGTTGTTTAAAGGACATAACAAAATGAGAATTTTTCAGGAAGAAATTTTTGGACCTGTTTTAGCCGTTACCACTTTTAAAACCACTGAAGAAGCCATTGAAATTGCAAATGATACCATGTACGGATTAGGCGCGGGAGTCTGGACACGTGATGCACACGAAATTTATCAGGTTCCAAGAGCGATTCAGTCCGGTCGTGTCTGGATCAATCAATACCATTCATATCCTGCGGGAGCGCCTTTTGGAGGTTATAAACAATCCGGAATTGGTCGCGAAAATCACAAAATGATGTTAGGACAATACCGTCAGACAAAAAATATGCTGATTTCTTATGATAAAAAGAAATTAGGTTTCTTTTAATTTGTTATTATGTTGGTTTGAAAAGGTAAGTTTCGGCTTGCCTTTTTTTGTAAATTTAATTTAAAGAAAAATATCATGATAAAGAGACTTGACGCCACAGACAAAGCCATTGAATTGATAAAAATTCTAAAAGAAAAACACGGTGATTTGATGTTTTATCAAGCCGGAGGCTGTTGCGAAGGTACGCAGCCGCAGTGTTTTGAAAAAGGCGGCTATTACCAAAGAATGGGTGATGTTTGCATAGGCACAATTGAAGACACGGAGTTTTGGGTGGATAAAGATTTATTCGAATATTGGAAACATGCGCACTTTACCCTAAAAGTAATTGATGCTTTTGGTGTTGGCGGTTTTTCGTTAGAAACGCCTTTGAAAAAAACATTCCAAATTGAATATCGAATTTTTACTGAAGAAGAGGAAAAGGATTTAGAACCGGTTAGTTTTATAGAATGAGGAAAGGTTCATTCAAAGGTTCTGAGGTTCAAAGGCACAAAGGTTTTCTTGTAGAGGCGCGCAGCAGTACTTTATTCGTTCGCTAAACCCGACAGGTTTTAAAAACCTGTCGGGTTTACTGTGTGTTTGAATCCCAATATATCTACAATCTTGTCTTTCTGAGGAACGAAGAATCTCCGCGATATAATTCCGTAAAGGTTGTCAATCTTTGTGGAGCTACTTACGGAGATCCTTCCTGTGTCAGGATGACAATATTGCGGTTATGGTTTGGGCTATAATTTGTGTAGAAAATTAATAATACTATGTTTAAGTTCAGATTGTCCTTTTGAGGAACTAAGATATCCGCGATATAATTCCTTAAAGTTTATTAATCTTTGAAGAGCTACTTACGGAGATCCTTCCTTCGTCAGGATGACAATATTGGGGTTACGGTTTCCTTCTCTTCGTAGGATGATAATATTAGGTTACGGTTTGTTCAAATTACAATGAATAGAATTTTTCGTTACTATAAAGACAAGATTGGAAAAAAAACTTAGAATCTTAGTAACTTAGAATCTTAGCACCTTCAATTAATATAAAGCAACTGATATTGCTTAGGAGTAATACCTTCGTGTTTTTTAAATAATCGTATAAAGTAATTAGCATCTTCAAAACCGGATAAGTAACAGACTTCATTAATCTGAATGCTTGGGTTTCTGAGCAATTTTTTGGCGTGTTTTATTTTTTCATTCAAAACATACTCAATCGGACTCATGCCTAATTCTCTTTTAAAAAAACGATAGAAAGATGCTGTACTCATGCAGGCTTTGTCGCTGAGGCTTTTAAGATTCATGTTTTCTTTTAGGTTGAGTTTGATGAATTCCGTAACTTCAAAAATGGGATTATTCGCTTGAATTGAAACTCCTTCATCCAGGGATTTTACGGTTTGTGTCTGAATAATTCTGATCAATAATTCTTGCAGTGTTAAATCTGCCAGAGCATCCTTTGTTATCGAAATACTCATGCATTCCTTAATTAGTTTATTGATTGTAGTGGCAAGATCGACATTATTGTAGAAGAAATAATTCTGATAATTTAATTGCCAATATGCATCGCTGCCTTCTTTGGGATAACGTTCGTTCAGGAAATTTAAAGTATCTGTGATTTTAGATTTATCAATTGCCAATGCCAGACATTGTGTAGGATTTTCTCTGGAAGCTTCTGGAAAATCGATTTTCATTTCTACGTTTGACGGAATAACTACAGTTTCTCCTGGTAAATAATCAAATCCGGGATCATCAAAAAGATGCATTATTTTTTTGCCTCTTAACATACTGGTCACCACAAAATCATTGAATTTTAGCGGAACCAGTTTGGAAGATTCATACGTTTCAAAAATATTTAATTCGCAATGATTTAGTGTGTAAACAGTCCTGTTTTCGACAAGTGTTTTTAATGATTTTTCACTCGATAAAAGAGGAGGATTGATTAAAGCACGTTGGTTATTCATTGTGATTAAATTTTTAGTAGTGACTTTAAATTTAATCAAAAAAGGAATAGAAAATTCAGATTTAACGTTTAATTAAATCAGCTCTTCAACATGTTTTTTAATGTTTTCGGATATTTTTTTTGTAGGCAAATCATTTTCATCATCACCAAACGGGTCTTCGATTTCTTCGGCGATAAGCTCCAAACTTGCGAGTACATAAAATATAAAAACCACAACAGGAGCAACAAAATAACCTAAACTTACAGAATATCCAAAAGGCAAAGTCATAGTGTAAAAGAAAATAAATTTCTTGATAAAAGCACTGTAAGAGTAGGGAATGGGCGTGTTTTTAATTCGTTCGCAAGCACCGCATATATCTGTAAAAGATTGCAATTCTTCGTTTAAAATTATGAGTTGTTCTCCAGTGATTTTTTTGGCATCATACAAATCATTAATTTTATGAAACATCATTCTTTTAACCTGATTTGGTTTGTGTTTATGATGGTCAATTTCTAAATCAACATCATCAAAAAGCTGTTTGCTGGTTTCAGAATCGTGCAAATGTTTGTGCAGGATTGAAGCGTAAGTGGGAATGAATTTTCTGAAGAATTTTCGATCATTTTCATCTTTCAGCATTGCCGAAAGTTTAATAGCAAGATTACGGCTATTATTAACCAAACTTCCCCATAATTTACGTCCTTCCCACCAACGATCGTATGCCGTATTAGTTCGGAAAACAAGTAATAATGAAATCACAAAACCTAACATTCCGTGCATAATGGGAATATTGTGGATATAATCATTTTTCCCAATTTTAAAATACTCAACTTCCAGATAACCAATTAATGCAGAGTAAATTCCGATAGCCAGCATAACAGGAAACAACTTTCTGACAGTATCCGATTTATGAAAATGGAAAATAAAAGTAAACCAATCTTTGGTATTGTATGAGATCATTTAAGTTTGTTTTGAAACAAATTTAATTTAAAAATTAATATTTCCTGCTAATTCTTTCAAAGCAATTTCAGATAATTTTGCCTCATATTGTGCGTTGCTGTAACGTACTTTTGCGTTAACATAATTCAACTGAGCCGTTCTGAAATCAATCGTCGTAATAGTTCCAATTCTAAATTTATCCAGCGTAATATCAAGGTTCTGTTTTGCAATTGTTTCATTATCTTCTTCTAATTCAATTAATTCTAAGTTAGTAAGATAAGTTTGAAAAGCAGTACTTAATTGGGTATTCAAAATCATATTTTGCTGATCAATTGCAATTTGAGTATTTTCAATTTGAAGTTTTGCCACTTTTTCATTTCGATGCTGGTTAAAACCGTCAAATATATTTAGTGTAGCATTAAAACCATAATTAAAACCTTTTGCCGAAGATTCAGTTGTAAAACCTAAACTGGATTGGCTTTCTGCAATATTATATCCTGAGGTCAGATTTACAACAGGATAACGATCTGCTTTTACCTGTTTTAGTTGTAATTCGGCAATTCGTTTGTTGATGATTTGCGATTCTAAAGCCGGATTTTGTTTTTTTGCCAAATCCATTAAGTCAATCAATACCAGTTTATTATCAACCGTAACTTCATTAGTTACCGTGAAATCAATTTGTGGATCACGTGCTAAATGTTGGTTCAGTAAAATCTTGGCATTTTTATACGATTCTTTTTGTCTGATTATTGCGGCCTGATCTGAATTTAAATCCACCTGCGCATTTAAAACCTCTAATTTTGAAGCCTTCCCAATGGTGAAACGATTTTGAGCCAGCGTTAATCTTTGTTTCGAAATAACAATTGTGGTGTCTAAAGCAGATAATTGCTGTTGTTGCTGAACCAAGTCATAGTAAGCAGAATTCACTTGTCCGATTTTCATTAAAACCGTTCTTTTTAATTCAGCGTCACCTAATTTTTGCAATTCTTTTAACTGGTCTAATCTTGCAAACATTTTCATTCCGTCAAAAACTGTCCATCCTAAACTTACACCATAATTTAAACTGTTGTTTTTGGCATTATTTAAGGATGTCGAAGTTCCATCCTGACGTACTTGCGATGAATTTTGAACGCTATTATTATCCGTAACAGATGCCGTTGCAACCGGTAACATTCCTGCATTTCCCACGGTTACGTTGGTTTCGCTAATTTTTGAATTATTCTTGGCAATCTTAATTTCAAAATTATTTTCTAAAGCTATTTTCATAGCGTCTTCAATAGTAAGAACTTCCTGTGCACTTGTTTTTGCAATGCATAGGAACACTATTAAACTACTAAATAAAATTTTAATATTCATATTTGTTGTCTTTTGCCGCAAATTCCCGAATTATTAAAATTCGGGAATTTATAGCTAATAAATTTTTATTTACTTTCTTTTTCGTATTCGTCAATATGAGCAAATTCAGGATAATGTTTTCTTGCTTTAGACCACATTAAATAAATGGCAGGAATTACAAAAAGCGTTAAGGCTAGTGAGAAAATAGTTCCTCCCACGATAACAACTCCCATCCCAATTCTACTTGTAGATGCTGCACCAAGCGACATTGCAATTGGTAAAGCTCCTAAAGCAATCGCTAAACTGGTCATTAAAATTGGACGTAAACGCGCTTCTGATGCTTCTAAAATAGCTTCTAATTTTGGTTTTCCCTGTTCTCGTAACTGATTCGCAAATTCAACAATTAAAATACCATTTTTAGTTACCAGACCAATAAGCATTACAGTACCAATCTGACTGAAAATATTCCAGGTTTGATTGAATAACCATAACGAAAATAAAGCTCCTGCAACCGCCATTGGCACAGTCAAAATGATAATAAGCGGATCGATAAAACTTTCAAACTGAGCTGCAAGAATCAGGAATATTAATAATAATGCTAATCCAAAAGCGAAAGATGTATTCGAACTACTTTCAACAAAATCTCGCGATTCTCCACTTAAATCGGTAGTAAAACTTTCGTCAAGTACTTTCGCTTTAATCTGATCCATTGCTTCAATACCGTCGCTGATACTTTTGCCCGGAGCCAAACCAGCAGAAACTGTTGCCGACATATAGCGGTTATTATGATACAATTGTGGTGGATTACTTTGTTCCTCGACTTTTACAACGTTATCCATTTGAATCAATTGACCACTTTTGTTTCTCACAAACATTGATGTTAAATCCAATGGTTTTGAACGGTCTTTTTGATCAAACTGACCAATAACCTGATATTGTTTTCCGTTTTTAATGAAATAGCCAAAACGTTGTCCGCTTAACGAAAGTTGGAGCGTTTGCGCAATATCCATGATAGAAATTCCTAAACTTTCGGCTTTTTCACGATCGATACTTACGTTGATTTCGGGTTTATTGAATTTTAAATTGACATCAGTAACCGAGAAAACATCACTTTTACCCACTTCATCCATAAACAAAGGAATTTTTTCTCTCAGTTTCTCAAAAGTAGGAGCTTGTATAATGTACTGAATCGGTAAACCTCCACGTCTGTTTACAGAAATTGTAGGTTGTTGAATTACAGATGTTTTAGCGTCAGGATATTTTTTAGTCCATTTTGTTAATTTATCAGCAATATCTTTCTGCGACATTTTTCTCTCATCAGGTTCTTTTAATGAAAGTCTGATGAAACCTGAATTCGTTGCAGAACCTCCGGAACCTCCCGCAGTAATGACTAAACTTACTTTTTTGTCCGGAATAGAATCATCAACTAATTTTGACATTTCCTGCATAAAACGGTTTGTATATTCATAAGATGAACCTTCAGGCGTTGTCATACGCATGGTTACAGAACTACGGTCATCATAGGGAGCAGTTTCTTTAGGAAGAATGGTGAAAAACAAATAAATCAATCCGAAACAGGCAATAAGAATTGGAAAACTAATCCATTTTTTATTCATAAAACGGCTTAATGAATCGGCATAACCACTATTTAATTTTTCGAAAAACGGTTCAGTTTTAACGTAGAATTTGGATTTTTTCTGTTCTCCGCCTTTCATCAAATACGCATTCAGCATTGGCGTTAATGTCAATGATACAAAAGCAGAAATTAATACGGCGGCACCAATTACAACACCAAATTCCCGAAAGAGTCGACCTACGAAACCTTCTAGGAAAATTACCGGTAAAAATACTGCTGCCAGAGTTACCGAAATCGAAATTACGGCGTAGAAAATTTCATTTGAACCTTTGATTGCAGCTTCAATTGGTGACATTCCTTCTTCGACTTTTTTGAAGATATTCTCGGTAACTACAATTCCGTCATCCACCACAAGTCCGGTTGCCAGAACAATGGCTAAAAGTGTTAATACATTTATGGAGAATCCGAAAAGCCACATGATAAAAAACGTAGCAATTAACGAAACCGGAATATCAATTAAAGGCCTGAACGCAATTGCCCAGTCTCTAAAAAACAAATAAATAATGATAATTACCAAAATAATCGAAATCCCTAAAGTTTCAGCAACTTCGAGTACTGATTTTTTTACGAAAAGCGTATTATCCAATGCAATATTAAGCTTGATATCTTTAGGTAAATCCTTTTTTAAAGCGTCGTATTTTTTATAAAATTCATTTGAAATATCTAAATAATTCGCTCCCGGCATTGGTACAATTGCCAGACCAATCATAGGAAGTCCTGATGATGTCAACGAAGTTTCGATATTTTCAGGCCCTAATTCAGCACCGCCAACATCGCTTAAACGAACAATTTTATCTCCGTCTGTACGAATGATTATATTATTAAATTCTTCCGGTTTAGAGAGATTCCCGATTGTTTTTACGGTTAATTCGGTATTATTTCCCGTCAATTTTCCGGATGGTAATTCAACGTTTTGTGCATTTAAAGCGTCTCGAACATCAGAAACCGTACAGTTATAGGCATTTAATTTTATCGGATCAATCCACAAACGCATTGCGTAACGTTTTTGTCCCCAAATTTGAACTCCGCTGACTCCGGGAATGGTTTCTAAACGTTGTGAAATTACATTTTCGGCATAATCACTTAATTCTAAAGAGCTTCTGGTATCACTTTGAACCGTCATTGAAATAATAGATTCACTATCGGCATCAGCTTTAGAAACTACCGGTGGCGCGTCAATATCCTGAGGCAAACTTCTAACGGCTTGTGAAACTTTATCACGAACGTCATTCGCGGCTTCCTCTAAGTTTTTATCTAAATTAAATTCGATTGTAATACTGCTGCTTCCCTGATTACTTGATGATGTAATATTTCTGATTCCGTCAATAGCATTTACGGCTTTTTCAAGCGGTTCTGTAATTTGCGACTCAATAATATCAGAATTGGCTCCTGTATAATTGGTTCTGATAGAAACCTGCGCAGGGTCGATAGAAGGAAATTCCCTAACGCCCAAAAAGGTATAACCAATGAAACCGAATAAAATAATCAAAAGATTCAGTACAATGGTTAAAACAGGTCTTTTTATACTTGTGGTTGATAAACTCATGTGAGATTTATGATTTTAGAGTTGAGATTTTAGAATAAAGAAAATAGAGTACAGATTATAGATTTAAAATTTAAACTCATAATTCATAACTCCTAACTCAAAACTATTTTTTTACATTAACTTTTATAGGCGCATCATTTTTTAATGACATAACGCCGCTGGTAATCAAGGTATCTCCGGCTTTTAATCCTGATAAAATCAAAATAGAAGCATCAGTTCTTGTTGTTGCCTCAACCATAACTTCCTTGGCTTTGCCCATATTAGCAATATATACTTTTTTACCGCTTTGTACCGGAACAATAGCTTCTGTAGGAACTACAATGGCATCTTTGATAATATTTAAAGGCAATTTTACATCAGCAAAAGTTCCCGGGAAAAGTTTTCCGTCAATATTATCAGCAATGGCGCGAACTTTAAGCGTTCGTGTTGCAATTTCAACTTCCGGCTCTATCGCATAAATTTTTGCAGTATATACTTTATCTGATCCTGAAACCGAAAATTCGATTGTTGAACCTGATCTTACTTGTGCAGCATATTTTTCAGGAATAGAAAATGTGATTTTTAATTTTCCTGTATTAACTAATTTTGCAACTAAAATTGTTGGTGTTATATAAGTTCCGGGAGAAATAGAACGCAAACCAATTTTTCCTGAAAAAGGCGCTTTTACGGCAGTTTTTGCAATTTGAGCTCTAATTAATTGTGATTGTGCTTTCATAGAAGCATAATCAGCATTTGCAACATCAAATTCTTCCTGACTAATCGCTTCTTTTTGAAGTAATAGTTTAGCTCTTCTTTCATTTTCGCCAGCCAGACCTTCTTTAGTAATGGCTTGTCTTAATTGTGCTTTTAGTTCAATATCATTTACCTTAAATAATACTTGTCCTTTAGTTACATTAGTTCCCTCGGTAAAATAAATTCCCTCAACAATACCAGAAACTTCGCTATGAATTTCTATTTGCTCATTAGCTTCGATAGATCCGGATAAAGAAAGATTATTGTCAAAAGTGGCTGTTTTAACAATAATTCCGGAAACGGTAGTAGGTTTGTCTTTATCGCCAAATTTTTTAGATTCATCGTTTTTGCTTTTATTGGATACTATTCTGTAGGCTATAAATCCTCCAATGCCAATAATCAATAAGGCGTAAATTAGGTTTTTTACTTTCATAAAATTGAGGTAAATGTTTTTTGGGTATGTGTTTTTAGTAAGGCTGCAAATTTAACTTTTTGAAACGAAATCGAAAGATGTTAAGCTTTATTTAACACTTGGATAATATTAATTTTAAACGTCTTTTAACAGTTAGTTTTGTCAACTTTTTGTAATTGGACATGAGTTTCTTAAAATGGTTTAATGTGTTGATGAATTATTTTACTATTATTATTGAAATTTCTATTTTAATGGATGACTCATACTTATTTGTAAGATTTTACTCAAGTATATTTACGCGATAATAATTATTTATTTAGGTTATTTCTTACTTGAAAGAATTTACTGTAATTTGTCCGATTTTTTTTGCAGTTTATCGATTTTATTCGTAACATTGATATGCTTAAACAAAATGATAATTTTTTTGTGGGAATAATAATGTTTTTGAGGGTTAAGCGTTAAAATGTGTAGGTTTTTTATTTGTTTTTAAGTTAAAATTATTTAGTATTAAAATAATTAAATTAACAATCGTTTAAACATTTTTTTGTAATCCTTAAATTATTCCCTTTTATGCTAAGAAAATTACTTGTTGGCTTATGGATGTTATTATTATGTGCCGCTATTTCAGTTTTATTTTGGCAAAACGAATTTAAATACAGTTTACCAACACCAATTCCGCTAAATTATCAGAAGATAGCTATTGAAAGTAAAATTGATTTAAAATGTTGCGTAACAGATAGCAGACCCATTTTTATTCACTTTTTTAATCCGGATTGTCCGTGTTCCCGCTTCAATATTCCTCATGTAACCGAATTGATTAAAAAATACGGAAATCAGATAAACTTTAAAATTGTAGTGCTCAATAAGCAAAAGAGCTTTACAATTGAGGAAATCCAAAATAAGTTTAATGCTAAAATTCCTGTTTACTTTGATCAGGACATAGCCAATAATTGCGGGGTTTTCTCAACACCTCAGGCGGTACTTCTTGATGCATCTCAAAATTTATACTACCGCGGCAATTACAACAAAACAAGATATTGCACGAATGCCGACAGTAATTATGCGCAAATGGCAATAGATGCTTTATTAAAACAAAATCATTCCCCTTCATTTGATGCTTTAGCCCTGAGAGCTTACGGATGCTCCTTACCAAAATGCACTAAATAAATCTATTATACTTAACCTAATTTCCTTAATTTATGAAAACAAAAGCCAGTTTAAACGAACGAGATTATCTGCACAATTTTATGTCAACCATGACACAAAAATCAGATACAATTATTAATTATGTTCTTGCCATATATTTCCTGCTCGGGATTGCATTATCCTTTAAGTATGATACATTTGAAATTGGCGTAGGAGTGGGGACGTTGAATATTTTACTCTACTACTCTGCAAAATTCTTTATCAAAAATTCTAATTTTTACCAGTACGTTCTATCAGTTGTTTTGGCGATATTTATGGCACAATATATTTACCAGATGCACGGATTATTTGAAATGCATTTTACGGTTTTTATTGCCAGTACAATCTTAATTATTTACCAAAACTGGAAACTTCAGATTCCGCTGACTCTTTTGGTTGTAGTGCATCACGTTGCTTTGGCATATATGCAGAATTTTGTTTACAGTGATCCAAAAGGTTTACAATTGTATTTTTCCCAAGTAAATTTTGACTTGGAAACCTTAATTATCCACGTTGTTTTAGCAGCAGTTGTTTTTTTTATGAACGGATATTGGGCGTATTATTTTAAAGAACACAGCCAGAATCATATTTCGAAAATTTCTGATGAATATGAGTTGGAAAACATCAAGCTGGCATCGGCAAAATACAGTTCAATGTCGGCAACTAAAGATTATAATGATTTTATTCACAGAACAACGCTTGATTTGAAATTGCCGGTGAACTCGGTTTTAAAACTTATTGATGTTTCAAAAGGACATACAGATAATGATCAGCTTTTGACTTATCTGGAAATGATGCGGGAAAGTGCCAAAAAAATTGACGATCTGGTAAATGATATTCATGTAAAATCAACGAATAGCCGAGGTCAAAGTTAATTTAAACCGATCAGGGTTTAAACTAAACTTATTCGAATAATACTTTAAAAGCCCCCGAATTTATTACGCAAAAAGAGAATTGCCTATTATTTAAAATACAAATTTATGGATAACAGAATTAATCGCCCAACTCCATCTGACAGAGAAGTTGATTGGAATAAAACTAAAGTATTATTAAGTAAAACAGATACAAAAGGAACCATTTTATATGCAAATGAAGCTTTTATTGATGTGTCAGGATATGATGAACATGAGCTAATAGGTCAGCCTCATAACATAATACGTCATCCTGATATGCCAAAAGTGATTTTTAAATTCTTATGGGACAGCATAAAATCCAGTGAAAATATTCATGTTGTTATAAAAAACATGTCAAAAACCGGAAGGTATTATTGGGTTGTGACCGAGTTTAAAATCATTGCTGACACCGATGGAGAAATTGCAGGATATTTTGGGACCAGAAAATCTGTTCCTGAAGAACTTATTGTCAAATTTATTGAGCCTTTGTATAAAAAACTGCTTCATATAGAGCAAGTAAGCGGTCAGGGAGCCTCTGAAGATTATTTAATTGGGTTTCTGGAAGAGCGCAAAAAGACCTATATGGAATATATCGATCACCTGATTGCCACAGGAAAAGATGATAAAAATAAAATTAGCAAAGGACTTTTTAGCGGTCTTTTTGAGAAGAAAACGGCACAAAAAAAATAGCAGATTTTAAAGAGATGCTTCATTGTATAAATGTCCAAAGATTCAAACTGAAAGTTTGTCCCCCAACAAATCTAAATCACCCTGATAAGTTATTGAATTTTTGAGGTGTTTTTACAGTGGAGCTTTTTTATAAAAAGGTGCAAAGGAACAAAGGGTCAAAGTTGCAAAGGTTTTAATTATTTAGGGTATTTCTTAAATTTAAGTTTCAAAGCCTTCGCTCTCGCCCAGGACGACAATTAGAACTAAATTTATATTTTATTAAATGAAATTTTTTAAGTTTCTAAGTATTTAAGATATTTCTTAATTGCAAGTTGTCAAAATCTTTGAACCTCTGAACCTTTGCGTCTTTGAGCCTTTTTTAGCTTATATAATTCCAAATATTCTTTCTCTTAGTCAATTCCAGGAAAACAGCTTTTAGGACAGCGTGTTCTGGTTTTTGGAGCGGTCCGTCTTCTTTTAGGATTTTCATGGCGTAGTTTCTGGCGAGACCTAAAATATCCCTGTCGCGCACGATATCAGCAATTTGCAGGTTTAAAACACCACTTTGTTGCGTTCCCATTAAATCGCCGGGACCACGAAGTTTAAGATCGACCTCGGCAATTTCGAAACCGTCATTTGTTTGCACCATCGTCTCCATTCGGGTTTTACTGTCGGCACTTAACTTGTGGCTCGTCATTAAAATACAATAACTTTGTTCAGCGCCACGCCCCACACGCCCGCGTAATTGATGCAATTGAGAAAGTCCAAAACGTTCAGCACTTTCAATAATCATAACACTCGCATTGGGCACGTTTACACCAACTTCAATTACCGTTGTTGCCACCATAATATTCGTTTTACCTTCAGAAAAGCGTTTCATTTCAGCATCTTTATCCGCTGGTTTCATTTTTCCGTGTAAGATCGAAATCGAATATTGCGGCAATGGGAAATCACGTGATATACTTTCGTAGCCGTCCATTAAATCCTTATAATCCATTTTTTCTGATTCCTGAATTAACGGATAAACGATATAAATCTGTCTTCCCAGCGCAATTTCATCCCTTAAAAATTTCCAGACTTTTAAACGATTGCTATCAAATCTATGCACCGTTTGAATGGGTTTTCTGCCAGGAGGCAATTCATCAATCACCGAAATATCTAAATCTCCGTACAAACTCATTGCTAAAGTTCTGGGAATAGGAGTGGCGGTCATGACCAAAACGTGTGGCGGAATTTCATTTTTCTTCCACAATTTAGATCTTTGTTCCACCCCAAAACGATGTTGCTCATCAATTACCGCTAATCCTAAATTGAGGAATTTTACTTTATCCTCTAACAAAGCGTGCGTGCCAATTAAAATGTGCAGACTTCCGTTTTCAAGTTCTTCGTGAATGATTCTTCGAGCAGCAATTTTAGTAGAACCCGTTAATATTTTTATGTTGATATTGAGCGTTTCAGCCAATTCTGATAATCCAATAAAATGCTGATTGGCAAGAATTTCTGTTGGCGCCATTAAACACGCCTGAAAACCATTGTCAATTGCCAAAAGCATACTCAAAAAAGCCACAATTGTTTTTCCGGAACCTACATCTCCCTGCAATAATCGGTTCATTTGGGCGTTGCTTCCCATATCTGCACGGATTTCTTTCACCACTCTTTTTTGAGCGTTTGTCAATTGAAAAGGCAAATGGTTCTGATAAAATTCATTAAAAAACTCACCCACTTTTGTAAACGGATGTCCTTTTATTTTGTGTTTTCGGATCAGGTTTTTGGTAATTAATTGCAATTGGATAAAAAACAATTCTTCAAACTTTAATCGAAATTGGGCTTTCGCCAAAGCATCCGGACTTTTAGGAAAATGTATGTTGAATAAAGCGGCTCTTTTTGAGATTAGTTTTAATTCTTCGATTAAATAAGCAGGAAAAGTTTCCGTAAATAAAGCCTGAGTTTCAACAAACAATTGTTCCATCATTTTATTAATGGTTCTGTTTGAAATTCCTCTGTTCGTCAACGTTTCGGTCGACGGATAAACGGGTTGCATCGCTGAACGAAGGCTTCTTTCATGCTCGCTAAACAACTCAATTTCAGGATGCGCCATACTAAACTGACTTCCGTAAAGGGAACATTTGCCAAAGATTACACAAACTTCGTTCAGTTTTAAACTTTCCCGAATCCATTTATGTCCCTGAAACCAATTCAGGTCAATTTGCCCCGTATCATCTACAAAAGTGGCGACGAGACGCTTTTTGTTTTTAGCAAATTCAACCGTTTTTATGTTGATGATTTTACCAATAATCTGAACTTCTGAACCTGTATTTTGAAGTTCATTAATCTTGTAATATCGCGTTCTGTCAATATATCTATTCGGAAAAAAATTAACCAAATCCCCGTATTTATGAATTCCCAATTCCTTACGAAGCAACTGGCCACGACTGGGACCAACGCCTTTTAAGTATTCAATTGGGGTTTCCAGGAGATTATTCGACATTTTTTTTTAGACTGGCTTAGATTTTTATATTTTAGTTTAGATGAAGATAATAGAAGCAAGAAGAAAGACTTATATGTGTCTATTTTCTTTCTTCTTTACTCTTTTTTCTTTCTCAAGCGAAGATAGATTTTAATTCACAATTTTGAAAGTCTAATATGGTTTCAAAATCAATTACATTGGTTTTCTTGAAATGATTTTTAAAAGTTTATCGTTAATTAATGTAAGTTATTACTTAATTTTAAAATATTTATGCATAGTTTTATATTATTAAATCATAACTAAAACAACCATTTAATAAAAAAATAATATTATAAGTATATTAACTCTTAAAAAACTAAACAAATGAAAAAAATTGCAATTGTACTTGTCCTTATATTAAGTCTTATATCTTGTTCAAGTAATGATAAATCAAAAGCATCAGCTGTAAGTGATTATTACGGAAAGTGGACTTTAGTTAAAATTTCTGGCAATAAAATTAATGCCGAAACTACAGGATCTAAAATGGAATGGCAGGAAAATTATGTTTTTAATACTGACGGAACATTTGTAAAGACCAGAGTAGCAGACAATACAACTACAACTTCCAGCGGAACATTTGTAATTGAAAAAAAAGATAATACTGTAGGTTTTGCGTTAACTCACAAAGAAAGTAGTCCAATTATAGGGAATTGTATGGGAGATTTATCTGAATTTCTCTCAATTAATGAAGACAATTTATTACAAAGTTCATGGCAAATGTGTGATGGTCCGGGCTTACTTTATAAAAAATCATAAATAAAAAGCTGTAAGTTTGCAGATATAGGGAGTATTTGATTTCAAATTATTGAATGCTCTTTTTATTTTATCCTAAATTTTTGAAATGACAACACACTTAGCACTTTTGCGCGGAATTAATGTTTCCGGTCACAATATGATGAAAATGGATGCTTTGAAAACAATGTTAGAAAATATTGGTTTTCAAAACGTTAGAACTTATTTGCAATCCGGAAATGTTTTTGTTGATACTGAAGAAGATAGTGTTTCGAAAGTAGGATTTATGATCAAACAGGAAATTTTTAAAGTTTTTGGTCATGAAGTTCCTGTGGTTGTTGTTACCAAAGAAGATCTTGAATTGTGTTTTAAAAACAGTCCATTTTTAAAAGAAAAAGATTTAGATACTAAAAAATTGTATGTGGCTTTTGTTTCTGTAGCTTTAAAAAGCGAAAATATAAACGACTTAAAAATCAGCCAGTTCAAACCGGATGAAGCCAGTATTGATGGTAACAGGATTTTTATTAAATATGCCGTTGGAGCCGGAAAAACGAGATTTGATCAAAAATATATCGAGAAAAAACTAAACGTAACAGCAACAATTAGAAACTGGAACACGGTTACTAATTTGCTTGCAATGTATTCTGAAAATAATTAGATAATGTGCCAATTTGATAATTAGATAATTTGGTAGCGGGATAATTGAAAATGGGATAATTTGGAAATCTTTTTAATCATGAAATCTGTGGCAAAATTAAGTAGTTAATAAATTTTCTAATTGATTTTAATTATATTTTTCTCACTAAATTAAATTATTTATAATCAGTTGATATCAATTTTTTCTTCAGAAAAATGGTGTCGGCGTTATGAATGGTTCCTTTTCTGTTTCCGCCACCAAAAGGGTTGAATAACTGAATAGACTTTTTTTGATAATCTTCTTTGTAAATTTCTTCATTTACTAGTAACGGAGGCGCTTCATAACCAATAAATGTAAACTGCGAATAGCGTTGTTCCTTTAATTTAAAATAACCTTTTATATCCGTAAGATTTTCTCCAACTTTGCAATTTACAATGGGTTGGCGCGTAATTGAATCATAAATATAACCCACAATTTGTGGTCGTTTACATCTGCTCACTAAACAGCTATGACAGACGAAAGCAGTAGTAATTAATAAAATAAGCGCAGGTAATTTCTTAAAATTAAATCTTTTCATTTTTTCTTAAATTAAATCACAATACCAAAATCCAAAATCAAAGGCGTCACTTGCATTTGTATCGCAAGCCGTATCTGAGGAATCCTGTCTTTTGGGTTTTTCATATTTTCGATACACGATTTCGCCAATTTCAAAATTTATTGGTTCAGAGAAAATTGGTCCGTCAAAAGTAAAAGTATGAAATTCGCCATTTTCTCCGCAAACATCGACGTTTTCAGGTAAATCATTGATAAAATCCTGATCTATGATTCTGCCAACAAAACTTTTATCGAGATAACGTTCATTAACACAAACTACAATTGTTTTAAAACCTAACGAAATAAATTCCTGAATTAAATCAATTGTCGGAATCTTCCAAAGCGGAAAAATACCTTCAAAACCTATTTTAGCCAATTGATCTTCGCGATATTTGCGTAGATCTTCCAGAAAAATATCACCGAAAATAGAATATCCAATGCCTTGATTTTTTAATTCGGTCAAAGTCTCAGTCATTACATTTTCGTAGACTTCCATTGTTGGCATTTCAGGAACCTGCATGATTTTTAATGGTAAACCAATACTTTTTGCCTGTGCTTCAAGTAATTCAACACGAACGCCATGCATCGAAATACGTTGGAATTGTTGATTTACACTCGTTAATAAATATTCGATTTTAAAATCAGTATTTTGCAGTGTTTTATATAATGCCAAAGCAGAATCTTTTCCGCTGCTCCAGTTAAATAATGCTTTTTTGGGTGTCGACACGTTGTTATAATTTTCTCTGGTAAACTTACAAATTTGATTCGATTTGTTGGTGAAACCTTTGTAACTTTGGATTTCTTACACGCCGAAAAATGACATTATTTAAAGATAAAT
The DNA here is from genome assembly GCF_018380615.1 of Flavobacterium psychroterrae. Classification (GTDB taxonomy): domain Bacteria; phylum Bacteroidota; class Bacteroidia; order Flavobacteriales; family Flavobacteriaceae; genus Flavobacterium; species Flavobacterium psychroterrae. The sequence continues at coordinate 261,804 of NZ_JAGYVZ010000004.1, read as the reverse complement.
TTAAAATTGATTCTAAAAGATTGAAAAACTGGGATTATTCCGGTGAAGCTGTTTATTTTATTACAATGGTTACTAAAAATCGAGAATGTATTTTTAGATCTATTATAAATGATAAAATGATTTTAAACGAGAATGGTCAAATTGTAGAAAATGAATTATTGAAATCGATTAAAATTCGTAAAAATTGGTTTTTCCATAATTGGATTGTGATGCCAAATCATATTCATTTATTAATTGAGATTCAGCAACCGCGATTAGAAACGCAAATCATCGACACAAAAATTATCGACACGAAAATTGACGATACGAAAATCATCAATACAAAAATCATCAATACAATAATCATCAACGCAAAAATTGACGGCACAAAAAATATCAACACAAAAATTGCACACACGCATATCGTAGAGGCGCACAGCAGTGCGTCTCCGTCCAGCATATCGACAACGAATGTCGCCACAAATAATGAAATATCTAATTTGCCAATCTTTGGCGAGACGCACTGCTGTGCGCCTCTACGGAATCGCCAGGAGAATAATTTTGATGAAAATTTTGGGCAAAATTTCAATCAAAATCGTGAACACAATCAAAAACAATTGGAATCAACATTATCCCGAAAACCTAATTCTATTTCGTCATTTGTTGCTTTATTCAAATCGGTGACAACCAGACAAATCAACGGATCGGTTTCGATTTGGCAATCCAATTATCACGATCATATTGTTCGTAATTACAAAAGATTTGAGACAATTTACAATTATATAAAAACCAACCCAAGTTCGTGGGAAACGGATTCTATGAAACTCTAATTTTTAATGAAATACATTTTTTTATTTATCTCCAGTTTTGCTTTTGCACAACAAACCCAGTTTATCGATTTTAAATCAGTTAACGGACAATTGAAATTAAATGCAACCGAAAAATCAGTCTCCGGAATTGTCCATTATCAATTTGAGGTTTTAAAACCCGTTGATACTATAAAAATCGATGCCAAAAACATGGAATTTACTCATGTTCAAATTTATAATAAAGAGGCGATTTATATTAATACGGGCAAGGAATTAAAAATCATTGGTAATTTCCAGAAAGGGCAAAATCATTTGACTTTTGAATATTTGGTTAAACCGAAACAGGCATTATATTTTGTTGCCATTGAAAATTCTGAAGTTCAAATCTGGACGCAAGGACAAGGCAGATATACGAGTAATTGGTTTCCGAGTTTTGATGATGTAAATGAAAAGGTGATTTTTAATCTCGGAATTACTTATGATAAAGATTATCAGGTAGTTTCTAACGGAATTTTAAAGGAAAAGAATCCAGACGGAAATTTAATTCATTGGCAATATCAAATGGAAAAACCAATGAGTTCCTATTTATTAATGCTGGCAATTGGGAAATATGATAAAAAAGAATTCAAGGCAAAATCTAAAATTCCGCTAGAATACTATCTGGAAAATAAAGATGCCAATCGTTTTGAACCGACTTACAGATATTCAAAACGCATTTTCGATTTTTTGGAAAAGGAAATAGGAGTGAAGTATCCTTGGGGAATTTATCGAGAAATTCCGGTTCGTGATTTTTTATATGCCGGAATGGAAAATACCACAACTACGCTTTTTGCAACTCGTTATGTAGTTGATTCAACTGGTTTTGCAGATCGAAATTACACAAATGTTGATGCACATGAATTAGCGCATCACTGGTTTGGTGATTTAATTACTGCCGAAAGCAGCACGCATCACTGGCTTCAGGAAGGTTTTGCAACATATTATGCGGCTTTGGCAGAAAGAGAAATTTATGGTGATGATTTTTTCTATTCAAAATTATACGAGACGGCGCAACAAATAAAATTTGCTTCCAGAACTGATTCTATTCCGGTTTTAAATGCCAAAGCAAGTTCGTTGACTTTTTACGAAAAAGGAGCCTGGGCTTTGTTTGTTTTGCATGAATCTATTGGCGATAAAGCATTCAAAAAGGCAATTAAAAGTTATTTAAAAAAGTACGCTTATCAAAACGTGAATACGCAAAACTTTTTTGATGAAATTAAAAAAGTATCTGATTTTGATTTGGTTCAATTTCAGAAAACATGGTTGGAATCTACCGCTTTTGATACGCCAACAGCAAACGCTTTATTGAGTAAAAACAAAGCAATTCTGGTTCGTTTAGAAGTTGATAAATTAAAGAAAACCCCTTTTGCCGAAAAAGAAGATTTTTTAAAGAAGACTTTGGAATCAAATGTTTATGAAACTGTAAAAGAGGCGATTGTAAATCAATTAGAGACTGAAAAATACGAAGCTAAGAAACAACTTTTGCAAATAGCGTTACAAACTAATATGATTCAGGTTCGACAAGCTGTTGCTGGTTCGATGTCTAAAATTCCGGAAGATTTTAGAACAAGTTATGAAACGTTATTAAATGACAATTCCTATCAGACACAGGAAATTGCTTTGTACTATTTATGGAAAAACTTTCCTGATCACCGTACAGAATATCTTGATAAATCAAAAGATTGGATTGGTTTCAATGACTTTAATCTTCGTACTTTATGGCTTTCTTTAGCATTGTCAACTCCAAACTATAGCGATAATCCGGAAATATTAGTGTCAGAATTAATTGATTTTTCTTCAACCAAATATGAAGCGACAACGAGACAAAATGCACTTGAAAAATTAATTGCTTTTAAGATTATTAACGATCAGGTTCTCAGTAATTTAGTTGGTTCTACAACACATCATATGTGGCAATTTTCAAAATATGGCAGAGATACAATCCGACTTTTATTAAAAAATTCTGATTTGCGTGCTTCGTTTAATAGAATTTTACCTAATTTGACCCCCGATGAACAGTTTCAATTGAATCGTTTGCTGGCTGAGAAAAGTTAGATGTTAGAGAATAGAGGCAAGATTTTAGAGGCAAGATTAAAGAGGCAAGATTAGAGAAGCAAGAGAATAGAGGCAAGATTTTAGAGGCAAGATTGTAGATGCTGGAGAATAGAGACTAGATTATAGAAGCAAGAGAATAATAAACATAGATTTTAGTCTATTCTCTTGATTCTTGACTCTTTTTTCTCCCCTAAAAAAAATCCAAATACAAAACCTACATTATATTTATGAGAGCATTGGTTATTTCTGGTGGAGGAAGTAAGGGCGCATTTGCCGGTGGCGTAGCGCAATATTTAATAGAAGAGAAAAATCACGAATATGATTTGTTTTTAGGAACTTCTACAGGAAGCTTACTTATTCCGCATTTGGCACTTGGTCATATCAAAAAAATTCATTCCGTTTACACCAATGTTACCATGAACGGAATCTTTAATATTTGCCCGTTTGTGGTTAAAGTTAAAGATGGAATCGATATTGTTACAATTAATCACTTTAATGTTTTGCGTCAGTTTTTTAAAGGAAAAAGGACATTTGGCGAAAGCAAAGGTTTGCGTAAATACATCAAATCAAATTTTTCAATATCTGATTTTAATAATCTTAAAAAACTCAAAAGTGATGTTGTGGTTACGGTTACTAATTTCACTAAAAATGAATCAGAGTATAAATCTGTTAAAGATTGTACTTATGAAGAGTTTTGTGATTGGTCTTGGATTTCAAGTAATTATGTTCCGTTTATGAGTTTGGTTGAGAAAGACAATTGCGAATATGGTGATGGTGGATTTTCAAGTTTAGTTCCTATTCGTGAAGCCATAAATCGTGGCGCAACAGAAATTGACGTAATTATTCTTGAAACCGAAGTGAATATGACGAAAACCGTTATAGGTAAAAATCCGTTTTCACTAATGATTGATTTGTTCCGAATTGCTTTAGATCAGGTTGAAAAACATGATATTGCTATAGGAAAACTTATGGCAAACAGTAAAGATGTGAAACTTAACTTATATTACACTCCAACACGATTAACAGATAATGCCCTTATTTTTAATAAAGAAGTGATGAAAGAATGGTGGGAACAAGGTTACGAATATGCTCAGAATAAGTCTGAAGTTATGAGTGATAATAAGTAGATTTTAGATTTTAGATTGCCGTATGTAATTTAAAAATTATTCTTTTACTCAATCTAAAATCTAAAATCTGAATTCTAAAATTAAAATCTACCACAATTCCGAAACCTCATTTTTAATATATCCCAAAGCAGCATTACTTGGAGATTGTTTCTCTAATAAATCATTCAAAATTTTCTCTCTTAATTTATCTGCGCTGTCAACACGATCGCTCATGGCGGCTTTGCGGATCATTTGTATCGTTGAGTTTTTTGCCGTTGTGATTATTGTCCAACATTCATCAGACATATAAATTTGCTGCGTTAGATTGTGTTCGAATTCTTGCTCGATCTGGTCAATTACAAAATTTTCATAATCGTGTTTTTCGTGTGAAATTGGCACAATTCTAATAAGTAATTTTGTCAAATTAATACGCTCTAAATATAAAGTCATACGCTCGTAAGCCTGTAAACGTATTGGTAAAGATTCTTTATGAGCTTCTTTGTTTAATAAAAAATTACGTTTTTTATCGTTGTTTTTTATATGCAATTCAAAAAAACTGTAAGCCACAAATCCGGTAACAATGGCTGGTAAAGTATAACTGGCTAATTCTATAATTCTTGTAAAATCCATTTGGTTCAATTTTTCAACAAAAATATACTTTTTGCTGAGAAATCCACTTTAAATTTTATTGTAATAAAGAAAATGTAAGGCTACTTTTGTGCACATCTTTTAAAACTGTCTGAAATACAATCATAATGGAAACATATATCATCGTTTTACTTTGCCTGGCTGCTTTTGCTGCAGGATTTATTGATGCAATTGTTGGCGGTGGTGGATTAATTCAAACTCCAATGGGATTAATCTTGTTGCCTAATTTGCCTGTTTCTACAGTTGTAGGATCCTTAAAAATCCCTGCTTTTACAGGAACTGCGTTTGCTGCTTTCCAATATTTGAAAAAAGTGGTGATTCAGTGGAAGTTACTTTTGATCATGATGTGTCTTGCTGTTCCATCTGCATTTTTAGGATCGACTTTATTGACAATGGTGAGTAATGATTTTATGAAACCGCTTTTGCTTGTAGTTTTATCGTTATTGTTTATATATACGTATGCAAAGAAAAATTTTGGACAACATGTTGCGAAAGATCATTCGGCTACAACACAAATTATTTACGCTGTTGTAATTAGTATAATCGTTGGCTTTTACGACGGATTTATTGGTCCGGGAACGGGGAGTTTTTTTGTAGTGGCTTTTATTGCACTTTTAGGTTTTGATTTTTTGCACGCTTCGGCGAATGCAAAAATGGTTAATCTGGCAACAAATTTTGGATCAATTTGTCTGTTTATGATAAAAGGAAAGATCATTTGGTCAATTGCAATTCCGATGGCAATAAGCAACGGACTTGGCGGATGGATTGGTGCAAAACTGGCAATCAATAAAGGAAATGGATTTATTAGGGTTTTCTTTTTGGTTGTGGTAATTGGTACTTTGATTCGGTTTGCTTATGATGTGTTTTTTAAGAATTAAGGAGCTTAGACTCTAAGATTCTGAGTTGCTAAGTTTTTTTATAAAATTCTTCTTACTTATCAATTTCTATTATCAAAATTAAACTATCTTTGTATTATATAATGCAATAAAAAGTATCACAAAATGATAGAAGTAGTTGAGAATTACGAAAAATACATTGATAGCTTACCTGAATTAATAAATAAGTCTTATTATAAGGCTGAGTTTTTTATGCAAAAATTAGGCTTAAAGCATGCAACCTACTACAGAAAATTGAAGTTAAAAAATTTCACTCATCAAGAAGTGAAGTTAATAACGACTTTATTGTTTCCTGAAGAACTATTAATTCAGGAATTTCAAAAAAGTGAAGATGATATAAAAGCAGGAAGAACAATTGATTTCTCGGAATTTAAAGAGAAACTAAGAGCTAAGTATAACATTTAGATCTAAAGGTTTTCTTTTGTTGTCCCAAAATAAAATAAATTACTTGTATTTCAATTTTGTAAAATAAATAGACATGATTTGATATCAAAAATTTTCTATAGGAAGTTTTTTCATGTCTTGAACCTATGTGATTATTTTCCTGAATTAAATTTAAAATTATAATTGTTTTTTTAGCAAACGAATCAGCTTTAGTTTGAGAATATTTATTGGTAATATCAAAATAAGTTTTTTCGGCGTTATCTGTGAATAGTATTTTCATTTGATTTTATTAATTGTAAATATAGAATTAAATAACAAAATGAAGTATTTTTCTTTCAAAAAAAACTCAAGTAAAGCCAATTGTTTCTTTTTAGCCCCGATAGAGGCGATATCCTCGTAGAGAAACGGAGAGATAAAGCCGAAAGCGGGAACTATGTTTCTTAAAATTACAATTGTTTCTGCTTCAAAAAAAGAAGAATCTGAGTTGCTTAGCCCTTTATAAACTTAGAAAAAAAGCCAATTGTTCTACTTCAAAAAAAACTTAGAATCTTAGAACCTCAGAAACTTAATACCTTAAAAAGGTAGTAGCTATTTCAATCAATAATTCTTATTTTTGCATTAATTATGGAGAAAAATTTCATGCAAAAATATATTGACCAGCTCAATGAAGCACAACGAGAACCCGTTTTACAAAAAGACGGGCCAATGATTATTATTGCTGGTGCAGGTTCTGGAAAAACTCGTGTGTTAACGATTAGAATTGCTTATTTAATGGCTCAGGGTGTTGATGCGTTCAGCATTTTGTCGCTGACTTTTACAAACAAGGCAGCTCGTGAAATGAAGCACAGGATTTCGGATATTGTAGGAGCAAGTGAGGCTAAAAATCTGTGGATGGGAACTTTTCACTCGATTTTTGCCCGTATTCTTCGTGCAGAATCAGATCATTTGGGGTATCCATCTAATTTTACCATTTATGATTCACAGGATTCTGCAAGGCTAATTTCATCTATTATTAAGGAGATGCAGCTGGATCGTGATGTTTATAAACCTAAACAAATTTTAGGAAGGATTTCATCTTATAAAAATAGTTTAATTACCGTTAAAGCTTATTTTAATAATCCTGAATTGGTTGAAGCTGATGCAATGGCGAAAAGACCTCGTTTGGGAGAAATTTATCAGCAATATGTAGAACGTTGTTTCAAAGCCGGAGCAATGGATTTTGATGATTTATTGTTGAAAACCAATGAATTACTGACGCGTTTTCCTGAGGTTTTATCTAAATATCAAAACCGTTTTCGTTATATATTAGTTGATGAGTACCAGGATACAAATCACTCTCAGTATTTGATTGTTAGGGCTTTATCAGATAAATTTCAGAATATTTGTGTCGTTGGTGATGATGCGCAGAGTATCTATGCGTTCCGTGGTGCAAATATCAATAATATTTTGAATTTCCAGAAGGATTATGAAGGTGTAAAAATGTTTCGACTGGAGCAAAATTACCGTTCGACCAGAAATATTGTTGAAGCAGCAAATACAATTATTGATCATAATAAAGTTAAACTTGATAAAATTGTTTGGACTGCAAATGATTTTGGAGCCAAAATAAAAATACACCGTAGCTTAACGGATGCTGAAGAAGGACGTTTTGTAGCGAGTACTATTTTTGAGCAAAAAATGATGAATCAGATGCATAATGGTTCATTTGCGATCTTGTATCGTACAAATGCGCAATCACGTGCAATGGAGGACGCTTTAAGAAAACGTGATATTCCGTACCGAATTTATGGTGGTTTATCATTTTACCAACGTAAGGAAATTAAGGATGTTTTGTGTTATTTGCGTTTGGTCATTAACCCGAAAGACGAAGAAGCTCTTGTTCGGGTTATCAATTATCCGGCTCGTGGAATTGGGGATACAACGGTTGAAAAACTTACAATTGCTGCCAATCACTACAAACGTTCGATTTGGGAAGTGATGGTAAATATTGATAAAATCGACCTGAAATTAAACACAGGAACGAAGAATAAAATAAATGATTTTGTTACGATGATTCAGAGTTTTCAGGTGATCGATCAAAATCAGGATGCTTTTTATATTACTGATTATGTTGCCAAGAAAACAGGTTTAGTTCAGGAGCTCAAAAAAGATGCTACTCCGGAAGGAATGGCAAAAATCCAGAATATCGAGGAACTGTTAAACGGTTTAAAAGATTTTACTGAAGGACAAAAAGAAATTGACGGAGCAAGAGGAGCATTATCTGAATTTATGGAGGATGTAGCACTTGCAACTGATTTAGATAAAGACACATCTGATGAAGATCGCGTGGCTTTGATGACAATTCACCTGGCAAAAGGGCTTGAATTTCCTCATGTTTTTGTGGTGGGAATGGAAGAAGATTTGTTTCCGAGTGCGATGAGTATGAGTACCAGAAGTGAATTAGAGGAAGAACGTCGTTTATTTTACGTAGCTTTAACTCGTGCAGAGCATCAGGCGTATTTGACTTATGCGCAATCTCGTTACCGCTGGGGGAAATTGACGGATAGTGAACCTTCACGTTTTATTGAAGAAATTGACGGGCAATATTTAGAATATTTGACTCCTGCCGAAAGTAATTACCGTTATAAATCTCAAATTGATGGAGATATTTTTGGCGATGTTGATAAATCGAAATTGCGTTTAGCAAAACCGATTGGTTCAACTCCACCAAAATATATTACAGAAAGTGAACCAAAATCAGATTTGAATGTTCGCAAATTAAAACCGGTTGGAGGTGTAAATCCTAATAACGCTGCGCCTAATTTATTTGATAGTAAGCTGACTATTGGAAATATTGTGATGCACGAACGCTTTGGAAAAGGCGAAGTGGTTAATATGGAAGGTGTTGGTGCTGATAAAAAAGCTGAGATTAAGTTTGAAGTTGGCGGTATCAAGAAATTGTTGCTAAGATTTGCTAAATTAGATGTGGTAGGGTAAGAGAAGAATATAGAAAAAAGATGATAGAAAACAGATTTTTAAAAAGTCAATTTTTTATCACCAGATTTGATTTTCTACCTTCATAATTTTCATGATTTTTCAAGAGAATAAGTATCTTTTTAGTTTAAGATTCAATATATTTTCAATTGGAATGTTGTTTTTACTTTAAAAAAAAATAAAAAGGAATAAAGAGTATTCTTTATTCTATAATCTAACATCTTTATTCTAAAAAATGGCCGAGTTCATAAAAATATATCCCGATAAACCTAATGAAGCTGCAATTGCCAAAGTGGTAAAAGTGCTTCAAAACGGAGGTTTAGTAATTTATCCAACTGATACCGTTTATGGTTTGGGTTGCGATATTACAAATTCACGCGCTTTAGAAAAAATTGCTAAAATAAAAGGAGTTAAACTTGAAAAAGCAAATTTTTCGTTTATCTGTCATGATTTAAGTAATTTATCAGATTATGTACGTCAGATTGATACGGCGACTTTCAAGATTTTAAAAAGAGCATTACCAGGTCCTTATACTTTTATTTTGCCGGGTAATAATAATTTGCCAAAAGAGTTTAAAAAGAAAACAACTGTTGGTATTCGTGTTCCCGATAATAATATAGCATTAGAAATAGTTAGAAAATTAGGGAATCCTATTGTTTCAACTTCTATTCGTGATGAAGATGATGTAATTGAGTACACCACAGATCCGGAATTAATTTTTGAAAAATGGCAAAATATTGTCGATCTTGTAATTGACGGAGGATATGGAGATAACGTCGGTTCTACAATTATCGATTTATCAGATTATGAGCCGGTTGTTATCAGGGAAGGAAAAGGAGATTTGAATATTTTGTAAGATTAAAATCATAAATTATCTAGGATAATTGAAAATGGTTTGGTTAATTAGCTTATAATTAACCAAACCATTTTGCATTTTATGAAAAACCTTTATCTTGTTTTGTTCCTGTTTATTACAATTACAATATTTTCTCAAAATATCCTTAAAGGAAAGATTTCCAATAAAGAAAATGTTCCTTTAGAGGGTGTTAATATTTATTTTGACGGAACTACAATCTCAACCATTTCAGATTCAAAAGGAAATTTCACTATCCAATATGAACCCAATGCCAATAATATTTTGGTAATAAGTTTCATGGGATATCAAACGGAATATTTAACTGGTTTAGATGTTGCGAAGCCTTTGAATATTGCAATGACAGTTTCACAAAATGAACTTAAAGAGGTTGTTATTAATATAAATGAATTATTTACCAGAGCTCAAAAACTTAAATTATTTAGAGAATATTTTTTAGGAAAGACAAATAATGCTAAGGGAACGATAATCCAAAATGAAAGTGATCTTCGATTTAAATTTGATAAGGAAAAATTTGTTTTTAGCGCTTATTCTGATAAACCATTAACGATTATTAATGCAGCATTGGGATATAAAATTGATTTTGAATTGGTTGTTTTTGAAGTTGCCTTTAATAAACAAAGCATTAACTCTAAAGATGTTATTAAGAACTTTTACGGAGGAGTCAGCCGCTTTGAGGACATCAATAATTCGGCCGAAGTTTTAGAACGTCGTGAAAAAACTTATCAGGGATCACAAATTCAATTTTTCAGGAATTTTGCGAAAAAGGATTGGGGAATAAAAAAGTTTATTTTACTTAATGACGATAATAGTGTAGATCCTCTCAAAAGATTCAAGATTATTGAGGAAGAAGATTTTGTAAAAGTAGAAATATTAACGCAGCCAAAAGGGGAAATCAAAAATGAAAATCTAAACGATATTGTAGCTTCTTATAATATAGCATTTAATAGAACTGAAGAATCAAAAATTACGTTTCAGACCGATAGTTTTTACATTTATAAGTACGGAAACAATTCAAATATAGAAAGCATTCTTTTTTCAGGCAAAATTTCAGAAAAGAAAGTAGGTGATATGTTGCCTCTTAATTATGGGATTAAATAAAATATTATCTTATTTTTAACTACCATGTAAAAACACATTATGGAGTATTTGTAAAAAAAAAACTGAAATTGCATAATTATTTAAAATAAATAATTAACTTTAGTACTAGTTAAAATTTAGTTAGTTAATTTAAAGATAATGCTATTCTTGATTTATATTTAATTGGTTATTAAAAAAATTAGGAATACATAAAAGCAGGTCAATTGACCTGCTTTTTCTGTTTAATAAAGTATGTACAAACTAAGATTATTTCGCTTGTTTTTTCATTTCTTTTTCAATCATATCATAGAATTGATCGATTTTAGGCATAACAACAATACGAGTTCTTCTGTTACGAGCTTTGTTCTCTGGAGTATCATTAGCAACTAATGGTATGTATGAACTTCTACCAGCAGCAATTAATTTTGCAGGGTTAACACCAAGGTCATTTGTTAAAACACGTACAATAGATGTAGAACGTTTAACACTTAAATCCCAGTTGTCTAACAAAACACCATTACTTTTATAAGGAACGTTATCTGTGTGACCTTCAACCATACATTCAAAATCAGGTTTGTCGTTTACTACTTTTGCAACTTTAGCTAAAACACCTTTTGCAGCATCAGTTACGTCATAGCTACCGCTTTTAAATAATAATTTGTCAGCAATAGATATAAATACAACACCTTTTTCTACGTTGATTTCGATATCCGGATCGTTAATTCCAACAGCACCTTTTAAACTAGTAACTAACGCTAATGTTACGCTATCTTTTTTAGTTAATGCATCTTGAAGTCTGGATATTTTTAAATCTTTTTCTTTTAAACTTTCTAAAGATTTTTCAAGGTTTTCAGCTCCTTTAGTTGTTAATACAGTTAAATCTTTAGATGAGCTTATTAAGTCTTGATTATGTGCTTTATAACTTTCAGCTGTAGCTGCTAATCCTGCTTTTTCCTCTAAACAAGAGTTTAGTTTTACTGTGCAAGAGTTTAATAAATCTTGGATTTCTTTATTCTTAGCTTCTAAAGCTGCGTATTCCTTTTTCGATACACACGAAGTTAAGGCCATTAATACTGATAGTGCGATTACTATTTTTCTCATAGGGTATTTATTTAATTAAACGTTGATTACAAATTTAGTTCTTAATATTTTGATTACTGTTAAAGATTTCTTTAAAAACAAGCAATTTCTTTATGTAATACAAGTAAACGATACTTTTTACGGTATAGTATTGCTGTATCTGAAAATCTTTTCGTTGTCTTAAGTATCTTAAAGATATACAATAAAATGAAAAGTGAGCATGTAAAATTGCAAAACTATGCTTGAATTTTCCCTGAGTCAGAAAACGGATACCGGCGATTCCGTCCAAAATCATTCTAAAGAAAATGACAAAAAACATCCTTTTTCTCGGAAGATTCTTGACAAGCATCAGTAATGAATTCCTGAAATTAAGATATGTTTTCTTAGGGTTTCCTTGCTGTAAAGTCGCCCCTCCAACATGATAAACTGTTGATGCAGAGTTGTATTTAATGACATGTCCTTCATTTGCAGCGCGCCAGCATAAGTCAATTTCTTCCTGATGTGCAAAAAAAGATTCGTCAAATCCTTTCAGTTCATTATATACTTCACTTCTTATAAAAAAGCATGCTCCGGATGCCCAGAATAATTTACAATTATCATTGTATTGGCCATTATCTTTTTCGATAGTATCAAAAATACGTCCACGGCAAAAAGGGAAACCAAATTTATCAATAAATCCTCCGGCAGCACCTGCATATTCAAAGTACTCCTTATTTTTAAAATCGAGAATTTTAGGCTGGATTATTGCGGTTTGTTTTTCATTATCAAAAGTTTCAATAATGGGATTCAGCCAGTTTTCTGTTACTTCGATATCTGAATTTACTAATGCATAAATTTCAGCATTAATATGTTGTAAAGCATCATTATAGCCTTTTGCAAAGCCATGATTTCCATTATTTATAATGATTTTAATTGTGGGAAAATTTTGCCTTATAAAATCGATAGAATCATCTGTTGATGCATTATCTGCAACATATATTTGAGCTCCTTCTGAAAACTGAACTATAGAGGGTAAAAATTGTTCTAACAATTTTACTCCATTCCAATTTAAAATGACAACAGCTATTTTATCCAAAAGTAATTTGATTTAATATTATTTTATTCGTTATAATCTGGCAAATTTCTCAAAAACTCATATTTTTCGTTTTCGAAATCCATCTGACAATAAAAATGATTCAGACCGTTCGTCACATTCAAAAACCGTGCCTTCATTGTCATATTATAACGGGCAATTTGATCGAAAGTTGCTTGCGAAATTTTCACGCTGGGTGCTTTACATTCTACTAATATATGTATAGAACCATCAGGATTAAAGACTACAACATCGTATCTTTTTCGTAATCCATTGACTGTTAAAACTTTTTCAACATTGATTAAAGATTTAGGATATTTTTTTTCATCAATCAAGTAATGAACCACATGCTGTCGAACCCATTCCTCCGGAGTAAGAATGATGAATTTTTTCCTGATTTCATCAAAAATAGACACTTTATTTTCGCTATTTTTGAATCGGAAAGTATAAGGCGGAAAATTGAGTTTTAACATATGGCAAATATAATTTGAAAATTAGTCAATTTGAAAATTAGATAATTATTTTTTTATAATGAAGACTGACCACTGATACTGAACACTGAAAACTAAAATTAATGGATGAAGTTGTAAAAATTGTTAATGATATAAAGGCAGGAAATATAAAACCAATTTATTTTTTAATGGGCGAAGAACCTTATTATATTGATAAATTATCTGAATATATTGAGAAAAATGTACTTTCAGAAGAAGAAAAAGGATTCAATCAAACTGTATTATATGGCAGAGATGTATCTGTAGAAGATATAGTCTCAACGGCAAAGCGTTATCCTATGATGTCTGATCGTCAAGTGGTTATTGTAAAAGAAGCGCAGGATTTATCAAGAACAATCGATAAGTTAGAATCCTATGTTAATAATCCAATGGAAACTACGGTTCTTGTTATTTGTTATAAATACAAAACGCTCGACAAACGTAAAAAAGTAACCAAATTACTCGCACAAAAAGGAGTCGTTTATGAAAGTAAAAAGCTTTACGAAAATCAGGTTGGTGATTGGATAAAACGTGTTCTGGCAGGGAAAAAATATACAATTGATCCAAAAGCGAATGCGATGTTGGTGGAATTTTTAGGAACAGATTTGAGTAAAATCAATAATGAACTAGAAAAATTACAAATTATTTTACCGCAAGGAACCGTAATTACGCCACAACATATCGAGGAAAATATTGGTTTTAGTAAGGATTATAATGTATTCGAACTTCGAAAAGCGATTGGTGAACGCAATCAGCTTAAAGCATACAAGATAGCAGAAAACTTTGCTCATAATCCTAAGGAATATCCATTAGTAATGACAACCGGATTAGTGTTTGGATTTTTTATTCAGCTTTTAAAATATCACGGACTTAAAGATAAAAATCCTAAAAATGTGGCGGCTGTTATTGGTGTAAATCCTTATTTTTTAAAGGAATACGATTTAGCGATAAAAAATTACCCAATGCGAAAAGTGAGTCAGATCGTTGGAGCCTTACGCGATGTTGATCTTAAAAGTAAAGGAGTGGGAGCTAATGCTTTACCACAGTCTGATTTATTAAAAGAAATGCTGTACAAAATATTTAATTAAGCCGTGAAAATTCACGATATTTGCATCTCTAAAAAAATTACTACTTAAAAATAATAATTGCACAATTATGGGAATGAATAAAAATACCGTTTTAGGATGGGCAACTTTTATAATGGTACTTATGGGATTGTTACTTATAGGTCTTGGCGCTTTTAGATACAGAGATGTTTCAGGCTGGGGATTTGTAGCAGTAGGGGTTGGTTTTTTTGCTAATGCCTGGGTTTTTAATGCTTTGAAAGGAAGAGTTTAAAGAAATATCAAAATTCAATATCAAACTCAATTTCAATAAAAAAATAAGAATAATAAATATAAAATATAAAAAATGTCAGACGATAAGAAAGTAATTTTCTCAATGCAGAAATTGAGCAAAACCTATCCGGGAGCAGACAAGCCAGTACTTAAAAATATTTACTTGAGCTTCTTTTATGGTGCTAAAATTGGTATTCTTGGACTTAACGGTTCCGGAAAATCTTCTTTATTAAAAATTATTGCAGGAGTTGATAAAAATTATCAGGGAGATGTTGTTTTTCAACCTGGATATACGGTAGGTTATTTAGAACAAGAACCAATTCTTGATGATTCTAAAACTGTAATCGAAATTGTTCGTGAAGGAGCTGCTGAAACTATGGCAGTTTTAGAAGAATACAATCAAATAAATGACTTATTTGGTCTTCCTGAAAATTACGAAGATCAGGATAAAATGGATAAATTGATGGATCGTCAGGCAGCTTTACAAGACAAAATTGATGCTCTTGGCGCTTGGGAAATCGATACAAAATTAGAAATTGCAATGGATGCGTTGCGTACTCCGGAAGGTGATACGCCAATTAAAAACCTTTCAGGAGGTGAGCGCCGTCGTGTAGCTTTATGTCGTTTGTTATTGCAACAACCTGACGTATTGCTTCTGGATGAGCCTACCAACCACCTTGATGCTGAGTCTGTTCTATGGTTAGAGCAACACTTAGCACAATATGCAGGAACTGTAATTGCAGTAACGCACGATAGATATTTCCTTGATAATGTAGCTGGTTGGATTTTAGAGTTAGATAGAGGAGAAGGTATTCCGTGGAAAGGAAATTATTCTTCTTGGTTAGACCAAAAATCAACCCGTATGGCACAAGAAGAAAAAGTAGCCTCTAAACGTAGAAAAACTTTAGAACGCGAGTTGGACTGGGTTCGTCAAGGAGCCAAAGGTCGTCAGACGAAACAAAAAGCGCGTTTACAGAATTACGATAAATTATTGAATGAAGACCAAAAACAATTGGACGAAAACTTGGAAATCTACATTCCAAATGGTCCACGTTTAGGTACAAATGTTATTGAAGCAAAAAATGTTGCCAAAGCTTTTGGAGATAAATTATTATATGATAATTTGAATTTTACTTTACCACAAGCTGGAATTGTTGGAATTATCGGACCAAATGGTGCGGGTAAATCTACCATTTTCAAAATGATTATGGGAGAAGAAAAAACAGATAGTGGAGAATTTTCTGTTGGTGAAACGGTAAAAATCGCTTATGTAGATCAGTCTCACTCTAACATTGATCCAAATAAATCTATCTGGGAAAATTTTGCCGATGGTCAGGAACTTGTTATGATGGGCGGAAAGCAAGTTAATTCAAGAGCTTATTTATCACGTTTCAACTTTGGTGGAGGCGAGCAAAATAAAAAAGTTTCCATGTTGTCTGGTGGGGAACGTAACCGTTTGCACTTAGCAATGACATTGAAAGAAGAAGGAAACGTACTTTTGCTGGATGAGCCAACGAATGATTTAGATGTAAATACACTTCGTGCACTTGAAGAAGGGTTAGAAAATTTTGCAGGTTGTGCTGTAATTATTTCGCACGACAGATGGTTCTTAGACAGAATCTGTACGCACATTCTTGCATTTGAAGGAGATTCTGAAGTATACTATTTCGAAGGAGGTTTCTCTGAATACGAAGAAAATAAAAAGAAACGTTTAGGTGGTGATTTAACTCCAAAACGTTTGAAATACAGAAAGTTAATTAGATAAATTTCTAATAAATTTCAATTTTTAAAATCCCATATTCCAAATTGTGAAAGATTTGAATTTGGGATTTTTTTTGTTGTTATTATCAACGTCATTTTTGTCATTTCGAGGAACGAGAAATCTTCACAAGTAGCTCGACAAAGATTGGTGACTTTTTATACGGAGTTTCGTGCTTGATTTCTCGTTCCTCGAAATGACAATATTGCGAATGAAAAAATTAAAATAAAATATCTGCGTAAATCCGTTTAACCCGTAAAATCAGTGGGCTATTTTCAGAACAACAATTACAAAAACTTTGCCTTCAATTCAGGAGTAGGAATCATACAGCTTTCTTTTTTGCCATACCATTTGTAACGGTTTTTAGCAATATAATCATAAATGTAATTTCGAAACTTTTCCGGAAAAAATTTAAAAACTAAAGCAAGATTATAAATTCCTCCCAAATCTGCTCCAATTTCAAGAACTGCCGATGATTTATAATAATAAGCAACTCCGGGATTATATAAAATAATGCTATCTATTTTAGTTTTATCAACTCCAATATAATTACAAATTTCAATTCCTAATTCTGATTGCAAAGCTACAAAACGAAAAATATCTTTTTTATCATGTTTAATAATAAACTGAACTGCGCCGTTGCATAAATTGCAAACACCGTCGAAGAGGATTATTTTTTTGTTTTTTGGAAGATCTTGCATTTGAGAAAAATTTCAAATTTCAGGTTTCAAGTTTTTTAGCTTTGTAAAAGTTTAAAACTTTTACAAAGCTTTGCGAAGTATGTTTATTTCAATTATTATTTTTATCTATCAAAAATAAAAAATTAATAAATTTTATAAATCAAAAACAGCTTTCATAATTTATTTTTAAGCCATTTTTAGAAATTCCCCATCTTGGCAATTATCTTTTTCAAGATCTTTGTTTAAATCGCTTTATTTTAATTTCTATTCAGTTTTTACATTTTTTAGATACTGAAAACTGCGACCAAAACTGAAAAACTATTTTTTAGCAGCTTCAACCAATTCCAATTCATCTAAACTTACTTTTGAAGTAAAGATTCCATAATTTACAGTTGCCTTATTTTTTTCTATCGAATCGATACTTCCAACAGATCTTCCTTCTAACATTCTTACTCTGTCACCAACTTTTAATATTGCCTTTGGTTTTTCGATAACAGGTTTGAGTTTCTTTTCTTTTTTCTCTTTTCTTATTTCTTCAACTTGCACTGAAACTTCAGCTATAACTTCTTTTTTCTTTTCTATAATCGCTTTCGCTTCTTTGGGAGTTGCTTTTTTGCGTTTTGAATTTTCGATTTCTATGATTTTCAAAAATTCTCCAATAAGTTCCTTTTTGTTTTTATTGTTGAAATATTTTTCAGAAATGTCTTCAATTTTTTGACCAATGTAAATCGTCTTTTGGTTACTGTCATATAATTCCTGATAGCTTTCCAGTTTTTGTTTGATTTTTACATTGATGTTTTCCATCTTTTTCCCTTCTTCACGTGCCCGGGTTTCTTCTTCTTTTAAATTGATAGAAGTTTTTTCAAGTTTGGAACGTTCTTTCTGAAGTGTTGCAATGGTTTTATCAAAACGAACTTTGCCCACTTCAATTTTCTTTTTGGCACGATTGATTAATCCAAACGGAATTCCGTTTTTCAATGCAACTTCAAAAGTAAACGAACTTCCTGCCTGACCCAGAGCCAGTTTATACATTGGTTCCAATGATTTCTCATCAAACATCATATTCGCATTTGTGGCAAAAGGCAATTCGTTCGCCAGAATTTTCAAATTAGAATAATGTGTTGTAATAATTCCGAAAGCTTCGCGATGGTAGAATTCCTCTAAGAAAATCTCCGCCAAAGCGCCACCCAATTCAGGATCAGAACCTGTACCAAATTCATCAATTAAAAACATGGTTTTCTTGTTGCATTTTTTTAAGAAATAATTCATGTTTTTTAATCGGTAACTATAAGTACTTAAATGATTTTCAATAGATTGATTATCTCCAATATCTGTTAAAATCCTGTCGAATAAAAATGTTTCACTTCGCTCATGAACAGGAATCAACATTCCGGATTGTAACATCAATTGCAATAAACCAACTGTTTTAAGCGAAATTGTTTTTCCTCCGGCATTTGGACCGGAAATAACAATGATTCGGTTATCTTGTTTTAATTCAATAGTTTGTGGATGTGTAATCTCGTTTTTTTGTTTGTTATTCAAATACAAAATTGGATGATAAGCTTCTCTAAAAAACAATCTTCTTGCTTCGGTAATTGTTGGCAGGATTCCGTTGATTCTATTCGCATATTTTGCTTTTCCTGAGACAACATCAATATCACTTAAAAATTCCTGATACTCAATTAATATTGGTAAAAATGGACGAATCTGATTTGATAATTGCTTTAAAATTCTAGTAATTTCTTCTTTCTCTTCGTATTCCAGATTCGCTAGTTCTCTTGAATATTGTAAAGTAGTTTCGGGTTCAATGTAAGCAATGCTTCCGGTTTTAGAACTTCCTAAAATTGATCCTTTTACTTTACGACGATACATTGCCAGAACAGCTAAAACTCTGCGGTTTTGAACAAAGCTTTCTTTAATGTCATCAAGATATCCAAGACTATTGTATTGAGTAAGCGCAACGCCAAAACTTTGATTAACTTTGCCACGAACAATATTCATATTCTGGCGAATGCTCAATAAAGCAGGCGAGGCGTTGTCTTTAATTTCACCGTATTTGTCAACAATGGCATCAATTAAAGAAACAATGTCTTTAGTATATTCAACTCTGGAAGCTCTCGCATTTAGATTTGGATAATAATCATCAAACTTTTTGAGGAAAGTTAGCAATACATTAGCCGTTGATGAAAGTGTGGCAATTTTTCTAAAACTGCCCACTTCAAGGAAACTATCTTCGATTGCCAGAAATTTGATTTCGTGCGTGATCGCATCAAACCCGTGATTGGGAATGGCGTTATTGTTTTCAAAAGACGAAACATATTCTGATGTTTGCATCAAAGCCTGCATCAAAGTCTCTTTATCTCTGAAAGGAGTTATATTTAAAGCTTTTTCTTTTCCTATATCTGTGTTACAGCCTGCCGAAATGGTTTCGAGAACTGTTGGGAATTGTAAATCTTGTAATGTTTTTTCGGTAATAGATATCATTTATTTTCTTTAACAAAGTACACAAAAGTACGAAAACATTAGTATTCAATTCTACAAAGTTTCTATCTAAATTTATGATTGGTAAATATGATTTAAATAAAATATTTCGGAAATTAGCATTAAAAAAGTATGGACGTTAAAATGCATGATTCGTGGAAACCAGTTTTGAATGAGGAATTTGAAAAACCCTATTTCAACGAATTAATTGAATTTGTAAAATCTGAATATACCACTAAGGTTTGTTATCCAAAAGGAACTCAGATTTTCTCTGCTTTTGATCATTGTCATTTTGATCAGGTAAAAGTGGTAATCATTGGTCAGGATCCTTATCATGGACCAAATCAGGCAAATGGATTGTGTTTTTCTGTAAATGACGGAATACCATTTCCTCCATCACTTCAAAATATTTTCAAAGAAATTGAAACCGATTTAAATAAGCCAATTCCTAAAACCGGTAATTTAGAACGTTGGGCAGATCAGGGCGTTTTTCTACTAAATGCTACATTAACAGTTAGACAATCCGAAGCCGGAAGTCATCAGGGAAAAGGCTGGGAAAAATTTACAGATGCTGTTATTAAGCAAATTTCTGCTGAAAGTGAAAATGTTGTTTTTTTATTATGGGGAGGTTTTGCCCAAAAGAAAGCTGCATTGATTGACGCTTCAAAACACTATATTTTAAAATCCGGACATCCTTCTCCTTTAAGTGCAAATAGAGGGTTTTGGTTTGGGAATAAACATTTTAGCCAAACAAATGCTTTTCTGAAATCGAAAGGGACGAAAGAAATTGAATGGTAATGTATTGATATATAGATATATGACGAATATAAAGATTATCAAATTAATTAATTTATTTTCTTAGTATTTATCCTATTTTTGCATTTTTTAAATTTTAAATAAATGCCACAAAAATTACTTCTATTCTTCTTTCTTAACTTTTTTTATTTTTCCTATGCAAGCGAAATTATTACCATTCCTTCAAATCAATTTAATATTGATATTAATAAGGGATTAATTGTATCAAATTTAGATGTTACTTATATTAATACGACTTGGGTAGGTGAAAAAACTTCTTTAACCTTTGATGTTGATTACAATTTTGAAACTCCAGTAAGTATAATAAAAATTGGTATTCCATACAAAGTAATAAATTCAGTAAATGGGACTAAATTTTTACTTTATTTTACAGAATTGCCTCTTATTACTATTTCTACAGATAATGTAATTGTTGATGAACCTAATATATTAGGTCGTTTTAAATTAATCGAAAGTAATCAAAATTCTATAGTTTCTAATATTGGTATACAATATAGAGGAGCTTCTTCACAATTTTTACCTAAAAAACCATTCGAAATTAAATTTTGGAAAGATGAACAAGGTAATGAAACACAAGATGTAAGCTTATTGGGAATGCACTCTGACGATGGATGGAATCTACAGGCAATGTATAATGAATCTCTGAGGTTTCATAGTAAAACTAATAATGATTTGTGGAAATTGATCCACAAACCATACTACATCAATTCTGAGCCTCAAACAGTTAGCGGAGTTGAGATGAAATACGCAGAATTATTTCTAAATGGTGAATATAGAGGTATATACTGTGTAGGTGAAAAAGTAAATAGAAAATTATTAAAATTAAAAAAGCATAATGGCAATATTAGAGGTGAATTATATAAAGGTGATAGTTGGGGAGGAAGTACAACATTTAGTTTTTTATCTTCTTATAGTAATGATAATTTATTATGGGGTGGTTTTGAATACAAATATCCAAGCGAAGTAACAGATTGGAAAAATCTATATGATTTAACCGATTTTGTAATTAATGATTCACAAAGTAATTTTATTGATACTTATAAAGGTAAATTTGAGATTAATAATGCTGTAGATTATTTTGTATTTTTAAATTTACTTAGAGCGTTAGATAATACTGGTAAAAATTTATACATAGCAAAATATGCTGCAAATGAGCCTTATTTTTATGTGCCATGGGATTTAGATGGAACTTTTGGAACAATCTGGAATGGTCAACGTGAAAATATTACAGATGATTTATTATCTAATGGAATGTATAATCGTCTTCTTAATGATTGTTCTGCGGATGGTTTTCGTGAAAAATTAAATTTGAGATGGAATGAGTTAAGAAATTCTATAATTACACATTCTAATTTAATGAATATGCTTTCTGGTAATTATAACTTACTAAAGCAAAACGGTGTTTATGAAAGAGAAAATATTGCATGGCCGGAATATAGCGCTAATGAAAGTGAATTAGATTATATCTCTACATGGTTAACGAATAGATTGGCTTTTTTAGATTTAAAGTTTTCCGAAAAATGTAATACTTTGGATGTAGCAACATTTGATAGAGTATCTAAAACTACTGTATATCCTAATCCAACATCAGATTTTATAAATATTAGTTTATTGGATACTGGAAATCACACAATATTTCTATATGACAGTATGGGGAAATTAATATTAAAGAATTCATTTGAAAGTAATCAATATCAGTTTTCAATCAAGGATTTGAGTAACGGAATTTACTATCTTAAAACAATAGATTCAGAAAATAAAATTGACGTAAAGAGTATCATAAAACAATAAAAAAAAATCCAGTTAATATATATTAACTGGATTTTTTTTATTTATCTTTTTTTACAATATCGTCTAAAATAGCTTTATTTTCGTAGTTGATTACTCTAAGAATAATTTCTTGATTATTAGCTGTTTTTCCTTCGATTATGTATAGTTTTCCTTTTTGGAATGGAATATTACTTTGGTCAAAATCAACATCTCCAAAAGTTAATGTTTTTCTAACGTCAGATGTATCTACCCATTTTTCATTTAAAGTCTTAATTGCTTTTTCAGAATATTGAAAAGGTTTTGTGCGTAAACTATTTAATACTCTGGCATTCGGGAAATAATTGCAACGAGTATCTTTTCCACTAAAAACAAGGGCTACAAAAAAGCATCCCATAACTAAACCAATCAAATAATAGGCAAAACGGTGTACGAACTTCATGAAGTAATTTTTTTGCAAAGGTACATTAAAGTTCTCTTAAAATAAAAGTAAATTAATGTCGTTATCCGGTAAATCGAACCATTCGCCAATAGCTTTGTTTGTTAGGATTCCGTGGTATAAGTAAATTCCGTTTTTTAAACCTTTATTACATCTTATAGCACTTTCTAATCCACCATCTTCAGCAATTTGAAGTAAGTATGGAGTGAGAATGTTACTAATTGATAATGAGGCAGTTTTAGAATATCTTGACGGAATATTTGGAACACAATAGTGTAAAACGTTACTTTTTATAAAAGTTGGTTTTTCGTGCGTTGTAACTTCTGATGTTTCAAAACATCCTCCAGTATCAATACTAACATCAACAATTACAGCGCCTTTTTTCATGTGTTCCACCATAGTTTCTGTCACTATAATAGGACAACGTTCTTTGCCGCGCATCGCACCAATAGCAACATCGCAACGTCTTAAAGCTTTTAGTAACGCTTTTTGCTGAACTGTTGAAGTAAATATTCTTTGGTTTAAATTATTCTGTAAACGTCGTAATTTGGTAATCGAGTTGTCAAAAACTTTCACATTTGCACCTAAACCAATGGCGGTTTTAGCAGCAAATTCACCCACGGTTCCAGCGCCTAAAATAACAACTTCGGTAGGAGGAACGCCAGTAATGTTTCCAAATAAAAGTCCTTTCCCAAATTCATCCGTAATCATTAATTCGGCAGCAATAAGTATAGAAGCTGTTCCGGCAATTTCACTTAATGATTTTACAGCAGGATAAGATCCGTCTTCGTCCTTAATATATTCAAAAGCAAGTGCGGTAATTTTTTTTTGTGCTAAAGCCTCGAAATATTCTTTCTTTTTAGTTTTTAACTGAATTGCCGAAATAATAATCGTTTCAGGATTGATCATTTTGATTTCAGCAATAGTAGGAGGTTCTACTTTTAGCAGCATCGGACATCCAAAAACTTTTTTGGTGTCTTTTGTAACTTCAGCTCCTGCATCTGAGTATTCTTTGTCAGAATAACTGGAACTTTCTCCGGCTCCGGACTCGATCATAACTCTGTGACCTTCATAAGTCAATGAATTTACAGCATCTGGAGTCAGGCAAATACGACGTTCCTGGTAACTTGTTTCTTTAGGAATTCCTATAAAAAGTTCTCTTTTGAATCGGCCAACTTCAAGTTTTTCTTCTTGTGGCAACAATTGTTGTTTCGTAAATGGAGTTAATGTTATTGACATGGGGTTATTCGAAAATTAAGAGTACAAATTACGTAAAAAGTTTTAAATCAATGTAAAAAATCTGCTAATAGTATGTGATGAAATTACGTCATAATTTTTTCCATTTTAATGTCGGCTCGTTCATAACTCACATTACCTAGTGAAACTTCTGAAAAGCCAAACTTTTCATATAAATGAATGGCGGGAAGTAGGATCCGGTTTGAATATAAAAAAAGCTTTTTGATGTTATTTTCTTCGGCTACAGCCAAACAATGAACTAACAGTTGATTCCCAATTCCAAGACCTTGTGCTTTGTCCGAAACTGCCATTTTGCTTAATTCGAAAGTAGTTTCGTCGACTTTCATTAATGATACAGTTCCAAGAATCTCCTCATTATATTTAGCATAAAAAATCATTCCGCCTTTATCGATGATTTCTTCTTGTGGATTCGAAAGTACTATTTCGTCTTTTTCTTCTACTCTGAAATATTTTTGAAGCCATTCTTTATTTAAGGTTTTGATGTATTCCTTTAAAGCAGGAGAGAATGGAATTATTTCTACTTGGGTATTCATTTACATTTTTATTAAGTTCTTTCACTAAGATTCGCTAAATATTTACGAAGGTTCACAAAGTTTTTAAGAATTCCTTTGTGGTTCTCTGTGCTGTTTTTTTGAATCTCTACGAAATTTTCTAAACTAATTTCAACTCTCTTTTTCCATCTGCTAATAACTCAATTGTAACAACAGAATGTTCCTCAGGAATAAGATTTTCAATTTTTTCAGACCATTCAATAAAACACCAATTTCCGGAATATAAATAATCATCAACTCCCATATCAAGCGCTTCAGTTTCTTTATTCAATCGGTAAAAATCAAAATGATAAACGATCTGATTGTTAAATGTATAGTATTCATTTACTAACGAAAAAGTTGGACTGCTTGTTGCATCTTCAACTCCCAGACTTTTACATAATTGTTTGATTAAAGTAGTTTTCCCAACACCCATTTCTCCATTAAAAAGAATGATCTTTTTGGGATTTGATGCTATAATTTTCTCTGCTACTTCCTGAATTTGATCTAAAGAAAAAACGATGTTCATTTTTATTGCTTATTAATTGTAGTCTCAGTCACATTTTTCAGTCTCAGTTGGAAACTGTAAACAGTTTTTTTTACCACAGATTAAAAGATTTTATTGATTTTTCTAATCTGTATGAATCTGTGAAATCTGTGGCAACCTTTTTATTCTGAAAACTGCGACTGAAAACTCTTTTTTTACTTAGGGTTAAAAACCAGGAACGGAATAATCATTTCTTCTAATGAAATTCCACCGTGCTGATACGTATTTCTGTAATAACTCACATAATGATTGTAGTTGTTTACGTATGCCAAAAAGAAATCATTTTTAGCAAAAATAAACGAACTGCTCATGTTTATTGCCGGTAAACCAATGTCCTTCGGCTCTTTTACAACATAAACATCTTTTTGCTCGTATGTTAAACTACGTCCGGTTTTGTAACGCAAATTTAAACTTGTATTTTTATCTCCAACAACTTTTGAAGGATTTTTTACATTAATTGTTCCGTGATCTGTAGTCAGAATTAATTTAAAGCCTAAAAGTTGTGCTTGCTGAATAATCTCTAAAAGCGGAGAATTTTTAAACCAGCTTAAAGTCAGTGAGCGATATGCTTTATCATCTGATGCAAGCTCTTTTACTACATCCATTTCGGTTTTTGCATGCGATAACATATCTACGAAGTTATACACAACGGTTACCAAATCATTGCCTTTTAATGCTTTGAAATTTTCTGCCAGTTTTTTACCGCCGGCATAATTGGTAATTTTGAAATAATCCTCTTTAATATTCAAACCTAAACGCTTTAATTGTGCCGAAAGAAATTCGGCTTCATAAAGGTTTTTTCCACCGTCTTCAACGTCATTTTTCCAGTATTGCGGAAATTGTTTTTCCATTTCTGTTGGCAATAATCCTGAAAAAATAGCATTTCTGGCGTATTGCGTGGCTGTTGGAAGAATTGAAAAGTAAGGAACTTCTTTTTCTAGTTTATAATAATTTGCGACAACAGTTTCAAAAGATTTCCATTGATCGTAACGTAAATTATCTATCACGACAAACAAAATTGGCTTGTCTTTCTTTTTTAGTTCAGGAACTACTAATTCCTTGAATAAAGTGTGAGATTGAATTGGTTTATCTGCTTTTGGTACAAACCAGTCTTCGTAGTTTCTTTCGATATATTTTCCGAATTGTGAATTGGCTTCAACTTTTTGAGATTCAAGGATTTCAATCATTCCCTGATCGTTGATATTCTCTAATTCCAGTTCCCAGAAAATTAGTTTTTTATATAATTCTACCCAATCTTCATAGGAATTGACCATCGCCATTTCCATAGAGATTTTTCTGAATTCCTTTTGATAATCCAACGTTGTTTTTTCGGAAATTAATCTTGAATGATCCAGGTTTTTTTTCAAACTCAAAAGAATCTGATTCGGATTTACCGGTTTAATCAAATAATCGGCGATTTTAGAACCAATGGCTTCTTCCATTATATATTCTTCTTCGCTCTTTGTAATCATAATCATCGGGATGGCTGACTTTTTTTCTTTCATTTCCGAAAGCGTTTCCAAACCGCTCATTCCGGGCATATTTTCATCCAGAAAAACAATATCAAAATTATCTTCTTCAAAAAGAGCGATAGCATCTAAACCGTTGTTACAAGTAGTTACAGCGTAGTTTTTCTTCTCCAGAAATAATATATGAGGCTTTAAAAGATCGATTTCATCATCGACCCAAAGTATTTTTATCTTATCCATAAACGTGTTTAATTTTAATGCAATTTAGAGGTATAGAACTTAAAAAGTATTAAAAATAGTATAAATTTCAGAATAACAAATAGTGATTTTTATTTTAAAACTTTTTTTTGAAGAAGTGTTCTATTGAAGATCAGTACAATATATTGTCAATTTTAAAATGAAAAACGCAAAGCTCTTTATGGTTATTTACTTATATTTGTTGACCTAAAAAGAATTAAATAGTGACTCAAATCAATAAGTTAAAAATATTCAATGATCCCATATACGGGTTTATTTCCATCCCGAACGAGCTTATTTACGACTTAATTCAACATCCGTATTTTCAGCGTTTACGCCGTATTTCGCAAATGGGATTATCGTATTTAGTTTATCCCGGAGCTAATCATACGCGCTTTCATCATGCATTGGGTTGTATGCATTTAATGCAAAAAGCTATTGAAACGCTT
Source organism: Flavobacterium psychroterrae (assembly GCF_018380615.1). Classification (GTDB taxonomy): domain Bacteria; phylum Bacteroidota; class Bacteroidia; order Flavobacteriales; family Flavobacteriaceae; genus Flavobacterium; species Flavobacterium psychroterrae. Next base: position 234,550 of record NZ_JAGYVZ010000004.1, on the reverse strand, counting down.
CGTTTTAAAGGTGTTGCAATTTCAAGTGATGAAGAATGTGCTTTGCTGATTGCTATTTTATTGCATGATATTGGTCATGGGCCTTTTTCGCATGCAATGGAAAAAAGTATTGTTGAAGATGTGAATCATGAAGCAATTTCGTTATTATTTATGAATCAGTTAAATGATGAATTTGACGGAAGATTAAGTTTGGCTATTCAGGTTTTTAAAGGTGAATATCACAGAAAATTCATGTTGCAATTGATTTCAAGTCAATTAGATATGGATCGAATGGATTATTTAAAGCGTGATAGTTTTTATACAGGTGTTGCCGAAGGAAATGTAAATTCTGAGCGCTTGATTCAAATGATGAATGTAGTTGATGATGTTTTAGTAATTGAAGAAAAAGGAATTTATTCCGTTGAAAAGTTCCTGCTTTCAAGAAGATTAATGTACTGGCAGGCTTATTTACATAAAACAAGTTTAGTTGCCGAGCTAATTTTGATGAAAGTGCTAAAAAGAGCGAAAGAATTGACATTAAAAGGAATTAATTTGCCTTGCAGCGAGCCGCTTTTGTATTTTATGCAAAATAAGGTCGATTTAGAAAATTTTGATGCCGAAAAATTAGATTTATTTTCACAATTAGATGATTTTGATATTATTAGCGCTTTAAAAGCCTGGCAAAAGCATAACGATTTTATATTATCTACATTAAGTAAAATGTTGATTAACAGAGATTTGTTAAAAATTAAATTAAGTGCAGAGAAAATTCCAATGGAAGAATCACAATCTTTAAAGGAACAATTTGCTAACGCGCATCATATTACACAGTTAGAAGCTGGATATTTTATTTTTAGAGGAAAAATAAAAAATCAGGCCTACAGTAAAGAAGCCGAACCAATACGAATTTTGAAAAAAGATAAAACAATTGAAGACGTGGTAGAAGCCTCTGATCAGCTGAATTTGAAATCATTATCTAAATTGGTTACAAAATATTACATCTGTTTTCCAAAACAACTTATCTAAAATTAACATTTAAAATCTATTTTTTATATTTTTGTCGCAATGAAATTTACAGCAGAACAAATAGCGGGAATTTTAGAAGGAGAAGTTGTTGGGAATCCCAATGCAGAAGTTTCTCGGCTGTCTAAAATAGAAGAAGGCGAGGAAGGATCGCTTACTTTTTTGGCTAATCCCAAATATATCAACTACATATATACTACAAAAGCATCAGTAACGATTGTTAATGACAGTTTTGTACCGGAACAGGAAATCACTACAACTTTGATAAAAGTAGAAGATGCGTATGCGTCATTTTCAAAGCTTTTAGAATTTTACAACCAGGTTAAACTGAATAAAAACGGAATAGAAGCACAATCTTTTATATCTGAAGGAACCAAATATGGAGAGAATTTATATTTAGGAAGCTTTAGTTATATAGGACAAAATGTGGTTTTAGGCAATAATGTAAAAATTTATCCAAACAGTTTTATTGGCGATAATGTTGTTATTGGGGATAATGTATATATTTTTGCAGGCGCCAAAATTTATTCTGAAACTATAATTGGCAGCAATTGTACGATCCATTCGGGATCTATTATTGGCGCAGATGGTTTTGGTTTTGTACCAAATGAAGAAGGAGTTTATAGTAAGGTTCCTCAAATAGGAAATGTTATTATTGAAGATAATGTAGATATTGGTGCAAATACTACAATTGACAGAGCAACTCTGGGTTCTACAATAATCAGAAAAGGAGTTAAATTAGACAATCAAATTCAGATTGCCCATAATGTAGAAATTGGTAAAAATACTGTAATTGCAGCGCAATCGGGTGTTGCAGGTTCTACAAAAATTGGAGAAAACTGTATGATTGGCGGGCAAGTAGGTATCGCAGGCCACTTAACAATAGGTAATAATGTGAGATTGCAGGCTCAGTCAGGAGTTGCAAGAAACATTAAAGATGATGAAATTTTACAAGGTTCACCATCACTTGGATATAGTGATTTTAACAAATCATATGTTCATTTTAGAAATTTATCTAAAATTGTTGCCGAAGTTGAAGAATTAAAAAAACAAATAATAAACCCAAAAAATGGAAATAATGGTTAAACAGAAGACCATCAAGAATGAAATTTCACTAACAGGCGTTGGATTACACACTGGAAAAGAAGTTACAATGACTTTTAAACCAGCTCCAATAAATAATGGTTTCACTTTTGTAAGAGTTGATTTGCAAGGTCAACCAGTCATTGAGGCTGACGCTAATTATGTTGTTAATACACAAAGAGGTACTAACTTAGAAAAATTAGGTGTAAAAATTCAAACTCCGGAACACGTTTTAGCTGCATTGGTTGGTTGTGATTTGGATAACGTTATTATAGAATTAAATGCTTCTGAACTTCCTATCATGGATGGTTCATCAAAATATTTTGTTGAAGCAATTGAAAATGCTGGTATCGAGGAACAAGAAGCTAAACGTAATGTTTATGTAGTAAAAGAAGTAATTTCGTTTACTGATGAAACTACAGGAAGCGAGATTTTAGTGATGCCAAGCGATGATTATCAAGTAACTGCAATGGTAGATTTTGGTACTAAAGTTTTAGGTACTCAAAACGCAACCATGAAAAGCATAGCCGATTTTAAAGACGAAATCGCCAATTCAAGAACTTTTAGTTTTTTACATGAATTAGAATCTCTTCTGGAAAACGGATTAATTAAAGGTGGAGATTTAAATAATGCTATTGTGTACGTAGATAAAGAAATATCTGAGACAACAATGGAAAATTTAAAGAAAGCTTTTGGTAAGGACAAAATTTCGGTAAAACCAAATGGTGTATTGGATAATCTTACTTTACATTACCCTAACGAAGCTGCAAGACATAAATTACTTGATGTTGTTGGAGATTTATCTTTGATTGGAGTTAGAATTCAGGGAAAAATTATTGCTAACAAACCCGGGCATTATGTAAATACGCAGTTTGCCAAAAAATTAGCAAAAATTATCAAAATTGAACAAAGAAATCATGTTCCGGTTTACGACCTTAATTTGGAACCATTGATGGATATTCATAAAATTATGGCAGTTTTGCCACACAGACCTCCATTTTTATTGATTGACAGAATTATTGAAATGTCTGATAGCCATGTGGTGGGAATGAAAAATGTAACGATGAACGAAAATTTCTTCGTAGGACATTTTCCTGAAGCTCCGGTTATGCCAGGTGTTTTAATTGTTGAAGCTATGGCACAAACAGGCGGAATTTTGGTTTTAAGCACAGTTCCTGACCCAGAAAATTATTTGACATATTTCATGAAAATTGACAATGTTAAATTCAAACATAAAGTATTGCCTGGTGATACCTTAATTTTCAAATGCGAATTAATTTCTCCTATCAGAAGAGGAATTTGTCACATGCAGGCAAATGCATACGCAAATGGAAAATTGGTAACAGAGGCAGAATTAATGGCTCAAATTGCAAGAAAACAATAATAATTTATAAATTTTATTGTTTAGGTTTGTTGCCCACATTAGATTATTTTAATTATAAAATATAAAACTCACAGATGAATCAACCATTAGCATATGTTCATCCCGGCGCTAAAATCGCTAAAAACGTTGTAATTGAGCCTTTTACAACAATTCACAATAATGTTATTATTGGTGACGGTACTTGGATTGGTTCAAATGTAACAATCATGGAAGGTGCTCGAATTGGTAAAAATTGCAATATTTTTCCAGGAGCAGTAATTTCTGCGGTGCCACAGGATTTGAAATTTGGAGGAGAAGATTCTTTAGCTATTATAGGAGATAATTGTACTATTAGAGAATGTGTAACCATTAATAGAGGTACAGTTGCTTCAGGACAAACAATTTTAGGTAATAACTGTTTAGTTATGGCTTATGCCCACATTGCCCACGATTGCGAAATTGGTAATAATGCGATTATTGTAAATGGTGTTGCTCTAGCGGGTCACGTTGTAGTTGGTAATCATGCAGTTATTGGCGGTTTAGCGGCTATTCATCAATTTATCCATATTGGAGATCATGCTATGATTTCTGGTGGATCATTGGTAAGAAAAGATGTTCCTCCCTATACAAAAGCAGCAAAAGAACCGTTATCATACGTAGGAATTAATTCAGTTGGTTTAAGAAGAAGAGGTTTTACTACTGAAAAAATTAGAGAAATTCAGGAAATTTACAGAATTTTATATCAAAAGAATTATAATACAACACAAGCTTTAAGTATTATCGAAGCCGAAATGGAAGCTACTCCTGAGAGAGATGAAATTTTAGATTTTATCAGAAATTCATCAAGAGGAATCATGAAAGGTTATTCAGGGAACTATTAAAATAAAGTTTAATTGTTTATTTGTTTAGTCGTTTAATCGAATAAACAATTTAACGATTAAACGATTTAACAAAAAATAAAAAAGAAAACAAATGGCATCTACATCAGATATTAGAAACGGATTGTGTATTAAATTCAATCACGATATTTATAAAATCGTTGAATTTCTTCACGTAAAACCTGGAAAAGGTCCAGCTTTTGTAAGAACTAAATTAAGAAGTTTAACCACAGGAAGAGTATTGGATAATACATTTTCTGCAGGGCATAAAATAGAAGATGTTCGTGTTGAAACGCATAATTACCAGTTTTTATATGCTGAAGGAGATGAATTTCATTTTATGAATACAGAATCTTTTGAGCAAATTTCTTTGAATAAAAACATTTTAGATGCTCCGGGATTATTAAAAGAAGGAACAAGTGTAATGGTTCAGGTTAATACTGAAACTGATTTGCCTTTATCTGTAGATATGCCATCATCTGTAATTCTTGAAGTTACTTATGCTGAGCCGGGAGTAAAAGGAAACACTGCTACAAATGCTACAAAATCTGCTACGGTAGAAACTGGAGCTTCTGTAAACGTTCCTTTATTCATCAACGAAGGTGATAAAATTAAAATTGATACCGCTTCAGGAAATTACATGGAGCGTGTAAAAGAGTAGTTTTTATTAGTTTTCAGTTTTCAGTCGCAGTTATCAGTTTTGTTGATATAGATTGAAAACTGAGACTGAAAACTGAGACTAAAAACTAATTATAAAATATGAAATTTCCAAAGATTCATTCTTTACAAGAAATTGCAAATTTGCTTCAATGCGAATTTATAGGTGACCCAAACTTTCCAGTTTCAGGCATGAACGAAATACATGTTGTGGAATCCGGTGATATTGTTTTTGTGGATCATCCTAAATATTATGACAAAGCTTTACAATCGGCTGCTACTATTGTTTTAATTAATAAAAAAGTAGATTGTCCGGAAGGTAAAGCTCTTTTAATTTCTGATGATCCTTTCAGAGATTTTAATACGCTGACAAAACATTTCAGACCTTTTCAGGCGACAACTGTAAACATATCTCTTTCTGCAACTATTGGCGAAGGAACTGTGATTCAGCCTAATTGTTTTGTGGGCAATAACGTTACAATTGGTAAAAACTGTTTGATACATCCTAATGTTACCATATATGACAATACTGTAATTGGCGATAATGTAATGATCCATGCGGGAACTATTTTAGGAGCAGATGCTTTTTATTATAAAAAACGCGAGAGTGGTTTTGATCAGTTAATTTCTGGCGGTCGAGTTGTTATTGAAGATAATGTTGGTATTGGTGCGCTTTGTACAATCGATAAAGGTGTTACAGGCGATACAACTATTGGCGAAGGTACAAAAATCGACAATCAGGTGCATGTTGGGCATGATACCGTAATTGGTAAAAAATGTTTAATTGCTTCACAAACTGGTATTGCCGGTTGTGTAATTATTGAAGATGAAGTAACAATTTGGGGACAGGTTGGTACAACAAGCGGTATCACAATAGGAGCGAAGGCTGTTATTTTAGGACAAACCGGAGTTACCAAATCGGTTGAAGGAGGAAAATCTTATTTTGGAACCCCAATCGAAGAATCAAGAGAAAAGTTAAAGCAATTAGCCAATATCAAAAAGATTCCTGAAATTTTAAATAAATTGAAGTAATATGTCTATTAAAGAATTTGTTCAAAAATTTTATAAGTCAGATGCCTTAATTGATAGCGAAATAATGAAAACTTATTTGCATCCTGATGTCAAGTTAGATTGGAATAGCACCAAAGGATTAATCGAGATGGATTATAATTCGATGCTGGATATGGCAAATGAACTTAGTCGTGCTTATGTGCGTTCAAAAGTAAGAATTAGCCACATTATTGCCGAAGATGATTTGGTTTCAATACGCTATTCACATTTTGTGAAAACGATTGAAAATCCAAGAGAAGAGATGTTATTGGCGCATTTTACTACAATTTGGCAAATAAAAGATGATAAATTATATCGAGGTTATCAGATGAGTCAATTTTCTTAATTTTTTTAAAGACAAAAAGGTTAAAATACGTTACAAAACCTTACTTTTGCATCACAATTTTAAAAACTACATAAAATATATATCATGAGTGTTTTAGTTAATAAAGATTCCAAAATAATTGTTCAAGGATTTACAGGAAGTGAAGGAACTTTCCACGCTTCTCAAATGATTGAGTACGGTACTAATGTTGTTGGTGGTGTTACTCCTGGAAAAGGTGGAACTAGCCATTTAGATCGTCCGGTTTTTAATACAGTAAAAGACGCTGTAGAACAAGCTGGAGCTGATACATCTATCATTTTCGTACCACCAGCTTTTGCTGCTGATGCAATTATGGAAGCTGCTGATGCTGGAATTAAAGTAATTATTGCTATTACAGAAGGAATTCCTGTAGCAGATATGATTAAAGCAAATAATTATGTTAAAGAAAGAAATTCTAGATTAATCGGACCAAACTGTCCTGGTGTTATTACTCCGGGTGAAGCTAAAGTTGGTATTATGCCAGGTTTCGTTTTCAAAAAAGGTACAGTTGGTATTGTTTCTAAATCAGGAACTTTAACTTACGAAGCTGCTGACCAGGTTGTAAAACAAGGTTTAGGAATTACTACAGCTATTGGTATTGGTGGAGATCCAATTATTGGAACTACAACTAAAGAAGCTGTTGAATTATTAATGAACGATCCGGAAACTGAAATCATCATTATGATTGGTGAAATTGGTGGTCAATTAGAAGCTGATGCTGCTAAATGGGTTAGAGCTGATGGTAACCGTAAACCAGTTGTTGGTTTTATCGCTGGAGAAACTGCTCCTGCTGGTAGAACAATGGGTCACGCAGGTGCTATTGTAGGTGGTTCTGATGATACAGCTGCAGCTAAAAAACAAATTATGAGAGACAACGGAATTCACGTTGTTGATTCACCAGCTGAAATTGGTAAAAAAGTAAAAGAAATACTTGGATAATTAGATTCCAATCTTTAAAATAATAAATTCCAAAAAAGTCTCAACTTTGTTGAGACTTTTTTCCATTTTAAAATACTAACTCATTCACGATGCTTAGTAACTTTGAGCCTTAGTGGCTTAGAAGCTTAATAAAGAAAAATATGTACAAAGAATTAGAAAAATTTAAAGTAAGCAATAGTTTTACTTTTACAATCGAAGATAGTTTAGAACAAGTTTGTAATGCTCCGGAAGCAGGTGCAGGTGTTTTTGTTGTCTATGCAATTGAAGGTGATGCCAAAGAATTAGTAATGGTTGCTTCTACAGGAACTGTTCAAAATGACGGAACTTTAAAAAGCAAAAATGGTGGTTTGTATGACAAAATTGTCAACGGACACCAATTTGCAAAAACTGGAAGAAAATATTCTTGGCCAGCACAAATGAAATTAGAAAGTATTGATGCTCTTGAAGTAGTTTGGTACGAAACTTTTAACGCAGAAGTAAAAGCAATTCCAACTGCAGTTGAAGGTCAGGTTTTGCAAAACTTTTTGGATGCAAATGCAAAATTACCAAGATGGAATGTAGCTTTCTAAAAGCTTTTTCAGAATAAAAATTATCATAAGCCTTACTATTTTATTTAGTAAGGCTTTTCCATTTATATAACATTGAGGATTTATTGCAATTGATATTATGTTTCAATACTAAGTTGTTCTCAATGATAAAGCAACATCGATAATAGAATTTGTTAAAAGCTAAACATAAAAGAGTGGTAATAAAATCTTACAATTTAAGATATTTCTTAAAATAGAATAATTCTAGTATTGCGGTTAACACGTGGCAGATCAATAAAAGAGGCGGTTTCCTGTGTTAGGAAACCGTCTCTTTTGTGTAAAAAAATTGTTTTTAAAAATTTGCTTTTATATATTTATCGCACGATACTAAAGGAATATGTTAAAATACCGTATTCTTTTTGTTAAAACAAAGTGACTATATTCAAGAATTACCTGCTAAATTAATATGAAGACCCAAAATTTAGAATATAAAACTTTCGATGATATTACGCTTTGGAATAATTTGAAAGAAGGTGATGAAAAATCTTTCTCAATATTATTTGAAAAATACTATGCTGATCTTGTTAATTACGGAAATTCGCTTTCTCCGTATACTGAAAAAGTACAGGATTGTGTTCAGGATGTTTTTACAGACATTTGGGTGTATCGCAACAAATTGCAAAGTACGGTTGTTGTTAAAGCATATTTATTATCCAGCGTACGCAAGCGAATTGCACGTTTACATGAACGTGATCATATTTTTAGAAAAGTAACAAGCACGGATTCTATTGCATTTCTTTTAGAATTTTCAGTTGAACATGATCTAATAGATGACGATTATGCGACAAAAGAAAGAGTAGCTCATTTGAATAAATTATTAAATGATTTACCGGCAAGGCAAAAAGAAGCTTTGTATTTAAGATATAATCAGGGATTAACGGTAGAACAAATTGCTGAAATGCTCGAAGTCAATTATCAATCGGCAAGTAACCTGTTATATCGCGGATTACTGACGCTGCGCAAGGAATGGAAGGGAAGTTTTTCGTTAATTTTGCTGCTATCATTAACTACATGTTAAATTTATTTTAAAATAAAAAAAAAAAAATCACAATTTGGTGAGTATATAATAAGAAAAGTGTCCTCTATGTTTTTGTAACCTTATTTTTAGATGCAAAAACGTAATACATATACCGAATTAGAAGATTTCTTATCTGACGAATCATTCCAATCATGGATTTTAAATAAAATCGATGAAGATGGCTGGGAAGAGTGGACTTTAGAAAGCCAACAACGTGCCAAGTTGGTCGAAGATGCAAGATTATTGTTATTGGCAATGAAAGTGCCAAGTTCTACTTTATCAGCATCAGACATTCATAATGCTTTGCAATCTACCTGGATTAAAATTGAGGAAAAAGAAAATCAAAACACTTTAATTTCACATTCAAAAGTAAAATTCCTTAAAAAATATTTTCTGAGCGGCGTTGCTGCAACTTTAGTTTTCGGTTTAGTATCAGTTTGGTTTTACAATAATCAAATTGTTCCCAAAAACAATGTAATTACCTATAAAGAACTTATCGATGAAAATAGTGAAGGATTAGTTGAGCAGACTAATAATTCAGATAAACCTCAAATCATCACATTATCAGATGGAAGTTCGGTTTTATTACAACCCAATAGTAAATTAAGTTATCCTAAAATCTTTACCGGAAACGAAAGAAAGGTGTATTTGTCCGGCGAAGGTTTCTTTGAAATTAGTAAAAATCCTAAAAAGCCCTTTTTTGTTTATGCAAACGAAATTGTTACAAAGGTAGTTGGGACTAGTTTTAGAGTGAAGGCTTATTCTGATCAGCCTGATGTAGAAGTTCTCGTGCGCACCGGTAAAGTTAGGGTAAAATCGAATGATTTAATTTCCAGGTCAAATCAGGAAGAAGTTGTCTTGCTTCCTAATCAGGCATTGCGTTTTGTACGCAGCGATTTGAGTTTTAACAAAATTACCAACATCACCCAAGACGAAGAACTGACTAAAAGCGTTGGTAATATTGAGCAATTAAGTTTTGAGTTTACTGATATTCCTGTATCACAAATCTTTGAAACAATGGAGCAGGCTTATTTAGTAGATATCGATTATCCTAAAAATAAATTAAAAGATTGCCACCTTACAACTTCATTAAGCGATCAGCCTTTGACCGAAAAACTAAAAATTGTTTGTAACAGTATTGGCAACAACACCAGTTTTGAAATGAATGGAAATCAGATTATTATAACATCACAGGGATGTAATTAATCTAATTAAATCAATTCTATAACTGTAATTACAGAGTTGATTTAAATTTTAAAAGCTAATAAACAACCAAAAATAATCCAAAACAAAACTAACAGTAATGCCTATGTAAAAGATAATGCATAAAAAAAGTGCCGAAATACTGTAACATTTTCGACACTTAAATGATTTTAATTTCTCTCTGTAAAGAGCAATTCATAAATGTTTCTTAGAATACACTCGAATCCGTATTAATCAAAACAATCCAAAATTATGAAAAAACCAGTTGTTAAACAACGATTACTCCATCGAATCATGAAAATAACACTATTTCAGTTTGTCCTGGCGCTTGTATTCTCAAGTGTTGGAATGGCAAATAATGTAAATGGGCAAAAAAAACTAGATACTAAAGTGACCATAAATGTTGCCAATTTAACTTTGGATAATGTGTTGTCGAAGTTAGAAAAGTCAGCTCATGTAAAATTTTCGTATAATTCAAGATTGCCTCAGCTTGCCCAAAAAGTAAGCATAGATGCCAATCAGGAGGTTCTTTCAAGCATTCTTAATCGAATTTTAATACCTTTTAATATTACTTATACCGAAATAAGCAATCAGATTGTGCTGCAAAAAAATACCACAGATCCCTTTGCGGTCACAGATGCTAATAATTCTTTGTTCGAAATATTAACTGCCGGACCAATTATTAAAGGTTTAGTTACAGATGCCAGTGGCAGTCCGTTACCGGGTGCAACAGTATTAGCCAAAGGAACTAAAATAGCAGTTCTTACTGATTTTGATGGTAAGTTTGCTATTGAAATGCCCGCGAATAGTGACAAAATTGTAATTTCTTATGTTGGAATGGAGTCCAGAGAAATTGGAATTGAAAATACAAATCCGACCATTGTTTTGGCAGAAGCCGGACAAAATTTAAGAGAAGTTGTAGTGACAACAGGTTACGAAAAAACATCAAAAAGAACTTTTACTGGTGCAATCAGCAAAATTTCAGGAGCTGAATTAAAAGTGGATGGAGTTGTAGATGTAAGCAGAATGATTGAGGGTAAAGCTGCCGGTGTAACGGTTCAAAACGTGACTGGAACTTTTGGTACTGCGCCTAAAATCACGGTTCGTGGATCTTCATCTATTTTTGGAGATACAAAACCTTTATGGGTAATTGATGGAGTTGTTCAGGAAGATATTATCAACGTTTCGTTTGCTGATTTGGCTTCCGGAAATTCATCAACACTATTGAGTTCATCAGTGGCTGGTTTAAATTCTAATGACATTCAAAGTATTGAAATTCTTAAAGATGCATCTGCAACCTCAATCTATGGTTCAAGATCTTTGAATGGTGTTGTGGTTGTTACAACAAAACAAGGTCGTAGAGATGCACCATTGAAAGTGAGTTATTCTGTAGAAAATACAGTACGAGCCGTTCCCAGTTATTCGCAATATGATATCCTGAATTCTCAGGAATCCATGAGTGTTTTTCAGGAAATGAAACAAAAAGGATATCTTGATTTAAGCTCTTCGTACACAGGTAGATTTGGTGGAGCTTACAATATTCTTGCAAAGGAAATTAACCGTTATAACGATTCAAATGGTCAGTTTGGAGTTAAAAATGACCAGCCCAATATCAATCAGTTTTTGAAAAAATACGAACTGGCAAATACAGACTGGTTTAGTGTTTTATTTCGACCATCAATTACTCAAAATCATTCATTGAGTTTTTCCGGTGGGGGAAAAAACAATACTTTTTATGCCTCTTTAGGATATTACACAGATCCGGGATGGACAATTGCTGATAATGTAAAACAATTAACCTCAAATATTAAAGGAACTTTCTTTGTAAATGACAGATTAAATATCACACTTTCTACAATGGGATCTATCCGTGATCAGGAAGCTCCCGGATCTTATGAAAGTAAAAAAGATGTTGTATTTGGCAGAGTAAACAGAGATTTTGATATCAACCCGTTTAATTATGTTTTAAATACAAGCCGAACTTTAAGACCATATGATGATAATGGAAATTTAGAATATTATCAAAATAACTGGGCGCCAATGAATATTGTAAACGAATTAGAAAACAATACTTTAGGAATAAAAGTAAATGACATTCGTTTTCAGGTAGATTTATATTATAAGCTAAGTAAGCATTTAACTTACAATCTTACAGGTTCTGCACGTTATGCAAATACATCAAGAGAACATAAAATTTTTGAAGGTTCAAATGTAATTGCCGCATATAATGCAGGAGTTGGAGATAATTTGAATACACAAATACAAAAAGACAACGTATTCTTATATCAGGATCCAAATGATTTGACAGCGCCAAAAGTTTCGGTATTGCCAAGTGGAGGATTCTTAAGAAAGTTTACAAATGATATGACATCTTATAATATCAGAAACAGTATTACATATAGAAACACTTTCAAAGAAAAACACGAAGTGGAAGGTTTCTTTGGTACAGAACTTCGATCAGTAGACAGAAACAATGATAATTTCACGGCTGTTGGTATTCAATATGATAAAGGACTTACCTCATTTATCGATCCTAAAATAATTGAAAAAATTGTGAATGGCGGAGATTCTTATTACGAATTTGGACAAGAAAGAGAAAGAACAGTTGGTTTTTTCGGGAAAGTTGGATATACATACGATCGTCGTTATACAGCTTCTGTAACAGGACGTTACGATGGATCTAACAGACAAGGAGATACAGGTTCATCAAGATGGCTGCCAACTTATACAATTAGTGGAAAATGGAATGTTGCCGAAGAAAAATTTATGAAAAATGTTGAATCAATCAACACTTTAGCATTAAGAGCTTCTTACGGACTTACTGCCACGGCTGGTCCGGCAACAAATTCACTGGCTATTTACAAAAGTTTTATCACAGACCGTTTCAATCTTTCGGATAGAGAAAATGCGATCAGAATTGACGATTTGCAAAACAGGGATTTAACTTGGGAAAAACAATTTGAAACTAATATTGGAGTAGATATCGGTATGTTCAATAACAGAGTTCAATTGACTACAGATGTTTACAGACGTAAAGCGTTCGATTTAATTGATTACGTAATTACTTCAGGTGTTGGAGGTCAATCGGTTAAGCAAGGAAATAATGCTGATATGGAAACAAAAGGTATTGAACTTGGATTTACAACTCAAAACATTGTAACCAATAATTTTAAATGGTCAACAACATTGAACTTTTCAGTTTATGACCAGAAAATTACAAAATTAGCCAACAAACCTTCTGCTTTTGATTTGGTTGATTCTAACGGTGGTAACACCGTTGGACATCCTAGAAACTCTATTTATTCGTACCAATTTACAGGTTTGAACAATCAGGGATTACCAACTTTTATTTTACAGGATGGAGCAGAAAATAATATTTCGAAAGCCAACTTTCAGGATACAGATAATGTCGACAAATATTTGAAATACGAAGGATCAATCGAGCCAAATAAATCAATTGGTTTAGCCAATACATTCACTTATAAAAGCTGGTCATTGTATGTATTTGTTGTAGGATCAGGAGGAAACAAAGTGCGTTTGAATCCGGTTTACAGCAATGAATATAACGATTTAACTGTTTTTACTAAAGAATATACTAACAGATGGATCAATCCGGGAGATGAAAATAAAACCAATATTCCTGTTATTGCAGATAAATTGTTAAACAGAAACTACGGAGCAAGCGATTTACAAATTGCTTATAACACATACAATTATTCTGATGTAAGAGTTGCTGATGGTGATTTTGTACGATTAAAAAATGTTTCGCTTAGTTGGGAATTCCCTAAAGATTTCAAGAGAAAATTAGGCGTTAGTGCTTTTACATTAAAAGGATCAGCAGTAAATCCGTGGTTGATTTATTCAGATAAAAGATTGCACGGGCAAGATCCTGAATTTCGTAATACAGGAGGAGTTGCCTTCCCAATCACATCTCAGTATACATTTACTTTAAATCTTTCATTATAATAATATAATTATGAAAAATATAAAAATAGCACTTTCATTAGTATTGCTAATTGGTATTAGTAGTTGCGATGATTTTTTATCAGAAGTGCCAGACAACAGAACACAAATAAATACGCCCGAAAAAATATCAGAATTATTAGTAACCGCATATCCATCTGCAACCTATATGGCAATTGCAGAAACCATGTCTGACAATGTATTTGACAGCGCATTACCAGATTCAGATATAGATAATGAACAAAGTTACAACTGGGAAATGCAAACCCAGATGGGTCTTGATACCGAAGCCAATTTCTGGAGTGCTTCATACACTGCAATTGCAGCAGCAAATCAAGCTTTAGAAGCTATTGACGAACTGGGAAATCCTGCTAGTCTGAATCCTCAAAAAGGAGAAGCATTAATGGCAAGAGCGTACTCGCATTTTATGTTAGTTTCATTTTGGGCAAACCGATACAATCCTGCAACTGCGGCAAAAGATTTAGGAATTCCTTACATCACAAAACCCGAAGGAGCATTATTAGTGCAATACAAACGTAACTCTGTCAAAGAAGTTTTTGATTTTATTGAGCAGGATATTAATGAAGGAATGAAGTATGTAACTAACGGTTATAAAGAACCAAAATACCATTTTAATGTTGACGCTGCAAAAGCTTTTGCAAGCCGTTTTTACTTAGTAAAAGGCGATTGGGATAAAGTAATTGAATACTCAAAAGATTTGGGTTCTGCGCCAACAACACTAAGAGATTACAACGCTTTTAATGCAGTTGCTTATGCTCAAATGCCAATTGAATATTCAAGAGTAGAACAATCGACCAATTTATTAGTAGCCTATCCTAATTCAATCTGGAGAAGAGGTTTTACCAATAGATTTACACTTGCAGGAAACAGAGTAGATGAAATTTTAGGGACAGATACCAATATTTTTGGAAAATCCTGGGCAATACGTGCTGCTGGTCAATATAATGGGGGTCAGACAGTTCTGGTACCTAAATTTTACGAATATTTTAAAGTGACAAACCTGACTACAGGCGTTGGAGAACCCTACACAGGAATCGTACTTTTAAGTAATGACGAGTTTTTCCTGAATAGAATTGAAGCTCATGTTATGAAAAATCAGATTGCTGAAGCCAATACTGAATTAGAATATTTTTTCGCAACCAGAACAGAAGATTATGATCCCGCGACAGACAAATTAACTGAAGCTAAAGTGGTAGCGAAATATCCTGTAATTGAAGGAGAATTTACACCATATTATACCTTAACTCCAGTTCAGGCATCTTATATAAAAGCAATTGCAGAAGCACGAAGAAGAGATTTTTTACAAGAAGGAATCAGATGGTTTGATATCAAGCGTTTCAATCTTGTGGTAACACACAATACCTACGAGTTTGGACAAATTGTAAAAAACAACGTTTTAGTCAAAGACGATAAACGCAGAGCTTTACAAATTCCGGTGAGAGCATCAGACAATGGAATCGAAAAAAATCCACGTTAAAAAACTTAATTTAATTATTATGAAAATATTAAAAAGATATAAAGCCCTTGCAATGATTACAGCTTCACTGTTGTTTGTTGCCTGCGCTCACGAAGACCAGCCTGGAGAAAGTCAGTTGGATTATTCAGAACGTGATAAAACCGAATTAGATAAATGGATTGATTCCAGCTTTTTAGATCCGTATAATATCAAGATTTATTATGAATGGAATCAAAATCTGGTCGATAATACAAAATATTTATTTCCACCAACAGTCGAAAAAGTACAACCTGCACTTGAAGTAGTTAAAAAAATCTGGATTGATAGTTACAGTACAATTGGCGGAAAAGATTTTGTGAAGAAAATCGCTCCAAGAGAATTTGTTCTCGTTGGAGGATTAAACTTAAATACAAACGGTACATTAACATTAGGATTAGCAGAAGGAGGGCAAAGAGTCACACTTTTTCAGTTAGATTATCTTAATAGAAAAAGCTGTCCTGAAGTAACCGAGTTTATTCATACCATTCAGCATGAATATGTACACATTTTAAACCAGACCAAACCTTTTGATGAACAAGCCTGGGCAAAATTAACGCCGTCAGGATATACCACAAGCTGGTATACAGAAAGTACAGCAACATCAAGATCACTAGGTTTTATTACAAGTTATGCAAGACTTAATATATATGAAGATTTTGCTGAAACGGCTTCTGTAATTTTAACAAGCTCAAAAGCAGAATATGCTGCACTTTTGGCCGGAGTTACAGACGTAAACGGCAAAGCTAATATTAAAAAGAAAGAAGCAATTGTAGTACAATATTACAAGGATAATTTCAATATCGATTTTTATGCTTTAAGAGATGAAGCACAAAAAAACACAGATATTGTTATCAGCAATTAAGACATCGATCATAATGAGTAATAATTAATTATAGAAATCAATATTATGAAAAAACATATATATAAGTACCTCATAGTTGCCTTTGTGGCAATCGTATTGGGTGCATGTACGAGTACAGAAGCGGATCAGAAATTCGATCAGACTCCTACAGAGCGTTTAAATGCTCAGAAAAAAGAATTGCAGGACGTATTACTTTCATCTGCAGAAGGCTGGAAAGCAGTTTATTATACAGATAGTACACAATTAGGCGGATGGACGCATTTGTTTAAATTTCTACCTGACGGAAAAGTAGATATGGCATCAGATTTTGATGAAGATACAGACATTCACAGAAGCCAGTATGAACTTCAGTTAGGAAGCACCGTAAGTTTAGTTTTTACAACCGCAAATCGAATTCATCTTTTATCCCAATCGGATAATTTTCCAACAGCGGAACTTTACGGTAAAGGATATTTAGGAGATTTTCAGTTTTTTTATTACGGACAACAAAATGGAGAAATCATTTTTAGATCCAATAGAAATTTTAGAGAATTAAGATTTGTAAAAGCCACAGCAAAAGACTGGACAGATTTACCACAAAATACGCCAATAATCGAATCTATAACCGGAGAAATCACAAGTCCGTTGTTTAGATTATTAGAAGAAAATGACGGATCGGCAATAAAACAATATGAATTTGATTTTAATTCAGATGCCCGTTTTGGAAGAGCAACAGCATTGGCAGAAGGTTCTGATGAAACATTTGGTCTCGCATTATCCTACACACCAACCGGAGCAATATCAAAAACTCCAGTAATAATCAAAGGACAAAAACTGTCAAATTTTATCTATGATAGTGCAAGCAACACTTTTGTAGCCAAAGGAACAGGAGGAGTAAGCGCAACCATTAAATACACAAATGCACCGCCTAGATTAACAGATGATTATAAAAAATTAACGGATGGACAACCGCAATATGTTTTAGGATATTTAGCAGCAAACTTATATTCGGCATCAACAACATCTGATTATTTTAGATCAATAATTGCTAAAACAAATGCGTCGTTACCAGCAAATCAATCCATAAGCAGAATTCAGGTTTACTTTAATTCAGGAGGTGCAAATTTTATAGAATATCGTTTTAATGGAGGTAGACCGGCTGTTTATCACAATTTTACCACCAGTTCAAATGATACAAGCAAAACTTTACTATTAACGAGTGATTCATGGGAAGATAATGCGGGTTTTATTCCTGCTCCGGCATTCCTGAAAAATCTTGATGCAGAATTTTTTACTCCTGGCGGATTATACGTTAAAAAAGAGAATTTTACTGTCACTTACACCAATCCAATTTACACTATAACAAGTTCAACAACTAGTTTTAGAATGACCACATATCAGTTATAATTTATTTTAGTTTTTTTTTATTTTGGATAAAAGGCAGCTCCAGTCGAGCTGCTCTTTTTTAACTAAATCGCATTTAGTAATCACTAAAATTCAATTAAACACATAGTCCCGATAGCTATCGGGACATAGATTTTAAATGTAAAAGAATACAAAAAGAAATATATTTTTTCACAGAGCTAGCTTTGTGTTTTTTAAATAATTAAAGCCCATTATGAAACAACTTATTACACCTGTAAATATCGCGTTCTTTTTATGGGGATTGGTGCTTGTAACTATAGCACAATTACATCCGGAGTACACAAGATATTTTCTATACCTATCAATCATAGTAATCATTCCGGTAACGGTAATTAATATGATAAAAATGAAAAGAGAAGATAAACGTAATAGAACAATGTTATTTAGCGCATCAATTTACAGAATGCTATTTATGGCAATACTACTTGGATTCGTTTTTTTTATGACAAAACTGAATCCTATGTAAATGAATGAGATCAATAATTATTTTTAGTTATTCAACTCATATTGTTTTAATTATAAAAGATTAGTTTTAATTTTATTTTGAAGAAAGAGCAGCTCACTTTGAGTTGCTTTTTTGATTTTAAATCTTTTGCTCTATAAGTTTTCGCTAATGTTGAAAGGTTATTGCAATAGTTATTTTTTTAAAAAGGGAATTATCATATATTTGACAAGTCATTCATAGCCCTGATAGAAGCGGCATCCTTTTTCTGGCTTTTTAGACAGAAAAAGATATAGCGGATAGCAGGAATAGCTACAAATAAATATTAACATTAATTTTGAATATGAAATTACTAGAAGGAAAAGTTGCCATTATTACGGGCGCTAGTCGTGGAATTGGAAAAGGAATTGCTGAAGTTTTTGCTAAACACGGTGCAAATGTGGCTTTTACATATAGCTCATCTGTAGAATCAGCTCAGGCTTTAGAAGCTGAATTGAACGGTT
Organism: Flavobacterium psychroterrae; assembly: GCF_018380615.1. GTDB lineage: Bacteria > Bacteroidota > Bacteroidia > Flavobacteriales > Flavobacteriaceae > Flavobacterium > Flavobacterium psychroterrae. The sequence goes on along the minus strand of NZ_JAGYVZ010000004.1, from coordinate 215,716 downwards.
TAGGAATTAAAGCAAAAGGATACCAATCGAATGCGGCGGATTTTAATGAAGCGCAAACTTTTGTTGAAGCTGTTTTGGCTGATTTTGGCACAGTTGATATCTTAATTAACAACGCCGGAATCACAAAAGATAATTTGTTAATGCGTATGTCTGAAGCTGATTTTGACCAGGTTATTGATGTGAACTTGAAGTCAGTATTTAATATGACAAAAGCAATTCAAAAGACATTTTTAAAACAACGTTCAGGTTCTATCGTTAATATTAGTTCTGTAGTTGGAGTATCAGGAAATGCAGGACAAACAAATTACGCAGCTTCAAAAGCAGGTGCAATTGGATTTACAAAATCTGTTGCATTAGAATTAGGTTCACGTAATATTCGTTGTAATGCAATCGCTCCGGGATTTATTGAAACCGAAATGACTGCAAAATTACCGGAAGATGTAGTAAAAGGCTGGAGAGACGGAATCCCGTTAAAACGTGGCGGAACTGTAGAAGATGTTGCAAACGCTTGTCTGTTTTTAGCATCAGACATGAGTGCATATGTTACAGGCCAAGTACTTAATGTTTGCGGAGGAATGTTAACCTAAAAAGTCTCAGTTTACGGTTTTCAGTTTACACTGACTACTGAAACTATTTCATAAAATATCAGTTTTAGTGTATCAGTTGGCGCTGATTACTGAAAACTGCCACTGAAAACTATCTAAATATGACTACAAACACGATTCTATTATTATTACTTTCATTAGTAATAGCGGGTGGTTTGTCGTATTTTCAATACTTTTTTAAAGCCAAAAACAAATCCAATGTGATTTGGTTTTTGGCTTTTTTACGTTTTCTTGCCATTTTTGGATTATTGGTTTTATTGATAAACCCGATAATGACAAAAAATACGCTGGAAATCACCAAAACTCCTTTGGCAATTGCCGTTGATAATTCAAGTTCGATTACTGTTTTAAAATCAGATAAAAAAGCAGACGAATTATACCAGAAATTAATCTCGAATCCTGCACTTAAAGAGAAATTTGAAATTCAATCGTATCTATTTGATGCCGATTTTAAACCCTCGGACAAATTTGATTTTAAAGGAAAGCAAACCAATCTTGATGAAGTTGCGAAGAATTTAAAAAGCATCAACAAAAATCTGATTTTCCCAACAGTTATTATAACAGATGGAAATCAAACTACAGGAAACGATTATGTATATCGTTTTGATCCTGTTAATAAAGTTTATCCTTTAGTTGTGGGAGATACAACTACATTTCTTGATTTTAAAATCAATCAGCTTAACGTAAACAAATACGCCTTTCATAAAAATAAATTTCCCGTAGAAGTTTTTCTTCAATATTCAGGAAATAAAAATACAAATGCCGATTTCACCATTACACAAGGAAATACAATCGTTGCAAAAGAAAAAGTTTCTTTTTCAGGATCTAAAAAAACAGCGACTTTAAATTTACTTTTACCCGCTGATAAAGTAGGATTACAAGTTTTTAAAGCCAGTATTTCATCCAGTTCAAAAGAGAAAAACAGCTATAATAATATCAAGAATTTTGCGGTAGAAGTAATCGATCAAAAGTCAACTATTGCAATAGTTTCGTCTATAAATCATCCGGATATTGCAGCATTAAAACGTTCAATAGAAGTTAATGCGCAGCGTAAAGTGATTTTGGTTAAACCAAATGATATTAATCAATTACAAGAAGTTTCGGTTCTGGTTTTATATCAGCCAAACTCAGCTTTTAAAGCCATTTTTGACAACAATAAATTAGCAGCAACAAATACCTTTATAATTACCGGAGGAAGTACAGATTTTAATTTTTTAAACCAGCAGCAAAAGAGTCTGGTTTTTAATATGAGCAATCAAAGGGAAGATTATTTAGCAGAGTTTCAATCCCAGTTTAATTTATTTGCGATCGATAATATAGGTTTCGAAAATTTTCCGCCATTGCAAAATCTATTCGGAACAATTACGGCAAACCCGAATGTTTCAGTTTTGCTTTCTTCAAAAATCAGGAATGTATCTACAAATGCTCCGTTATTGGCTTTCGCCGAAAATCAAGGAAAACGAACCGCTTTTTTATTGGGAGAAAACAGCTGGAAATGGCGTTTACAAAGTCATATAGACAATCAATCCTTTGAAAAATATGATGTTTTTATAGATAAGATTATTCAGTATCTGGCATCGACAACTTCAAAGAAATCGCTCGTTGTAACGCACGAAAGCTTTTATAATTCAGGTGAAGCAATTGTAATCAATGCTCAATACTTCAATAAAAATTATGAGTTCGACGAGAAAGCGAGATTGACAATTACGGTTACAAATGCCGAAACGAAACAAGCAAAAAACTACGATTTATTAAAAGGAAATAATTCATTCTCAGTAAATCTGGACGGATTATCAACAGGGAAATATAATTTTATTGTAAAAGAGTTAAACACAAATACATCCTATTCAAGTCATTTTGAAATTTTAGATTTTGATATCGAAAAACAATTTGTAAATCCCGACGTTTTAAAACTAAAACAATTGGCTTTACAAACAAACGGAAAGGCATTCTTCGAAAATCAGGCAGATGATTTGATTCACGAACTTTTAGAAAATAAGGAATACAAATCGATTGAGAAAAATGTTTCGACTAAAACTCCGTTAATTGATTGGATTTGGTTATTGATTTTGATTGCTATTTTATTAACTACGGAATGGTTTGTGAGGAAATATAATGGGTTGTTGTAAATAGTTGTAAAGGTTCAAAGGGACAAAGGTTCAAAGTTTTGAAACATGAAATATTAAATGCAAGCAAAAAAAATCATTATTTTCTTTAGTCTGTTTTTGATAACAATTTTTTCTATTTTCTACATTAGTGCTAGAAAGAATAATAGGATGGACTATAATTTTGTAATTACCCGATTTAATGAAAGGGCAAATAGTATTACTTTCAGCAATAACAATAACGAATTTACTTTCTCAAAATTTGATTCTAAAGTAAATGATATTGAAAAAGAGGATAGTTTAGTAAAAAAAGCTTTTTCAAAAAAGATTTATATTTATAGAAAGGATAAAAAAAACGATAAGTATTTTTTAATTTTCATACTAAATAATTCATATATATATCCAATTGATTGGTTATAAATGAATTTTCAAAAACAATAAATGGATTTTAGATATAGCAATATGGAATGATACGAGATATATCCTTAAGAGTTATATTGTTATTAAATACTCCGTTAGGAGTTAAATGTTGGTAGAATAAATATAGAAAATCAATAAATTTGTCCCGTAGGGACTACACTAATACATTAATATTAAATTCGCGTAAATTAGTGAAATTAGTGTTTCTTCAAAATAATAAAAAATGGATTTCAGGCTAAAAGTATTCTACACCGTTGCACTCCGCTTAAACTTTACAAAAGCGGCAACTGAATTATACATTTCACAGCCAGCAGTTTCAAAACACATCCAGGAACTTGAAGAAACCTATAAAACCAAGCTTTTTGAACGCAACGGTTCTAAAATTGCCTTAACTCCGGCAGGAGAAATTCTCTTAAAACACACCAAAAAGATATTCGAAATCTATCGTGAAATTGACTTTGATATGAGTTCATTTATCAACGAACGACAAGGTTTATTGAGGTTAGGCGCAAGCACAACCATTTCGCAATATATTATTTCTCCGGTTTTGGCACGTTTTCATCAAAAGCAAAAAGAAATCAAAGTCAATTTGCTCAACGGAAATACCGAACAAATCGAAAATGCCTTAATCAATAAAGAAATCGAAATTGGCATTGTTGAAGGACAATCTAAAAATCAATCGATCAAATACATTCCGTTTTTAAAAGACGAATTGGTTTTGGTTTGCAATACCAAAAATCCTTTCTTAAAGCAAAACGAAATTTCATTAGAAGATCTAAAGTCAATGAAATTTATAACCCGTGAACGCGGATCAGGAACACTTGAAGTTATAGAATTTGCTTTAAAACAAGTAGACATAAAAATAACCGATTTACAAATCGAAATGCAATTGGGATCTACAGAAAGTATAAAATCTTATTTATTAAATTCTGATTGTTTTGCGTTCATGTCAATACAAGCTGTAGATAAAGAGCTTAGAAATAATGAATTAATAGTTTTAGATGTAGCCAATTTATCAATCGAAAGATACTTTTACATCATCACTTTATTAGGAAAATCAGATTCTTTATCAGAGCTTTTTATTCAAAACATTTCTTCTTACTATAACTTAGCGTTATAGTCGATTGTAATTTACGATTGGCAATTATCGTATAAACAGCAGACCTTTGTAAGGAAATATCAAATTCCTTATTTTGAAAACGCAACAACAAACATCGACACATTTATTCCAGATTAATCTTTATGCACAACAGGCAATATTTGCTTTAATAATTGCATTGTGTTTATTTTCGATTATTTCTCCGCCAATTGCTTTATTATTAGGCGTGGTAATGGTCAATGTCTTTGGGAATCCGTTTGTAGAATTTAATGCAATAGCGATAACTTATTTATTACAATTTTCAGTTATAGGTTTAGGCTTTGGGATGAACGCTACAGCAGCAATTTCGGCAGGAAAAGAAGGTTTTTTACTAACGATATTCTCCATTTTCAGCACTTTAATCTTGGGAACATTTTTAGGAAAATGGTTAAAAACCGACAAAAAAACCTCTCATTTAATTTCATGCGGAACTGCAATTTGTGGCGGAAGTGCCATTGCAGCAATTTCTCCCGTAATTAAATCAAACGAAAATCAAACGTCAATTGCATTAGGAGTTATTTTCATCCTAAATTCTATAGCATTATTTATTTTTCCGTTCATCGGACATCAACTTGATTTATCTCAAAAAGAATTTGGTTTGTGGTGCGCAATTGCCATTCACGACACAAGTTCTGTGGTTGGCGCCGCCAATAAATACGGAGCCGAAGCGTTGCAAATTGCCACAACCGTAAAATTAGCCAGAGCATTATGGATTATTCCAATTTCACTTTTAACAGCAGTAATTTTCAAAAACAAATCTCAAAAAATCAAGATTCCTTATTTTATAGGTTTGTTTATTCTCGCAATGCTTTTAAATTCGTATGTTCCTGCAACCGCAATTGTTGCACCTTATTTTGTCACTGTTGCAAAAATTGGCTTAACAATCACTTTATTTTTAATAGGCGCAACTTTAAATATAAATACGTTAAAATCAGTAGGAGTAAAGCCTTTGTTACAAGGAGTTATTCTATGGGGATTTATTGCAGCTTTAGGATTAGCTTCAATTTTATATTTGAATTAATGGATAAAAAATGAAATTATTTTACATTTGAAAACTTCACAATAGGCTTGCCAACAATGTTATATTATTTTCCTTTAAAGGAATAATGTCGTTCTATTGAAAAATTAAATTGTTTTTTAGTTTTAGCCATTTCACTTATTTCTTTTGGCACATCAATCTCATATTCTTCATCTTCGCCCTTAAATTTTCGGTAAAAACCTGTTGTTGTAATCGTAAAATCCCTAAAATATTTTTTATTACTATCATTTACAATTTTATAAGAACTTGACCATGTTGAGCCGTCCCCGGTATTCGACAATGCATAATTATCTACTTCCATTAAAGGTTGGTATTTTCCATCAAAACCTACAATTAAATATAAAAAAGCATTATAAGGAGCACCCGCGCCGCCGTTTGCATGAATCATTGTAAACGCATATTGATCCTCGCCAATTTCTATTAATTTTGGAGTTGGAGCCTGAGCAAACGCACCAAAAGCAGCAATTGCTGGCTGAAACGATCTCATTTCCCAGACTTTATCATTTTTGGCAAACTTAGCTACACCAACAAGACCGCCGGAAAATCTTCCGGTTTGCAATCCGTCTTCATCATAAACAGAATGATTAAAAAGCAATAATTTAAACTGATTTCCTTTTGAATCTGTGTAAGCAATATTGTCAAGAACTCTTGTAGCAACACCTCTTTCATAAGGAAAATCCTGATCGCCTTCAACGCCATTTGCATCATTGTATGGAGTTGCTTTACACTTTTTACAATTCCAGCTTATAAATGTATTACGATCATCTAATTTATATAATTTACCCGGAAACAATTTCTGCATTGTTTTTACAGCATCAAAAGGGTCAGATACTTTTAAAGTCCTTTTAGTATTTAAGATTGTATCGCTAACATTCTTGAGTTGGATGATATCATCTTGCGCCAAACAAATTGAAGAAAATAATAAAAAAACGATACAAAAACGGATTAGGCGCATATTTTTAGAATTTAGAATAAAAAACAGCACGAATTTACAAAAGAAACTTTCAATATGAACTAATATCACTAATATCGTTTAAAATTTATACGAAATTAAATTAACATAATCTTTTCAGGTATTCTTTTGAATTATATTTAAAAAAAATAAATTTGCAGTTCAAACAAAATACAAAAATGAAAAACTTTAAAATGAAACCAAAACTAATCGCATTATTCGTATTAGCTATTGGATTTTTGACACTATCCTGGGGAATCGTTGGTCACGAACGCATCAACAAAGCCGCTGTTATGGCTTTGCCTCAATCAATACAAGTGTTTTTTTACAATCACATTGATTTTATTACACAAGAAGCATCAGTTCCGGACATTCGTAAATATGCTTTAAACTATAAAGATGAGAACCCAAGACATTATTTTGACATGGAAAATTTTGGAGCTGTAGACAGTATTCCACAATCTATGGAAGCAGCAAAGAAAAAATACGATGCTAAATTCTTGAATGACAACGGTATTTTACCATGGTATATTGAAGATATGATGGCAAAACTAACAAAAGCGTTTAAAGATAAGAACAGAGCCGAAATTTTGTTTCTTGCTGCAGATCTAGGTCATTATATTGGTGATGCACACATGCCGCTGCATACTTCTGCTAATCATGATGGACAATTAAGCGATCAAAAAGGGATTCACTCACTTTGGGAAAGCAAACTTCCTGAGTTATTTGCTAAAAATTACAAGTTAAATGTTCCTCAGGCAGTTTATTATGAAGATGTTCATAAAGAAATCTGGAAGATGATCAACGACACACATAGTTTTGCTCAGCCATTATTAGACATTGATAAAAAACTAAGAACGGCAACTCCGGAAAATCAAGTTTTTAAAATGGATGCTGATGGAAAAGTATTGAAAAGCAAATACAATACAGCTGTTTTCTCTGATGAATATGCAAAGAAACTGCACGAACAATTGAACGGAATGGTTGAAAGCCAAATGAGAAAAGCCATTACAGCAACAGCAAGTTTCTGGTATACGGCGTGGGTAAATGCAGGAAAACCGGATTTAAGCGGTCTTGATGCGCCGGCGGTTACACAAAGAAACTACCAGGCTTTAAAAGACGATCAAAAAATGTTCCAGCAAGGTGATCTTTTCGGAATGAGAAATCAGAACGACTAGAAATAGTTCTCAGTCTCAGTTTTACAGACTAAAGCAGTTTTTAGTCTCAGTTTTACAGACTAAAGCAGTTTTTAGTCTCAGTTCTCAGACAAAAACAATAAAAGCCTCAAATTTTAATGAATTTGAGGCTTTTATTTTTGCTTAAAATTATGTGGGATTTAAACATCAGAATAATAGAAAAGAGACAAGAAGCGAGATAATAGAAAAGAGACAATAGAAAAGAGACAAGAAGCAAGAAGCAAGACAATAGAAAAGAGACAAGAAGCAAGACAACAAAAAATAAAAATCCGCGTCAAACAGTTCAAATCCGTGTCATCCGTGTGCCATTTTCTCCAACATACACAAAACCTACGAACTCATAATTTTGGAATTTAATTTTACTTCTGATATTGCTTCTTTTTCAACATATCAGAAGCCGTTTGATAGAAAGAAATTGTTTCGTTAATCAAATCAGTTCTTTTCGTTTTTAGACACTTTTCATTATAATAAATCTGATATTCCGGAGCAATTCCGGGTTTAGGATTAATTTGCAAATCAAACTGTTTTACTTGTTGTTTAGGCGATAGAACCGTTAGAACATTATCTTTTATCAAACCCAGATCCTGATAAGTTGCAATAAAAGCCCTCGGTTTATAATCCGGTTTTAAAACATCCTCACCAAAAAATTTACTTTCATAACTAAAATGCAATAATCCAAAAAGTGTTGGCATTAAATCAATTTGCGACATCAACTGATTGTATTTTGCAGGTTGCGCTACAGGATCATAAATAAAAGCCGGAATCCTGTATTTATCTAGCGGAAGTTGCGTTTTACCCGCACTCGAAGCACAATGATCTGCAACAATAACAAAAACAGTATTCCTGAACCAAGGTTGTTTACTCGCCATTGCAAAGAATTTTCGCAAGGCATAATCCGTATATTTTACCCCGCCATCACGAGATTTGATATCACCCGGAATATCAATTTTATTATTGGGGTAGGTGAAAGGCCTATGATTACTCACCGTCATAATATGATTAAAGAAAGGTTTATTTTCCTTCGCTTCGGCATTCATAACCTTAATCGCCTTGTTGTACATATCTTCGTCACAAACACCCCAAACATTTGAAAACGTAATTTCTTCAGGTGAAAAGCTAGCTTTATCAACAATTTCATAACCATTTCCAGAGTAGAAATCCTGCATATTATCAAAAAATGCATCACCGCCATACATGAATTTCACGTTATAACCTCGTTGTTTAAAAAGCGCTCCTGTCGAAAATTTATTTTTATTGTCTTCTCTTTTCAAAACACTTTCACCCGGAGTTGGAGGCAAACATAAAGTTACCGCTTCAAGACCGCGAACAGTTCTGTTTCCTGCAGCATAAAGATTGGTAAATTCTAAACTTTTCTGTTTTAAACTATCTAAAAAAGGCGTGATATTTTCCTTGTTTCCGTATGTTTTCATAAACTCGGCACTATAACTTTCTATAGTAATCAAAACCACATTTTTATGATTTTCTGCAGAATCGCTCGTTATTTTTCGGATAGTACTTTCTCCTGAAATGGGCAATTGATGTTTTAAAATACCATAAGCCTTCTCGTTTGAAAGCGTTTTGTAAAACTTAAAATAGTCAAGTTTGTTGTTCTCAAAAGCAAGGTAAAATTTATATAATCCGTTAGCTTGTAGTTCATTCACAAAAACATTTTTAGAATTTTCTGTTTTTGCCAGAGTCGGAATCGCAATCAAAGAGATTAAAAACAAACCCAGATAAATGCCGCTAATTTTCATCTTTTCATTCAACGACGGAATCTCATTGATATAATTCTTAGATTTTTTCAGAATAAAATAGGTAACAATTCCCGTTACTAAAAACAACGCAGAAAATATCGGGATAACCGGATAAGACTGCATAATGTTTCCAATAACTTCATTAGTGTAAATCAAATAATTAACTGCAATAAAATTGTATTTAACGCCAAATTCATTCCAGAAAAAATATTCACTCAAACCGTTTTGTAAAATCAATAAAACGTATAAAAACAACACAAAAGCAAACAGCCAATATCTGATTTTGTCTCTTAATTTTGGAACAAAAAGCATAAGTGCAAAAAGAGCCGTTTTAATTCCGATAAAAATCAAAACAATTCTTGGCAAAGCACCGCCATATTCATCCAGAATACTTTTTCCCGAAGCGATGTATAGAAACAAAGCAATAAAAAAGCCCAGAATAATATAGCCGTAAGGTTTGTTGTATTTACAATTTGAAATAAAAATCAGATACAGCCATAAAAATAAACTGGCGATCACAAAAACAAAAAAGTCTGAAATAAGACCCAAACTAAAGATCTTTATACTTTCGATTATTGTAAACGAACTTTGAGTTATTGGATGAAAAAATAAAACGATTCGTAAAACAAAGCTTACGATAAAATAGAATAATGCAAGATTGTAAAACGGAGAAAACTTCTTGTAAAATGTCATGAAATTAATTTTTCACAAAATTAATTCTGATTCATTAGTTCCAGATGAAGTTATGCTTTTACCTTGCTTACGGTTAACTTAATGTTTACTTAAGATAAAGTTGTTTGCGTTATTATCGTGATTTTAAGCAGTTTCAAAGTCGTAAAATATTTATCTTTGAATAATAAAAAAAGGATATAATCTTAACAAACAAATAAATGCATATATTAATAGTTGAAGATGAATTGGGTATCGTTCAGTTTTTGCAACAAGGTCTGCAAGAAGAAGGATATCAGGTTACCACAGCAAATGATGGCTCAAAAGGCTTTGAATTGATTCAGACTCAAAAATTTGATTTGATTTTATTAGATTGGATGCTTCCAAAAATCAACGGATTAGATTTATGTAAAGCCATAAGAGTTAAGGATCAAACAACTCCCATAATTTTTTTAACAGCAAAAGATACTATTCAGGAAACTATTGAAGGATTAAAAGCCGGAGCCAATGATTATATCAAAAAGCCTTTTAGCTTTGAGGAATTAGTAGAAAGAATAAAAATTCATTTTCGAAATCAAAAAGGTTCAGAAATATTGACTCTGGGAACCATAAAGATTGATTCATCCAAACATGTTGTTTTTAAAAATGACGAAGAAGTATCACTCACACAACGTGAATTTGAATTATTGACCTATTTAGTTAAGAATAAAGGAAAAGTTTGTACCCGTAACCAAATTTTAAAAGATGTTTGGGAGATCAATTTTGAATATGACACAGGAGTAATTGATGTTTTTATGAATGCGATTCGAAAAAAACTTAATTTGAAGATTGAAGAAGATTATATTAAAACAATTCGCGGTATTGGTTATATCGCTAACGACTTATAAATGGCACAGCTTTCCTTTAAAAACAGAATTGCTTTAAATTATATTATTACAACAGGATTGCTGATTGTAGCGGTATTTTCGGTTATTTATTCTATTGTAAAACACACCGTTTACAGCCATATAGATGAAAATATTAAGGTAGAAATTCACAATCATCTTGAAGAAATTAAAGAAGTTAGGGGCAAAGTAATCCTTATTGATGAAGAAGAATGGAAAGAACGCGAGCATAATACAGTTGATGTAAATCCTGTTTTTGTTGAGTTTTTAGATCTAAATAAAAAAATTATTGAAAAAGCCCCAAATCTTAAAACCCAAACCCTTGAATTTAATGATAGTGTTCAGGATTTTGAATTATTTGATACTAAAATGGGGGATCACGCTATCAGGCAAATTCAGGTTCCGCTTCATATAAAAAACAAAAAAATAGGATATATAATTGTTGCAATGTCTCTGGCAGATTCTACAATGGTTTTAGATAATTTGTTTGACATCATGTGTTTGTCTTTTTTGGGAATCTTATTATTATTGTTTTTTATAGCACGTTTTTTTGCCGGAAGAAGTATAAAACCTATAAATGCAATAATTAATACTTCGAAAATTATTACCAAAGACAATTTAAAAACGCGGATCCAGCTTCCCAAAACAAGAGACGAATTATACACCCTTTCTAAAACCATAAACAATTTGTTAAACCGAATTGAAGACGCTATGGAACGTGAAAAACAATTCACATCAGATGCTTCTCATGAGTTGCGAACTCCTTTGACAGTTATTAAAGGAACTCTTGAAGTTTTAATTCGTAAACCGCGTGATAACAAGGAATATGAAGAAAAAATAAACTATTGCATTAATGAAGTAGATCATTTAAATACGTTAGTAGATCAGCTGCTTTTAATGGCAAGATTTGAAAATCAAAAAAAGAATGTTGTTACGGAATCGGTTTATTTAAATTCATTGGTTTTGGACGTTTTAACACTGAATTCAGAGAAAATAACGAATCAAAATATTAAGATAAAATTTGATGCTCAGGAAGATTATTATATTGAATCAGATCATTTTTTAGTGATTACAATTCTTAGAAATATTATTTCTAATGCAATTAAATACTCTAATAAAGACGGAGAAGTAAATGTTATACTTTCCAGACAAAATGAAAAAATAAACTGCAAAATTTCAGATAACGGAATCGGAATTGCAAAACAGGATTTAGAGTCGATTTCTAATCCGTTTTTTAGATCAAATTCAACAGATCATCCTGAAATTAAAGGTACTGGATTAGGATTATCCATTGTAAAAAGAATTACAGAGTTGCTTCATATTAAGTTCAAAATCGAAAGTGAAATAGAAGTAGGGACAACGGTGATTTTGAGTTTTAACGAAAAGATGCAAACGTTATCTTAGATTTAAAAAATAAGGATAGAAACTATGCTTCAGCTTTTTTTTAACAATAAACTATCGTTAAGTTAAATTAAAAATTGTTTTTTCATGAAATTAACTAGTATATTTGCAAACGAATCAAAGAATTATAAAACAAACCAAGTCATGATTTCTATTCAATTACATCATCATCATTTTCATAATTGCTCTCAGGCGATGTGTTAATGGTATGCATGTAAATCATCATATTTTAAAACCCGTTTGAGTACATCAAACGGGTTTTTTAATTCCTATTCTTTGTACTCAGACTATTAATTCAACAAAAACAAAAAAAATGAGTACGTTAAAAATTGCAATTCAAAAATCAGGTCGTTTAAACGAAGACAGCATTCAAATTCTAAGAGATTGCGGTATTTCTATCAACAACGGAAACGATCAGTTAAAAGCCGAAGCTTCAAATTTTCCTTTAGAAGTTTTATACCTTAGAAATTCAGATATTCCACAATATTTAATTGACGGAGTGGTAGATCTGGCGATTGTAGGAGATAATCTTTTAGTAGAAAAAGGAAAACATATTGAAGTAATTCAAAAACTTGGATTTTCAAAATGCAAAGTTTCTGTTGCCGTTCCTAAAACCTTTGAGTACAACTCTATTCAGGATTTAGCCGGTTTACGTATTGCAACTTCTTACCCCAATACAGTAAACGAATATTTCAATTCTTTTGGATTAAAAGTTGATATTCACCAAATTTCAGGTTCGGTAGAAATCGCCCCAAACATAGGTCTTGCCGATGCAATTGTTGATATCGTTTCAAGCGGAAGTACTTTATTCAAAAATAATTTACGTGAAGTAGAAGTAATCCTGAAAAGTGAAGCAGTTTTAGCTGTTTCACCAAAGGTTTCTCCTGAAATTCAGAAACACATAGATACTTTAAAGTTTAGAATTCAGGCAGTTTTAAGAGCCAGAAATTCAAAATATATCCTGATGAATGTACCAAACGATAAAATTGACGAAATTGGAAAAATTCTTCCCGTTTTAAGAAGTTTAACCGTTTTGCCATTAGCTCAGGAAGGCTGGAGCAGTGTTCACTCGGTAATTGACAAAGACACTTTCTGGGATGTAATAGACAAATTAAAAGAGGCTGGAGCCGAAGGAATTTTAGTTTGCCCAATTGAGAAAATGGTTCTTTAGAGCTTTGCTCGCTTTAGGCTACAGGCAATATGCTTTAAGCCCAAAAAAGACACAGTTAAAAAAGCTTAAAGCCTACAGCTTATAGCATAAAGCAAAAAAAAAAATGAATAAAATTGACAATCCAAAACCAGATACCTGGTCAGAAATATTAAAAAGACCAACCAAAACGATCGATGATATCGAAGTTACGGTAAAAGAAATTTTTAAAGAAGTTCAGAAAAAAGGAGATGAAGCCGTTGCAAAATATACTTCAATCTTCGATGGAATCGCTTTAGAAAATTACGAAGTTTCACCAAAAGAAATTCAGGAAGCCGTAAATTCAATTTCAACCGAATTAAAAGAAGCGATTCAGTTAGCAAAAGGAAATATATTAAAATTTCATACTGCGCAAAAAACAGATAAAATTTCAGTTGAAACTATCGAAGGGGTTAATTGCTGGCAGGAAAAAAGACCAATTCAGAAGATTGGTTTATACATTCCCGGTGGAACCGCGCCTTTATTTTCAACCGTTTTAATGTTAGCAGTTCCGGCAGAAATTGCGGGCTGCAAAGAAATTGTTTTGTGTTCGCCGCCAGATAAAACCGGAAAAATAAATCCTGCGATTTTATACGCTGCTAATTTATGCGGAGTAACTAAAATCTTAAAAGTAGGCGGAATCCAGGCAATCGCCGGAATGACATTCGGGACAAAATCAATTCCTAAAGTGTATAAAATTTTCGGACCCGGAAATCAGTTTGTAACCGTGGCAAAACAATTGGCAACACAATTTGGCGTTGCAATTGATATGCCGGCAGGACCTTCAGAATTATTAGTCGTAGCTGATGATACGGCGATTCCTGCCTTTGTCGCTTCAGATTTGTTGTCGCAAGCAGAACATGGAACTGATAGTCAGGTGATTTTAGTTTCGACTTCAAAAAAACTGATTGATGCCGTTGAAAAACAAATTCAAATTCAGGTTGAAGTTCTTCCACGAAAAGAAATTGCCAAAAAAGCAATTGAAAATTCAAAATTAATTTATGTTGAAAATGATCAGATCGCTTTAGATTTAATCAACGAATACGGACCGGAACACTTTATTATTTGTTCTGAATATGATGATTTTTATTGCAACGGAATTGTAAATGCAGGTTCGGTTTTTATTGGAAATTATACGCCGGAAAGCGCTGGCGATTATGCGTCAGGAACAAATCATACGCTTCCAACTAACGGATATGCCAAAAATTACAGCGGAGTAAATCTGGATAGTTTTATGAAATCAATGACCTTTCAGAAAATATCTGAAAAAGGAATTCAAAACATCGGGAAAGCGATTGAAATTATGGCTGAAGCCGAAGGATTGCAAGCGCATAAAAATGCTGTTACATTGAGGTTGGCGAGTTTAGAATAAAGAGAATAGATTATAGAAGAAAGATGCAAGAAGCAAGAATAGAGAAGCAAGAATAGAGAAGCAAGAATAGAGAAGCTAGATTTATAGGATTTGACGTAAGTCTATTTTCTTGTCTCTTGATTCTTTCCTCTCCTTAAAAATAAAAAAAATGGAATTCGATATAAATACAATAACACGTGAAAACGTAAAAACATTAAAACCATATTCGTCTGCGCGTGATGAGTTTGAGGATTTTGATACTGCGAAAATGATTTTTTTGGATGCCAATGAAAATCCGTTCCAGAACGGTGTGAATCGTTATCCGGATCCGCAGCAGAGTTCGGTTAAAGCGATTTTAGCGAAGAATAATAACGTAAAATCAAGTCAGATTTTATTAGGAAACGGAAGCGACGAAGTTTTGGATTTGCTTTTCAGAGCTTTCTGTGAGCCAAAAATTGACAATATTATTTCGTTGCCGCCAACATACGGAATGTACAGCGTTCTGGCTAATATTAACGCGGTCGAAAACAGAGAAGTTTTACTTTCAACCGATTTTCAGCCGCAAGTAGAAAAGATTTTAGACGCCATTGATGACAATACAAAAATCATCTTTTTATGCTCGCCAAATAATCCAACAGGAAATTCTTTTTTAGATGAAAGTATCGTAAAATTGCTTCAAAATTTTAAAGGTTTAGTTGTAATTGATGAAGCTTATATTGACTTTTCAGGTAAAGAAAGCTGGTTGACAGAAATCGATACATATCCAAATTTAGTTATTACACAAACGTTATCAAAAGCGTATGGTCTTGCCGGAATTCGTTTAGGAATTTGTTATGGTTCTGAAGTTGTAATTTCAGTTTTAAACAAAATAAAACCTCCGTACAATGTAAACGAATTAACGCAGCAAAGAGCAATTCTTCGTTTGAATGATTTGGATAAAATAAAACAGGAAATAGCTTCTATTATTGAGCAAAGAGAAGAGTTACTTAAAGTTTTACTTGATGTAAGTTTTGTTGAAAAAGTTTATCCAACCGAAGCAAATTTTGTGTTAGTAAAAGTTGATGATGCAAATAAAAGATACGATCAATTAATTGCAAAAGGAATCGTAATTCGTAACAGAACAACTCAGCCTTTATGCGAAAATTGTTTGCGCTTTACGATTGGAATTCCAGAGGAAAATGCAGTTTTGATAAAGGAATTGAAACAATTAAACTAAAAGTAAGTGAGTGATATAGATTATTTAATTAAGCAATTAAATTTATTAATTGGATTTTTAGATGTTTCTGATGAAGAAGTTTATAACCAAATAAAAAAACATGACCGTTTTAATGTTGGATTAACTATTGAACAGTTATATGAAAATGATTTCGATAATTATAGAAATCATATAACAACTTCAGCTTTGTTGTTAGGTTTTTCTCATTTTGAAGATTATTTAACTAAATGCATTATAAAATATTTAAGTAATAATCCTGATAAAAATGATATTAAAGTATCTCTTAAAACTATTAGAGAACAAGGTGATAATCTAATTTTATTAGTTGCTGTTGAACAAGCCAAGAGATTAACTTTTTCTGAAAAAATAAAATTTATTGAGAAAAATATGAAAGGTTTAACTGCATCAATTATAACGGAAATAAAATTTGTAAATGATGTACGTAATTGTTTGATGCACAACAATGGTCTAGCGGATAATCGATTAAATCCAAAATATTCAGTAGGGCAGAAAATACTTTTAAGTTCTGGAGAAGTAAATGGATTTGGACTTAAAGCAAGGGAATTGGCTGATCAAATATTGGATAATATCTAATTTTTAAAATTAAGTAATATTTGTCAAAACAGATGTAATAGTTTTTTAAACTTGTAGAAAAAAATATCTCGTTACCAGTTGCGTGAGGGATTGAGGCGATATCCTTTTGTGAAGAGAAACGGAACAAAAGATATAGCCGAAAGCCCGACCCGGAGGGACACGCCCAAAATATTAACCACAAAGTTCGCAAGGATTTAAACTAAGAACGCAAGTTTTTGCCATAGATTAAAATGATTAATAGATTTTAAATTAGTGAAATTCGTGGCAAACAAAAAAATATAATATGAAAAAAGTACTTTTTATCGATCGTGACGGAACGATTGTTTTAGAACCTGAAAATTTACAATTAGATGCTTTGGAAAAAATAGAATTTTATCCAAAAGCGTTTCAATATTTGGCTAAAATTGCCAGTGAATTAGATTACGAATTAGCAATGGTAACCAATCAGGACGGACTTGGTACGGATAGTTTTCCGGAAGATACGTTTTGGCCAACGCAGAATTTTATCTTAAAAGCCTTTGAAAATGAAGGAGTTTTGTTTGATGATATTTTTGTAGACAGATCTTTTCCTGCCGATAATGCACCAACTCGCAAACCAAGAACGGGAATGTTGACAAAATATTTGAATAATCCGGAATATGATTTAGAAAATTCATTTGTTTTGGGAGATCGTTTGACAGATGTTGAACTGGCTAAAAATCTGGGCGCAAAAGCCATTTTCATGAATATGACGGACGGAGCTGGAAGCAATGAGATTTCGTCGAAACGTGAGGAATTAGATAATACAATTGTTTTACAGACAACTAGTTGGAAAACAATTTATGAGTTTTTGAAACTTGAAGCACGTTCGGCTTCGATTACTCGTAAAACAAATGAAACGGATATTTTTATAGACCTAAACCTTGACGGAACTGGAAAAAGTAAAATCGAAACCGGAATCGCTTTTTTTGATCACATGTTAGATCAAATTGCACGTCACGGTCAAATGGATTTGGAAATTCTGGTAAAAGGCGATCTAGAAGTCGATGAGCACCACACGATTGAAGATACTGCTATTGCTTTGGGTGAAGTTTTCGCAAAGGCATTAGGAAATAAATTAGGAATCGAACGTTACGGTTTCTGCTTGCCAATGGACGATTGTTTAGCGCAAGTAGCAATTGATTTTGGCGGAAGAAACTGGCTGGTTTGGGAAACGGAATTTAAACGTGAAATGGTGGGCAAAATGCCAACAGAAATGTTTTATCATTTCTTTAAATCATTTTCTGACGGCGCAAAAGCCAACATCAACATCAAAGCCGAAGGAACAAACGAGCACCACAAAATTGAAGCGATTTTTAAAGCTTTTGCAAAAGCGATAAAAGTAGCGGTGAAAAGAGATACGGAAAAGATGATTTTACCAAGCACAAAAGGAATGCTTTAATAAGTCAAAAGTTGAAAGTCATAAAGTTGAAAGATTTCATAAATTATGGATATTCAGCAGAGACTTTAAGACATTAGACTTTACAACTTTAAGACTAATATAAATGAAAATAGTAATTATAAATTACGGAGCAGGAAATATTCAGAGCATTATGTTTGCTATTGAAAGGCTTGGTTTTAAAGCTGTTTTGAGTAATAATCCGGAAGAAATTCTGGCGGCTGATAAAGTGATTTTTCCTGGTGTTGGAGAAGCGAGTTCAGCAATGACAAAACTTCGTGAAAGCGGTTTAGACAGTTTGATTCCGACTTTGAAACAACCTGTTTTGGGAATTTGCCTTGGAATGCAATTAATGTGTAATTCATCTGAAGAAGGAAATACCAAAGGGTTAGGGATTTTTGATGTTGATGTCATTAAATTTACATCGAAAGTAAAAGTACCGCAAATGGGATGGAATCAGATTTATGATTTAAAATCGGATTTATTTAAAGGAATTAAAGAGAATGAATTCATGTATTTGGTACATAGTTTTTACGTTCCAAATTGCGATGAAGCTATTGCTACGACGAATTATGAACTGGAATATGCATCGGCTTTACAAAAAGATAATTTTTACGGAACTCAGTTTCATCCCGAGAAAAGCGGAGCAGTTGGGGAGAAGATATTGGAGAACTTTCTTAAATTAAATCCCAATTTTTAAAAATTCCAAATTCCAATTGCAAAAAATCAATATCAAAAATCAATAGCAATTGCAATATCAAAAATCAATTTCAATTTTTAGAATCTAAAATCTAAAATCAGAAATCTAAAATAACAAAACATGAGAATAATACCAGCCATAGATATCATTGACGGAAAATGTGTTCGTTTATCCAAAGGGGATTATGACACTAAAATAATTTACAACGAAAATCCGCTTGAAGTGGCGAAATCCTTCGAAGCACACGGAATCGAATATTTGCATTTAGTAGATCTTGACGGTGCAAAATCGAGCAAAATTGTCAATTATAAAATTCTGGAACAAATTGCAACACAAACCGGTTTGAAAATTGATTTTGGAGGTGGTTTAAAATCAGATGAAGATTTAAAAATTGCTTTTGAAAGTGGAGCAAACCAAATTACGGGCGGAAGTATTGCTGTAAAAAATAGGGCTATTTTCGAAAAATGGATTTCAGAATATGGTTCGGAAAAAATTATTCTGGGTGCCGATGCCAAAGATGAAAAAGTAGCGATTTCAGGCTGGTTAGAAGATTCAAATGAAGATTTGATTCCGTTTATTAAAGAATACATGAAAAAAGGAATTGATTACGTAATTTGTACTGATATAGCAAAAGACGGAATGTTGGAAGGGCCAAGTTTTGATTTGTATGAAAAAATATTACATCAGGGAAATATAATTACAGACGATAAAACAATTTCTAGAAAAGTAAAATTAATTGCTTCCGGCGGAATTTCAACTTTCGAAGAATTACCAAAATTAGCCGAATTAGGCTGTGAAGGAACAATCATTGGAAAAGCGATTTATGAAGGTAGAATTACTTTGAAACAACTTGAAAATTATATTTTAAATAAATAGATAATTTCGCAAAGATGCACAAAGTAAAGCACAGAGATTCACTAAAATCTTTGTTAAGCTCTGTGGAAATCTTAGAGAATCTCTGTGGAATAACTGAAAACAGCTCATTTAAAAAATAAAATTATGATAACTTGTCACTTAAAATACGTTATAGATCCTTATTAATTAGCCGTTTTTGAGGATTACGGTAAAAGATGGATTAAAATCGTAAATCGTTTGGGAGGAAAGCATCACGGTTATTTTATGCCATCTGAAGGAGCGAATAATATTGCTTATGCATTGTTCTCTTTTCCGAGTTTTGCTGATTATGAGAATTATAGAAAAGCAATGTTTTCAAAAGACGATCAGGAATGTGTAGAAGCTTTTAAACTTGCAGAAGACACAAGGTGTATTATAAGTTACGAAAGAACGTTTTTAAGTCCTGTATTCGAATAAAAAAAACTAGAGAATTTCACAAAGACGCACAAAGTAAACGCAAACATTCACAAAATTTTGCGTAGCTCTGCGAAATCTTCGTGAATCTCTGTGAAACAACTAAAAAAATGTTAGCAAAAAGAATTATTCCTTGTTTGGATATAAAAAACGGAAGAACCGTAAAAGGCGTTAATTTCGTGGACTTGCGCGATGCGGGAGACCCTGTTGAACTGGCAGAAATTTATTCGGCAGAAGGTGCTGATGAATTGGTTTTTCTGGATATTTCGGCAACGGAAGAACGCAGAAAAACCTTGGTCAATATGGTGCGAAGTGTTGCGGAGAAAATCAACATTCCGTTTACGGTTGGCGGTGGAATTTCGTCTGTTGAAGATGTGGAGATTCTGCTGAATAATGGCGCTGATAAAGTTTCGATTAATTCATCGGCAGTAAAAAATCCGCAGTTGATTAATGACTTGGCTCAGAAATTCGGAAGCCAATGCGTTGTGGTTGCGATTGACGCGAAACAAATTGACGGACAATGGATTGTGCATTTAGTAGGCGGGAAAGTACCAACAGAACTCAATTTATTTGATTGGGCAGTTGAAGTGGCAGAACGTGGTGCAGGAGAAATTCTATTTACCTCAATGGACAATGACGGAACTAAAAATGGTTTTGCAAACGAAGCTTTGGCTAAATTATCAACTTTAATTAATATTCCAATAATTGCTTCTGGTGGTGCAGGAAATATTCAGCATTTTGTAGATTCGTTTAAAGTGGGAAAAGCTGACGCTGCTTTGGCTGCGAGTGTTTTTCACTTTAAGGAAATTGAGATTAAGGATTTAAAAGAAGAATTGAGAAATAATGGGATTGAAGTAAGGTTGTAAAAGTTAAAATCTAATTTTTAAATTCCAAATTCCAATTGCAGTATCAAAAATCAATATCAAAAATCAATTTAGGATCTAAAATGAAAATAATATAGAATCTATGGGGGATAATGGATAAAAATTCAATTAAACACATAGAAACATAGATTTTATGATTTTAAAAAAAAGTACATCAAAAGAAACTCGTTTCTCACACATAGCTATCTTTGTTAATGCAAGTGAAATGCTTTTTTTAAGTTCAATAATGCTATGTATCTATGTGTTAAAAATAATTCTAAAATCTCAAATAATAAATAATCATAGAGTGCAGCAATTTAAAATCTAACCTCTAAAATCTAAAATAAAAAAATGAACGTAGATTTCACAAAAAATACAGACGGATTGATTCCGGCAATTATTCAGGATTCAGAAACAAAAAATGTTCTGATGCTGGGATATATGAACGAAGAATCGCTTCAAAAAACTATCGAAACTCAAAAAGTCACTTTCTTTAGCCGTTCTAAACAAAGGCTTTGGACAAAAGGCGAGGAGAGCGGAAACTTTTTGAATCTTGTTGATATTAAAAATGACTGCGATGGTGATACACTTTTAATTCAGGCAAAACCTATTGGACCAACTTGTCATACTGGGGCAGATACTTGCTGGCAAGAGGAAAACAAAGAGAATTATGGTTTTCTTTCAAATCTTGAAAATACAATCAAAGTTCGTAGAGAAAATGCCGATTCAGAGAAAAGTTATGTGGCTTCGTTATTCGAAAAAGGGATCAATAAAATTGCTCAAAAAGTTGGGGAAGAAGCTGTAGAAGTAGTTATCGAAGCAAAAGATGATAACGATGATTTATTCCTGAGCGAAAGTGCCGATTTATTATTTCACTATTTGATTTTATTACAGGCAAAAGGTTTTCAATTGAATGATGTTGTCGATGTTTTGAAAAAGCGTCAGAAGTAATTAAATAACCCGTTGGGTGTAACTAATAAAAGTTCAATTTAACACATATTCCCGATAAATATCGGGAATATGTGTTAAAAATAATTACACTCCACGGGTTAATTAAATAGATTTTTAACTTACTTAAATATGTCAGAATGAGCGGAGTGGAAGTCCTGTTTGCCAAATCACTTTGCGGGACCTCGACTCCGCTTGGCCTGATAATAGTTCAGTTTCGATTAACCACTTAACCAAATAAACGATTAAACTTTTCACTCCACAAACTCAAAAACCGCAAATTCTTCCGTTTGATGAAAACCATGTTTTGAACTCTTATATGGCTTTAGAGCAATATATTCAGTTATGTTACCGAAATCAATTCTAAAAGCGTTTCCCTTCCATTTTGTCCCGATTTTTGGTTTACTAAAATTGCCGTTTTTTATATTTTTTAAACTAGAAAATGGAATCTTAATTTCGGTATTAAAACCTTCCGCAGTTATTTTGCTTTGAGTTTCTAATCCTGCAATATCAAAAGCCGTTGTTGTACTCCAGCCTCCGCAAACAGGGGAAATACATTTAAGCAACATATCATAATTGGAAGAAAAAGCATTTACTCCAATTTCTACATAATTTTGACCGTCACCATCAGGATCGATAAAAATTTCGACTAAATCATCTGTACTAAAAACTGGAGAATCTTTTTTCTGAGGTTTTCCTATTATGTTAGAATCGGTGGAACGATAGGCGATATATAGGCTTTCGTCATTCCACGAAAGTGAAACATAGGTATTTTGAGTGGCTTTTTCTCCTGAATTATGAATCACGAAGGGACCCAAAAAAGGAGTTTTCCAATCTGATAAATCTCCGTCGATACTAATTATCTCATTTGTTTTATAGACTGGAATACTTTGGGAATGATTTATTGTCGGACACATTAGACTTATAATGACAATGATTTTACTAATTTTCATAAAATACAAATGAAATTTGATTGGCTAAAATAACAAAGAATAAATGATTTAACATTAAATCTCATCATTAGAGATTGTAAAATGAATTAAAAATTGATTCGATTGTTTACATTTGTTGGAAGTTAAAGTTAGTTGAAATACCTTTTTTATTTTGATTAAAAGAAAATATTTACTTCGTATGAAAAAATACTTTGGTGGCGTTTTTATCGCCTTTTTGTTTGGTTTTACAGCCAATGCACAAGGACTTTTGAATAAGTCTGAAACGGTTTTTACACATCAGGACTCTTTACGCGGAAGCATCACAAAAGAAAGAGTTTGGTGGGATTTGAAATATTATCATTTAGATGTAAAGGTAAATCCAAACGACAAAACTATTAGCGGTTCAAATACAGTTCGTTATACTGTTTTGACAGAGAATAACAAGATGCAAATTGATTTGCAGGAACCAATGCAGATCTCCAAAGTGACTCAAAACGGAAAAGAATTGAAGTTTGAAAGAGACGGAAATGCTTTTTTTATTCAATTGGCTGAAAAACAAAAAATTGGAGAAACTAAAGAAATTATAATCTCATTTGGAGGAAAACCGAAAGAAGCAATTAAACCACCTTGGGATGGCGGAATTACCTGGAAAAAAGATAAAAACGGAAAAGATTTTATTGCCTCTTCATGTCAGGGTTTAGGCGCAAGCGTTTGGTGGCCAAACAAGGATCATATGTATGATGAAGTAGAGAATATGTTGATTTCTGTGAATGTTCCCGGAGATTTAACGGATGTTTCAAATGGAAGATTACAAAGCGTTAAAAAAGAAAAAGACGGTACAAAAACATTTAATTGGTATGTTGCAAACCCAATTAATAATTATGGTGTCAATATTAATATTGGTGATTACGTTAATTTTTCAGAGAAATATAAAGGAGAAAAAGGCGATTTAGATTGCAATTATTATGTTTTAAGAGATAATTTGGCTGTAGCCAAAGAGCAATTTAAAGATGCTCCAAGAATGCTTAAAGCTTTTGAAAACTGGTTTGGACCTTATCCTTTTTACGAAGACAGTTACAAATTGATCGAAGCACCTTATTTAGGAATGGAGCACCAAAGCAGTGTAACGTACGGAAACGGTTTTAAAAATGGTTATTTAGGACGTGATTTAAGCGGAACAGGCTGGGGATTAAAATTTGATTTTATTATTATCCATGAATCCGGACATGAATGGTTTGCAAATAATATTACCTATAAAGATATTGCAGATATGTGGATTCACGAGAGTTTTACCAGTTATTCTGAAAGTCTTTTTGTGGAGTATTATTACGGAAAAGATGCCGGTGCCGAATATGTAATTGGCTGTAGACAAGGTATCAAAAATGATAAACCAATTATTGGTAATTATGATGTAAATAATGAAGGATCAGGCGATATGTATCCAAAAGGCGCTAATATGCTGCACATGATGCGTCAGATTATTAATGATGATGCAAAGTGGAAATCAATTTTGAGAGGTTTAAACAGTACTTTTTACCATCAAACGGTTACCTCTAAGCAAATTGAAGATTATATCAATACACAATCAGGAATTAATTTTAATAGAGTTTTTGCCCAATATTTGACAACAACTCAAATTCCGGTTTTTGAATATATCTTTAAAAACGGTGCTTTAGGATATCATTGGACAAATTGTGTGGCAAAATTTGATATGCCGGTAAAAGTAACTTTAAACGGTCAGGAAATTTGGTTAAAACCTACGACTGAATGGAAATCAGAGAAAACAAACAGCGATGAACGAAAAGTTGAAGTGGACAAGAATTTTTATGTAACAAGTTCTAATATTGTTGAATAAAGGCTCATAAATTCCAATATTTTAAAATCCAAATTCCAATTAATTGGAGTTTGGATTTTTTTTGCGGTTAGTAAACCTGACAGTTTTTAAAACCTGTCGGGTTTGTTGTTTTATGCCATTTGTGTTTTCGATTATTTTTGTACGAATATTACGTTTTATTTTATAACTTAGACCACAATGATCTGGATTTAAGTGAGTTAATTCAGATTAGTTAAATAAGCGTAATCCGAAAAGCTAAAGAGTAGGAAAACAAATCAAATCAAACTATTATGAAAAATTTGAAAAACCTAAGAAACGTTGAAATTTTGTCTAAAAATGCTCAGAAATTTATAATGGGAGGAGTTACTCTGCCGTATGTAAATCCAACAATTGGTTTGTGCGACAGATTATGTGGTGAAGCTGGTGGAGTTTTATCAAATACTCCCGGGCGTGGAGATATTTGTTTAGAAGGAACATCAACTTGTTGCTATTGCAGATAATTAAAAACTCATGAGAGTTTGTCATTTCGAAGAATGAGAAATCACACAAGATATTCGACAAAGATTGGCGATATTCATTGCCGAGTTTCTGATGTGATTTCTCCTTCGTCCAAATGGCAAAAAGCGCGAAACCCGACAGGTTTTAAAACCTGTCGGGTTTGCTATTGATTTGAATTTGGAAATTTAGATCTGAAATTTTAATTTTTTATCGGCTATTCAATTTTGCTTTTTCTCTAATAATATCAGCAATTTTTTTATTTTCGATTTTACTTTCAAGCCAGGAAATAATATCGAGATAAAGAAACGCTCTTTTCTCGTAAGTGTTTTTCTCTAATTCGATAAAACGCAAGCGCATTTTAATAAATTCCTTTTTAATATCCGCAGGAAATAAATTATTCAGGTTTCTTAAAAACTTGATAATTTCCTTTTGAACTTCATGCAAGTCGTTCATTTTGATTAGAAACTTATAAGTATTTTTCAGGTGATTTTCTAAATAATAATCTTTTCCTAGTTCATAATGTGCAATCAAAGACAATAATCTCGCAAAACACATTAAATCCTCACGCATTGATAAGTTCTTGTTGTTGATAATCTTATCTAAATAATGAATACATTCCGTATACTTTTCATTTCCAAAATAAATCGAAGCAATCTTATAATAAAACAACATTTCGTGATGTTCGTCAAGATGTTCGTTATGGATTTTAATTTTATCCAAAATTTCAGGAATCAGGTATTCGCTTTCGGCAAAAGTACCTTCCAGAATGTGCAGATTCAGTTTATTGTTGTAAACGTATAGAAATGATAGCGATGCAATGTTATCGTTTACCGGAAATTTATCATCATGAATTGTTTTCTCTAAAAGAGTTAGATATTTCTTGAAGTTCGATTTATATTTCAACATATAAAGGGACTCCAGAAAATAGTGATTTCCCTTTAAGAAAAATACAGGATTCTGATAAATCATGTTTGGATTATCATAAAATAATGTCACCCATTTATACGCATATTTATAACTGGCAAGAAAATCCTGAACCAGGAAACTTCGCCATAGATTCGCATTATAAAACCAGTATTTCTCACGAAAACCGAATTTGGTTTCGTCTAATTTTGCAATATGTTTGTTGAAATAATCATCAATGTATTTGTATTCATCATCATTTTTTACGTATCCCGTCTTCAGCATGATTCCGTAAAGCTGTAGCGATAAATTCGATAATTTACTTGAAATAGTATTTCGATAGTTCAGTTCTTTTGCCTGAATAACCAATTCATCGGCTCGACCCTGAATACTTCGGGTAATATATTGCGATTCTATTAGTTTTTCGAATTCTACAATCTCATACGCCATATATTTTTCATCATTTTCAAGCGCAATGATTTTTGTCTTATCCAGAATTTTCAAACTCTGTTTATACAATCCTTTATTATATAAAATACCGGCAAAATCTATTTGTTCACGCAATTGATACCGAATATTCTGACTTGGAATATTCAATCTGATACTTACCAAAATTTGTTTGTATAAGTATGATTTTAAGTTAGATAACTGAACTTTTTTAATGATTCCGCTCTTAAGGATAAGCTTTTCATCGTAAGTTTCGGATTTATCTAAAATATTAAATAATTCGATGAATTTCGTATTTGAACTCGTTTCTAAACGGCTTGCAAAAATCTTAAACTGTCTTTTTTCAGATTTAGAAAGAGATTTAATCAATACAAATAAGAAATCTTTTTGATGGTTAGCCATTGTAAAATATAATAATGTAACTTATTGATTTTTAGTTATTTAATACGTTATAAATTGTGTTATGAACAGTATAATTTCATTAAAATGAATTTCGTACTGAGGAAGTACAATATATATTTGTTATCAAGATGTGAAATTACATTAAATAAATGAATATGAATAGAGAGAAAGTTCAAATTTTTGACACCACTTTGCGCGACGGCGAACAAGTTCCAGGATGTAAGTTAGATACGAAACAAAAATTAGTTATCGCAGAACGACTTGATAAAATGGGAGTTGACGTTATCGAAGCAGGTTTTCCTGTGTCAAGTCCGGGCGATTTTTTATCGGTCTCTGAGATTTGTAAAATTGTAGAAAACGCTACCGTCTGCGGACTGACAAGAGCTGTAAAAAACGACATTGATGTTGCCGCAGCTGCTTTAAAGCATGCTAAAAGACCTAGAATCCACACAGGAATCGGAACATCTGAATCTCATATACTCCATAAATTAAATACCACAAGAGAAGATATTATTACCAGAGCAAAATATGCCGTATCACACGCAAAATCTTATGTAGAAGATGTTGAGTTTTACGCTGAAGATGCCGGAAGAACTGATAACGCTTTCCTTGCAAAAGTTTGTGAAGAAGTGATCAAATCCGGAGCTACCGTGTTAAATATCCCAGATACAACTGGATATTGTTTACCGGATGAATACGGAGCAAAAATTAAATATTTAATGGAAAACGTAAAAGGAATCGAAAACGTAATCCTTTCATGTCACTGTCATAATGATTTAGGAATGGCAACTGCAAACTCTATTGCAGGTGCTATAAATGGAGCAAGACAAATAGAATGTACTATTAATGGTATTGGTGAAAGAGCCGGAAATACAGCTCTTGAGGAAGTGGTAATGATTTTCAAGCAACATCCTTACTTAAACTTAGATACTAACATTAATACAAGAGAATTGAATGAAATGAGCCGATTAGTTTCTGAAAGTATGGGAATGATGGTTCAGCCAAATAAAGCTATTGTGGGAGCGAATGCTTTTGCGCATAGTTCAGGAATTCATCAGGATGGTATAATTAAAAACAGAGCAACTTACGAAATCATGGATCCGCTTGATGTGGGTGTGAATGAATCTTCGATTATTTTGACAGCAAGAAGCGGAAGAGCAGCATTAGCTTATCGTGCTAAAAAAGTAGGTTACGAGCTTACAAAAGTACAACTAGACCTTGTATACATTGAGTTTTTGAGATTCGCAGACATTAAAAGAGAGGTTATAGATGAAGATATTCATCAGATAATTGAAGCTTCTAAAATTCAGGACGAATTAATTAGAAATTAGTTGAGAAGAGAATAGAGAATAGAGCTTAGAAAGTAGAAGAAAGAACAAAGAACAAAGAACAAAGAAGAAAGATAAAAGATAAAAGATAAATAAAGATTTAAATACATAAAGAACGAGACGTTATGAATTTGAAAATAGCAGTTTTACCAGGAGACGGAATTGGACCGGAAGTAGTTGCACAGGCAAAAAAAGCGTTATACGCGATTGGTGAAGTGTACAATCATGAATTTGTTTTTGAAGAAGCGCTCATGGGAGCAATTGCCATTGACAAAACAGGAAATCC
This sequence comes from Flavobacterium psychroterrae, assembly GCF_018380615.1. GTDB lineage: Bacteria > Bacteroidota > Bacteroidia > Flavobacteriales > Flavobacteriaceae > Flavobacterium > Flavobacterium psychroterrae. The sequence goes on along the minus strand of NZ_JAGYVZ010000004.1, from coordinate 187,340 downwards.
ATTGCCGGAACAAACTTTAAATCTTTGTTTAAACACAGATGCAGTTTTGTTTGGAGCTATTGGAGATCCTAAATATGACAATAACCCAAATGCAAAAGTTCGTCCGGAGCAGGGATTATTGAGACTTCGTAAAGAATTAGGTCTTTTTGCGAATATTCGCCCTATAAAACCTTATAAATCATTACTTGATGCTTCTCCTTTAAAAAGAGAAATTATCGAAGGTGCTGATTTTACTATTTTCAGAGAATTAACAGGTGGAGCTTATTTTGGAGCCAAAACATTAAATGAAGAAGGAACACACGCTTCAGATTTATGTGAATATTCAGAAGAAGAAATTACCAGAATTGCACATTTAGCTTTTAAATCGGCACAAAACCGACGTAAAAAGTTAACTATGGTAGACAAAGCCAATGTTCTGGAAACCTCAAGATTATGGAGAAAAGTAGTTCAGAAAGTGAGCGCGAATTATCCTGATGTAGCTTTAGATTTTTTATTTGTGGATAACGCAGCCATGCAGATTATTTTAAATCCAAAACAATTTGATGTGATTTTGACAGAGAATTTATTTGGAGATATTTTATCAGATGAAGCAAGTGTTATTACAGGTTCTATTGGTTTATTAGCTTCGGCATCTTTAGGAGAAAAAAATGCTTTGTTTGAGCCAATTCACGGTTCTTATCCTCAGGCAAAAGGAAAAAATATTGCCAACCCAATTGCTTCCATTTTATCTGCTGCAATGTTGTTAGAACATTTTGGTTTATTCAAAGAAGCAAATGTAATTTATCAGGCAGTTGAAAAAGCAATTGAATATAAAGTGGTTACGGTTGATTTAAAATCAGATTCAAAATTCGGTACAAATGAAGTAGGGGAGTTCGTTTCTAATTTTATTTTCAGCAAAGACGACTTATTATATTTTAATAATGACAATGTTCATATCGGACAATCAACAATTGTTTAAAGTTTTTATTAAAATAATGATATAAATAACAAGAAGTATGTGAAATGTTGAGATTTTATTTTTTTAGTCCTGTAAGTTTCCATACTTTTGTGACACTAAAAAATAAATGATGCAAATCTCAATTATTATTACTTCTGTCGTTGTTGTCAATGTGATTCACACATATGCATCGGGAATGGTATAAATATAATTGAAAAACTATATTACAAACCTTCCAAATACTGGAAGGTTTTTTTTTGGAATAAAAATAAAATAAAATAATACATAATGGAATTAAATAAGTACAGCAAAACGATCACTCAAGATCAAACACAACCTGCAGCGCAAGCGATGTTGTACGGGATTGGTTTAACTGAAGAAGATTTGAAAAAAGCACAAGTAGGTATTGTGAGCATGGGTTACGATGGTAACACGTGTAATATGCACTTGAATGATTTGGCAAAAGATGTCAAAAAAGGTGTTTGGGATGCAAATCTGGTCGGACTTATTTTTAATACCATTGGTGTCAGTGACGGAATTTCAAATGGTACTGAAGGAATGCGTTTTTCATTGGTTTCCCGTGATGTAATCGCAGATTCTATCGAGACAGTTGTGGGAGCACAATGGTACGATGGTATTATTGCAATTCCTGGTTGTGATAAAAATATGCCCGGAGCTTTAATAGCAATGGGAAGAGTAAATCGTCCGTCGATTATGGTTTACGGAGGATCAATTCACTCCGGAAAATGGAAAGGAGAATCCTTGAATATTGTTTCTGCTTTTGAAGCTTTAGGAAAAAAAGTTAAAAACGAAATTACTCCGGAAGATTTTAAAGGTGTTATTCAAAATGCATGTCCGGGCGCTGGTGCTTGTGGCGGAATGTACACTGCAAATACAATGTCGTCTGCAATTGAAGCATTAGGTATGAGTTTGCCATACAGCTCTTCTAATCCTGCTTTAAGTCAGGATAAAAGAGATGAATGTCTTGCTGCAGGAGAAGCAATTAAAATATTATTAGAAAAAGATATTAAGCCAAGAGATATCATGACTCGTAAAGCTTTTGAAAACGCTATTACAATTGTGGCTGTTTTAGGAGGTTCTACAAATGCAGTTATGCACTTAATTGCAATGGCTCACGCTGTTGATATCGAAATCACATTAGATGATTTTCAGGCAATAAACGATAAAACTCCAGTATTGGCGGATATGAAACCAAGTGGAAAATACATGATGGAAGATATTCACGAAGTTGGAGGAATTCCTTCGATAATGAAATATTTATTAAAAGTAGGATTGCTTCACGGAGATTGTTTGACCGTTACCGGAAAAACAGTAGCAGAGAATTTAGCTACTACTCCGGATTTACAAGACGGACAACAAGTTATTCATGAAATCCAAAAAGCATTAAAACCAACAGGGAATATTCAGGTTTTATATGGAAATCTTGCTTCTGAAGGTGCTGTTGCAAAAATCAGCGGAAAAGAAGGAGAATATTTCGAAGGTCCTGCTGTTGTTTTTGAAGGCGAATTTGAAGTAATTCCAGGACTTGAGGCCGGAAAAATTAAACCGGGTAATGTAGTCGTCATCAGGTATTGTGGACCAAAAGGTGGTCCGGGAATGCCTGAAATGCTAAAACCTACATCGGCGATTATTGGTGCCGGATTAGGAAGCAGTTGTGCTCTTATTACAGACGGCAGGTTTTCTGGAGGTTCACATGGCTTTGTCGTAGGACATATTACACCAGAAGCTTATGATGGTGGTGGTATTGCACTGGTAAAAGATGGTGATTTAATTGCTATTGATGCCGTAAACAATACAATCAACCTGAAGATATCTGACGAAGAATTTGCCGCTCGCGCAGCAGCTTGGGTTCAGCCTCCTTTAAAAGTTACAAAAGGAGTTTTGCTTAAATACGCAAGATCGGTTTCAAGCGCTTCTACAGGTTGCGTTACCGATAAATAAATTATTCAATAACAATATCAAAATCAATATCAATGACAATATCAAAAATCAATAGTAATATCAAAAAAAAATAACAATATTAAAAATGGAAAATATAAAAAGTCAATTTAAAATAAAAATTTACAAGTAAGTTTTAGCATTGAAATTGATTTTTGCAATTGACATTGATATTGAATTTTGCCATTGCCGTTGAATTTTTGAAATTGAATTTTGACATTGATAAAAAAAATATACTATGAAAATATCAGGGGCAGAAGCCGTTATAAGATGTTTGTTAGCAGAAGGAGTAGACTTGGTTTATGGTTATCCGGGAGGAGCAATCATGCCTGTTTACGACGAATTATATAAATTTCAGGATCAATTACACCATGTTTTAGTACGTCACGAACAAGGTGCAACGCATGCAGCACAAGGTTATGCGAGAGCTACAGGAAAAGTAGGGGTTGCAATTGCTACTTCCGGACCGGGAGCTACAAACCTGGTAACGGGAATTGCAGATGCTCAAATTGATTCAACACCAATGGTTTGTATCACTGGTCAGGTAGGGAAACATTTATTAGGTTCTGATGCTTTTCAGGAAACAGATATTATCGGAATTTCGACTCCGGTAACAAAATGGAATTATCAGGTAACAGAAGCTTCTGAAATACCAGAAATTATTGCAAAAGCATTTTATATTGCCCGTTCTGGTCGTCCGGGTCCTGTATTAATTGATATTACTAAAAATGCTCAGTTTGATGAGTTCGAATTTAGTTATGAAAAATGTACTGCAATCAGAAGTTATGTTCCGGTTCCGAAATTAAAATTAGACAAAGTTGCCGAAGCTGCTGCTTTAATCAATAGTGCTAAAAAGCCTTTTATTGTTTTCGGACAGGGAATTATTCTTGGTCAAGCCGAAGAACAGCTAAAAGCGTTGATTGAAAAATCAGGAATTCCGGCGGGATGGACAATTTTAGGACTATCGGCTTTGCCAACAGATCATCCTTTAAACGTGGGGATGTTAGGAATGCACGGAAATTACGGCCCAAATATGCTGACCAATGAATGTGATGTTTTAATTGCACTTGGAATGCGTTTTGATGACCGTGTTACCGGAAATTTAAAAACTTATGCAAAAAAAGCAAAAGTAATTCACTTTGAAATTGATCCCGCAGAAATCGACAAAAACGTAAAAACCGAAGTTGCCGTTTTAGGTGATGTAAAAGAAGCTTTGAATGCGTTATTGCCTTTAATTGAGAAAAATTCTCATGAATCATGGCATAATGAATTTAAAGAATTGCTGAAAATTGAAGTAGAAACCGTTATAAATGAAGAGCTAAACCCAACAAATAATAAAGGTATTTCAATGGGTGAAACTATGGAAATGATCAATAAACATTCAAAAGGCGATGCTATTATCGTTTCAGATGTTGGTCAGCATCAAATGTTTGCTTGCCGTTATGCTAAATTCAATACAACCAAAAGTAATATTACTTCCGGAGGTTTAGGAACTATGGGATTTGCTTTACCAGCTGCAATTGGAGCTAAGATGGGAAGACCGGATCGTGAAGTTGTTGCTATTATTGGCGATGGAGGATTCCAAATGACAATTCAGGAACTGGGAACTATTTTCCAGACAAAAGTGCCTGTAAAAATTGTTATTTTAAACAATGAATTTTTAGGAATGGTGCGACAATGGCAGGAATTGTTTTTTGATAACAGGTATGCTTCAACAAAAATGATTAATCCAAATTTTGTCGCAATTGCCGAAGGATATTATATCAAATCTAAAAAAGTAACTCAAAGGGAAGATTTAGACGAAGCTGTCGCAGAAATGATGGCTTCAAAAGATTCTTATTTCTTAGAAGTTATGGTAGAGAAAGAAAACAACGTTTTCCCAATGATTCCAACAGGAGCTTGCGTTTCAGAAATTAGATTAAGCTAAAGAAAAAAAAGTTTCAGGTTTCAGGTTTTAAGTTTCAAGTTCTCAGCAACGTGAAACCTGAAACTTTAAACTAAAAAAACTTTAAACTAAAAAAACATGGAAGATAAAACATTTACCATATCGGTATATTCAGAAAATAACGTGGGCTTATTGAATAGGATATCAGGAATATTCTTAAAGCGTCACATTAATATATTAAGTCTAAACGTTTCAGAATCAGAAATTGAAAATGTTTCAAGATTCATTATTGTAGTGGATACAACAGAAAGATGGGTTAAGAATATTGTAGGTCAAATTGAAAAGCAAATCGAAGTAATAAAAGCATTTTATCATACAGATGAAGAGACTATTTATTTAGAAAATGCCTTATTCAAAATTGCTTCAAGCTTGTTATTTGACGAAAAACAAATTCAGAATATCATCAAGGAAAGTCAGGCAACAATTGTAACGGTTTCCCGGGATTTTTTCGTGATTTCAAAATCCGGAAGACGCTCTGAAATCGAAGAATTGTACGCAAAATTCAAACCTTACGGCATTATGCAATTTGTACGTTCGGGCAGAATATCAGTTTCTAAAGAAAAAATGGAAATTTCAACCTTATTAGAAACATTCAAATAACAACTATTAACAACTCAATTATTATAATTACAATTCATTAAATTTTAAAAAGAAAATGGCAAATTATTTCAATACATTACCACTTAGATTACAATTAGAACAATTAGGAGTTTGCGAATTTATGGAGCAATCAGAGTTTGCAGACGGAATTTCGGCATTAGCTGGAAAAAAAGTTGTGATTGTAGGTTGTGGTGCACAAGGTTTGAATCAAGGTTTAAACATGAGAGATTCTGGTTTAGACATTTCATATGCATTACGTGCAGATGCGATTGCTGAAAAAAGAGCTTCTTATAAAAATGCTACTGAAAACGGCTTTACTGTAGGCACTTACGAAGAATTAATTCCAACTGCTGACTTAGTTTGTAACTTAACGCCAGACAAACAACATACTGCTGTAGTTACCGCCATTATGCCATTAATGAAACAAGGTTCAACTTTAGCGTACTCTCACGGATTCAACATTGTAGAAGAAGGAATGCAGATTCGTAAAGATATTACGGTAATAATGTGTGCGCCTAAATGTCCAGGATCTGAGGTTCGTGAAGAATATAAAAGAGGATTTGGTGTGCCAACTTTAATTGCAGTTCATCCTGAAAATGATCCAAACGGTTTTGGTTTAGATCAGGCAAAAGCTTACGCTGTAGGAACTGGTGGACATAAAGCCGGAGTTTTGAAATCTTCTTTCGTTGCTGAAGTAAAATCAGATTTAATGGGAGAGCAAACAATCCTTTGCGGATTATTGCAAACGGGTTCTATTTTATGTTTTGATAAAATGGTCGAAAAAGGAATTGATCCCGCATATGCTTCAAAATTAATTCAATACGGATGGGAAACTATCACAGAAGCATTGAAACATGGTGGAATCACAAATATGATGGATCGTCTTTCGAATCCTGCAAAAATTGAAGCTTATGAGATTGCAGATGAATTAAAAGACATCATGCGTCCGTTATTTCAAAAACATCAGGATGATATTATTTCTGGAGAATTCTCAAGAACTATGATGATCGACTGGGCTAATGATGATGTTAACTTATTGAAATGGAGAGCTGCCACAGGAGAAACTAACTTCGAAAAAACGGCACCAACTGATGCTGTTATTTCTGAGCAAGAATATTTTGACAATGGTGTTTTAATGATTGCAATGGTAAAAGCGGGTGTTGAATTGGCTTTTGAAACCATGACAGAAGCTGGAATTATCGAAGAATCAGCTTATTACGAGTCATTACACGAATTGCCATTAATTGCAAACACAATTGCAAGAAAGAAATTGTTTGAAATGAACCGCGTTATTTCGGATACAGCAGAATATGGTTGTTATTTATTTGACCATGCTTGTAAACCTTTATTGACTGAATTCATGAAAAAAGTAGAAACAAACGTAATAGGAAAACCATTTTCAACTTCAAACGGAGTAGATAATGCTGTTTTAATAGCAGTAAACAAAGAAATTCGTCAACATCCTATCGAAGAAGTAGGAACATGGTTGAGAGAATCGATGACTGCAATGAAAAAAATTGGATAATAAATTGGGAATTACCACACTTTCGAATGTGGGATTTGCGCTGTATCTCTGTTCTAAGTAATATTTTGAATTAGTAAGCACTTATTAAGAAAAATGGATATAGATGCATATTGCATTCACTTAACTTCTTTAATTAAGTAAGTTAAGTGAAGCTAATCCCGAATGAGGGGTATATTTAGTAATAAATATGCTTGTTGAAGTTTCATTTTAATTAATAAAGATGCTGCTATTTTCAAAATGGAATAGAGTATTGTAATGCAGAATTACGAAAATTAATTGTTATTGAAATTGTTAAAATAAAAAGGCATGGTATTTATTTATCGTGCCTTTTTTGCAATAGGCTTTTTTAATCAAAAAAGTAAAAATTTATTGAATATACATAAAAAGACGATATTTTTTTTAATATGTGTTTTTATATGATAAAATTTATGAATTAAATAATTTTAAGAATACGCTGATATTTAATACATTTATAGAAAAATTCCAAAAACATATGAGTTATTATAAAATTGAAAATTTAGAACAATATTTTAAACATTACAATAAGTCAATAAGGGAACCAAGGAAATTTTGGGGGAAAATAGCAGAAGAAAATTTCACGTGGTACCAACAATGGGAAAAAGTTGTTGATTTTAATATGGCTGATGCTGAAGTAAAATGGTTTACTGAAGCAAAAGTTAACATAACTAAAAATTGCATAGACAGACACTTAAGTAAAAGAGGAGAAAAAACGGCTATTATTTTTGAACCGAACGATCCATCTGAAAGTGCTTTACATATAACGTACAACGAATTATACGAAAGAGTTTCTAAAATGGCGAATGTTTTGCGTGAGCAAGGAGTTCGTAAAGGAGACAGAGTTTGTATTTATTTACCAATGATTCCTGAATTGGCAGTTGCTGTTTTGGCTTGCGCCAGAATAGGAGCAATTCACTCTGTTATTTTTGCAGGATTTTCAGCTTCGGCAGTTTCTGCAAGAATCAATGATTGCGAATGTAATATGGTAATTACTTCTGACGGAGGTTATAGAGGGAATAAAACTATTGATTTAAAAGGAATTGTTGATGAAGCGTTAGATACTTGTCCAACAGTTTCTAAAGTTTTGGTTGTAAAAAGAACCAATACTGAAATCAAAATGAAAGAAGGTCGTGATGAATTCTTGCAGCCTTTATTAGACGCAGCTTTAGATAACAGCGTTGCTGAAATCATGGATGCAGAAGATCCTTTATTTATTTTATATACTTCAGGATCAACAGGAAAACCTAAAGGTATGGTGCACACCACAGCCGGATATATGGTTTATACCGCTTATACATTTAAAAATGTTTTTAGCCACGAAGAAAATGATATTTTCTGGTGTACTGCTGATATCGGTTGGATTACGGGTCACTCATACATTTTATACGGACCATTATTGAATGGTGGAACAACCGTAATTTTCGAAGGAGTTCCATCGTATCCGGATTTTAGCCGTTTCTGGGATATTATCGAAAAACATAAAATTACACAGTTCTATACTGCGCCAACAGCAATTCGTTCATTAGCAAAAGAAAGTTTAGATTATATTCAAAAATATCCTCTTAAATCTCTTAAAGTTATTGGATCTGTTGGAGAGCCAATCAATGAAGAAGCATGGCACTGGTTTAATGACCACGTAGGAGATAAAAGATGTCCTGTGGTTGATACTTGGTGGCAAACAGAAACTGGCGGAATCATGATTTCTCCAATTGCTTTTGTTACACCAACAAAACCAACCTACGCAACTTTGCCATTACCTGGAATTCAACCCGTTTTAATGGATGAAAAACGCAATGAGATTGAAGGTAATCAAGTTGTAGGTAGTTTATGTATCAAATTTCCTTGGCCGGGAATCGCCAGAACAATCTGGGGAGATCATCAACGTTATAAAGACACATATTTCTCTGCTTTCCCTGGGAAATATTTTACAGGAGACGGAGCATTAAGAGACGAAGTAGGATATTACAGAATTACGGGTAGAGTAGATGACGTTGTAATTGTTTCTGGTCATAATTTAGGAACAGCTCCTATTGAAGATGCAATTAACGAACATCCTGCAGTTGCAGAATCCGCTATTGTTGGATTTCCACATGATATTAAAGGAAATGCATTATATGGTTATGTAATTTTGAAAGAATCAGGAGAAGTTAGAAATAAAGAAAACCTGTCTAAAGAAATCAATCAATATATTTCTGACCATATTGGGCCAATTGCAAAACTGGATAAAATTCAGTTTGTTTCCGGATTACCAAAAACCCGCTCAGGAAAAATTATGCGTAGAATTTTACGTAAAATAGCCGAAGGAGATTTTTCTAATTTTGGAGATACATCAACATTATTGAATCCTGAAGTTGTAGAAGAAATTCAGAAAGAAAGAATTTCTTAATTCAGAAAAATAGAATAAAAAATGCCTCTTAGATTTAAGAGGCATTTTTGTTTAATATCAATTTACTTAGAATTCCTCCTGAGTAGTCATCTTTGTCAAAATTTAAAACTTTGAGAAATATTTGCGTAACAATTTTTGATTTTTTGTCTGACAATCAAAAACTTACACTTCCTTATATAACTTATGTGGTATAATAGTTTCTCCTATTTAATTCCCAATCTCGATTTTAACTTCAAAAATAAAAGAGCAATTTTGTATGCATCTTCAGATGATGAGTTTCTATCGCTTTTTGGGATTTTATAAATTTCGCTTAAATCGTCTAACGAAAATTGCTTGTCGTTAATATCAGTTAATTTACGATACATCATATCGATATCCAAAGCTTCATTTTTTAATCTTCCGCAATCCAGACGTTCTAATGCTGCATTCAGCATTTCAATATCAAAATTAATGTGATGACCAACTAAAACAGCATTGCCTATAAAATTCACAAATGCTTCAATTGCATCTGGTTCAGGCATTTTAATCATTTTACTTTCAATAATAAATTCATTTGAAAGTCCGTTATCCTGCAAGAATTTGTATTGCAATAAAACAGCTTCAAAATTATCTTTTATAATAATACTGTCATCAATTACCGAAAATGCGCCTAAAGATAAAATCACATCTTTATTTGGATTTAATCCGGAAGTTTCAGTAGATACTACAACAAACCGATTTGGTTTTGTTTCAAATTTAGTAAGATAGTCTTTCCAGAAATCCGGATACTCTTTGCTGATATTTTTAATCCAGTCTAGCATATTTATGAGAATTGTGTAAGTTGAAATTTACTCTTAATCAGTTCCTCAAGGTCTTTCATTGGGGTTAAGGCATTTTTTAACTTCTCTTTGTCGGTTTTAGACATTTCTCGCAAATTGATATATTGTCCTGAATCGTCATTTTTTAATCCTTCAACAGTTCTAAATTTTGATAATGTCAAAAATGCTTCGGCACAGCTTAAATAAATTTCGGCATTTTTAGAATCTGTTATTGCTAATTGTTTGAATCTCAAATAGGTATTTTTGATTCCTTTTATATTAGAATTTAAAATCAATAAACGCGCAGCATCAATTAATGGCATTAGTGCGCGGGTTTTAATATCAAATTTCGTTTTGTGCGGACCTTCTTCTTCAACAATGAATTTTTTGAAAAAGCTCAAAGCCGAATTTTTCTTTAAAGCGTCATTTCCTAAAAAGTCAAAGAATAAAGTGTTGTTAACGGCATTTTTGAAAATAACATTTTCGATTACTTCTTCAATTTTTGGCTCTCCAAAAACAATTTCATAATCAAAGAAAATGCTACTTAAATCGTTGCTGTTTTCACCTGGAGTATTCATCCAGCTGTTGTACTGTTTTGTCCAGTCAGTCAATGATTTACACCATAACATATTACTTCCCATATGTCCGTTTGGGCAATATTCGTATCCTACTTTTTCTAATATAGAAGTAGTTCTTTTGGCTAATCTTAAAAAATAATCTTTTACTTCTCTGTATTTCTCGGGAGCAACATCTTCAAAAATCAAAATACTATCCTGATCTGTAAGCAATAATTGCTCTTTACGTCCCTGACTTCCAATACTTAACCACGCAAAACGGGCAGGAGGTGAGCCTAAATCTAAAATAGACAATTCGACAGCGCGTTTTATAATCGCCAGATTTATTTCGCTGGCAATATTACTAACATGAGAAATTGGAATATTCTTCTGGATTGAATTCTGAATCAAATCAGACAAACGATCACGTATTTGTTTTAAATCTTTAGGAAGCTGAGAACGTTTGATTTCTTTAATCAAAACACCCGGATTACTGGCTTGAGCGACAATTAAATCGTGTTCAGAAATAATTCCTTTCACAGCAGATTTGCTCGTGCCATCTTTAGTAACACATAAATGCGTCACATTATGTTTCAGCATTAACAATTGAGCTTCCGCCAAAGAAACATTTTCAATTACGGTAACAACCGGCGAAGACATAATCTTGTCAATGGTTTCAGTAATAGGATAGCGGCCTGTTGCAATTTTTGAAGATAAATCAGCATTTGTAACAATACCAATTGGATTATTTTTTTCACAAATCACGATATTATCTACCATTGATTCGGTCATTAAAATAGCAACATCTTTTACAATACGGTTAGATTCAGTCGTTAACGGCGAATTATTATACACCAGCGATTGAATATATTGCATTTCGGTTTGCTGATCAACGTAAAATGCAGTATCAGAAATGAGTTTTCCCTGAGAATTCACATTGTCTTTTGCATGACGTGAATTGATGGCAAAATTCTCTAATAAAAAGTTTAAAACATCTGAATTATTAGCCACAAATGGTCTGAAAACAGCGATCGGAATAGCATAAATGATGCTTTCTTCACGTGCTTTTGCTGTCATCATATAATTATTTTTGGCAAAAAACGGACGTAAACCAAAAATATCGCCTTCATGACATTTGTTTATAAGGGTTTCCTCGGCATCTGCAATTGTCGTTAAATTTATAACGCCAGAAGCCACAACATAAAAACTATCATGAAGTGTATCATTGATTTGAAATAATACAGCGTGTTTTTCTAAATTGATAACACGAATATTTGTAGCAATATCAGATAATTCCTGAAAAGTTAAATTATTAAATGGCGGGTATTCTTTTAAAAAATCTGCAATATGCTCAGCAATTGTATTCATATATTTTTGATAATTTTTTTAAAGTATCGAATGTAAAAATAATAAAATAAACTCTTACAATGAAAGCATCTTTAAGAGAATATAATTATTTTAAGATAATACAAAAAAATACTGATTTACAGGCTCTATAAATCAATTTTCACACTTTAAAATCTTTATAATTTATTTGAATTTCTTTAGAATGAGATCTAAAATCAAGATAGGGATTGATTACAATAAATGTTTTATAAGTTTACAGAAAGATCATGATTGTATTGGAGAAGGTTTCTGAAATATTCTATTTTACATAATATAAATTATAGTTCATATTTGTAATGTAATTATTAACAAATAAACTATGGCTTTAAAACGCTCTTCCTTAGAAAACTACGTATTACTACTTCTATACGTTGATTCAATGAATTTTACCCAATTCAAACCTGAAACATTCTTAAAAAAAATTCGACCTTTCTGTAAAACGGAACAACTTGCACATAAAATACTGCATATTCGTGTACGAGGTTCGAAAGTAGGAATTTCCATTCACATAGAAAAGGATTGTTTTATAATTCGTCAAAATCAGGCTTTGCATGAATTTATTTTTTATTGCGATTCTTGTAAAACTTTGCTTAGAAAGTTATTGAAACATAATCTTTTAATACCTTGATATATGTCTACAATTTTACTTTTAATTCAAAAACGAGAAAATTTAATACTGGAATTAGCTGGATTAAATCACGATTTAAACGAATATTCAAAAAATCCTGTAGAAACTGTCGATTTGATTGGTCTTAAACATCAGCATGATTTTACTATTAGAGAAATTACAAAAATTGGTCAGCAGATAAATGTTTTTTTTAATTCTCAAATTTCAAATTATAAAAACAAATTTTTTGAAATCGAAAGAAAAATAACTGAAGCTGTTTCGAAAAAGGAATTTACAATTAACGATTTGCCTAAAAATCACTATTCGTTGTGGCAAAATTTAGAAAATTAATTTTTTGCTACTCCCCTTTCGATTTTTTTAATAGTTGCCGTAGGGTATAACGGCAACTAACTCACTCAAACCTACTTAAAAACAATGATTTCATATAAAGAAAGGCATCAAGCCCAAACTAAATTCAAAAACAATAATTTAAAACCTACTCTTATTAATATAGACTACCTAATTATAAATTTAGAGGGTCAGCCATTTGGAGAATTTCCCGAAAATTCAAAATTTCGTTTAAAGCCTTATGAATACGGAACTAAGATTTTTGAGATTAGAGCAGATTTATATTATGAAGATTTAAAAATTGGAATTTACACAGCAAGACCACGCTCAGCAATTATGAGTGAACAATTTGCACAACTACAATTCGAAAACAATTTATTTTACACATTGTCTAACGATACCTTAAGAGGTGTCATAAACGCTTTTTGCGATGAAACGAACTACTTATTTAAGTCTGTTAATAGACTGGATATTTGCCTTGACAAGTCTGATATCAACAATTCTTACCGTAATTTATATAGTAATGTGGTTGCAGGTAACTACCTTATCTCGGGGCGTCCGAAAAATTTACAAAGCTATTTTGAAACGTACAAAGGAAAATCAATACTTAACGGTTTCCAAATTGGGAAAAGAACATCTGATAAAATAATACGGTGTTATAACAAAACGCTGTCGCTACAACTCACAGAAAAGCCATATATAAATGAATATTATGCGAATAATGGGTTGAAAAATGACAACGTCTGGCGTTTTGAATATCAGTTAAATTCTGCATTTTTTAGGGGTTTAAACGAACATTCTAAATTAGATATAAACATCAGTCAGACAATGACTTGGGGTATATTTGATAAAGCTAACCTTTATGAGTTGTTGAAAATTGCAAATAAAGGTTTTTTTGAACTTCGCGAAAACACTGGTAAAAGTCAAATCAATAAAGAAAAGCTTATAACCCTTTTTGATTTTGATTTTTTACAATCTCAAATTACAAAATTCAATCCTATAATCAAGCGTTTAAAGAAAGTTGTTCTTTCTTCAACAACCATTAAAAAACGGCTTGCTAAATCTCTTTTTAGAGAATATTACGCAAATAATCAAGACATATCTTATATCGTTGCTCTTAATCTTTTACTTGAAGATATGGACATGACTACTGAAAACCCGCTTTTAATTTGGTTTCAAAACAAATTACACTTCTATCTGCACGAATTTAGAACAAAGGAAAAATTAGTAAATGATTTCGATTCTGAATTATTCCACGAACACCAACTTTTATTTTTATAAGCCATGAAAACACAGAATACAAGCCAAAAAGTGACTAAAACCCAGTTAATGCATATTCTTGAATTAAGCTACAAAACAGCTTGTAAAGAATATCAAACAATTATTGATTCTCTTGCTTTAAAAAGAAACTATTTAACGGTTCAAGACTTAATAACCTATGGCATATTATAGGGAAAATTAGGGAAAAATAGGGAATTATAGGGAATTTTAGGGAACGCCTAACAATAGTTGCAATAACCTTTGTGAAAGAAATTAAACAATTAAAATTTATAACAAATGAAAATTGCAACTATTACAGGCGTTACAAAATCGCCAGAATTACAAGTAACAAAAGCAATCGGTGCTTTGATTCTTTCAAGTGATGTGGCTTTATCAGCCCTAACTACTGAAAAAATTAGTGTTTACATTGAACGTGGAAACGGTTCGAATGTCATTTTAGCAAATAAAGTTTTGCTTAAAGATTTCATTTTAGCAAGTACCTACGGAACTGAAAACACACAATCCGATGCAGATAATGCTTTGATTGCATTATGTGAATTGGCAGACGAAGGTTCAATTTATCTTGCAGATAAAGAGAGTATTAAAATTACTCTTGAAGATTTAATTGCAGGTAAACGTTACGAATTACATGGAATCGAAGAACCACAGCAAACAAACAATTTATTCTTTTTTGAACAAAAATCTGTTGCTTCTGAGGAGTTCAACAAAAAGATTGATGTTCAGGGATTTGATTTGGCTGTTATGACTGTTGATGATTCTGTAAGTGATTTGTCTTACCAATACTCAAATGGTCAAGTAGTGAAATATCTTCCTTTTGAACTTCAAACTTTAAGCCGTGATATTGACCCAATCCAAGCTGTTCTTGCAGATGGGACAATTGTTCAAGGTTTAACTGATAGATTAACCTTGCCTTTGGTGGCTGTTGTTGGTTTAGAAATCAATAAGTCACAAGGTTCAATTATTAATTTCGTCGTAAGATGTTTAAAAACTGTGTAAAATATGGGGTTCTTTAAAAAAATTGGTCAATCCATTAAAAAAAATGTCTCGTTTAAAAACTTGGTAAAAGTTGCGACTACTGCCGTTGGTTTTGTTCCGGGCGTTGGTGGAATTGCTCAGCAAGTAATTGGGAAAGTTACTGATGCTGTCGAAGCAAAAAAACTTTCTAAAGAAGCTGAGGCACAAGGCAAACAAGCCGAAGCAGATTATTGGAATGCGCAAACGCAAGCTTTGAATCAAAGTACGGCTAACACTGTTGGTGCTGTCGCTGGTGCGGGTGCTAATATTTTCGGTAAAGCTGTTGCAACGGGGATAAATGACGGTTTAGGTACTGGATTTATTGAGGGAAGTGGTCAGGTTGGTGCTACTGTTGTAAGCTCAACAATAAAGGTATGGTTTCAAAGAAATTGGAAAATTGTTATTGGTGCTGTCGTTGGTCTTATTGCGTTGATTTGGTTTATAAGACGTGACCGCAATAACACAGGCAAAAGAGTTGCAAAAAGACGATAAGCCTAAAAATTACTATCGAATCTATCTTATAGTTTTTCTGATAGATTCGGCAGTAATAATATTAAAAAAAATGGCTGAAATCATACTATTAATCAAACACATTATAAAGTAATGGCACAAAGTAAAAAAAGTTATAATTCTAATAATCAGAATGATAACAATAATAATCAACAAAAAGTAAAGCATTCAGGTGCAAAGTACACTACGTACACCCCCGTTTCGGGTCCTAATCAGGGAGTAGAGCAACATCTTACAACTGGTTGGAGATTGTCAAAAGGTGAATTGATTGCAATTAAATGTGTAACAACTACGAAATCAAATCTTTCAGATAAAGGTTGGTTTGGTTCTGTAGCGTGCACTTTTACAAACACTAAAACTGGTGTTCAGTCATTCCACTGGGGTACAATGCAGAAAAATGGCGGTAAAGTTGTAATTGACAGCATGGCATTTGTAATTAATCCACGTGCTAAAAACGGGGGTTACGCGGGTACATTTTTACGTTCAAACTAATGTTTAAGGTCATATTAAAATTCCTCCCTCTGATTTTACATGAGGGAGTTGATTTACTCAAAGAGTATTTAGAGAAAAGAAAACAATTAAAACAAAATAAGTCATGAAAAATTTGAAAGGAATTGTTTCGATAATTGGTATTATCGTGAAATATGGTGCGGTTGTAACTGCTATTCTAAAAGGTATTCAGGTTGTATCTGATGAATTGGGTAAACTTGATTTTGGAAAAGATGAACCGCAAACACCTGTTAAACCTTTAACTGTAGAGGGAAATGAGTAGTTTTTTAGGTCGAAAAGAATTGTCTAGAGGTGTTCGAAATAACAATCCAGGCAATCTAAGAAATTATAACATTGCTTGGCAGGGTAAAATTCCAGTAAGTCAAAATACTGATTATAATAAGGAGTTTGACCAGTTTACTGAGGTTAAATTTGGGATTCGTGCTATGTTAAGGGATTTGACAAACGATATAGATAAAGGGAAAAATACAATTAGAAAATTGATTTCTGAGTATGCACCGCCTAAAGAAAATGATACTCAAAAGTATATTGATGTTATCGCAAAGGCTGTCGGATTAGACCCTGATCAAACTATAAAAATTGTAGATGCTAAGTTTTACTTGGTTATTGCGAGAGCAATTATTAAGCATGAAAATGGTGTGGATGCTTCATTTATTTATGATTCAGATATTCAGGATGCTATTGACATTATAGGAGATTTTAATCTTTCAGGTGTTACTGTGACGGCTAAGAAGAAATTCAAATTTAATTATTTGATTATTCCTGTACTACTTTTTTTTTATACTGTTTACAGCGTTACAGTCTAAACAAACGCAAAAAAAGATAAAAATTATTAATTCAAAATTTAAACAAGATGTTAGATAAAATCAAACTTTTTTACGCAAGCAATAAAACTATTTCAAATGTTGTATTAGTTGCTTTAGCAGGATTTTTAGCTTATAAATTATTTAAGAAAAAATAATTATGGCTCAAAGAGAAATAGTAAACAGAACAAAGAGCCAAGCCAACACAGTTTGGCTCTTTGACTTTCTGCAAAAATACTGGCTTTTGGTTGTTGGTATCATTGTGTGTTATCCATTATTAAAAAAATGGTATTCTAAATTCACACAAGATGCTGAGGAAAAAGCGTTGGAAGATGCGGAAAATGATTTAAAAATTGCAGTTTCTAATCCAATGACAAAAGAAATTGAATTGAATAAAATTACACCTCGTAAAGAAGTTCATGATATAGCTGAATCTTTGGCGGTTTGGTTAGGAACAAATAAGCAAACAAAAGATTCTCCTTGGTATACTTGGATAACTGAACCAATGTCGAATTTTGAAAATGAGAGAGAGACTATTAGTGAATTATTGAAAGTAAAGCAAGCTACAACTGTTCCTTTAGTAATCGGATGTTATTATATTATTACACGCCGTGATTTAAAGGCTGATTTAAAAAAATATTTATCAACCTCGGACTTAAAAAAAGTTCCTTTATTCAATTAAGACAATATGAATTATATACAATATATTGATGATACATACGCTGTTAAAGTAAAGGAAATCTCATACTATGATGAACAGGGCTATGGCGTAAAGGACATTCAAACACCATTTTTTATATTATCTGTTTTCATGGATAATAAGCGTGTAAATGGAGTGTCTTTTGCTAATTATGATAGTTTGCCAATGCTTTCTATTATTAATGATTTAGGAAATGTTGATTTAAATGTTATTCCTGAAAATTATTTTGCAACGGCTTTCACTGAGATATTTCTTAGAGTTCCTTTTGCAACTGGTTCAGGTGTTGAGATTTCAAATTTTACTGACTTTCAAAAGAAGCCATTAAGATATTTAAAAGAATATAAATTACCTCAATTTAGATTAGACGGCAGATTTTCTCAGGGTTCGGGTTATGCTTATGATAGTAGAGTTTATTCTTTGCTTAAACTCGGTACAATTCAATCCGATAATAAATTCTATACAGCATTTTATGATACATATAGAAATGGTACGCATATCGATACGTTAGAGTTTCAGGGAGAAAACCCGAATTACATTGCAAATGGCTACGATTTGGTCACATCGTTCCCAGTTCAAAATAACGGTGATATAGTTCAATTTGGAGATTTTTATGTAAAAATGACAACAACTACTACTTATCCGTATGGTCTGAGTGTTTTTATATTTACAGATATTAGAACTAATGAATTTTGGTTTTATGTAAATTACATAGAATCTGGCACAAGTATTATTAAAAAAGGAGAGTTCGATATGTCAACGTTTGTTTGTGTGAATGGGGGTTTTAAGATTAAAAACCTACTTCATCAAGTAGAAATACAGATAACCAATATTTATGGCTAATACTACTCCAACGCCATACAGCTGTACAATCTTCAATAAGGATAAAAGTATAAGACCTATAAAAGTTGAGTTTTGTAAATCAATATATTATCTGCATAACTGGTGTAAAAATGTCGGATTTGATTATCACTACATTAATATTTACAATCGAAAAACTGGTAATTATGTTTCTAGACAATACTTTAATGATTATATAATAGATAAGCCTTTGTATTAATTTACAAGGGCTTACTTTTTTTGGTATAATTATTTATTCTTTTATAGCAATTGACAAAGTGAAATTAAAATTATTGGCACTATATTTGGAAATCTTTAATAACTATAAACTCACAAAAATAAACTATATGAAAAAAATTACCTTATTATTGCTTTTAGCTTTTTCTTTCTCTTATTCACAAACAACTGTAGAGGAATATAATTATGTTACTAAAGGTTATGCGGAAACAATTGCAAAAGGTTTAGATTTTAAAAAGGGGTATTCTTTAAGTGAAATTTACCATTATACAGATACAAATTATGATTTTCTGTTTCAGTCTCTAACTAATGATAAAACAAAAAAAACATCTTGCATAATGGTTGTTGCTCATTCTCGTGTTTGGGGTAATAAATATTATTTATGTATGCCTATTGGAAATGGTGATTTAGAGAAAAGATATAAAGAGCAATTGGCGCTTTGGGACGCTCCTATATTGTCAGCTTATTCGCTTGCTTTGTCTCAGATATTAACGTATTCTGTCGCGTCGGTCGAATAAAACTAAAGTAAAAATCAATAAATAAGCCCCAATAAAACGGGGCTTTTTTTATGTTCCAAATATTGTATATTGTAGTATTCTTAAAAATAGCTGGCTGTAAATAGTTATTGTAGAGTTGTTAACAACTTTGTTGATAAAGTTGGACGTTCTATGTTTCATACTATAAATTATAGTTCATTTGTATTATAACTTATGAAAACGGTTAATGTTATTTGTCTAAATTCTGTATAATCAACAGCAAAAATAATTAAACTTTTATCTAATAATAATGTTGCTCCGCCTGTCAAGGTTAATGTTATAAATTTCATTTTTCTATATTTAAAGTTAGTTTTTTGCTTTATTTATCTTATTTACAATTTCATTTAATGATCCTTCAACCAAGATGGAATCTCCATTTGTTACTCTAATGTAAGTTTCATTTTCTACATTTGAACTCGAAACAGAAATAATGTGTTCTAAAAAAATGACATAATCATATTTTCCTCGTGTTACATTGATGCTTTTCATTTATTTATTTGTTTAAGGTTAATCTGACCAATGTAAGAAAAAAAAGCTTTTGAAAGTTTATCTTGAAAAAACAGATGTTGCTACAATTGAGCAATACGAGCTAATAAAAAATGTTAATTCAATTTATCCTGATATTATGATTAGTAAGCAGGTTAAGAATAAATTTAAAAACAATTTTAAAACAAATGAGTTTCTTTCGGCTGATGTAGTTTATGAAAATGTTTCTAAGTTTAAATTGTACAATGTTACAATTTTAGATAATCGTTGTTTGTCATATACATTTCTAACTCCCGATGATGTTTTGATATTTGGAGAAGTAAGGACGTTTGATGGTAATACAGTTAGAACGTTGTACAAGCTAGATAAAGGCAAATCGCTAATGCAATATTTTATAAATGGTAAATTAATCAACGAAGTAAAAGGATAAATTTTACTTATATTTGATACAATTTTTAAAAATAAAATTATGTATAACCTTGATCAAGCCCAATATTTAGTAGAATATTATACTATTGAACTAAAAGATAAAGATATAACCGTTCAACCTCCTGATGAAAAACCATACAGTATAACAAATATAGTATTTCAGGCATATGCAGGTGGTACATATACTGTACATTGTGTCTATAGAGAAGATTACGAAACAATAGGTATAATGGATATTGAAAAAGTAGCCAAAGACTGTGGATTATTGTCTCCGTCCCAATTGCTGACACAACTAAAAAACTAATAAATGAACCCCAATAAAACGGGGTTTTTTTATGTTCTTATTTTTTTATACATTTTTTAAAGTATAATTATTTATTCTTTTATAGCAATTGAGAAAGTGAAATTAAAATTATTGGCGTATTTGAAAATGTTTAGTAATATATATTCTTTTCAATATGCCTTAATTATTTTAGGTAAAAATCTTATATTTGGCATTTATGATACATACTAAAATGATAGACAAGAAAATACACCAAGGTCGAAATATAAAGCGGTTCCGTGAAATGCTGGGGATAAAACAAGAATCCCTTGCTTATGAATTGGGAGAAGATTGGAATCAGAAGAAAATTTCTCTTTTGGAACAAAAGGAATTTGTAGAAAAGGATATTTTAGAACAGGTTGCTAAAATTCTGAAAGTGCCTGCGGATGCCATAAAGAATTTTGATGAAGAACAAGCGGTAAATATAATCTCAAACAATGCCTCTTTTGATAATTGCCAACAACCAGCTTTTTTTAATAACCAACCTACCTTTAATCCTCTAGATAAAATGGTAGAGCTTTACGAGCGTATGCTTGAACAGCAAAAGGAAATGATTGACAGATTGGAGAAATTGATTAGAGAGAAATAGTCTTAATGTTTTATCTTTTTCTAATACAACTTCGTGAGAATCGTTTCTTTGGGAACTAAATCGTCGCCGCCTCGTTTATTGAATTGTAGCGATTGATCATTTGCAAAAAGAACTGCGCTTGCCGTACCATTTTTAGCTTTGATAGTAATTTGAGCCTTTTCACCAAATCCATGTACATATCCGGTAACTTCCATAATGCCGGTTACAAATTTTTCATTGCTGCTTGTAATTTCTGCCGTTCCAAAAATCTTGCTGTTGGATTGCGCTATGTTTAATGTCAAAACATATTCTTTGCTGCAATCTTTACAATTTTCAGTGCTCCAGGTTCCGGTAAATCTATTTATTTGTGAATGTGCTGAAAAAGAAATTAATAGTAACAGTAGAATAAATTGTCTCATTATGACTTCAATTTTTATTAAATAAAATACGTTCCAAATATAAACTAAAAAAGCATCCAACGTATCGGATGCTTTTCTTTTGAATATAATATGGCATTATTTTAGTTTTTTCACATAAACCGGTTTCCCGTTTAATGCAACATTTATTTCATTGCTTTTTTCTAAGAATGTTGTTCTTAAAGCATTTCCTTTAAAAATTGTCACATCTCCGTAAACCTTTCCAGTTTCTGTAGAAACGTATTCAAACAATAGTTTTTTGTTATCCGGCTCAATTCCAATTCTATAACTTGAAAATTTAGAAGTATCTAAGTTGAATTCTTGTTGCGTGTCAATAATTTTTCCGTCGGCATAAAAATTTGTAACCGCTTTATTCAGTGTAATATCCGGATAATATTCGTTTACTTTTTGAAGAAGTGCATATTGCTCCGGACTTGCGTCTTCTTTTTTAGATACAATTGTCTGAGCAAATGAAAGTGTTGTAAAAATAAGAGCTAATAGTAAAGTGTAATTTTTCATATGTTTTAATTTTAGATTAAAATTGATGTCAGTTTGAAATCAATTCTTAAAAAAATAATCAGCCTTTTTTTATTTATTAAAGCTTTGATTATATAGAAAGGTACTAAATATTTACCTTTGCCCGAAATTAAAAGCAATTATTTAAGACAATGACAACGAAAAAATACATTAAACTCATACTTATTTTAGGTTCCTTAACAGCACTTGGTCCTTTTTCAATTGATATGTACTTGCCTGGTTTCTCAGGAATTGCAAAAGACTTGCATACTACAGTTGCAAAAGTTTCCATGAGTTTATCAAGTTACTTTATCGGAATTTCGGCTGGACAATTGCTTTACGGACCTTTATTGGACCGTTTTGGACGAAAAAAACCTTTATTTATTGGTTTGATGGTTTACATTTTAGCTTCTTTAGGATGTGTTTATGTTACTGATATTGATTCGTTTATATTATTGCGATTTATTCAGGCTGTTGGTAGTTGTGCTGCGACGGTTGCGTCAGTTGCAATGGTTAGGGATTTGTTTCCGGTAAAAGATATCCCGAAAGTTTTTTCATTATTAATGTTAGTTCTTGGGCTTTCGCCAATGTTGGCGCCAACTATAGGCGGTTATGTTACAGAAGATTACGGCTGGCATACGGTGTTTTTTATTTTAATGTGTATGGGAATCGCAATTTTAATTGCTGCGCAACTTGGTTTGCCAAACAGTTACAAACCTGATACCTCCATTTCATTAAAGCCAAAGCCAATTATTTCCAATTTTTTGAAAGTGCTTAAAGAACCTCAGTTTTTTACTTACGCATTTACCGGATCTATCGCTTTTTCTGGTTTATTTACCTATGTTGCCGCCTCTCCTATTATTTTTATGGACATTTACCATGTAGATGCTAAAACATACGGATGGATTTTCGCCTTTATGTCAGTTAGTTTTATTGGTTCAAGTCAGCTGAATTCGGTTTTATTGAAGAAATTTACAAGCGAGCAAATGATTTTCGGAGCATTGATTTTGCAATCTGTTATCGTAATCGTTTTCCTGATACTTTCTTTAAATAATCTATTAGGATTGTATGAAACGATCGCAATGTTATTCTTGTTTTTAGGTTGTCTGGGAATTTCAAATCCCAATACTGCCGGACTTACAATGGCTCCTTTTGCTAAAAACGCAGGAAGTGCTTCAGCTTTAATGGGTGCTATTCAGTTAGGTTTGGGAGCTTTAGCATCATTTGCTGTTGGAGTTTTCGTTAAAAATTCTGTAGCACCAATGGTTTTTATTATGACGGCAACAACTATTATTGCTTTCATTGTACTGAATGTTGGTAAGCGCTTTATTAAAACTAAAGTTGAAGTATCTGAAAATGATGATGTTTTGGTTGGGCACTAAAGTTTTAAAATCCCAATTTTTTTAAATTCCAAATTCCAAGTAATTGAGAGTAAGAAAAAAATTCTAATTAAGACAGAATCTTGTCATTTTGAGGAACGAAGAATCACACTAGAAACTCCGTTCCAAAAATGAATCTTTGTCGGAATTCTAGTTTGATTTCTCCTTAGTCGAAATGACAAAAATTGAACATAAAAAAAGCCGGAATTTATTAAATTCCGGCTTTTTTTATGTTCAATAATATTCTCAATGATTGGAATTTGGAATTTCAAAAGATTGGAATTTATTTTTCTTTCAATCCATTGGAATTTGGAATTTCAAAAAATTGAATTTTTATTTTCAATAGATTGGAATTTCAAAATCAAGATCTCTTATCAGGTCTAATAATCATTCTCAGTGATTGATCGCTGGCAAAATATGCTACCATCCAATTCCAGAATGTATTTAATCTGTTTCTATACGTAATCAGGGATATCAGGTGGATAAACAGCCAGATAATCCAGGCAAAAAATCCTTTGAAATGCCATTTTGGACTTGGTAAATCTACAACAGCTTTATTTTTTCCTATAATTGCCATAGAACCTTTGTCATTATAAGCAAATGGTTTTAATGGTTTGTTTTTGATTTGCGCTTTAAAGTTTTTGGCTAAATTTAATCCTTGTTGAATGGCAACCTGAGCAACTTGCGGATGTCCGTCAGGGAAATTTTTATCTCCGGCTGTAATAGCTGTGTCACCAATAGCGTAAACATTTGTAAGACCGTTCACTTTGCTATATTGATCTGTTGCCATACGTCTGCCGCGACCATAACTTTCTTTTGGAATTCCCTCAAATATTTTAGCAGAAACTCCTGCTGCCCAAATTAAGTTTTTAGTTTTGATGGTATCTCCATTTTCAAAATGTACAGTATCATCAACGTAGTCTACAACTCTTGTATGAAGTTTAACGACAACACCCAATTTAGTAAGTGCATCAAGAGTATCTTTTTGTGAAGCTTCACTCATTGGCGCAAGCAATGCGTCTCCCCCATCGACCAAATAAACGTTACTTGCAGATGTTTCAAGTTCCGGATATTCTTTTAGCAGGATATTTTTACGCATCTCGGCAAACATTCCTGAAACCTCTACTCCTGTTGGTCCGCCTCCGGCAACAACAATCGTTAATAATTTACGGCGTTTACGAATATCTTTGCAAATAGCAGCTTTTTCAAGGTTTTTAAGCAATGTATTACGCATTTCGATGGCGTCATTTAAAGTTTTCATCGGAATGGCGTTTTTCATTACGTTTTCCATACCAAAATAACTTGTTTCTGCTCCTGTAGCAAAAACCAAATGATCGTAAGTCAATTCGCCGTTGTTGAGAATTATTTTATTTTCGGAAGGAACTACAGATTGTAATTCGCCTAAACGAAATTGAAGATTTTTTTTGCCTGCAAAGAATTTTCTAAAAGGATAACTGATACTTGAAGGCTCTAGAAATGCCGTAGCAACCTGATATATAAGTGGTGGAAAAAAATTATAATTGTTTTTGTCTACAAGGGTCACTTGTATTTGAGGTTGGTTTACAAGCTCTTTTGCCAGATTTAGTCCTGCAAAACCACCTCCTATGATGACTATATTCATATCTTATTTATTAAGTAGATTCTATGAGTAAAACTATTCTGCGCTTAGCAGTTGTATAAATTTAACATTATAATTCCAATTACAAAACCCTATTTTGAGTTTTCTTTTAAAATCTTATGGAATTAATTTGTCAATTTGAGTTTCATCATAATATCTGTTTGCTCCTCATCTCCTAACTTAAAAATGTGTTTATCAAATTCAACAAATCCATTTTTTGTATAAAAGCCAATCGCTCGCAGATTTTCCTCCCAAACACCTAACCATACATAATCATTGTTTTTTTGTCGGGCAACTTCTATAGCTTTTTCATACAATAATTGTCCGACTTTTTTGCCATGAAATTCTTTTGAAACATAGATTCGCTCAATTTCAAGTGCTTTATCATCTTTTAATTCAGTTTGAGATGCACCGAAGTTAACTTTCAAATAACCAATTACTTCATTATCTAAAGTTGCAAAATAGAACTCAGAATCTTTGTTGGTCAATTCTTCCGTTAGTTTTTCTGTAGCAAAACCTTTGTCCAGATAATCTTTCATGTTTTCTTCAGAATTGGATTCTGAAAATGTTTCCTGAAAAGTTTGTCGGCCAATTTTTTGTAATTGCTGAATCTCGTTGAGCGTAATCTTTTGTATTTGAATATCTGCCATAATATGCTTGTATAATGCGTTGTTTATGCACTATAAAATTACAATATATATCAGGAAATCAAAAGTTGGAAATATTACTTTTTGAATTTTTTAACAGGTTTCTCAGTTACTTCAACTTTATTTTGAAGTACGTAATTTGCCATTAATTTTTCAATTAATTCATCTTTGGTAAGATGATGAAAAACAGTTTTTACTTTTGTTTTTAAATCATCTGAGATATCGTGATTTGGTTTTGTTTTAAATATTTGTTTCGCCCACAAAAGCGTATTATTTTCTTCTAAACTTACCACAGAAGGTTTTTGGAACTGAATAAATTTAATTCCTAATTCTTTTTCAAATTCCGGAATTTCTGCTACTTCTTCTTGTTGTAAAACAGTTAAGGAAAGTCCCTTTGCTCCTGCTCTTGCTGTTCTACCGCTACGGTGAACATAATTTTCATAGGTGTCAGGCAAATGATAATTGACAACATAAGAAATCTCTTTTACGTCGATTCCTCTTGCTGCTAAATCTGTTGCAACCAGAATATTAATGTGTCCTTCACGAAATTGTTCCATGATTCTGTCACGAATTCCCTGAGATAAACTTCCGTGAAGCGCGCCTGACGAAAAACGATTAATTGCTAAATTTTTAGCCAGTTTATTGACTGCAGCTTTAGTTTTACAAAAGATGATTCCGCGTTCTCCATCTTTTGAATTCAGGAAATGCATTAAAACATCGAGTTTCTCAATTGGATCAACAACAATATATTCGTGATCAATTCCTTGGTTACCAACAGTTTCCATGTTAGCGCTAACCTGAACTACATTTTTATCTAAGTAATTCTGAATCAATTGTTTGATTGTTCCCGGCAAAGTTGCTGAGAATAATAATGTTCTGTGTTTTTTAGGAAGTTCAGCTACGATTTCGTCCAAGCTTTCTTTTAGGATCGAAACCATTTCATCGGCTTCATCCAATACTAAATATTTAGCTTGTTTTAGGTCGATTGCTTTACGCTGAATCAAATCGATTAAACGTCCCGGAGTTGCTATAACAATATGTGTGGGTTGTGATAAACGCTCCATTTGTGGTCTGATTGGGATTCCGCCACAAGTTGAAGCTATTGAGATATTCGGAATATGTTTTCCAAAATCTTCTAAATTTCTGAATATCTGTTGTCCAAGTTCTCTGGTTGGTACCAAAATTACAGCCTGAACAATTGCAGATTCGGTGTCAATTAATTGCAATAATGGTAATCCGAAAGCGGCTGTTTTACCGGTTCCGGTTTTAGCTAAACCTACGACATCATGGCTTTCAGATAAAAGCAATGGAATTGTTATTTGTTGAATTTCTGTTGGTTCAACAATGTTCAATTCACTTAATGCTTTTAAAATTGGTGCTGAAATTCCTAATGATGAGAATTGTTTAGACATGTTTTATTATTGTAGAGTTCTGATTGTAGATTTTAGATTCTGCTACAGATTACTCAGATTAAAATGATTTTTTTGTGAACCTTTGAGGTTCTTTTATTTTTTGTCATTTCGACGAAGGAGAAATTTCATCCAATATTCGACAAACTTTGCGTAATATTCGTGTGATTTTCTCCTTCGTCGAAATGACATAACTTTATAAATATTCTTTTTATGAAACCTAAACCCTAGCCCTGATGGAAGCGGCATCCTTTTTCTGGCTTCTTTAGCCAGGAAAAGATATAGCGGACAGCAGGAAATAGCTTCTAATTCTTGAAATTCCAATTTTTTAAAACTCCAAATTCCAATTGAAATGTGCTTCTCCCGATTGCTATCGGGATCGCTCAGCCTGACAACCTGAAACTAAAAAAAACTGAAACCTGAACCTAAAGACCCACAGAATAATAAAACTGAAACAAATTTCTTTTATTCTTCGTCCGGTTCGTTCATGATTTTTTCACGATATTTTTTACCTATTAATAGGACTAACTTTAGTTTATAATCGTCAACCAGCCATTCGCGGTAGTTTTTACTACATTGGCTTAAGCATTTAGAATAGCGTTTGATACGGCAATCGATGTCGTCGTCAAGTTCTCTTCCTAATGATTTTGCTTCTTGTAATGTTTCGGTATTATCGACACACATTGCTGCATGTTGCTCTAACGATTTGTCTAGTACTACTTTAGAACGTAAATTTTGTTTGATGATTAGTTTGTGTTCTTCATCTACATCAAAAGTTACATCGGCAGTTTTTGCGAATTTTGCGCGTAATTCCGGTGGCATACTGTATTTGAAATACAATTCGATCTCAGTATCATCGCGTAAATTCTCCAAATAAAATTCAGGTGATTTAAATATGTGCTGCCAGTTTACAGGTTCGCTCCATAATCCAAAACGTGCTGCATTATTTCCTAAATCAATCACTGTAAACTCGTCTTTACCAGGTAATTTACGAGATCCACGACCAATCATTTGGTAATATAAAGTAAGTGATTTTGTTGCTCTGTTTAAAATAATCGTTTCAACTGTAGGTTCATCAAAACCTGTGGTTAAAATTCCTACAGATGTTAAAATAGCATCCGGAGTCTTTTTGAACCATGCCAGAATATCTTTACGTTCTTCAGAACTACTTGTATTATCAAGGTGTCTGATATCGTAACCGGCTTCTCTAAACGTTTCATACACATATAATGAAGTATGAATACCGTTGTTGAAAATCAGGGTTTTTTTACCTAACGAACGTTCTGTATACGCATGCAAAAGTTTTTCCTGCATGATGGTATTTGTATATAAATCGTCTGATGATTTTACGGTGTAATCTCCGTTGATACCTACTTTTAATGATGTTAATCCCACATCATAACTATAGGTTGTTGCTTTTGCAAGGAATCCTTTTTCAATCAACGAACTAATGGTGTCTCCCACAATAAGTTCATCGTAACTCTGGTGCATTGGTAATTTTATATTTGAACTCAAAGGTGTTGCTGTTACTCCAAGAATAAAAGCGTTTTTGAATGAGTTTAATAATTTTCGGAATGAATTGTAATGCGCCTCATCAATAATCACCAAACCAATGTTGTCAAGATGTAATTTCTCGTCATTGATACGGTTTTTTAAGGTCTCCACCATTGCCACAAAACACGAAAACTCGTTTTGATCCGGTAATTCCTTTACTTTACTATTGATTATTTTATTAGAAACACCAAACCCTTTCAACATTTTTGAGGTTTGTTTACAAAGTTCGATACGGTGCGTTAAAACCACTACCTTTTTATCATTATTTGCTAAATAACGACGCACGATTTCAGAAAAAATTACTGTTTTTCCACCACCTGTAGGCAATTGATATAATAAATGATGTTTCGAAGGAGCATTGTCTAAACGTTCAAAAATGGCATCGATATCGCCTTTCTGGTATGCATATAGTTCTTTTTTCTCTTCTCTTTCTATTTCTAAAGTGTTTTGAGACATTGTTTATTTTTGGATTTTTGCAAAAATACACCGAAAAAACAGTTATTCATCTTATTTTAACGTAAAATAAATCATTTTTTTAAATAAGATTTTTTATGAGAAAAGCCTTTATAAGTCTACTTTGTCTGAAATTGCCTCAAATTCGTACTTGTTTTTCCATTTCTGCCGAATAGTTTCTTGCTGAATTGCAAAAATCCTCTCCTTAAATTCAGACAAAATTCCGTTAGAAATGATGAAATTAACAGCTTGCTCAAAAGAATTTAGCATGCTTTTGTAAAACAATTCCTGTTTAATAAAATTACTGGACGAATATGTTTGCGCTATTTCGATGTTATACAGCATGATATCTGCAATCACAAAAGGGTCAACACCTAACAAAATGAAATGTTTTATGTATTTCTGCGCAACAGAACGTCTTAATTTAGCTTTTGGTTTCCATCTCGACGTAGGCTTTTTTATCGGGAAATATTCGTGTGAGATTTTAATCTTGCTTTCCTGTAAAAGTTTATCTTCTTTAGGGCTAAAAACAAAATCGTAATATACTTTTACAGGAGCAAATTTTTCATACAACTCAATAATTTGTTCTTCGAGCTGCTCCTTATTTAATTCGGCTAAATATTTTTTTAAATCGCGTTTACTCATTATCAAAGTTTAAGATTACAAAAGTAAATTACTTTATTGATTCATACCTCAAAAACCAACCATAATACTTAATTTTGCTTGTATAAACTTAAAAAAATATATACATGCTCAAGATTTTCAAAGTTACTGCAATTTTAGAAGGAATCTCTTACTTAGTGTTATTTGCCAATATGCTGGTGATAAAAAACAATAATCCGGAACTTTATCATACCATTTTACGTCCGTTAGGAATGACGCACGGTGTTTTATTTATTGGGTACATTATATTAGCAGTTTTGCTTAGAAAATCTCAAAATTGGGATCTTAAAACTTTCGGAATTATCCTGATTGCTTCTCTTATACCTTTTGGAACTTTTTATGTTGAGAAAAAATACTTAGAAAATAATGCACAATAAACCTTTGGATAAAATATTCAATTTTTTATATCCGCTTTTTAGAGATTGGGGAATGAGCCGCAACTTTGCGTCTTATATCAGCCTTTTCTTTAATATTGTTATCATGGTGGCTTTGGCTTTTGCCATTTATTATGTTGCAAAATTTGTTTTAGTAACCTTAACTGCCATTTTTGCCCAAAAAACAAAAACCAAGTTTGATGATTACTTAATTCATAACAAAACCACCAAATACACCGCTTATTTAATTCCGTTTTTCTTTATTTATAAAGCTGTTCCAATCATTTTGGACAAATATGATTATTGGGAATCGCTGTTTGGAAAAATAGTGGGTATCTATATCGTTTTGATTAGTTTATGGATTATCAGAACGATTTTTAATGCTTTACGAGATTATTTAAAACAGAAACCTGAATATAGCGATAAACCCATCGATAGTTTTGTTCAGGTAATAATGATTGTTCTTTGGATTTTTGGCGTTGCGATGATTATCTCCACGTTATTCGGAATCAAAAAGGGAGAATTATTGACGATTTTGGGGACGCTTTCGGCGATTATTATCTTGATTTTCAGAGATACTATTTTAGGATTTGTTTCGAGTGTTCAGGTTGCAATCAACGATATGGTCAGGATTGGTGACTGGATTACAATGGATAAATTTGGCGCCGATGGTGATGTTATCGAAATTAACCTGACAACCGTAAAGGTTCGGAATTTTGACAATACGATTACCACGATTCCAACTTATGCTTTAAGTTCCGACTCTTTCCAGAACTGGCGCGGCATGCAAAAATCTGACGGAAGACGTATTAAAAGACATATTCTGATAAAAAGCAGCAGTATTCGGTTTTTGAATAATGATGATCTCAATCATATGAAAAACGTGCAGCTCATTAGTACTTATATTGAAACCAGACAGGCTGAAATTGAGAAATACAATAATTTGCAAGGTGTTGATAAATCGCTTTCGCTGAATGGTCGAAACATGACAAATTTAGGATTGTTCAGGAAATATATTATGCAATATTTAGTAACGCATCCTGGTTTGAATAAAGACATGCATATTATGTGCCGCCAGTTACAATCAAGCGCGCATGGTGTTCCGTTAGAGATTTATGCTTTTTCAAGTGATAAACGTTGGGCAAATTACGAATATATTATGGCAGATATTTTTGATCATGTAATGGCTTCGGTCATTTATTTTGATCTTGAAATATTCGAATTGCCGTCAACGATTGGACCTTTGAGTTAGTTTTTAGTCTCGGTTATCAGTTATCAGTCACAGTTCTCAGTCGCAGTTCGCAGTCACAGTCACAGTTCAACTGTAAACTGCCACTGCGAACTGCGACTGAAAACTATTTTCTAATTTCTTCAAAAACAAACTTTGCATTATCGTATTCTATAGGAGTTCCGGGCATGAAACATGGCAAGTTGAAATACGTTGTGATAATCCCGCTTCCTAAAAATAGTTTGTCTTCTTTTTTCAATAAAGCGAGCGGAATCCTTTTCCAGCTTCCTCCGTTTGAGATAAAATGGAAATCTCCTCGTAAAGTGTCGCCTTTTAGATCTCCCCTAACATCACCGGAATCTTTTCCTATTTTGTGATATAGAACTTCATAATGTCCGTAGAAACGTTTGTCGTTGATATGGATGCTTAAAGTAGCGGTGTCTTTGTCATTTACAGCCTGATATACAATTTGATTGTACTTGCTTTTTTCATCTTTAGAATTGCAGGAAATAATTGCGATTACAATTAAAAACAGTAAATATTTTATATTCATAGATTGAGGAATTTTTTCACCATATAAGTGATATAAGCTCATTTAAAACTGTAGGCTTATTTTCTACAGATCGTTTTAGTTGCTTTGTATGCTCATTTAGATAAACTTATAATATCTTATATAACTTATAAGGTAAAATTAATTTCGCATTAGAATTTTTTCTAAATTTAAAGAAAAAACATGGAAGATAGAGATGCTTTTTTAAGAGAATTCAGAGGAGAGACTTTAGGAACCGTAAGTGCTCAATCTTCACCGGAAGAATTATTTCAAAATCAAACGATTAGACCAATTTTAAAACTTCAAAATGATTTATTTATAGCAGTTTTTATTAATTACGTCAATAAAAATAAAGCTGATTTTTACTCTTATACTGCCGAAAAGAAAATCCAAACCATCGAAAACTCTATTCAAAAGGATATTAAGTTCAGAAATTCTCTTAAAGGAATTATTATGGGACTTTTTACAATTGAAGAATATGATATTTATATTCAAAACTCTTCAAGTTTAAACAAACGAATGATGAATTTATTGATTGAGAGATTGAGAAGTCAGGTTCAGTTGTTTGAAGTGGAAACGGATTTGAATTAGATCTTTTTGAATGGAAATAGAAATTGTAGAAAATAAAAAACAAAGTTTATATGCTTATAAAAATAATGAACTTTTATTCTATTCAACGGGAAAATTCAATTGGTATAAAACAATTATAAAAGTATATAATTACAACGATGATTTAGTTTTAAATTTAGAAAGCAAAGTTATTTTTATTAATAATTCCTATAAGATTTTATTTCAAAATGAGAATCTGTTAAATAATATTTTAGGTATCACGGATAGCCATCTCTTTTTCGATAAAAATAAAAGTCTAAAAAAGAATTATAATGATCGTTTATTTTCTATTAATTGGAATTATCATTACACTTCTGAAGAAACTAAAATTGCGGAAGTAACACAAAATCTTTGGAAATCTCCTCGAAAAATTTCTCTAAATATAAATGATGAAAATTTAGATTTTTTAGATTCTATCATCATCCATATTTTAGCAGTTCAAACGGGTAATTCTGATAATTGATTATTTGTTCAATATGTTCTAAATCTAAATCATGTTAAATTAAACAGATAAATGTTCAACCAATTCCGAAATAAATTACCATTAACTGATGAAAAATGGATTGAATATACCAACCATTTCAACCGCATTGAAGTTCCTGCAAAAACAATACTTTTAGAAGAAGGTGAAATTTCAAAAAAGCTTTTTATAATCGAAAAAGGCTGTATCAGGGTTTGGTTTAATAATAACGGAAAAGATCTTACAACTCAGTTCTTTTTCGAAAATCAAAGTGTAGCTTCTATCGAAAGTTTCATGAAAAAATTTCCGAGTCCGGTTGTTATTGAAACAATTGAATCTTCTGTTTTATGGTGGATTTCTAGAGATGATCTGAATAAAATTTTGGAAGAAATTAAAGAAATTCCGGAAATGAGAGATCGTTTATTTGATATGCTTTTTGAGCGTACATTTGATTATATGAAACATTTTGTTTCGTTTATAAAGGACTCTCCTACTCAGCGTTATCTTAATCTCATTAAAGAAAGACCTCAGATTGTTCAGCGTGTTCCGCAACATTATATTGCGTCATATCTTGGCGTAAGCACAGTTCATTTAAGCAGAATTAAAAGTAAATTGGTTCAAAAAAAATAATCTATTTACCATATAAGTTATATAAGAAATATAAGGCAAGCTTAAATGAGCTTATATAACTTATATGGTGAAAAAAAAATAATAACAAATGTTATCGTCTGCCCTTAAACAGCTGCCTAATTTTGCTTCATAAAATTTAATAATTATGAAAGCAGCAGTTATTTATAAAAGAGGCGAATTGCCCAAATATGCAGAATTTACAACTCCAATTGTGAGCAACGAAAATGAAGTTTTAATTTCGGTTAAAGCCGTAGCGATTACCAATCTCGATAAAGGAATTGTAAGCGGAGATCATTATTCGGCAGAAAATGAAAATCAGAACGGAACTGTAATTGGCAGCGATTGCATTGGTTTATTAGAAGATGGAACAAGGGTTTACGCTCGGGGAATCAGCGGAACAATCGCCGAAAAAGCACTTGTAGATAAAAGCAGAATGGTTCCTTTACTTGACGGAATTAGTGATGCAACAGCTGCTTCAATGCCAAATGCAATTGCAGGTTCTGCAATGGCGTTACGATTTAGAACGGGAATCCAACCCGGAGAAACGGTTTTAATAAACGGAGCGACTGGTTTTACAGGTCAAATGGCTATTCAGATTGCAAAACATTATGGCGCTAAAAAAATCATCGCTACCGGAAGAAATGAAAAAACACTTCAAAGTCTTTTAGCTTTAGGCGCTGACGAAATTATTTCTCTTCAACAAGATGATGAAACAATTATTGCGCAACTTAAAGCGATTCAGCAAAACACACCAATTGATATCATTCTGGATTATTTGTGGGGACATTCTGCAGAATTGATTTTTTCGTTTCTAAAAGGAAAAGGAAATTTTACGCACAAAGTGAGATATGTTTCTATTGGCGCAATGTCGGGCGATAGTATTCAATTATCAGCGGCTATTTTAAGAAGCGTTGATTTGCAATTATCAGGTTCAGGATTGGGAAGCTGGAAAAAAGAAGAAGTCAAATTATTATTTTCAGAAATACTGCCTGAGATGTTTCTTTTGGCAGCGCAAAACAAATTGAAAGTGAATATTGAAACAGTAAATTTAATTGATATCGAGAAAGTCTGGAATATTGAAGTTCCTGATGGCAAGCGATTGGTGGTTATTATTTAAAAATAAATAGTGTTGAATTGATTGAACGCGGATAAAACAGATTGCTAAAGCAAACGCGGATTAAAACGGATTTTTTTTTGATTTTAATATGACTATTGTTTCATTCAATTTGTTTTGTCCCTAGCGGGACAATACTATTTCTGTAATTTTAATATACTACCAATATATAATTCCTACGGGATAAAAATAATGCTTGGCGATTTTTATGTAAGCCATTTAGCCTAAAAATATTTAATGTATTTATCCAGTAGGGATAAAATAATAATGTGATTTAGAATGCATTGGTCATTTTTCACCCAAGCGATTTATCCCGTAGGGATTATATATTGGTAGAAAAAAACAATAATCATTTCTATTGTCCCGTATCAAAAAATGCTACCAATATGAAATCCCTACGGGATAAAACGATGACAAATATTATAATATCAAATTATGTCATTTTTAAATACAAACCCATCAGTCCTATAAAACAAAAAAAAGGTTTGACAAGATAATTCTAGTCAAACCTTTTCTATAAGATATCTTTAGAAATTACTCTTTCGACAACATCAATTCTTTGATATATTTTACCGGAGCGCTTCCAAAACTTAGGAATTTCTCATGAAATTTTTTCAGGTTGAATTTATCTCCTTCTTTCTTTTTAAGTTCTTCTCTAAGATTGTAAATTTCAGTATATCCTGTAAAATATGAACACAATTGAACTTGTGATAACGTTACGCGTTTCCATTTTCCATCAGCTTCAGCTTGTTGTTGAAAAGCTTCTTTTGTCAATAAATCAATTGCAGCTTCTTTAGACATGTTTTTTGTATGAACACTAATATCTAAAATAGTGTTACAAGTTGTTCTTAAATTCCATTTATAGTACATCAACCACATTTCATCAGAATTTTTATAACCACTTTCCAACATCATTTTCTCAGCATAAACAGCCCAACCTTCAACCATTGCTCCATTTCCTAAAATAGATTTAATGATACTTGGCGATTGATTACTGTAAACTAATTGTGTGTAATGTCCAGGAATTGCTTCGTGGATATTCAAAATCTGAAGAATATAATCATTGTACTCACGCAGGTAACTTTCTGAGTTTTCAGCTGTCCATCCAGTCATGCTTCCTACATTATAGTATGTATTTGCATTTTTATCATAAGGTCCGGGTGCAGAAATAGAAGCTCCTGCAACTCCAGCCATATAAGCTGGTTCTTTACGAACTACAAGTGGCTTTGAAGGATCAATGTATAATAAATCTTTTGCTTTTACATACGCCGTTAATTCCGGAATTTGTTTTTCAATTTCAGATTGAAACTTTTCTGGTGTAGTATGCTGTAAGGAGATTTTATCAATTACTTGTTTGATTAAATCTAATTTGTTTGTTGGTTTTGGTTCGGTTCCTTTGTATTTTGTCCAAAGTTTATCTGCCAAAACAAACATTTTATCATGTAAATCTTTTTTATGATCAACGGCAATTTTAAAAATCTCATCAGCAGTATAGCTTGACTGAATATTAAAATCGAATTTTTTAGCATATAAAGCAGCTCCTAATCTAAAAGAACGAGGTGTTTTATTTGGAGTTGTTTTTAACCATTCAGCATAATCAGAAATTGCCTTTTTAGCTACCTTAGCTTTTTCAAGCATTTCTTTTTTCTCTGTTTCGCTTAATTTACTTTGCTTTAAAGCAGCATTTAAATCGGCATCAAAAACAGATGAACCACCTAGATTTTGCGCTATTGCAAGTTCTGTATGTTCAATTGTTGGATTTTTGATATTTGCTTTTGCAGCTTCATAATAAGCGGGAACATTGTTCATTTTAGCATTAAAAGCACGCAAACGAACTTCTAATGAATCGTATTTTCCGTTTAAAATTTCTGCAAAAGATCCGCAAACATTATATTCAGATGGATTCCATTCGTAAGATTTTAATTCTTTAATACTAAAGACCGAGCTTTCCAATTGATTTTTGATCATTCGGAAATCAGTTTTATTATTATCTGATAAATTTTCTACATCAAATTGTTTTAATGAATCCAGTTGCGCATTGATAAAATCAAGCTCAATTTTTTGTTGCGCTTCATTTGGAACAACCAGCACGCTGTCTAATTTATGGTAGCCAACGCCTGCAGCCCAATCCGGACTAATCTTCCATAAAGCGGTAACAAAACCGTCTTTGTATTTATCGAATTTTCCGTCTAAAGCTTTATCTTCGTTAGACTTAGTACTTTTATTGCAAGAAAATAGCAGGGTAATTGCAAAAAATGAAACAAATAGTTTTTTCATAAGTTAATTTTTTAATGGTTTAAAGATAAAAAAAATGTCCTTTATGCAAAACTATTTGCCAATTGTAATTAATATTTCAATAATTCGAATAAAACTTCTTCAAAACGATTCTTGGGTAAAAACTGATCTTCTAATGCTTTTGTAAACGGAATTGGAGAGTCTAAACTTGCCACTCTTTTTACAGGCGCATCCAGATATTCAAAACATTCTTCCATAATTAAGGCCGAAATATCGCTTGCGATTCCGCCAAACAAAGTATCTTCCTGATAGATAATTACCTTTCCCGTCTTTTTTACTGATGCAAAAATAGTTTCTGTATCAAGAGGTTGTAAAGTTCTTAAATCAATTAAATCAGCTTCGATTTCTGGATTTTTTGCCAAAGTTTCTAATGCCCAATGTACAGGTGCGCCAAAAGATATAATGGTAACCTGATTTCCTTCTTTTAATAAAGCTGCTTTTCCTAACGGAATCGTATAATAATCAACAGGGACATCTTGGTAAACGCTGCGATACAATTGTTTATGTTCAAAAAACAAAACCGGATTAGGATCGTTTATTGAACTATTTAATAATCCTTTTGCATCATAAGGAAATGCAGGATAAACTACTTTTAAACCCGGAGTTTTGGTAAACCAGGCTTCATTTGTCTGAGAGTGAAAAGGTCCCGCCTGAGTTCCGCCACCGCAAGGCATTCGAACCACGACATCAGCTTTTTCGCCCCAGCGATAATGTGATTTTGCTAATAAATTGACAATTGGATTAAAACCAGTTGACACAAAATCAGCAAATTGCATTTCTACAATCGCTTTATATCCGTTGATAGATAATCCCATTCCGGCAGAAACAACTGCATTTTCACAAATTGGAGTATTACGAACGCGGTCTTTCCCAAAAAACTCTACAAAACCATCTGTTATTTTAAAAGCTCCTCCATATTCGGCAATATCCTGACCCATAATAATGAGGTTTCTATGGCGTTGCATGGATTGCTCTAAACTATTACGAATAGCGTCTATAAAACGGACGTTCTTAATTTCTTCTGAAGGACTAACTTCTTCATATTGAAAAGGTTTGTAAACATCATCTAATTCTCCGCTTAATGTTGGCACAATTTCAGGTTCAGCATTTGCAATGGCTAAATTTTCATCGATTTCCTGTTTGATTTCAGCGTGTAATTGCTCGTCATATTGGGTTTTAAGAACACCAATTTTAGTCAAATAATCGCGATAATTAGTTACCGGATCTTTAGCTGCCCATTCGTCCATTAATTCCTGCGGAACATATTTTGTACCACTCGCCTCTTCGTGACCACGCATTCTAAAAGTTTTAAACTCCAGTAAAACAGGATGTGGATTATTTTGCATATCCTCTTTTAACTGGGATAATTTGTTATAAACTTCCAGAATATTATTTCCGTCAATAATATAACTTTCCATACCGTAGCCAATGCCTTTATCTGCAAGATTTTCACAAGAATATTGTTCGTTTGTAGGCGTTGAAAGTCCGTAACCGTTATTTTCGATGATAAACATTACGGGTAATTTCCAAACTGCTGCAATATTCAAAGCTTCGTGAAAATCACCTTCACTTGTAGCGCCTTCCCCAGTAAAAACGGCGGTTATTTTTTTATTGTTCTGAAGTTTATCAGCAAGGGCAATTCCGTCTGCGATCCCTAATTGCGGACCTAGATGCGAAATCATTCCTATAATTTTATATTCCTGAGTTCCAAAATGAAAACTTCGATCTCTTCCTTTTGTGAATCCGTTTGCTTTTCCCTGCCATTGTGAAAATAAGCGATGCAACGGAATATTTCTGGTGGTAAAAACCCCCAGATTTCTGTGCATTGGCAAAACATATTCTGATTCATCTAAAACTGATGTCACACCTACTGAAATTGCTTCCTGCCCTATTCCGGAAAACCATTTGGAGACTTTTCCCTGTCTAATCAGGATCAGCATCTTTTCTTCGATCAATCGAGGTTTGAGGATTTTTTTATATAAATCTAATAATTGAGCATCAGTAAGGTTTTGTCTGTAAAAGATCATTTGGTTTGTTGTTTTAGTGTTTCAAATATAGAAAAATATAACAATTTTATTAATTTTTGTTATGAATTTTTAATTTTAATGTAACTTTTAAAATTCAAATATAAAATATTCTCTACCTTTGTTACTGAAAGGCGTTTAAAAACCTTTCATTCTTAAAATAAAAATGTAAAGTATGCAAAACATTCCTAGTGTAGACTTAC
Organism: Flavobacterium psychroterrae; assembly: GCF_018380615.1. GTDB lineage: Bacteria > Bacteroidota > Bacteroidia > Flavobacteriales > Flavobacteriaceae > Flavobacterium > Flavobacterium psychroterrae. The sequence goes on along the minus strand of NZ_JAGYVZ010000004.1, from coordinate 147,903 downwards.
GTGATTTCCTTTCGGACGACCCGAAACGTAAACAAAAATTTGTAAATGAAATCGGCAGTGCATTTGAAAACATTGGCTTCGTAGCCCTAAAAGGTCACTTTTTAGATGATCAGTTAGTAGACGAGCTTTATAGCGAAATTAGAAAATTTTTCGCTTTGCCAGTAGAAACTAAGCATAATTATGAAATTCCCGGAATTGGCGGACAAAGAGGTTATGTTTCTTTTGGAACAGAGCATGCTAAAGGACGTAAAGAAGGTGATTTGAAGGAATTTTGGCATTTCGGTCAATATGTTGACGCAGATTCAAAATATGCTGCAGAATATCCTGCTAATGTTGAAGTGAAAGAATTACCTCGTTTTAATGCTGTAGGTAAAGATGCTTACCAAATGCTTGAAAAAACAGGCGTTTATGTGTTAAGAGCTCTGGCTTTGCATTTAGGTTTAGATGAGTTTTATTTTGACCAGTATGCAAAAGAAGGAAACTCTATTTTAAGACCCATCCATTATCCTCCAATTACTTCTGAGCCTGCAAATGCGATTCGCGCTGCTGCTCACGGAGATATTAATTTGATTACTCTTTTAATGGGCGCTCAGGGAAAAGGTTTACAAGTTCAAAATCATGATGGTGAATGGATTGACGCCATTGCCGAAGATGATGAATTAGTAATTAATGTTGGCGATATGTTGTCAAGACATACTAATAACAAGTTAAAATCAACGATTCACCAAGTGGTAAATCCACCAAGAGAATTATGGGGAACTTCACGTTACTCAGTTCCGTTTTTTATGCATCCTGTAAGCGATATGCGCCTGGATTGTCTAGAAAACTGTATTGATGCCGAGAATCCTAAGAAATTCGAAGATATTACTGCGGGAGATTATTTATACGAACGTTTAGTAGATTTGGGATTGATTAAAAAGTAAACTTTTTAAATCTCAATTTTTTAAATTCCAAATTCCAACTATCAAATTGGGATTTGGAATTTAATTTTTAAAAACCACAACTATTGAAATTTATTTTTTAGCATAAAAAATTTATGGACTTACAAGATCAATTAAAAAATTTATTTCCGGATCACGTAGAATCAAATGAGCCTGAAGAAGTTCAGGAGCAGGATCATGTACTTTTTATCCAAAAAGAGCCTATGATTTGCAAATTTGAAAAACGAAAAGGAAAAGCTACCACTATTATCGAAGGCTACGAAGGATCTGACGAAGATTTTAAAATTCTGGCTAAAGAAATTAAAACCAAATTAAGCGTTGGCGGAACTTTTAAAGATGCTTCGATTATTATTCAAGGCGATTATCGTGATAAAATAATGGAAATACTTAAAGCAAAAGGGTTTAAAACGAAACGGGTTGGGGGGTAATAATTTTAAAATCCAATTTTTTAAATTCCAAATTCCAATTGTTGGACGTAAAAATTTAACCGCAGAGAACGCAAAGAAATATATAATTATAGTTTAATAAAAACGCAAAGTTCGCAAAGCTTTGTTTTGAAAAATTGTAGATTCCATTTATTGGAATTTAGAATTTCAGAAAAAAACATAAAATAAAAACCTGTGACAATCTGTTCAATCCGTAAAATCTGTGGGCAAAAAAACTATCCGCCTCTACAAGAAACCTTTGAACCTTTGCCACTTAGAACCTTAGTACCTTAAAAAAAATGATACAAAACTCAGAATTAATACTTAATCCGGACGGAAGCGTTTATCACTTAAATCTTCGTCCTGAACATATTGCACACGATATAATTTTTGTTGGAGATCAAAATAGAGTGGAAAAAATCACTCAGTTTTTTGATTCGATTGAATTTTCAACCCAAAAAAGAGAATTTAAAACCCAAACCGGAATCTACAAAGGAAAAAGAATAACAGTAATGTCAACGGGAATTGGTCCTGACAATATTGATATCGTTATCAACGAATTAGACGCTTTGGTAAACATTGATTTAGAAACGCGTCAGCCAAAAGAAAACCTTACTTCATTAAATATTATCAGAATTGGAACTTCGGGATCTTTGCATGCTGATATTCCTGTGGATAGTTTTGTAATGTCTAAATTTGGATTAGGATTAGATAATATGCTTCGCTCCTATTTGATTGATAAAGTTTCAAATGCCGCTATTGAAGATGCTTTTGTAACGCATACCAACTGGGATATTAGAAAAGGACGACCTTATGCTATCGCTTGTTCTGAAGTTTTAGAAAAAATAATTGAGTCAGATAAAATGTTTAAAGGAATTACTGCAACTGCCGGAGGATTTTATGGTCCACAGGGGCGTGTATTGCGTTTGAATATCCAGGATGAAGAATTAAACAGTAAAATGGATAATTTTAGTTTTAATGGTGAAAAAATCACTAACTTAGAAATGGAAACAGCAGCAATTTATGGACTTTCGGCACTTTTAGGACACAATGCTTTGTCATTGAATGCGATAATTGCCAATCGTGCATCAGGAACTTTTAGTGAAGATCCTTATAAAGCTGTTGATGAGTTAATTGCTTATACATTGAATAAACTGGCTGGGAATTAATTAGATAATTGTCAATAATTTTATGATTTATGTTTTTAAGAGTTGCACGACATACAGATAACCTGGAAATAATTGAAGATTTTTATGTCAATATTTTAGGCTTTGAACGATTAGGCGGTTTCGAAAATCATAATAATTATGATGGTGTTTTTATTGGAAACTCGGGTTTAGATTGGCATTTTTAATTTACTCAATCAGACAAAAAAGCAAAACATATATTTGATGAAGACGATGTTATCGTACTTTATCCAAAAACAATTTTAGATTATAACGATCTAATAAAAAAGCTTTTACAGCATAATATTTCAAGTGTAAATGCAATAAATCCTTTCTGGAACGAAAACGGACAAATGTTTCTGGATCCGGATGGCTATCGAATTGTTATTTCACCTTTGAAAGCCGTAATAAGTGAAATAGAATAATTACAAAATTAAAGAATGGCAGAAACACATAAAAAAATATTATTTAAATATTACAGTACTTATTTAGAAGAAATTGTTTCAGAGACAATGTGGGGCGAGATTTTGGATTTGGAAAAAGGACATTTCAAATTAGATAATATTCCGTTTTTTGGACCTTTGATTGCGACGGATGATATTTTTCGAGCTGAGTATGATGAAAATGAGAAATTCTTTATTCATAAAGAAACTATTGAGCATTCAGGGAACTCAATTGTTCAGGTTTTAATTTTAGATAAAGAATTTGACAAGGAAATAATAAGAGAAAAACTAAAAGCAATAAATTGTTTGTCAGAAGCATTAAATGATACGTTTCTTGCTGTTGAAGTAATCAAAAATGTTGATTATTCGATTGTAAAAAGCTTATTAACAGAGTATGAGTCAAATGCGATAATAGAATTTGCGGAACCTTGCCTTTCTGATAAACACAGAACTGATTTATTGAAGAATTAGAAATATATTAATTCGATAATTTAAATATTAAAAAAAAAACTTAAACTTAGAATACGCTTACCAAACTTAAACTTAAACTAAATGAAAACTGTAAAAATTGTAGGTGTTCCTGAACACTTCAATTTGCCATGGCATTTATGCATTGAAAATGGCGAATTTGAAGCTGAAAACATTGATTTACAATGGCAAAACATTCCTGAAGGAACAGGTAAAATGTGTCAGATGCTTCGTGATGGTGAAGCTGATATAGCTGTGATTTTGACCGAAGGAATTGTAAAGGATATTGTAGCCGGAAACCCAAGTAAAATTGTGCAAATTTATGTTCAGTCGCCTTTGATCTGGGGAATTCACGTAGCTGCAAAATCAAATTTTCAAACTGTAAAAGACCTTAAGGATAAAAAAGTAGCCATTTCCAGATTAGGTTCAGGCTCACAATTGATGGCGTATGTAAATGCACATGAAAACGGCTGGAAAACGGATAATTTACAATTTGAAATTATCAATACAATTGATGGCGCCGTTGATGCTTTGACAAAAGGAACTGCTGATTATTTTATGTGGGAACGTTTTATGACCAAACCACTTGTAGATCAGGGAATATTCAGGCGAATTGGCGACTGCCCTACTCCATGGCCTTCATTTGTAATTACTGTTCGTGATGAATTCCTGAAAAAAAATCCTAAAATTGTAGAGAAAATACTCGAAATTATAAATAAAACAACCCAGGATTTTACTGAGATTCCAAATATAGATAAAACATTATCAGAACTTTTCAATCAAAAAATTGAAGATATTCAGGAGTGGCTTACGCTTACACAATGGTCTCAGAAGAATTTGAGTGAAAAAGCATTTATTAAAATTCAAAATCAGTTATTTGATCTGGGAATTATTGATAAAAAAAGTACTTTTGTTGAAACTGTAAAAGCGCTGTAAATACTGCTTTTGATTCTTATGATAAAATTTCCTAAAATTGACTTTCCGCAATTAAAATCCAAACTACAGGTGAAATCACCATGGGACAGGATTATTATTATGCTGTTGAGTCTTTTAATTACGGTACCGGTTTTTATCATACTGCATCAAAACCTGATTGATTTAGAATGGTCATTCAATTTAGACCGTATTTTTATCTTCATTTTAGTTTTTGCCGCAATTTTCTTTTTACTAATGTATTTACGAACCATCATAATTCTGTGTATTGCGGTTTATTTATTGGTTTTAGTCTACGGAAGTGTAATCGGGAATTATGGATTCAGTGAAATTTCAGAGGATTATAATTCGATGATTTACACCATGTCAGACAATCCTTTTCCGCAGGATATTATTGTTGCAAAATTGCTGCCGTTTCCTAATAAATCAAAAATTATAAATGCAATAGAATATCAGAATCCCAAGGTTCGGAATTTTGCCATTATGGCGACAACAGAGCATTTTAAAGGCATAAAAGGATATTCAGATTACAGAACAATTATTCAGTGCTTTGCCGTTTTCAAGGAAATTAATAGCCGCTGGAATTATGTAAACGATCCTAAAGAAGGCGATTATATTGCTACCGCGAGCGAATCATTAGAATATTTTTCCGGAGATTGCGACGATCATTCAATTTTAATGGCTGCAGCAATTCGTTCTATTGGCGGAACTCCACGTTTAATTCATACAAAAGGTCACATTTATCCTGAAATCCTGATTGGTTCTTTAATCGATTTGGAAAAAGTCAATTATTTAATCAAAAATGTGCTTTTTGTAAAGGAAAGTTATAAAAAGAAAATCCATTATCATATTGACGAACGTGGTCAGGTATGGATGAATCTTGATTATACTGCTAAATATCCAGGCGGACCCTTTATGTATGAGGAGATTTTGGGAGCTTTAACTCTAAATTAAAGGTTCAAAGTTGCAAAGGTTCTGAGGGACAAAGGTTTTCTTAGAGTGCGTCTTCTCTTTACAATTTCCTGTATGTAATTCTATAATTTATGCTTAATTTAAATTGTAAGTTTATTTTTCTGAATATTGTATAAATATTTGATTTTTAGATTTTTAATTAGAATAAATTTTGTAATTTTCTCTTGTCTAACTTTAATCACAAAATCATGAGAAAATCTAAATTATTTATCTTCGGAATTGCATTTTTGGCAGTATTAATGGTTTCATGTCATAAAGGTCGCAATAAATTGGTAAACACCTGGAAAATTACTGCTGTTGAACCTAAAATGCCACTTTCTGATTCTTCAAAAAATGCAATTATATCTCAGGGACAGCTTACTTTTACAGAGGATGGTCACGTCACCGGTTTTTTGCAGAGAGAAATTACTGATGGTACATTTGCATTAACACAAGGAGGAAAAAGTTTAGTGATAAAAGATGAAACAGGAACTCCATATCCTTGTGAAAGTACAATAACAGACGACCAATTGATATTAGATAGTAAGGAAATGAAAATTACGCTTAAAAAAATATAAGTTGTAATCGAACTTAAACCAGACATAATTAAACCACGCAAATGTAAATTAGCGTGGTTTTTCTTTTAAAAATAGATTTGTTTCTTCATAATCAAAACATTTTTAAAGGAGAAAAATCAATAATTTAAATTTTAAAACAGAAAATTAAACACAAATTGTATCTTTGCAATCTTATATCAGACTAATATTTTATGTGAAAAATAATTTCTTTCAGACAATTTAGAGAGTAAACGGCAAATTGCGGTTACTCTATTTATTCATCTTTAGAGAAAGAAATATGCTTATTCTACAAAACATTTCATATAAACACAATAACAGTGATTTGTTATTTGACAATATTAGTTTCATAGTTAATAATCACGAAAAAGTAGCTTTAATTGGTAATAATGGCGTTGGGAAATCGACGTTGCTAAAAATTATTGCCGGAAATCTAAAACCTTCATACGGAGCACTAAATATTAGTTCAGATCCTTATTATATTCCGCAAATTTTTGGGCAATTTAATCATTTTACTATTGCTGAAGCATTGCGTGTCAATGAAAAGCTGATCGCATTTAAAGAAATACTTAACGGAAATGTTTCAGAAGAAAACCTGAACTTTTTAAACGACGACTGGACTATCGAAGAACGTTGCAATAGCGCCCTCGCCTACTGGAAACTATCTGATTTAGATTTAAACCAAAAGATGGGAACATTAAGCGGTGGTCAAAAAACAAAAGTCTTTTTGGCTGGAATCATGATTCATGAACCGGAATTAATTTTATTAGATGAACCAAGTAATCATCTTGATAGTTCAACCAGACAATTATTATATGATTTTATCCAATCAACAACGAGTTCACTGATTATTGTTAGTCACGACAGAAAACTGCTAAATCTTTTAAATACTATTTGCGAGTTAAGTAAACGCGGAATTACAACATATGGCGGAAATTATGATTTTTATACAGAACAGAAACTGATTGAAAATAATGCACTAAATCAGGATTTAAATTCCAAAGAAAAAGCATTGCGGAAAGCCAAAGAAAAAGAACGTGAAACGGCAGAAAGACAGCAAAAATTGGATGCACGAGGAAAAAAGAAACAAGAAAAATCAGGTGTTGCAAGAATCATGATGAATACTTTGCGCAATGATGCCGAAAACAGTTCATCAAAAATAAAAAGCGTTCATCTGGATAAAATTAATAATATTTCAAAAGAATTGCGGGAATTACGTTCTGATTTACCGGATATTGATCACATGAAATTTGGTTTCGATAATTCGGATTTACATAATGGGAAAATACTTTTTAAGGCGAATGCAATAAATTACGGTTATGAGTATCAGTTTATTTGGAAACAAAATTTAAATTTTCAAATAACAAGTGGAGAAAGAATCGCTCTTAAAGGCTTTAACGGATCCGGAAAAACAACTTTGATCAAAATAATTTTGGGAAAACTATACCCAAAATGTGGTGATATTTATATTGCAGATAACAAATCGGTTTATATTGATCAGGATTATTCGCTGATAAACAATCAGCTTAAGGTTTATGAGCAGGCAGAACATTTTAATGTTTCAGGATTAGAAGAACATGAAATAAAAATGAGACTAAACAGGTTTTTATTTCATCGTGAATATTGGGATAAACCTTGCAGTACTTTGAGCGGCGGAGAAAAAATGCGATTAATGCTTTGTTGCCTGACAATTAATAATGAATCGCCAGACATGATTATATTAGATGAACCCACAAATAATCTCGATATCCGGAATATTGAAATCCTCACGGCTGCGATCAATGAATATAAAGGAACATTGATCGTGGTTTCACACGATGAATCCTTTTTAGAACAAATAAATATTGAAAGGATAATTGAACTTTAATAAAATTTACAAATCCTCTAAAAGCGTCAGATTTTTAGGGGATTTTTTATAATACTTACTTTTGTTTTTTTTTAAATAGCTGATATTGAGTAAAAAAAACAATAAAATTTTGCGCAGTCAAATAACTGCACTATATTTGCTGTCAAATAACTGCACAATGGAAATTCGTAGAGATGTATTTCAGGCGATAGCCGACCCAACTCGCAGGGCAATATTAAGTTTAACTGCCATTCACGCAATGACGCCCGGTGTTATTGCTGAAAATTTTGACTCGTCACGACAAACAATTTCAAAACACATTCAGATTCTTACGGAATGTGAATTATTAAGTCAGCAACAAAACGGACGAGAAATTTATTATCTCACTAATGCTAAAAAAATGAAAGAAGTAGCTGATTTCATTGAGCCTTTCCGCCAAATGTGGGACGATCGTTTTAATAAATTAGAAACAATAATGAAAAATTACAAACCTAATAAATAGATTATTATGGAACTAAAAACAAAAATTAGTGCCGAAGATGGACAACAGGATCTGGTAATAACAAGAGAATTTGAACTTCCTGTAGAATTACTTTTTAAAGCTTACATCGAACCTGAAATTGTCGCGCAATGGATGGGAACAAAAGTACTTAAACTTGAAAATAAAAATCATGGCGGTTATCAGTTTGAAACATCAGATCCTAAAGGAAATGTGGTTTTTAAAGCCAATGGTGTAATTCATGAATATATTGATAACCAAAGAATCACGCGCACATTTGAAATGGAAAATTCACCTTTTGCAGTTCAGCTTGAGTTTCTTGAATTTGAGTCGGTTAGAGATACTACCAGCAAACTTACAATGCATATTATTTACAAATCTGGTGATTTGAGAGATCAAATGCTGAAATTACCATTTGCGCAAGGTATTAATATGGCACACAATAGATTACAGGAAATTGTAAACAAACTAAAACAATAAAGTCATGACAAAAAGAAATAAAATTATCTATTGGATTGCTACTCTTTGGCTTGTGTTAGGAATGACATCGACAGGAGTGGTTCAATTAATTAAAATGAAAGAAGAAGTGGTTATGATGAACCATTTAGGATATCCAATCTACTTTTTGACATTATTGGGAATTTGGAAAATATTAGGCGTTATTGCAATTTTAATTCCTAAATTTCCTTTATTAAAAGAATGGGCTTATGCAGGTTTCTTTTTTGCTATGTCCGGCGCTATTTTTTCTCATTTTGCATCTGGAGATGAAGCTTTAGCCTATTTTGGGCCTACGTTATTATTGGTTCTAATAGTTGTTTCATGGTATTTCAGACCTTTAGACAGAAAAATAATTTCGGTTAAACTATAAAATAAAAAGTATGAAAAATAAATTATCATCAGAACAAATAGAAGAATTACTGAATGTTTTAGAAACCCGTTTTGAAAGCAATACAAATAGACATAAAGATATTGAGTGGTCAAAAGTCAAAGCGAAACTCGTAGCAAACCCTGATAAATTATGGTCGCTGGACGAAATGGAAAGAACGGAAGGAGAACCGGATGTCGTAGGTTTCGATAAAAATACAAACGAATATATTTTCTATGATTGTTCTGCCGAAAGTCCTAAAGGGCGAAGAAGTATATGTTACGATCATGATGCTTTAGAAAAAAGAAAAGAAAATAAACCCGCAAACAGTGCAATTAATCTGGCTGAAGAAATGGGAATTGAGATATTAAATGAGAACCAGTATAAGGAACTTCAGCAATTGGGCAAATTTGATGCTAAAACTTCAAGCTGGATCAAGACACCGGCTGATATCAGGAAATTAGGCGGTGCCATATTCTCTGATTTTCGCTATAATACGGTATTTGTTTATCATAATGGCGCTGACTCTTATTATGCAGCAAGAGGTTTTCGAGGATTTTTGAGGGTATAATCAATATACAAAATAAAAAAGTATTTTTAGACCTTCAGCCTTTGGTTGGAGGTTTTGTTTTTGTTATAAGTAAGAAAATCCGGTTAATTAAAAATCTTTTTTTTTATGTTAACTTACAAATTATCGATCAAAACAAAAACATGTGGAGCTATATTAGTTTTCTCTACAATTAAATTTTACTAGTCAATACAAAATATTTTATGTTTTCCAAAGGTTTTCTTGTTGGTGCCAAATTATCTATATTAGCAAAAATAAAGCATCTTATGATTTTAGCCTTCGACACTTATTACTACGACGGAAAAGCAAAAACAATCTGCCTTGAATTTACAGAATGGGATCAAAGCGAAAACTTTAAAATTCATTCTGAAATCATTGATAACGTTGAAGAATATATTCCCGGAGAATTTTATAAAAGAGAATTGCCTTGTATTTTGAGTGTATTGGATAAGATGGATTTAAAAAACATTGAAACCATTATTGTCGACGGTTTTGTTTATCTTGATGATGAAAAAAAGTATGGTTTAGGAGGATATTTATATGAAAAACTAAATATGGCGATTCCGATTATTGGTGTTGCAAAAACAAACTTTGCATCGATAGAAAAATACAAACGAGCTTTATTTAGAGGCGAAAGTAAAAAGCCGCTTTATGTAACTTCTATAGGAATTGAATTGGATAATGCCTTTGATAAAATTGAAAGTATGGCGGGTGAATTTAGAATGCCAACTCTGCTAAAGGAAATGGATAGATTGACGAAGGAAGATTAATTGATTACTTTAATATTTGATCGTTAAATAATTAGTAATCAATATTTATTGCTCAAGTTTTTAAATTTGTTATGACAACGAAATAAACAATATCATGGAAGATCAAAAAAATGAAACAGACAATTCTATACCAAAAGTCACAGGAATTGGCGGTATTTTCTTTTTTACAGAGAATCCCAAGGAAACCAGAGATTGGTATGCTGCAAATTTAGGATTTGATGTCAATGATTGGGGTTCAACTTTTGAAGCCAGAAATATCAATAATCCTGATGCAATTGATTCGCTTCAATGGAGTCCTTTCAAAAAAGGAGATGAATACTTCGCTCCTTCTAAAAAAGATTTTATGATTAATTATAGCGTTCAAAATATTGAAGGACTTGTAGAGCAACTCAAAAAAAACAACGTAACTATTCTTGACACTATTGAAACGTTTGATTATGGAAAATTTGTACATATTTTAGACGCGGATGGCAATAAAATAGAACTTTGGGAACCAACTTAATCAAATGTAATATTGTTAAAATATGGAAAATAAGAATTACGATTTTTTACTAAAGAATATAGCTTCTCCATTAGACTATTCAGAAGGTTTGTATTTAGTTTATATCGAACTTTATCAGACAAATGATGAATTACGTGACATAATTTCAGAACACGGGACAATTATTAACGAACTTGAATTTGGTTATTTATGCGAAGTACATATGCAGGGAATTCCTGAAATCGCTCGTTCCTTATCACTAAAAAATCATGCGGTTTACCAAATTGTACGACTTGTGAGGCTAACAAAAAGTTCAGCTGCTAAATAAACTAAAAAGATTGCAAAAAAGGCTCCGTTAGAAATAATGGAGCTTTTTTTTGGTCTTATCAATCTGTATATGAATAAGTTGATTTAACGAAATTATTTTTAAAACATCCAATAATTAGCCTGAAATAAGGCTGAATAGAGTGCTTTTGAAAAATAGAGTAAAATAAAAGCCCTATATTAGGGAAATTAAAAATGCCGATTTATATTAAAAAGCTATCGGCAAAAATATTTATATATGAAACAATTACTTCAGTGGACCATCATTATTCCTGTACTTGCCTGGATTCTTTTTTTTAGCGGATTGGTAGACAACAGCAGCGTATTTCAAGTTGTAGCAAGCATTTTACTTATTTTAAGCGTTATGTCTGCTGTACATCACTCTGAAATTATAGCAGAAAGAGTTGGAGAACCTTATGGAACCATTATTTTGGCGATTTCCATAACCGTTATCGAAGTTTCGATTATTGTATCTCTAATGTTATCAGAAGGCTCAGAAGCCGCTTCATTAGCCAGAGACACTGTTTATGCAGCAACAATGCTTATTTTGAATGGTATTATTGGTTTATGCCTTTTAATTGGAGGTTTAAAACATTACGAACAAAATTTCTCAGTTTCTTCGGTTACAATTGGGTTGGTTTCATTGGTTTCGATTATAGTATTTACATTAGTCTTCCCTACTTTTACAGAAAGTGTTGCCGGATCCTACTACTCTATTCCGCAACTTGTTTTTGCTTCAATTGCCTGCATTGTAATTTACTCCTCTTTTCTATTTGCACAAACCAGTAGATATAGACAATATTTTCTAACCGTAGGAGATGATGAAAATGAAGAAATAGTTGAGCCTATACTAATTGATAATAAAACATTTTATACAAGTCTTGTTTTCCTGATTGTGAGTTTAGGTATTGTAGTGCTTTTGGCCAAAACCCTCTCTCCTACTATCGAAAGTATAATTATTAGCTATCATCTTCCTAAAACTTTAGTTGGGGTTGTAATTGCAGCCATCATATTATTACCGGAAGCAATTGCTGCAATTATAGCAGCTAGAAAAAACAGGCTTCAAACCAGTATTAATTTAGCTTTGGGATCTGCTTTAGCAAGTATTGGATTAACAATTCCTAGTGTTGCAGCGGTTTGTATTATGATGGATATGCCCATTATTCTGGGACTTGATATTAAATCCATTGTTTTATTAGCACTATCAGTCTTTACGGTGATGTTGTCGCTAAGCAAAGGAAAATCGAATATTGTTTACGGCGTTGTATTACTGGTCAATTTATTTGCCTTTGTATTCCTTATGATTTATCCTTGATCTATTTTTAGAAATTACATCAACTAAACATACAAACTCCAGCAGAAAATACTGGAGTTTTTTGCTTTTATGAAATGTATTCTCTAATGCATTTCTATTTTATTAATTAACGATTCTAATGTTGAGTTTTTTTGGTTTATTATAAAAAGCTGACTTTTATCTTCCAGCAGAATGTTATAGTCAAATTCTTGTTCAGAGTTAAACTTCCAATTTTTTAATTCTTTAAAACTATTGTTTATTAGTTTGAGATTTTCATTGTTAGTTCTGGATACTATTATAATTTTTGTCAATGCCGTTTTCTGCATTTTTTCAATTGTAGTTTTTGAAAGTTCCATTTCATATTCTGTTCTGGAACGATAACGGTACTTTTGCTTTATGATATCAAAATCTTTCTTATTTTCAGAAATAACGTAGCGATACGGCATTACATTTTCGGGTTCGTTTATCCAGTTTGGAAATTTTACTTCATAAATTTTAATATAACCGTTAATGAAATCTTTGTCAATTGGTTTCTTTTGTGAGATATATTCATTCATCATGGGATAAATTTCCTTTGCCATCAAATTGATATATTTTTGACTGTACCAGTCGCGGGTATCGATTTTCCCGTCAAGTTTTTCATACACATAACCATTTCCTAACGAAGTCGCCAGTGCTTCATTTAGCAATAAATACGCATAATTACTGTATTTTGAAGTACTAGTTTTAAAGGTTTTGTCAATTTGTAATTTAACCGCAAGTGGCTGCTCATAATAAATGATATGAAATGTTTCATGTAACATAACACTAAAAAGATCTTTATAGCTTTTAAGATCAGTTTGAACTCCGCTAATAAAATTATTGCAAAACGACTGGGCTGTAAAACCTTTAGAATTGGGCAACGGATAAAATGCAATCTCAAACGGAATTGAAGTATCCCAACTGGAATTGTAAAAAATTAATCCCGTTTCAAAATAATTTTCAATATTGTTTTCGTTTGCATATTTAGTGATTTCGATTATTTGCTTTTCAAACTTTTCTTTATTTGGATTGTATATTAATTCATTATAAACTGGAGTAAAAATTTTGATAACTTGTGTTAGTTTATTCAAGGTTTCGTTCGTAACAATCCCAATCGATCTAAGTTTAAAATCTTGTAAATTCTGGGTTTCAATCAAATTTTTCTTTAAAAAATCGATTGATTGCATTGGTTTTTTAGACCCTTCAGGAAACTCTTCAAATTTATAACTGTATTCTAATGATAATTGATCAAATTCTGCAATAACCTTTTGCAATTCATCATTGTTATATTTGGATTTGAGAAATTCGGTTTTGAAAACATTTTGAGGATAATTTTGAGACAAATTTTCAATAAAAACAAAAACAGCCAGTTGCTCAGAATATCTAATATTAAAAATTGTTTTTTGAGCAAAAGCCAGAGTTGATAATCCGCAAAAAAAGAAAGTTAAAATTTTAATTCTCATCGTTGTTTTCGTTTATATGCAAAATATTTTATAAACGACTAAAATAGCATTTTTACTTTATTTACTTAAGATTATTCCTGTAAAATCTAAAGAAATCCCCGAAATAGAATGTTCATAAGTCTTTAATTAACTTTAATTGTACAATTATTCTGAGTAAAGATATTTCTTATATTAGCCGGAAATAACAGTTAATTTAAACTATAATTCTCATTATTTAAAAGAAAGAAAGGCATTTATTTCCTTCTTTATCTGTTATTTATTAACTAAAAAACCACAATCAAAAACCACAATCAAAAGTCAAAATCAATATGAAAAAAGCAACAATTCGTTTTACTTCCCTCCTCTTCATTTGTTTTTCATCTACTGTAACATTTGCACAATTATCATCGCTAAAAATTGATTCAATTATGCTCGATGCTTTGAAAAAATTCAATGTTGCAGGTGCATCAATTGCGGTTGTTAAAGATGGAAAAGTAATTCATGCAAAAGGATACGGCTTTACTAATATTGAAACAAAAAAAACTGTAACCGAAGAAACTAATTTTCAAATAGCATCAAACAGTAAAGCTTTTACAACAACGGCCCTTTCTATTTTAGAAGATGAAGGCAAAATAAAATGGACAGATAAAGTAAAAAATATTCTTCCTCAATTTAAAATGTACAATGATTATGTCACAGAGAATTTCAACGTTCAGGATTTATTAACGCATCGCAGCGGACTTGGATTAGGAGTTGGCGATTTGATGTTTTTTCCTGATGGTGCAAATTTTACTATTACCGATGTTTTAACGAGTTTTCAGCATTTTAAACCCGTTTCTGCTTTTCGAACTCAATTTGATTATGACAATTTGCTTTACATAGTTACTGGAGAAGTTATTGCAAAAGTTAGCGGAATGAGTTATGAAGCTTTTGTACAAAAACGAATTATTGATCCGTTGCAAATGAATAATACGTATGCAGGAATAAGTTTAATCAAAGACAAAAGTAATCTGGCAACGCCACATTCCTCAGAATCAGGAGCTATAAAAACAATTCCCACTCTTGAATTACAAGTCAATGGTGCTGCTGGCGGGATAATTTCAAACGCTGATGATATGGCAAAGTGGATGATTGTAAGATTGAATAAAGGGAAATATGGAACTGATTTAAAAGAAACACTCTTTTCTGAGAAAAACCATAATGAAATGTGGCGCATACACACCGTTATGAATGTCCATCCGGATCCGCGATATAATCCACACTTTAATGGTTATGGTTTGGGTTGGGGAATAAATGATGAAAAAGGATATCTAAAAGTTTCCCATACAGGCGGTTTGCCCGGAATGCTCTCCATTGTAGTAATGTATCCGGATTTGAATTTAGGAATTGTAATTTTAACCAATACTGAAAATGGCGGTGCCGGACTTTTTTCTGCCGTTGCAAATACTATTTCAGACAGTTATTTAGGTTTGGATGATTTTAGCTGGACAAATAAAATAGCCGAATCAATGCAAAAAGGCAAAGATACCGGCGATGACGTAACTAAAAAGGTCTGGGATAAAGTAAAATATTCAAAAGCTGTAAAACTTAAAAATGAAGACTTTACAGGTGTTTATTTAGACAAATGGTTTGGAAAAATCGAAGTATTTGAAAAAGATAAACAATTATGGTTCAAATCCTATCGTTCCCCTAAATTAAATGGTTTAATGGCTTTTTATAAAGCCAATACATTTGCCATAAAATGGGAATATCAGGCAATGAATTGTGATGCATTTGCTATGTTTTCGCTTGACGAAAATGGTAAAGCGCAATCTATTAAAATGAAAGGAATCTCGCCAAATATTGATTTTAGTTTTGACTTTCAGGATTTAGATTTGCAAAGAGTGGAGAAATAAGATTAGATCAAATAAAGACATTTTTGTAAAATAAACTAAAACTTCATTAGAAATAATGGAGTTTTCTTTCTTTTTAATAAATCTGTTTGCGAATGATTGTTTTTTCAATATCTAAAAGTTTAACGAAAAATTGATTTGTATGCATTACTTTCTTTTATAAATTGCCAATCATATTTTGTACAAAGTCCAATCCCTTTATGTAATGTCATCACTCCATCATTTTGAGGTAACTCACTAAATATTTCAGGAATCTCACCAATAATTTCAATCAGACAATGCGAGTGATGTCCTCGCCATAAATCTGTATGGAAAATATCCCTGTAATTTATAGCCCATTTTACGATTGTTTTTTGTTCTATAAATTTTGATAAATCTCTCGTATCAAAAATGATATCATAAACTTTAGGCAAATTTATATTTGCATAACTATTTAAAATACCAACAGAAATAATATTTGGATTGTTTTTTTCTAAAAGTAATGAAGTAAATTCTTGTTTTAATTCACTGAATCTTTTGTCTGATAAACCAGAATATCTTTCTCTTTTCAAAGAATCAATATTTAAAGGAAAATTAAATGGAATTATATCCTGAATTTTAATAAATCTATCAATAGGTTCTACATCTAGTTCGTTATCCCACGGAATTTTTGTTTTACCTAATTTCTCAAATGTCTTTACAAATATTGACTCAATAATCGTTTTAAAACTCAATGATTTTTCATAATATTTGTGAAGCAAAATTTCAATATTTAGTATTGATTCAAATTTTTGATTTTTGATATCTAAATAGATAGGAATAAATTCACTTATAAAATTTAATTTATTTAGATTATCCTTATCGCTAATTTCAGGATAATTTTCATTGACGAGTTCAGCAAGTAAAAGTTCAACAAATATTCTTTTAATTATAGGACTATTATATTTTAAATCTTCAAGATATTCTGTAAGTGTATGCATACTTGAATTTTGTAACTTGTTTTATAGCAATGAAGTCTTTTATTGCAATAGCAAAATAATTAAATCATAAAAAAACTCCATTATTTCTGATGGAGTTTTTTTATGATTTTAAAAGATTATTTTTCTTTTAATAACTTTTCTAAATATTCATTTTTTTCTTTTTCAGATTGCAATAAACGTTCGTATAATTCAAGAATTTTATCTAATGGATTAATTGAACATTGATAATTATTGTTATTTGAACTGTTATCTGAGAAAGTATTACTGATGATATTAAAAACAGCTTCATCACTATAGTTTTTTATAGCTTCAACCGAAATTCCTAATACTTCAGCAATCATATTAAGTTTTACTTCATCAATAGTTTCACTATTTTCGATTGCAGAAATAGTTTGTTGACTTATGCCAATTGCTTCTGCAAGTGTTTCTTGCTTCATACCACGAAGTTCTCTGATTCGGCTTATATTTCTGCCAATGTGTTTTGGTTTTGTTGCTGTGCTCATAATTCAAAGATATTTAAAATTTCATTACACTTTTCTGTTTTGGTAAAAAACAGGCTAATTTAGTATTTTACTTACAATAAAACCTTTTAAGATAAGACTTTAATAAAAGTAAATGTCTATAAAAAAACCGTTTCTTGTTGAAACGGCTTAGTTTTGTTATCTAATCATCTTTACAAATGCACTATAAACGTCGTCTTTAATAGAAGTTCGAAGATAAACTTCGTTTTCGTCTTTTGATTTAAATTCGAATTGAATTAAAGCAGCATCTGAATAATAAAACAAAGATTCATCATCATTCGAAAATTCAATATTTGAGATTGGCTTCGTTGTTAATTTTACCTCGAAAGCTATTTCGCCATTTGTTACGTCTATCTGAAAAAGTTTTGCTTTACGGGTATATCCCCAAATATTATCACTTTCCTCAAGGATGTATTGAAGATTGTCGTCTTTAAAATCCCTTTTCCATAACTGAGTTCCAGTTTTAGAATCTACAGCATATATAGAAGAAACTTCCTCGCCTTGTGCTGCAAAATATACTTTTTTGTCTTTGCAAACGATATGTTCCTTGATAGAATGCTGATTTTCATCTACTTTAAATTCCCATAAAATATCTGGTTTATTAGGACTTAAGGCAAAAAGCACATTTTTTTCACTTGCTACAAATACATTTTCACCATCTGTTAAAGGTTTTCCAGTTATAGGTTCTTCAAAGGTTTTTTGGTAAATAAGTTTTCCTGTATTTGCGTCTAAACTATAAAAACTGGATGCACTTTGTGTGAAAATTTTGTTGTCAAAAAACAAAACCGGATTATCATTATTTGAAGATTCGAGCTGATATTTCCAGGCTAAACTGCCATCTTTTAGATTAAGAGCGTAAACGTTGTTGATAGGACTTTGAGTCGTGATATACAATTTTCCGTTATTTATTACGGGAATTTGATTTTTCAGTACTATTTGATCTGTAACATTCCCCAACCTTGATTTCCAGAAAATTTCACCTGTTTGGTTGTCAACTGCAAAAATTTCACCGTTAATAAAAGGAATATATATAACTCCATCTTGTAGCGTGATTTGATTGGCGCACATTTCAGTATAAGCATCTGTTGCTTTTACAGTCCAATTAATATGTTCAGCTTCTAAATCAAATGATATAAGTGAGCCATCATAATCATACATTAAGATTGATGCCACATCTAAAGGAACTTTTTTAAGTGGATTCAGTACTTTATGAGCAACCAAATCATTTGGTTTTGAGTCGATTGGCGTTTGCCCAAAGATATTTATAACAGTAAATACAAATAAGAGAGTTATTATGTTTTTTTTCATTTTTAAAATTTGGGTTTGCTATTTTATTTCTAATAATATGAAATTACTCTTTTTAAAGTAACTCTTTATAGTAAAAATACTCTTTATATATTAGCTAATGATCTGATTTTAAATATCTTAAATTCATTAAATAAACTAACATGTAGGTCAAATATAGTAAAAATTTATTATAGCGTTTGTGAAGTTAAAAGTTCCTTTAATTGTGGATAATACTGTTGTTTTATTCAATTCTAAAAGCTAAAAGTCAAATACTGCATTGAAATAATATAGCATTTGACTTTTAAAATTTATCTAAATGAAAATTTAAAATTGTTAAATAATTTAGTTAAAATATTTTTATTCAGTCTTATTGATCTCAATAAGTTTTGCCATATTAGAATTGAAAGATGAGAGATTTTCGTCTAACGTAGAAAAGAAATCAAGGTCAGCATTTTCAACTTCCATGATTGCTTTTTGCAAAACGGTTTCTCCTGCATTCGTTAACCGAATTGTTTTTGCCCTTGTATCCGTTTCATGTTCCTGTCGGGTTATGAAACCTTTATCTTCAAGCGTTCGCAAGACTTTTGATACCATCATTCTGTCGGCATTACTTTGGTTGGCAATATCAACTTGGGTTACAGCGTTACTTTTTTTTGAAAGCCAGCCTAAAGCTGCTAATAATACAAATTGTGTTTGCGTTAAATCTAAGGGATCTAAAACTTTTTTAAGTCTGCGTTGCCAGAGCATTGTAAGTTGTCCAAGTAAATAACCCGGACTATCCTTTGGACTTTTAAAATGAAAATTAATTTCTTTAGGCATAATGATGTTGAAGCATTGTTGTCAATATTAAATCAAAATCGGGTTTATTAAATCAAAGATAGTCATAGGAATCTTTAGTAGTTTCAATAACTAAATTGTTTCTTTTAAAATCTGTTTCTAAATTAGTAAATAATTTACTTTTATTTTGACTCCAGAAATGTAAGTTTATAACCGTCAAGGTCTTTCACGTGAAATGCTCTGCCAAAAGGTGTTTCAATAATTGGCCCAGCCGTGGTTATTCTGTTCAATATGAATTTCTCTTTCAGTTCGTCCACATTTTCGTTAACGGCAAACCAAAGAGCCACGCCAATACCCAATTCTTTTCCTTCAATAGGTTCAAGAGGTGTTCGAATAGCAAAACTTGCTTCTCCCTGATTGTATTTAAAGATACAAGCTTGCGGATTTTCATTTCCAATCTCAAATCCTAACTGTTTTTGATAAAAGTCCTTTGATGCTTCCAGATTTTTTACTTGAAGTGATGCAAATGTTAATTCTCTCATTTTTATAAGTTTTAATTATTGTCGCAAATATAATATACACGACAACAATATACAAGTAATTCTGTATTTATATTTTTTCGTTTGTAAACTAGATAGTGGATTTGAGATTTAAAAGTATGTTTCGAAATTCTGAGCATCATCTGTTTTTAAGGATTCTCTATCTTAAAAAATTTAATAAGCCGCAGAAAAAATTCTTACATTCGCTTTATAAAAAGTCATTTATTACTCAAAGCCAATATAAAAGGTTGTATCAATGCTATTTTTAGTTGAACGGAGTCATTTTATTAGCAAAAATAAACACTTTAAAATGAACAGAGACTTGCAAAATTTTCCAATATTGACGACCGAAAGGCTTACACTTCGGAAACTTTCAAAAAAGGATTCTGAAGAAATACTGCAATTGCGTTCGGACAAAGAAATAAATAAATTTCTCGACAGAAAACCAAGTAAAACATTAGAAGATGCCTTAAAATTCATCAATAACATAATCGAAAATGAAAGTGATACACTTTTTTATTGGGCAATTACAAGGACTGGTGAGTATAAATTAATTGGTACAATTTGTCTCTTTGAGTTTTCAGGTAATTTAAAGACAAGTGAAATTGGATATGAGCTTCGTACCGAATATCAGAGTCAAGGAATTATGATTGAAGCTGCCAGTAAAGTTTTAGAATATGCAATTACAACACTCGGAATAAAAACGATAGATGCACAAACACATAAAGACAATCAAAGCTCAACTAAACTTCTTCAAAAATTAAATTTTATAAAATTGGATAATGTGGTCGGAAATAATATAAATCTTATTTTATTTAGATTGACAAGTTAAAACTATATAAATGAATTGAAATACTTATCAAGACGTGCCCACAAAAAATATAATGATATAAAAACTCCTCAATTTCTTAAGGAGTTTATCGATATTCCAATTACACAAATTAATAATCTCGCTTTGTAGATTTTTAAGGCAGTTTTTATTCTATAACTTTTTTTAATATGTCGTCATTCCATTTAAGTCCTGTAATTTTTCCTGATATATCTTTTATAAAATTAAGTTTATTATCTTTTTCCATAACAAAAAAATCATCATAATTAGTGAAGTGCATTTTCCACATACAAGTTCCCCAATATTCATTATCATTTATACTTAAATAAATGCCGTTATCTTTTTCAATTATTGACCAGATATAATTTCCACTTCCATATCTTCCTAAGTAAGGTTGTAAATCTGCATTTTTAATGTAAATCTCTTTTTTAATTTCTGGTGTATAAGAATTATTCCAATTGTATACTATCGCAGCACTTCTGATAATTTCATCAAATAAAGCTGTATTATATGTATTTGTCATAACCACCACTCCATTTCCTCCTTCAAGAGTTCCTACATATTGGCTTACAAATCCTTCGTCAACACCCCCATGTTCGAAATTTTTAACTCCATTTTTCTCAATTATAAAGACTCCTAATGCTGATTTTTTATCAATATAAGGTGTTAGTCTCAATTCAGTCATTTTTTTTGAAAGTACTTTTTGAGATTTTCCTTTTAAAGCCAATTGAGTTTCAATTACATATTTTGCTAAATCTGTTGGATTTGTCCAAAGTCCGGCAGCTGCTTTTTCCGGATAAATATGATAATTACCTTTTACGGCTTTTCCATCATTGTAATAACCTGTAGCTAATAAGTTTAGTTTAGATGATGCTGGCGGCTGAGTATAAGAACTATTAGTCATTCCCATTGGTTTTAATACATTTTCCCACATATATTCATCGTAAGGTTTTTTTGTAACATCTTCTATAATTAATTGTGAAATAGTTGTTCCGCCACCAGAATATTCAAATTTAAGAGATGGCTCATACATTGACCGAATTGCTTCTGAATTTGCGGGTTTTTCACCATTTAATATTTGGACGAGAGTTGGTATTTTATCTCCATATTCATATCCAGCAAATCCATGTACACTAATGCCAGCAGTATGGCTTAGTAAATTTGCGATAGATATCTTTTTCCCTTTTGACAAAGTGTCATAAGGGAATTTCCATCTTTTTAAGTATTCATTTATATCTGTATTGAGATTTAATTTTCCTTCTTGAACCAATTTTAATATACCTACGGCATTTAGAGATTTGCTATTTGAACCTGCTTGAAATAAGGTTTTTGTTGTAACAGGCTTTTGTTGGAGACTATCAGCCCATCCGTAACCTTTTGCCCACTCAATGTTATAGTTTTTAATTACTGCGATGCTCACTCCGTTTGCATGATAAAATTTCATTCTTTCTTGCAACGTCCATTTTTGGGTCATATTTTCTATTTGTACCCAGCTAGAAAGATTATTTTCAATCTGTTCAATTTTTGATAGTATCTCTTTTGAATATTCTTTTTGCGATTGTCCATAAAGTGAAACTAATTGGATAAAAAAAAATAAAAGAAGAATTACTGATTTACGATTTTTAATGTTTTCTGTCATTTTATATTTTAATAGTTTTTTAATTCATCATTGATTGCAAAATTGCTTACAATTTTCCAGTGCCTGGCGAGGTTGTTAATTTTATGACTAATTGTTTTTGTTAAAGATAAAATTTATTGCGAAATATACAGGTAATTTAACTACAAAACCGTAATTTCAAAATTAGCAAAATAGCATAAAAATCATATTGATCCTTTTTGGATTGATTCAAATAGCAAAGGAGTGCAAAAAGAAAAATATAAAGAATAACAAAACTCCTTAATTTCTTAAGGATTTTCAGGGATTAGAGTCGAACATCTCGTGACTTTTAAGTTTTTTGAGGTTTAAAATAACTTTAATTTTTGAAGAAAAGTATTTATTATAATAGCCATATTAAAAGTGACAGTGTAACGTAAGTATCATCTAAGTATTCAGTAAAGATTTCTTTTCTGAATAAAGTATTATACATTTGCCCTCTTCAAAAAAAAACATAAGAGTATATAAAAATGGCACAAGAATTTCAAGTTATAAACAGTACCCTTTCTCCCAATAAACTCCTTGACCACATACGATATAAATACGATCTTAGTGAAAATGCAGATTGTAAGCTTTTCAGAGCAGCAATGAACCATCTCTATATTGTCACAGATGGTTTAAAAAAGTATGTTTTTAGAGTGTATACATATGATTGGAGAACTAAATTGGAAATAGATGAAGAATTAAGATTTTTATTGCATTTAAAAAATAGTAATACTCCGGTAGCGTATCCAATAACAGATATATCGGATGAATTAGTTCAGGAATTTGACGCCCCTGAAGGAAAAAGGTATGGTGTATTATTTTCGTACGCGAAGGGTTTAAAAACAGCAAGATTCACTGCTGATACAAGCTTCTATATAGGCAAAGGATTAGCTAAAGTTCATCAAGCAGCGGAAAATTTTACTTTAAACAGGATAAATTATAATATACAAACTTTACTAGATGAGTCTCTGATAAGGACAAATCTCTTTTTTAAGGGTACATCTGATGAAGTTCAATTTTTAGAAAGTTTGTCAAACTTCCTTAAAACTAAATTTAATAATTTGAATGAAAAACAAATAAGATCCGGAGCTGTCCATCTAGATGTTTGGTTTGACAATATGCACATTGATAGAGAGAAGGAAGTAACTTTTTTTGATTTTGACTTTTGTGGTAATGGTTGTTTATGTCTTGATATTTCGTATTTTTTATATCAACTTTTTTTGACTAATCTGAATGAAAATGACTATTCAGTTAAAGCTGAGAGCTTCTTAAAAGGTTATGAAAGCGAGACTAAAATATCAGAAGAAGAAAAAAACTTATTGCCCTATGCCTGCCTTGCTATTATGATTTACTATATAAGTATTCAATGTGATAGATTTGAATATTGGACAAATATATTCCTGAATGAGGATCATCTAAAAAGGTTTGTAGGTAATATTAAACGTTGGATAACTTACAATGAAATTGACATAAAGTGTTAAAAAGTAACGTCTAACTTATAAAACAAAATCATTACCTATATGAACTGAAAATCCGTAATAGGTTATTTATGATTTATATTCGATGATTGCTTAATAATAGTAAAGAAAGTTGAAAATTCCTTAAAAAAAAACTCCTTAATTTCTTAAGGAGTTTCTTGGTGGGCGATGAGGGGTTCGAACCCCCGACCCCCTCGGTGTAAACGAGGTGCTCTGAACCAGCTGAGCTAATCGCCCTATTTTACTAGGTTGCTATCATTGTGTGATTGCGAGTGCAAATATACAGCTAGATTTTGTATTTGCAAGCGTTTTTAGAAATAAAATGAAATAAATTTTTATTAATTATTTTAATAAACTCTTTTACAGTTATTTAATCTCAGGATAATATTCAGTTTTTTCTAAATCAATTTATAAAATGGTATTCAAACACCTAATTTTGAATATTACTTTGTATTCACTCACTATAATCATACATTTGTATACCTTAATTGTATACTCAAATGGCAAGAATGAAAGAAAATGATTTACCCAAATCAAAAATTACCGCTACTTCACTAAACAAAGCAACCATAATCTTCAAATACGCCGGAAAACACCAATGGAAATTTTACGTTGGATTAGTTTTCCTATTACTAACCGGAGCCACTGCCCTAGCCTTTCCTAAATTAATGGGAATGTTGATTGACTGTGTAAAAAACAAAGACGGCGCTCAGGCAAACCAAATTGCATTAGGACTGATAGTAATTTTATTTCTGCAATCTTTCTGTTCTTTTTTCAGATTATCATTATTTGTTAATTTTACTGAGAATACTCTGGCAAATCTTCGTTTGTCGTTATATACAAATTTAGTAAAATTGCCAATGACGTTTTTCTCCCAAAAAAGAGTTGGAGAATTAAATAGCCGTATTAGTGCAGATATTACTCAGATTCAGGATACACTAACATCGACAATTGCAGAGTTTTTGCGTCAATTTATACTTATTATTGGTGGTGTTATTTTATTGGCTACAGAAAGCTTTAAATTAACCTTATTAATGTTAGCTGTAGTTCCGCTTGTTGCGGTTGCTGCTGTAATTTTTGGTCGTTTTATTAGAAAATATTCGAAACAAGTACAAGATCAGGTTGCCGAAAGTCAGGTAATTGTTGAAGAAACCATGCAGGGAATTAGCATTGTAAAAGCATTTGCTAACGAATGGTACGAAGTTGCCCGTTATAAAGGTAAAATAAGCGAAGTTGTAAAACTGGCTATAAAAGGCGGTAAATACAGAGGATATTTTGCATCGTTCATTATTTTCTGTTTGTTTGGTGCTATCGTTGCTGTAGTTTGGTATGGTGTACGTTTGAGTATTGCAGGCGAAATGAGCGTAGGACAATTGATTTCATTTGTATTGTATTCTACATTTGTAGGTGCTTCATTTGGAGGAATTGCCGAATTATATGCTCAAATTCAAAAAGCAATTGGTGCTACAGAAAGAGTTTTTGAATTATTAGAAGAAACTCCGGAAAAAATAGATTCAACTCAAAACGGAATTCCGTTAGAAAAAATAAAAGGAAATGTCTCTTTCAAAAATGTAGCTTTTAGTTATCCTTCAAGAAAAGAAGTTCAGGTTTTAAAAGATGTAAATTTCACTGCTGAATTTGGACAAAAAATAGCAATCGTGGGTCCAAGTGGAGCGGGAAAATCAACTATTTCTTCTTTATTGTTACGTTTTTACGATATCGAATCCGGAGAAATTACTATTGACGGAAAAAACATTTACGACTTTGATTTAGAAAATCTTCGTGGCAATATGAGTATAGTTCCGCAAGATGTTATTTTATTTGGAGGAACCATAAAAGAAAATATAGCTTACGGAAAACCAGACGCTACAGATGAAGAAATCATGCTCGCTGCAAAACAAGCTAATGCATTAAACTTTGTAGAAGGTTTCCCTGAAAAATTTGAAACAGTTGTAGGCGAACGCGGCGTAAAATTATCAGGAGGTCAACGTCAGCGTATTGCAATTGCAAGAGCATTACTAAAAAACCCAAGTATTCTGATTTTAGATGAAGCAACATCATCATTAGACAGCGAAAGCGAAAAACTAGTGCAGGAAGCATTAGAAGTATTGATGGAAGGAAGAACAAGTATCATTATTGCTCACCGCCTATCGACGATTAGAAACGCTGATAAGATTTTAGTTCTGGATAAAGGGGAAATTACCGAGGAAGGAACCCATCAGGAATTAATAAATCTTGAAAACGGAATTTATAAAAACCTGAGTAATCTTCAGTTTAGTAACTATTAAATTGAAATTCCAATTTTAGGAAATTCCAAATTCCAATACACAAAAAATCCATTTGCATAGCAAATGGATTTTTTGTAAAATCTAAAATCTTAAACTATTTTCCTTTTCTACGTTTACGTTCTGCTTTTATCATTGATAATTCGCGGCTCGTTTGTCCAGCTACCGAAGTGTTTTCTTCAGCGCGACGAATCAGGTATGGCATAACATCTTTTACTGGTCCGAAAGGCAAATATTTAGCCACATTATAACCGTTTTCGGCTAAGTTGTAACTAATATTATCGCTCATTCCGTATAATTGTCCAAACCAGATTTTATTATCATTTTTTGCAATTCCTCTTTCCTGCATCATATCCATCAATTTGTAAGAACTTAATTCGTTATGAGTTCCTGCAAAAATGGACATAATCTCTAAGTGCTCTAACATATAATGTACAGCAGCATCATAATTAATATCTGTAGCTTCTTTAGAAACACAAATTGGCGAAACATATCCTTTTTCTTCCGCTCTTTTGTTTTCTTTTTCCATGTAAGCGCCACGAACTAATTTCATTCCAATAAAAAAGCCTTCGTTTTTAGCAACTTCATGCAATTTTTTCAAATAATCCAAACGATCCCAACGGTACATTTGTAAAGTATTAAAAACAATTGCTTTCTCTTTATTGTATTTACGCATCATTTCGGTAACTAAATCATCGGCAGCATCCTGCATCCAGCTTTCTTCACCGTCAATTAATAAAGCAACATCTTTTTTATGCGCCACACTGCAAACGTGATCAAAACGAGCTACTACTCTATCCCATTCTGCCTGTTCGTCTGGAGTTAACGCTTGTTTTTCTCCTACCTTAGTATATAAATCAAAACGACCAAAACCTGTTGGTTTAAATACAGCAAACGGAATCGCTAATCTTTCTTTTGCAAATTCTACCGTTTTCAAAGTCATTTCTAAGGCAGCATCAAACTGCTCTTCCTCTTCTTTTCCTTCAACTGAATAATCCAATACGGATGAAACACCTTTGGTAAACATTTTGTCAACCACTGTAATACAATCGTTTTCGTTTACACCACCGCAAAAATGGTCAAAAACAGTTGCACGAATTAATCCTTCTACAGGAAGTTTAGCTTTTATAGCAAAATTAGTAACAGCAGTTCCTATCCTTACTAAAGGCTGACTGTCAATCATTTTAAAAAGAAAATAAGCTCTATCTAGTTCTGTATCGCTTTTTAACGAAAATGCAACTTGGGTGTTGTCGAATATTTTTTCCATTAAGGTCAGTTTTTTGTGCAAATATAGATAGAGTTTTAAATATTATTTACTAAAACGATGTATATTTTTCAATATCAGTAATAACGATATTGAGAGAAAAATAATTTTGTAGTAAATTTTACTTCGTTATATAAATTTATTTCTGATGATATTATCTCATTTTTAAAAATTGATTTTATATTCGTACGAAAAACATTAAATATAAATATTAAAATAGTAAGTTTTTACTTTAAAAAATATACATTTGCATAAAAATAGAGATGGGCAATATACGTACAAATGCAAATAAAGAAATATCAATTATTCCTGAATATCTTATATATTCCTTTATAAGCTTGCTTTTAATTATCGATTTTATCCCTAATAAAAAGGTTGCACAAATTGCCGATATTCAATTTTTGTACATATCAGTATTAAATCTTTTGCTTGGAATTTACCTTTATATGAACCATAAAATGATTTCATACAGCATAATTCCCATATTAAAGCGAAGTTATATTGCTATTGTTTATTTGATTTTTCTATTATTTTGTGCGTTATCATTTTTTGTTGCAAAAAACACTTCGTTAGTTATCACAAGGTTAACGGAGCTAATAGTCATTTTTTGTTTGTTTATTAATTTTTCAATTCTACTTAAAGATAAATTACATCTTCTTTACAGGATTGTTTTTCTAATTTGTATAAGTACCTTTTTTCAGTCAGGCGCTACATTATATAAATTTACGCAATTATACAAATTTGCTCCTATTACTGAAGCATTATCAAGTATAACAGGAAACACAGGAAACGTAAATATATTCGCTGCAAGTTTAATGATCAAAGTTCCTTTTTTACTGCTTGGAATCACGCATTTTACAGGCATAAAAAAGAAATTTTTCCTCGTTGTATTGTTTCTGGCCACAACAGCTATTTTTTTAACCGGCGCAAGGGCATCATTGCTTAGTTTATCTTTAGTTTTATTTATTTATATTCTTTATTTCCTAAAATCAAATTCTTTTAATAAAGAGAGTTTAATAATAAGTTTGGCGTTAATTATACCCATTCTCCTTTCACTACTTATTTCGAATAAATCTTTTCAAAAATCTCAGAATAATTTACGCTATACATCAGTTACAAATCGAATTACACAAATAAATGCAAGCGATGCATCCGCTCAGGCAAGATTGAATTATTGGGGAAATGCTATAAAAATGAGTAAGGCAAAACCAATATTAGGAATTGGACTAGGAAATTATCGCGTGGAATCAATTCCTTATGAAAAAAATACCGAAGATGATTTCACAGTTTCTTTAGATCCTCACAATGATTTTCTGGAAATATTTGCTGAAACAGGAATAATAAATGGTGTATTGTATTTTTCCCTTTTTGTATTTATTCTATTCATAAATATAAAAAAGATTGTAAAATCTACTAATAACAACATTAAGACAATCGCTGTTCTAACTATAATGTTATTAATTGTTTATGGAGTTGATGCATTCTTCAATTTTCCTATGTATCGACCTACAATGCAAATCTTTTTTAGCTTAATACTAGCATTGACAATAGTAAATCAAACTGTTTCGATTAATGAAAATAATTACAAAATATTAAGAATCGTAATTTTGCCAATTTTCATTAGCGTTTGTGTGATTACAAGTTACGCTGCTTTTACAATTTATAAAGCATCAATATTGGAATGTCAAATTCTTAAAGATGACATTAATATGAAAACTGAAGGTGAATTAACTGGAGATGAAATTATTTCGAGATTACCTAAATATCCAAATGTTTTTCTTACATCAGAATCATTTTATGAATATGCCGCGATTTATTATTATCGTGAAAAAAAATATGATAAAGCTTTATCCAATTTTGCAAAAGCAACTAAAATAAACCCTTACTCCGGTAGAATAAACTTTTATAAACACTTAATCGCTAAAGAAAAAAACAATACGGACAGCGCTTATATTTATATTAAAGAAGCTTTTAATATACGTCCAAGAAATTTATTTTTTTATAGATATTCCATCAATTTAGCGGCAGTAAAAAACGATACTCTTGAAATACTCAAAGAACATAAACAATTTTCAGAATACAGAAAAATTCCGGAAGCCTGGGTCATTCCTGCTACCGAATTACAGAAAACAAATTTTAATCATCAAAGTTTGATTCGGTTTATTGAGCAGGGAATAAAAGAAATACCCAATGACAGCACTTTACTAAAGCTAAAAAAGAATATTTTAACCCAAAATTACACTCGTGAAGGACAACTTTTTCTATCACAGGCAAAATTTGACAAAGCAATTGAATCTTATAAAAAAGCATTAAAAATGGATTCAGAAGATGTATATACGTCGCGAAATATAGGTTTATGTTATTATTTTTCAGGGAAATATAAACAAGCTGTGCCTTATTTTTTAAACGCTTTAAAATATACGGGATTAAATGACGGCAGTACTGAATTTTATATAGGCTCATCTTATTTAAAAAGCAATGATCATGAAAATGCTTGCCGCTATTTTAATCTTTCCAAAGACAGGAACTTTTCCGGAGCACAACAACAGCTAAATCAAAATTGTAAATAGATGAACTATTTACCCGTCATTTCAATTATTAAGTAAGAGTTTCCTTTATCTGCGAAATTATTCAGTTTAAAAACAAATAATTGACGTAAATCCTAATTTAGAATGATTCATTTTTAAACAAATTAGAACAAATGTTTGAATATTATTTAGTTAAAATTGCCTTATTTTGCGCTTTCAATTAACTACAGAAATATGCAATCTATTCAAGCCAATAATTATCACGTGCATTTTAATCAAAATGCATATGAAGCCTTAAATAATCATTTGAAAGAAAATAAGTACTCTAATTTGTTTATTATAGTTGATAATGAGACAAATGAATATTGTTTACCAAAGTTTTTACCTTTACTTGAAACCGATTTAACGATAGAAATTATTGAATTTGAATCTGGTGAAATCAATAAAAATATTGAAACCTGTATTGAAATCTGGAAAGTATTAACTGAACTTGGTGCCGACAGAAAATCCTTTGTAATTAATCTGGGTGGCGGCGTGGTAACGGATTTGGGTGGTTTTGTCGCTTCGACTTTTAAGCGTGGAGTTGATTTTATCAATATTCCAACCACATTACTATCTATGGTTGATGCTTCTGTAGGAGGAAAAACAGGTGTTGACTTAGGGAATCTTAAAAACCAGATTGGCGTTATTAACGTTCCTCAAATGGTATTAATTGATACCGATTATCTTGAAACTTTGCCTCAAAGTGAAATGCGCTCCGGTCTTGCCGAAATGCTAAAACATGGTTTAATATACGATGCCGCTTATTGGAGACAGTTTTTAGATCTAAATGCAATTGATTTTGCCGACTTTGACGAATTAATTTATCGTTCTGTTGAAATTAAGAACGAAATCGTTATCCAGGATCCAACTGAAAAAAATATTCGTAAAGCATTGAATTTCGGACATACATTAGGACACGCTATCGAAAGTTACTTTTTAGAAAGCGAAACTAAAAAAACATTATTGCATGGTGAAGCTATTGCAATAGGAATGATTTTAGAAAGTTATATCTCATTACATAAAAACTTAATTACAGCAGCAGAATATACTGAAATTAAAACAGCAATAAAAGGCATTTATGATGATGTAAAAGTGGAAGAAAATGACATCGATCAGATCTTGGAATTACTCATTCACGACAAAAAAAATGAGTATGGTTTAATTCAATTTGCATTAATTGAAGGAATCGGAAAAATAAAAATTAACCAATCCGTTGAAAATAAATTGATTCTAGATGCGTTTCAAGATTATAAATCTTAAACTTTTTTTAATAAAAAGCTTTGCTTTAGGTATATATTATTTTTTACATTTGCCACAATGAAAACAAACAAAAAACAAAGACAATTCAGTTCTTATAGAAACCGACTCAATAGTTCCTTACTAAGGATGTTGGATCGCTTTTATAATAGTAAAAGTCCGTTTTCTTGTGATGTTTTTTTATACTCAAAAGCAGAAAATGAAAAACTGCAAATTGTATTTGCGAATATTAGGGTTTGAATTTAAGATTTAGCACAGTTTCCTAAATTAAAAATTACAATCTTAAACATCGCCTAAATGAATACAAAATATTCTGATCTAATAAATCAAACTTACTACTTTCCGCAAGAGGAATTTAAATTAAACAAAGACAACTTACAATTTCACAATATCGATTTGATGAAATTAGTTGAACAATACGGTACACCATTAAAATTCACTTATTTACCACAGATTTCTGAGAATATCAATAAGGCTAAAGCCTGGTTTAGAAAATCAATGGAAAAAAATAAGTATGATGCTAAATACTTTTACTGTTACTGCACAAAAAGCTCTCACTTTGAATATATTATGAATGAGGCTTTTAAAAATAACATTCATATAGAAACATCATCAGCCTTTGATGTTAATATTGTGGAGAATTTGCTTGAAAATGGTAAAATCAATAAAAGTACTTATGTAATTTGTAACGGTTTTAAAAGAGACGAATATATATCTAATATCGCACGATTAATTAACAACGGACATAAAAACACAATTCCGATTATTGATAACTATGAAGAGTTAGATTTGCTTCAGGCAGAAATCAAAGGAAAATTTAAAATTGGAATTCGTATTGCAGCCGAAGAAGAACCTAAATTTGAGTTTTATACGTCAAGATTAGGTATTGGATACAAAAATATAGTTGCTTTTTACAAGAAACAAATTCAGGAAAATGATAAGTTAGAGCTTAAAATGCTTCACTTTTTCATTAATACCGGAATTAACGATACAGCATATTACTGGAATGAATTAGTAAAATGTATCAAAGTTTACATTGCACTTAAAAAGGAATGCCCTACTCTTGATGGTTTGAATATTGGAGGCGGTTTCCCAATTAAAAATTCTCTTGCATTCGAATATGATTATCAATATATGATTGATGAAATTATCAATCAGATCAAAATAGCGTGCGACGAAGCCGAAGTTGATGTACCAAATATTTTTACAGAATTTGGATCATTTACAGTTGGTGAAAGTGGTGGCGCAATCTATCAGATTTTGTACCAAAAACAACAAAATGATAGAGAAAAATGGAATATGATTGATTCTTCGTTCATTACTACTTTGCCGGATACGTGGGCTATAAATAAACGTTTTATTATGCTGGCTATTAACCGCTGGAATGAAACATATGAGCGGGTTTTATTAGGTGGTTTGACTTGTGATAGTGACGATTATTACAATTCAGAACAAAATATGAATGCTATTTATTTGCCTAAGTACAACAAAGAAAAACCTTTGTATATTGGTTTCTTTAATACTGGTGCGTATCAGGAAACTATTGGAGGTTACGGTGGTTTACACCACTGTTTGATTCCGCAGCCTAAACATATTTTAATAGATCGTGACGAAAACGGAATTTTAGCAACTGAAGTTTTCTCAGAACAACAAACTTCTGATGATGTATTAAAGATTTTAGGATATACTAAAAAAATATAAAAAAAAACCTGCTTTTTAAATGTTAATATATATAAAATTATTAATTTGCAGTACCATCTAAAAGGTTAAACTTTTAATTCAAAAAAAAACAAAAAAACAAAAACAAAATGAAAGGACCAATCAGTCAGTTTATTGAAAAACATTATTTACACTTTAACTCTGCTTCTCTTGTTGATGCCGCAAAAGCATACGAACAACAATTGGCAAACGGTGCAAAAATGATGGTAAGTATGGCTGGCGCTATGAGTACAGCAGAAATTGGTAAAATTTTTGCCGAAATAATCAGACAAGATAAAGTGCAGATTATTTCATGTACCGGAGCCAATCTAGAAGAAGACATCATGAATTTAGTAGCACACTCTCACTACGAAAGAGTGCCTAATTACCGCGATTTGACTCCAGAAGATGAATGGGCTTTGCTGGAAAGAGGACTAAATCGTGTTACAGACACTTGTATTCCTGAGCATGAAGCATTTCGTCGTTTACAAAAACACATTTATAAAATCTGGAAAGATGCTGATGACAAAGGAGAACGTTATTTTCCGCATGAATTCATGTATAAAATGTTATTATCCGGTGTATTAGAAGAATATTACGAAATAGATTTGAAAGATAGCTGGATGTATGCTGCTGCTGAGAAAAACTTGCCTATTATTGTACCGGGATGGGAAGATAGTACAATGGGGAACATCTTCGCTTCATACGTAATCAAAGGAGATTTAAAAGCTTCTACGATGAAATCAGGAATTGAATATATGGTTTTCCTTGCTGATTGGTATCCAAAAAACAGCACAAACGGAATTGGATTTTTTCAAATTGGTGGTGGTATTGCAGGAGATTTCCCAATATGTGTCGTACCAATGCTATATCAGGATATGGAAATGCATGATATTCCTTTTTGGAGTTATTTCTGTCAGATTTCAGATTCAACAACCAGTTACGGATCATATTCCGGAGCAGTTCCAAACGAGAAAATTACTTGGGGTAAATTAGATATTAAAACCCCTAAATTTATTATCGAGTCGGATGCTACAATTGTTGCACCATTAATTTTTGCTTACTTATTAGATTTATAGGATATTTATGAAAAGAGTTATAGTAGACTACGCTAAACTTACCAACGAAATTTTGAAC
Organism: Flavobacterium psychroterrae; assembly: GCF_018380615.1. Classification (GTDB taxonomy): domain Bacteria; phylum Bacteroidota; class Bacteroidia; order Flavobacteriales; family Flavobacteriaceae; genus Flavobacterium; species Flavobacterium psychroterrae. The sequence goes on along the minus strand of NZ_JAGYVZ010000004.1, from coordinate 113,759 downwards.
CTTTTGGTTGAGAAATTTCCTGATGGTTATGATGATTCGGATGTAATCCGTTTTAGAAATGCTAAAAACGAATTGATCGAGGCTGTTGAAGTTCGTACTGAAGACACTATTTATTTAGTAAAAATTAGTACAAAACTTGCTGACAGAATCGAGAATTACGATGAAGATGATGATATCGACGTAGATGTTGATGTAATCGAACCAGTAAAAGGTCTTGATCTTGATGATGATATTGATGATGACGATGAAGATGATAATCTCGACAAACCAGATGTTGACGGTGGAGATGACGATGATGATGAAGACAAAGATCCGGATGATATCGCTGATGAAGATGATGAAGACGATGAAGATTAATCTCAATCTTTCAAAATAAACTAAAGGAACTCTATTCGGGTTCCTTTTTTTATTAATTACAAAATAAATAAATATTTAAATATAAGAAAAATACTATATTTAATAAATTTGATTATATTTAGCTATCTATAAATATCAGTATAATGACTTCAGAAATTCTACACGCCAAATTAAAAGAAAATTTTGGATTTGAAAAATTCAGACCCAATCAGGAAACTATAATAAATACGATTCTTTCAGGTCAGGATACTTTGGCGATTATGCCTACGGGAGGCGGAAAATCAATTTGTTTTCAGTTACCAGCATTGGTTCTACCAGGAATTACTATTGTTATTTCTCCTTTAATTGCCTTGATGAAAGATCAGGTTGACAGCTTAAAAACTAACGGAATTAATGCTTGTTACATCAACAGCAGCCAAACAAGTGATGAACAGCAATTTTATATTGATAATTTAAAATCAAATAATTTCAAGCTCGTTTATATCGCTCCGGAAAGTTTATCATATTTAGATGTTGTATTTAATGAATTGACAGTCAGCTTAATTGCAATTGATGAAGCACATTGTATTTCTTCCTGGGGACATGACTTTCGTCCGGCATATACTAATTTAGGTTATTTAAAAAGCCGATTTCCTTCTACTCCAGTCCTTGCTTTGACAGCAACGGCGGATAAAGCAACACGAACTGATATAACAAAACAGTTAAAATTAAGAAATCCAAAAACATTTGTAGCTTCTTTTGATCGAAAAAATCTAAGCCTCGAAGTTCGTCCTGCATTGGATCGTGTCAAGCAAATTATTGATTTTGTAGAAAATAAACCCAATGAATCCGGGATAATTTACTGCTTAAGCAGAAAAACAACGGAAGAACTAGCGCTAAAATTGCAAAAAAATGGTGTTAAAGCAAAAGCTTATCATGCAGGTCTGGAAAATAAACTTCGTGCTAAAACTCAGGACGAATTTATAAATGATGATTGTCAGGTAGTTTGTGCTACGATAGCATTCGGGATGGGAATTGATAAATCAAATGTTCGATGGGTTATACATTATAATTTACCCAAAAATATTGAAGGTTATTATCAGGAAATTGGTCGTGCCGGTCGTGACGGATTACCTGCAGAAACCGTTTTATTTGAAAGTTATGCCGATGTAATTCAGCTTCAAAAATTTGCTTCAGAAGGTTTGAACTCAGATGTTCAGTTAGCAAAACTGGAAAGAATGAAACAATATGCAGATGCTTTGAGCTGCAGACGAAAAATTCTGCTCTCCTACTTTGGTGAACTGGTAAAAGAGAATTGCGGAAACTGCGATATTTGCAAAAATCCTCCAACATTTTTCGATGGTACGATTCTCGCGCAAAAAGCATTGTCTGCGATAAGTCGTTTACAGGAATCTGAGCCTTTGGCAGTGATTGTAGATTTTTTAAGAGGCTCGAAAAACGCGTATATCTATGAAAAAAATTATCAAAGCTTAAAAACGTACGGAATCGGTGCTGACATCTCATGGTATGATTGGAATCAATACTTAATTCAGTTAATAAATTTAGGCTACTGTGAAATTGCTTTTCACCAGCATAATAAAATATTACTAACTCCTTTTGCCAGAAAAGTTTTGTTTGAAGGCGAAAAAGTAAAATTGAACACAGTTGTTAAAAAAGTAATTGATAAAAACGAAATCAAAGAAACAAAAACTAAAGCAGTAAAAAGTTCTCTTTTTGAAATATTGCGAAAATTACGTTATGAGATTTCTAAAGATGAAGAAGTTCCTGCTTATGTAATCTTTAGTGACGCTGCTTTAAGACAAATGGAAACTTTGCGCCCAATGAGCGATGAAGAATTCCTTGCGATTGATGGAGTTGGAAAAGCAAAACTTGAAAAATATGGCTCTGAATTTATTGATGCTATTGTTTATTATGAAAAAGTAAAAAAAGAAAACGCTAAGCCGAAAGCTAAAAAAGAAGGCAACACCTATAAAACGACTTTGGAATTATTTCAAAATGGCGCGTCTGTCGAAGAAATTGCTGAACAAAGAAATTTGGGAAAGACGACTATAATTTCGCACTTAGCAAAATTATATGTCGATGGAAATGATATTGATATAAGCCAATTTGTTACTGATGAAGAAGTTAAAATTTTACACAAAGCACAAATAGAACTTGAATACCCTACAGCATTAAAACCATATTACGATCATTTTGAAGAAAAACTATCTTATGATAAGATTAGGTTTGGACTTGCTATTGTAGAGAGGAATAAGTAATTTTTATTTTATTCGGAGGAACGAAGCAAAGGCATTGATAAGCTCTACAAAAGTTACGCGCATTTTTGTCGTGAATTTTAGGTTAAAAAAATTGCGTTAAAACAAAAAAAATCCTGTGAAAATAAACTTCACAGGATTTTTTATATATTAAAAAGACAAAATTACAAATAGCGCTCTACAAAAACTTTTTGATGATGTTTTTGGTGACCAATTATCACAAAACCTAAAGCACCGGCAGAAATTTGATGTGTTGAAGCCGTTCCTATTCTTTTAAGTTGATCATCAGATAAACTTTTATAAAACAATAAAGTTGAATGTCTTACTGCAGAAAGTTCAGTCAATAAATCCTGAATACCTCTTTTGTTGGCATCAGTATTGTCTACATAGTCATTTTCCTCAAATCCAGGTAACTCAGTCTTATCATTTCTTGAAAAACGTAAAGCGCGATAAGCAAAAATACGTTCACAATCAATCAAATGCTGAATGATTTCTTTAATCGTCCATTTTCCTTCTGCGTAACGGTAATCAAATTTATCTAATGGAATATTTTGTACAAACCTAATAAAATCATGAAGAGAAATTTCTAACTCTTCAATTAAATTTACCTCTCCGGCTTCACGAACATAATTAGCAAAAGGACCCGAACATTCTGTTTCTAATAATTGACTTGAATTCATTTTTATGATTTTTTACAATTTTTATGATATACTGAAATTCTTTTAAAACTAATTTATGCCGAGTTTCTACTTGCATTAGTATTTCCGAAAAGTGATCTTGTAACAATTTTTTCGTACACTTTTACCAGCTCTTCATCAACCTCATTTTCTTTGTTCAATTCATTAATTCTCAGTAAGGCATATTGTTGTATTGTCAACAATGGCAACACAATACGTTCTCTTACCTGAATTGATGCTATACCATCAGGATAATTTTCCATTAACGTTTTATGTCCTGCAATTTTCAATAATAAACGTTTTGTTTCCTGAAATTCATCGAAGATAATTTGCCAGAATTCACCAAATTCAGGATCATTTCTCATATATGCTGTTAATGGTAAAAATGATTTTGCCAGTGACATCATACTGTTTTCAAGCAGCGTTTTAAAGAATAATGAATTGTGATATAAATCATGAATTTTGTCCCATTGATTCGTTTCTTCAAAATGTTTCAACGCAGTTCCAACACCAAAAAATCCTGGTACGTTTTGCTTCAATTGACTCCACGATCCCACGAACGGAATTGCTCTTAAATCAGCAAAATCTAATGATTCAGATTTGCTTCTTTTAGACGGACGGCTTCCTATATTTGTTTTAGAGTAATACTTTAAAGTACTCATTTTTTCTAAATACGGAATGAATTTTGGGTGATTTTTGAAACTTAAATATTTTTCATAACCCAAATCTGCTAATTGCGTCAAAATTTGAGTTTCATCAGCGCTTAGTTCATTTTTCTCTTTACTAAATACCTGATTTGTTACACCGGCAGTCAATAAATTCTCAATATTATAACGACAAGAATCTAAAGTTCCAAAATTAGAACTAATAGTTTGTCCCTGAACAGTAATCTGAATTTCGTTATTTTCAATTTTTGGTCCTAACGAAGCATAGAATTTATGTGTTTTTCCTCCACCACGTGCGGGAGGTCCACCACGACCATCAAAGAAAATAACTTTAATTCCGTATTTTCTGGAAATTTCTGTTAGAGCAATTTTTGCCAGATAAATACTCCAGTTCGCCATTAAATATCCACCATCTTTGGTTCCATCAGAGAAACCCAACATAATAGTTTGCTTATTTCCTCTTTGTTTTAAGTGTTTTGAATATTCAGGATTGGTGTACAACTGTTCCATAATATGATGCGCACTTTGTAAATCATCAACAGATTCAAAAAGCGGAATTACATCAACACTTGGGTTTTCCCAATTGTTTAAACGAATCATTGCAAAAGTTTCCATGACATTCAGCGCACTTTCATTGTTACTGATAATGTAACGATTTGCACCAAATTCACCATTAGCTTTCTGGATAGTTTTGATAGCCTGAACAGACTCTAAAGTTAATCTTGTAATTTCATCCTCAAAGTCGGCAGGATTTAAATCTCCTTTTACTTTAGATAAGACAATTAGTTTTTCATCTTCAGATAATTCAAAATAATTTTTAGGGAATATTTCAGAACCTGAATTCAAATAATGATTCACAACATCCTTAAAAACGACATTATGAATTTTACTGTTTTGACGAATATCCAACGTGGCAAAATGAAAACCAAAAAGATTGATCTTTACCAAAAATGCTTCCAGATCGTCTAAATAAAGAGACTGATGTTTTTCAATAATAATATCACGGATAAGGTTTAATTGTGATAATAATTCTTCTAAAGTGATATAAATTTCTCCTTTAGAATAAAAAACAGAACGATAAAGTTTATGTTCAAGTTCAGATACCAAAGTATCTACACCTGAGAAGGTTAACTTACGTTTTAAATTTCTCATTTCAACATAATAGCATTTCAAAATTGAAGTACGCAAACGTTCCGCAACTTTTAAAGTTATTTCGGTAGTAACAAACGGATTTCCATCACGATCTCCTCCAGGCCAAAAACCAAGCTTAATTAATTTATTCTGAATGGCTTTTCCATGTAAGATATTTTTCTGCAAATAATGAACTATTTCTCCAGATGTAGCATAGAATACATTCTCTAAATACCAAATCAAAGAAACCGCTTCATCGTAAGGATTTGGTTTTTCATTTTGTATGAAAGGAGTTTTTCCTAATTGAGCTAATAATTCTTTAATTTTCAACAAATCATTAGAGCGAATTGCATCAGTCAAATCATTTATAATTCCTAAAACAGGTCCTGGATAAAATTGAGTTGGATGCGCTGTTAAAACAGTTCTTACATTAAAGTTTTCAAGGAATTCGATTAATTCCCCGTCTTTTTCCTTAGCATCTGATTTCTCTTTAATATCACGTAAAGATCCGCGACCTTCCATGTTATTAACTTCCGGAAAAGCAGCGTCTTCAATTGCGTCAAATAGTACAATCTGACGTTCTGTGTACTGAATAAATCGAAACATTAAATCGATTTTTTCCGCTTCAGATGGGTTATTTAAATATCTGTCAGAAAAGAAATTAAAAATTTCTTTTGGTGTTTCATTTTTTTTAAATCCTGTTTCGCAAGTTTCTGTAAATAAAGGAAGTAACGCTCCTGTATTATCTATAGAATCAAAAGGCAAAGTTATAAATACACTATTATAAATGTGATATTTTGAGAGAACATCTTGATTAAAACGTTCTATTTTAGGCAACGTATACATAATCTATTGTAGTTGGTGGTTAATTAGTCATAAAAAAACCCCAAGAATAAACTTGAGGTTATATTTTAATATAGCATTCAAGAAAATATTACATATTTTTAAATATAGTATGCATCAAACGCTTCTTATCGTTTATACTTTCTTCTAATGAAATCATAGTTTCTGTTCTGTAAACACCTTCGATATCATCAATCATGAAGATAACCTCTTTTGCGTGTTTAGTATCTTTTGCTCTAATTTTGCAAAAAATATTGAATTTTCCTGTCGTTACAGAAGCTACTGTTACGAACGGAATTTGATTGATTCGCTCTAATACAAATTTAGTTTGAGACGTATTATTAAGGAATACACCAACATAAGCAATAAATGAATACCCTAATTTATCGTAATCTAAGGCTAGTGACGATCCCATTATTATCCCGGCGTCTTCCATTTTTTTTACTCTAACATGCACTGTACCAGCAGATATCAATAGCTTTTTTGCAATGTCAGTAAACGGAACTCTCGTATTGTCTATTAACATATCTAAAATCTGGTGATCTACTTCATCTAAACGAAATTTACTCATAATTCTTTAATTAATATTACTAATTGCTATAACAAAGTATAAAAATATATATAAAAAACAACAAATTCACATAAAAATTAACTTTTTATCAATCCGTTAACAAATTTAACATTTTTATTTAAATAAAAATTTGCTTTTTGATTCAATTTGGGAAAACCATTATAGTCATCGGAATAAACAGCTTCTTTACCATCATATTCGTAATGTCCAAAATAATTTTCCAACTCGCCCACTTCAACAATATAAGCGTTAAAATGAATCTTATTTTCAATCAATTCTTCTTTGTATTGTGCGACAAAATTCGTAATAATTTCGATACCATCATAATTTATTTTGATATTTTTATACATAAAATCATAAAAAACCACTTTATTTTGTGAAATATTCAAATAATCACTAATTCGATTATCAACTAAATCGTTTTCGCTGATTATTGCAAAACTTGAAATAAGTGAGAAAAATATGAATTTTCTAGTTAGTTCACGATTGTAATCGTTAGCAAAATGCCCTGCTTCGAATAAAATGGTTGGTACTCCCATAAATTGAAAAGTATCTCCTATACAGTTTATATTAAAGGAATCATCAAAACGACCTACTTGACCGGGAATATACTGTTGTAGAACATCGTTAACTCCTGCAATGACATTGATAGCTTTTAATCGGTTTTCATTTATCTCTCTTTCTTCATTATATGAAGGTGCTAAAAAAGATACCGTTGCAGGTTTACCAGTAGTTCCGGCACCAAAAATAGTGCGCTGATCATGGAGATTAAAGCAATAATGAGGTTTAAATGTTTCAAAAGCTTCTCTTAATACTTTACTTTCCGGCTGAGTTAGGTTTTGTGAGTCACGGTTTAAGTCTACTATATTAGCATTTTCACGTGTATAAAGTCGCGCGCCATCAGGATTTAAAATTGGAATACTATAAAAGGTAAATGTTTTAAGCATTTTCTCAGCAAATTCTGATCCGCTGTTTAATACATTAATAAAGTCAAATAATGCTTTTGTTGTTGTGCTTTCATTTCCGTGCATTTGAGACCATAAATAAATACGAGTTTCTCCAGTTCCAATTTGGTAACTATATATAGGTTCATCTAAAACTGATTTACCAATTATTTGTACTTGATTATTAGTATTTAGTTTATCTAATAAAGGTTGAATATGATCTAAAGTTAAGTAACGACCCTCAATGCTTTGTTCTTTGTATTGGTTGAATAATTCTTCTAAATTCATTTGTTTTGATTTGTTTACAAAAGTAAACATCTTTCTTTTTACAATTGTAAACAAAGATAAAATGAAATAATTTAGAAATGTAAACAGAATTTTAGGCTGATATTGGTTATCTAACGCAATATGTGTTAACATTTGTTATTACTTTAAATATTAATACTCTATATATTGTATTTCAATAAATTAAATATAATTACCTAAAGTTATTATGCTAGTTATATGCTTATTAAATAACTATTTACAACTGTAAAATTGCTTTATTAACTTCTTTTAATTACATTTGTAAACAACGGTTTTAAAAACAATAATTTACAATGGTAAACATCGATGATTTTGTAAAACGTCTTGAAATAATACTTGATTATTATGCTTTAAATGCTTCTGCTTTTGCGGATAGAATTGGTGTGCAACGCTCTAGTATGTCTCACTTACTTTCGGGCAGAAACAAACCAAGCTTGGATTTTGTGATGAAAATTTTAGAAGTTTTTCCGGATGTAGATTTATATTGGATAATAAACGGAAAAGGAAGTTTTCCTAAAAATAATGATGAAGTCTCTGAAAATATAAAAACTCCCACTCCTATTTCTGTAAATGAAAATTTCGCTGGACCGGATTTATTTTCTGAGGTTAATTATATGAAAACTGAAAAAGCAGAAACAAGAACAGCCCCGGAAATTAAAAATCAAAATTTAAATTCTGAAGAAGGAGAAATTGAGAAAATTGTTATTTTTTATAAAAACGGAACTTTTAAGGCCTATCACCCATAAATTGAAAAATCGCATATTTGAAAAAAATTAAAAATAATTTTCAAATACACGATTCTCCCGTAACATTAAAAAGATCGAAAATTAAAGTTGAAATCCGTTATGAGGAATTTTGCCAACAACACTTTCATAATGTTTTTTCAAAATCTGTAAGTCCTCTTCGTAATTTCCTGTTGGAAAAAATGGTTTGCCAAAATTGACTTCTTTTTTGCCCCAATCAAAAGCCACCGTAACAATAGGTACATTTGCTTTGAGTGCTATATAATAAAAACCAGTTCGAATTTCATTAACTTCTTTGCGGGTTCCTTCCGGAGCAACAGCCAGACGAAAAACTTCTTTTCTTTCAAAAATTGCAGCAATCGAATCTACTTTATTTAATCCGCCCGAGCGATCAAGCGGTTCTCCTCCTACGCTTCTGAAATAATATCCAATCGGAAATTTAAATAATTCCTTCTTTCCCACCCAGTTCATCTCTAGTCCAGAGATGCCACGAGTAAAAATTCCTAAATAAAAATCATGATTACTTGTATGTGGCATCACCATCATCACACATTTTTTCACTTCCGCATTTTCAATTCCTATTATTTTCCAGCCCATTAGCTTAAAAAAGATGAATTTATACAATCGTTTCTTCATTAAAATTTATTTTTTCATGCAAAATAAAAGATTTAAATGGTATTTTTGAGTAAAAGCATTTAAAATGATTCAAAAATTATTTAGTTATATAATTCCTATAAAAATATTCAAGAAAAAATCAGAAAGAAGCAAAATCATTGAGGTTACATGGGCAAACGGAGAATTGGTTCTGGATTCTGAAAACACAAATTATTCATACGGAAGTTTACAACGCATATTAAGATACGGTTTAAGAACTATTGGTTATCCAACTATTCTTAAAATGGATCACATTTTATTATTAGGAGTTGCCGGCGGAAGCGTTATTAAAACTTTGGTAGACGAGATTAAGTATAAAGGTAAAATTACCGGTGTCGAAATTGATTCAGATATAATTCAGATTGCGAATCAATATTTTGACCTGGATAAAATAAAACAACTTGAAATTATTATTGATGATGCATTTGAATTTGTTTTAAAAACAAAAAACAAGTATGATCTCATTATTATTGATATTTTTGAAGATATAAAAATGCCCAATTTTTTGTTCGAAAGTTTTTTTAGTGAACGCATTTGTTTTCTTTTAAAAAATAATGGATTTGTTTTATTCAACACCATGATTTTAGATGAAGCACATAATGTTCGAAACAGAAAATACATATCTGAAATAAACGCTGAATTATTTACTTCAAAAATGCTGCCCCGCGTAGAAGTTCATAATGAATTAATAATTATTGAAAAAGTCGCCTAAATTTAAAACTTTATGAAACCTCTTGTCTCCATTTTAAAAGCCTTGCCATCTACTAAAATTATTGATTCCAGTATTGATTTTTCAAAATATATTCCGCTTGATTTATCTGTAACCAATCAGGAATTCATGGAATGTAAACCTGAAAACCCAAAAGAATTTGAGGATTTTATTTCAAATTATTTAGAGAAAAACAATGCAGAAGTTGCTTTTGGCGGCTATATTGAAGGACGGACTTTGTATCAGCGAAGTACTATTTTTAAAAATGATGCTATTCCGGAACGCAACATTCATATTGGTTTGGACTTATGGACAAAAGTTGACACAGCAGTTTTGGCGCCATTGAATGGAAAGGTTCATAGTTTTAAAAATAACATTGGTTTGGGAGATTACGGACCTACAATAATTTTAGAACACATTGTTGAAAATGAAAAATTTTATACTTTATACGGACATTTATCGTTAGAAAGTATAGAAAACCTTAGTGTCGGGACAGTTTTTAATAAAGGGGAAAAAATTGGAACCTTAGGTAATGCAGATGTTAACGGGGATTATGCACCTCATGTGCATTTTCAAATTATAAAAAATATTGAAGAATATTTTGGCGATTATCCAGGAGTTTGCAATACAAATGATTTGAATTTCTATATAGAAAACTGCCCTGACCCGAACTTATTATTAAAAATTACTTAAATGATTATGAAGAAAGCAGGATTGATTATATGTTTGTTGTTGTTAATTGGATGTAAATCCAAAAACATTAGTAGAGACACTGAAGATTTGAAAATTAAGAAAATTTCTGGTGCAGAAATTAATTCTAATCAGCAGCAAAAAGCCTACGAACTAGGAAAACGAGTTTTAGAAACTTGTAACACATCAAAGTTTAAACCTTTTAACGAAACCGAAGTTACGTCCTCAGTCAGAGAAAACACGACCGAAGAACGATTGACAAAAACATGTCAGCGATTTAGACAATACTACGGTAATTTTATAGATTTAAAATTAGATGGCGTTTATAAAACAAAACAAGAAGTGGTTTACCGTTATCACGCCTTATACACAAAAAAAGTTGCCAATAAAGAATTACGCGTTTTTGTGAATGAAGATAATTTGATTTCTGCCATTAAATCAATGGATTGGGATGAAAAATTTGATTCAAAACTAACAGAACAATAAAATAAACTATGAATTTAAAATTATCTCTTTTTATCCTACTGTTAATTTCTACTTTTGCAAATGCTCAGGAAACAATGAGTATAAAAGGTTCTAAGCCTTTTCCTGCAACACAAACGTATACTTTTATTTGCGAAAAGTATGTTTATACAGGTGAAGCAAATGTTCAGATTGCCAAAACAGATAAAGGAGGAGTTTTAAAATTAAGCATTGGTACAACCAGTGATAAAACAAAAATTTCAGGAGGACTTTATGTTGATTTAGCAAATGGAGATGTGATTCCGTGCGTTGACAAAAACAGTAATGAAACTGTCGATGGTAAAACATCATCTTACTATTACTTTACTCCTGCTGAAATGGTTAAACTTAAAAAAAATGATATCAAAGGCATTAGATTTATTGTTACAGGAAATTCTAATGCTTTTGGTGATCAAACAGGATATTTTACTGCCTCAAATAAAATGACCTATTTTTCGACAGCCTTCGATAAATCTAAAAAATCATTTGATACTGCAGCAGCAATTAGTGCTTTATAAATAAAATATTTGTTTTAATAAATCCTATATTTATAGTCTAATTACAATATCCTATGAATGCTAACGAAGCTCTAATTACAAAATTCTACACTGCTTTTTCAAATGCTGATGCTAAAACAATGAGCGAATGTTATCATCCTAAAGTTCATTTTGTTGATCCTGCATTTGGCTTACTAAAAGAAGATCAGGTTTCTAAAATGTGGGAAATGCTTATCTTTAGAAGCAAAGGCAATCTTAAAATTGAATTTTCAGATATAAAAGCAGATGATTCTACAGGTTCTGCAAGATGGGTTGCTACCTATAAATTTACCAAAACCAATAGAAACGTAATCAATAGAATATCAGCTGAATTTGCTTTTCAGGACGGACTAATTATCAAACATACAGATAGTTTTGATGTTTGGAAATGGTCGAAACAAGCCTTTGGACCTACGGGATATTTATTAGGATGGACAGGATTTTTTCAAAACAAAATTCAGGAACAAGCCTTATTGTCGCTCAAAAAGTTTCAGCAATCCAAATAATTTCCCTAATTTAGAATTTAATACACATTAACTAAAATACTTTTTAGTCCTTATATTATACCTGCCTTCTTTTAAGAATTTGCTTGTTGCTACATTTTGTTGAGTTAATCGTGTTTTAATCCTGAATAACTATGAAAGAACTTGTACACAAAAAATTAAATCAATTACAGGCAACAGCAATTTGCGGCAACGATATTAGTTCCTCTTGTTTATATGTTTCGGCATTAACAATATTATATGCCGGACAATACGCCTGGATTTCATTGTTGATTGTTGCCGTAGTTTTGTATTTATTCAGAAAAATTTACGGAGAAGTTGTTGGTGCAATACCTTTAAACGGAGGCGCATACAATGTTTTATTAAATACATCAACAAAACGATTAGCCTCATTAGCCGCCACCTTAATTGTTTTGTCTTACATGGCAACGGCAGTAATTTCGGCTTCAGAAGGTATGCATTATCTACACGGAATATTTGAAAGTTTAAATATAACAATTGCAACCGTCATTGTTTTAGTGCTATTTACGGGACTTGCAATTTTAGGAATTGGCGAATCTGCATTTGTAGCGGTAATTATTTTCATCACACATTTAGCTACTTTAAGTTTATTGGTTTTAGCCTCACTTTGGTTTGTTTTAAATAATGGTTTAGAAACTTTTCATATCAATTGGGAAACACCTATTGCATACGGAAACATTAAAACGGCTCTTTTTTTAGGTTTTTCGGCAGCAATGCTCGGAATATCAGGTTTTGAGAGTTCAGCTAATTTTGTTGAAGAACAAGAACATGGCGTTTTTCCAAAAACCTTAAGAAACATGTGGGCGATTGTTAGTTTCTTCAATCCTGTAATCGCTATTTTATTAATAAGTGTAATTCCACTGACCGAAGTTGGCGCTAATAAAGAATCTCTTCTCGCCCATTTAGGACAAACAACTGGCGGATCCTGGCTGGCGTGGTTGATTTCTATTGATGCCGTTTTAGTCTTATGTGGTGCCGTATTGACCTCATTTGTGGGAGTTTCCGGATTATTAAACCGAATGACATTAGATAGAATTCTACCAAATTATTTTCTAAAACAAAATGCAAGGGGTTCTCATTATAGAATTGTAATTAGTTTTTTGGTTTTGTGTATTTCTGTGTTATTTGCCACACACGGACATTTAGAATCTTTGGCAGGAGTTTACACCTTTTCGTTTTTAGCAGTAATGGCATTATTCGGCATCGGGAATTTATTACTCAAATTCAAACGCCGAAAATTACCAAGACCCGAGCGTGCAAAAGGAATCGCAGTTGTTCTGGCAGTTTCATTTATTATCGCCGCTTTCATTGGTAACATAAAATTTAACATTAATTCGTTTTATACCTTTTTAAAATATATGGTTCCTTCCTTAATTTTTATCGGGATCATGCTTAATCGTGTCTTTTTAATTCGGCTTTTAATCGAAGCTTTAGAATATTTCTATCAGCCGTTACGTAAAATGGTAATTTTAAGTAATAGGTATTTACAGAAAATGAGTGTCGAAATCAATTCGCAGGAATTCGTGTTTTTTACTAAAGGTGATGACATTGCTATTCTCAACAAAGTTTTACAATATGTCCAGGGCAATGAAACTACTAATAAACTGAAAATCGTTCATGTCAAAAATGACACATCAAATAATGACGCGCTCATAAAAGATCTCGAAGTTTTAGATCGCGCATATGATGAAATTGATCTGGAATATCTTGAAATTCAAGGTGTTTTTGGTCCCGAAATTATTGATGAACTATCTAAAAAATGGAAAATCCCCAAAAATTTCATGTTTATTGGTTCTCCCGGAAATAAATTCTCGTACAGAGTTTCGGATCTTGGCGGAGTTCGCTTGATTATGTAGATTTTTTTTTGGAGCAGAACCATATAAAGTTTAAAAGACCTTTTGTCCCGCTTTCGCCTTTATCTTTGTTCGTTCCTCTCAAAGGATATCAGCTCTATCGGGGCTAAACAAGAAATTTTAAATTTATAAGAAATAAAAACGTTCAAAACCAAATTGATTTTTACCGCAGAGTGCACAAATTTTTCACCAACAGTATGAACATAAACACAAAGTTCACAAAGCTTTGTATTTAACCAGCTTTGGGAACTTTGTGTTTTTTAACATACTAATAAAAAATCTTAGCGAACCTTGCGGTAAAATATTCAGGAAAATATTTTGGATAAATGTGCCGGATAATTTTCAAGATCTTTCTTTATTGTTTCACTTTTATAAATATCAAAACAATTATAATCCGGTAAAATGTCAACACCACAAAAGCGATAATTGCTTGAAATATTTAAAAATAAATCTGATGTAGTTTTACCCTGCAGTAAAGTTTGATCTATATTTCCAAAAGCTTGTTCAGGAGCATTCCATGTTGCGCAAATCATAAATTGTTTCCCTTGCATTTTTCCGCCAGTTCCGTATTGTTTTGAACTATCTTCCCTTGTTCTTCCATCTCCCGAAAGAAATTTTTGACTATGTAATCCGCTGTTGAAAACTTCATCTATATATTTTTTATAAATCCACGGAGCTCCAAACCAGTTGATTGGAGTTTGTAAAATCACAATATCAGCTTCTAAGTGTTTTCTAACTTCTTCATCGGGATTATATTCTTTCTCAATTACAGTTTCTAAAATTTCATAATTGTTAGCTGTAAAAAAATGCTTTGCAACTTCGATAAATGAATTGTTCAAATTTCCTTCTGACCAGTTTGGATAAGTTAAATGAGCGTTTATCAGTAATACTTTTTTCTTTTTTTCCATCGTTTGATTAATTTTACTTGGCAAATGTAAAAAGAGATAGAATCTTAAGGTGGAACAAATCACCGGAAAAAAAGATACAAATTACTGATAATAAAAAAACGCCTTAAAAGACGTTTTGGTTGTAATTGATTTATAAATTTTTAATTTTTTCCCGATACTCTTTAGGAGTAAGATTTACTTGTTTTCTAAAAAATTTAGAAAAATAATTGGGATATTCAAACCCTAAGTGATAAGCGACTTCGGTATTATTCATTGAAGTATTTTTCTCTAATAATTCCTTTGCTTTTTTAATTACAAATTCATGGATATTTTCAAGCGCAGATTTGTTCGTGAAATGTTTGATGATATCACCTAAATAATTAGGAGTTAATCCTAATTGATCTGCAAAATACTGAACATTAGGTAATTGTTTTACAGGCTGATTATAGTAATCCTTTAAGCTTTGCTGAAAATCAGTAACAATTCGATTATATTGTTTTGGGTTTGTAGAAAATTGTCTGCTGTAAAAAGTTTCAACTACTGATATTAGCACGTTTACATACGAAAGTAATACATTGAAGTTTCGACTTTCACTTATATAATATTTATGCATTAAGCCAAAAAGCGTAGTTATTTCATCCACTTCATTTTTTGTCAAAAATAAAGCTTCGTGCTGACCATAATCCAGATAAGTTTTAAATAAAAATCTGTTTTCTTCTATTATTTTTTTAGATAATTGCAAATACATTCCTGTATAGTTTGGCTCAACATTCCATCCGTTTGACATTGTTGGACTGCTGAAAAAAATAGCATCTATAGGTTTTGGAAGTGCCTGAGATTTATCTACATAATTAAATTTGATAGAAATACGATAAAAATCAGCCGTAACAGCTTCAGATTTTGTTCGCATATTTGCAGCATCATAGTAACCAATATCTATATCATTATCAACCGGCATTTTTAATCCTACATATTCATTAAATTCTTTGAACTCTTTAAAAATTTTCATTTGATATATTGCTAACTTTTTCAAAAGTTATAAAAAATATTTATAAACAACAAACCGGACAGGTTTTAAAAATCTGTCCGGTTTACTTTATTATAATTTCAACACAAAGCTTTATAATCTTAAAAAATAAATTATTTACAATCTATAAAAAAACGTTGAGCTCTTTACGTAAAAACTTTGCAAACTTTGCGGTAAAAAAAGCCAATCTAACTTTTAAACCACCCCGCAACCAATTCATCCTCAAATGAAGTCGCATTTTTATGAACAAATTCGTTTGTGTTTTTATTATAAGAATAATCTAAAGCCCATCTTTCATGGTTCTCAGCTAAATCCTTTATACTTGCACAAACAAAAGCAATTTCCTGATCTGTAGTTGTTGGGTGAATCGACATTCTGATCCATCCTGGTTTTTTGATTAAATCACCAATTGTAATTTCATCAATCAATTTATTCGAAGTTTCCTGATCTACATGTAATAAAAAATGCCCGTAAGTTCCTGCACAACTGCATCCTCCTCTGGTTTGAATCCCAAATTTATCATTCAGCAATTTTACTCCTAGATTAAAATGAAGATTTTCTATAAAAAATGAAACTACACCCAAACGATTTTGATGTTGTCCAGCTAAAATCTTGATATTAGAAACAGCATCTAATTCTTTAAAAACAAAATCAACAATTTCGTGTTCACGCTGTAAAATGTTTTCAATTCCCATTTCTTCCTTCAACTCAATTGCCAGCGCCGTTTTAATAACCTGTAGGAAACCAGGAGTTCCTCCATCTTCGCGATCCTCAATATTATCAATATATTTATGTTCACCCCAAGGATTTGTCCAGCTTACGGTTCCGCCGCCGGGACAATCAGGAATCATATTATTGTATAATTTTTTATTAAATATTAAAACACCCGAAGTTCCCGGACCACCTAAAAATTTATGAGGTGAAAAGAAAATAGCATCAAGATACGACTCCGGATCTTCAGGATGCATATCAATTTCTACATAAGGTCCTGAACAAGCGAAATCTACAAAACAGACTCCGTTATTTTGATGCATCAATTTTGCCGCTTCATGAAAAGGAGTTTTTAAACCCGTAACATTTGAACATGAAGTAATAGAAGCGATTTTTATCGTTCTGTCAGCATATTTTTCTAATAATAAAGCCAAATTATCCAAACAAAAAAGTCCTTTTTCGCAAGACGGAATGATCTCAACATCAGCAATAGTTTCTAACCAAGACGTTTGATTGGAATGATGTTCCATGTGCGAAATAAATACAATTGGCTTTTTTTCTGTAGGGACAGTAATAAAATCTTTTAAATTCTCAGGAATCTTTAATCCTAAAATACGTTGAAATTTATTGACAACACCAGTCATTCCGGTTCCATCAGTAATTAAAACATCATCATTATTTGCATTTGCATGGCGCTTGATAATATTTCTGGCATGATGATACGCTTTTGTCATGGCAGTACCTGACACAGTAGTTTCTGTGTGAGTATTGGCTACAAAAGGTCCGAAATTATTTAGAAGTTTCTCCTCAATTGGTCTATATAACCTTCCGCTGGCAGTCCAATCCGTATATATGATCTTTTTTTTGCCATATGGAGAAGAAAATTCCTGATCAATTCCAACAATATGTTGTCTAAATTCCTGAAAATAAGTTTCTAAAGTGGTGGTACTATTTTTGCTATTCATTAGTGTGCCTGAGTTTGATTGCAAATATATTGCTTTTTTATAGAATTGCGAATTTATCAATTGCAAAATTCAAACATTCAATATCCGTTTAGTATCTTTAATTAAATTGTTGTTTTGCTAATAATTTATCATAATATTCTATCGGATTAATAGGGCAAGTAAACTTAAACAATACTTTTATGGAAAATTTATCAGTCGCTACTTTTGGTGGTGGATGTTTTTGGTGTATTGAAGCAGTAATTCAACGTTTAAAAGGGATTGAATCCTTAAAATCAGGCTTTTCGGGAGGTTTTATTAAAAATCCGCCATATCGAGAAGTTCGCACAGGCAGAACCGGTCACGCCGAAGTCATACAAGTTACTTTTAATCCTGATATAATTTCATATCATGATTTAGTTTATATCTTTATGACAAGTCATGATCCAACAACTTTAAATCGTCAGGGAGCAGACAAAGGAACGCAATATCGTTCGATTGTTTTATATCATGATGATGAACAAAAGGAGATTGCGCAGCAGGTTTTTGAAGAAGTGGCATCATTATATGAAGATTCAATTGTTACTGAATTAAAATCTTTCGAAGTCTTTTACAATGCCGAAGAAGATCATCAAAACTATTACAATAACAATCAGGATTCACATTATTGCCAAATCGTAATTGATCCAAAGGTGCAGCTATTAAAAAAAATATACGCCGATAAAATAATTTAAAAAATGCCACAGATTACACAGATTAAAATGATTTTTCTTGAATTATGTGTAACCCTGTTACAGTTTAATAATACTTTTAAATCATTTTAATCTGTGGCAAAAAAAAACTCCAATGAAAAATTTAAAAATAAACAATCGATTTACTGCTGAATTACCTGCAGATCCTGAAGAAACTAATGAAATTCGTCAGGTTAAAAACACTGTATTCTCATATGTAAATCCTGTCAAACCATCAAATCCCAGTTTAATTCATGCTTCAAAAGAAGTAGCTGAATTAATTGGGGTTTCATCTGATGAAATTCAGTCAGAATCTTTTCTGAATACTTTTTCCGGAAAAGAAATTCTTCCGGAAACGAGACCATATGCTATGTGTTATGCGGGGCATCAATTTGGAAATTGGGCAGGACAATTAGGAGATGGACGTGCAATTAATTTAACGGAAATAGAACACAATAATAATTTTTTTACGCTCCAGTTAAAAGGTGCAGGAAAAACACCATATTCCAGAACTGCTGATGGTTTGGCGGTTTTGCGTTCTTCTGTTAGGGAATATTTATGCGCTGAAGCAATGTATCATTTGGGTGTTCCTACTACCCGATCACTTTCGTTGATGTTATCCGGTGATGAAGTATTGCGAGATATTTTATATAACGGAAATCCCGCTTACGAAAAAGGTGCTATTGTTTGTCGTGTTGCTCCTTCTTTCATTCGTTTTGGAAGTTTTGAAATGCTGACAGCGCGAAATGAACTTAAAAACTTAAAGGATTTTGTTGAACATACTATCAAACATTATTTTCCTGAAATTAATGGTGAGCCAAAAGAACAATATTTACAGTTTTTTAAATCTGTAGCGAATAAAACACGCGAAATGATTTTGCATTGGCAACGTGTTGGTTTTGTACACGGCGTTATGAATACTGATAATATGTCGATTCACGGGATCACGATTGATTACGGTCCTTACGGATGGCTTGAAAATTACGATCCAAATTGGACTCCAAACACTACAGACAGTCAAAACAGAAGATATCGTTTTGGTAATCAGCCTCAAATTGCACAATGGAATTTGTACCAATTAGCAAATGCTTTGTACCCGTTAATCAATGAAGCTGAACCATTGGAAAAAATATTAGAATCATTTATTACTGAATTCGAATCTGATTATAAAACAATGTTTTTAAGTAAATTAGGAGTCTTTACTTCAACTGAAACTGATGATAAACTAATTACAGCTTTAGAAACAGTTTTGCAATTATCTGAAACTGATATGACAATATTTTTTAGAAATTTGAGTCAGATTCAGAAAAAAGATTCAGTTGAAAATGCAATTGAAAGGGTAAAAGATTCTTTCTATATTCCCGAAGAAATCAAAGGAGAAATTCTTGAATCCTGGAAAAAATGGTTTACTGTTTATATCGAAAGATTAAATGCAGAAGAATTATCAGATGAAGTTCGCTCAGAAAAAATGAATCAGATAAATCCCAAATATGTGTTGAGAAATTATATGTCTCAATTAGCAATTGACGCCGCTGATCAAGGTGATTATTCATTGATTGATGAATTGTACTTAGTATTGCAAAAGCCATATGACGAACAACCGGAATATCAAAGATGGTTTGTAAAACGACCTGATTGGGCGAGATCTAAAGTAGGCTGTTCAATGCTATCTTGTAGTTCATAATATTTTGATGCTAAAAAAAATTTATAAAAAGTGTGTCACATTGAGCGAAGTCGAAATGCACGTAAAGTGTTCTCGACTTCGCTCAATGTGACAACAAAAATGTGTGATAAAGTTTACTTTGAAGTAATATAATCCACGATCATATTAGCGTGAACACGGGAATTCTCAATAAACCATTTATGTGTGTGCATTCCGCCGCAAATAACCCCTGCAAGAAATAAACCATCAACATTTGTTTCCATAGTTTCCGGATTATAAGTTGGTGTTTTTAATTCATCCTCAGACAATTGAATTCCCATATTTTCAAGAAAACCCAAATCTGGTTTGTATCCGGTTAAGGCTAACACAAAGTCATTTTCTATAATGACTTTTCCGCTTGGCGTATCGATTTCAACTTCATTTTCTCTAATTTCAGTTATATTAGATTGAAAATAAGCTTTTATACTTCCCTCTTCAATTCGGTTTTCAATATCTGGTTTTGCCCAATATTTTACCCTGCTATTGATTTCGTTTTTACGAATAACCATTGTTACATTAGCTCCTTTTCTCCAGCATTCCAGAGCTGCATCTACAGATGAATTATTGGCTCCAACAACTAAAACATTTCTAAAAGCATATTCATGTGCTTCTTTATAGTAATGTCGCACTTTAGATAAATCCTCCCCTACAACGTTCATTTCAATGGGAATATCATAAAAACCCGTTGCAATCACAACATTTTTAGATTCATATAACGATTTGTCTGTTGTAATTTTAAAAAAAGTATTTTCTAATTTCTTAACCTCAGTTACTTTTTCAAATAAATTGATTGAAAATTTAAAATAACGATGAATATTTCGATAATATTCTAAAGCTTCCTGACGACCGGGTTTTGGTGCCAGACAACTAAACGGAATATCCCCTATTTCAAGCCTTTCGGCCGTTGAAAAAAAAGTCATATATAAAGGATAATTGAAAATACTGTTTACAATTGCGCCTTTTTCGATAATCAAATAACGTAAATTTTTCTTTTGAGCTTCTATCGCACAAGCAAGCCCAATTGGACCTCCTCCGACGATGATTAAATCATATTGTTCTGTCATAATTCTAATGTTTTCCCCAATTTTTAAAAGGATTTTTGCTCAAATAAGCATTATAATATCTTTCGTCATCGGTTACTTCTTCGCCAAGCCAGTCCGGTTTTTCAAAGGAATCAGTTTCTGATTTTAATTCGATTTCCGCCATTACCAAACCTTCATTTTCTCCATAAAATTCATCTACTTCAAAAATATGATCTCCGGATTTTATTTCAAAACGAGTTTTCTCTATTTTGCCTTTTTCACATAATTTAAGTAATTCCTTAGCTTCATCAACCGGTATTTCATTTTCCCATTCAAAACGGGACATTCCTCCGTGATGACTAATTCCTTTAATAGTAATAAAGCCTTTATTTCCTTTAATTCTAACTCTGACAGTTGTTTCGGGTATTGAACTTAAATAGCCCTGAGCAATATTATTTTGAGTAAAAGCCTGTTCTTTAAAATCATTGGATTTTACAAGAAACTTTCTTTCTATTTCGACCATTTTTGTATGTCTTAAATTAATTTTTTATGCAAGTTACTCAATTTAATTCAGTCTAAAAATCAAGATTAATCAATCGTAGAGTTTATATATTGTTTTATGTAATTATCTAAAAACTAAATACATAACTTCTAAATAATTGATTATCAATTCATTTTGTATTTATTTTTTTGTTAAATTTGATCAAATCTTAACTTCATTATCTATGTCTAAAAAAGCACTTTATCTATTAGGCATTGCAATAACAATTATTTTAGGTACTTTTTTGTATGTAGAATTTTGTTGCAATTGTACTATTAAGACACCGGCGGCTGATACTCAAAAAGTATCCGTAGTTGTGGCTCAGGACAATAATTTTGTCCCCTTTATTCTAAATGGTTCAGGAATTGATTATCGAACTAACGATAATATCAAGTTCCTTAAAAACAGCTTTGCAGTAATCCTGCCTGTTGGTGATTCTGTATCCATTGGACTTGAAAATCTTAAAACATTTTTGATTGCAAATCCAAACCAAATAATAACAATAACCGGATATGCTACATCCGACGAAACCAACTCAACCACTTTTGAAAATCTGGGTCTGGCAAGGGCAAATGATATCAAAAAGTTTTTTGTTTCTAAAGGTTTATCAGCTGCTCAATTTGATACAAAAGGTGAAATAATCGATAAGTGGAAAACGATTTCAGATACACTTTTGGGTCCGGCTGAATACAAATTTGGAACTCCTGAAACTACTCCCGCAACAACAGATGAATGGACTATTTTAAAAGAAAAAATTAATGGAGATCCGTTAATTCTGCATTTCAATACCAATAAATCCAGCGATAAATTAACAAATCTTGAAAAACAAAAAGTAGCAGATCTGGTAAAATATACAGAACATGTTAAAGATGCCGTTGTTCTTATTGTAGGACATAGTGATAATGTTGGAAATCGCGATGCTAATATTGTGCTGGGGCAAAAGCGTGCAGAATTTTCTAAAAACTATTTGGCGAAAAATGGAATTGAAGAAAGCCGCATTACAACTGAATCAAAAGGTCCGGACGAACCAATTGGTGAAAATGATACTGCTGAAGGAAAAGCAAACAACAGACGAACTGTAATTACAATCAAATAACTAATCAAAATATACTATTATGAATATACCTTGTATCTTAATACCTGCGCTAGTGGGATTAATCTGTGGAATTTTAGGTTACTTAATTGGAAAAATGAATTCAAAAGGAGATGATTCACTTGCATTGTCATTACAAGATGATTTAGACGCTTGCAAAGCAAATACAAGAAATTTGAACTTAAAAATTTCTTCATTAGAAGCTGATTTAGCCGCTAAGTCAAGTTTTTCCGAATCACAATCATTTGCAACTAATCCTCCTGCATTTCTATTTGATGCTTCATTGGCAAGTATCGCTTATGGAAAAAAAATAAAAGAGGATGATTTGAAAATTGTGGAAGGAATTGGACCTAAAATTGAAGTTTTATTTAATGTTGCGGGAATTAAAACCTGGCGTGATCTATCAGAAACATCGACTGAAAGATTACAATCAATTTTAGATTCCGGTGGTGAAAATTATGCAATCCATAATCCAAGTACCTGGGCAAAACAAGCTTTATTAGCCTATCAGGGAAGATGGCAGGAATTAAAAGATTTACAAAAAGGGTTGCTTGGAGGGAAAGAGTGAAAATAGGTTTAAAAAAGGGTTCAAAAGGTACAGAGTTACAAAGGGCCAAAGGTCTTTAACTAGATAACTCTGAACCTTTGAGCCTCTGAACCTTTGCTCCTTTGAACCTTTGACCCTTTGAACCTTTGCTCCTTTCCTTACTTTATACCTTCTAAAAAAAAGAATCCCAGTTTTTAGCAGTATTGTACCATAATTGACCTTTTGAAACTTCAAGCGGACAATCAAAATTATTGGTATAAAGAGCGCCGGTTCCTAAACCTTGCGGCATTTTTGAGTTTTGCATGAATGTCCATTGTGCAATAGCATTCAGTCCAATATTACTTTCTAAAGCTGATGTTATCCACCAGCCAATATTGTATTTATCAGCAAGATCAATCCATTCTTTTGTTCCTCTGAATCCACCAACAAAACTAGGTTTAAGGATTATGTATTGAGGTTTGATTTCTTGTAGTAATTTTTCTTTTTCTTTTAATGTAAAAATTCCAATTAGTTCTTCATCTAATGCAATAGGAAATGGAGTTGTTTTACACAAATTTGCCATTGCTTCAATATTGCCTTTTTTGATAGGCTGTTCAATACTATGAAGCTGAAATTGATTCAATTGCTTTAGTTTATTTAAAGCTTCATTTAAAGCGAAAGCTCCGTTGGCATCTACTCTGATTTCGATTTGTTCTGCTGAAAAATGAGTTCTGATAAAGCGCAATAATTCTAATTCTTTTTCAAAATCAATAGCACCAATTTTGAGTTTTATGCAATTAAAACCATCCGCTAATTTCTCTTCAATTTGTTGTTTCATGTAAGAAGCTTCGCCCATCCAAACTAAACCGTTGATAACAATTGATTTTGAATTATTGGTAAAATCCGAAGGAAACAACAAATAAGGATTATCACTTTTAAGCGATAAAAAGGCCATTTCAATCCCGAATTGTATCGAAGGAAATTCTAATAATGCTTTCCATAAGGCGGTTTCTCCAAGATGAATATTTTCGCAGGTCCATTTTATTTTTTCTTCATAATCGTAGCGATCATCAGCACTTAAACCTCGTAAGATTCCGCACTCGCCTATTCCTTTATTACCATTTTCTTCAAGAACAATAAACCAGGTTTCTTTTTCGGTCATAACGCCTCTCGAAGTTCCGGAAGGACGTTTAAAATCCAACATGTATTTGTGGTAAGTCGCTTTCATCTTTTTTGTTAAACCATTTAAGTTATATAAGTAATTATAATTTTAGCATGAGCATATTTTAACTGAACTTATATCACTTATATGGTAAAAATATTTTAATTATAAAGTTTTAAAACGCGTTCAAAGTCTTTTGATGGCAAACCTGCTTTTTCGAAAACTATAAAATCCTGTTTTGTTTTTTCTTTCCAGCTCAAACTATCTGTGACGTTTTGAGTTTGGTATTTTTTGTAGATTGCTTTGGCTTCGCTATAATCGTCGCTTACTAAATAAACGTGCGCTAAATTAAGTTTTACCAATAATTCGGTATCGTCTAATTTTTCGCCTTCTTTAAGAGATTTTATTGCTTTAGCATATTGTTTTGTCAAAATATAACTGTAACCAATTGAACTGTAATCTAATGCTGTTGATTTTCCATCGTTAATAATTGTATTTAACTTTTGAATTGCTTCGTTGTATTTTTGCAATTTTATTAAAGTCGAAGCCTGAGTTCTCAAATCATTGTAAACATTTTTAGAAATATCAACATCCTGATAGCAGGCGTTTCCGAAGTCTTTATATACTTTGGTTTTTTCGATTGCTAATAATTTCTGAAATTCCGTATAACGATATTGTTTCATTATTTTTTCCAGAATACAAACGCAAAAATCATCAGAATTGGCCATTTTTTGTGCCATTGTTGATGTTTTACAAAGACTTATGATTTCGTTTTTATTGTCCTGATTCCAACCACGATTTAATTTTGTATCGACCCAAGGCACAACTTCTAAAACTACTTTTTGATTTAAAACCCAGTTTTTACTCGTAAATCCAAACCAAATTGTAGTACTATTTTGTTTGATGCAAGATGATTTATCGATAGACAATCTCTTAGCATCTTTGTTTACCGGATCAACCTGAGCATAACACGCTTTATCAGTTTTTCCGTCGTCAACATATTTTTTTGCATCGTCATTTGAAGTAAATAATGCATAAGTACAAGAATCATCTCCTGAAATTTTTGACATTAAAAAAACAGCGCCGGCAGAACCTTGTCCAATTCCGTAAGGATCCGGAATGGCCTTTAACATTGAAACCAAACTGCTTGTCATTTGCTGGTTTTCATCTAAAAGTGTAATTCTGTATACTATTTCAGTAGTTCCTACGGGTAAATCTTCCGTTTTAATGGTAATTCTGTCACGTGCTGAAACAATAATTTCTTTTGTTGTTGCACGTTCCTTATCCCAATAACCGTCTTTTTGTGCAAACGTATTATAAGAAACTGTTATTAAAAGGAATAGGGCTAATTTCTTAAAAGTCATATTGATTTTTTTACCACTCATTACATTAATTTTCTCTAATTTTTTGTTTGCCACAGATTTTATAGATTATAAATGATTAAGTTTTGAATTGCTTTGAGGGACTACGATTCCGCTTAGTCTGACAAATAGATTTCGATCAGTTCAAAGTTCATTTTTACTCAGTCTAAAAGCTTATTTCGTTTAATCTAACAACTTGATTTACTCAAATAACACAAAGATCAAATTTCTCTTCTATCGAAATGACATATATTGTGCCAAAATAATTTTTATTATGAAAACTAAAGCCCTAGCCCTGATAGAAGCGATATCCTTTTGTGCCGGGGTTCGGCACAAAAGATATAGCGTATAGCGGGAGATAGCTCCTAAAAATCAAAATTCCAATTTTTTAAAATCCAAATTCCAAATCCTTCGACTCAGCTCAGGATGAGAATTCCGACTCCCCTTAGTCTGATAATTCGACTTTGTTGAGGATGAATGAATTACAATTCGATTGATTCTCCGATTTCAAGAAGCATTAAATCTTTTCCTTTATCGAAAAATTTACGAATAGCATCTTCATGATTGATTTCGATGTAACCGAAAGTGTCAAAATGATATCCTAAAATTTTATCGCATTCAACGAAATCTGAAGCAATAATAGCATCTTCAACATCCATTGTAAAGTTGTTTCCGATTGGGAGAATTGCCAAATCTAATTTTGTACGTAGCGGAATCAGTTTCATATCAAATGTAAGTGCTGTATCGCCGGCGATATAGATATTTTTATGTTCGCTTTCGATTACAAAACCACCCGGATTTCCACCGTAAGTTCCGTCAGGGAAAGAACTTGAATGAATTGCATTTACATATCTTACTTTCCCAAAATCGAAATTCCAGCTTCCGCCGTGATTCATTGGGTGTGCATTTAGCTCTCTTTGAGCGTAATAACTTGTGATTTCTGCATTAGAAACAATCGTTGCGTTGGTTCGTTTTGCGATAGCCTCAACGTCAAGAACGTGATCGCCATGTGCGTGTGTAAGCAAAATATAATCTGCTTTTATGGTGTTTATATCTACTGCTGCAGCTTTTGGATTTCCCGTAATAAATGGATCGACAAGAATGTGTTTTCCTCCAACTTCAATGCCTAAAGATGCGTGTCCGTAAAATGTAATTTTCATTTTTATAAATTTTAAAGTTGAACTTTGTTTATCTTCCGCCTAAGAAAAGATTTACGATAATGTCTGAAATCAATGAAATCATACATATTGTTAATAATAAAGAAAGTAAAAAAGTACTTAAAGCCAATTTTTTTAATTCAGGATCTAACAACTTGGGATCTTGATTTTTATAAACGGTAATTAAATGTTTAGTTAAAGGAATAAATGCCAATAAAAACAAATACTGATCGAAATTGTAATCGCTTAAAATGGCAAAAATAACTACAAGAATCATTGCTGTAATTATCAAGATAAAATGATAAATTTTAGCTTTTGCTCCGCCAATTTGCACTACGATTGTATTTTTCCCTGACTTTTTATCTGATTCCTCATCACGCATATTGTTTAGATTTAAAACTCCTACGCTTAATAAACCAACAGAAATTGCAGGAAGAATCAAAAGCGGATCAATTTCTTTAGAATATAAAAAGTTAACGCCTAATGTACTTACAAGTCCGAAGAATACGAAAACAAAAACATCTCCAAATCCTTTATATCCATAAGCCGAATTACCAACTGTGTAACGAATTGCTGATGCGATTGCAGCAACTCCAAGCAATAAGAAAAATATGGAATAACCGAAATTAGTTTCGCCAAATGCAAAATAAATTAAAGTAATTGCCGACAATAAAGTCAATAATGAAGTTATAATTATTGCTTTTTTCATGGCTTTCGGCGTGATAACTCCGCTTTGAATAGCACGCTTTGGTCCTATTCGGTCTTCATTATCAGTTCCTTTTACTCCATCTCCGTAATCATTTGCAAAATTGGATAAAACCTGTAAACCAAGTGTTGTTAATAAGGCGAAACCAAAAATTTTCCAGCTAAATACTTCGGTTGGTGTATTGATGGCTTCGGTTGGGTTTGAAAGCGCATAAATGCTTCCAACTATAATTCCGGAAACTGATAAAGGTAATGTGCGCAAACGCGCGGCTTCAATCCAGTGTTTCATTATGTTTTGTTTAGTTAAATTTTTGTTTCAGGTTTCAAGTTTCAAGTTCTTGAAAAAAGTTTTCAGTCACAGTTCCAGTTTTCAGACTGTGACTGTGACTGGAAACTCATTACTTTTACGGTAACCATTTATTATCACCAAAATTTGGTTTTCTTTTTTCTAAGAAAGCATTTCTTCCTTCTTTTGCTTCTTCGGTCATGTAGGCTAAACGAGTAGCTTCACCGGCAAAAACTTGCTGACCGACCATTCCGTCATCTGTTAAATTCATAGCAAATTTTAGCATTTTTATAGAAGTTGGTGATTTTTGAAGGATTTCCTGCGCCCATTCATAAGCCGTATCTTCTAATTCATCATGCGGAATAACGGCATTTACCATTCCCATATCCATTGCTTCCTGAGCTGAATAATTTCTTCCTAAAAAGAAAATTTCACGTGCTTTTTTCTGTCCTACCATTTTAGCCAAATAAGCAGATCCGTAACCTCCGTCAAAACTGGTTACATCAGCATCTGTCTGTTTAAAAATAGCGTGTTCTTTACTTGCCAGAGTCAAATCGCAAACTACGTGTAAACTATGTCCGCCACCAACTGCCCAGCCCGGAACTACGGCAATAACTACTTTTGGCATAAAACGAATTAAACGCTGAACTTCAAGAATATTCAAACGATGTTGACCGTCTTCCCCCACGTAACCCTGATGTCCACGTGCGTTTTGATCTCCACCGCTGCAAAAAGAATAGATTCCGTCTTTAGTTGATGGTCCTTCTGCCGAAAGTAAAACTACTCCTATCGAAGTATCTTCCTGAGCATCGTAAAAAGCCTGGTATAATTCTGAAGTTGTTTTAGGACGAAAAGCATTTCTAACATTTGGTCTGTTAAATGCGATTCTTGCAACTCCGTTACATTTTTTATAAGTTATATCTTCAAATTCTCTGGCAGTTATCCAATCCATTTCTATTTGTTTTATTTTAAATAATTATAGTGTAAAAATAAACCATTTTTATATTTTTACCTACTCAATTTAGTTTAAGTCTGTGAGAAAATGACTTCTAATGTTAACAATTAGTATTGACCTACAAAAAATAACATTTTTTAACATTAGTTTCAAAAAATAATAAGTAATTTTACACCCTAGAAATCAATGAGATACATTTTAT
Organism: Flavobacterium psychroterrae; assembly: GCF_018380615.1. Classification (GTDB taxonomy): domain Bacteria; phylum Bacteroidota; class Bacteroidia; order Flavobacteriales; family Flavobacteriaceae; genus Flavobacterium; species Flavobacterium psychroterrae. Next base: position 84,791 of record NZ_JAGYVZ010000004.1, on the reverse strand, counting down.
TTCGTCGATTTAAGATTGATTTTCTTTCACTGATTTATTAACCTAAAAAATGATTTTTTTGAGAAAATTTAAAAAATTTGTCGCTCATTTTTTTACGGTTCTTATTAGTAAACCCTTAAATAATGAGCAAATGATTTATTCATTTGTTAAAACTTCGAAAAGGAGATAGTAACACCTAAGGTTAAATGCTGGATTGTTTGTGTAATTAGTATAAAATTGATTACGAAAAGAGGAAAAAATGCTAACTCAGACTTTCTATAAGTTATTTTATCAAACCAATGGCTGAGCCGTGAAATTGATGTTTCGTTTTTAATATGAATGTATAGATTGTTTAAAGACATACCATTTCAGGAAGTAATTTCTAAAATTTTTAAAGTTTTACTTTTTGAAGGATTCGAATTTATTTTATTTCTGTTTTTTTTTAATTACAATTTTTTTTAAAACTAGAATAAAAAGGGAAAGGCTACTTGTAACGAGTAGCCTTTCCTGTTTTAAAAAATAAATTCCAAAATAAAAATTCCAAATTCCAATACTTAAATTTTAAATTCCAATAAAAAAATTCCAAATTCCAACACTTTGTATAGTTTTGGAATTTGGAATTTAAAAATATTGGAATTTTAAAGAATAACTATTCTTTAACGAGATAAATTCCGTCTTCCTTGATTTCTATTAGTTTGTCTTTATACAAAGCACCAATTGCTTTTTTGAAAGTTTTTTTACTCATTTTCAAAACTGTCTTAATATCTTCCGGATGTGAACCATCGTTTAAACGTAAAAAACCACGGTTTGCTCTTAATTCGTCTAATATCTTCTCTGCGTTTGGCTCAATGCTTTGATATCCCTGCACTTGCAGCGCCACATCAATTTTATTATCAGGACGAATGTTTTTAATAAATCCTATCATTCTGTCTCCGGTTCTGATAGCATCGTCATAAACTTCATCTTTGTATAACAACCCTTTGTGCTGCTCATTGATGATTACATTAATACCTAATTCAGTAATATGTGAAACGATTAAATCAACTTCTTCGCCTTTTTCAACCGTAAGCTGATCGTTCTTTAAAAATTGGTTCAATTTACTTGACGCTACCAAACGATTCGTTTTTTCGTCCATATATAGGTAAACTAAGTAGCGCTTTCCTTTTTCCATTGGTCGGGCTTGTTCTTTAAACGGAACAAGAATGTCTTTTTCCATTCCCCAATCCATAAAAGCACCAACCTGGTTGATGTAATTTACGCGTAAAAGTGCAAATTCATTCAGTAATATATATGGTTCAAGTGTTGTAGCAACCGGACGTTGTTCGTGGTCTAAATAAACAAAAACAATTAGTTCTTCGCCTATTTCAAATTCGTTTGGAACGTATTTATTGGGTAATAATATATCGTGAATTCCTTCAGGATCTTCTTGAGGATTTCCTAAAAATAAACCAACTTTGGTATCACGTAATATAGTAAGGGTATTGTATTTTCCTATTTCAATCATATTCTTGAGATTCTAAGCTGTAAAGCAGCTGAGTTTTTAAAGTGCAAATGTACGAAGTTTGAAAATGGTACGACGAAAAATGTTTTAGATAAAAATGCATCTTAACATCTTTTTCCGGTTTGTCTTTTTTTTAATTAAATTTGAGGATCTAAATTAATACCAAATCAATGAAAAAGACCATTTTTTATTCCGTTTTTGCTTTTCTGTTTTTTACACAAATTACCATTTCACAAGTCGTTGAAGATCCTGAAATAAAAAAGATGCTTGCTGAAGTTAAAGCTGAAAATCTTGAAATTACAGTTCGAAAATTAGTTTCTTTTGGAACAAGGCATACTTTAAGTGATACAAAAAGCAAAACAAAAGGAATTGGCGCAGCTCAACAATGGGTAAAATCTGAGTTTGATAAATTTGCATTGGAATCTAACGGAAGATTAACTTCTACAATTGATTATTTTACTGTAAAAGCTGATGGAAAACGAATTGCAAAAGACAGCCAGCTTGGGAATGTGATGGCAACATTAAAAGGAACTGATCCTAATGATAATCGCGTACTTATTATAAGCGGACATCTTGATTCGAGAGTTTCTGATGTCATGAATGTAAAATCTGATGCTCCGGGAGCAAATGATGACGGATCCGGTGTTGCGGCAGTAATAGAACTGGTAAAGGTTATGAGCAAAAGATCATTTCCGGCAACAATCATTTTTGTAGCTGTAACCGGCGAAGAACAAGGACTTTATGGTGCTCGCCATCTTGCAGAATATGCGCGCGAATCGAACTGGAATATTGTTGCTATGCTAAACAATGACATGATTGGAAATAGCTTGTCAAGCGGAACTAATTTAAGAGACAATACACAAATCAGAATTTTTAGCGAAACGATTCCGTTTATGGAAACCGAAGATGAAGCTAAAATGCGTAAAGCGACAAGCCGTGATAATGATAGCCCGTCGAGATTATTGGCACGATATATAAAAACGGTTACAGAACAATATGTAGATCAATTAAAAGTTAAATTGGTGTATAGAAACGATCGTTTTTTACGTGGAGGCGATCATACTCCGTTTAGTCAAAACGGATTTACTGCGGTTCGTTTTTGTGAAATGAACGAAAATTTTGATCACCAACATCAGGATTTAAGAACTGAAAATGGGATTAAATACGGAGATCTTGTTGAGTTTATGGATTTTGACTATTTGAGAAAAAATGCATGTTCTAACTTAGCAACTCTGGCAAATTTAGCCTGGTCGCCAAAAGTACCAACAAATGTGGGTATCGAAGTTAAAAACCTTTCAAATTCATCGTCTTTCTCGTGGACTGCCCCTGAAGGAAAAGCACAATACGGATATCAGATTTTAATGAGAGAAACGTCATCACCACATTGGGAAAAAACTTTTTTTGTAAAAGATACTAAAGCAGAAATTCCTTATTCTAAAGATAATTACTTTTTTGCGATTCAAACTGTAGATGCTTTGGGACACGCAAGTTTACCGGTTTTTCCAGTTCCTATTCGTTAAAAAATAAGATTAAGAAACAGAAAAGCGCCAATTAGGCGCTTTTTGTTTTTAATTCAGGGAAGTTTTATTTGTAAACACTTTCTTTTTTAAAGTGAACAGTCAATAAATAATAAACAACTGCTCTGTATTTATGTTTATTTGAATGTCCGTATTTTTCAAGAACAGTATTAATTGCTGCTTCTAAATCCGGACCATTTGGTAATCCTAATTTTTTTATCAGGAAATTTTTTCTAACCGTGTCTATTTCTGAATGTTGAGTTGCCGCAACCGTCGATGCATCAGCATTATAAATACTCGGTCCACAACCTATGGTTACTTTTGTAAGCAAATCCATATTTGGAGTTACTCCACATTTTTCTTTTAAATCTGCAGCATACTTTTTAATTAATTCTTCTCTTGCGCTCATAATAAATTTTTAAATTAGACTATTTTTTGAATAGTCAAATTTAAAGATATATCTTACATAAAATATTATTTTGTGTTAATTTATTTACAAAATTAAATTAACTGTTTAAAGTAGTTTTTCAAAATTACATCATTTTCAAATGTTGGCGTGAAAACTTCTAATATCGCGGCAACATTATCATCATTATAAAGCGATTTAATATTTTCTTGTAATGATGCTACATTTGTCGCTCTGTAATAATTCATTTTATACATTTTGGCTAAATGTTCAGCCGTTAATTGGTGCGAAGTTTCAAAATAGGTATTAAAAACAGGTTTTTCCTCGTGTCCGGGTAAAATTCTGAAGATTCCTCCTCCCCCATTATTAATCAAAATAATTTTAAAGTTTTTCGGAATATAAGCATTCCATAATGCGTTACTATCGTATAAAAAACCAATATCACCAGTAATAAAAACAGTTTGTTTTCCGCTTCCTACAGCTGCACCAATTGCGGTTGATGTACTTCCGTCGATTCCGCTGGTTCCACGATTACAAAATACTTCAATTGATGGATCGAGATGAATTAACTGTGCATATCGAATTGCTGAGCTATTGCTTATTTGTAACTGGCTGTCAACCGGCAAAGTTTCAAGTACTTTTTCGAATACCTTAAAGTCTGAAAATGAGATTCTATCTAAATATTCCTGTCTTCTTATTTTTCGTAAATCATAAATGGTATTAATTTTAGAAAAATAATCACTTTCTACATTTACAGATTGGGATAATAATGATTTGAAAAAATCATTTGGCTTCATCACAAAATGTTGTGTTAAAGCTCCAAACGTGTCATAAGCGCGTAATGTATCAATGTGCCAATGGTGTTTTGGTTTGTATTTTCGTAAAAATGCCTTTATTCGTTTAGAAACAATCATTCCTCCAAAAGTGATTAGAATTTCAGGCTGAAAAGCTTTAAAATCATCATCGTCAAAAGGCGTTATTAGCGTGTCTATACTATTAATAAAACTTGGATGATGCAAGTTTGAGGTCGTCTCTGTTAATACTACAATTGAAGGATCATTGGCAAAATTATCAACAATTTCCTGATCAATAGCATTGGATTCGTTTACTCCTACCAGAACTAATTTACGTTTTGCCGAATTCCAGATGGAAAGTACATCTTTTAAATTTTCAATAATTTTTGTTCCGATAATTTCTTCGGAATGTGTGATTTTTGATTGTACCGAAAGCGCATCAACGGTTTCATATAAAGGTTCTTCGAATGGTGCGTTGATATGAACCGGTCCTTTTTGAAGAATGGCGGTTTCGATTGCTTTATTGATTTTTAAATCATTTTCAACAGAAGCATCTTCGTTTAAATTGGCATTAAAAACAGAATGATTCTGAAAAACATTTTCCTGACGAATCGTTTGTCCGTCACCAATATCAATTTTGCTTTGCGGACGATCTGCCGAAATCACAATCAATGGAATCTGACTGTAAAATGCTTCGGCTACAGCCGGATAATAATTTAATAATGCTGATCCTGAAGTACAAACAATCGCAGTTGGCAATTTAGTCTGTTGCGCAATTCCTAATGCAAAAAAGGCAGCGCAGCGTTCATCTGCAATACTGTAACATTTAAAATTAGGATTTTGTGCAAACCCAATTGTCAAAGGTGCGTTTCTGGATCCGGGAGAAATTATAATATTGGTGATTCCTTTTGCTAAACAAATTTCGATAATGCTTTGTGCAAGCGCTATTTTGGGGTAAATCATTATGATGGCGTATTACTTTTTTAAAGAAAATCTAAAAAGTACAAGATTTCTTTTTTTGATATCACAAAGTTACAAACTTCGTACTGGATTTAACTTATAAATAGGAAGATATTAAGGGTTGAATTTAGAAAAAGGGGATATATTTGTAAAATAGATTATTTAATAAAAATTACTCTTTATGCGTTTCTTTACTTTTTTTTTCCTTTTTGTTTCGGTACAAATCTTACATTCTCAAAATCAGTTTGTTACTGATGACGTTACTTATAAAACGGCTTTAGAAAATGCAAAAAAACAAGGAAAACCACTTTTTGTAATGCTTTACGCAGATTGGTGTCCGCATTGTAATCAAATGAAAAAAGAAGTTTTTAGCGATCCTGCCGTGATGGATTTTTTTAATAAAAACTATGTTTGCATCTGGAAAAATATCGAAAAAGAAGAAGGAACGGCGCTAAAAAACAAATACAATACAAAATCACTGCCTGCTTTTTTATTTTTAGACCCTAATACTGAAACGCTTTTGTATGCTTTAAAGGGAGAATCAAAAAAAGTCGATTTTTTAAATGAAGCAAATTATGCGCTGAATCCGAAATTACAATTGCCTTATTTAGAAAAGGAATTTCTGGCAAATCCCGGCAATTCAAACAAGTTTTTTAATTATTTGAATACTTTAAAGAAAGGAAAAGACAGAACCGATTTATCAATTCCAACTCACATTTATCTTAATACACAATCTGATGCCCAATTAATAAGCGAAACAAATTGGCGCATAATTGCAAATGGCGTAACGGATATTAAGTCACGAGAATTTCAATATGTATTAAATCATCAGAAAGATTTTGCGGCTGTGGCGTCTCAAAATCGGGTTGATCGTAAAGTAGAAAGTATTGTGACGGAATTACTCCGACCGGATGTGGATAATTTAGATACGATTAATTATTATAAACATAGGGAAATTGCGAAATCTATAAAATTGCAAAAAACAGATTCTCTTGTTTTTAAATTTGATTTAACTTTGGCGGAACGAACTGAAAAATGGCAATATTACAAAAAAGTTACGCTTGAGGATACTCAGAAATTCGTTTGGAATGATGCCAGTTTTCTAAAAGATATCGGGCAGACATATTTGAAACATATTACAGATGAAGAAAGCCTGAAAAAATCGATTTCATGGGTGAAACGTTCTCTACAATTAAATGATTCTTATGATGGGAATTTACTTTTGGCAAGACTTTATAATAAAATAAAAGACAAAAAAGCAGCAATAAAATATGCCAAAGATGCTAAGGTAATTTGTACCGAAATGACCTGGAGCACAAAAGATGTTGACGCTTTATTAGCCGAATTAGGCGCTAAATAAATTACTAAATTTCAAAAATTAAATTCCAAATTCCAATCCTACACGCTTACTAATGCGTTTGGGTTATGAAAAAAAACATATAACTATTATGAACCCAATACTTAGACCAGCTGTAATAAACGATTTAGAAAAAATTCTTGAAATTGTTAATCATTCGATTGTACATACAACTGCAAATTATAATTATGATGTTCAGACTATTGAAGTGCAAACAAAATGGTTTGAAGATAAACAGGCTAAAAACCTTCCTATTGTTGTTGCTGAGTTAGATGGCGAAGTGGTTGGTTTTGGGAGTTACGGACAATTCCGTGAAAAAATTGGTTATCAATATACAGTGGAACATTCAGTTTATGTGGTTGATAATGTAATAGGAAAAGGCATTGGATCTAAACTTTTACTTGAACTTATTCGGTTAGCAAAAGAACAAGGTTTGCATGTAATGATTGGCGCAATTGATGCAGATAATGCGGGAAGTATTGCGTTTCATGAGAAATTTGGATTCGTAATAACCGGAACAATTCGTGAAGTGGGTTATAAATTTGATCATTGGCTTGATTTGGTTTTCATGCAATTGATATTGAAATAAATAATTGATAAGCAACGCGCATTGGCACGCGGATCATACCGATTCGCTAACGCGAAAACGCGGATTGAACACGGATTTTTATTATTGTCTGTATTTTTATAGCAATTAACACAAAGGGTTCACGCATTTTTCATTTCGACGGAAGGATAAATCACACTAGTTTATCGACAATGATTGACGACATTTTTTATAGAGTTTCTTGTGTGATTATCCTTCCGTCGAAATGACAAGATTATGAAAAAATCCGTGTTCAATCCGCATTTTCGCTTAGTGAATCTGTGTCATTCGCGTTACAAACATATCCTTAGATTAAAACAAAAAAAATCCCCAAACTTGATATTCAAATTTGGGGATTTTGTATTTTTAAAGTTTTAATTAACTTTTTATCCAGTTAACAACTTCCGGTTCTGTTACCAATGTTCTAGGTTTGATTACTTTTACCAATTCGCCTTTTTCGTCGATTAGGTATTTTTGAAAATTCCATTCTACTTCAGAATCTTGTAAACCGTTTTTAGATTTTTGAGTCAGAAATTTGTACACATCGCACATATCATCTCCTTTTACAGAAACTTTGTCCATCATTGGGAAAGTTACTCCGTAATTTTGTTGGCAAAATGTTTCGATTTCCTTGTTTGTTCCCGGTTCCTGAGATGCAAAATTATTTGCAGGAAAGCCTACAATTACAAAACCTTTATCTTTATACTCTTTGTAAGTTGCTTCAAGATCTTTGTATTGAGGTGTTAATCCGCATTTTGAAGCGGTGTTTACAATCATTACTTTTTTACCTTTTAAAGAGGCAAAATCAAATGTATCTCCTGATAAATCCTGTACTTTAAATTGGTAAATGTTTTCTTTTGCCATGACTTTATCAGTTTTAGATAATTTATTTTTACTTGTTTGAGCCTGAGCTTGTGAACTTAATAATAAGACTACGCTGCAAGCTAAAAATACTATTTTTTTCATTGTTTAATTTTTTATAAAATTAGTTAAAATCTGTTTTCGTTAATTGATTTGTTTCCTTTATTTTTATTAAACATAAGTTAAATAAAAAAATGAAGCCTAACGTTAATCAGACGTTAGGCTTCCCCCCATACAAACAAATCAAACCATGAATTAATTGTTTCGTTTACTTTTTTATATTTTAAAATTATAGTTGATGCCCTGGTTATAGTGAAAATTATATTTGAAATTATAATACCTTTAATTTTGTATATTATTTACTGGCGTTTATATCATAAAATTTACTAATTCTTATGTTTGAGATCAATCTGGTATTTTTAAATCTTATCTAATTTTCGGTTGGAAGTCCAAAGACATCAACTAATCAATAATTTGAATCAAATGTTTTTGTTTTTAAATTTTCACTTAAAAATGATAATGAACAGAATTACAAAAATTAATAAAACAAATATTTTCAGCATCTTCAAATTCATATTCCGTTTTTTCAATTACAACTTTCTTTCAATTACTCCTTTACCATGCTACATTAAAACGGAATTACAATTTTGTAAAATGTGTTTACGAAAATCAGTTCCGGTAAAATTCACTAATGCCAAAACTGCCGTTAAGCCTACAATTAGTATTTTTAAATTATATACGTTATACATGACGTTTTGGTTTTATTTATTGAGATTTACTTTACAGCTTATTTTTGCATAAATGTTAAAGTATATCATCGCTGCGTTTTTATTGATGAAATAAAATATCAGAATTTTCAATCGTTTCTAATTGTCCTGCTATTTTTCGGCATTATCGTTTGATGTTATAATAGCATTTACGTAACTGGATTGCTTTTGGTTTTAAAAAAATGAAAAAAAAGTAATATTTTTTTGTAATGCCTGATTTTACTAGGTTTTAGCCTGTTAAAAAATTTGTGCTTTTCACAAAAAAATAAATTATCTTTATCTCTAAGTATAAAAAAGTATACTAAATTTTTGTTTAAGCTTAAAATCCAGATGTATGAGTCAAGATGAATTGTTAGTTTTAATTTACAAGAAAGACGAAAGAGCTTTTACCCATTTATATGATATGTACTCGAAAAGTTTATTTTCGGTTATCAACGTTCTTATAAAAAACCGCGAAGAAGCAGAAGATGTTTTGCAGGAAGTTTTTGTCAAAATCTGGAAAAATATCGATTCTTACAACGAAGGTAAAGGCAGATTTTATACGTGGATCCTTAATATAGCAAGGAATACGTCAATTGATAAGTTACGATCTAAAAATTTTAATAACAGCCAAAAAAACCTTTCTTCAGATAATTTCGTAAATCTGTTAGACGACAGTAATAAACTCGTTAATAGAATTGATACTATTGGTATTCAGGAATTCGTAAAAAAACTGAAACCAAAATGTATTGAGATTATAGATTTATTATTTTTTAAAGGATATACCCAACAGGAAGCTTCAGAGGAATTAGCAATACCATTGGGAACTATCAAAACGCAAAACAGAAACTGTATTAATGATTTAAGAAATTACCTAAAAATATAATGGAAGCACAAGAATATATTGACTCAGGAATTCTCGAACTTTATGTTTATGGTTTATTGAGCGAAACTGAAAATCTGGAAATTGCCGAAATGGCGAAGAAGAATCCCGCTGTGGATGAAGAAATTATTTCGATTGAAAGAGCTATTGTGGCTTTGTCATCCAGTTTTTCTCCTTTTCATTCAGTAGCCAATTTCGAGAAGATAAAAGCACGTCTAGAACTGAAACATGGCAAAGTTGTTGAAATGAAACCAACATCAAACTGGTCTCAATATGTAGGCTGGGCTGCTGCGGTGTTATTGTTATTAGGTCTAGGGTATCAAACTCTGGAACTTACTAAAACAAAAGATGCTATTGCAACTGTTGGTACGGAGAAAAATAAAATTCAGAGAGACTTTGCTTATTTAGATTTGCAAAATAAGGAAACTGAAAAAAACTTAAATATCGTTAGAGATATTAAAAATACTGGCGTAACGCTTGGCGGTCAGGCAGTTTCTCCTACTTCATTTGCAAAAGTGTACTGGAATAAGGAAACAAAAACGACGTATATTGATGCTGCCGGTTTACCAAAACCGCCTAAAGGAATGGTTTATCAGGTTTGGGCTTTGAAATTAAGTCCGGTTCTTACACCAACAAGTATTGGTTTATTGAGCGACTTTGAAGGAAATAACCAAAAGATTTTTGCTGTTAGTCAAACAGATTCTGCTGAAGCTTTTGGAATTACTTTAGAACCTGCCGGAGGAAGTTTAACACCTACAATGGAGCAACTATATACTTTAGGAAAAGTTTAAAAGCAAAACTTAAGATAAAACCTAAAACGCATATTAATTTATTTTAATATGCGTTTTTTTATTATTTTTAAATCCGATAACTATTCTAAAGCAAAACCAGTTAAATCATGAATGGAACTTTACTTTTAAGACTTGCAATCGCTTTTATTCTCCTCACCCATTCCATTTATGGAATGTTTGATAACGGCATCAATGACTTTGGGAATTTATATTTAAACCAGATTGGCTTTGCTCCTTTTGGTGTTGTTATTGCCTGGTTAATTAAATTATCGCACGTTGTTGCGGCTGTACTTTTAATTGTGAATAAATATATTAAACTGGCAGGATTCGTGACCATTTTTGTATTGATTATGGGGATCATTTTGGTTCATTTTAAAGAAGGCTGGTTTGTAGTTGGCGGTGGTAGAAATGGTATGGAATATAACTTTTTACTTATCGTAGTGTTGTTGACCGTTATGTATCCTAATGGATTTAGAAAAAATATTGTGTAGCTTTTTAAGAATAAATTATATAGAATAATAATATTGAAAATGGAAATAACCTGTAAAAATTGTCATCAGATTTATAAAGGACATTATTGCAATAATTGCGGACAGCCTGCTGAAACCCATAAAATAAACGGGCATTTTTTATGGCACGATATTCAGCATGGATTACTGCATTTTGATGAAGGAATTCCCTATTCCTTAAAACAATTATTTACAAGACCCGGAAATTCTATTAGGGAATTTATTGAAGGTAAAAGGGTAAAACATTTCAAGCCTCTTTCTTTAGTAGTCCTACTGGCGACAGCTTATGGCGTATTATATCATTATTTTAAAATCGATTTATTTCCGGATACATCAGATGTTGATTTAAATTATACCGAATTCAATGAATGGATGGCTACACATTTTTCCTGGATAACCATTGCGACCATACCTATATATACTATAGGAACTTATATTTGTTTTAGAAAACAAGGATACAATTATGTCGAATTATTTGTTTTAAATACTTTCAAAGCCTCACAAAGACTTTTTGTTCATCTTTTGACATTTCCGTTCATTCTTTACTTTAATAGCACTAGTGAAGTGAGAACAGTTATGAATATCCTTTATATAGTGGACATTTTTTTAATTTATTGGACCAATTTTCAGTTTTTCAATAAATTGTCTAAAACAAAAGTCTTTTTTTTATCTGCTTTAAGTCATATTATATTTTTGACTTGTCTGCTAATTGTGCTAATTATATTGTTGGCAATAACAGGAAAATTATCTTAAAAATGTTCTAAAAAAGAAAATACTCAACTATTTTCTTTTTTGTTTAATTACTATATCGTAATATTGCAATATAAATATATAACGATGGGCGCTACAAAATCAGATCACTTTACAGACAAACAAAACGAGTTGGCTATTTTGACCAAAGCATTAGGTCATCCTGCCAGAATTGCCATTATAGAATATTTACTTAAAGTAAATGCATGTATATGTGGTGACATTGTAAATGAACTTCCGCTTTCTCAGCCTACGGTTTCCCAGCATTTAAAAGAGCTTAAAAATGCTGGTTTGATAAAGGGAAATATTGAAGGAAATGCAATTTGCTATTGTATTAACGAAACTGGATTTGAGAAAATAAAAGTTTTCTTCAAAGAAATTGATCTTCATTTAGAAAAAAGAAAAAACGAATGTTGTTAATCATTAAATCACATTATTATGAAACTATCAGAAATTAAAAAAATACTTGCTACTGTTGAATCCGTAAATTTTCAATTACCGGATGGGAAATTTGTACCTGAATATTTTCACGTTACCGAAGTGGGTCTGATTACTAAAAACTTCATCGATTGTGGCGGAGTTGTTAGAAAAGAAACTGTTGTAAATTTTCAGCTTTGGGACGCTAACGACTACGAACATCGCTTAAAACCGCAAAAATTGATTCATATTATTGAACTTTCAGAAAAAGTTTTTGTCCCGATGGCTATAGGGATGAATGATTTTGAAATCGAAGTTGAATATCAAAATACTACAATTGGTAAATATGACTTAGATTTTAATGGTAAAGATTTTCTTTTACTAAATAAAACTACTGCGTGTCTTGCTGTGGATCAATGCGGAATTCCGTCTGAAAAACCAAAACTTAAGTTGACACAATTAAACGTTGATAACACAAATTCATGTACTCCGGGCGGAAGTTGTTGTTAAATTAAAAGCTACAAAAATGTCAAATCAAAATATTTTATATACAGAAATTCAATCTTTAGTCCAGTCTTTTGATTTTACAGGGATTTCTAAAGAACGTACAAATATACTACAGCCTCTTATTGATTTTATGCAGTTAAAATATGATAATCAACAAGAGATCAGATTGAATTTAATTTGTACACATAATTCCCGAAGAAGTCATTTATCTCAAGTTTGGGCGCAAACTGCGGCACACTATTACGGAATAAAAAATGTGTTTTGTTATTCTGGAGGAACAGAAGCTACGGCATTATTTTCTAAAGTCATTGAAACATTAGAAAAATCAGGATTTAAAATACAGAAATTATCAAAGGGAAATAATCCTTTGTACGCCATAAAATTTTCTGCAAATAAAGCTCCTGTAATTGGTTTTTCTAAAACTTATGATGATGATTTTAACCCGGTAAATAGTTTCGCAGCAATTATGACGTGTTCTCAGGCTGATGACGATTGTCCTTTTATTGCCGGAGCTGAAAAACGTATTCCTGTAAATTTTGATGATCCAAAAGTTTATGATAATACTCCACAACAAACTGAAAAATATCAGGAACGAAACCTTCAAATTGCAATTGAAATGTTTTACGTATTCTCACAAATAAAAAAATAAGATGAATTCAAATCATTGTTATCCTGTGGCAGGAAGAAAAAAATTAGGTTTTCTGGATCGTTTTCTAACGCTTTGGATTTTTCTAGCTATGACAATTGGCGTTTCTATAGGATATTTTTTTCCGTCAAGCGGAAATTTCATCAATTCATTTTCGAACGGAACAACAAATATTCCGTTAGCTATTGGCTTAATTTTGATGATGTATCCTCCGCTCGCGAAAGTGAATTATGAAAAAATGGGTGAAGTTTTTAAAAATACAAAAGTATTAGGTGCTTCCTTATTTTTAAATTGGATTGTTGGACCTTTTTTGATGTTTGCTTTGGCACTTTTATTTCTAAAAGATTATCCTGAATATATGATTGGATTAATCTTAATAGGACTAGCGCGTTGCATTGCTATGGTTGTAGTCTGGAATGATTTAGCAGATGGAAATCGTGAATATGCCGCTGGATTAATTGCCTTAAACAGTATTTTTCAGGTTTTACTTTATAGTGTTTACGCTTATATTTTCATCACTGTTTTACCTCCTTATTTTGGATATAAAGGTTTTAATGTCAATATCAACATTATTGATATCGCAGAAAGTGTTGGTGTTTATTTAGGAATTCCGTTTGCATTTGGAATTATAAGTCGATATGGATTGATAAAGCTTAAAGGAAAAGAATGGTTTAAAACTAAGTATATTCCTTTTATATCGCCTGTTACTTTAATTGCTTTGCTGTTTACTATTGTTATCATGTTCAGTTTAAAAGGAAAATTGATTGTTCAGATTCCTTTGGACGTTGTTAGAATTGCGGTTCCTTTAGTGCTCTATTTTACAGCTATGTTTATTATTAGTTTTTTTACAGGAAAGTATTTTGGTGCAGATTATTCTAAAAGTACTGCGATTGCTTTTACAGCGACGGGAAATAATTTTGAATTGGCGATTGCTGTTGCGATTGGTGTTTTTGGAATCAACAGCGGTCAGGCTTTTGCTGGCGTAATTGGTCCATTGGTCGAAGTTCCGGCTTTGATTGCTTTAGTAAATGTTGCTTTTTGGTTTAGAAAGAAGTTTTTTTGACTGAGCTGCGAAGTTTCTAAGTGTCATAGATTCTAAGATTTCTCCAAATTATTAGAATTTCTTCTGAAAACGAATCCCCTAGCCCTGATAGAAGTGGAAATCCTTTTGCTTTTTTCTTTAAAAAGCAAAAGATTGAAACGGATAGCAGGAAATAGCTCCTGACTAAAAAAATTTTCATGTTTTATTTGTTTCAAGTTTCAGGTTTGTCCTTACTAGAAAAAATATAAATACAAAAAAGGTTCAACAGTAAAGTTGAACCTTTTTTTATGAATTAATAAAAACCATTTATTGTATTACTTTTTCTTGCTTTTGTAATATTTACGGTATTTAGGATATGTAATGGCTCCAATAATTGAAATTGTTCCTAATGAATACCAGATCCAGCTTAGTGAATGTGCCTCACCGCTTGCGTATGAATGCAGACCTACTAAGTGAAAGTTTACTCCGTAATAGGTGAACAAAATCGACACAAAAGCATACATACTCATTAAATTAAAGAACCATTTTCCACGAAGTGAAGGAACAAAACGAGCATGAATTACAAAGGCATAAACCATAATCGAGATTAAAGCCCAGGTTTCTTTTGGATCCCATCCCCAGTAACGTCCCCAGCTTTCGTTTGCCCATTGTCCGCCTAAAAAGTTACCTATTGTTAACATTATCAAACCAATAGTCAATGACATTTCGTTGATATACGTGATTTCTTTGATGTTCAAATCCATTTTGGCTTTGTTCTTGTCGTTGGTAAAAAAGATCAATATCAACGCTACAAAACCTAAAATCATTCCCAGTGCAAATGGTCCGTAACTTGCTACAATTACTGCAACGTGAATCATTAACCAGTATGAATTAAGAACCGGTTGTAAGTTTGCAATTTCAGGATCAATCCAGTTTGCATTTGCCGCCATGAAAATCATTGCCGTTACAAATGCTGCTGATGCTACGGTAAGTTTTGATTTGCGATCAAAAGATAAACCAAAGAACATTGTTGCCCAGGCTACGTATACAATGGCTTCATAAGCGTTACTCCACGGTGCGTGTCCTGAAATATACCAACGTGCTATTAATGCAATTGTATGAAATGCAAATATGGTTCCTATCAATATATGAAAACCATTTACTGTGATTCGTAACCATTTTTTATCAAAAAAGATACTGAAAAGTGTAAAAATCAGCATAAAGATTCCGGCAAGCGAATACCAATAGAACATTTTTGGTAAAATATTGTATGTATTATAAGCTATTTCAAGATCAATTTTTTTATCACTTGGACGAACTGCAATTCCAAATTTCTTTTGGAAACCATTAATACTTTCTACCAAATGATCTGCATTTGTAAAATCTTTTGAAATTGCTCCGTTGTTTAAAGCGCTAAAATACATTGGTAAAATTTGCTTTACATATGTAGAATCCATTCCTTTTAATCCTGCATTTTGAATTTCTAGATACGAAATCCATTTGTTGTTAGGATCGTTTGGAATTGGGAAAATTTTCAGGATACTTCCGCTTAACGCAGATTCCATTAAGTTTACTTTTTTATCTGTTTCGATAAAACCCTTCTCAAAATTATTTGGATTTGCTGCTTTGTATGCTGCATCTAAGTAAGGAGAAAGTTTGTAATTTCCGTTTTCATCAAAGAATTTTACAAAAGGAGCAAACTTAGCTTCTTTTTCGATTCCGATAATTCTACGAATACTATCATTTTCAGGTTTAATATAGATAAGCGGAATCTGGATCCAAACCTGAGCATATTGTGTCATTGACAAAAATACCTGATCAGAATTCATTCCGTTATACGTATCATCGTGGCTTACTTTTCTCAATAATTCAGAGGAGAAAGTATTAATAGGTTTCATTCTACCGCCCGCATCCTGAATAATCAAACGTCCAAATTTTGCGGCGTGCGCTTCCGGTGCTTTATAGATTGTCAATAATGAATCTAATTGCTTTTGACTTGGCGGTGCTGTAACGTGATTTGAGTGATCGTTAGGATCTGTTGTGTGATTGTGATCATGTCCCGGAGTGTGAACGTGCGGTGCCTGAGCAAAACCACTTAAACTGATCATTAAAACCAAAATGGTAATTAATTTTTCTTTCTTCTTTTTCACGGTTTCTAATTTGCGTTTTAGATCTGCAAAACGAGAATGTTTTGTAAACATAATTGCCATTAAACCGAAAAACAACATAAAATATCCTAAATAAGTTATTGATGTTCCCCAGAAATCGTGGTTTACAGATAATACTGTTCCTTTTTCGTCCGGATCAAATGAGGATTGAAAAAATCTGTATCCTTTATAATCTAATACATTATTCATAAAAATTCTTGCATCAAAAGTTTCTGATGAATCCTGAACGGTTACTTTACTTTCAAAAGCCGAATAACTTTTCTCAGTTCCCGGATATTTAGTAGCAATAAAGTCGTTTAGTTTAATTTTAAAAGGCAAGATATATGCTTTACTTCCGTAGAATAAACTGTATTCGACTTTACCAATTTTTACTGTTTGAGGTTCTCCTACGCTTCCTTTAGAACCTAAAAGGCGTACTTCTTTTTCCTGACCGTCGGCTTTTACTTTTACAATTAAAGCATCGTTATGAGATTTGGCTTTAAAGTCTTTATTTGATTCATAATCTACAATTCCTTTTACGGCAGGATCAGGAAATACAATTCTGATATCGCCAATACTATATAAGGAACGCATCATTAAAGGCTGAACATTATCTTTTGTTACAGTTCCTTTTAATTTATCTGCCATTCGCATAAATTCCCCTTCAAAAGGAGTTTGAATGGTATATTTTTCACCTTTTGTATTAATGTTAATTGCGCCGTCTGTTGGTTTATTCAGTGCAAATAATACATTATGAATGTTTTGAACTTCACCTTCTTTCAGGAAATGTTCTTCACGCCCGCCTGCTCCTGCTTCAACCAGTTTAAGGTATAAAGTTCCGTTTGCAGTTGGTTTTATGGTTTCTTTTGCTCCCATAATATAATTGACATAACTCACTTCGAACGGAGTTTCATCAAATTTACCCGAAAGTGTAAAATCGTTATTGGTTACCGGCGAGAACAATAAGGCTTTATCAAAAACCCTGCGTTTCATTTCACCTTTATATTCTCCGTCTGCAAAAACAGTTAAGAATGTTTTATCAGAAAAAATTTGGTTTTCGGCAGCACCTTCACGAATTGGCATCATTCCTTCATAACTAATATAACGTGTTATGAAAGCTCCTAAAAGAATAAAAATAAAAGCAATGTGAAGTATTAAAGTTGCCCATTTTTCTTTTTTATGCAATTGGTAACGTTTGATATTTCCGAAGAAATTGATCATAAAAAAGACCATTATTGCTTCAAACCACCAGGTATTATAAATTAAAATTCGGGCTGTGTCTGTATTGTATTTACTTTCGATAAAAGTACCAACACCCATTGCGATTGCAAATGTTAAAAAAAGAACAGACATTAATCGTGTAGAAAACAAAAAAGAGAATATTTTTTTATCCATTTTTGAGGAATTACATTGTATAAAAGTGGCACAAAAGTACTTAAAAATGTTGAGTTCCAATATTTCAACTTTGTTAATAAAAACTAAAAAAAGGAGATGTAATTAAATCGAATTCTTAAAAACAGGCACTTAATTTTGTAAATTTAAAAAGCAAAATGTTTTCGATAAATTAGATATTTACCACAGATTTAAGCGATTAAAAAGAATTTTAGATTTTTTTACACTATTTTCTTCTGTTTGAAAAAGGTACTAATAACAAATCTTCTTTATAATACGTTTGAATATCATTAACAAATAATATTTGAATGAAAATCAGTTTAATCAGTTTTATCTGTGACCAAACTTTATTTTCATAATTCTGTTTAAAAAAATTAATGCTAATTTTGCGCTATGATTCGAATAACTTTATTAGGTTCCGGAAATGTTGCACAACATTTAATTAAAGCTTTTACCAAAAGTGAAACTATCGAAATTGTGCAGGTATATTCCAGAAAAAAGGAAAATCTGGCTTCTTTAATCGATTTTGATAAAATTGTAAATGATTTTGAAGAATTAAAGGAAGCAGATTTATACATTATAGCAGTTTCTGACAAAGCTATTGCAGAAGTTTCCAGACAATTGCCTTTTCAAAACCGAATCGTAGTTCATACTTCGGGCGCGGCTTCTCTTGATGTTTTGGATGTAAAAAACCGAAAAGGTGTTTTTTATCCGCTTCAGACATTTTCTAAAAGCAAAGAAATTGATTTTTCAACAGTTCCAATGTGTTTGGAAGCGGAAAATACTTTTGATTTTAAGGTTTTAGAAACTGCTGCAAAAAGTATTTCAAATGTGGTTCATGCCATTAATTCAGATCAAAGAAAAGCGTTGCATGTTGCAGCGGTTTTTGTCAATAATTTCACCAATCACTTATATCAAATTGGACACGAAATTTGCGAAGAACATCAGGTTCCTTTTGAAATTTTAAAACCTTTGATTCAGGAAACAGCCGAAAAAATCAATACGCTTGATCCAATTTACGCGCAAACTGGTCCTGCAAAACGAAATGATTCAACTACAATCGATGTTCATTTAGATTATTTATCGAATGAGAATCAAAAGAATATCTATAAAATATTAACACAATCAATACAGAATAATGGCAAAAAGTTATAAGGAAATAATGAACGACATCACAACATTTGTTTTTGATGTTGATGGCGTACTTACAGACAGTTCGGTTTTTGTAACCAATGAAGGAGAAATACTTCGCACAATGAATATTCGTGATGGTTATGCAATGAAAGCAGCGGTTGAAAGTGGTTATAATGTTTGCATTATTTCTGGCGGAAGCAACGAAGGCGTTCGTATTCGTTTACGTAATCTTGGCGTTAAAGATATTCATTTAGGAACGCCGGACAAAGTAGCAACTTTTAAAGAATACACTGATACTTACAACATTAATCCGGAACAAGTATTGTATATGGGCGATGATATTCCTGATTTTCATGTAATGAAATTAGTAGGATTACCAACTTGTCCGCAAGATGCAAGTCCTGAAATCAAAAATATTTGTCGTTATATCTCGCACGTAAAAGGCGGAAAAGGCGCTGCACGTGACGTTATCGAGCAAGTAATGAAAGTACAGGGAAAATGGATGGAACATTTTAACGGGAAACACGATTAGATAATTGTTAATTGTGAATTGTGAATTATTTTAGTCGCAGTCTCAGTTCCAGTTTTCAGTGATTCACTTAGCGCTATCTTTCCGAAAAACAAAACCTTAGAGCCTCAGAACCTTTGTTCCTTTGAACCTTCAAAAAAACTCAGAACCTCAAAAAAAATGAAATTCCTCAAACTCATTCGCTATAAAAACCTTTTGATGCTTGCTTTTATGCAGGTATTATTTCGTTATGCCTTTTTAAAACAGCAAAATATTCCTTTGGCTTTAGCCGACTGGCAATATGCATTATTAGTTTTAAGTACTGTTTTATTGGCTGCTGCGGGCTATGTAATTAATAATATTTATGATGTTGCTACAGATTCAATTAATAAACCAAATGATGTTGTAGTGGGTAAAGGAATCTCAGAAACTGCCGCTTATAATATTTATATAGGGCTGAATATTTCCGGCGTTGCACTTGGTTTTTTATTAGCTAATATTATTATGAGACCAATGTTTGCTTCATTATTTATTTTGATTGCTTCATTGCTTTATTTTTATGCTACGACCTTAAAACAAATCATGATTTTAGGCAATTTTGTTGTGGCAGCATTACTTTCTGTGAGCGTTCTTATTATTGGCGTTTTTGATTTGTTTCCTGCAACAAATTCAGAGAATCAGGCCCAAATGGCAAGTTTCTTTTCGATATTGACAGATTATGCTTTGTTTGCTTTTATGATTAATTTTATACGTGAAATAGTTAAAGATATTGAAGATGTAAATGGCGATTACAATCAAGGAATGAATACCTTACCAATTGCAATAGGAATTAGTCGTGCAGCAAAAATAGCTGTAGCTTTTGCTGTCGTATCTTTTATTGTATGTCTGCTCTACGTCAATAAATACTTTTTTGACAACAATCTTTTTATCGCGACGTTTTATGCATTTGCCTTTGTTTTGGCTCCGCTTTTGTACTTTATTGTAAAAATAGTGGGCGCAAAAAGTCAAAGAGATTACCATCATTTAAGTATGGTTTTAAAGCTGATTTTGTTTTTCGGAATTTTATCAATTTTGGTTATAACCATTAATATCAAATACAATGCTTAAAGAAAAATTAAAAAAATATACTTTAATATTAGCATCGGGATCACCTCGCAGACAACAATTTTTCAAGGATTTAGATCTTGATTTTGAAATTAGGTTAAAAGATATTGAAGAAATTTATCCGCCAGAATTAAAAGCGGTTGAAATAACTGATTTCTTAGCTCAATTAAAAGCAAGTGCTTTTGATGGTGAACTTAAAGAAAATGAAATTTTAGTAACAAGCGACACCATTGTCTGGCATCAAAATAAAGCTTTAGGAAAACCAAAAAGTGCCGACGAAGCTTTTGAAATGATCAAATCAATGTCAAACACTACACACGAAGTATTTACATCGGTTTGCTTTAAAACCAACTCCTCTTCAACCCTGATTAATGATGTGACAAAAGTAACTTTCAACGATTTATCTGATGAAGCTATTTTATATTACATCGAAAACTACAAACCTTATGATAAAGCCGGTGCATACGGAATTCAGGAATGGTTTGGTTTTATGGCAGTTGCAAAAGTTGACGGTTCTTATACCAATGTTATGGGCTTGCCAACAGCTAAAGTTTACGAATATTTAAGTACTTTAGTGTAAAAAATTAATTATGTTTTCTTTTAAAGAATATAGTCAGGAAATTTTTAGTACGATAATTATCATAGCGGCTTTAATAGCGCTAAGGGTAATTATTGCAAAATTAATTCGGCGTTATGCCAGTACAAGTCAATTGCTGGAACATCGAACGAATCTGGTAATCAAGTATATCCATATTTTAATGAATATATTGGTAACGATTAGTTTAATTGTAATTTGGGGAGTTGAGACAAAGGATATTTTTATCACAGTTTCATCAATTACAACGGTTATTGGTGTGGCTATGTTTGCACAATGGTCTATTTTAAGTAATATTACATCGGGAATGATTTTGTTTTTCTCTTTTCCGTTCAGAATTGGAGATACCATTAAAATCCACGATAAAGATTTTCCTATCGAAGCCGAAATTGAAGATATCAGCGCTTTTCACGTTAATTTAAGAACAAAAGAAGGCGAAAGAATCATTTTTCCAAATAATTTACTCCTTCAAAAGGGTATTTCGATTATGCCTTCACATTATGAAGAAAAAGAGTTTTATGATTAATGTTAGTTTAATCTTTGGCAAAATTTTACCGCAAAGTCCACAAAGGTTTACGCAAAGTTAACAAAGTTATTTGAGCTGAAAAATTTCAGAAAAGTTCGCAAAAGCTTTAAAACCTATAAAATCTCTTAATCTGCGACAAAAGAAAATTTGTGCTAATTTATGTAATTTGTGGTAAAAAAATTTCACGCACATAAAGCAGATTTTCAAAAATCAATTAATCTTAACAATAGAAAATTCAAGCTAATTCGTGACATTCGTGGCAAAAAAAGTTTCACGCAGATTTAGCAGATAAAGCAGATTTTCAAAAATCATTTTAATGTTTTTAATCTGTGGCAAAAGAAAATTCAAGCTAATTCGTGACATTCGTGGCAAAAAAAGTTTCACGCAGATTTAGCAGATAACGCAGATTTTCAAAATCTTTATAATCTTTTTAATCTGTGGCAAAAGAAAATTCGAGCTAATTCGTGACATTCGTGGCAAAAAAAGTTTCACGCAGATTTAGCAGATAACGCAGATTTTCAAAATCTTTATAATCTTTTTAATCTGTGGCAAAAGAAAATTCAAGCTAATTCGTGACATTTGTAGCAAAAAAAGTTTCACGCAGATTTAGCAGATAAATCAGATTTTCAAAATCTTTATAATCTTTTTAATTTGTGGCAAAAAAAATTGTGCTAATTTGTGTAATTTGTGGTAAAAAATTTCACGCACTTAAAGCAGATTTTCAAAATCATTTAATCTTTAGCAAAAAGAAAATTCGAGCTAATTCGTGACATTCGTAGCAAAAAAATTTAAAAACCTCAATATCATAATGGGAATTTTATAAACTATTACAAGAAAGCTAAAACGTTCTATTTTAATAAAAATATAATATTTGCTTAACCAATTTCTAGTTTTTACTAATTCACACAAAAACATGATTCGCACCATAAAATTACCGCTTTATGCTAAACTTGCCTTTATATTAGTTAGCTTTATTTCTTTCGCTTTTATATTCTGTATCGGAAAAGACATTATTACCCCGGTATTAATGGCCTTTTTATTTGCAGTATTATTAGTCCCAATTTTCACCTTTTTAAATACCAGATTAAAATTTCCCCGACATCTTGCTGCAGCTTGTTGCATATTAATCTTTGCGGCTTTTATTGTGGGTATTTTGGTTTTTATTTCTTATCAGGTTAGTGATATTGCCAATGATTTTGATACTATAAAGAAAAACGCAAATACCTTTATAACTGATATTCATAAATTTATAAAAGATAGTTTTCATGTTAGTATTGGCGAACAAAAAAAATATTTAGATACTGTTGCAAAAGATTCTGTCCAAAACGGAAAGGCAACTATAGGATCTGCAATACTGTCTATAACAGATTTGCTTGTAGATTGTACTATTATCCCAATTTATACTTTTTTATTCCTTTTATATAAAGATCATTTTATTTTGTTTTTGGCCAAATTGGTTGACAAAGAAGATCATGCCGCTTTAAAAGGCATCTTATCACAAATTAAAGTTTCTATTAATAATTATATTGTGAGCCTTATTCTTGAAATGCTGGTCGTATCTGTTTTAACAAGTTTAGGACTTTGGATTATCGGAATTAAATATTTTATTCTATTAGGATTGATTACAGGAATTTTGAATTTAATTCCATACATCGGAATTTTAATTGCGGGTATAATCACCGTATTAGCATCATTAACTGGTTCTGCGGAAATGTCCGTTATTACAGGAATTTTGATTGTAAATATAATTGTTCAATTGATAGACAATAACTTACTTGTTCCTTTAATTATAAATTCTAAGGTAGAAATTAATGCTTTTGTTTCTATTATCGGAATTATCATTGGCGGCGCTTCGGCAGGAATATCGGGTATGTTTTTAGCCATTCCGCTTTTAGCCATTTTAAAAATAATATTTGACCGAATCGAATCTTTAGAACCATGGGGTTATTTGATGGGGAATCATATGCCGAGAAGATTTACCTGGAGAATTCGAAAAGCTAAGGTCGAAAACTAAATAGAATTTCTTTTTTTTTACAAAATAATCTTATTAATTTCATACATTCATATTATAAAAAATAACTTTAAGCCAGTCTCTTTAACTAATGTCTATAAATAAAAATATAATTTTTTTCATCTTGTTGTGCTTTTGCTTGCAAAGTACCTATGGTCAAAAAGATAAATCTAAAAAAGATGGTCACGAGAAAAAGGACAGTATAGAAGTTTATAAAAAAATCAAGAATTATTCTAAAAAAAATAAGTTTACGCAAACTTTGCACAAACTATTATTTAGAGGAAGCAAACCTCGAAAAAAAGAAATTCTGGTACAAAATGACACTACAGATTTTAGCGGAAAAATTATCAGAAATATAAATATTGTTACGCTTGATCCTTTTGGATATTCGATCTCTGACTCTACTCAAAGACCAAGAAATTGGGGAGAAAGAACGGGAAACAGATTGCATTTGAAAACCAAAAAAATAGCAATCAAAAATTTATTATTGTTCAAACGAAATTCTGTTTACAATACTTATAAAGTACAAGAATCTGAGCGTTTAATTCGTTCCCAGAAATATGTAACTGCGGTAAGAATTACTAACAAACTTGTTGGTGCAGCCTCAGATTCTATCGATGTTACCATTCGGGTTTTAGATTCATGGAGTACAATCCCAAAATTTTCAATTTCCAGTAATCAGGTTTCTGTAGGATTAAAAGAGAAAGACTTTTTTGGTTCCGGGCAACAGCTTGAATATCGATTTGCCAATAGATTTGATGACGGACGAAATTCTAATGAAGTAACTTATACTATTCCGAATATTAAAAATACGTACATAGGAACGACATTATATTACAAAATGGATCTTGACAATAATTATACTAAAAGTATAAATATTGAACGGCTCTTTTATTCTCCTTTAACTAAATGGGCAGGTGGTGCTTATCTAGGACAAGTTTTCCGCAGAGATACTTTGCAGGCGCCTGATTTAACATATGCTTTTCAGCCTTTTAAAAATAATTTTCAGGATTTCTGGGCAGGTCATGCAAGTAAGGTTTTTGAGGATCAAAACGGAATTACCAATTTAGTAGCAACCGCACGTTTTTTGAATGTAGATGTTACTGAATCGCCATCTTCTCTTTACGATCCTAATAATTTTTATTCTGATGAAAAACTAATTCTTGCCGGAATTGGTTTGAACCGACGTAAATTTATCAAAGACAATTACATTTTCAGAAACGGACAAACCGAAGATGTTCCCATTGGGCGTATTTACGGTATTACTTTAGGATATCAGTATAAAAACACCTTTTGGCGGCCGTATGTTGGCGGTCAGTTTTCTTTTGGAAATTATTACCGATTAGGATTTTTAAGTATGAATTTTGAAGCTGGAACATTCATTCAACAGTCAAAAACGTACCAAACCGCATTTTCAATCGAAACTAATTATTTTACAAAGCTTTACAAAATAGGTAGATGGAAACTAAGACAATTTGTTAATCCAAAAGTAGTGATTGGTATAAATCGCGAAAATATTATTGGAGATCAATTGAATATCAATGAACAAAATGGTTTAGCTGGATTTAACAGCGCGATATACGGAACAGATAAAATGCTTTTATCACTTCAAACACAAACCTATTCGCCTTATGCATTGTGGGGATTTCGTATTAATCCCTATTTTAATTATACGATTGCCTCACTAGGAAATCCAAACGATGTAATAGCGCGAAATAAAACCTACTCAAAACTAACGATAGGTTTATTAATTAGTAATGACTACTTAGTATTCAGTTCATTTCAACTTTCGCTGTCGTATTATCCAACAATTCCATATCAGGGAGATAATGTATTTAAAACCAATACATTTGAAACTACAGATTATGATGGAATGCAGAATTTTGAGCTGGCTAAACCAAGAGCCGTCGATTATAGATAAAGAAAAGAAAATATTTTTTTTTCAAATTTTTAATCATTTCAGAACTTTTTATAAATCAAATATTTACAAAATAACATACTATAAACTACTCGTTAAAAAGTATTTTATATCCGACGAACTACATCACGTTTTCATTTTTGGCACAGTATATGAATATCCCTAAACAGGAATAACATTTAACATTAAAACTAAACAAAATGAAAACAATAAAAATAGCAATCGCAGGTTTATTTCTTTTGGTTGCAAGTGCCACACAAGCTCAGGTTTCAATTAACGTTAACATAGGAACGCCTCCAGCATGGGGACCTTCAGGATATGCTGAAACAGAATATTATTACTTGCCGGATATTGAATCGTATTATGATGTTAGAGCTTCTCAGTTTATTTATTTTGGAGGAGGAAGATGGATCAGAACAACTTATTTACCAAGACAATACAGAAACTATGATTTATACGGAGGTTATAAAGTATGTTTAAATGATTACCACGGTAGAACTCCTTACAACCATTTTAACCGTCACAGAGTAACGTATTATAAAGGATATCACGGAGCACCTCAAAGACCTTACAGACCAAGAGCCGTTTACGGTTATAACGAGCCTCGTCACGATCATAAAGAGTACAAACGTTATGATAAACATCATGACAAACACGACAGAGGTGATAGACATGATAGAGATGACAGACATGACCGCGATGATCATCACGGACACGGTGGAAGAAGATAATCTATCACCATACAAGAGAGTATCAATTTTTGATACTCTCTTTTTTTTATTAATTTTCTTAAAAAAGGAAATCAATAACCAAACATTAACATTTCATTTAAATACTCTTCAAAAATATAATTAGTATTTTTGAGCCTCTTTCAAACATTTAACTACGCTATGCGAAAAATTAAAATTCAAATTCTTCTTATTTTTTTAGCAGGAATTTCCATTTCATTTGCACAACAACCACAAAAACCAACCTCTGTCGAAATTTACAATCAAATTAAAAAACTAAACTTTTTAGGTTCGGTTCTCTATTTGGCAGCGCATCCGGATGACGAAAATACCCGATTAATCTCTTATATGGCAAACGAAATGAATGCCAGAACCGGTTATTTATCACTAACCCGCGGAGATGGAGGTCAGAATTTAATAGGTTCGCAATTGCGTGAATTGTTAGGTGTTATAAGAACTCAGGAATTAATTGAAGCCAGAAAAATTGATGGCGGTGAACAGTTTTTTTCTCGTGCCAATGATTTTGGCTACTCAAAAAATCCGGATGAAACATTAGAAATCTGGGACAAGGACAAAGTTCTGGCTGACGTAGTGTGGACGATTAGAAAATTTCAACCGGACGTAATCATCAATAGATTTGATCATCGTTCTCCGGGAACAACACACGGACATCATACATCATCTGCAATGTTAAGCGTAGAAAGTTTTAAATTGACTAATGATCCAAAAATATATCCGGAACAACTAAAATATGTAAAACCGTGGCAGGTAAAACGCCAGTTTTTTAACCCTTCATGGTGGTTTTACGGAAGTCAGGAAAAATTTGATGCTGCTAATAAATCAAAATTCACTAAGTTAGAAACTGGAGTTTATTATACGGGAATTGGAAAATCAAATCAGGAAATTGCCGCTTTAAGCAGAAGCCGACATCAATCACAAGGTTTTGGAAGTACTGGTGCTCGGGGTCAGGAAACGGAATATTTAGAACTTATAAATGGGGATAATCCTAAAGAACGCGATGATTTATTTGATGGCATTGACACTTCATGGAACCGCGTTAAAAACGGAAAACCTATTGGCGATTTAATTTCTAATATAATAGCAAAATATGACTTTAGCAATCCGTCAGCAAGTATTCCGGATTTGGTAAAAGCCTATTCTATGATCGAAGCTTTACAAGATGATCATTGGAAAGCAGTAAAATCAACCGCAATAAAAAACATAATTGCATCTTGTTCAGGTTTATATCTTGAAGCTGTTGCCACCGAACAGGAAGCAACGCCGGGTAGCACAATAAGATTAAGCCTTGAAGCCATAAACAGGTCTGCTGCCGAAATGCAATTGACCAGCATTACATCATTACCGGATAATAAAAATACGGTTCAGAATATTGCATTAAAAAATAATAACGATCAAAAAATAAATTTCCAGATTCAATTACCTGATACTATTGAATACACGCAGCCTTATTGGTTAAAAGAAAAAGCAAGTGTAGGAATGTATACGGTTACAAATCAGGAAAATATTGGTATTCCAGATATCATCAGACAGGTAAAAGTTGCTTTTAATATTAGAATAAACGGAGTGGAAATACCTTTTGAACGAACTGTTGTTTACAAATACAATGATGGAGTAAAAGGCGAAATGTATAATTTTCTGGATATTGTTCCTGAAGTTACAACATCAATTTTAGAAAAAGTTCTAATTTTTGGAAGTACAAAAAGCAAAATGATTCCTGTAAAAGTGCGCGCCGGAAAAGATGCAATAAAAGGAAAATTACAATTAGATTTACCTAAAAGCTGGAATGTTTCTCCTAAAGAAATTGCTTTTAGTTTAGAGAAAAAAGGAACCGAACAAATTTTTTATTTTGAAGTCACACCGCCCGTAAATCCTGAAGAAGCTGTAGCCAAGAGCATTGCAATTGTAGACAATAAACGTTTTGATAAAGATCAGACGATTATTGAATACAGTCATATTACAAAACAAATGGTTTTAAAACCTGCGGAATCTAAATGTATTCGTATTGATTTAAAAACAAACGGAGATGCCATTGCTTATATTATGGGTGCCGGCGACGAAGTTCCTGAAAGTTTAGCCCAAATGGGATATAAAGTTACAATCATAAAACCGGAAGAAATCACACCAGAAAAACTGGATTCTTTCAATGTCGTTATTACGGGAGTTCGTGCTTACAATACCGTAAACGCTTTGGCAAACAAGCAAAATATACTTTTTAATTTTGTAAAAAGCGGTAAAAACATGATTGTACAATACAATACTTATGGCAAAACTGTAACAGATCAAATTGCGCCATATCCGTTAAAAATATCAATTGATCGAGTTACCGAAGAGAATGCAAAAGTTACTTTTCTGGCACCAAATCATCCTATTTTAAATACGCCAAATAAAATTACTACAAAAGATTTTGAAGGCTGGAAACAAGAACAAGGTTTGTACTATCCGGATCAATACGATCCTGCCTTCACTCCTATTCTGTCATCGCACGACAAAGGCGAATCTCCTAAAAATGGTGCGTTATTAGTCGCTCCTTACGGAAAAGGATATTATATTTACACCGGTTTGAGCTTTTTTAGAGAATTACCAGAAGGTGTTGCCGGAGCATATCGATTATTATCGAATATGATTTCGTTAAAACAGCCTGTAGAAGCTCCAAAACAAGAATTAAAGAAATAAAACATTCAAAATATGGAAGCTAAAAAAGAAAAAAAATGGAAAAAAAGCTACACTTATGTTTTGGTAGCCAATGCAATTTACATTGTAATTTTTTTCTTAATCATGCAATTATACTCATAACCTATGCAACTATTTGATTGGATCGTACTTATTGTTACACTTTTATTTATTGTTGGGTATGGTTCCTGGAAAACCAAAGGAAGTAAAAACGTCGAGGATTTTATTCTTGGCAATAACGAAACTCCGTGGTATACGGTAGGACTATCGGTTATGGCAACACAAGCCAGCGCCATTACTTTTCTATCGACTCCCGGACAAGCGTATCATGACGGGATGGGTTTTGTGCAGTTTTATTTTGGATTGCCAATTGCCATGATTGTCATTTGTGTTACTTTTATTCCGCTATATCATAAAAATAAAGTCTTTACCGCTTATGAATTTTTAGAGAAAAGATTTGACTTAAAAACGCGTTCACTGGCTGCGATTTTATTTCTGGTTCAAAGAGGTTTAGGAACCGGACTTACCATTTATGCTCCTGCGATTATTTTATCAGCACTTTTAGGCTGGAATTTAACCCTGATGAATATCATGATTGGAGTTTTGGTAATTATTTACACTTTTTCAGGAGGAACAAAAGCGGTAAATGTAACTCAAAAGCAACAAATGTTTGTGATTATGTCGGGAATGATCATCACATTTTTCCTGATTTTGCATTATTTGCCAAATGATATGACTTTTACAAGCGCCTTGCATATTGCAGGTGCAAATGATAAGATGAATATTGTGGACTTTTCTTTTAATCCTGAGGAAAAATATACTTTCTGGAGCGGGATTACGGGTGGTTTTTTTCTTGCCCTCGCCTATTTCGGAACTGATCAATCTCAGGTTGGTCGTTATTTATCAGGAAAATCGGTTCGTGAAAGCCAAATGGGATTAATCATGAACGGCCTTTTAAAAGTACCAATGCAATTTTTTATACTATTAACCGGAGTTATGGTTTTTGTATTTTTTCAGTTCAATCCTGTTCCTTTGAATTTTAATCCGAATAATAAAGCGGTTATTGAAAAATCAGCTTATAAAGAGGAATATCACGGTCTAGAAAAAAAATTAATTACCCTTTCTGAAGATAAAAAAGTAATCAATTTGTTGTACATCGACCAGTTGAATCAGGATTTTGACAATCCTATTTTGCGAAAAGAATTAGTTACTTTATCAAACAAAGAAAAAGATTTACGTGAACGAGCCAAAGAAATTATTTTAAGAGCCGATCCACGAAGCGAAACGAACGATAAAGATTATGTGTTTTTTCACTTCATCCTTAATTATTTACCCAAAGGACTTATTGGTTTATTATTAGCCGTAATTCTTTCAGCAGCAATGTCATCAACTGCTTCTGGATTAAATGCTTTGGCATCTACAACAGCAATTGACATTTATAAACGAAACCTTAAAACCGAAAAATCAGATAAACATTATCTTAATGCAACTAAATTTTTTACTTTATTTTGGGGAATAGTTGCAATACTTTTCGCCTGTGTAGGAACTTTATTTGAAAATTTGATTCAGCTGGTAAATATTATTGGTTCCATCTTTTACGGAACTGTTTTAGGAATCTTTTTGGTTGGATTCTACCTGCGTCGCGTAAAAGCAAAAGCAATGTTTATAAGCGCTCTTATTAGTCAAACAACCATATTTTTCATTTACTATTTCATGATTTACCGTCAGGAAAAATTAGGTTATTTATGGCTGAATTTTATCGGGGCTATTTTAACAATTGTATTATCGTTGCTTATTCAGTTTATCTTTTTTAGAGGAGAAAAAGATACTGAGGAATTGGTGGTGGAGTAATTATTTCATTCTTAAAATCTAAAAAAATGCTGTAAGACTTATGTTTTACAGCATTTTTTTTTAAAGTTGTTTCAAATTTAAAAGACTAAGATTCCAAAAATTCATTTCTCATAATAAAAACCTTATTCTAATACTCTAATAACTTTTGGTGGCAATTAGCAAAATAAGTCTACAATACATTTACTACAACGATTTAGTAAAACAATAAGTAAATTTTGTTATGCAATTAGAAGAAAAAGCCAGAGAATTAATATCTAAAAAGTATTACTCTCCAGTTGTTGTTTTAAACGACAATAAAAATATTACACTTAACTCTGTTTTAGATACCAGTAATGGTACCCTCTTTACCATTTGCGATTCACATTATTCATTCAAAGATCAAGAAGGAAATTTTTGGTTGACAATTCCAAAAAAACTAATCATTAATGATGAGCAGTACTATCCTGTTATTGGAAATAGATATATCTGCGATGGGATAAAATATTCTTTCAGGACTAAAGAAGTAGTTATAGCAATGGCTATTGATTATTTTAAAAAACACATCCGTAAAGATTACACTCTCAAAAAAAAGAAAAAGTGGCATCTTTTTTTTTGTATGGGGCAACGATATGTTCTTCCCTACAAATCTTTTAAGTCCAGAACAAATAGTAAAATTAAATTTTACATATCCAATAATTAACCAATTAAAAATATACAAATGAGTTTTCTATCCAAATTACATATCGACGGACAAGAATTTAATGTACTCGATTTTGATACCCAATTTACTCAGGGAAAAGATTCTACCGGTAAACCAATGGGCGAACCAAAAGGAGGAACTATTAATATAGTAATTGAAGCAACCCAAAGTACTGATTTTTTATCCTGGATGCTGAACAGCACGTTAACCAAAGATGGCAAAATTGTATTTTATAGAAGAGATGCCATGAGCAAAATGAAGGAACTCAAATTTGTAAAAGGTTTTTGTATCAATTACCGCGAACAATTTACAAGCACAAATGCTGTCCCTATGAAAATTACACTGGAGATTGTTGCAAAGGAAATCATTTTTGGAAATGCTAAATTCTCGAACAACTGGATTTCATTAGATTAAAATTATAGACCAATATTAAAATAAAAATCATGTCACATTTTGCAGAGCAGGTACATATTACAATAGATGAGTTTACACAAAATATTGTTTATTATGATTTAAAATTAACCCAGACAATGATGGATCATCATCATTTTTCATTTACATGGCAATATACAGCCTCGCCGGTGATTAAACCCGCAGATCAGGCAGCGGCTCTTAGAAAATATGAAGGCAGGGAAGTAATTTTTACTTTTAAAAGCCAGTCAGGGATTCGATTAATGTCTAAAGGTATAATCACTAAGTTAAAATCAGTTGATGTTGACGGAAGTCCTCTTGGTTTGCATGTTACAGGAATAAGCCACACCATTTTATTAGATGATTTAAAAAAGTCAAGAATTTTTTCAGACCGAAGTCTTAAAGAAATTGCCATAAATATTTTTGCTGAAGAAACTGCGGGCGAGTTTTATCAAAGAGACTCGATTGAACCCACTTTTACTAAAATATTTGATCTTAAAACACAATATAACGAAACCAGTTTTGAATTTCTAAAACGTCTTTCGGCACGACACGGACAATGGTTTTATTTTGACGGAATGCGTATTCAGTTAGGGCAAACCAAAACCAGTAAAGTAAAATTAATTAACAGGTCATCCTTACATAATTTTTGTATAGAAACCAATCTCGTATCACATAAAGCTTCGTTTGCCGGTTATGATTATAATAGCGCAGCAGGAATTAGAAAATCTGCTGTTGCAACAAATACCGGCAGCGCCGATAGTTTTTCAAGGGTTGTTCTGGACAGGCAGGCTTCGGTTTCGCAGCCCGATTTAAATATAGCATCCTATACCAATCAAGCAAAAAATGCCGATGAAATTTCAGAAATGGTCAAACTGAAAACTGCAGGAAAAGATGCCAATAGTGTTTATTATAGCGGAACTTCTTATTTACCCATTGGAGTTGGACAAGTTTTTAGCATCGAAAACCAAACCGTAGAACATGAACTTATTGCTATTGAAGTTATTCATCACTCAGAAGTACATGGTAATTATACCTGTGAGTTTAAGGCGATTCCTGCCGATGTTACCGCGCCGCATTATACAGATGTAGAAACATTTAGAAAAGCAGAAACCCAATCTGCATTAATAAAAGACAACAACGATCCGGAAAAACTGGGACGTGTAAAAGTAGCATTTTATTGGGCAGGCGGAAATACCGAAAGTGAATGGATTCGTGTAAAACAACAATATGCCGGAGAAGCAAGAGGATCGTATTACACACCGGAAATTGGCGATGAAGTTCTGGTTGATTTTGAAGGAGGAAATATAGAATGTCCTTACGTTTCAGGATCACATTATAACGGAAAAGCAAAACCTGAATTCTTCGATCCCAAGAATATGATAAAGGGATTCAAATTTAGATTTGGTCAATTATTAAAATTTGTCGAAAAAACAGGTATCTGGCTTTCTGATCCAAGCGGAAATGAATTGCATCTTGATGAAGAGAGTAAAAACATGAATTTGACTTCTACCGAAACTATCACATTCAATTGTAAAAATTTTATAGTAAATGCCTCAGAAGGGATTACATATAATGCCGGAACAAATATTGCTGAAACGGCAGTAATAAATAAGTCCACTAATATTGGGGGCTTTTTAAATACAAATGTTACAGGTGATAATTTTCTATATGTTGCCGGTAATTATGATGCAAACATTGAAGGCCATTTTTCATCTGACCATAAAAAAGATCATAACATTATAAGTAATGGAAGTATAATATCAAACAGCGATGAGTCTCATGAAATAAACTCCAAAAAAGACATTAAAAATAACAGTGGTGAAGATACTAAACATAACTAATTAGACATGATAAAAACAGTTAGCGGAGTAGATTTAATACATCAAGCAGATGGAAGCATTTGGATCTATAGAAATACAAAAAATAATGCATCTTTTATGGTCCGTAAAGATGGTGAAGTTTCTTATGATGATACTCTTGAAAATTACATGACAAGTTCACCAAAACATATCCGTATTAATTTTGAGCCTTTTGTACTAAAAAATTATGGTGATGAAATTCGAAAATCAGATGGAACGAGAATGATAATGCTACCCAAAAAAGAAATTCAGGAAATTGCCAACAAAACTTTTTATGCTGAAGGACAGTTTCATGCCATAGATTTTTTAACCTATACCATAACCGAAGAAAAATAACTAATTATGACATATAATTTAAGAGTAAAAGGAAATATAGTAACAAATGTTGGCGGTACAACGAGAATTTATGCAAAAGAGGGATTTGAAATCAATTCTAATAAATCGATTATTTATTCTGCGCCTGAATATACTTACGGAGATCCTGAAGATCCGCCAAAACGATTACATCCAAATATTGTAAGCGTACAATTTTTAGACGAAAATAATTCAGTTTTAAAACAAGAAAGCATTGCAAAATGGGGAGACATAATAGCAACCAATATTTTGTATGGCAAAAAGCTAAAAATAAAAATTGTTACCAAAGAAGTTACAGACGGAACAAAAATTGAATTTGGTGTAAAAGGAAAATCAAAAAACGACAGCCAGGAATTTTGGAGAATCGACGAACTAAAATGGAACCTGGAAATACAAAATAATACTTGCGAAACAAACCTTTTTAGTTTAAACACATTGTGGTACAGCGAAGAACATGAATATTATGACTACGACTTGCATAAAACCAAAATAAAAGCAGAGGATTTAAATACCTTTACTATAAAAGGCATTTTAAATTTCCGAACCTTTGAATTGTTAAACGAAGAAGACGAATTAAAACCAATTGCCTATTTGCGAAATTACGAAGAATTGATAGGTTTGTTTAATGCTGATAATTCTGGAGGAAAAGCATTGATTGATAACTACGAAAACAAGTTTATATCTGATAAACCTGAAGTTTTTAAAATTTCAAGAGAATTTTCGGGTTATTTAAATTTTACAGAAAATCTAACACTCAACGATATCAAAGAAAGAGTGAAAACCGATGCCAAAAAACTTTGGGATGCCGCAGTACAAGTCGTTCAAGCAGGTATTCTAGACGATAGACCGCTGTATTGGGCAAGAAACAAAATGCAGGTAAGATTAAAAAGAAATCCTATTTTTGAGAATGATATAGATTTTGAAACCAGTATTGTAAAAGATGGTTCTCAATTATACAAACTGATCCAGCTTTTTGAAGAACAAAGCCGTAATTACAATGATATCGATTTTAGTAAAGCGGCTGGTAAGAAGAAATTATTGATTACAGGATTTGACCCGTTTGTTCTGAATGATGACCGTAAAATGCCAGAAAATATACGATTTGGGAATCCTTTGCAAAGTAACCCAAGTGGTATAAATGCACTTGCATTGCATGGCAAAACAATAGGTGATTATTTTATACAAACCCTTGTTTGTCCTGCACGTTATAAAGATTTTGATGAATTTAAAGGCGGAAAAGGTATTATTGAAACCTTTATAAAGCCTTTTATACAGGAAGTAGATATGATAATTACGGTAAGCCAAGGCGGAGCATTTAGATTTGATGTCGATAGATTTCCTTGTAAAAACCGAGGAGGATTTATGGATAATATGTTTTGGGGAAAATCTAAAGATGGGTTTGACGAAACTTATTTTAAGCAACTTACAGAAGGAGAAGAGTTTTACGAAACAACATTGCCATATGCTAAGATGGTTCCTTATCAAAATAATTTATCAGATACTTTTTGGACTTATTTTAACCAGACTTTTAATCAAGACGAAACGCATGGTGATAATTTAAAAAATAAAGAAGGAATAGTTATTAGATCCTCGCTCAAAGACATTCAAAACGTAACTTCAAAATCAGGATCAGGAAGTAATTATCTATCGAATGAAATTTTTTATAGGGTTGCAAAGTTAAGAACTAAAATGAGACCTATGCTAGCTACTGGACATTTACACATACCAAGAATTCAAGAAAAACCAATTGAAAATTATGTTAGAGGAAATTCATCAACTGAAGACATAAATCCAAAAATTACTATATTAATTGAGGAGATAAAAAATATAATTTCAAAAATATAATTATGACAAAATTAAAAAATGTAATGGTAATTTGTTTTATATTTTCTTGTTTTCTTTCTTTTTCTCAGCCTTTGGATATGAGTTCAGTTGGAGTTAAAAATATAACATTAAATGGCAAAATATTGTTTTTTAAAAGAATAAACAATAAGACTTATAAACTCATCTTTGAGCAAAAGTTAATGAAAAAAAAATTTGATAGCGATATATCTATTTCTGTAAGTAAAAATGAAAAATCATCTTTTACTAATTTTGTATATAAGAAAGATACAATGAAAATCAAATTAATTTATAATCAGTACAAGGAAATGGAACTATCTATAATTGAACTACAATTCAAAAAAGGGGTATTTTTAATTGATATACTTGAATGTGCAAAAAAATTAAAAATTAAAAATTATGCCTTAGTTGAAATTAGAAACTTTCCTTGCGATTGTATGAATTATAGAAAAGAGGAAGAAGAAAAGTAAATAGATTCCCTTGTAAAACTGAGAAGGTTTTGGGGACAATATGTTTTGGGAAAAATCTAAAGATTACTAAAATCTAATTAATATTATGAGAGCAATAAAAATCATATTATTCTTTTTCTTTTGCTTTTCAAATTCTTTTGCTCAGCCTGGAATTAAAGAGCATACCACTTTAAACATTCAAGATATGTATATAAATGGTAGACAAATATTCAAAAAAGGAGATGCTTCAATTCAGAATAATATGATTTATCTAAAAAACAAAAAAGGAGAAAAGGATGTATGGACCAAAACTGTAAGTGAAATAGGTAGTGAATTTGACTGTTTCATTTACAAAAAGGATACCATGCGAGTGAAAATCATCCTACCTAAATATTATAGATTGGAATATATTAGAATAAAAAAATTCCATTTTGTCAAAGGAAATTTTTCTATTGACTTACTTGAATACATAAAAAAAAACAGAAAAAATGGCTGTTTTATAATCAATAACTTCCCAGAAGATTGCATTGCATATAAAAAAGAGGAAGACAAAAACTAAATTAATAATGTTACTAAAAAAGATGAAATAGATTATTATACTAATGATGATTATGCTAAAAAGCAAATAGCTATTTTGGATAATTTTCCGACAGAAAAAGTTTATTCTGGTCCAAGGAGGTAATTATTTGTCAAATGAAATATTTTATCGTGTTGCAAAAATGAGAAAGGAAATAAGACCTATACTAAAAACAGGACATTTTCATGTTTCTATGATACAACCAAAAGGTGATTTAAATTCATCTGATGCCCAAGAACTTTTAGATATTGTATCACAAACTTTGAAAGAAGGTTTTAAAATTCTATAATGATGAAAAAGTTTAGTTATTTGTTTATTTATTTATTTATTATACAAGTATGTAATGCACAAAAATCAGATACAGTTGATATTAAAAGGAAAAATTTATTAGTATTCAATTTATTGAATGATGATATGAAGCTGTCACTTAGAGAAAGTATTTATTCTAAAAATAAAGCAATAGTAATTTCTACCATTTGGGCAAATGAGGATATGGGAACAGGTTTTTTTGTAAGAAAATTTACATTTATATGAAAAAACGATACGATGAATTTAGTATGTAATTACTGTGGAAGAGCAGGGCATAATTATTATTTCAAAAAATTGAAATTCCAAAAAGGATATTATGAAATTAATTATAATTACTCAAAAAAATACAATGAGAACGAAAAACGATATGAAAATGATATAAAATACGTTTTAGGTAATCAAATTAAAACACCTAAAAAAGTTCAAAATGTTTTATTTAAGAATGCGTTTATTGAATCTACTGGAAATCCAACAACATCTTCTATAGATACCTACTTCAAAGATTTAAAATTCATTGAAGTAGATTTATCCGACACAAGAAATGTAAAGTTGAAACGACTTGATTAGAAGTAGTTTTCTCAAAAAGATATTGATTTTGAAACCAGTATTGTAAAAGATGGTTCTGAATTATACAAACTGATCCAGCTTTTTGAAGAACAAAGCCGAAATTATAATGGTATATATTTTAGTAAAGCAGTTGGTAAGAAAAAATTATTGATAACAGGTTTTGCCCCGTTTGTCCCTGGGAATTGACAAAAATCTCAAAACCAATTATTTTATTCTACTCCAAAAACTATATCTTTGAGAAACTAACTGTTTGTAAACCAACAAAAAAGCTTCACTATGAAAGATTTAAAAAAATACAGCAATAAAACCAAAGCTGCTTTTATTTTACTTATTGTGATGCTTATCATTTTGTTGGGGAATTTTAATACGCTACAAAATTCAAAAAATGTCAACGAAAATATTAATGCAATTTATAAAGACCGACTGGTCGTTGCGCATTATATTTTTCAATATTCTAAACAACTTCATTTTATAAAAGCAGAAGCCGAAAAACTGGATTTAAGCGATACTATTAAAAAAAATGAAATAATTCACACTTTAAATATTATTCATGATATTGATAATTTGTATGCCAAAACAGTTTTGACCAATAAGGAAAAACAATATTTTGATGCTTTTTTAAATTCATGTAAAGAGATCAACAAACAGGTTTCAAACAAAAATTGGAATAAAATTGCCGTTTCAAGCAATGAAGCAATCAAAACCCTGGAAGCATTATCTCAAATTCAGATTCAGGAAGGAAAAGCAAAATTAGCCAGCGCCAATACTATGTATAACAAAAATAATAGTCTGGGACAATTGCAAATTGCTTTGCTTATCATTTTAGGCGGAATCACTTTTTATTTGCTGATTGTCAAGAAAATAAAACGAAGCATTAAAATTCCGGAACCGCCAAGTTTGAATTAATTATTTCAGTTTTCTGTCTTCCTCGTTTATGGCAAGATCGTTTATGCTGGCAAATCTTTTTTGCATTAAACCATTAGCGTCAAATTCCCAATTTTCGTTTCCGTATGCTCTGAACCAATTTCCGTTAAGGTCCTGATATTCATATTCAAACCTGACTGCAATTCTATTTTCGGTATGTGCCCAATATTCTTTTTTCAGTTTGTAGTTTTGTTCTTTCTGCCATTTTTTAGTCAAAAAACGCACTATTTCTTCCCTCCCATTTACAAATTGATCTCGGTTTCGCCATTCGCTGTCAATTGTATAAGCTTTTGAAATTCGTTCCGGATCCTGACTGTTCCAGGCGTCTTCTGCTAATTGAATTTTTTCTATTGCTGTTTCATACGTGAAGGTGGCAACGGTAGTTTTTGTTCCATTTTTATGAAATTAAAGTTTGAATTATTTTTTTGGATTGCTCAATGAGTTCATTTGATTTGAATAACTGACTTTCTATAATACAGCTTTCAAAAAGTAAATAAACATGATCTGCGATAAGATCATTGGCTATAATATTTTTGAAATAATTACGTAAATCAGTTTTATGACTTTGAATTACAGCAAGAATTTTTACATTATCCGAAGGAATTTCAGAGAGAATATTCAAAAAACTACAACCTCTGAAATTTTCATTCTGATTCATAAAAATCAAAAAGTCAAAAGAAGCCACAACCTTAGATTTTAAATCTTTTTCCTTTAATGTAAACTTCTCTAATGCATTAAACCATAAATCATGACGTTCGTTTAAAAAAGCAACACATAAATCTTCTTTCGATTTAAAATGCTGATAAAAACTAGCTTTTGCCACTTTTGCTTCTTCAATGATTTGGTTAATACCTGTGGCATTATATCCTTGTTTATGGAATAAAACTGAAACTGTTTCTAAAATTCGTTCTTTGGGGAGCATGCTGAAAAATGTTTAGAATGCAAATGTAATAATTATTTCAAAACAAACAGACAAGTCTGTCTATTTATTATTCGAATGAAATAAATTTTGTCATTTTCTACCGAAGCGAGAAATCACAAAATGAAAAAATTCCAAATTCCAAAACTATACAAGCTTTGGAATTTGGAATTTAAAAAAGTTTGGAATTTAACAATTCAACGAATTATTATCTGCTCCATTCAGCAATACTATCTTTATTTAGTTTTACGTAATCCTGGTTATTAGCTGCTTCTGCGGCTGCAAGTGAAGCTTTTGCAGTTTCAACCGCTCCTTTTTTGTCTCCTTGTTTTGCTTGGATTTGTGCTTTTAATCTTAAAATAAAATAAGGTTTTTCAGCACTCATATCTAGCGATTTATCTACATAAGTTCTGGCAGTTTCAATATTTGCGTTTGATTGAAATAAGTATGTAGCTGCAGAAAAGTAATCAGTAGAAGTTGGTCCAGCCAAAGTTTTTTCGATACTTGAAACTGCAACTTTAGCAGTTGGAACTTCAAATTTCAATGATACGTGAGAGTTTTCCCAAGCCATTTCAAGGTATCCAAAATTTGGATCTAAACCATTAATACCAATTGTAAAAGTCTCAACCGGAGTTGGTAATGCATCTTCTTTCACAGTAGTTCTTAAAGCAACATAAGCTTCATTCCATGTTTCAGGTAATCCCCAATTGTCTGTAGAAAGATAAAATATAACTTCCCAGCTTTCGATTTTAGGAATGGTGTAAATTGAATATTTTCCTTTTTTCAATGTTTTACCGTCAATTACAACATCATCACTAAAATTAATGATTGTGTTTTCGTTAGCTCCGGTTCTCCATAATTTACCAAACGGAACTAAATTTCCAAATACCGCTCTGCCTCTTGCTCCCGGTCTTGAATACGTAACTTCAACATCAGTTAATCCTACTGTTTGTTTAATATATCCTTTAGGACTGGCCTGTGGTGTTTTTATTTGTGCTTCTGTAGCAAAAGGAGCCAAAATGATGGCTAATGCAATAAGTAGTTTTTTCATTTTTTGAGTTTATTTTGTTTTGTTCAAATTTACAAATTCAATTAGCGAACAAATGTTAAATTTTCTATAATTCAGCCCTTTAGCTGTGATATTTTTTGAGCATCTAACTCATTAAACTCATTGATAATAATATCAGCATCTGATAAATCTTGTGATTTTGAATGGTGACTATTATATCCTACACAATAAATTCCTGCTGCTTTTGCCGCCCTTACACCATTTGTGCTGTCTTCAATTATAATGCAATCATCTTTTGGAGCAATGGATAAAGAAGCTGCATGAACAAAAATTGCCGGATTAGGTTTTGACTGCGGAAAATCTTCTCCACTAACTACGTCTGTAAAATATTGATGCAGATTGAACCTTGTGAAAACGCGTTCGATTGTAACTTTTGAAGCCGATGAAGCTAAAATCAATTGTATTCCGTTAGCATACAAATCTTTAATTAAATCCTCTACGCCTTCTAATAAATACAAATCTTGTTTGGTGTCAAAGGCGTCATTAAAAATGCTTCGTTTTCTCTGAATCAAATCTTCTACTTCATGCTCTATAGCTGGAAAAAATCCTTTCAAAGTCTGAAATGTATTTCGAGTCGAAAATCCGGTGAACGAAGTGTACATTTCTTCGGTCACGTCGATATTTAATTCTGTGAATTGTTTGTAATACGCATAACGGTGAACTGGTTCCGTGTCTACAATTACACCATCCATGTCAAAAATTACTGTTTTAATCATTTTTTTTAAGTTACTAAGGTTCTGAGTTGCTAAGTTGCTAAGTTTTTCAGCTACACCTTAGTAACTTAGAAGCTTAGCAACTTAGTAACTCTATTTATTCTTTTTTCAACAAATGTCTAATAACGGTTTCGGCTACATATAAACCAAATAATCCGGGCATATAGCTATTTGTTCCGTAGAAAGATTTTTTATAGTTTTTCCCATCGGTTAATTTTAAGCTTTTTTCATCTTGAATTTCAGAAGAGAAAACAACTTTTAATTTATTGATTTTTTCTGCTTTTAAGCGTTTTCTGATGGCTTTAGAAAAGTAACAATTTATGGTTTTAGAAATATCAGTTACTTTTACTTTTGATGCTAACATTTTTCCGCCAGCGCCCATACTGCTTATAATTTTTACTCTTTTGCGTTTTGCTCCAATGATTAAATTCAGCTTTGGCGTAATACTGTCAATGCAATCTAAAACATAGTCAAACTCTGGAGAAACGATCTCAAAAGCTCTTTCCGGAGATAAAAATTCCTGAACACGGGTTAGTTTCAATTCTGGATTAATGTCCATTAAACGATCGCCTACAATTGTAATTTTAGGTTGTCCTACGGTTGAATGTAAGGCTGGTAATTGTCTGTTAATGTTTGTAATATCCACAACATCACCATCTACAATTGTCATACTTCCTACTCCGGCTCTCGCTAAAAATTCAGCTGCAAATGATCCAACTCCTCCTAAACCCACTATTAAAACGTGAGAGTTTTGTAAGTTGTGCAATCCTTCTTTTGTAAATAAAAGCTCGGCTCTTTCTGTCCACTCTGCCATTCTATTTTTGTTTTTTTAGTTTTTTAATTTTTTGTTTCAAGTTTCATGTTTAAAGTTTAAAGTTTGCTTTCCTTAAACTTTTACTTCTCAAATACAGTTTTAAAATTACTTGAGATAACGTCTTGTAATTCTTTAATTGTTATATTTTTATATTCTGATGCTAAATTGTAAACCTGTTCAATTCTTTCGTCGATTGTGTCGGTTTCAAGAAAAAATCGATCGTTTGGAATACTTTGAAACACGGTTTTTAAATCCGGATTTCTAAGTAAATATTTCCCTAAGGAAAGATAAAATCCTGCCGAAATAAGTTGATTGGCTAATTGTCCGTTTTTTGAAAAACCATGAATAATCATTGGAACTGAAATCTTTAATTTTTTCCTGATTTCGGTTATTTCCTGAAAAGCAGCGACGCAATGTATGATAACGGGCTTTTTATATTTTTCGGCCAAAGCCAATTGCTTTTCAAAAACTATAATTTGCTGATCTAACGGAATCTCGATTCGTTTGTCTAAACCACATTCGCCAATTGCCAGACAATTTTTGGTTTGTAATTTTTCTTCTATAATTTTCAAATCTTCATCAATTTGATCTTCCTTAATATACCACGGATGAATTCCGACAGAATAAAACGGAATTGCAGCATCAAGTTCCTGAGGATATTGATTTACCAATTCCAAAATATTAGATTGACCGGTAAATTGATGTGTATGACAATTAAAGAATTCCATTAATGAAACGTTTTAACTCCTGCTTTAATGGCTACATTCAAATCATTTTCTAACGGAACAAGCGGACAAGAATACTTATGATTATAAGCACAATACGGATTATATGCCTGATTAAAATCTACTGCAATTGTATTGCCTTTTGGAATTTTTAAATCAATATATCTTCCGCCAATATAACTTTCTTTACCGGAAGTCAAATCCGAAAATGGCAAAAACAAATGATCTTTATATTCCTTTTTCTTAGAGAGTTCTATATTTCTGTACACATTCAGTTGAAGCGCAACGCCATCAATTGTAAAATATAAAGTTCCGTATTTAATATATTGTGGAGTTCTTGTTCCTGTAGTTTTCATTTCGAAAATTTTCTCATTTTCGGCTTTTTCAAATTTTGCATTCACAAAATATTTACCATTTATGGGATAAAAATCTAAAGTTTTAAACGTTTTTAAATCTTCTTCCATCAACGGACTTGTCTTTGCGTCAGCATATTCTGAATTTATTTGCTTTTGAAATTTTTCAGCTTTCTTCTGATCAAATTTATTTTGTCCAAAACAGAAATTAACGAGCAGTAATACTAAAAAAGGAATACTATTTTTCATCTTTTAAATTTTAGCAAAAATAGTTT
This sequence comes from Flavobacterium psychroterrae, assembly GCF_018380615.1. Classification (GTDB taxonomy): domain Bacteria; phylum Bacteroidota; class Bacteroidia; order Flavobacteriales; family Flavobacteriaceae; genus Flavobacterium; species Flavobacterium psychroterrae. Next base: position 41,113 of record NZ_JAGYVZ010000004.1, on the reverse strand, counting down.
AAAAGTAACAAAGCAGCAACCGCTGATACGTACAAAGTTTCCTAACTTTGTGGCAAATAATTTTTTTATAATGCTCAGAACTGCTTTTAGTCACTACATCAATAATTTTAAAGGATTTTCACGAGAAATTTGGATACTTACAATTGTTACCTTTATCAATCGTGCCGGAACAATGGTGCTTCCGTTTTTATCAAAATATTTAAAAGAAGATCTTCATTTTACTTATAATCAGGTAGGTTGGATTATGGTTGCGTTTGGTTTAGGCTCAATGTTGGGTTCCTGGTTAGGCGGAAAATTATCTGATAAAATTGGGTTTTATAAAATCATGATTTTTAGTTTATTCACAAGTGGTGTTTCGTTATTCTTTGTACAATATATTACTACTTTCTGGGCGCTTTGTATTGCGATGTTTATTTTAATGACCATTGCAGATATGTTCAGACCTGCTATGTTTGTTTCGCTTGGCGCTTATGCCAAACCCGAAAACAGAACTCGTGCCCTAACTTTAGTACGTTTAGCGGTGAATTTAGGTTTTGCTGCCGGACCAGCTTTGGGTGGTTTAATTATTATGGGAATTGGATATTCAGGTTTATTCTGGGTCGATGGCGCTTCATGTATTATTTCAATTTCGATTTTTGCGCTATTGGTTAAGGAAAAGAAAAAGACAGAACATGGTGATAAAATGGAAAGTGGTACAATTGTAAAATCGGTTTTTCATGATAAAATCTTTTGGATTTTCTTGTTTGTGAGTTTTGTAACGGCTATGATTTTCTTTCAGCTTTTTACAACTCTTCCTTTATATCACAGCGAAAAATTTGGTTTAAGTGAATTTCAGACTGGTTTATTAATGACTTTAAACGGACTTTTGATTTTTGCTTTAGAAATGCCAACTGTTGGTTTTATGGAAAGAAAAGGCTTTCCGAAAATAAGAATTATTCTTCTTGGGTCGTTTATAATGTCGCTGAGCTTCTTTTTATTGCTGATTAATGTTTGGGCAGGAATATTAGTTATAAGTATGATTTGTATTTCGCTTGGAGAAATTCTGGCGTTTCCTTTTTCGAATGCTTTTGCAATGAGTCGCGCTCCACGTGGTCAGGAAGGTCGCTATATGGCGCTTTATACGATGAGTTTTAGTCTCGCTCATATTATCAGTTCAAAAGTGGGATTCGAAATAATTTCCCGTTTAGGCTATCAGCTCAATTGGCTTTTTATGGCTTGTATTGGTGTAATTGCTACGCTTTGTTGTTTTTGGATTAGAAAAGCTTTACTGGCGGAGAAAATTTCTTAAAATCTTCCTGATTTAATTAGAAGTTATTTATTTTTAAACACTTAGTGATTTTACCGCAAAGTGTACAAAGTTTTTTTCAATGCTTGGTTTTATAAAACACAAAGTTCACAAAGCTGTATGTTTGTTTAATGCCAAAAAAAAATATAAATTTCAAATACTTAACTAATTTTTACCACAGAGCACGCAAAGTTATTTAATGCGTGGTTTTATAAAATACAGAGTTCATAAAGCTTTATCAATACAAAGCTTTGTGAACTCTGCGTTTGTCAACACTATTACTTATAAAAAACTTTGTGGGCTCTGTGGTAAAATTTCTTTATTCTTATTTCATTTTACTTATAAAAAAAACTTCAGGCGCTTTGCAGTAATTTTTTTTCCCATCCCAACAGTACAATAAAAACCCTTATTTACCTACGTTTAAAAAGTAATCAAACGTATTTTTTAGTTAAATAACTATATTTATAGTTGCGTAACTAGAAAAATAGTTGTAGGTTTGAATTAAAATTAGAAAAACATGCAAAAGCTAACGAACAAAGAAGAGGAAATCATGCACATTTTATGGAAGCTTAAAAAAGCATTCGTAAAAGAGGTTCAGGCAGAAATTACTGAGGATCAACCGCATTACAATACATTATCTACCATTGTGCGCAATCTTGAGGAGAAAGGTTTTGTGGCTCACAATGCTTTTGGAAACACGCATCAATATTATCCAATTATTACTTTAGAAGCCTACAGCAAAAAATATATGAATACTGCGATTGACAACTATTTTAATAGTTCATATAAAAATATGGTTTCGTTTTTTGCTAAAGAAGAAAAAATTTCGGCAGCAGAATTACGTGAAATCCTTGCCATGATTGAAACGCCACAAGAAGAAAAATAATCGGTTATGGAAGCACTTTTTACATTTATGATTAAATCAGGCGCATTACTGCTGTTATTTTATTGTGCTTATTATTTTTTATTGCGGAAAGAAACTTTTTTCAAGAACAACAGATGGTTTTTATTAGCAGGTTTGTTTACATCGGTTATTTTGCCTTTGATTGTTTTTACAAAAGTTGTTTTGGTTGATGCTGATCCAATTGCAAATGTGAATAATAATCAAATTAATACGCTTGATACTATTTCGGATAACGCTTTTAATATCAATTGGAATCTGATTTCGCACTTTATAGTCTTGGTTTCTTAGCTCTTTTGATAAAATTTGCTGTCGATTTTTACAGTTTAAATTCGGTTTTAAAAGGTGAAAAAATACAACAACAAGCTGATTTTAAATTTATAGATGTTAACGAAAGTATTGCTCCTTTCTCCTATTTTGATTATATCGTTTACAACTCATCAATGTTTACGGCATCAGAATTAGAGAGTATTATTGAACATGAAAAAGTGCATAGTGAACAAAACCATACTATCGATGTTTTGGTTTCAAGAGTATTTTGTGTACTGTTTTGGTTCAATCCAATAATGTGGCTGTACAAAAAAGCGATATTGCAAAATCTTGAATTCATTGCTGATAGTGAAGCTGCTCAAAAAATATCCGACAAAAAAGCCTATCAATACACGCTTTTAAAATTAACAACACATGAAAATTGTGTTGCAATCACCAATCATTTTTATCAATCATTAATCAAAAAACGAATCATTATGTTAAACAAAAATCAATCAAAAAAGAGAAATTTATGGAAATTTTGCTTTGTAATTCCAGCACTTGTTGCGTTTGTACTTTTATTTCAAATTAAAATAGAAGCAAAAGAAAAACAGCAGGCTTTAAAAGAACTTTCAGGCGAAATAAAATCTGTTGATGTTTATAAAATTGATAAAAATTCTACAGATTCAGAATTAGAAAAAATTAAAGAGAAATTAAAGGAACTTCATAATATTGACTTTAAAACTTCTGAAATAAAAAGAAACGTTGAAAACGATTTAGTTTCAATTAAAATCGAGATCAGAAATGGAAATCAGCAAACTCAATCTATTCAAACAGGAGGAATTCAAACTATCAAAGATTTTGGAATAATTGTTACAACTGACAAAAACGGCAGTAAAAAAGTTGGTATTCAAACTGCTGATGAAACAAGTAAAGATTCAAAAATAACCACAGGAAAAAAACAAAAAACTAAACTACAAACCAATGATAACAATAATTCTATTATTAGTACAAAAACTAACAGTAATTCTGGCGCAAATACTGAAACTACTATAACAACAGACTCAGATAATCATACTACAAAAATTACGACAAGCAACGGAGGTTCTCAAATTATCATTTCAAATTCCGGTAAAAATGATTCTAACGGAAAAAAACTTGTAATTATCGACGGAGTTGAAATGCCTTCAACTTTTAACTTTGAGGACTATAAATATGGTGATATAAAAACCATGAATGTTTTAAAAGGAGAAATGGCAACGGCTAAATATGGCGATAAAGGAAAAAATGGGGTTATTGTAATTGAAACACATAAATAAGATTTTATTTTAATTATAAACACAAACCTAACAAATAAAAAGAAGAAATTTCGGCAGCTTAATTACGCAGAATACTGACTCTGATTGAAACTCAAAAAGAAAAAAATAATTATTATGGAAGCACTTTTTATTTTTATCGCAAAATCAAGCGGACTGTTAGTATTGTTTTACTGCGCGTATTATTTTTTGTTGCGCAAGGAAACTTTTTTCAATAGCAGCCGATGGTTTTTATTGGCTGGTTTGGTTACCTCTATAATTTTACCTTTTTTAGTTTATACTCAAATTGTCTGGATTGAGCCCGCTCCTGTTCAACCCATGGTTACAAATACAATTTCGGCTTTAAATTACGCTCAGGTTTCATCGCAAAAAATTGAAAAAGAAACTTTTGAAATTAACTGGAACTATATTCTACTTGCTATTTACGGTATTGGTTTTCTGGCTTTACTTATAAAATTTGCAATTGACTTTTATAGTTTGAGTTCGGTTTTAAAAGGTAAAGAAGTAAAACAACAAGCAGATTTCAAATTTGTGGATATTAAGGAAAACATTGCTCCATTTTCTTATTTTGATTATATCGTTTACAACTCATCAATGTTTACGGCATCAGAATTAGAGAATATTATTGAGCACGAAAAAGTACACAGCGACCAGAATCATACTTTAGATGTATTGATTTCGAGAGTCTTTTGTGTGTTGTTTTGGTTCAATCCAATTATTTGGCTGTACAAAAAAGCGATTCTTCAAAATCTTGAATTTATTGCAGATAACGAAGCGGCTAAAAAAATATCTGATAAAAAGGCGTATCAGTACACGCTTTTAAAAATAACAACACACGAGAGTTGTGTTGCAATCACCAATCATTTTTATCAATCATTAATCAAAAAACGAATTGTCATGTTAAACAAAAATCAATCAAAAAAACGAAATTATCTAAAGTATTACGCCATAATTCCGGCACTTGTAGCATTTGTATTTTTATTTCAGATTAAAACAATCGCACAGGAAAAAGAGCGAAAAGAACAAAATGATATTAAAGAAGTTACGGGGAAAAAAGATCCTGTTTTTGTGTTCAAAATCCACAAGAACACTACAGATCAGGAATTAAAAGAAATGGCTGAAAAGCTAAAGAAAAATCATGATATTGATGTTGTAATATCTGATGTAAAAAGAAATGCCAAAAAGGAATTAACCGCTATTAAGGTTGATATTCAAAAAGGTACGGGAGAAGCTCAAAGCATGCAGGTGGAAGGTGATGAAGCTATCAAAACTTGTGGTATTGTGGTAACATTAGAAAATAATGGTTCTAAAAAAATTGGTTTGACAACTGATGGGGCAATTGATAAACCAATGGTTATTGGGAATCGCGTAGTAGAAGTTCGCGAAACAAATGTTGCTGATATTAATACTGGAAATTTAACGCCTCCTACTCCACCAATTCCTCCGGTTTTTCCTACCGGACCAATGCCTCAGGCACCGCCTGTTGATATGTCAAAAATGCCAAAACCTCCTGTGGCACCTGCAGATCATAAAGATAAGGTAGCAATGGCTAAATTTGAAAAGGAAATAGCTGAATTTGAAAAAAAGATGGAAGCTTTTGAGCCCGATATGTCGGCATTTGAAAAACAAGTAGATGAAATCATGTCTCAAAGAGAAGCCATTTTCGAAAAAGAAATGGCAAAGTATGAAATTGCAATGGAGAAGTTTAATGTCGACATGGACAAATTTACTCAGGAAGTAGAACAAAAATACGGCAAAGATTCTAAATTGTACGAAGTCAATATGAAGCAGTATGATAAGGATATGAGACAATATGAAATAGAAATGAAGCACCACGAAAAAGAGATGAAGCAACACGAAAAGGAATTAAAGAAAATGGAAAAAGAAAGTAGAAAATCTTAAGTAAGAGACTTAATTATAACACTCATAAATGAAAAAACTTATTTTTATTTTACCCCTATTATTTCTTTGTAATTTTGGTTTCGCTCAAAAAGAAACAGAACAAGAAATCGATAATTATATAAAAGAAGTAATTCAAATTAACGAAATTCCAGGTGTAGCTTTGGCTGTGGTTAAAGATGGTAAAGTTATTTATCAGAAATATTTTGGAAAAGCTTCTTTGGAAGAAAATAAAGCAGTGGACAAAAACACTGCTTTTAAACTTTTTTCTACAACAAAATTAATTACAAATGTTGGTGTATTTCAACTTATCGAAAAAGGAAAATTATCATTAGACGATCCTATTTCTAAATATCTGGATCATCTTCCTAAAGAATGGCAAAGCATTAAAGTCCAAAATTTACTGTCTCACTCTTCTGGTTTGCCCAATATTGTTATGTTTCAAGATATCGCGAATACTTTGCCTTTTGACAAAAAAATAGAGATATTATCAACAAAACCAATGGAGTTTGTAACCGGAAATCAATACCGATACAATCAAACGAATTATTTATTTCTAACCAGGATTATAGAAAAAATTACAGGCTTGGGTTTTGATGACTACATTTTACAAAATCAATTTCCAGCGATCCAATCAGGAGTTTACTTTTCATCAAACTTTGGCGAAGCTGTACCTAATAGCACCTTTAGATATAACTATAGTGCTGAAAATAAAAATTATACTAAAAGCACTTCTGATTTTGGTATTGATTCACATTCTGCAAATGGTTTAAACATTTCATTGGAAAACTTTATTCGCTGGAATCAAAATCTGGATAAAAATGTTTATCTCAAAAAAGAAACTCAATATGCAATGTGGAAACCGTTTCCTTTTGCTAACAACACAGATCGTTTTGGTTACGGCTGGGAAATTGTTCCTGTAAATAAAATACTTTCATATGGTTTTACCGGAGGTAATGAAACGGCTTTTAGAAAATTTCCTAATAATGATTTAACCATTATCTTTTTATCTAATGGACATAAATATTCGGATTTATATGTTCAGAGCCAGGTCATAAATCATGTTGCCGCGATTGTTGATAAAACTTTAGTAGATGATTTTTTACTTGCGGGTGAAAAAATGAATCAGGATTTTTTGAAGTTAGATATTACAAAAGCAGAGGGAAATTATTTAATAGTAAAAAAGAATCATCCGGATTGGGATTTTGAATACCGATTAAATATTATTGGTTATACTTTAATGAATTACGGCAGAATAGATGATGCCATAAAAGTTTTTCAATTAAATACGAAGGAAAATCCAAAATCAGGAAATGCATTTAATAGCCTTGCCGAAAGTTATTTTAATAACAACCAGTTCGAAAATTCAAAACTAAATTATAAAAAATCTTTAGAATTAGTCCCTGATAATGCAAATAGTAAGGAAATGCTAGAGAAAATTAATACGCTTTTAGAGAAGAAATCATAGTTAGTGGATAGCGAAATCTGCTTGCAAAATAAAATATCTTCGTTCAATACTATATAAAATGACACTAAAAGACTTTGCCCGACCGCAAAGTCTTTTTTTATATCTTTGAGAAAAATTAACCTACCATGTATAAAATCTTAGCCAAAATAAATAAAGTCCTTTTACCCAGTTTTACGAAACAAGGTCTGGACATTTCGAAAGCAAAAAAATGGCAAATGGCTATTATTGGTTATCGTGCTTACGTCACAAAACGTGCTTTAAAATAATTTAGAAAATATCTTCAGGACAATAGTTGAACTTATTTCAGCACTACTTTTAAAATGAGAAATGTATTTTCTAAATGCATTTTCTTATTTTTCTCATTCTACAAATTTCTTATGAAAAATAAAGAATTCAATATTCCTCCTATTTACGCGGTACTTTTAGCAATTATTAGTGTTCAATGTGGAGCTGCAATTGCTAAAAGTTTATTTCCTGCAATAGGAGCTGCCGGAACGGCATCAATTCGAATTGGTGTTTCGGCAATAATTTTACTTATTGCATACAGACCAAATTTAAAAGCAATTACTCCTGAACAATGGAAAATTGTAGTTCCTTATGGTTTGTCATTAGGTGCCATGAACTTAATTTTTTATTTAGCTATTGAAAGAATCCCAATTGGACTTGCCGTTACCTTAGAATTTATAGGTCCTTTACTAGTTGCTATTGTAGGATCAAAACGATTAGTAGATTATTGTTGGGTAATTTTAGCCGCGATAGGAATCGCTTTAATTGCTCCCTGGACCAATAATCGTGTAGATACAATAGGAGTTGCATTTGCGCTTCTTGCGGGTGCACTTTGGGCTGCGTATATAGTTTTAGGCGGAAAAATTTCTAAAATTATGAACGGTGGCGAAGCTGTGTCAACCGGCATGTTGTTTGCTGCACTTTTAATTCTGCCTTTTGGTTTTTATGAAAACGGATTATCAAATCTTACTCCTAAACTTTTTGGTATGGGTATCGCATTGGCGCTTTTATCAAGCGCAATTCCGTTTACACTCGAAATGAAAGCTTTAGGACAACTTCCTCCAAGAACTTTTAGTATTTTAATGAGTTTAGAACCTGCTGCAGCTTCTATTTGTGCTTTTATATTTTTACAGGAACATTTGAGTTTTTATGAAATATTGGCGGTAGTTTGCGTTGTCATTGCTTCTGCCGGATCGACATTAACGGCTAAAAGGTAAAACTTAAAAAGATTAAAAATCAAAAATTCCAAATCCCAATTTGAAAGTTGGGATTTGGAATTTTTGATTATTGGGATTTTATTAAAACAGCTATTATTTTTTTGGTAATAATACAGTATCAACTACGTGAATTACACCGTTAGATTGATTCACATCTGCAATTGTAACTTTAGCTTTGTTTCCGCTTTCGTCACTGATGTATAAATCTTTTCCATCCATCCATGCAGTTAAAGTTCCACCGCTAACAGTTTTAAGAGTTGCTTTTCCTTTTCCTGCTTTGATTGCCTTTGCAATATCTGATGCATTCATTTTTCCTGAAACAACATGATAGGTCAAGATCGTTTGCAACATTTTTTTGTTTTCTGGTTTCAATAATGTCTCAACAGTTCCTGCAGGCAATTTATCAAACGCAGCATTTGTTGGGGCAAAAACGGTGAATGGTCCTTTACCTTGTAATGTTTCTACTAATCCTGCAGCTTTTACAGCAGCGACTAATGTAGTATGGTCTTTTGAGTTTACAGCATTTTCAATAATATTTTTGTTTGGGTACATTGCAGCTCCACCAACCATTACAGTTTTTTGTGCAAATGATGTAAATCCAAATCCTAATGCTAAGATTGCTACGGTTAAAAATTTTCTAGTTTTCATAATTAATATTTTAAGTTATAAGCTCATTTACGCCGTAATAATCGTTTTGGTTTTATTAAAAACTCAAAAAAGATTAAAATAAATTATAAGATCCTTAAATATGTCTGTACAACAAGCGTTTAAAGCATCAAATTATTTTTAATTATTTTTAAAATAAGATATACTTTTCTCTTTTTATTATTAGTAATTTTAAGTGTAAAATCAATTTTAATGGAAAATCAAACACAATCCGAGCAAGGAACAAAACATATCATTCAAAGCTTATTAGTAAATGTTGCTATTGCAGTTTCAAAAGGATTTGCTGCATTTATGACTGGATCAGGCGCAATGTTAGCCGAAACTATTCACTCAACTGCAGATTGCGCGAATCAGCTTTTACTTTTACTTGGAGTAAAACAATCAAAAAAAGAGGCTGATGAAGAGCATCCGTTTGGCTATGGGAAATCAGTTTATTTCTGGTCGTTTATGGTCGCAATGCTCCTGTTTTCTATTGGTGGAATGTTTTCCATTTATGAAGGTGTTCACAAATATAACAATCCTGAACCGGTTCATAATATTGGCTGGGCGATTGGGATCATTCTTTTTTCGATTCTCATGGAAGGTTACGCCATGATTTCAAACATTATAGAACTTAGAAAACGTAAAAAAACAATCTCTTTTTTTCGCTATTTACACGTTACAAAAGATAGTGATTTGATTATTATTTTCGGAGAAAATTCGGCTGCTGTTTTAGGACTTTTTCTAGCTTTAATTGCACTTTTAGTTTCTCATTATACCGGCGATAGCCGTTATGATGCAATAGGTTCTCTTTGTATTGGGATTGTATTAATTGCCGTTGCCATCTTTCTCGCCATCGAAGTAAAATCATTATTGATTGGAGAAAGTGCTGATCCTGAAATTTTAGAAACTATTCAGGAAATAGCCACAGCAGAAAGTAAAATTACAGAAGTTTTAAATTGCAGAACGGTTCAGCAAGGTCCGGGTGAAGTGTTGGTTTGCATTAAAATAAAAATTATTCCGGACCTTACTACACAGGATATTAGCTTACTGATTAATACTTTTGAAAATAAACTACGCACAAAGCGTCCTGAAGTAAAATGGCTTTATATTGAGCCTGATTTTCAGGAATGGAAAACAATTTAAAATAATCTCCACTTGCTGTTTTTTATTTATTATATTTATTTAACATTTTAACAATAAGTAATCTAACTGTATTCTTAATTATTTAAAACTTAATATATGATACCAAATAAAATTAGAAGTAAAAAACTAAGTACAAGAGTAGATTTGACCGCAATGGTAAGTGTTTCTTTTTTACTGATTATCTTTTTTATGGTAACAATTGAATTGGCGAAACCTAAAGCTGTTGATTTGAGTTTGCCTGATAATGATTATCATTGGACTGGTATTCATTGCTATGGAGAAAACCGCTCCATGACGATATTAATGGGCGAGAATAATAAATTAGTATCATATATGGGAATTCTCGAGGTTCCTATGGTTTCTCCCAAAGAAATGAATTATGGCAAAAGCGGAATCCGCCAGGAATTGCTAAAAAGAAACAAAAATATGCTTGAGTATTCAGCACAATTAGGAAGATATGGCAGAGGAATTACAGTAATTATAAAACCAAGTAAAAAATGTAATTATAAAAACTTGGTTGATATTCTTGATGAAATGGCAATTGCTAAAATTGATACTTATGCCATTGTTAATGATTTTACTCCTGAAGAAACGAAATTACTTGCTTCGAAATAATCACTTTTTTAATTTATAAAGTCTATGCAAAATCTGCCTAAAAAAGTTAGAAGTAAAAAATTATCTACAAGAGTTGATTTAACTGCAATGGTAAGTGTTTCTTTCTTGTTGATTATCTTTTTTATGGTAACAATTGAGCTGGCGAAGCCAAAAGTTTTAGAATATGGAATGTATTCGGATTGTGATGATTGTGGATCTGTTGGATGTATTAAAGGAAATCGTTTATATACAATTTTACTTGATGATTACGATAAAATAATAACTTATTCAGGTCTATTATCTTATCCGCTTGAAAATCCAAAAAAAATTAAATTTGGAAAAAATGGTATTAGAAAAGAAATATTTCTAAAAAAGAGAGAAGTAAATGAATATATGACATCAGTAGGAAAACCCAAAAGCGGTGTGATTATTATCATCAAACCAAGTAAAAAGTCTAATTATGGAAATCTGGTTGACATTTTGGATGAAATGAAAATAGCAAACATAGCCTCATACTCTATTCAGAATGAATTTACTCCCGAAGAAACGAAATTATTAGCTTCTAAATAAATACACAATTTCTCAATTACCAGAAATGAGAAAATAAGAAGAATGTCTAATAATATAAAAAGTTCTTATAAAAACATATACCCTAGCCCAGATAGAAAGGAAAATCCTTTTGTGACGCTTCTTTAGCGGAACAAAAGATTTGGAATGATAGCTGGAAATAGCTCCTAAAAATTAAACTCCAATTTTTAAACTTCAATTTTTAAATTCCAAATTCCAATTGTTGTAAGTTAAAATAGAAACGCACTTCAACTTCGTTCAGTGTAACAACCTGAAACTTGAAACAAACCAAAAACTTAAACAAAAACGCATAAAAAAGTCCCACATTCCTGTGGGACTTTCTATTATAAGATGAACAAAAATTTATTTTTTGATGAACTTAATACTTGAACTTCCTTTATCTGATTTTACTTTTATAAAATAATTACCAGTTTTAAGCTTTGAAACATCAATATTAGAGGCTGATTTTGCATTAGGAACTGCAATTACTAATTGTCCCAAAATATCATAAATCGCAACCGATTGTATTTCGATATCTTGTTTCGCATTAAAATTTAAAATATCAGTCGCAGGGTTTGGATACAAAGCAAAATAATTAGAAAATTCAAAATCTGAAGTTCCTAAAGTAGTTTGAAATTTTGATGTGGCTTTATTTGTTAATATAGGGAAATTATAATCAAAATAAATATTGGCTTCGTTAGTAAATGAATCTCCAACTTTTAATGTTGGTTTTGTCTTGATTTTAAAAGCGATATAACCATCATTATTTGCGTCATCAAAAGGAAGATTGATACCTTCAAAAATGAATTCTACTTTATTTCCTCCTGAAATAGTGGTTACAAATGCATGACTTGAACTTGTTGGGATTAATGTCGAAATATCAAATTTATTTAAATCAATCATGTCTTTTACGACAATATTTTCTGCGTGATAAGTCCCGGTATTTTCAAAACGAATCATATAGTGAACATATTCTCCTATTAAATCTGGTGTAATAATTGAACCTTCCAGACAAGTTTTATCATTTGGGTCATAAGAACCTACGACTGTTTGATTTAAAGTGAATGTATTATCAACTGGAGTTTCGTCTGTATTAGAAGATGAAACAGTTGCTTTAAAAGATAAAATATCGCCGTTGTTTACTGGAGGAACTATGGTTGAAGTATTTACTTTAAAAGTAAAATTAATTTCTGCCGATTCAAAAGGCTTTAGATTTGCAAAGTTCCATGATAAATTATTTGTTGTTTGAGTGGCAACAATGGGATTTGCAACAATAAAATCTAAAACAGCGTCATTAAAAATTAAATTCACAGAACCGGATTGTGTAGTATTTCCTTTGTTTTTACAAATAATTTTATAAACTGCATCAAATCCCGGTCTTGCGGGAACAATTTGTAAAATCACAACCTCTAAATCAGGATGATTGCCATTTGGTATAATACAAAAATCTTGTGTCAATGGAGTTGCCTGTGTTGGAAAAGTAACATTTATTGCAGCCGGATAAATAGAAAAATAAGTTGGATTTTCTAAAACTGGTGTAAGTGTATGGGTACCTGCCGGCAACGAAATCGAATAATTTCCGTTTGTAGCAGATATTAAATTTGCAGTATTAGTACCATCAAATAATGTAAATTTTAAGCTTGGAAGATTTAAATCTAATGCATCACAACCATTACTATCTGCATCAATTTTTTTATTTCCCTGAATGGTATAAAAATTACTGCCTGATGTAAATGAGCAATATGAATTTACATTGCAATTGGTATAACCATATTGATTTACTAATTGTTGAACTAGTTCTGTTTGGGTTTCATCAACACAAATGTATTTTAGATCTGGGTTCTGTGAAAAATTTAAATCTTTCTCATTGCTACCATTTTTAATAAATAATGTGGTCAACTGATTTTGATCGCATCTTAAACGGTTAATAGTCTTTAAATCACTTAAATCTAAAGTTTTTAGTTGATTACGGAAGCATTCTAAAATTGTAATATTGGCTAATCCTTTCAAATCTAAGGATGTTAATTGATTATCAGCACATCTTAAATCTACAAGTTTTGTTAATCCATTTAAATCTAATACCTTAAATTGATTTACGCCACACCAAAGAGATTCGAGACTCGTTAAACTATTAATGTCTAATGATGTCAATTGATTAGCCTGACAAATTAGATTTTTCAGATTAGTCAGTCCAGTTAATTTCAAGTCAGATATTTCATTAAAATCACATTCTAAATTAGTAAGTTTTGCTAAATTGCTACCGTCTAATTTGAACAATTTATTATAATTGCATGATAGACTTTTAAGATTTGTTAAATTTTTTAAATTTAGCGTTGTTAATAAATTACCACCACATTCTAAAGTCTCAAGGCTTATTAAATTATCAATATCTAATGCTGTTAATTGATTAACTTGACAATATAATTTCTTTATATTTATTAAGCCGTCTACATTTAATGATGACAAATTATTGTGTGAAGCCCACATTTCTGTTAAATTCACTGCCCCACTAATATTCAATGAAGTAAGATTCTTATTGCCAGTACAATCAATATACGTTAAGTTATTCAAGCCTTGTAAAACTAGCGAAGAAAGATTAGAGTTTTGAATATACAAATAAGTAATTCTCTGATTATTAGATAGATTTAGATATTGAAGATTATTTAATTTTGTAATATCAATATCCCAAAAAGTTTGATTATTAGTACAATTTAAATATTGAAGATTAGTAAAATTTTCTAATCCTTTTAAAGAGCCAATGTTTGAATTACTAAGATCTAAAAAAGTTATATTAAGTGCTTCGCTAATTTCAATTTCAAAATTTGAATTTATGTCAACATTCAATGATATTAACTTCATTTTGAGGTTAATGTCTGGAATAATAATATTTTGCGCAATCACACCATTAAAAAAGCATAAAGCCAAAACTAAAAAGTAGATTTTCTTCATATAGATATATTTTACTACAAAAATAACTTTTTAAGATAATAACACAACTTTATTTGTTAAAATATCATAAAATAAAAATTATTGAGCAAAAAAAAGCCCCACATTGCTGTGGGACTTTCTATATTTAAAAAAACTTAAGAATTATTTTTTCTCAGTTTTTTCCATTTTAGCTTTCAATGCAGCTAATACATCATTGTTATCTCCTAAAGTTGCAGCTGGTGCATTTGTGTTAGAAGAGTTAGATGAAGTATTTTCAGTTTGAGTTTTCACATTTTTCTCTTCTTCTTCACGGAAGATAGCAGTGTGAGACGCAACTACTCTTTTGAATTCTTTGTTAAATTCGATTACTTTGAAATCAGCAGTATCACCTTTTTTCAATTTCTTTCCGTCTTCTTTTTCAAGGTGACGAGTAGGAATGAAAGCAACGATATCATCTCCGAATTCTACAGTAGCTCCTTTGTCAACGATTTCAGAAATTTCACCATTGTGGATAGTTCCTACAGCGAAAGAATCTTCGTATTGATCCCAAGGATTAGCAGTAGTTTGTTTGTGACCTAAAGATAATTTACGTCCTTCAACATCTAATTCTAATACAACTACATCAAGTTTCTCACCAACATTTACAAATTCAGATGGGTGTTTGATTTTCTTAGTCCAAGATAAGTCAGAGATGTAAATTAATCCATCAATTCCTTCTTCTAATTCTACGAAAATACCAAAGTTTGTAAAGTTTCTAACGATACCTGTATGTTTAGAACCTACTGGGTATTTAGAAGTAATATCAGTCCATGGATCTTGAGTCAATTGTTTGATACCTAATGACATTTTACGGTCATCCCTATCTAATGTTAAGATAACAGCTTCAACAACATCTCCAACTTTTACGAAATCCTGAGCAGAACGTAAATGAGTTGACCATGACATTTCAGAAACGTGGATTAAACCTTCAACACCTTCAGCAACTTCGATAAATGCACCGTAATCAGCGATTACAACTACTTTACCTTTTACTTTATCACCAATGTTTAAGTTAGCATCTAAAGCATCCCATGGGTGAGCGTTTAATTGTTTCAATCCTAATTGAATTCTTGTTTTCTCATCATCGAAATCAAGGATTACAACGTTTAATTTTTGGTCTAATTCAAGAACTTCACTTGGGTGGTTGATTCTACTCCAAGAAAGGTCAGTAATGTGAATTAATCCGTCAACACCACCTAAGTCAATGAACACACCATAAGAAGTAATGTTTTTAACAACACCTTCTAATACTTGTCCTTTTTGTAATTGACCGATGATTTCTTTTTTCTGTACTTCGATATCAGCTTCGATAAGCGCTTTATGAGATACAACAACGTTTTTGAATTCGTGGTTAATTTTTACCACTTTGAATTCCATCATTTTGTTTACGTATACATCGTAGTCTCTAATTGGCTTAACGTCAATTTGAGAACCAGGTAAGAAAGCTTCAATTCCAAAAACGTCAACGATCATACCACCTTTAGTTCTGCATTTTACAAAACCATTAACGATTTCTCCTGTTTCGTTTGCAGAAATAACTCTATCCCATGATTTAATAGTACGTGCTTTTCTGTGAGATAATACTAATTGACCTGTTTTATCCTCACGGATGTCAATTAACACTTCTACTTTGTCACCAACTTTTAAGTTTGGGTTGTAACGGAATTCGTTTAAAGAAATAACACCTTCCGATTTTGCATTGATATCAACGATAACGTCTCTATCTGTAATTCTAACAACTACACCTTCAACTACTTCTTCTTGATCTGTAGCGATGAAAGTTTTTGATACTAAGTCTTCGAATTCTTGTAAGTTTTTCTCATCTACTGCATCGATACCTTCTTCGAAGTTATGCCAGTTAAAATTTGCTAAAAACTCTTCTTGTGATTTTAATTGTTCAGACATGCTGATAAAAAATTTGTATTCTGCTTTTCTTGAGTTTCATAAAGCGATAGAAAAAACAGAAGTTGTTTTACATAAATAGTTGATACCTAATGGAAACTCTTCTCTGCCAAAAGGTTTGCAAAATTAATACATTTTTCTGTAATAGCAAAACAATTCTATATGATAATCAGTCTATTGTTCAGGAGCAGCAAATTTAAGGATTTTCAAGACCTGAAGTCCCGCTTTCGCTCCTATCTTTTTCTGTCTAAAGGAGCCAGAAAAAGGATATCCACTTTATCTGGGCTAGATTAGACGTTTAGTATTTTTAAGAACTTTAAAATCTTTACTTTATTCTACAACAAACCCGACAGGTTTTAAAACCTGTCGGGTTTACTAGGCGCCACTATAACGTAATTATTTTCTATTTATAAATTACAAAATAATACAAAAGTCCCAAAATAAAAACACAAAATAACCCAGAAAGAATATTGATGCGTTTCTTTTGACGATAATCTATTATGTAATTTTCAGAATGAATATAATGACTATCAAAAATCAAAGGATCAATTGTAATATCAGGTCTATAATGCGCCAATCCTAATAAAAAAGTCTTAATTAATTCTGTTCGATTTGAATAAAACATCATAAAATAGTGTTTGCCAGTAAAAGCATCACTATGAATTTCTACTTTATTATCTACCAAAATAGGCCAATAGAACTGGTCAAACAACGATTTCATTGGTGTACTTGCTACAACATCGCATTTTGGAGATTCAAATACATGCGCAAGTCTTTCTCTTTTAGTAAAGCTACTCCACGGCAAATCTTTTACAATTAAGCCATTAAATTTATTTATATACCGAATTCCTTTTTCATCAATTATAGTAGTTGTAAATATTTTTTTTCTTGAATACATCACAACCACAACTATTGAGACAATACCAAAAAGCATTATAAAAAAGAATGCTATAGTTACAATTTCATCAAAACCAGTTTCTTTAGAAGAACTTGTAAGTATAAAAAACATTCCTCCAAGAAAAACTAGAACAAAAAATACCCAAAATAATCCAAAGATAAAATTTAAAAATACCATTGGTTTTGAGTCAATAGATTTAAAGTATGGAAGTGACTTTTGTTGGTTTTGCATATTATAATACTAAAAATTAATAATCAAATATACATATTAACCAAAAAGAAAACCCGTTTTCAATAAATTGAAAACGGGTTTTAAAACATATCAAAAGTCAATTAATGACTCAATTTTTCTATTTCCTTTGGATCATGTTTATGCTTAAATAAAACTGCAAAAGCAATTGCAATTACCAAAGCATACGCTGCAAAAGACAACCAGATTGTGTGCCAGTCTTTCATTAAAATTGGATTTGTAAAAATTCCGTCAGTAGAAATTGCATTTCCTTGTCCTTTAACAAAGTCCAACATTTTAGAATTTGTTGTATCTGTTTGCAAAAATCCAGCTAATTCAGTTGTATTATGAAATGATTTTGTAAAGAAACGATCTATAGCCCAACCAGAAGTTAAACTTCCTAAAACCGCTCCTACTCCATTTGTCATCATCATAAATAATCCTTGTGCCGATGAACGAATTTTAGAATCTGTATTGCTTTCTACGAATAATGAACCTGAGATATTAAAGAAGTCAAATGCCATTCCGTAAACGATACAAGACATAATAATCATCCATAAACCTCCAACGGGATCTCCAAAAGCAAATAATCCAAAACGTAAAACCCAAGCCAGCATACTAATCAACATTACTTGTTTGATTCCAAAACGTCTTAAGAAAAACGGAATCGCTAAAATAAACAAGGTCTCAGAAACCTGAGAAATCGACATAATAATAGTCGAGTATTCGATTACGAATGAATCTGCATATTTAGGAAAATGCTTGAATTCATCCAGAAATACATCTCCGTACGCATTTGTTAATTGTAATGCACCTCCTAAAAACATAGAAAATACAAAAAACAAAGCCATTTTATAGTTTCCAAATAACTTAAAAGCTTCTAAACCTAAAGTTTCTGTTAACGAAGCATCTTCCTTAGTCAAGCGTTGTGGCTCACATTTTGGCAATGTAAAAGCGTAAACTCCAAGAATTAATGCGCCAACTCCAGCAATATAAAATTGATATTCAGTTGCTTTACTTCCGCTTAGATTGGTAATCCACATGGCTGCGATAAAACCAATCGTTCCCCAAACACGAATGGGCGGAAAATCTTTTACAATATTTTTATTGTTTAACTTAAGCGAAGTATAGGATATTGAATTACTTAAAGCAATTGTTGGCATATAACAGCACATAGCAGCAAACATTACATATATAAAATTATCCGGCGTAGTAACTTGTGCGATTCCAAATAAAACTACTGCATAAATTATATGCAAAAAGCCATATAATTTTTCAGCATTTACCCATCTGTCGGCAATAATTCCGGTTAATGTGGGCATAAATAAAGAAGCAATTCCCATGGTTCCAAAAACAAGACCAAACTGAGTTCCTTCCCAATTTTTAGTTCCAAACCAATAATTCCCAATTGTTATAAGCCAGGCTCCCCAAACAAAAAATTGAAGAAAGCTCATTATAATCAACCTGTTTTTAATTCCCATATGATGAAATTGTCTTTAAAATAAATGAAGCGGTAAAACTACCATTAAAAATGAAATCTGCAAAAAATTAAACTGTTTTAACAACATCATTTATTAATTCTAAAACAGCGGCAAATTGTTCCTCTCTGTTTAAGTAGGAATTATCTATTTCTATTGCATCATCTGCTATAACAAGAGGTGAATCTGCCCGATGTGTGTCGATATAATCTCTTTCAACTACATTTTTCAAAACATCTTCATAAGATACATCATCCCCTTTTTGCTGTAGTTCATCAAAACGTCTTTGTGCGCGTGTTTCGGCACTGGCGGTCATGAAGATTTTAAGTTCGGCATCAGGGAATACAACGGTTCCTATATCTCTGCCGTCCATAACAATGGCTTTATTTTTTCCCATTTCCTGCTGTTGTTCTACTAATTTCGAACGCACTTCAGAAATTTCTGCTACTTTACTTACAAAGTTAGAAACCTCAATAGTTCTGATTTGCTTTTCGACATTTTCATCATTCAGATACATTTCACCAAAACCTAAATCAGCATTGAATTTAAACTCTAGCTGAATTTTTGGCAAAGCCTGAATCAAAGCAATTTTATCAAAAAAATCACTTCCAATAAGCTGATTCTGCATGGCATAATATGCCACTGCTCGGTACATTGCTCCTGTATCTACATAAACATATTCTAGCTCTTTAGCCAATTGTTTTGCCAAAGTACTTTTTCCTGTTGATGAAAACCCATCAATAGCAACGGTAATTTTTTTCAAAATGGTAATTTTAAATTTTAATGATTTTTATTGTTTGAAATTTTTAATAATAAACACCTATGATAATCTTAGATTTAAAGTATGTATTATTTTTTCTCTTCTTTAAAGAATTGTTCGTTCACCATTAGGCAAGTGTGATTTATACTAATCCTATTTCTAGCTTATTCTGCTATTTATTCTTTCTAAACTGAATATCTTCATATAATTACTGAAAATTTAAGATTAGACCAAAAAGACTTGTATTAGCTGCCAATGTATATCTTGAATATGAATAATTAAACTTTAACTTATTCATTCTTAAGCCAAAACCTAAAGACACTCCTGAAAAATTACGTTGTTCATCAACTCTTAATTCTTCTCCTCTTCTAAAATTATATCCTAAACGTAAATTAAATGCTTTTTTAGGAAAAAGTTCTACTCCCATAACAACATGTCGCAAAGCATTATTTACAAACGAAACTTTTTCAGCGCTTGTTGATCCGTCAATATTTGTTTCTCCACGAACGGGATTTGAAAAAGAAATATTCCATTGCTGCAAATTCTCCAAGGAAAAATGCCAACGAATGGGTACATGTTCTAATTCTTGTGAAACACCCGCAATGATTTCAAACGGTAATTTTTCCTGTATTCCTGAATAGGTTGTAAATTGGGTTCCAATATTACGAATTACCAGTCCCAAATTTATATCATTTTTTTCAATTATATACAAAAAACCCAAATCTACAGCTCCACCAATAGAGTTATAAGTTTCTAACGTTGAAGTTATTAACTTGACGTTTGCACCAACATGTATATCTGTGTAAGGAATATTATAAGCATAACCTAACGAAAGCGCACCTTCACTACCTGTAAAATCTGAAGTTGCCTGACCATTTTCATCGTATCCTTCAAATGAACCATAATTAACATAGCTTACTCCGGCATAAAATGTCTGCACATGCCTGTCATAAGTATAAGCATATGAAGCAGTTCCATATGAAGCTTCTCCGTAATAGTTACCATAGTTCATTGCAAGATGATTGTCCATATCTTCGTTTAAAGCTGCAGGATTAGACATCACCTGATTGACATCTTCATCATAAATTGTAATGTTTTTTCCTCCTAACGCTGCCTGCCTTGGAGAAGTCGTTAAATTAAGAAATTGATAGGTGTAGCGACCTCCAATTTGTCCGAAAGAAACCGAACAAACCAACAACAATAAAAATAAAACAAGTTGTTTCAACATGCAATTTTGGCGTTCCTATATGGGAGTAACGCAGTTGCGAAGATAAAATTATATAACGTATAAAAAAATAAAAAAATGAAATTCCAGATTCCAAAAGCTACGATTGTAGAATTGGGATTTAGAATTTCATTTTTAGGATTTCAATTGAAATTTATTTTAGTGTTTTTGCATTTTTTGCATTTTGATCTGTCAAGGCCAAAGCTAAAACCTCACTCATTTCTTTCACATAATGAAAAGTAAGACCTTCTAAATATTCTGCTTTAATTTCATCAATATCACTTTTGTTTTCATGACATAAAATGATTTCTTTAATATTAGCCCTTTTTGCAGCTAAGATTTTTTCTTTGATTCCGCCCACAGGTAAAACTTTACCACGAAGCGTAATCTCCCCAGTCATTGCTAAACTTTTCTTAACTTTCTTTTGAGTTAATAATGAAACTAAAGAAGTCAACATAGCAATACCCGCACTTGGACCGTCTTTTGGCGTAGCGCCTTCAGGAACGTGTAAGTGAATATTATATTTTTGGAATAACTCAACACCCAATCCTAACTTTTTAGCATTAGCTTTGATATATTCTAAAGCAATTGTAGCCGATTCTTTCATGACATTACCAAGATTTCCTGTAATAGTCAATGAACCTTTTCCTTCGGATATTAATGATTCGATAAACAAAATATCACCACCAACACTTGTCCAGGCTAAACCTGTAACAACTCCGGCAACATCATTGTTTTCGTATTTATCGCGTTCTAATCTTGGTACACCCAAAACTTTCAAAATATCTTCGTCAGTTACTTTTTTATTGTACTCCTCTTCCATCGCAACTGATTTTGCAGCATTACGAATTACCTGAGCAATTTTAGTTTCCAGATTACGAACTCCGGATTCACGTGTATAACCTTCAACGATCTTTTCTAATTGTTTTTTACCAATCGTTAAATCTTTAGATGTTAAACCGTGTGCTTCTAATTGTTTTGGAAAAAGGTGTCTTTTCGCAATTTCTACTTTTTCTTCAATAGTATAACCTGACATTTTAATTACTTCCATTCTGTCACGCAATGCTGGCTGAATCGAAGACATATTATTTGAGGTTGCAATAAACATTACTTTAGATAAATCATAACCCATTTCAAGGAAATTATCATAAAAAGCATTGTTTTGTTCCGGATCTAAAACTTCTAATAAGGCAGAAGATGGATCGCCACTATTTCCGCTGGAAAGTTTATCGATTTCATCTAAAATAAAAACAGGATTTGATGTTCCGGCTTTTTTCAGACTTTGAATAATTCTACCTGGCATTGCACCAATATAGGTTTTTCTGTGTCCGCGAATCTCAGCTTCATCACGTAAACCACCTAAAGAAATACGCACATATTCACGTCCTAAAGCTTCAGCAACAGAACGTCCAATTGATGTTTTACCAACACCCGGAGGTCCTGTTAAACAAATAATTGGCGACTTCATATCGTTACGAAGTTTTAAAACTGCTAAATGTTCAATCATTCTTTTCTTAACTTCTTCAAGTCCAAAATGATCTTTATCTAATATTTTCTGAGCATGTTTTAAATCAAATTTATCTTTAGAAAATTCACCCCACGGCAATTCTAAAAATAACTCTAAATAATTACGCTGAATTCCAAAATCTGGAGATTGCGGATTCATTCTGCGCATTTTAGACAATTCTTTTTCGAAATGTTTTTGCGTTTTTTCGTCCCATTTTTTAGTTTTCGCCTTCACTCCCATTTCGTCCATTTCCTCTTCTTGCGAAACGCCACCCAATTCTTCCTGAATGGTTTTCATTTGCTGATGAAGAAAATATTCACGTTGCTGCTGATCTAAATCAAAACGAACTTTTGACTGAATGTCATTTTTTAATTCTAATTTTTGCAACTCTACGTTCATATAACGTAACGTTTCAAGCGCTCTGTCTTTTAATCCGTTTATCGAAAGTAAATCTTGTTTTTCCTTTACCGATAAATTCATATTAGAAGAAACAAAATTGATCAAAAAAGATTGGCTTTCAATGTTTTTAATCGCAAAAGTAGCTTCTGAAGGAATGTTTGGACTTTCCTTTATAATTTGAATTGCTAATTCTTTTACAGAATCTAAAATAGCTGTAAATTCTGTATCGTTTTCATCAGGACGTTCTTCAACAACTTCTTTAATAGTTGCAGTAATATAAGGATCTTCAGAGGTCACCTGATCTATTTCAAAACGCTTTTTACCTTGCAAAATTACCGTAACATTTCCGTCAGGCATTTTTAAAACGCGTAAAATTCTTGCTACGGTTCCTATTTTATGAATATCATCTTTAGACGGATCTTCATCTTCTTCATTAATTTGAGAAACTACTCCAATGATCTTTCCGCCAGCATTAGCGTCATTTATTAATTTGATAGATTTATCTCTACCAGCAGAAATTGGAATAACAACTCCCGGAAATAAAACAGTATTACGTAAAGGTAAAATAGGTAAAGAAAGCGGAAGCTCCTCATTGTTCATTTCCTCTTCGTCTTCAGGAGTTAATAATGGAATCAATTCTGCTTCTGAATCAAATTCTTGAAGTGACAGATTGTCAATGGTAAGTATTTTATGGTCTGACATAATATTATATAAGTCGTTTTGTCATTAAATTTTAATTCTAACTTTAAATTTAGTCTTAGATAAAATGCTTTTATATAAAAGCACACTAACAACTTCATTTATACGTTAGGCGGTAAAAATAGACAATCATTATGCCAAAAGCAAAAAAGAAAGTTTTGAAATTTAATAACGAAAATCAATTAATACCGGAAACGAAGACATTTAAAAAAAAAATACATTTATTTTTATCAAAAGTGTAACAAACCAAAATAAGTTAGGTCATTATAAAAAACTAGCAACCACTACTTGAGTATAACAAACCAAAATATCGAAGAATTAATCACGCTTTGTAAAGAGAACAACCAGAAAGCTCAATTCGAAGTTTACAATCGTTATTGTAAAGCAATGTACAATGTGGCGTACCGTATTGTTAAAGATGAACATTTTGCACAGGACGTCATGCAGGAAGGATTTCTTAAAGCTTTTACAAAAATAAACGACTATAAACAGGAAGTAGCTTTTGGAGCGTGGTTAAAAAAAATAATCATCAATTACAGTATTGATTTTTATAAAAAGAATAATGCTTTTCAAGTCGAGGATTTGAGCAAAACATTATATAAAATAGAAGAAAATGACAGTTTTTTTTCTGAAAATATAGATTTGAATTCGCTTAAAGTGAAACAGGTTCTCGATACTATTTTAAGTTTAAAAGATAATTACCGAATGGTTTTGACGCTCTTTTATATTGAAGGTTATGATCAGGAAGAGATTAGCGAAATTTTGAATATTAGTTATGCCAATTGCCGAACCACATTAAGCAGAGCAAAAGAAAATTTACGAAAAAAATTAGAGGAAATATGAAAAAGGAAAATGACGATCTAGATCAATTATTTGAAAAATTTGAGAATCAGTGGGATATAAAAAGAATGAACGCTGATCATCAAGTTGATTTCTTAAACAAATTAAATAAAAAACAGCCAAAGAAAAAGAATTATACTGTTTGGGCAATTGCTGCTTCAATTGTCGTATTGCTTGGCGTATCGCTGTTTTATAATACTAACGAAAAGCCAAAGGAATTCAAATTTGCATCAAAAGAAACTAAAAGAACTGATTCTATTTTTAGTATTTTAATTGATAATGAACTAGTTAAACTAAAAGAAAAAAGTTCACCGGAAAATCAGCAAATCATAAATGACGCATTAAAACAAATGAAGGTTTTTGATGCCGATTATGAAAAAATATTGAAGGAAGTTCAAAAAAACGGTGAGAACAAACAAATTATTTATGCCATGATTAGCAACCTGCAAACCCGAATTTCATTTTTACAAACGGTTTTACAGCGAATTGAAGAAAACGAAAAATTTAAAAATACTACTGATGAAAAAACATTATAAAATAGTAATCTTATTGCTTTTGATTCCTTTTTTAGGATTTTCAAATGACGATACTTTTGTTTCAAAACAAAAAAACATTAAAAAAACGTATATCGTAAATTCCAACGCGGGAATTGATATTGACAATAAATATGGCAATATTACGGTAAGTACCTGGGACGAAGATAAAATTGATATTGATATTACAATTAAAGTTTCAGGTGGAAATGAAGATTGGGTAAATGAAAAATTAAATAGTATTGATGTCAATATTACGGCATTGAAATCGTTAGTTTCTGCGGTTACAACAATTGGAAATTCTTCGTTAAAAAGCAAAGGAAGCAGCAATAGTTTCGAAATTAATTATGTGATAAAAATCCCAAAAAACGGAAGCGTAAAACTGAATAATAAATACGGAAATATTACAACATTTAACCTGGAATCAACGACAGATATTGCTTGTAAATATGGTAAAATCATACTGGGAAAACTTAACGGAGACAGTAACAGAATCGAAATTGGCTACAGCCAGAATTCTAGTATTGATTATATAAAAAGCGGAAACATTGAGGCGCGTTATTCCGGAATAAAAATAAATGAAGCCGGAAATTTAAATCTTGATGCCAATTATACTGATGTTTCATTACAGGAAGGTCAAAATATAAAATGCAAAGGCAATTATGGCACGTTTAAATTTCAAAAAATTAATTCACTCGTTGGCAGCAGTAATTATGTAACAATAGCTATTGCAGAGATTTCCAGCAACCTGAATATTGATGCTACTTATTCTAAAATAAATGTAGAATCGCTAAACGAAAAATCCAAAAACGTAAACATCAATACCGGATATACAAACGTATCCTTAGGATATAATACAAATTTTGCTTTTGACTTTGATATTAATACGAGATATGGAAGTATTAAAAATGATAATTCTTTAGATATTTCGGTTAGCGAAAGCAAAAGCAGTTCTAAAAAAATAAGTGGTTATAATAAGAAAAAAGGTCAAAATAAGGTAATTGTAAATTCTAATTATGGAAATGTAATACTTATCAAAAAGCAATAATCATAGAATCAATCAAAAATAGTAACATCATAAATCAATCAAAACAATGAAAAAATCAATTCAATTCTTAGTCTACAGCGCATTTTTAGTAAGCTCTATTGCGAATGCACAATGGTCATCAAATGAGAAAATCAAAGGAAATGGCAAAATTATAACGGATACAAGAACAACTGTCGATTATGATGCAATAAAAATATCCGGATCTTTTGATGTAGATCTTGTAGCAGGAAAAGAAGGAAAAATTATTATCAAAGGCGAAGAAAATTTAATGTTGTATGTAAAAGTGGAAGTGAAAGATAATGTCTTAAAAATTTACAATCAAAAAGGCACCAACATTCGACCAAGTTTGGGTAAAAAAATTCAGGTTACAATTCCGTTTGAAAAAATATCTGAATTAAATCTTTCAGGTTCCGGAAATATTAAATCAATCGATACAATCAAAAACGATAAATTTCTGGCAAAATTATCCGGTTCCGGCAACTTTACTTTAGCTATGAATACTACTAATTTAGAATTAAATCTAAGCGGTTCAGGAAATGTCACTATAAAGGGAAATACAGATAATTTCACCACTAAACTTTCAGGATCCGGAAATATAGATGCGGTAAATTTAAAAACTAAAAACGTTGATGTAAACGTTACAGGTTCAGGAAATAGCCGTGTAAATTGTAATGAAAATCTAGTCGCAAGAGTTTCAGGTTCCGGAGATATAAAATACACGGGAAGTCCTGAAAAAAAAGACGTAAAAGTCTCCGGTTCAGGAAATATTTCAAAAGCATAATTTATCAGAAAAAAACTGTCATCAATCAAATATCAATTTTGTCACACTCTATGACAACTTAAATCCTAGAAAAGGCACTTTATTAATTTAAAGTGCCTTTTTTGGTATTCTTCTTAATAGAAAAATAGCAGTTACAAAAAAGATTCCTAAAAGTACAATTGCAGAACGCGGACTTCCTGTAACCTGATCGACAATACCGTAAACGCACATTCCAATAACAATTCCGATTTTCTCAGCTACATCATAAAAACTAAAAAACGAAGCTGTATCTTCAGTTTCAGGTAATAATTTTGAATACGTAGATCGTGATAAAGCCTGAATTCCTCCCATTACAAATCCTGCAATAGTTGCGGCAATGTAAAAATGCATTGGTAAATAAATAAAATAAACAATTACACAAAATACTACCCAAATTGCATTAATTACAATTAATGTTGGGATATTACCAAATTTTGCAGATGCACGTGAAGTTATAACAGCGCCAACTACAGCTACTAATTGTATGAGTAAAATACATATGATTAAGCCTATTGTACCTTCCTCTTTAGAACCCCATTGGATTTCCTGAGCTCCAAAATAAGTCGCCACCAGCATTACAGTTTGTACAGCCATACTTGAAACAAAAAAACCTCCCAAATAACGTTTTAACGGAATGTTTTCCTGTAATAATGCCCAAACTTTCTTTAGTTCTTTAAAACCATTAAATATAACAGATCTCGTTAACTTTTCACCAGTATCCTTACTTCCTTTTGGTAAATAATAATAACTATACTGACTGAATAATATCCACCAAACTCCAACCATTATAAAGGAATATCTCATGGCTTTCATAGCTGCTTCACCGTCAGTTCCGCTGATTCCAAAAAGTTTTGGTTTCATAATCATGGCTAAATTGATGATTAGTAAAATCACACTTCCTATATATCCTAATGAATATCCTTTGGCACTAATTTTATCCTGTTGTTCTTCAAAAGCAATATCCGGTAAATATGAATTGTAAAAAACCAAACTTCCCCAATATCCCAGCAAT
Source organism: Flavobacterium psychroterrae (assembly GCF_018380615.1). Taxonomy (GTDB): domain Bacteria; phylum Bacteroidota; class Bacteroidia; order Flavobacteriales; family Flavobacteriaceae; genus Flavobacterium; species Flavobacterium psychroterrae. Next base: position 13,525 of record NZ_JAGYVZ010000004.1, on the reverse strand, counting down.
CCGAAAAAATAAAACATTAACCCAATATAAATATTGTCAAGGTCAAACCAATACAAACCCATACACGATAAAGCTCCCATATAACAGAAAAACTTCATGAAAGACTTCTTATTTCCAACATAATCAGCAATTCCCGACAAAAATGGAGATATAAAAGAAACTACCAAAAATGCAATTGCAGTAATAAAACTAATTAAAGCTGAGTTCTTTAGATGCAATCCAAAAACATCAATATAATGATCACGATCTGAGAATAAAGCTTCATAAAAAATAGGAAAAACTGCTGATGCAATTGTAAGGGTATAAACCGAATTTGCCCAATCGTAAAATGCCCAGGCGTTTAATAATTTTTTATCTCCCTTTTGTAAATCTTTCATAGAAATGGTTTTGTTAACAGGCTACGAATTTATCTATTTTTATGATAATCAACAAGAAATTTGACAAATCGTATATTAATAAATTATAAACACTTCAAACGGTTATTTTACACAAAAAAAGCTACTCTAAATTTAGAATAGCTTATAATTATTACTGAATAATTTAATATTTTATTTTTATCTGATTACGCCAACTTTTAGTGCCGTAGCTCTTGCTTCAGGTATTAAAGATTTTAAATTTGCAATTCTTGAAGCATCAGATGGGTGCGTACTCATAAATTCCGGAGTTCCTGCCGCTCCTGATTTAGCCGACATTCTTGTCCAGAATGAGATTGCATCATCTGGATTATATCCTGCAATAGCCATAAGTGTTAAACCTATTTTATCAGCTTCTGTTTCATTGCTTCTGCTAAACGGAAGCATTACTCCTACTTCAGAACCAAGTCCATAAGCCTGAGAAAAAATTTGTTGCGTTGATTCAGATTTTCCACTCGTTGCTGCTCCAAGAGCTGCTCCGCCTATTTGCTGTAATTGTGCCGCACTCATTCTTTGTGCACCGTGATTTGCTAATGCATGCGAAACTTCATGACCCATTACAGTTGCTAAACCGGCTTCGTCCTGAGTTACAGGCAAAATTCCAGAATATACTACAATTTTACCGCCCGGCATACACCACGCGTTAACTTCTTTATTGTCTACCAATTTGTATTCCCAGCGATAATCACTTAAATATTGTGCCTGACCTAAATATGTCAAATATTTTTCGGCCGCTGTTTTAATTCTCCCTCCTACTGCTTCTACTCTTTTTGCATCTGCAGTTCCGGTTATCACCTTATTTTCGGCTATAAAAGCGCTATATTGTTGAAAAGACGAAGGAAACAATTCACTGTTTGAAACGAAATTTAAATTTTTCTTTCCTGTAACAGGATTTGTTGCACAACCACCAATTAAAATAGCCGTAAAAATTCCTAATATTAAATGTTTTTTCATGATTTTTATTTTTAACACTGACAAAAATACAATTAAAAATATTTCATATTTTATATAATTCTTTAAAATAATATCAGAATTTACTTATTCGCCAATAATGTGAAGTTCATTAAACTCTTTATCAACAATTAAGAAATTATTTTCTTCAAAAGAAAAACTATCAAAAGCTATTTTCTCGTTGTCAATTTCAATTTCTGTCACTTTAAAAGGCAATCCAATTAAATTGATTTTATACTTTGTATATGGCGTATCGTATTTTCCGTCTTTATGAAGTTGAACAATAAGCTCTTTTTCCTTGCCAATAGTTCTAAACGATAAAAAGCTGTAACGTCCTTTTTTATAATCATAGCCATCCTGAGCATCTTCATAAACTACAGATTTCTCTTTTCCGTTTTTAAAGTATAGATCAAGCGTTAATTCGTTAAATTCAAGTTCGCCTACGTATTGCTGAACAGGATATTTCGGAATTATAGCACCTGCTTTTACAAAGACAGGAATTTCATCAAATTTAGTATCAATCCACACTTCTCTCCCGCCTGTTGTAAATTCATTTGTCCAATAGTTATACCATTCACCTCTTGGAATATACATACGTCTACCTACAGCATTAGGTTCAAGTATTGGACACACTAATATTTGATTACCAAAAATAAATTCATCGTTGCGATAATGCGTTTGTGTATCGTCCTGATCATAATAAACCAATGGTTTTAACATCGGGATTCCTTCTTCAATATATTGCCAGAACATGGTATATAAATAAGGCAATAACTGATAACGAAGATTCACGAATTTTCTGGTAATATTAATTACTTCTTCATCAAAAGCCCAAGGTTCCTGATTGCCGTGATCTCCTGAAGAATGTGTTCTGCAAAATGGGTGAAAAACACCTAACTGAATCCATCTTGCGTATAATTCGCCTGTAGGCTGCTCCGCAAAACCTCCAATATCAGAACCAGTAAATCCCATTCCTGAAATACTCATTCTTTGCACCTGAATGTTCGCAAGCCATAAATGTTCCCAGGTTGCTACGTTATCTCCCGTCCAGGATGATGTATAACGCTGCGCTCCGGAATAAGCAGATCTTGTAATGACAAATGGACGTTTAGGATATGTAAATCGTTTTACACCATGATACGTCGCTCTTGCCATTTGAGTTCCGTAAATATTATGTGCTTTTCTATGGCTGCAGGGATTTCCGTCGTAAACGTGACGAACATCCATTGGGAAAGTTTTATTGGGAACCTCCATAACAGCAGGTTCGTTCATATCATTCCAAACTCCCTTAACACCAATATCTGAAATTAATTCTTTAAATAATCCTGCCCACCATTCTCTTACTGCGGGATTTGTATAATCAGGAAAATTACATTCGCCTGGCCAGACTTTTCCTTTCATATAAGGTCCATCGGCTCTTTTGCAGAAATAATCTTTTTCTAAAGCTTCCTGATAAACCCAATAATCTTTGTCAATTTTAATTCCTGGATCAATGATTACGATAGTTTTAAAACCGTCTTCGGCTAATTCTGCAACCATTCTTTTTGGATCCGGGAAATAATCCTTATTCCATGTAAAACATCGAAAACCTTCCATATAATCGATATCGAGATAAATGGCATCGCAAGGGATTTTTAGTTCTCTAAATTTTGAAGTGATTTCCTTTACTTTACTTTCAGGATAATAACTCCATTTACATTGATGATATCCTAAAACCCAAAGAGGCGGCAATTCAGGTTTACCCGTTAAATCAGTATATGTTGTAACCACGTCCTGCATTTGCGGACCGTAAATGAAGTAGTAATTCATTTCACCGCCTTCTGCCCAAAAGCTGGCAACGTTTCGTCTTTCCTGACAAAAATCAAAGAAAGTTCTAAAAGTATTGTCAAAGAAAATTCCGTAAGATTGTTTATTTTGTAAACCAATATAAAACGGAACAACCTTATATAAAGGATCTTGTTCTTTTTGATAAGCGTATTGATCTGTAGCAAAATTTTCGAGTCTTTTGCCTTTTAAATTCATTTGTGTGGCTTTGTCACCAAGACCGTAAAAACATTCTCCATCCTTAGAAGATTTACTCATTTTTACAATGTTCCCGCCATATTCGTAACTTTCTTCCCAATGAAAACCTAGTTCATCTTCAAGAATTAAAAGGTCATTTAAATCATAAATAGACAAACGAAGATCTATTTTCTGAATTTTACATTTTACTTTACTGGTTCTGATCTGAAAATAAGTTTCCTCTTCTGTAAGTTCTAAAAAGTTGTATCCGTGAAGCTGTGTTTTATCGATAGCATACGAAAAATCATTACTAAAATAACCCTTCGTGGTAAAACGAAAACGGATTAAACTGTCTCTAAGAATAGTAACTTTTAAGATGACTTTATTAGCAGTATGAAAAAAAATTGTATCACCTTCATGTTCATGCGAAACAATTTTTGATGGATATAAATCGCCCTTGTATTCTAATGATGTATTTGTAATCATAACGCTAATGAATTAATTATTCGAATATTATCTCTATTCCAAACATACAAAAAAACCGTTTAAACGGCTATCAATATAAGGTTTATTCACGAAAACGTTATTTCTGAATGAGTTCCAAATTAAGCATCAAAAAATAAACAATTTGATAATTTAAAAACAATAAATTGATAAATTAATACTTTAAAAATAGCTCTTAATTTTTTAAACGAAAGAAAAAACGGTTACACTTAAAGGTGGTAATATTAATTCAACAGAATAGTCTCTGCCATCATAAGGCGTGGCATCGATTTTTAAGTGTTTAGAGTTTCCAAGTCCGCTTCCGCCATAAATAACAGCGTCACTATTAAAAATCTCTTCTAATTTTCCTTTTTGTGGAATTCCAATTCTATAATTTTCCCGAACCACCTGAGTGAAATTACAAATCACAATTACATTTTCATTAGCATTATGTCCTTTTCGGATATATGATAAAACTGCATTTTGATGATCTGAATAATTGATCCATTCGAAACCTTCTCCACTAAATTGTTTTTCATACAATGCAGGACGAGATTTATAGAGTTGATTCAAATCTGTAATAATATTTTTAATTCCCGAATGATAATCGTATTGCAATAAGTGCCAATCTAAACTTTTTTCAAAATTCCATTCATCGCTTTGCCCAAACTCAGAACCCATAAAAAGTAATTTGGTTCCGGGATGTGTAAACATATACCCATACAATAATCTTAAATTCGCGAATTTCTGCCATTCATCACCAGGCATTTTATTGGCAATAGATTTTTTTCCGTAAACAACTTCATCATGCGAAAACGGAAGCATAAAATTCTCCGTAAAAGCATAAGTCATTGAAAACGTCAAATCATTCTGATGGTATTTTCGATAAACAGTTTCTTTCTGAAAATACTTTAAAGTATCGTGCATCCAACCCATCATCCATTTCATTCCAAAACCTAAACCACCCGTAAATGTTGGTCTGGAAACCATCGGGAAAGAAGTACTTTCTTCTGCAATAGTTTGAACTCCATCAAAATTGGCATAGATTACCTCATTGAATTCTTTAAGAAAACTAATGGTATCAAGATTTTCTCTTCCGCCATAAATATTAGGTTCCCATTCGCCTTCATTTCTGGAATAATCAAGATATAACATTGAGGCAACGGCATCAACACGTAAACCATCAACATGATAATGCTGTAACCAAAAAACGGCATTACTAATTAAAAATGCACGAACTTCATTGCGTCCGTAATTAAAAACAAGGCTCTTCCAATCCGGATGATATCCTTTTTTACGATCCGGATGTTCATATAAATGTGAACCATCAAAGAATCCTAAACCGTGTGCGTCATCAGGAAAATGCGATGGAACCCAGTCTAAAATTACTCCAATTCCGGCTTGATGTAATTTATCTACCAAAACCATGAAATCCTGTGGTTTCCCAAAACGTGAAGTCGGAGCAAAATAGCCTGTCAACTGATATCCCCAAGACGGATCATAAGGATATTCCATAATGGGCATAAATTCAACATGGGTAAAACCAGTTTCTTTTACATAATTTACCAAATCATCGGCAAGCTCTAAATAAGTCAAAAACCGATTATTTTCACCGCGTTTCCAGGAACCCAAATGCACTTCATAAACCGAATAAGGTTTGTCTAAACCATTTTTTTCCTGACGAAACTGCATCCAGTTTTCATCCTTCCAATTATAATCTAAATCCCAAACAATGGAAGCTGTGTGAGGCGGTTTTTCACAATATAAAGAGAACGGATCTGCTTTTTCAGTAACAATTCCATCAATGCTCGATTCGATTTTATATTTATAAAGAGATCCTTTTGTAACATCCGGAATAAAACCTTCCCAAATTCCGGAAGAATCCCAGCGTACTTGCAATAAATGTTCACCTTGTGTCCAATAATTGAAATCACCAACAACCGAAACAGATTGAGCTGTTGGAGCCCAAACGGCAAAATAAACACCTTTTACTCCATTAACTTCAACTAAATGCGCTCCTAATTTTTCATATAATTTGAAGTGTTTTCCTGCTTTGAATAAATCAATATCAAAATCAGTAAATAGAGAATGCGTGATAACTTTATTCATATTTGTTTTTTCTAATTGGATTTTGGGATCTTTGTATTGGAATTTGGATTTTTTTTATTAAAATTTATTTTGCATCTTATTCAATTCTAAAATTATCAGAGAGAACCGCTCCTTTTTTAATAACGACAATCCCATCTTTAATGCTATATAATTCGTTCGTAAAATTATCCAGATGCTTTCCTCCGTTAATATGAACATTGTTTCCTATTCTAACATTTTTATCAATCAATGCATTGTTTATAAAACAGTTCTCACCTATTCCAACATGAATTTTATTTATAGTGCCTTCGTGATTCATTTCATCCAGATCCTGATAAAAATCGTTCCCCATTACGTAACAATTTTCAAGCACAGTTCCTACACCTATTCTGGAACGAATACCAATTACAGAGCTTTTAATTTCTTTGGCATTAATAATACATCCTTCAGAAATCAACGATTGATTTATTATAGAATTTCTAAATTTTGATGGCGGTAATAATCTTGGTCTTGTGAAAATTTTATTATCATTATCAAACAAATTAAACTCGGGAATATCAGCGGTTAATCCAATATTTGCTTCAAAAAAGGATTCTATATTTCCAATGTCTGTCCAATATCCTTCATATTGATAACTCAGTATTTTATGTTTTCCAACAGCATGGGGAATAATTTCCTTTCCAAAATCTTTAGTATGCGGATCAGACATTAAATCTTCTAACAATTGACGGTTAAAAATATAAATACCCATTGAGGCCAAATACTTTTTCCCTTTTTCCTGCATATGCTCACTTACCTCAGATTCCCATTCAGGCAAAAGTGATGCGTCTGGTTTTTCTATAAAAGCTTCCACACAACTTTCATGATTTGTTTTAAGAATCCCAAATTCAGGTGCATCTTTAGCATTTACCGGTAAAGTAGCAATAGAAATCTCAGCATTTGCGGCAATATGAGCTTCAAGCATTTCGTTAAAATCCATTTGATACAATTGATCTCCGGATAAAATTAGGGCATGATCAAATTCGTGTTTCAAAAAATGCGACATACATTGACGAACAGCATCAGCAGTTCCCTGGAACCACGTTGGATTGTCCGGAGTTTGTTCTGCTGCTAAAATATCAACAAACGACTGGCTGAAAATACTAAAATTAAAAGTGTTTTTGATATGCGCATTTAAAGATGCTGAGTTGAACTGCGTCAAAACGAATATTTTAAAAATATCAGAATTAATACAATTTGAAATAGGAATATCTACTAATCTATATTTTCCACCAATTGGAACTGCCGGTTTTGATCTGGTTTCTGTTAACGGGAACAAACGCGATCCTTGTCCTCCTCCTAAAATAATAGCAACAACATTTTTCTTTTTAAATTTCATTTTTCTCAATTATTAAGGTGTATATGTCAATGTATTCTTTGCAAACTCTTTCCCAGGAATGGTCAATAGCCATTCCTTTTTTTCTTATTTCATTAAAACTTATCTTATCATCGTACAATTTCATCGCACGATTTATAGAATAGCAAATATCACCTACCGAAGCCTGGTCGTGGCAAATTCCGTTTCCGCTATCTCCAAAATCAATCACAGTATCACGTAGTCCTCCTGTTCGTCTAACAATTGGAACAGTCCCATAACGCAAAGCATACATCTGATTCAAACCACAAGGTTCTACTCTTGATGGCATTAAAATGTAATCTGATCCGGCATAAATCAAATGCGCTAATTCTTCATTATAACCAATAAATACATTGTAATTTCCATTGTAATCATTTCTCAACTGTATTAATTGTTCTTCGATCGCAGCATTTCCTGATCCTAAAATTAGGATATTGATGTTTTCAAAATTTTCAGACAAGGCTAATGCCGAAGCATGAGGCAATAAATCGCCGCCTTTTTCCTCAAACAACCGACCAATAAAACTAAATAATGGTTTTGTGGAATCTAATTCAAATTGTTCACAAAGTTTTTCTTTATTCTTTTTCTTTCCTGTTTCAATAGTATTAATCGCATAATTCTCAGCAATCATTTGATCTTTTGAAGGATTCCATACTTCAAAATCAATTCCGTTTAAAATCCCTATTGATTTATTACGAACCGAATTAAATAAAGATTCTAAACCATTAGCTGAGATATTTATTTCGTTTAGATAACTCGGCGAAACAGTAGTTACCGCATGCGCGCATTTTATTCCAACAGCTAAAGAATTTAATGAGTTATCCCATTCCAGAAAACCAACATGAATCAAATCAAATTCAGGTAAATAATGCAATTTGTCAAAGCCAAACCATCCCTGATACAAACCATTATGAATGGTTATAACCGTTTTTATCGTTTGTAAACCTTCATATTTATACGCATATTTTATTAAAAAAGGAATTAATCCGGTATGATGATCGTGACAATTAATAATATCCGGAACACTCTTACGTGCTAAAATCCAATCTAAAGTTGCAATTTGAAAAGATAAAAATCGCTCAATATCATCTTCATAACCATATAAATTTGGGCGATTGAACAATTCATTAATTTCTATCAGATATAATTCATATCCAAGTTTATCCGTTGTTTCTTTTAAAACACTAAACGGAAAATCAAAATTCCCCAGTTTTACATTCCCCCAATGAACACATTCAAAATCATTCTCATTTTTAAACTTTGTATCATAACCAGGAACGACAACACGAACCTGATGACCAGCATTTTTTTGATATTTAGGTAAAGCTCCCACAACATCTGCAAGGCCACCAACCTTTGCCATAGGATAACATTCTGCGCTAATATGAAATATTTCCATGTAGAAATTTATGTACTAATTATTAAAACTTAATCGTCGATTTTTTTTTTATAGTATACATTTATTAATATGCTACTTTTATGTTTCCTAAATTTAGGAAAAAATAAATTAAATCAAGACTTAAGAAAAAATTTATTGATATGGCAAAAAATACTACTAATCCTACTCAATCTTTAAAAATTCCACGTGTAATTATACTTTCCAGTAAAATACTCGCTTTTATTTCACCTAAATTAGTAACTACATTTGCTGCAAAACTTTTTACAAGCCCAATAAAACATAAGGTTCCCAAACGAGAGTTTGAAATGGATCTTAAAAGTGTTAAAAATAAAATTTTCATACCCGTAATTAATAAAAGTATTGTAACATACGAGTACGGAAAAAGTGAACGCAAAATATTATTAGTTCACGGTTGGTCTGGACGTGGAACTCAATTATTTAAAATAGCCGATGAACTTGTACAAAACGGATATTCAGTTGTAAGTTTTGATGCACCGGCACATGGTAAGTCTGAAGGGAAAACAACTATAATGTCTGAATTTATAGCTTCTATATTAGAAATTGAAAAACAATTTGGTCCATTTAAAATTGCAATCGGTCATTCATTAGGCGGAATGTCTGTTCTAAATGCAATCAAAGATGGGTTGAAAGTCGAAAAAGCAATTATTATTGGTAGTGGAGATATAGTACAAGATATTTTGGAAGAATTTATTTCAAAATTAGGTTTAAAAAGAGAAATTAGTGACCGATTACGTGATCACTTTGAGAATAAATACAAAGTCAAAATGAATGATTTTTCAGCTTATAAAGCAGCGCAAAAAATTCAAATTCCTGTACTAGTAATTCATGATAATGATGATCCCGAAGTTCCGGTAACAGCTGGAATTAATATTCATAGAAATCTCCAAAACGGAAGTTTATTTCTTACAGATGGTTTGGGGCACAGAAAAATTTTAGGAAATCAAAATGTCATAAAAAAAGTCATTGATTTTATTAAAAGTACTTAACTTTATGATAGTAATATTTTTATTATTTAATTAAATAAGATGAAAGATGGATTTATTTGGAGAAACATCGAATTGGGCAGTTAAGTTAAAGCCGATTTTAAAAAAATATAAAGGAGAAAAACATCCTTTAGAATATAAAAGCATCTATCAACTACTGGTTATGGTAGTATTATCTGCGCAGGATTCTGATGCTAACATAAATAAGATTTCACCTGCTTTATTTGAAAAATTCCCAACATTTAAAAGTTTATCAAAAGCTGATTCTGAAACATTTATACCATACATAAGCAAAGTCCGAAATTATCCCACAAAAGCGGGATGGTTATTAGAAATTGCTAAAACTATTAAAAATGACGAGGATATTCCATTGACAATGCAAGGTCTAACTGCTTTAAAAGGTGTTGGTCGAAAATCTGCAAATGTTATCATGAGAGAAACCAATCAGCCTGTTGAAGGTATTATTGCAGATTTACATGTTATTAGAGTTGCACCCAGAATTGGCATTATAAAAGAAAGCAAAGACGGAAATAAAGTCGAAAAAGAGTTAATGCAAGTACTGCCAAAATCTATTTGGTCAGAAATTGGAATGGCTATTTCATTTCATGGAAGAGAAATTTGCAGACCAAAACCTAAATGTCAAGAATGTGAATTAACAGATGTTTGCCATTATTATTTAACTGAAGTTATTTAAGTTAAATAAAAAATAAAAATATAACTATTCTAACTCCAACTAATATTATGCGTTCGATTTTATTCCTATTACTAATAGTCCTTACAATATCTTGCAAAAAAGAAAACAAACCAGAAACCCTTTCAGATTATTTCACATATGAGAAAACTAATGATGTAGAATCAGCTGGAGTAAAAATGATTCCCATTAAAACCCCGGTAGGTGAATTTAAAGTATGGACAAAACGCTTTGGAAATAATCCAAAAATAAAAATACTATTATTACATGGAGGCCCAGCTATGACACATGAATATATGGAGTGCTTTGAAACATTTTTTCAACGAGAAGGTTTTGAATTCTACGAATATGATCAACTTGGTTCCTACTACAGTGATCAGCCTAAAGACAGCAGTTTATGGAAAACAGAGCGTTTTGTTGAAGAAGTAGAACAAGTACGGAAAGCAATTGGAGCAGATAGTAGTAACTTTTATGTCTTAGGAAATTCATGGGGAGGAATCCTTGCAATGGAATATGCGTTAAAATATCAGCAAAATCTAAAAGGACTTCTTGTTTCAAATATGGTTGCCAGCGCACCAGAGTATAGAGAATATGCCGACAAAGTACTGTCAAAGCAAATGAAGCCAGAAATATTAGCTGAAATTAGAATGTTAGAAGCTAAAGAAGATTTCAATAATCCCAGATATATGGAACTTTTGATTCCAAACTTTTATCATGAACATCTATGCAGACTAAAAGAATGGCCAGACGGATTAAATCGAGCCAGTAAACATGTCAATGGAGAAATTTACACAATGATGCAAGGACCAAGCGAATTTGGAATTAGTGGGCGTTTAGCAAAATGGGACATAAAAAATCGTCTCCACGAAATATCAATTCCCACACTAATGATTGGAGCAAAATATGACACTATGGATCCAAAAGCCATGGAAGAACAAAGTAAATTAGTTCAAAAAGGACGATTTTTATATTGTCCAAACGGAAGTCATCTTGCCATGTGGGATGACCAACAAGTTTTCATGAAAGGAGTTATTCAATTTATAAAAGATGTTGACGGGAATGAATTTTAAGAATTTAAAAAATAATACATTAAATATCAAAACATTAATTACTATGTAAAAATAATTTGGGCGTTACCCTCCGAGTCAGGCTTTCAGCTATATCTTTTTGTGAGAGATAATTTTGCAACTTTGCAGAGATTGTGGTTTCACACAAAAGGATATTATCTATATCCGTAACGCAATAACAAGAATATTTTAAACTATCTATATTATTCTACGGCAAAATCTTTTTCAGACTGCGTATTTTAAACAACGAAAAGCTTTAATGCGCTTTCGGAAAAACTAATGATTAAAGCAAAATTTTGTAATACCCCAAAAATTTTCTAATTAAATATTTATGCCTTTTTCAGTTTTTTTTTCTAATTAATTCAAGTTGCTAGTTTAGAGGTAATAAAAAAACAAAGCACAGGTTCAGTAAATTTGTTTTGCGAACCAATAAACCTTACCCATGCTTTGTAAAGACAAAATTATATCAATTTTTTGTTTAATAGACGATATTTTACAAGGAATTAATCATCCGGAAGATGTAAGAAGACATGTAAGTGACAGCGAAATTATCCTAACAGCAATTGTTTCTTCGACAAGCTTTTATGGCAATCACTGCTCAGCCATTAAGTTTATGAAAGAATATGGATTTATTCCAAAGATGCTTGATAAGAGCAGGTTCAACATGCGTTTACATAAAGTTGGCAGACTTCTATATGAATTATTTGAGATTATAAGTTCCTATTTTAAAGACTTCTGTTGTGAGATGCAATACATTATAGATTCATTTCCTGTAGCAGTTTGTAAAAACATGAGGATTACAAACTCTAAGATTCTTAAAGGCAAAAAGTACAGAGGTTATACAGCAAGTATGAGAAACTATTTTTATGGGGTAAAAGTTCAATTGTTGACAACTAAAAATGGAATACCGATAGCATTTCATTTCACGCCAGGTAAAACAGCTGACATAAAAGCTTTAGGAAAAATGATAGATAAGCTGCCTGCTGAAGCATCGATTTATGGATATAGTGCTTATACTGATTACGGTTTAGAAGATTTTTCCCTAATGAAAAAATGTGTTTTATTAAAAATTCAAAGAAAGTCAAATGCTAAACGGACAGATACAATAGAGCAAAAAAATGAAAAGTTAAAAATGAGAAAAAGAGTAGAAACAACAATAAGCGACATAAAAAAAATGTTTCCAAGAACTATACATGCAGTCACATTAGAAGGTTTTTTGATAAAACTGACATTGTTTGTATTTGGACTCCAATTAAATAAAGCAATCAACTAGCAACTTGAATTAATTAGATAAATCAATCTAGAATAAAATTTCAAGTAGAATAATATGAATCAACGCGAAAACCGGTGGATGAGAAAGTGTAATTTCTCCTTGGTCAAAATTGTAAAAGGTAATCTATACATTTTCTATCATTCTGAGAAACAAAGAATCTGCGCATGACTTGACAAAGTTTACGCTTACCAATTGCGACGAAGCTACTTTCAGAGATTCTTCGTTCCTCAGAATGCCAAACTAGGCATGAAAAAATCTTTTGCGATTTGGTATTGGATAGGCTTCGCCAGAGGCTTAGGTATCACAAAAGAATACCTGCTTACATCATTTACGAAATCTGAAGTAAATAGGTATCTAATTTTCAATAAAAATGAAGTTTTTTAAAACAAAAAAAAATCCTCATCAAATAATGATGAGGATTTTAAAAAGAAAGGCGACGACATACTCTCCCACATAACTGCAGTACCATCTGCGCAGGCGGGCTTAACTACTCTGTTCGGGATGGGAAGAGGTGAGCCCCGCCGCAATAACCACCTTAAGGTTGTTAGTCTAAAGTCAAAGGTGATAAAGTTGTAAAGTCTTTCGACTTTTGACTTTAATCTTTCGACTTAAAGACTGCTCTGCGTCGAGCAAATATCTTAACATACTGAGATAAAGAAAAGTAATTTTATTTAATATTTTTAGAAAGTTTCTTCCTCCGGGTTGCCCCGGAGGAAAAGGGTGTACATAAGCTTACGGATTATTAGTACTACTCGACTA
>NZ_JAGYVZ010000049.1 GCF_018380615.1 Flavobacterium psychroterrae | reverse complement strand
TCGTTCCGGGTGGAACTGGTGGTTCTGCCGCTGCTCCACCTGTTGAAGCTTCGTCACCCTGAATGATTTCGTATGTACCAACTTGGTTTCCAACTACTATATTATTTCTATATTTTCCCGCAGTTGCTGCGGTTATTGCACTGGAAAAAGCAGGCGGGTTTAGGAATTGATTTCTATATAATACCCACGCAAACGCATTGGCTGCAATTGAAAGATTTAAACCTGTCATTGTAATAGTTCCGTATTTCAAAACCCTGTCAGGCATTTCGACCGCGGCAATACGGCGGTCTAAATCTTCAGCGTTGCCAGGATAACCTGCTTTGTCTAATTTTCCTCCTATAGATTCAGCATGAGCGTTTGGATCAGTCAGGTGAGCATCAAATTGTGATTTCTCAGCTTTTGCATTAAGGGTCTGTGACAGATTTGCAATATCACTTTGCGCTATAGCCTCTGCTTTATGCCTGAAACTTGAAAATGTTGCCCAAAACTGCGCTTGCGTTGGTTTTTTACCGGTCATGAACCAGTCGTATATTTCGGTTAAAGATGCCATATTAAAGTGGTATTAACGCATAACCCAATGTTACGCTTTGTGTTTGATTTGCTATTTCACGTAAGTAAAGCTCAAATGATGTGGCTGTTGTTGCTCCATATGTCCAAATGAGATCGTTGGATAAATCCCATTGCGATGAATTATTAACTTTTATCCCTGCTACTACCAAGTAATTTGAAGTGTTAACAGTTGGAAAGCTAACAGTGTATTTCTGATCAATAGCCGGATTGCCAATAAAGAATGTTGAAACTCTCAAGAATGGGCTTAACATTGCGATTTTGTTTTTGATAAACGCATCTGAATTGACATCAGTTACATTCCAATCACTTTGAACATTCACTTGTGCGCCGGATGCAATTGTTGCCAATTTATTCTCAGCAGTAACAAGCCGTGCGGTAATAGCATTAAAACTCCCTGCGATACCATCAAATAAACCTTTTAATAGTTTTGTTTCTATAGGTCTGGCAAAATCTGTCCAAGCCCAGGAAACATCTGAAGTTCCGAAAGTAGTGTAACGAATTGTGTATACTTGTTTTACTGAACCATTTTGAAAAGGACGAGATACAGCTTCTTCGATAATTATAACTCGTGAAGTCCCAGATACAACTGCGGGTCTAAACTCTAAAAGTTCACCGTCAATATAAACGAAACCTTTTTGAACTGTGCTGCCAATTGTTTCACAGCCTGAAATAATACTAAAATTACCGGCTAATGATCCAAAAGCATTAAATATATTAAAGGATGTTTCAAGCTCTTCGAGTCTCTCAAGATTTAACGGCCAACCGCCTGTTTGTATAAACTTTGTATTATTCATCTATAATAAATATTTTGTAACGGAAACCGCCTGATTTGTAAAATTTGATGTGTGCATCTAATGCAAAAAACTGAGCGTTATAAATTTCCTCCGGAACAAAGACAATAAAGTCTAAACCCGTATCTGCCGTTTCTGATTCCGTTCGTAAATAAATTGTTTTGTTTTCGATCTCCGGATACAGGTAAACTGTTTTTGATTCTACTTCGGTATAGATGTAAAAGGTTTTATGCGTTTGACCATTGCCTATGTAGATTCGCCGTTGTATTCTATCAAAACCATCATTCAGAGAACCTTCTAACGAACAAATCTGACCAGTATGTTCAAGTTTGTATAAATTATCTATTCGCCAGTTTGACCATTTATAATAAAGCGAGTTTAAAGGCTTCAATAATGTTTGAGCAAAAAAGGCTAAGGATGGTTTCCGAAGCATCGTGGGAATGTTGTCCAGGGCGAAAATATTCCAGTCGATTTTAAACCACATAATGAATATTGTCAAATGTTACTATCTCAAAATATCCGCTCTCAGCAACTTTTGTTATATTGATTGGTTGCGGAATGCCGTAATCGTTTATTTCAGGATTAATCCATGCACTCTGCGCGCTGATAAGTGTTGCATCTAAAACGCCCGATACTAACTGAATTTTATCGATTAAAGATGAAAGTTGTAATTCACCATTGAATTTCAATTCTTTCATAAACGCCTTTAAAGCTTCATTCACCGGGTAATCAGCATCAAGCTTACTCATACCGTTTTCATTCAATATTAACGCATCCCTTTTGATCTGAATGGTTAAGTACAATTTATCGGCTTTGTAGTTGATAATAGTTAGGTCTACACCCGCAACTTTTATTCTTTCAAAATAGAATTCAATCGCTTCAACTTGCGAAGCATCAGTAAAATTGGTCAATACTCCATTTTGCTCACCGGCTATTTTTAATATCACCCGGCTACTGTCGGTTGCTTCACTAACCGCCGCATACTTTATAATTTTAGAGTTTTCGATTTGCTCAGTAGTGGCAGCGCCGTTGTCGAAATAATCTTTGTCTTGGACAAGAGCAAAACCTAATTGGAAACGCAAAGCCATTGTTCTGTACCATGGGAGCGTTCCGGCTTTTTCATTTGCCAAACGCTGATCAACTTCTTTTGTGTGCTGATCAAACATTAATTCATGTAAGTAGAGCGCAAAAGCAACCATTTCAAAAAGAATGTTTTCTAAACTAACGAGTGAAAATTCAGACTCGAAAGATGTACCAATTGTGAAACCGTACTTTTCTGCAAAGCTTTGATTTGCCATAAATGGCGTTGTAATTTCAGCTTTAATTTGTGTTTTGGATCGTGCCATTATCTTACTATAAATGTATCTTCAATTATCATTGCGCCAATTCCCTCATCAGGAACTATTACTGCAAAGTCGCTTTTTGTTATTCCTGTAGCACAACGATTTTTATCATCGAACAAATCCGTTATTGGTTTAAACTGCTTTCCTGAAAATTTTAGATCAAAACCAATTTCTAAAGTTTCAGTAATTGAAATGTTATTTTCCAAAGACATTAAAAAAACATTCTCAAAGGAGCCTGTCATTTCAATTGTTTTATCTAAAAAACTTTGACCCTGATGTACTTTACTTTCCATATTCAGCAATTATTTTAAAAGGCTTGTTTTCAAATAAATCAACTTGACTAACAATTAAATTATCTTTTTTTAAGTGCTCACTGATTCTATGCCTAAAAATCAAATAATCTGAACTAAGGACGATATCTTCAATACCAACCCCCAAATCAGGTTTGAATTTTAATTCTCCTTGGTGCATCATTAACATCAATGCGATGTTTTGCTCCTTTGACTGCCCGATAACCAAGCCACTTAATATTTTATTTGAAGCATCACGAACAGGATCGATTTTTAAATCCATAATAGTTCCATCATCACTGTTGTCATTTAGTTGAATGCCTATGTTTTTCATAATTGTTATGTTATATTTCCCGTTCCGGTTCCTGTCTGTGCCGATGCGCTTCCTGTTGTCGATACATTAACCGTTACGGTTCCTGATTTCACAAATATTTCAATTTCATTAGATAGACGATTCGCAAACTCTTCAATTGAATTGCTCTCTTTTTCTAACATATCGGTTAGCAAAATTGTAATTGCTGTTTTTAGTGCGGCTTTATTTAAAGACATTTTAATTGCTATTTAAAAGAGTTTTAAACTTTGTGTCTAATTGTATTAATTTTGCTATTGTTGTCGGCGCTATTTTACCAGGTCCCGAAGGAGTTAAAATAATTGCGTTTTGAATTTCAGTTAATAAAGAGGAAACTAAAGCGCCTAGATTTGATGTTTCGTTTTTCAATGTTACTTTTCCCGTGGTTCCGTCCACGATAAACTCAAAACCTCCTTTTTTATAAGACATACTTTCGACCGCATCAACCTTAATAACTATTAATCCTGACAATTCACCTGTCTGGCTCATAAGAATTACCTCGGAGCCAACTTTTGGGACTGTAATAAATAAATCTTCATTTTCATTTATTGTCGCACAAAGACGCACATCATCTAATACCATTCCTGAAACTAATTTCACTGTACAAGTTGTGTTTTGGATAGAAATTACTTCCGCAGTAATTGCAAGATTCTCATTAAAGCCCAGGGCTTCAATTAATGCGCGTTTTATTGCAGCGGGTTTGTCCATTTATACACTTAGTTTAACTCCTAATTTTAATGTTCTTTTAAATCCACTCTCATTGATTGCAGTGGTTACAGCTACGACATAATACTTTCCGTCTTTTTCTGGATAATCTTCGTCTTTTATTTTTGCTGAGTAGGTCGGCTGAACAAATGGAATTGCCCATGTGTCAATACTTCCCTCATACATATCTGCCGATCTTCTGATTAATTCCGCATTCGCAATTTTTTTTAAGTCCGCAGTACTGACAGAACCAACTTTAAGAGTAATTTTATCACCGCCTGTTGTGCCTGTTGTATATTTTTCTATTTTTCCTGAAAGGTTTGTTTTTTCAACTGTTATCTCGACTTTACGATCAATTGCTTTTTTGAATTCCAAAGAGCTGTTTTCTATATTTCTTTGCATTGAATAAACCACATCACCGCCTTTTTCCAAATAAGGAGGATGAATATGTAATTCTTTTTTTTCTGTATTGAAATAAATGTTTGCTTTGGTTTCTTCAGCTAACTTTTTTAAGACATCATATCCAGTAGCTTGGTGAATTACAAATTTTTCATAAGTGATATCATAATCACAAACAAGTTTGTATGATTTGTCAATCTGATCTATCAATAACTGTCCAATTTTAGATAACGATGTTGGTTTAAGTTGAATGTCTTTAACGCTTTTCCTGAATAAGAAAAGAGCATCTTCGCACTTAATCTTTAATGAATTATCATTGTTAACAACGTCCTGGACAAAACCGACAAATTCAGTTTTTAAATCATCATCGTACCCGGCTTTTATAATTACTTCCGACCCCCTTTTAACTTCATTGCCAATATTAAAAACCTGATTCATAAAAGCCTCAGGCAATGTAATAATAGCAGTGTCGCTCAAATTGTCAACACTGCATTCAATGTCAATTGAATCAACTGTTTGCAAAGAATATCCTTTACCATCAGTTTTAAATCTAATATTCCAAGTAATGTTATACATTAAAAATCTTCGGGTAATAAAAGGTTATATGAATAATCGCTTGTCAATTTTAATTCATACGCTTGTACGTTTTCACCTTTTGTAAAAGGAAAACTATATTCTTCTACGACTACTCTATTTATACCTAATAAATGAAGGGGGTGACAGAATACGTACAATTCTTTTTCGTATTTCAAAAATTCAAAAAGTTTTATAAATTGGTCTTTAGGAAAACAGTCTTCAGGTTTTCCCTGCATGATACTTCCAATTAACACACCTGTTACGGTGATATCAAAATCTTTTCGGTTCCAACGCTCTTTAATAGTACCGGTTAATTTATCTCCTTGCTTGGCAACATTTCGTTTTACGATACTATTTCCCGATGAAATATTTATCATTGGCTCATATGGGAAAAGCCACGAGTTTTTTAATTTCTCATCAAATGAAAAAGTTAACGGAAAGAATTGCTTTTCAGTTTCTATTGAATCCCTAGTTGTCCAGTTATCTTCTGCATTTATAGCGTGTCCAGATTTAGACGTAACATTGTTTTTTTCATTCTTAACAGGTAAAAACGGAATAACTGGCAATACCCGGTTAATCAATTCATTGTTCACAATGTTTGCATTTTGAATCAGGTTAACAGCTTTACTTCCCATTAATCCTGCAAATAGTAAATCTTGTTTATCTAAAGCCATAATATTTATCCTGTGGCACTTGCTGCCATTGCTAAAGTTCTTAATAGTTCATCGGCAACACCTTCACCTGCTTGTTTCGCTGTGTCCTTTCCACCACTGACATTATCGGCTTTTAACCCGATCAATTCCTCGATTTTTATTGTAATGTAATTATGTTTGGTTCCGCCAGTGGCTACAGCTTCATTGCTTTTTTTACCCGATCCATTACCGCCGCCACCTCCCAAAGCGGGAGGGGTTTTTGATGCACCTGGAATGCTTGGATCAGAAATACCTTCATCAGTTTTCTTTTCCTTTTTCCATTTCACGGAATCATAAGCAGCCTTAAATTCTCCCGCCGCTTCTAAAGCAGTGTTTCCTGCTTTTTTGTAGCCATCCTTAATTGACTTTTTTCGCGTTTCAACCTGAGCGTTTAATTGGGCAATCTGAGCGTTATTGTCAGCTTTATTTCCCAGACCAATGGCATTTTTAAACTTGTACCATGCGATCTGAATTTTGTTTATTCCTATCATGAACCCATTAACCATCAAATTAAAGTTTGCTTTGACTGTTTGTACATATGCCATAAACAAAAGCTTTGCGCCGTTAATAGTATGCTTCCATGCATTGCCCCATCCTTCGGTTTTTGAAACCACAACTGCAATAACTGCAATCAAAGCAATTACACCCGCCACAATAAAAACTATCGGATTCATTGCCATAACAATATTAAATGCTGTTTGCGCACCAGTCCATAAGCTTGTTGCGCCTGTCACTATTGAAGTCCATAACGCCTGCATTTTGGTAGCACTTGTCATAAAAGAAAATACTTTACCGGCTCCCTGCATAATTGGCACTAAACCTGATAAATCTGATGCAGTACTGCTTATAACATTTGCATATCCTAGCCATCCATTTGTACCATTGAATAAAGAGATTTTAAAATCATCGATCTGTGCCTGAAGACGTTTGTTTTTTTCTTCCGGGCTTTCCATAATTATGGCAGCCTGTTCATATGCTGTGTTAGTTCCTGAAACGGCTTGCGTTAATCTTTCAGCTTCATCGATACTAGAAATCATTGCAATAGCTGCACTATTATTTTCTTTACCAAATAGCTTTGTAATTAAAGCCTGATCATTCATTATACTTTTAAGAGGCTTTAATCTTTCAGCCAGTGAAATGGAATTATCAGTTAATTTATTGATATTTACTCCCGCCGCCGCCAGTTCAGCTTTTGTGTCTTTTGGCAAAAACCTTCCCTGAGCTAATGTTGCCATTACATTACGCAATGCAATTCCGCCCTCGGCTCCTTGTTTACCGTTCTTATCCAAAACCTGTATAAAAGCATTTGTTTCCTCAAAAGAAACGTTTGCGGTTTTAGCCGCCAATCCTGATTGTTCCAAAGCTTGCGCAATCTGTGGAAGTTCCGCGGAACCTTCTTTGGCAGACGCAGCCATAACATTGTTCATTTTTGCCATTTCCTTTGCAGCCTTTATCGGGTCTGCAAGTGAAACCTGATATTGATTCATCGCCGTAGTAAGAACGTTTGTTGCAGCCACCGTATCACCTCCCATAAGTTTGGAAGTAACCGAAGCTTCTTTTCCCATTAACTTTAGAGCCTTAGGAACCTTTGCTATTTCCGGTGATAACTTCGAGAGTATCAGTTTATAGGATTCGGCTGAATCCGCAGCCTTTCCTCCAAATGTTTTTGCGTTCTGGCGGGCATAACCTTCAATCTCTTTTAATTTATCTCCGGTAACTCCAGTAATTGCTTGAAGATCATACATACTTGTACTAAGCTTCATACCCGGATCATTCATCGATGCAATTCCTTCAGCAGCAGATTTTACATTGTTGATGAAAGATTCCATACTAACGGAATTCAATTTCTTTTGAATTTTACCTATCTCTTTCTGAACACCGTTCGAAAATTTATTAAAACTTGCAGCCGCCTTATCAACATTACTGTTGATCTGAATCATATAACTTAAGGTATTGCTCATTATAACATGTTGTTTTCGGATTTTCTGATATAGATCAATTCTGCATATTTACACGCCCATTGTTCGTCTGTTAAGTCATCAGGATTAAGATGAAAGTAATATCTTAATTGGGCGTTCGCTATTCTGAGCCAGTCATTCTCATTGACAGCTGATGACTCTACAGCTTTTCCAACTCAAACTGTTCAAAGGCGCATATTTCATCCAATTGCGGACAAATACCTAAAAAGAGTGTATCATTGGTTTGTATTTCTTCATCACCATGAAGCCAACAGCTTTTAAGAATTGAATCATTAAATTTTAAAGGATCAGATGTTCCTGCTGTAGATGCGTAACTAAGTTCCTGACGTGTAGGCTTTCTTAAATAACATATTTTGTCAGCGTTTGAGGATTTAAGCGAATAAACATATACATGTTCTGCTTTCCAAGCGGCGATTTGTTCCGGTGTTGCTGTTTTCATTTTTGGTTTGTTTGTTTTTATAAAATAACACTCCCGAAGGAGTGTTTAAATTGTACTTAATTAAGCATTTGGTTTAACCGATAAGGCGATAAATGGAATTGATATTTCCATATTCTTATCTCCTTGTTTCATTTCCTTTGGTGATTCAGTAAAGCTGATCCCAACAATTCTGTCAGTAGTCATAGCATCACCGGCAGATGGATTTCCATAAGAAACAACGCCGTCTACATTTAAACCTAAAACTGATCCGTTACCGGCTTTTTCCAAAGCAATCAGCTCTGACTGTAAAACTGTGATTTCTCCCTCGATGGTGATGTTACCGGTTTGAATACTGTGAGGATATCTCCCCTTAGCAAACAAGGCTTCTTTTTCGCCTTTTTCAGTGTACTTTATACCGCGAATCCCTGTTATATCTCTACCACCCAGAACGACTGTAACATCGCCCCATTCGTATTGTCTTGAATTAAAACTCATAATTATTGACCTGTATTAAATCCTATTGAAAATTCTAAGAATCTTCCGTAGCCATGTGGACGTACTTTGATTCTTCCTTTGATTGTTGAATCCTGAGAAATGTTATTAGTAACATCAATTTGACATTCAACTCCTGTATCGTTTGCCACAGTAACATCTGCTGAAAGCTCACCTTTAGCAGTCATTGCCTGTGCAATTACTCTTTCTACTTCAGCTTCCAATGCTTTTGCATATGATGCCTGAATTTTACCTTCGTTGTTTAGCGGAACTGTGTCCAGGATAAAGTCTGTTAAACTTTGGTTTGCTAGTACATACGCTTTATCAATTACACGTCTGCGTGTCAGGAAATGGTAATCATCTTCAATTTCGCAAGCTAGCATATCATCAACAAAAAAGTATCCACTTTTCCCAACATGAGTGGTTAAAGTGATAAAACCTTTATCATAAATTGCATCAATATTCACCTGTTCTACGGGCGTATCAACAACATAAAAGGTTAATGGTTTTAATGCACCGTCTTTAACTCTGCCGACATTTACATGAACTTGGTTGGTGGCGATTCTGCCTGCTAAAACTCCAACGGCTGCGCCTTTCGATGCTGTTGATCCGGTTCTTGTTTCAGTATCACCGATTAAAACAGCCACCCTATTATTTGTTGATGAGGAAAAACCGATTAGATCAGAGGCGACTCCTGTAAAGTTGTATGCCTCAATTATAAAAACTACAGGCTGTTTTTTGTCTGTTGTAAATTGTTCAGCTATTGCCTGAGCCGTTGCAACTGTCGCAGGAAACCCTGTTCTAATTCCGGCAGTAACAACCACTTCCGCCACCGATGGTGCATATTTCACAACAACAAATCTGATTCGTCTATTAGATGCTGTCAGAACAACTGAACTTGCTGAAATTAATTCATCAAGTGTTTTTGTTTTTGCAAGCCCATAGATCCAAAGCTCCGTTCCGGTTCCGGCTTCTGCATAAAACTCTTTAATTGTTTTGTGCAATTCGTAATTTCCCGCAACTGAAGGAATGATCCCTAAAGTTTCCGCCTCTTCAAGAGAGTACACAGTATAGGCTTTGTTTAAAGCAAATCCGGAATTTGAAACGGCAGAGGAAACAATCACACAAATACCGTCAGGACTTGTAGCAACAATTCCAAGATTGCCGTTTTCAAAGGATACATTTACATTTGGCTTACCCATTATTTAACTTTTTTGGTGTTATTTTTAGGCGTTTCCTCTTTGGTAGTCTCAATATTTGCAGTTTCTACCGCTTCACCAGTAATATTGATTACCTCACCGCCTTTAGCGATTAAATTTTCAGTAACAGAACCATCTGGAATTGCAGGAACTTCAATCATTGCTCCGGGTATTGCATCACCGTGTTGTAATTTATTAAGGTCTTCAAATTCGTTATCGTCAACATCTTCGTCGATGACTTCAATTTGTAATGGATTAACAATTAATTCTACTGATTTATCTTTCAGCGTTTTTGCGTGCATTTTTGCGTCGTTGTCATTATAAAATGGCGTTCCGTCAGACGTTACATGTACTGATTTTAAATCAGGGTTTGTTTCAAAAATTTCGTGTTTTTTCATTATGTCAGTTTTTTAAAAGTTGTTTTTATAAATGCAATGATTATAAGTGTAAGTATTGATACTAAAAACCAAAAGCCTTTAATTTGAGTTTCCTGTCGCCAGGTAAGTACATTGGTAATTATTGGAACTTCCTTAATTTCCTGCTTGTGCTCTGTGATGTAAGTTGATTTCCATTGCAAAAACAATTCTTGCGCTTTTGACTCACAATCGACTTTAAGGACGTTGTCAGCAATCCGAACCTTTGGGCTTTTTAAGTTGCGCCCCGGTTCGGCTTGCGTAACACTCTTAATGGCTACTTTTCCGTTGATGCACTCCAAAAGTGCATTATAAGAAGAGCTGTCTTTTTGTACTGTCAAAACAGTATCGTGTATTGTTTCGGTTATCACCTTTTCGATTGTTGTAGTATTCTGCACCACAACTGGTTTTTTGCCTGCGCAAGAAACCAGAAACATGGTGAGAACTAAAAACAAACAACCTATTTTTATATTTTTCATGGTCTTAAAAATCCTTTTATTTTTGATAATTCTCTAACTCTTCTACAAACTTCGTAACCTTCACGGCTACCTTCATCGTTTGTGTTTCCTTCAATAGTATGCACTTTCGATCCTACTACTTTCTCTACAATTCCGGTGTGACCTAATCCTTTTCCATAGTCGAGGATCATTATATCGCCTGGCTCTGGAAGCTTCACTCTTAATAGTGGTTTTGCGTTCCACATCGCCAGTACACCACCAGTTTTCTGTAATGTATTTGTAGTTGCTAATTGCTTAGATGCTTCACTCGCGCACCAATAAATAAAAGCCATGCACCAACTGTAGCCTTTTCCAAGTCCAACCGACTTTAGATATTTTTCAACATCTGCTCCGGCGTTGCTGTTTTTTGGTATTTCCTGAACGCCTATTTGAGTAATGGCGATCTGTAATATTTTTGCGGATAATTGGCTCATTAGCTTTTTCCGTTTAGTTGTTTGAATTTTTGTAACTCTTCAACCAAGTGCTGATTGATTCCCATTAACTCTCGGTGTTGCGCTTCCATCGTTTTAATTGTCTCGGTGGCGGCGGTTAGACGTGTAGCCAAATCATCGAGTAACTCCCGATAATATTTTACCGCATTAACTGCGTTATCTAATTCAGCGGCTCGATCTTCTGCCAGGGATTTTCTTTTTGAAAAGAACCAGGTAATTAATGCTGCGAAAAACGCCGTAAGAGTTGGGTATAAAAATTGCTCCATAGTTGATTAAAAAAAGGCTGCTACCATATAGCAGCCTTTGTATTTATACTCTAGTTAGTACTAGTAAATTGATCCTATGAATCTGCTTTCAAAAGGAAGTGCCAAAAAGTAATGACGGTAGTTTAACAGATTGGATTGGTTTGCTGTGTCGGTCTCTGCTTTAGTAAAATACTGTTTAGTCAATCCGGTTTTCTTAGCAATTCCACCAGTCCAAAATGCTACAGAACCTTCACGATCTCCCGCAGCTTTAACAGCTCCAAAAGCTTTTTTAACCCCGGCACTGGTATAAAGCGGATTTCCATTGTATTGGAAAAGTTCAAAACCCGCAATCATTGGCGCAGGCATCCCTGTATTGTAGTTTACCAACTTATCACCGAAGTTTTTACGATCAACCAATAAGTCATTCCAATGTTTTGTAGACAAAACGATACGTCTGCCGCTTGGATCAACTTCATCAGCATCTAATCTGCCTTTCAGCGCAACCAAATCCTCGTAGATCAATGTTGCAACACCACCAACAGCCGTACCTGTAGCCGCAATAACTGGTGTTGGAGCAGTATCGGAAGTTGGAGCGATAGAATGGATTGCTTTTTTGAATTTCTTAGTCAGGATTGCTCTGGTATGACTGCGTGTTGTTGCGTCAATTTTATCGT
>NZ_JAGYVZ010000048.1 GCF_018380615.1 Flavobacterium psychroterrae | reverse complement strand
CGAAAACAGATTTACTAGAAAAATAATTACTTTTACTCATCGTATTTTGTATGTCGAAACACAAATTTACGATTCATTTAAAGAAGCCATCTTTTTGGCTTCTTTTTTTATCGGACAACAATGATTTGAAAACAAATAATACTGACATTTATCAGATATATCTACCCAATTTAGGAGTGCTATGTCTGATGTCGTCAGACATATATACAAGTTATGTGGCATAATTTCGTAAAACGAGATAATTCAATCAATTAAGACACCGATGAAACATTATTTTGAAAACTATAAATTTTTGAGAACAGAATTAAAAAATTTATTATACATCGCTATTTTATCAATTTTATTCATTGAATTTATTGGGTTCAGCTATAACGAGCTTTTACCTAAACTTAACGTAATTGCAAACATTATTTTAAAATTATCTTATTCGTATATCTCTGCATTAATCTTTTATTATTTAGTTGTACATTTTAAAAGACAAGATGAAAAAAGAAAGTTCTATGTGATTTTAAATAACAAATTAACTTCAATCATATTAGAACATAATAGTGTTTATAGCCAAATAAGTAAATTAAATAATGAAGAACAAATAAATTTTTCAGATAAAGAAAATTTAAAAAATAATTTAAAAAATGTTAACCCAAACTCAATATACAATGGAAAATTATATATAAATACTGGGAAAGTTAGTTGGTTAAAACATTTATATATTGTTGCAGAAACTACAAGAACAGAGATTGAGAGGATTTTTTTGCAATCATTCCTTTTAGAAGTTGAACTCATTAATATACTAGATAAAATTAATAACAATACTTTATTCCAGCAAATGAGATTATTTAATCAAACTACTATTGGAAATGAAAACTTTGAAGACTTTTACGAGTCCTTCTATATCTATTCGCAAAACATAGATAACCTTCAAAAATATATTGATAAGGAGATTAAAAAATATACAACTGCATCAAAATTTAACTAAACTGTATCGAAAATTGGAATGGAAAAACGTTGAACATACCATTACGCCACATAACAGGTAGAGTTTCATTGTTCGTGCTACGCACGCAACGAAACTCTACCTGTTGGTGCCATTCTTTTATTAAGTTTTAATTTTTTCAGTTTCTTCTGTCAAATTCCAACTTTTAAGTTTCAGTATTTTTATTCTTCCTTTTTAATCCTCTTATAAACATAAAAATAATAAAAATAGTCATCGCCGAACTCATAATTAAATTATTGAGACTATTTGAAAAATTCTCTTTGTCTATTTTAGTGAAATTATTCAATAATTGAGTGTTTTCTTGAGTTTTGTTTTTCTGTATTAATTGAGCAGTATGTAAATCAGCAAGCCTGACATAATCATCAAATAAATGTTGTCTTTCAATAATAATCAACCATAAAAACGCGAAAAAAATTATTGATTTAAAAAAAAGAAGATAGTAATGTTTGTATTTCATTTTGATGCATTTGAATTTTGGTTAACTTTTCAGTTTCTGTTTTTTTTTACTTCTTCGCAATTCATATTAACATTTTAAATTCAGTATTTTTTTTAATGTTAATTTTTAGCAGTTTGTCGTTTAAGATTGTCACCAACTTGTATATATGTCTGACGATATCCGACTTATCTATCCTAAATTGGGTAGATATGTGTGACAAATTTCAGTGTTTATTTATTTTCAAAAATAGGATATTTACTTCATAAATAATCAAACGGACTTTTATTTGTTGAATGTTTTTAGTACATCAATGAGTTTGAATTTCAGTAGTTTTACAACCCTTTGACTTTTTATTTTGGAGTTAAGGATAGTATCTTTATGGTTAAAGCCGCAACAAGAAAACCACTCCTAAGAGTGGCTTTGATTAAATTCCAACAAAATCAGTAGCTTTTACAGAGACAGCTTTTTCAAGCTTAGCTCCTAAACTTCTGCAGACGCTCTGCATGTCTACAAGTCCCTGATCAGATGATTTGCTGGAATGCCATAAAGTGGTGTTGGGTAGTAAATAAATTTTGTTGTCATTTACATAATTCCAACGATCACTATAACCCAATTTGATTAAGCCCGCTTTTACTTCCGGATTTAGTCTATCTACATCATACGATATCAGAATTGTTCCAATTGTTGTTCCCATAATTATAAGTTTTAAAGTTTAGTCAAAAGTATAGTTTGACGGTATTTATAAAGTAAGGTTTTCCGTAGTCCGGAATGTTTTTTAATGAGATTGTGTCAGACGGCTTTATTATTTTTTCGATATCTGTAACCTTTCGACCATAGTGCTTTTGCCATTAACAGTTCGGGTTTTGTTCCAGAAGCTTTAATGGCACGCATATTTTTTGATCTTTGTTCCGAATTATGAACGTCCATACATTATTAGTTTTTGCAGATCATCATATTTATTTTAATATAGTTTATATTTTTGATTTCTGTTATAATCTATTAGTATTTGCTTTAACAACAATATCAATTATAATCTGACAAAGAATTGCTGTTTACGAAGTTTTCAGACTTTTTAGCTAAGAGATATTGGACTACAGTTCATTCTTTTTTTCTACTCAGCAACTTCAATAGGTAAGGTTGCAACATAATAAGATGCATAATATATTTGTTTTGTAGTTGGCGAAAACCCATCATTTAATGTTTTTCCTATTTCGCTAAAAACGGAATCATATTTTATTCCTTTATGCTTAGCAATAACACCTGTTTTTTCAAATACAGTTATAATGTTTTCAGATTTGTCTATTGCTGAGTTATATTTTTTTACAATATAATTAAATGTTTCTTCTAATACTGCATTATTCTGGTACTGAATTATATCAAATATTTCGGGTTGATTAATTCTGATTTGCGTTATTATATTATCCTCAAAAGTAACCAGATCTGGGGTTAAGTTATCTCTTTGCTGTATTAAGGCGGCAATATTTGAAAGTTTATTTCTTTCGTTATCAGTTAGTACATCCCACAGTAAAGAATTAATTTTTTTATAAAATTCGGCAGTTTTTGAGTGTATTTTAATGTAATTATTGAGTGGTTGAAAATCAACTTCTTTTACAGATTTTGCTTTTTTATCTATTTGTTTTTTTGACTTTGAGTATTTTTCAAGAATTTTGACAGCAGTATCACTGGTTATAAAATTATGGACTTCATCACTGTTAATGATTGACTGCCAAAGTTCTATTTTTTTAGAGTATTCACCAAAATCTTCACTCTTGGAATATTTTTTTATCAAATCATTCATTAACAATAATAGATCATTAAAAAATGCAGTTATATCATCTTCGAAATTTTCATTCATCCAGATTTTGAGTAAATCAAAAGGTAGTCCCTTTTTATTACCATCAGTGAAATTATATAAAACCGAGATAGAGTAGGGAACTACTGCGGAGCGTAATTGTCCCATAGAATTTTTCCCCTGACCATACAGTGATTCTAATTTTTTAAAGATTATGATTTTTGAAATTAATTCTTCATAGAAAATCCGGTTGATATCTACCACTTTTTTAGAGGTTCCTTCACCGCTTATTTCTTCGATAAAATATCTAAAAACTTTTTCACCACCTTTCTTTACCATATAGGGTTTGTCTCCCCAGGCGCTGTAATATTTTGCTAACTGTTCTTTTGAAAATCGTCTTTCATTAGGAAAATCCTTTTTATACCTGGCTTTATTGGAACCGGCAATTCTAAGCATGGTATTATACTCGCCTTTTGCCCTTTCAAAAAACCACTTTAATCCAGAAGGTGTTACAATACTTTCGCTTAAAGCTTTAATTTTTACCAGTTGAGAATTTCGGGAACGCAAATCAACAGGAGAGACCCTGCTCTGAGCGTTAGAGTATTTACTAATGTTTGAAATCAGCTCTTCAAGGTCTTCTTCTGAAGTTTGTTTAGCTACATTGATTTTAGCCATTACTTTGACTTTTTCAATATTATAACCATCTTTTTGAGAAAAATATATTGTTGCAGTGGTTTGTCCGCCGTTAACAATTTGAAAATTTGTTAATGATTTAATTTTATTGTATCCCAGCTCTTCAACAATTTCTGCGCTTGTTGCTGTTATCGTTAGTCCATTATTATATGCTACAAATTTTTCAGGTGCTAATCTGATAGTTTCGCGTATACCTTTATTGGTGCTATTTGTTAATTGTAGAAATGATCTGACATTTTTTTCCAGTAATCTTCCACTAAATTCTTTATAAAGTCCGGCTATAATGGTCGCGGGTAGTGCACATAAATAGGATTCGAAATTATTTTCATCTGCTGCTTTAATAGCTTGTAGTGAATAACCAAACATTTCTTCAAAGTCGACTTTTAAAGCTTCCCTGTTACCTTGGGATATTATTATATTATATAAAAAATTTAAATCAATTAATCTTTTTTTGATTAAGAAGGTCTTACTCTTTTGTTCTTTATTTTTACTGTAACCAATTGTGATACCTTCATTTTCAAACTCAAGTCTTTTAGGCTGAGGTTTAGAACCCTGTAATGAAACAGTTGCAGTTGCGGAAATTAAAAAGATTTCAATTACATCAAATTGATCAGCACCATTAGATGATGAGATCTGAGAGATCAGAGCTCTGGCTGGACTGGAATCCTGAATTTCGTCGTTTAGATGTCCTTTGATAGCATTATTAATAAAAGTAGTTCCTCTTTTAAATTGCGCGTCATAACTGGCCTTTGTAGAAATTTGCAAATCTTTCTTTTTAGCAGTTAAATCAATTGATGATTCATCTACTAAAAACAATTGCAGTCTTTCACCTGATTCATTAACGCAGTATGCGTTAATTTTCATCTTATCAGTTAATTTAAAGTAAGAACTATTATAATCTTCTGAGTCTATAAGCTTTGCATCAAGCATGGATGGCAGTACCTGAGATAATAATAGTGATTCAGAAAGCTGACCATCATCATCTTTGGATTGATCCAGTAATTCACTTCTATAATTAAAATATTCTTCTATAATCATCTTAATATGTTTTTTCTTCCAGCATATAATTATCTAATGTGGCAGTCCGTAAATTATAATTGAGTTTAGTTATTTCTTCTGGTATATTTGAAACTGATAACTTAGGGAAATTTGCCCGCCCGCAATCGTATAAAATTGTTTTAGAGACTACAAACCTATAATTATTATATTCAGTTACAGATTCTATAGTAAGTCCAATTTGCGCTAATGTGTGATATAATATGGTCAGGTCGCCCAGATTTTTTCTAATATAAATTGTTGCCTGCTTAATTAAATCATAAATAGAAACTCCTTTGATCATATCGATGTTTAGTGAAACAACTAATAATTCTAATCCTTTATCAAACTCTTTCTCTAACTGATATTCACTTGAAATTTTTATAAACTGTTTTGAGTCATCCTTTGTTTTTACTTCTATATTTTTATCATCAAATATAAAATCATTGGTTGTATTATAAGGACCTTTCCAGGATTCTAAAATAGTATCTACAGTTTTAGAATCGCTCTGTTTAAGAAACTCATTCAGAACAAAAAGTTCTCCAAAAAGGCCCTTAATTTCTTCATTACTTAATCTTGATTTAAATTTATCATCAAAGAAGTCAGCCCACTTATAAAAAGAATAAATCAGCTCTTTGGCATAATAATCAGGATCAGTAAAATCTTTAATTTTAAAATACAGAGAAAGGATTAAATCATTAAATAAGTCAATAAAATCAGGATCATTTAACTTAATCAGGATTATCTTTTCAACTGGTAAGTAAGAGAGTGTTAGTTTCTCTTTGTCGTTGTTCTTTAATTTAATATCAATATTGTGTGGTAAATAAAGTATTAGGCATCGGAATCCGTCACCATCAGTTGCAATGTAAAGATCAGGAATACACTCACTGGAGATCCTTAAAGCTTTATAGCCTTTGTTTAATTCAAAATTTTCAAAATTTTGCCACTTTACAACTAAAGTATCGATTTCCATATGCTAATTATTTTCATCAGATAATATTTCGGCATCATCACCAATACTGTCTTCCTCATCTTCTTCATCTATATCAAGATCATAATCCCCTTCCATATAAATACCTCCTGGCGCATCTTTGATAGGAGGAAAACCTAATACATATCCCACCAGAGGAATTTCTAAATCAATATTATTAGTGTCAATATAATTTTTAAAATCTTCTTTTACATTCAACACTTTAGGATTCTGTTGAGCCTGGTTAAAAACATAGTGGGAGTCAAATAAATAAATAATCAGCAGACCCTGACTTTCAGACAGCTTTTCTCTGTAATATCTTTCCGGAATTGTTTTTGATTCTTTAGCGATATCTAAGGCATCCTTATCAGAAAGTGTTTTGTCTTTTTTCTGCAGTTCTTTAGCTTTATAAAAGTAAAAGGTTTCATTTGCCTGCCGTTTTTCATGCTCGCTTAGAAGAATAGCTAAATCAGTATTGGCAGAAATAATATTAGCACTTTTTCCACTTGCCTTATAAATTCCGTCATGTAAAAAAGCATTTACATCTGCACTGTTTGTAGTTGGTCCAGATCTTTCCGCTAATCTGATTTCTGACGCTAATTCCGGATTTAAATTAAGCTGGTCCGCAGGTAAAGGTTTTTTGGAATTACTTGTTATTTTCAGTGCTACTGTCCAGTCATTTAATAAATTCTTTTCATTGCATAATTCAATGAATTTTGATATTTGTGTTACAGTATCGGCATGGAAATTATTCGGCTGTTTTGCAAGTATTTCTATAATTTCAGACCCTGTAGCTGAGAATGTCGGCAGACCGTCTTTTTTAGTGACAAATCTGGGAGCTATATTCGATTTAAAATTAGCCCAGGTATTTTCAATATGTTCCTTTTTTACATTAAATCTTGTCGTCATTTCTATTTGATCTGCATAAGACCATTTTACCTCTTTTGCATTTCTTAGAATTGAAGGACGGGTAATCTGCAAAGTACCGGGATGTGTTTTAACTCTCAAAACAAAGTTGCGGGGCTCTTTGTCTTTTTCTTCCATTTTGATAAATTCAGCTTCCAGTTCCTCTATACATTTAGTTGTGGAATTGAATTTATTTAGTGATTCCTGAGTTGTGAAAATTTTACAGCAATCTAAATAGCCAGGTCTGTAGCCAAACCACCTTCCCATCTGAAGCAGAGCGTCCGAGTAGTTTGTTGTTCTTATAAAATAGTTAATAGTCAGACCTTCCAAGGTAAATCCCCTTGACAATCTATTCCCTCCAACGGCTATTATTTTCTTAGGCGTATTTTTTGGATATTCTAATTTTTCTTTGGTGAAACTATTTATGGCTTTAACTTCGATGCCTTTAACGGCGGATGGCAGGATTTTTTTTATTGAATCAAAAACGATAGGAATCATAAATTCATCTTCATATCCTGTCGGCAGATAATCTTTTATGTTTTCAACGATATGGGCGTAGTACGTATACCATACATTTTCTAGTTCAAAATATATGGAATCAGTACTGGAAGGCTTATCATTATTAATTCTGGATGTTAATTCTTCAACATATTCAGTTATTAATTTTTTAGTAGTATTCTGCCAAGATGTAAATCGCGAAATATGAATCAGCATAGTGTTATGACGCTGATACAATTCTGACTTTTCCATATGAGGTATCCGACTTTCCCGGATTGCTAAAGAAAGAATAAAGCATTTAACGGCATCTTTTAATGATTCTGGTAAATGTTTCGGAAAATCATCTTCTTTTTTTGCTGCCCGTGTACCTTTTTTATAGTCCGAATGAGTAAAAAAATCTAAATAACCGCTTTTTTCATATTTTTCATGCCATTCTTCTTCACTTATATTTTTAACTCCGGTAATTTCACCATCCTCATTTACATAAATTCTCGAGGGAAAATTCTCTACATAATCATTGACAGGAGGAGCAACAAGTGGAATTTTGTCATTTTCATCAGTTCTGTTTTCAATTGAAGCTACAGTTTCAAAGATTTGTTTGGCCCCTAAATAGTTTGAAGGCGGTTCCAGCAGTTCAATGAAATCATCCGGAAAAATATTGTCTTCTAAGGCTAATTCCTTTTCGACTGTTTCTCCCTTAAATTTGTATTTTTCTTTATATTTTTCAACAGGAATTTCGTTTCGATCCTGAAGTACGTTTGCAAATGGTGTAGCGGTATAGCCTAAATATGTTTTTATATTAAACATACCTAACAAAGCACGAATCTGAGCATTAGTTTTACTTGCGTACTCTCTTCCTTTAAAACCAAGATTATTTAATGATGCATTATCGGCTTCATCATCTAAAATCAGGAGGGGAATGTTGTGCTTTTCTTTATTTTCATCAAGTGAATCATGAAGCCATACTATTAGATTCCTAAGGACACTGACATTTTTTTTTGAGACCAGAACATATTTATCATTAAGAGTAAAGTCCAGCTCTTTGGTTGTTTTGCCAAAATCTTTTTGCTCCGAGGTTATTGATTTGACCTGAATGATATCAGACCCTCCCAATTGGCCAAATCTTCTGATTTCGCCGACACCTTTTTTTCCTGAATTTTGTGAAGAGTCATCGGCGCCTTCTCCAATAACATCAGATTCAATTCTCTTTTGTGTCTGACTTCTCAGGTCTTCCATGATACCTGATAATACAATAATAATAACATATCCCGAATCGATCGCTCTGTTTATAACAGCATTAAAGTTACCCGTTTTTCCAGACTGAACCGCACCTACAACAAGTCCTTTTCTATAGACTGCATTTTTAGATTTAGGATCAGCCATTTTCTTTAAAATAGATAGGCTGGATTTTCTGGTTTCATCAACTACTTTTTGAGACCTTCCTGTTTTTAACAGATATTTAAAATATCTTTCTGAATAGTCCCAGCTTAAATCGGCTTCTCTTTCATTCTTCAGCCAGGATTTTAATCCTTTTTTCTGCAGTGAATGACTTATACCTGGATCAATAGGGTTTACTGATAGATATTCTTTCTTAGCAGTTTCAAAGTAACTGTTAAGAGTAATTTCATCTACAGGAGGTAATCCTATAAGAGAGCCGGCATTTGTAATATCATCTTTAAGACTCTTAAATAATTGGTCCACAAAATTTTTGTCTCCAGATGTTTTTGAAACTTCCTGCTTAATTCTGTTTTTAAATAAATCTATATAATTCATTATGGTGCTTAATTATTTAATTAACAATTTAATTTCTTCTGGAAGGGAAGAAAATTTGAAGCCTAGATGCGGCAGTATATCTTCCCTGATCATTTCTGATGAGACTCCATTCTCCAATAATTCAAGAATATTTATTCTGATTTCCTCCGTACTTATGCCGTCTTTTGATTCAATATTTAAAAATTCTTTTTCTTCGTGGACCTTTCTGATACTGTTTACACGGGTATTGATCATTCTTAATATTAAATTAAGCTTTAAGTTCTGATCTTTATCTAAAGTTTTTGTCAATATTTTCAAGAGCGGAAAATTATTATTTATCTCAAGAATTGATCCTTTATCGGATGAGCTTCTCTCAAATAACTGGCTGTTGTTTTGTGATTTGGCACCCGAGAATTTTCTGATACCTCTATTGTAGAATTCTCTTTCAGCTTCTCCTTTTAATTCATCGATGTATTTTTCAAATGCTGCCCGCAGTTCATGTGGAACAGAGATTTGAGATTTAGCGACATTTAAATGCAAAAGATGATCAACTTTATTTCCTACTTCAACCCTCAGCCTTGCAAGCTGCAGCCTGGGGGCCTTTTTTATAAGTCCATTCCATCCTCCGAAAAGTATAATTCGATCAGCTCTGTAAATATATAATCCCTCCATGTCCATTAAACCTCTATACCTTGTTGTCCATTTAGACAATCCCTGTCTGCTTTCTTCGATACTGCGTGAGGGCAGAACATACCCTTCAATTTTTATCACATCGGATTTAAACTGACTTTGTTTAGGTTCGATTTGTCTGAAATCTTTTTCTTCAATAGGAAATGGATTAAATCCGGTTACCTGTGAATTATTAATTCTGATTTTAAGAGGATTTACTGGTTTTTCCATAAATCGGTGGAATACAAGAGCAAGATAATCTGCAGTTACTTCGTTAATCTCTTTTTTAATCGCAGTATTTCTATTTTTCTCTTCGAGATATTTCTCAAATTTGTACAGCCCGTGCCATATTACTATAGTATTTGCTTCAAAATCTTCAAAATTATTTAAATATTCATTTGATAGCTGGTTGTACTGCAAAATCAGACTATTAATTTCCTCTTGTGAATTAACAATAATTTTCCATCCATGTTCTTTCAAAAAGTCAACATCCCATGTTCGGCCTCTGTATGTTTTTTCGCCTTTAAGTTTTGAGAGTACCGTAAAATTTCTTGTTTGGGAAAAGGAAGCAGTTTTCATTCCTAATCCAAATCGACCCAGATCTTCATCGTCTCTTTTGTTTTCCGGCGAAGTACTGGGAAACTGCATATTTTTAATAAGTGCTTGTTCGCTCATTCCATCACCATTATCAGCTAAAAATAATCGAAAAGGTTCAGTTTCGACATCGATCAATACTTCAATCATGTTGGCATTTGCAGAAATAGAATTATCCATTAGATCCGCAAGTGAAGTTTCAAGACTGTATCCCTGTTCCGCTATTGATTTAATTAAGTACTCAGGATTTGGTGAAGCATCTTCACTTATTATATTTAATGGGTCTGTCATAGAGTGTGGTCTGTTAATATAGTAAGTTGATGTTTTATTTAATATAACTGACTGCTTTTTTTTGAATCTTGATTTCAGATTTTAAATCATTATTTTTTTTAAAAATATCATACACTATTTCTGATATCTGAAAAGCCAGGTAAGGGGGAACTGCGTTCCCAACCTGATGATATTGAGCTGTTCGTGAACCACAGAATAAATAATTATCCGGAAATGTCTGTATCCTTGCTGCTTCTCTTACAGTAAGACTTCTGCATTGATCCATATCGTAATGAATAAAATAATGTCCATCTTTTGAGATATGACTCGTTACTGTTGTAGCTGCACAATCTGGCATCTGAACCCTGAATCTATCTGCAAATTTTCCACTCAACGCATTAACATGATCCGGCATCAATTCTGCACCATACGTTTCATAATCGGTTAGTCTGGGAAATCGTTTAAATTTTTCAGCATAAATAGCGGCAAAAAGATATCGCTTTAAATCTTCCATTAAATGAGATCTGGTTTCATGATTGCAGACGCCATTCAGATTTTTATCATAGTACCAGTTGAATAATGGATTGGATATGTCAGGTGTTTTGCATTCGATATATTCAGAGCCTGTACTAAATGAAGAGGCTTTTACTTTTTCAATTGGTAATTTGGTTTTAAATTCTTTCCATGAAAGTATTTCCTCTTTCATGGAGTTTATTTTCTGTTCCCAATTCAGATCTGAATCGATTTCATTTTTATAGATTCTTTTTTTTGCTCCGTTTACGGTTTCACTTGAAACGATAGATCTTCCTAAACCACTTCTTACTTTTGGTAAATCACCTATAACACTTTTCAGATCGGTTTCCTTTAAACCCTGAGTAAGTGTTCCTGGTAATACATCAACATCCTCTCTGATTCCAAGCAATATAACCCGATGCCTTTTTTGAGGTATTCTGAATTTTTCTGATTGAATTAAAAAATCCCGATCATCTTTATACGTAGGATTTCCAAAGGCATCAACACTTTTCGGTTCAGTGGATAGTGAATAAATTTTATATTTAGGAGCATTGGTCTCTTTAAATACCGACGAAGGGTTTCTTAAGTCATTTAAAATCCAGTCAAATACTTTTTCTCCATTAAGATTAGCGGATAAAAGCCCTTTGACATTCTCCATCACAAACACTGTAGGATGATGAACTGCAATAATCCGCAGATATTCTTTATAAAGATAAACTCTATGATCTTCATCATCTATTCCTCCAACTCTGGATCTGCCAACTAAAGAAAATGCCTGACAGGGGGGACCACCAATCAATAACCAGTTTTTTTGTCCGTTTAAAGATTCTTTGATCCTATTATCAATTTTTTCCGATGGATAATTTTCACTTCCTAATTCAGCCAGCCAAGCCTCTTTTTTTGCCTCCAATGCTTCCGTCGGATATTTTTCATACAAAGCTGAAATTAATTGTTCTCTTTTGTCGAGATTTTTTTCCTGAAGAATCTCATAGTACTCAGGAGGTACTTTTCCTTTTGCGAATTTCCTGAAAAAGCCTCTTAATTCTAAGGTTTTATGTGCATTTTCATCCTTTTCTATTGAGAGTTTAATATCAAAAATCCTTTGATCATTGTCAAGTACAGAAGAGAAACCTTCTCCCAGGCCCCCTGGTCCCGCAAATAAGTCAATTATAGGAATTTTATTGTGTATCATAAAATGGGCCACTAAAAAAGTGGAATTTAAAGTAATGAGGTCCTGATAAATATATTATTCTCAGGATACCTTGTAAATGAATTTTTTGTAATTTAATTTTTCAACTCAGGAATAATCTAAGTAAAAGAAATAGTCATTATTTTTTATTGTTAAGTATAGATATATTAAAATCCAGAAACCATGAGAATTTAGAAAGATAATCTATGCTAAAGTTAAATTTTCCATTTTCTATTTTAGAAATTGTAGTTCTGCTTACTTTCATGATAACGGCCAGATGTTCCTGGCTATATCCTTTTTTTTCACGAATTTCGCGAATAGTGTCTCCAATTCTTAAACGACTATCATAGAGATGATTATTTAATTCATTATCTGGTTGTTTTACACTTTGAGTACTCATTTACTACGCTTCAGTAATTTGTCGTGAGATGATTTCAATTGCTTCTTCTTTACTGAGTATATTGCCAAATTCCTGCATTGATTCTTCATCTTTATACACACCATTTCTATCATTCCAGCTTAGCCATTCTATTAGATCTAATCTATTCCATGTATTTAACTCTGTTTCCAAGACCTCACCACGAAGTTCCATAAGTTTGTAGTATGGATGTTTTAATTTCTCTTCTTCACTAATAATTTTGTTCATGATTATTATTTTGCAATTATGATTTAAGCCTGATTAATCAATAAAGTTCCCAGATGTTCAATACCATTGTCATCAGCAACTGTTAACCAGATATTAGTTTCTATCCCTTTTTCACTGCTTGACATATTTAATTCTGCAGTTGATTCGCTGGCCTTTATTACCCTTCCTTGAACTTGTGAGGAATCAGATTTAAGTACAGTTACTTTATGTCCTATAAGATCGTTTGTCTCTACTTCAACGACTTCTAATTCATTTAATCTCACTTTATTTACCGGTGGAAAAGACAGTCCCGTGTTTAGTGCCTGAATTTCGGCTCTGGATCTTTCCCCGTCTTCAATAACTTCTAAAACCACGTATAATTGGTTTGGATTTTCATCTGCCAGTGGTGTATGAAATTTTACAATTTGACCTACTTTAACTACGTTCATGATTCTTAATTTTGTTTACTATTATGCACAAGAATTATAATTCAAATATAATGAAAAAGTCTTTTGGAAAGTGCAATATATTGAACGTTTTAAAGTGTTATTTATGAACTTAAGTTATCTGGACTTTTAAACATTAATGCTCCTATTAATGAATATAATCGCTGTTCCATTTTTCGTGGCCACTGCTGGGATTATCTTGAATACTTTAAGAAGCCTGAAGTCACAGCATCACTAAAATTGTGATTAAACATTTTTTTATATGTTTTAATTTATTTCTCTGTCTTCATTATTCCGATATCAGAATTGCTCCAATTGTTGTTCCCATAATTATAAGTTTTAATGTTTAGTCAAAAGTATAGAGTAACAATATTTATAAAGTAAGGTTTTCTGTAATCAGGAATGTTTTTTAATGAGATTGCGTCAGACGGCTTTTAATTTTTCTATTGATTTTCATTCGAAACGGACTAAAAGTGCAGCCAAGATAGTGGCCGCCGTATGCTGCATGCGCATAATGGACTTCAGTTCCTTTCGTCCACCCTTCGGGACTTATAGCACTCCACATCCGTATAACGGCCACTTGATTCCTGCTTTCTTTTTTTCCGTTTTTTCTTTGAAAACAATTTTTTTTAAGGTGGGGCGGACAGAAGGGGAAAGGTAAGCGGGGGAGTTGATTCTCCGTGTAGATCAATTTTTAATCATTATTAAATTTTACAGTTATGGAAATTACAGGAAGGGTTACAAAGTTATGTAAAGCTTTACATAATGCTGTTTATGCAAAGCAAAATATTATGTAAAGCAATTGACTATATCTAATACAAAGCCAATTGTTTATAAGAAAATATAGCTTCATTGCTTTACATAAAT
>NZ_JAGYVZ010000047.1 GCF_018380615.1 Flavobacterium psychroterrae | reverse complement strand
GAACAACTATCATTTATTTTATAACCTGTTTTTAAAAAAATACAATAATAAAAAATTAAAACACTGACAATGAGACATATAAGAAATAAATTCTTTTGGTTTTATTTTTTATCGGACATTAATGATTTTAAATATGTAAATAGTTTTTACACGATTTTTTACATAGCCAAACCTTCGTAAACTTGTTTCATAATTTAAAAATTAGAAACATGGATGCAAGTAATTTTACTTCCAAAATTGATCGATTGGAATTGATCGTACTGGAACTAGCTAAGAAACAAGATGCGTTTATTAAAAAGGCATTAATGAAACTATCTTTAAATAGTAAAGATGTTTATTCCTCTGAAGAAGCTGCCGAGTTTTTATCTATAGAGGTCAAATACATTTATCAGCTTACCCACCAAAGAAAGATTAGATATTCCAAGAAAAAAGGTCAAAAGAAAATCTATTTTAGAAAAGCGGATCTTCTTGATTATTTAAATGGAGAGGTCATTAGTACTACTGAAGATCTTGAGAGCACAAATGCTACTTTGTGGAAAAAATAAGACGTTCAACTTCCGTAAAATGAACGCATAAAAATCCTTTATTTTTTAATCAAATTCTTATGACAAGATTGTAAGGATTATAATTTGAATCTTATGGACTTAGATATTCCTTATATCAGAGTAGGGACTTCCTATTTCAAAATTATTGATAAACCTTTAATATCTGGCGATAAAGTAAAAGTAATGGTTCGGTGGAATCGTGAAACAGTCATTTCGGATCATGGAAAATCATTTTTGAATAACATACTTAAATTAGATGGATTTTGCTGTATTCCTAATCATTTTGGTTACGAGCAAATTGTAGATGATTTCTATAATACCTATCATGAACTCCCTAACCAACCCATCGTCAAGGATTTTCCGTTAGATGAACTATAAAAATTGATTCCTAATTCATTGCAATTTATTCAACATATTTTTGGCGATCAAGCACAATTAGGCTTAGACTACATAAAACTTTTATATGAAAAACCTACACAAACATTGCCAATTCTTTGTTTAGTAAGTAAAGAGCGATCGACAGGAAAAAGCTCTTTTATAAAGTGGTTAAAAGCTATTTTTGGAATGAATATGACTTACATAAAAGGCGATTCATTTGGTTCGCAGTTTAATTCAGATTGGGCGAGTATGTTACTTGTAGCCATTGATGAAGTCTTTTTTGATAAAAAAGAAATTACAGAACGTTTAAAATACCTTTCTACGACTGACAAAGATAAAGTAGAAGCAAAAGGAAAGGATCGACAAGAAATTGAATTCTTTGCAAAATTTATTCTTTGTTCTAATAATGAAGATAATTTTATCCAAATAGACGAAGAGGAAATCCGTTTTTGGATTCGTAAAATTCGTACTATAAATACAGAAGATGTTTTCTTTCTTAAAAAACTGAACAAAGAAATTCCTTATTTCTTAAAGTACCTCCAAATGAGAAATTATTTTTCTCAACAAAAAACGAGAATGTGGTTTAAACCGGAACAGATTATGACTGCCTCTTTGTTAAAGCTTGTAAATCGAAATAAAGAAGAAATACTGATGCTTGAATTGATTCATGAATGTTTTGAGAAAATTGAAGAGGATGAGTTGAGATTAGCTCCTAATGATATTTTTATTCTACTGAGAAAGCAAAATAACAGAATGGATATTTCTGCTAATGAAATAAGAAATATTCTGAAACGATGGGGCTTTACACCTGAAGATAATACGAAGTCTTATTGTGGAGTTGAATTATTGTCGCATGGTGAATTTGTAAAAGTAGATCGAAGAGGACGTTTTTATACCATTAAAAAGATTTTTTTTTATAAAATATTTGATGCTTTGATGCAAAATTAGTATAAAGTCTTGTAACTGAGCTAAACACATCCGCATCAAAACTTGCATCAAACTAAAAAAAAACTTTTTTGATGCAAAACTGATGCATGACAAAAATAAAGTGATGCATTGATGTAGATACTGATGCAGTAAAATATTAATAGAATCAGTGGTTTATATCGGATTTGCATCAAAACATCAAAAAAAATTTTTTTTTCATCAGCAAATGAACAGACTTATACAAATCAAATAGAAGGTTTACTTAAAAATAATAGTTATGGAAAAGTTCAATTGTAAAATTGCGAATCAAATTGATTTAGTCAATTATCTTGAAACATTAGGACATGAGCCATCAAAAATAAAAAATCAGGATTATTGGTTTCTATCGCCATTTCGAAATGAAAATACACCCTCTTTTAAAGTGAATCAAAAATTAAATTTATGGTATGACCATGGATTAGGGAAGGGAGGAAATGTAGTTGATTTTGGGATTGAATATTTTAGATGTACAGTTTCTGAATTTTTACAGCTTTTGAATGGCAGTAGTATTTCCTCCGAGGCAAGTTTATCACATAAGAATGAGAATCT
The DNA here is from genome assembly GCF_018380615.1 of Flavobacterium psychroterrae. Lineage (GTDB taxonomy): Bacteria > Bacteroidota > Bacteroidia > Flavobacteriales > Flavobacteriaceae > Flavobacterium > Flavobacterium psychroterrae. The sequence continues at coordinate 12,033 of NZ_JAGYVZ010000047.1, read as the reverse complement.
ACATTCTTCAAGCCAAAGAATTGCAGATAAGAAGAAAGATAATCTCATTGATAAAATTGTCATTGTTGATGTACGCACATTAGAAAATAAATTTCTGATGACTTATTTACATAACCGAAGCATTTCACAAGAGATAGCAAGATACCATTGCAAAGAGGTTGATTTTTGTTTAAATAATCGAAAGTATACTGCTATTGGATTTCAGAATATTTCAGGAGGATATGAATTGCGTAATGAAAATTTTAAAGGTAGCAGCTCACCTAAAGATATCACTTACATAGATAACCAAGCAAAAACAGTAGTCGTTTTTGAAGGCTTTTTTGATTACCTCTCTTATAAAATGATGAATGAAAAATCGGTTAACCTGCAAACAAATTTTCTGGTACTTAATTCACTATCCTTTTTTAACAAGTCACTACAGTTGATGGAAAAACACGAAAGAGTTGATCTCTATTTAGACAGAGATTCCGGAGGTGTAAAATGTACTCATGAAGCCCTACAAAGAGATTCTACAATATATATCGACCAAAGTTTTTTATATGAGCAAAAGAAAGATTTAAACGAATGGTTAAACCAGCGACAGCAAGTTAAACAAGGTCATAGTTTTAGGAGGTCTATATGACGTTCGAGTGGTAGCCAGCTATGTTTTGGTAAAACCAAAACGCTGGCTCCCCTCATGCTATCGCATTCGTTGAGAGAATTTTTTTCATGCTGTCGCATTCAAAAAATAAATGATAAGAGACTATGGAAGAACAGAATGAAACTAAAAAAAATGGAGGGGGAAGACCCAAAAAGGAAGTAAAAAGAGACCAATTGATGGCAATTAAATGTACGCTCTACGAGCGTAAAATAATTGAAGCCAAAGCTAAAAAATCGAATCTTACCGTGTCTGAATACCTTCGTGAAATTGGACTTACTGCAAAGATTGATTACAGAAATAAAGCTCTTCCAAAAGAGATTTTAAGTTTTACCGGAGTACTCAATCACATGGCAGCCAACCTGAATCAAATAGCTAAAAAGAGAAACAGCAACGATGAATTAAGTCCGCTTGAACGAGCAGAATTAAAAGTACAGTCAGGTCAGGTTAAAGATCTTGCCGTCCAAATTAAAAATTTTATGTCATGATAGGTCATGTAAGTATAGGAAACTCGTTTTACCATTGCATCAGTTACTGTTTGGAAGATAAAAGAGAATTGTCTGAAGAGAAAAAACTTGCGCTTGAATTGCAAGACCATTTGCAACATAAAGGTCGTGCAGAAGTATTGGAATACAATAAATGCTTCGGCAACAAGTATGAGCTTACACAGCAGTTTAAGGATGTTAGGAAATTAAGCAGGCGTGTTGAAAAACCAATGTTGCATCTCACCTTACGTCTAGCTCCAGAAGATGTATTGACCAAAGAACAATTAAGAGAGATTGGGAGAGAATGCGCTAATGAGTTCGGTATAGCAGACAACCAATACATTTGTGTGCTACATAAGGATACCAAAGAGCAACACATTCATATTGCATCCAATCGAGTTGGCTTTGATGGTAAGGTTGCCAATGATAGTAATAGCTATAAACGGATGGCTGAACTTTGTCGACGGCTTGAAAAGAAATACGGTCTTCAAGAAGTATTAAGTCCAAGAGCATTTCTTTCTCCTAAAGACAGGTTGTTGCCTCGCCATGACAGTAGAAAAGAAAAACTTAAAGAAGATATTCAACAGACATTAAAGTATGCCAGTTCCTATTTAGAATTTGAAAGACATATGCAGATGTTGGGTTATAAAGTTCTTAAGGGCAGGGGGATTTCTTTTATAGATGATAAAAAAGTAAAAATAAAAGGAAGCGAAGTTGGTTTTTCATTGATGAAAATTGAAAAGATATTACATCAGAAACAACAGTATGCCATGAAAAATGCTGGTGAAGAAAAAAATTATGATAGAGATAGTCAGTCAATATCTAAATCTTTTAACACTGAAAAACCAAACAAAGAAAAGCAAAGCTATAGTTTAGATAGACCAGGAGAAATAGTTGTTAAAGAGGTTTTAGGAGCTATAGGACAATTAATCAATTCTGAATATGAGCCGGATTATATCGATCCTGCATTACAGATAGTGCCTCAAAAGAAAAAGAAGAAATCAGCATTAAGGAGATGATGTTAAAAAATAAAAAATATGGAAACAAATTCAAATGCAGACAAAGGTCATATAGAAAGAGAGACATTACAATTAGTACTGGAGGAATTTACACTGGAACAGAAAACAAACAATCAGCATATTGAGGCGCTTATTACTGCAGTTAAGAACGTAGAGAATAAAATCGATGTGTTTAAAAAGGAACATAGAATAGAAAAAAATGTTTCAGAACAATTGGATATAAAGCAAATTGAGGCTATTCTTCAAAAAGGTTTTCTAGACATAAAATATATGATTGGCAGGCAACCAAACAGTATCGTTAGGAAATTCCAGATTTTGTTATTTCCTGAACAGGATGCAAAACTGTTTTATAAAATTGTTTTTGGAAGGTGGTTTTTATGGTTTGCTATAATGGTAGCCCTAAGCAATCTTTACAAATGGGGAATACATTATAACGATAATAACAAAGAAATTGAAATGCAACAAATTCAAAATGATAGGAAAAGAAAAGCTTGGGAGTATATGTATGCTAATAGTGATGAAAAAACTAAAAAGCTTATGGGAAAAGCTTATGTAAAGACAGCAGAAAGTAAATAAGGGGAAATTCGAGCAAAATATTTTCTTTTGACTATAATCGCTAAATAAGAAAAGATAGGTTGAAGTCCGCGAAAGAAAAGGATTATTTTAATTAAGTTAGATATAAAACGAGCCAAATATTAAATGTGTATAAACTAAAGCTTCCTACTATTTAAGTGAAAGATTAATTAGAATAGTCAAAAGATTATCAAATTGATTTGATTCAATGATAAATATAGGAATTTGTTAAGCAAATTTACTTCATGTATAAAAAAGTACGATTATTTTTATAAAAATAAAACATGTGGATTTATTCTGATTTTTTTAGTAAAGAGAGTTATTCAAAATCTAATGAGTTTAGGGATAGATAGTTTTATAAAAATGCTTAATGTCTAAAAGAGGATAAATTTGCTTTTCTTTTTAGACTTATTAAGATATAAATATTTATTCTAGTTGTACCTTTGATTTTATTTTCTGACAATAAATAATTTTTTATACTTGAAATTTTTCTTTTAGACCCTTACAGCTATTGATTTTACATTCAATTTTCTTTTTCGATTTGAATTAAAGGGATCCGATTCATATCCGAATTTTATAATGACCATGCAACCACTACATCATTACTACATCAAATGAGTTTTTTTGCAAAAAAAAAATCATATAAAATTCTATTATTAAGTGATTTAAGAAGCTATTTGTTTTTTATTATTTTTAGCATTTTTTTTTTTTTGTCGTAGAAGACTTGCAATTACATACATTTGAAATCACAAAACTTTAGTAGATTTTTATTTACAAATTAAAAATGTATATTTTTTCAGAGTTTTTTTTTGTATTATTAGTATTAATAAATTATATGTTAGTGTTATTTGTATTGTTAACAAATTTTAATTATTAGTATTACAAAATGTTGAGTTGAATTAGTGATAAAAATAAATATAATATTTAATGAATAAACAGGTTCTCTTAAGTATAATTGTACTGTTCATTTTTCCACTTTTTTTATTCGCACAGGTAAAAGTAAGTGGTAAAATTGTTGATCAAAATGGAAAAACATTAGAATTAATGGAGATTCTGATGTTAAATAGTGATTCAACATTGGTGAAAAGTGAACTAAGCAAGAGTAATGGTGAATTTACTGTGTTTATTAACAGAGGTGAATATCTTTTCCTAGTAAAACGGTTGGGTAATGTTTTATGGAAAGAGAAATTTAATTTAACGGGTGATCTAGAAGTAGGATCTATAATGGTTACTCTTAGTGATAATCAATTATCGGAAGTAATAATAAGAAGTAAAAAGAAACTCTTTGAAACTAAGGTAGATCGAGTGGTCTATAATATCTCTAACGACGTTTTTAACAAAGGTTCAAATTTAGCGGATGCTTTAAGAAGAGTGCCGAGACTAAATGTAGAGAATGATGCAGTTAAAATAATTGGTAAAAGTGGTAGTGTTAAATTTTTAATTGATGGAAGAATACAAAATCTTTCTGACGAAGCATTAAAGAATAAAATACGTGGTTTAAGAGTGGAACAAATTTCAAAAGTAGAAATAATACCCAATCCTCCTTCAAAATATAGTGCTGAAGGCAATGGCGGTATGATAAATATAATTTTAAAAAAGGATGAAAATTTTGGATTACAAGGTAGTGCTAATACGGGTATGGGAGTTCAATTTGAAAAGGTTTCTACAGATCAAGGTGTTAATTTAAATTATAAAATAAAAAAACTTGATGCTTCCTTAAATATAAATAATAGTAATACGTCAGGTACTAATATTCGACGTGAAATTTATGATTTTGAAAAAACTACAACTACAGTAGAAAATGCCCCCGATTTTAATTCTAGAAATAAGTCTATTAATACTGTTCTGCAATATAAAATTAGTTCTAAAATTAGTATTGGGACAACACTAGATTTTGTCAAAGGAGACAATCAAGTAAATTCCCTTGGAACTTCTCAATATTATAATAAAGTATTACAAAAGCTTGATTCATTGATGTATTCAAAAGACACTGGCTATAATAACAGCAATAGTAGTGCAATTGCTCTCTATGCAGATTATAGTATTGATAGTTTGGGAAAAAAAATGAGTCTAACTTATAATTATTCGTATAATAAAAATCTATCAGATTCTTATAATAATGCTGAGTTAACAACAAATTTATTAACGCAAAATATTGTATTCTCGAATATTGGAGCTAATCGCTATAAGGTTAATGGAGTATTATTAGATTTTGAATTACCATTTAAGTTTGGGAAAATTGAAACTGGTGGTGCTTATGCAAACATTAGCAATAATACATCTATTGCTTATTATAATCAGTTAAATATAATAGATCCTAAAAGAAGTAATTTATTTAAATATAATGAAAAAACAAAGTCAGGGTATTTATCAATTCAAAATGAGTGGAACAATCGATGGTCCTCAAAAATGGGGTTAAGGTTAGAAAGTACAGAAATTGGAGGTTATTCATCTACATTATTAACTGCAAACAGAAATAATTACACCAAATTGTTTCCTACATTATTTGTAAGCTATAGCCCTAATGATAATTATGCTTTTTCTCTTTCCTATTCGAAAAGATTAGATAGACCAAGTTTTTATGATTTAAATCCCTTTAGATATTACAGTAATGCTTTTAATTATCTATCTGGAAATCCAGAATTATTACCTTCATACACTCATAGTTTAGAGTTGAGTTGCACAATGCACAATAATTTAAATTTTATAACATACGCTAATTATATTACAGATGGAATTAGTTATCTAACTATTGTTAATACAGATGATTCATATGTTGTACATCCTGAGAACAATTTCGTTCAAAAAAAAATAGGATTAATTGGTAGTTATAGATGGGATGTTTTTAAATGGAACTCTTTGAATATAAATGCAAATGGGTATTATGCTGACCTCAATTCCCAGAGAGGAGTGCAGGAAATAAAAGGTTTAGGAGGTAGTTTTTCTTTAAGAAATTCTATCCAACTTAATAAAAACAAGTCTAGTTTGTTAGAATTGAGTTATACTAATTATCTGCCATCCAAAGCACAATACAGTGATTTTATTACTAAAAATCAAGCTTATTTTACTATTAATTTTAAACAAATGTTACTCAATAATAATTTGGTATTCAATTTATATATTACTGATATTTTTAGACAAAATATTGGACGGTCTGAGAAACTATACGATACTTTTAGCTACTCTCTTAATAATGATAATCATAATAAGGGTTTTTATTTCTCGACAAATTACACTTTTGGAAATAAAAATGTAAATGAAATATATAGAGATACTAAAAATAGAGATAAATATAGAGGTGGTAAATAAATGTATGATTATAATTAGCTAAATATAGTTGGGAAGAGGTATAAAGCCCAAGAAAAGAAGACAAAGTATTAACACTAAAAACAAAAAGTTATGAAACTTACTAAATTTTCAATGCAAAAAATGTCTATTGCTGAAATGACAGCAATTAAGGCTGGATCTGGTCAATCAGATTGTTCTGGAACTCATACAAGTTGCTCTGGATCTGATCATGATACAGGTGCAAGTGACAATGATTAATTCTTTTATAGTTAGGGCAGATCTGCCCTAACTATTTTTAATATTTTTTATAACTTATATGATATTAATCTTTACAATTAAATATGATTTTTCCAGTACTTCTGTAGTTCAATTACTTACTTCGATGGGATATGAAGTAGTTAGAATAAATGCAGATGATTCTACACATAAATTTGAAAGAATAAGTGATGGGTCAATATATTTTAAAAATACCATAACAAATAAAACTATTAATTTAAGTAAAGTCACATCATGCTGGTGGAGGAGAGCAGGTTTGGCGGAACACCAATTTTTCAATGGGAATAAAGAATATAATATTGATCAGGAAAAGCTAGCTTTTTTGAGAGAGAAAAAAGTCGATTATTTCTATGATGAATATCTTAGTTTAAAAGAATATATTTTTAATTCTATATATAATAGTACGGTAATAAATTTAGGAAGGCCACAATTTAATCTTAATCGACTGCTAGTATTGGATATTGCTAGGAGTAATAATTTAAAAGTACCTGATTATGAATTGGTTGTAAGCGGAAATCAACTTTTTGAAACAAAAAAAACTTTAGGACCTTCGGTAACTAAAGCAATTTCAAATGGAGTAAAATGGGAAAGCGAAAACTATAGATTTTATACTTATACAGAATTACTAGAGGATAGTTTTTATGAAAGAAATGGTAATGTTACATTTTTTCCTTCTTTAATAACAAGTCTTATCGAAAAGGAATTAGAAATCAGAACTTTCTATATTGACGGTAGTTTTTTCTCAATGGCAATTTTTTCGCAATCTGATAAACAAACATCAATTGATTTTCGCAAGTACAGTAATAATAGGAATGAACCTTATAAATTGCCTTTTGAAGTAGAAGCAAAGTTGGAAAATATTTTTAGGGAGTTGAAATTAAACTGTGGCTCCGCAGATTTAATACTTGATAAAAATGGAGAGTATATATTTTTAGAAATTAATCCTGTGGGACAGTATGCCATGACATCAATCCCATGTAATTATAACTTAGACAGAAAAATAGCAAATTATTTAATAAATGGGAACATCAGAAATTAACTTAACAGTAAGTGAATTAAAAAATACGCCATTGTTTTTACGTCGTATTTTTTATAATGAATTGACGTCTTGGGAAGAGGAAAGAAAAAACTTTCATTTTGATAATTTCTCACAAAGCAGTATAATAACAGCAAGATATCCAAAAAGGGAAATTTCCAAAACAATCAATCATAAAATATTTGTTTTAAATGAGAAATGAGTTATATTTTATATTATCATCTTCCTGTAAGATAGTCAGAGGATATAAAAGAAGTGTCATAATCGATTATTCAAGAGGAAATTTATACTTCATATCTCATGAGTATCATGAATTAGTAGATATAATAGACAGAAACCAAATTAAAAAAATAGTTGAGAGTTTAGAAGATGAAGAATCTATAATTTGTTTCGAAGAATTTCTGTCATTTATTATAGAGAATGAACTAGCATTTTTGGTTAAAAATGCAGACAGATATCCAAAAATCAGTGAAGAGGTTGATGAGAATTTTGTATTGTTGCAGGATGTGATAATAGAAGTAGATGAGAATTTATTTAACAAAAATAATTTTATTGCTTTATGTGAAGATCTAACTAGTTTGCATTGTCAAGATTTTCAAATTAGATTGTTGTCTGATTTTAGTAATAAGTTTTTTAATGAAATTATGTTACTTATCAGTGGTACTAATTGCAATTATCTCGAAATTCATTGCAGTTATAATGAAGAAACTACTAGAGAATTGTTACATAAATTTATTGAAGAGCATTCTTTAATAAGTAGAATGGTTATCTATGGTGCGCCTATAATTTCTAAATATGAAGTAATTAACGAAGTAGAAGGGCACTATCCTATCAGTTTAGGTGAAATGATATATCTAGATTATCCTTTTGATAGTGGTAACTGCTGTGGTATTATTAATCACGAAAATTTGAATTTTACTAGTTTTCACCTTCATAATAAGCTAAAAACTAAAAATGGCTGCTTGGATAAAAAGATTACTATTGATAAAAATGGAAACATAAAAAATTGTCCTTCGATGAAAAATATGTATGGAAATATTGAAGAGACTTCTATAAAATCAGTTGTAAATAATAATGTTTTTACAAAGTTTTGGGATATAAACAAGGACCAGATTTCTGTTTGCAAAATATGTGAATTTCGATATAATTGTACAGACTGTCGTGCATTTATCGAAGATTCAAATGATCTATATAGTAAGCCTTCAAAGTGTAGTTACAATCCAGTAACTACTTTATGGGAAGATAATGCGATTATCAAGTAATTTATGACTTTTTTTAATTTTTTTCCTTTTGTAGCGCAACATGATGCTATGGATTGTGGTCCGGCATGCCTAGCAATGATTTCGAAGTTTTATGGAAAATCGCATTCATTGCAATACTTGCGAGATGTTTCTTTTCTAACACGAGAGGGTGTGAGTCTCAGTGGTCTAAATGAAGCTGCGGAAAATATTGGTTTAGAATCAATGGGGGTAAAAATAACACTCTCTAAGTTGCTAGATGAAAATCCTTTTCCTTGTATTGTTTTTTGGAATAATGCACATTTTGTTGTCTTATATGGTATAAGGAAAAAATTTTTCAGCAATAAGAGAATTTTTCAAATTGCTGACCCAGCAAAAGGATATATTAATATCTCTGAGAAAGCTTTTTTACAGTGTTGGAATAATAATGCAGATGAAGGAGTTGCTTTTTTGGTTTATCCAACGGAGAAGTTTTATAAAATGGAACCAAAAGAAAAAGAAAAATATCAAATAAAATATCTTTTAACATACTTAAATCCATATAGAAAGGAACTTCTACAGCTATTTTTTAGTTTAGCACTTGGAAGCGCCATGACTTTGGTATTTCCCTTTTTAACAGCATCGTTAATAGATAAGGGTGTAAATCAAAAAAGTTTAGATATTGTATTTATCATACTTTTAGCTCAAATATTTTTATTTGCAGGATCGGTAATTATTGAAATAGTTAGAAATTGGCTTGTTATATATATTGGTGCAAGAATCAATATCGCTATTATTTCTGATTTTTTTAAGAAAATAATGAAGCTACCGTTGCATTTCTTTGATACTAAATTTTTAGGTGATTTTTATCAGAGAATTCAAGATCATTCAAGAATTGAGCACTTTTTGACTTCGCAAAGTTTAACAACCTTTTTTTCACTAATTAATTTTTTGATTTTCTTTATCGTTCTTTTACGTTATGATTATAAAATTTTAATAGTTTATGTTACATTAACTTTATTAGCAGTTTTTTGGTCTCGGATTTTTTTGAAAAATAGAGAACGACTTGATTATTTTAGATTCAAATCAAATGCTCTTAATCAGCAGGCAGTTAATGAAATGATTCATGGCATCCAGGAAATTAAATTAAATAATTTTGAGAACTATAAAATTAATGAGTGGGAGAAAGTACAGATAGAAGTTTTTGATGTCAATTTAAAAATCTTAAAACTCGATCAGTTACAGCTTACTGGTTTTGATTTTATTAATCAATTAAAGAATATTATTGTTACTTATCTGGCAGCTAGAGAAGTTATTATTGGTAATATTACTTTGGGAAGTATGCTAGGTATATCCTATATAATAGGGCAAATGAACTCGCCAGTAAATCAGTTGATTGTCTTCTTTCGGTCATTACAAGATGCACAATTAAGTATGCTGCGTTTAACTGAGGTACAAAACCACAAAGAGGAAGAAGAGAAAGGGCAAAGGAGAATAAAATTCAAAAGTGGACAAAAAGGCAAAGGTGGGATAAATATTAGAAATTTAAATTTCCAATTTGAAGGGCCACATTCACCTTTGGTTTTGAAAAATATAAACTTTAATATTCCAGCCGGTAAAACTACTGCTATTGTCGGGGCAAGTGGTGGGGGTAAAACTACTTTAATGAAGTTATTATTGCTTTTTTATAAACCAACAAATGGAACAATAAAAATTGACCAACATGATTTATCACAAATTTCGCCCTTGAGTTGGAGAAAAAATTGTGGAGTAGTTATGCAAGATGGGTATATTTTTGCAGATACTATTGAACGCAACATTGCCACTCAAGACATTAATATTGATAAAGAAAAACTAGCTAATGCAATTAAAATTGCCAATATTGGTGATTTTATAGAATCTTTACCGCTAAAAGAAAAAACTATTATTGGAGCTACTGGTAATGGTATTTCGGGAGGGCAAAGACAGAGGATTTTATTGGCTAGAGCTGTATACAAAGAGCCACAGTATGTGTTTTTTGATGAGGCAACAAGTGCGTTGGACACGGAAAATGAAAAAATAATACATGATCATCTCGGAGATTTTTTTAAGAATAAGACGGTGTTGATTATTGCACATAGGTTAAGCACTGTCAAGCATGCAGATCAAATCGTTGTTCTGAAAGAAGGAGAAATTATGGAAATAGGAAATCATAGGAGTTTATTAAAACAAAAGGGAACGTATTATAATTTGGTTAAAAATCAATTAAACCTTGATAAAATATGAGTGATTTACAAGCAAAAGAAAAGTTAGATAAAAATAAATTTTTTCTTATAAAAAATGCCGTTCTAATTAACGTTTTAGTTGTTTTCGCTCTGATCGTAGTTTTATACTTATTGAAAATAGGAAAAGAGTCTATTCTTGAACTGATAATTAAGTATTATTTAAATTAATATTCCTAATGAAAAAGAAAACTAGTATTGCCATGATAATTTGTTATATCGGAAAACTACCATGGTATTTTGATTATTTTGTCCATTCTTGTAAATATAACTTGGATGTTCACTTTTTTATTATTACAGATGACCAATCTTATAGTAAGAAAGTTTCCGAAAATATTTATTTCATCTACAAAACGCTTGACGAAATAAACGAAATTGCTACAAGTAAATTAGGGTTTAAAACTAATATTATGTCAGGTTATAAGTTATGTGATTTCAAACCTGCATATGGACTTCTATTTTCAGAATTAATTGAAGAATATGATTTTTGGGGTCATGGAGACTTAGATATTATATTTGGTGATATTAGAAAGTTTATGACGGAAGATATTCTGGGTAGTCATGATTTGATAGCTGTCAGAGATGATTATTTGACAGGATATTTTTTATTGTTTAGAAATAATAGCCAAATGAGGCTTCTCTTTACCAATAGTAAAGACTATAAAAAAATATTTTCAGATCAGAAACATTATTGCTTTGACGAAACTAATTTTAGTTTTATAGATTTTGCAAATGAATTACATTATTCAGAAATTAAAAGTGAAGTTGAAAGTATGACCCATGTTGTAAAACGGCAACATGAAAAGAAGTTGATAAATGCGTATTTTGATTTTCATGTAATTGAGGGTGCCTATGGTAAATTGTCATGGGAAAAAGGTGTTTTGATGTATAACAATAAATATGAGGCAATGCTTTATCATTTGATTTTATTAAAGACTATATATAAGCCCAAAAGAAAAATTAAAACTATTCCAGAGAGTTTTAAAATTAGTAAAACGAGAATTTATTAGTATTTAACTTTTTATCCTTAATAGCAAAAAAGACTTGTTTTAGGTGTAATTGAATTAGTGTGAATTTTGATATTTTTTTACAAGATTTTGTTTGTTTATAATGTCAAAGTGGATATTCTGGATAAAGTGAGCACCTAATTCTGGATAAAAGTGAGCAGTATAAATGAACTCAAAAAGGTGTCTAAAAAGTAGTTTAAAAATATAAAATTATTTTATTCTATTAGTTGTTTT
>NZ_JAGYVZ010000046.1 GCF_018380615.1 Flavobacterium psychroterrae | reverse complement strand
AGCCTTTAATGAGTGTTTAAATGATATTAAAAAGCCAATACGTTATGTATTGGCTTTTCTGCGTTTTGGCTGAAAAATGTACATTTTAAATTAAATTTGTGTACATTTCAATTTTTCGATTATATAATGATCCTTATTTTTTACTAGGAAATTATAAAATGTCGCTCATAACGCACGCCAGCGGGATTTATGAGCTGACAAATGCTCAAAGAGTATGGACGAGAGTAAATGCATCTTCCCAACCTAATTATGGATGGAATGATGCCTCGGTTACCTTAAATAAGGCAAAAAAGATTAATTTAATTGGATTACAATCCATATCAAATAACAATCAGCTGGTAAAAAAATATTTTGGAGTTGGATTTGCAAAGTATATTTATCAAATACAGAAAGAGGTTAGCTGCACCAGATTAATTTCTGTCAAGCCATCACAATCTATAAATGCAGGAAATCCTTCTTTTATTATTTCGGTAATTCTTAAAAATAACAGTAAGAAGAGTCAGGACATATATTTCGAAGAACGTATGCTTGTTAATTCAGTACCAAATGCCTCACAATATTTATCATTGCTTAAACGTCCTATAATATACAATACCACTGGTTTGGTAGATGACAAAAAACAAATAGCAATAGGGAAAGTAATGTATTCATCAAATACTTTTTTGGCTATTCCTAATAAAAATGAGAGATACATCCATGATCTGAGCCCTGCATCTGCATTCATGTATTGTAAAAATTCTGACTCAGGAGAAAGCACTGTAAGTGTAAATAAGGATACGCTGGCTACAAAAATCGCTGTAAAACTCAAATCAAATCAGAGCAGAACATTTCAAATTGTAATCGGACTTCAAGAACTTAATGACTTTTCTAAAATAGAAAATCAGATTGAGGAATTATTTCAGGATGCGGATTTAAATGAGCAATCTGAAGGAGTTTTTGCCAAAATGTGGAAAAGTAAGCTGCCTGATTTATCAAGCGAAAACAATCCTGTACTTAAGAGAGAAATGTTATGGAACAGTCATTTTATAGAGGCTTCTGCAAAATACAACGATTATTATAAAGAAACATTTATTCCTCAGGGAACTGTTTACAGTTATCATTATGGAGATAATATTTCAAACAGGGATCACTTACAGGCCGCTCTGGCGGCATGCTATACCAATCCTGAGTTGGCGAAGTCATCAATCCGTTATGTGATTAAGCACTCAGAAACAGATGGAGAAATTAAAAGAGGGAATTCCGGATATGGTTATTCTGCGCCTTCTATTTTTAAGGAAAGTGATGAGCAGCTTTTTTTCTTTAACACAATTGCTGAATACTTGCTAATTACCAAAGATTACGGATTTTTAAATGAAGGGGTAATCTATTTTCCTGTGGAGTATGAAAAGAGTGATCTGCTCCTACATGTCTTAAAGAAATATTTTATATACTTACGGGATGAAGTTGGTACCGGCCCAAATGGCTTGGTAAGAATGTTAAACTCAGATTGGAGCGACAGTTTTTTTCATAAGTATTCTCCAAATATATACGCAGGATCTGCAGAATCTCACTTAAATTCAGCCATGGTTTTGGCAATTTTACCTAAACTGGAAGATGCACTTAAAAAGTCAGGAAATAAGGAAGCCTTATCATTCATTTCATCTTTGGAGGATTATCGTGCTAAGATAGAAATAGCCTATTTCAAAGATCTTGGAGACAGAAAGTTCTCGGCCAGGGCTTATTTAAATAACAAATTAAAGTTTGGTGTGGATAATGTTTGTATCGAGCCGCAGGGATATTTACTGCAGATTCCAAATTTGTCAGTGGAAAGAAAAAAAGAGATCTACCAGTATGTTAAAACAAAATTATCGGATACTGAAAAAATAGGAATACGAACCAGAGAAACACCTTTATGGGGAGGAAAAGCAGATGGTGAAGACGGCGGGATTTGGTTCTCATTGGAGTATCCTGTCTTGCTGGGAGTCGCCAGTTTTGATAAACAGGAGGCGCAATCCTTATTGCTTAAATTTTCATTTGATAATTTTGCGAAGCAATATCCGGAGTATTGGGTAGGGCAGTGGACGGCTGCTGATGAAGTAAATTCAACCCTATACCGTGAAGGGCTTTATAGTTTTTGGGTTGCTCCAAATGAAACGAAAACTGCTTTTCAGGGCTACTGTTCGCATCCCCATACATGGCCGTTATATTGCTATTTCAAACTAAAGCAATATTTATAAAAGATTTGCTTAAACATTTTCAAACAAATTTGTACTCTATATTGTATAAGAAGGCCAGTTATTCTGGTCTTCTTTTTTTTGTTAGTGAAATTTCAAAAATCCACTGAAAATGCGAAGATAAAGGTAGATATATGCCTCAAATTTATGATTTTAAGTTCATTATGTACCTAATTTATGAAATTTAAGAATGAAGTTAATCTGTGTTTTTAGGTAGAAGATTTTTCTTTGTCTGTAAAGTTGATTTCTTCATTAAAAGTCAGGTTTTCAATTGTTATTACTTCTGCAGGTATATTAATCACTTCCTGAGGTTCCTGAAAAGTTGCCAGATATCTGTAAAGCAACTCCACACCTCTATAACCCTGTTCGTACGGCTTTTGATTGATTAGGAAATCAATAACTCCTTCTTTTAAATACTGCAGATTTTTGTTTACAAGGTCAAAGGCCAAAAAGCGGACTTTAATTTCTTTGGGTAAAAGCTTGGCGACTATATGTGCCCGCGAATTTGGAATAAAAATGCCATCATTTTTGGTTAATGACTTTAATTTTTCGGCTATTTTAGCAGAGAGATGCTCATCATTGATACTTAGATTAATTAAATCAGTTTTTATTTTTTTGTTTTCCTTAAAATAGGCTTTGAATCCTTCAATTCTGCTAACGACATTCGGATTGATGTTTTGTTCGTTATAGATATTGAATATGAGATATTTAGCAGGGAATTCTTGTCCGTAATTGATTAACTTACCTGCAAGTCTTCCCCCTTGTGTGGCATCTTGTCCCAGATTGGATAATGCCCCATATTTTGTACTGTTGGTTCCCAGCAGAACGAAAGGAATTTTTTTTGTAGTACACTTTCTCAGAAAAGATTTTATAGAAGGATTTTGGGGCTGTGAACTTATGATAGCGCTATATTTTTCAAGAAAAACTTTTTTTTCTATCGCTTTAAAAGTCTCTACATTGTTTTGGTTATAGAAGTAGTAACTAATTTTCAGGCCGAAAGGCAGGTAGTTTTTTCCTGCTGTTTCGGTCGATTTAACAATAGGTTCCCAATATTCTCCCGCAGTATGCTCCGGTAATATCACTGCAACTTTAAGACTTTTGCTTAGCGCCAGATTTCTTGCATGTGTATTGGGAGTGAAATTATTTTCTTTTATGATTTTCTCTATTTGCCTTTGTTTGTCCTCTGCCACATAGCCTCGCTTATTTACTACGCGATCAACGGTTCCTCTCGAAACATTTGCAATTTTTGCAATTTCATTAATTGTTAAATTTTTTTTCATAGTAATCCTACTAGTTATTGACTTATTTGACAAAAGTAAATAGTTTAATATACCATTTTAATATATTGTATCAAAAATAGGTAAAATTAAATATTTAATAAGTTTATAATCCATATCAAATAAAACAATACGGATTATTAATGTTTATTAATTATTCTTGGTGAATCTTTTATTAAAAATTTTAATGTTTTTGATATCTAAAATTGTTAAAAGTAAATTTTATTTAATTTTTTATTGCAGTATTCAAAAAAAAATAGATATTTGCTACAAATATATTTTTTTTATTTAATCTGTGCGCGGGCACATATAAATAATAATTTACTTTATACCATTTGTTGAATAAAATTTACTAACCATGATTTTTAAATTGACCACCCTTCCTGCTATCTATAGCCGTTGTAGTAATTTAAACTTACTACTAATATGCCTGCTAGCGGGACCATTAGCCTGGTGTCAAAATACAACTGCCACAAAAGATATAAATTTGCAGGTCGGTATGCAGTTAATAGGAACTGTCCAAAATCGTGATGCAAAAGAAATTGCAGGATCTAACTGGATTATAGGCTGTGAGACACTCGACCGCGATATGGCCGATTACCATCAATACAAGGAATATTTGGGACCATTGGGAATAAAAAGATTACGAATGCAAGCTGGCTGGGCGAAAACAGAAAAGCAAAAAGGAAAATATGACTGGAGCTGGCTCGATAAAATTGTAGATGACGCTACAAAGCGCGGTTTACAGATATGGCTTGAAACCTCTTACGGCAATCCTGTCTATGAAGGTGGTGGTGGTATTAATTTAAGTGCCGGCGTTCCTACGTCTGAGGAGGCACTGCTGGCATGGGACAAATGGGTAAGGGCTCTTGTCATAAGATATAAGGACAAGATTAAAGAATGGGAAGTTTGGAATGAGCCGAATTTTGGCGATAATAAAATAAATTCACCGGAGAAAGTAGCCGATTTAAATATCCGCACAGCCGAAATTATAAAAAGTATTCAGCGGGATGCGATAATTTCTGGGCTTTCATTAGGACATATCGATTTGCATTATTCAGATCAATTTTTTAAAGTGCTTCATGATAAAAAGAAACTAAGTCTTTTTGATAATATGACCTATCATGATTATGTATACAATCCCGATTCTAATTACGGACGTGTAGCTGCATTGCGCTCGGTTCTGGACAAGTATGATCCCAAAATTAAATTAAGACAGGGAGAAAATGGTGCCCCATCTTTTGGCGGAGGCGGAAGAGGAGCATTAGGAGATTATGACTGGACCGAACTATCACAGGCCAAATGGAATACCCGACGAATGCTGGGTAACCTGGGGCACGATATTCAATGCAGTATTTTGGGTATTATCGATATGAATTACGGATTGGCAGGAAGTCCCATTACAAAACTAAATGTAAAAGGAATAATTGAATCAGATGCAACCCGAAAAGCAGTCCGCCCAAAAATGGCGTACTATGCCATGCAGCATATAGCCGCTATTTTTGATGATTCGCTGCAACGCTTAACAGATCTTAATCACACCTATAATATAAGTGGAGCCGAAAAAGGAGAACATCGCTACAGTTGTGGTACAGATAGAAGTATGTCAGTTTATGGTTATGAACATAAAGATTCTAAAAAACAGGTCTATACAATTTGGATGGACGAGAGTATTCCGTTGAATTCGAATACAGGTAAACTTCAGGATTTTTCTTTTTCCAATGCAAATTTCGAAAATCCGGTATATGTTGATATTTTATCCGGAAAAGTTTACAATATACCTGCTGATAAATGGAGTAAAAAAGGAGACATTTTTACTTTTAAAGATATTTTAATCTATGATTCCCCTGTTTTGATAATGGATAAAAGTCTCCTAAAAATCAAGACACCTTAGTTCATTGTCCTAATTTTATTTTATTAAATCATGAAATACAAAAAAGCATTTGTACTGCTTCTGCTTGTTTATGCAGGAGCAAGTGCACAGAGAAGCTATAAGCTTACTTCAGATCTTGAAGCATTAAAACCAAACAATATTTTTCCTGAAAAGGCTCAGACTGATTTTGTTCTCAGAGATGGATCAAAAACTGATAAGAAAGCCACTTTCGAGGGTAAAGCGGATAAGGATGGCAATACAATTTTTACAGCAGAAGTTTTTACAACAGCAAAATCACATTACGATGTCAGTGTCAAATGGACTAGCAGCAAAGCTGTAAAGAAAGGTGATGTGCTCCTGGCCAAATTATCTATGAGAGCCCTTTATGCCAGACAGGAATCAGGAGAAGCTGTCATTAATTTTTATGTAACCCGTAAAGACTATAGCGGAGACAAAAGTATCATTACCCAGCTTGGTGCCGGTCCGGAATGGAAAGAATATAATATTCCCTTTGTGGCCTTAACAGACATGCCGACCGGAGAAGGCGAAATATTTATTTCACTTGGAGCACTTGCTCAAAAAGTAGAAATAAAGGATTTGGTTGTTTTGAATTTTGAAAATAAGATTCCTTTAGAGAGGCTTCCCGTAACCCGTTTTTCTTACATAGGACGTGAAAATAATGCCACCTGGAGAACAGAGGCTTTAAAAAGGATTCAAGAAATCAGAACCGCTCTTGAGGAGCCTGAGGCAGAGGAGAATTTCTCGATAATCCATAATATGGTACCTTTTAATTATATGGCTTATTATTTAGCTGATATGCTTAATATAACTGAAACTTTTGTAGTTGGAGGTAAAGTCACCGAGGTCTAATAAAGGTATTTTATAACTCAAAATACAATCAAAAGATATAGGAACGATTTTTTCTATTTATTGTACGGTTCATACCATCAAAATTCCGCATAATGAACCAATATTAATGTGGGATTTCTTCAAATCTATTTTGGTAGTAGGGTTGAAAATATTATTGATAACAAACATAATCAAATGTGGCCTGAATTAGCCAGCCGCTTGGTTTAGATTATTTGCTCTTTATAACACTAGACATTGTAGGGAAAGCATTAATCCATAAATTATAAATATGAAAAAAAGACAATTTTTGATCGTACTGATGTTGATTACTAATTTTTTAGTTTCAGCCAACAATTGGTATGTGACGGGATCAGGAAATGATTCTAACGATGGAAAATCAATTTCCAAAGCATTCCTCACTTTACAAAGAGCAGCCGGTCTGGTACAGCCTGGTGATATAGTTTATGTGGGAAATGGAATTTATACAGACGAAGATAAATCTGATGGAAGTGCGGTGCTAAAAATAAACATCTCCGGTGAGGCTAACGCATGGATTACCTGGAAGGCCATAAAAGGTGAAAAACCGGTTATTAATCCCAAAGGCTGGGCGGGCATTCAGGTTACAGCTTCATACAACATTATTGAAGGGATTAGTGTAATTGGAAATAACGATTCTATTTTTTTGCTACAGGCTCAGGAAGATGCAAAGCAGGCAACCCCAAATCCTTATTTTAATACAAACGGTATTTGTTTTGAAGGCCGAAAAATGCCTGCAGATCAAAAACCTCACCACCTGATTATTCGCAATTGTGAAGTCGGTAAGTGCGCAGGGGGCGGAATTGTTGGCCTTGAAATAGATTACCTTACTATTGAAGATTGCAAAGTTTATAACAATGCATGGTTTATGCGTTATGGGGGTTCGGGAATAACTACCCTAAATAATTGGGCCTTTGATGATTTCCCTGGTTATCATATTATAATTCAGCGTAATTATGTTTGGAATAACAAAACGATGGTGCCGTGGGAAAGAATTCAAAAGTTAAGCGATGGAAACGGAATTCTGCTAGATGTTACAGATAAAAACAAACAAGGACTAACTAACCCAAATGCCGATGCTGTGGTAAATCCTAAAGATAATCAAAATTTACTACTTGCCACTACAACTTTGGAAGCACCTCCAAATCCTGTACTGCAATCTACAAATGAAAATCGTCCTGAATGGAAGGGAAGAGCGCTGATTGCCAATAATCTAAGTGCCTATAATGGAGGTTCTGGTATACATGTTTTTCGAACAAGCCATGTCGATATTGTAAATAATACTACTTATTGGAATGGAACAATCGTAGGTTATCAGGAACTTTTTCCGAACAGTAGTCATGATATTGTTATTATGAATAATATTATTGTTCCTCGCCCTGGAGGACAGGTAACTTCAAACAACAAAAACACCAATATACACTGGGATTATAATTTATATTCTGTAGAGCAAAATGTTTTTAAAGGAATACATGATATTGTTGCAGATCCTACGTTTATCGAGACTCATACTAACGTGACAAAAGGAAATTTTAAGCAGTCAAAAGCGAGTCTGGGTATAGGTTCGGCTAGTAATGATGTACCACAATCCACAGATATTGATGGAAAAAAACGCAAGGATACTGGCCGGGATCGGGGAGCATTTGAACAATAACCTCTTTACGGAAGTGACAATTTTAGATATTAAAAACGACTTAACAATTTAGATTTTGTAAAAGTATGACGACACAGTTTTTTATATTACTGATTGTCTAACTTTTATCTGAGAGAAAAAAAAAACTTATGAAGAAGCCCATTTCTTTACGCAATATTGCCGATGAATTGAAAATTTCAGTAACAACAGTTTCTTTTGTTTTAAATGGAAAGGCAAAAGAACATCACATCTCAGATACGTTGGCGCAGAAAGTTATGGACTATGCTAAACTAATTAACTATAGACCCAATAAAACGGCGCAGAGTCTTAGAACTGGAAAATCAAAAATTTTGGTTTTTATGGTCGAAGATATTTCTAATAATTTCTTTTCCAAATTAGCGCATATCTTAGAATAACTTGCATATAAAAATGGGTATCGGCTATTTTTTTGCAGTACTGAGAATGATGACAATAAATCCAAAGAGTTAATTGAATGGTTTGGTTTGAGTCAGGTTGATGGTTTTATTATAGTTCCTTCTCCAGGTATTAGAGAAGTGATAGGGACCTTAATTAACGAAAACATACCTGTAGTTTTGTTAGATAGATTTTTTGAAGGCTTAGATTGTAATTGTGTTATTATTGATAATGAAGACGCTGCGTTTAAAGCTACTGTTCAATTAATAAACAATCGATTTAAAAATATTGGCTTTATTACCACAACATCTGCCCAGACCCAGATGAAGGATCGTTTAATGGGATACGAAAAAGCGATCGCCGCTTATGGGTTAAAATCAAAAATTTTAAAAATTCCTCATTGGGAGATTTCGAAAGGAAAAGATTATATAGAAGATTTTCTGGATAATCATAATGATATAGATGCAATTTTTTTTGCAACTGATTACCTTGCTCTAAGCGGGTTACAGGTTTTTAAGAAACTAAATTCGGCTTTTTTTTATGATTTAAGAATTATGAGTTTTGATGATAACGATATGTTTGGGATATATCCCAGTTCAATTAGCTCTGTAGTCCAGCCTGTAAATGAAATTAGTTCGACAATAATGGAACTAATGCTGCCTCTTTTGGATGCAAACGGGATAAAAAAAACGGCTCAAAAAATTGTCCTGAAATCCAGAATTATTTTTAGGGACTTCTCTTTGCAAAAATAATTTTAAGTTTCAAAAAACTGCAACACACCGGTATTGATTCTTCAGTCATTGCAGTCTTTTAAAGCCTGCTTTGAAGCAGGATAGTTTATATCTAAGATAAAATTATTTCAGTCTGTCTATTAACATAAACGGAATTATCGAACTGTTTATATTTTACAAGAAAATCGTTATTCTCGTGAATAAATTGCAGGTATAAATACCTGAATTTATTTCTTTTTTAAGTTATTAGTCACAACAAAACTGAAATTAGTAGCTATTTAAAATCAAAAAAAAATCAAATATAAGTATCCTTCATTTGGTTGATGGGTGGGTATCGATCCTGTATAAAGTGTTAAGCAAATAAAACAAATAATAAACCGAAAGACAATATAATTAAATAATGATATTTTCATATGGCGTAATAACAGCCTTGTACAATCCAGTGATTGGATGCTTGCCATAAATAGACAAGATTCCATATTCAACATCGAATTCGTCTGCTTTGGAAGAAAACGAAGTAGGGACTGATTCGTTATCTAATCTGCAACTCAACAGGATTTTAATTTCATACTTAGAAGTATCAAATAATATTAATGCTTCACAGTCAATATCTATTTCTGTTTCTGCATTTTCAAAATTAAAATTACAAGTGAAGTTTTGACCCAGGTTATTCACCTCAAGAAATTCTTTCAGATAATCCAGATTTTTATGTAACTGATTATACATAACATTTTGATTAAAGGTTAGCGTTATAAAAGTACATATTTTTTATAAGTTTTTTCTTTAAATAGAATAGCATCGTTAAGGTTTTGCTAAGTGTAAAACGGAATTGAAAAAGACAGAGCCAGTGTTGCAGCAGCGTACAGGATTTGGAATCGTTATAATCATTTATTTACTCTCTAAATGAAACAATATTATAAGTAGCTGTTCTTGCACTCTTATTTAAACATCCATCCTATACTTTAGCTTCTAAAAGCTGAATCCCCTCTGTTTTTAAACAAGTCATTAATCCGTTTAATTCCATCACAAAGTTCGGGCAATGTGGTGCGGTTCGCTACAAAAAAATCCCCCATAAATGTGCGGCGGGGCCTGCACTTTATTGCGTTGCTTTTTGCGCTCGCTTCCCCATGCCCGGCTTGGGTGCTATAATTAATCTTAAAATTTTAGCATCATGAAAACTACACAGGAAAACCGCAATTAGGAAATCGTTTCAGAAATTGAACTGATCTACAAAACCAAAGTAAAAAGTTCCCAGAGACCTCAGATTACCTCCTCTGGATGTTCCTATAAATTGTTATTGAATTCCTGGGATGCCAACAAGATTGAATTCTACGAACAGTTTAAAGTATTGCTGCTCAATCAGTCCAATAAAGTACTTGGTATTTATGAAGTATCATCAGGTGGTATTACCGGCACTGTGGTAGATATCCGCCTTGTGTTTTCAGCAGCCTTGAAAGCCAATGCAACCGGAATTATTATGGTTCACAATCATCCCTCAGGCAAGACATTGCCTTCTGAAGCCGACAGACAGATTACCAGAAAAGTCCGTGAAGCAGGCAGGCTTTTGGATATAGTGCTGCTGGATCATGTGATCATTACCACAGAAGGATATTACTCCTTTGCAGATGATGGGGCTCTATAGCCTCATTTAGTACTATTCTTTATTGACTTGCTATTTGTCAGCTTTAACCAGGGCAATGGTATCGGCGAGATTATGATCGGAAATATATTCCCTAACAAAATCTTCCACCTGTTTTTTGCTGTCAGGTGCAATAGAAAAGGAATTGAGGTAAAAATTTTCATTTTCATCGGCAATGTGAATGATCTCAGTAAATCCCTGTGTGATCAGCGTCCCTTTAAATTTCATGATCTTAAATTCATGGGTAGGGTCAATTTCTTTTTTTACTCTGAGTTTTATAGTTTTTTGCATGATGCGTACTTATTTATCATATTGTAAATATTGGAATGTATGTTTTTACATGCATATACCGTTACCAAAACCAGCAGCAGGATCATCTTTTCTCCAACGGCTGCTTTCGAATTCCATTGGGCGTGTACATATAGAGTATTGCGTTTTTTTGGTAGAATGGGGAAGCCAAAGATATTTAAAAATCTTAAAAACAATAAAACCATTTAGTTAAAAAAAGAATTAAATCAGGCCTATTTTTTTTTATTTTGTGGGTCACCTTTTAGGTATGCGCAGCAGAATTTTAAGCAGGTATCCTCGTAATAAACGGTATCAAACTACTGTGACATTTTTAATTTTTAAGATAACTTTTAATGCTGTCCCGACCTGGATAATTATGAAACTGCCTGTGCGGAACTCGCTTCGATTTCCAGGGAAATAGAAAATGAAGCCATATCGGTAGATGTATTGGCCACCAAAGTAAAAAGAGCCTCAGAACTAATTGCTTTCTGTCAGGCCAAACTCAAATCCACAGAGACTGAAGTGAATAAAATTATTGCTCAGATGGAGAATCCATCCTGATAGTGGATTAAAGTTTTAGATCTTAATTTTTTTTAGATAGGACCAGCTATAATTATAAGCGTTAGATCGTAAATTAACGGTAAAAGAAAAGCCAATTAGCAGTCTATTTCTAATTGGCTTTTTTTTATTTTAGGACTTACCGCTTTCGCTCAGCGTTGTCAATTTTTTATTGAGTTCAGTCAGCCCGGACTTGGTGAGGAATTCATCTCCCAAGGCTTTTAATTCCTCCAGATTTTCCTGGGTAATTCCAGCGAGTAATGGGGAGGTTTTGTCATCCGTTTTGGCTAATCCGCGCTCCATGATATGGCTCAGCAGCAATACATTTTTCCGGCTGATTTTCAGGTCCATTTTTACTACTTCATTCATGCCAGGGGTACTAAGGATAGTATCAAAAACTTTGGCAAATTCATTTGTTGTCAGCATAATCATCTCGTTTTTAAATTAATAAATTACTGCGGTAAAGTTAAGCAGGCCCGCTGAAAGTTTGCCAGGCATAATATAGCTATGATAGGTGAGATCCACAGGATTTAGATACATTCGTATTGAAAAGCAGCAAGTATAAAGTGTCACAGGCCTTGTTATTTTGGTTTAGCTGTTTTCAGCTGGAAGCAGCTCCAGGATTGCAACGTTCCTGCAATCGGCCAGATGAACGGTTGTATCACAACCGGATCTGGCTGCCTGTTCACTCGGGACTCGTGGGCAGTGACAGGGAAGGCTAAAAGTTTGAAAAATAAAGGAAAAGGAGAAATGATGAAAGAGAAAACAGATTACCGCACCCAATGGCTTCATGTACGTTTAAGCCCCGAAGAATACCAAAAATTGCTCAAAGCCCAGAACCAGTCTACCTGCCGCAAACTAAGTGATTATGCCCGGCATATGTTATTTCAAAAGCCGATCAGAACCACTTTTAGGAACCAGTCACTCGATGATCTGACCGCCGAAATGATTGTCCTGAACAAGGAACTCAATGCCATTGGAAACAACCTGAACCAGTCGGTAAAAAAGCTCCATACGATCTCGCAGCTGGTGGAATTCAGAGCCTGGATTGCGGCTTATGAAGTGGAAAAAACAGCGTTGTCTGGTACGATAGAGGAGATAAAAAAGTACATGCAAAAAGTAGAGCAAAGATGGTTGCAGTCATAAAAACAGGGCATTCGATTCATCGGATAGTGCACTACAACGAGAGTAAAGTTAAGGCTGGCGCAGCGGTGTGTATTGGCGCCGGAAATTATCCGGTTGATGCAGCGAAAATGACGGTCGATATGAAGCTCAACCGCTTTTTAAAAGTGTTGGAGCTCAATGAGAATGTGCAGCGCAACAGTGTGCACATTTCATTGAATTTTGATCCGTCAGAAAAATTTTCAAAGGAAAAATTAATGGAAATTGCGGATTCCTATATGGATAAGATCGGCTTTGGAAAACAGCTTTATCTGGTCTATGAGCATACCGATGCCGGGCATCCGCACATCCATCTGGCCACCATTAATATTGAGCGGGACGGCAAACGGATCGACCTGCACCATCTGGCCATCAGAAAGTCCGAGCCGGCAAGAAAAGAGATTGAAAAAACCTTTGGTTTGATCCCGGCGCAGGGCAGAAGAACCAGGCCGGATTATGTGCTGGAACCGATCAGCACCGCCAGGGTGCAATACGGCAAAATGCAGTCCAAAAAAGCCATTTCAAATGTACTGGACAAAGTGCTCTTTTCTTATAAATATACCAGCCTTGCGGAGCTCAATGCAGTGCTGGGGCTGTACAATGTGCTGGCGGATCGGGGCAGTGAAAATTCAAGGGTATTTCAGGCTGGGGGACTCGTGTACCGGATCCTGGACCAGGCCGGTAAACACATCGGGGTTCCGATAAAGGCAAGTGATTTTTACAGCAGGCCAACGCTGCTGTTTCTGCAGCAGCGATTTGTTGTAAATGCAGGTGCTTTTTCCTCTGAGAAAAAGCGGATAAAAAATGCCATTGATCTGGCTTTTCTGAAAAACAGGCCCTCTTTTGCGGAGCTGCTAAAAGGGCTGCAGAAGCAGGGGATTCATGTTGTTTTACGGAAAAGCGAACAGGGGAAGCTGTATGGGATTACTTATGTGGACCATACCACCAAATGCGTTTTTAACGGCAGTGTCCTGGGGAAGAATTACAGTGCCAAAGCGATGGAGGAACGATGCGGTTTGCAGGAGCATTCTTTGAAAGACAGGTTGGTTTCAGCAGCTGAAAAAGCAGTCGTAGGAAAAGCGCAACAGCATGATGGAACTGGTTTGGAAAAGCAGGATTTGTATCCTGATCAGCAACCGCCTTTGGCTTTGGGTGCTGGTGTGGTAGGGAAAGGGCTTGATGTTTTACTTCAGGCGGAAGGGCAGCCCGAGTATGTTCCCAAAGAGCTCAAAGGCAGGCGAAAAAAAAGAAAAAGAAAAGGGCAGTCGGAATAACCGTTTAATTTAAAATTCAGAGAAGATGCAGACAGGGGAGAATGAACAGGCACTGAGAAAAATACTCGATATGACAAGGCTGATGGCCATCCTTATATTGGGTTTTCACTTTTATTATTTTTGTTACGGGGCTTTCCGGTATTGGGGCTTCACCGGCGCGCCAGGGGATAAGATTATACGGGTAGTTTACAATACCGGGCTGCTTACTAATTTTTACAGCTCCAAGATTTTTGCCCTTGGGCTCCTGCTGATTTCATTGCTGGGGTCCAGGGGGCGAAAGAATGAAAAATTAAAGGTTAAATCCGCTTTTGGGTTCCTTTTAATCGGGCTGTTTGTGTATTTTTTGAGCGGGCTTTTTCTGTTGTTGCAGCTGACGGTTTTATACAGGGCAGCGCTGTATATGCTGTTTTGCAGTTCGGGTTTTCTGCTGGTGCTTTCCGGAGGCACGCTGCTCTCGAGAATTATTAAAAACAGACTGTCTTCCAAAGATATATTCAACAGGGAGAATGAGACTTTTCCGCAGGAGGAAAGGCTTTTGGAGAATGAGTATTCCATTAATCTTCCTTCCCGGTATTATTTGAAAGACAAGCTTCGTTCCAGCTGGATCAACATCATCAATCCCTTCCGTGGGCTCCTGGTATCGGGAACACCGGGATCGGGCAAGTCCTACTTTGTGATCCGCCATGTGATCACCCAGCACATTCAAAAAGGGTTCAGCATGTTTGTCTATGATTTTAAGTACGATGACCTGTCCAGAATCGTCTACAATACCTTTGAGAAATACAAGCATGTATATGCCGTTACCCCAAAATGTTACTTCATTAATTTTGACAATATCATGCACCGCTGCAATCCTTTGGACCCTGCCGCAATGGAGGATATTACCGATGCCTCGGAGTCTGCAAGGACTATTCTGATGGGGCTCAACCGGGAATGGATCAAGCGCCAGGGGGATTTTTTTGTGGAGTCGCCGATCAATTTTTTATCGGCTGTAATCTGGTACCTTCGCCGTTATAAGGATGGAGAGTTCTGTACCCTGCCGCATGTAATCGAACTCATGCAGGCAGACTACGACAGCCTGTTCACCCTGCTGCGCACCGACAAGGAAATTGAGGTGCTCATCAACCCTTTTATCAATGCCTACCTCAACGATGCTATGGAGCAATTGGAAGGGCAGATCGCCTCGGCAAAGATTGCCATGGCGAGGCTTTCCTCACCGCAGCTGTACTATGTGCTTTCAGGAAATGATTTTACCTTGGATATTAACAATCCCTTAGAGCCCAAGATTGTCTGCATGGGCAACAACCCGCAGAAAATACAGATCTACGGCGCCGTACTATCGCTGTATGTCAACCGGCTGGTCAAGCTGGTCAACAAAAAAGGAAAGCTGAAATCCAGCCTTATTTTTGATGAGTTCCCGACCCTTTACCTCAACAACATGGACAGCCTGATCGCCACTGCCCGAAGCAATAAAGTAGCTACCTGTTTAGGCATACAGGACTTCAGCCAGCTGCGCAAGGATTACGGGCGGGAGCAGGCCGATGTGATTATCAACATTGTGGGGAATATTATTTCAGGGCAGGTGACAGGGGATACGGCCAAACAGCTCTCGGAGCGTTTTGGGAAGATTATGCAGGACCGAGAGAGTATTTCCATCAACAGCGGGGATACTTCAATAAGCCGTTCCAAACAATTGGAATCCGCTGTGCCGGCTTCTAAGATTTCGTCTTTGAGCTCGGGGGAATTCGTAGGGATGGTGGCTGATGATCCAGACTGTAAAATTAGACTTAAGACTTTTCATTGTGAGATACTGAATGATCATGAGGCGCTGGCCAAAGAGGAACAAGGGTATGCAGCTATTCCTGCTGTCCGCAGGCTGGATAACGGGATGATTCAGAAGAATTACCTGCAGATCAAACGCGAGGTGCAGGATATTATCCACAGTGAGATGGAGAGGCTACTGAGTGATCCTTCCCAGGAGGGGTTGATTATTAGGAAGTAGGGAGCTTTCTTTCTTTCTTTCTTTCTTTCTTTCTTTTTATTCCAGAGAAATAGCGGGTGGCTGAAAGTTTGAATGTATTGCGAAGGGTGTAGGGATTGATCTTACATAACAGAAATGTTTTTGGGGTTGTCTGAAACGGGGATGGATTAGATTCTTTAAAGTTGTGGGTTTGGGGGCTTTTGACGCTGCTAATTATTACTTTAAAAAATATATTTTTAGTAGCGGGAAGCATTCAATTATCTAACCAATTTTTTAAAGATTATTATAATGTTTTAGCATACGCATCTTAATTTTTTTCCTGCTTTTTGTTTGTATAGATACTCATATAAGTGCCACAAGTATCTATCAAATTAAAAGTTCTTTTGATAATTTAAAATGAAAAAATTATATATTTGAAAACATTAATGTCCGATAAAAAATAAAACCAAAAGAATTTATTTCTTATATGTCTCATTGTCAGTGTTTTAATTTTTTATTATTGTATTTTTTTAAAAACAGGTTATAAAATAAATGATAGTTGTTCTG
>NZ_JAGYVZ010000045.1 GCF_018380615.1 Flavobacterium psychroterrae | reverse complement strand
AATGAAAATCTTTTAGAATGGCTCAAGAATTTTAAATAAGATATAATGTAAAGTAGAATGTCTTAATTATCACAAAAGTAATGGTTAGTCATATTCTACTTTACATTATTCTTTACTTTCCATAACCATTGTTATGTAAAGCTTTACATAACAACGGGGAACGCATCTTTATAACAGCTAAACTGCCAGATTATATCAGGGTCGGTAACGATGATTTAATTGAAAAGTATCTTTTCCTTACTACTTCTCATGACGGAAGCGGAAGCATAACCGCAGCTTTCACGCCCATACGCATAGTATGTAACAATACCTTGAATGCCGCTATGAACAGTAAAACTAATACCGTGCGTATTCGTCATACCTCCAATGCCAGACAGCGATTGGAACAGGCACATAAAGTAATGGGGATATCCGATATGTTATCGGCACAAATGGAGAATATTTTTAACCATTGGACAAAAATCCGAATCACGGACAATGAAGTAAAAAAACTAATACAGTATGCCCTTGTTCCGAGCAAAGAGGTGCTTAAAACCATACAAGATGGTAAGGAGGATGAACTTTCAACTTGTTTTACAAATATGGTGGATAATGCATTTGAATATGCCATGAGCAACCCAACACAATTGATGGACACTACCAAAGGGACTGTTTTTGGGGCTTACAATGCAATCACAGGATATTTTCAGAACGTAAGAAATTACAAAGATGAAGAGGCGAAATTAACTTCCCTTTTAATGGGGGGTACAGGGCAAATCCGTACACAGTCGGCTTTTAACCTTTGTGTCGATTTTGCCAGTAAAGGCTCGGATGCCTTGATTTTCACTTAGCTAATCAGGACAGGCATAATCTGCCTGTCCTTTTAAACCCTGAAATCATGATACAAATAGAAGATAAAAATGGAGAGAATCTTGAAGTTCTAAATTTAGCAGAGGCAATAAAACAAGCAGACTACTCATTACGCAATCGCAATATAGCTAATAATGTTTGTGTGTTTATTATTTATTTTCAGACATCTTTAGTAATCGACAAACACGTATATAGGCTTTAGGTAGATGTTAGTTTGGTATGAGCGATTTAAATCACCTTTTGTCGATTTTTTAAAGATAAAAATCAGAAATTAATACATATATTCGCAAAAATTTTTGTGAATGAAAGTACTATTACACTTATTAATATTTTGCTCTTTTTTTAACGCTACTCATGCACAAAATGAGACTAATATCACCTACGGATTAAAACTTGGAGGAATTTATTCTAAAATCAGTAATTTACCCGAAAGTATTAAAGGACGAGATAACACTTTTGATAATAGTGTTATGGAAAGCAAAGGTGGCTACGGAATCGAAGGTGGCTTCTTTTTAAACTGCAAACTTTACGATACACGTGTTGCCATTCAGCCGGAACTTTTATTCAGACAGTCTTCTCAAACTGTCAATTATCACGATACTACAGGCAAAGAATTTGAGTTAGGATTAAATTATTCCTATTTGCAGATTGGAGCTTTGTATAAAGTATATCCCTACGAAGGTTTAAATTTAGGATTTGGTGCTTTCTACGGCATCAGTTTATCTCCTAACAATATTACTTATAAATCTAACGAAGCTGGCGGAATGTACGATGTTGCCACTAGGCAGTTCTATCAGGATGGTCTTGACGGCGCAGACGATTTTTCATTGTGCTTTGCATTAGGTTACGAACTGCACGAAAGTATTCACTTCGATTTACGCTATTATGTAGGAGTAAAAGATGTGGTAAAAAGTAATGCATCTTCTTTTCAGTTTATCGAAAATCAAAACAAAAGTGGGGTATTTAGTTTTTCTTTAGGCTACAGTTTTCATCAATGGTAATTTCAATAAAAAACATGAAAAAAATTATTTTACTACTACTATTAGTAAGCACAAAATCGCTGTTTGCACAAGGTGACAGAGAGATAACATATGGTCTTTTTGGTGGCGGTATTTATTCTAAAATGTCAAATCTTCCCGATGTGATAGTACCGAAAGGTATCTATGAGGGCTATACTTTAGAAGAAAAGGGTAAATTTGGAGGAACGGGAGGGGTTTTCATTAATTGGAAATATCCTTACGCCAAAGTAAGTATCCAGACCGAAATATCCTATTCGGGACAAAGTACAGATTTGAATTATGAAGATATCAAAGGATTAAAATACAAAATGACTTTTGGATACAGTTATATTAATGTCGGTGCACAATTTAAATATTATCCTGTTGAAGGAATGTATCTAGGTTTTGGACCTTACATTAGTTTTAATATTGCGAGCGATAATATAAAATACACTTCTAATGCACAGGAGATATTTGCTGATTCAGGGACTTATTTTGAACCGGATGCCAATGTGCAAAAAGTACTAAAAGAATCCCTTACCGGTAAAAATTATTTCTCTGGAATATTCTCTTTGGGTTATGAATTTAATTCGAATCTTTCTGTAGGAGCCCGCTACACTTTAGGTCTTACAGATGCTTTAACAACTGAAGAAAACGGGCATCGTTACAGCGAAAATAAAAACAAAATCAATAGTATTTCATTGATTATTGGTTACTCATTTGACTTTGATGATCTGGCCAATTTCTAAGAGTCGATTTCATTTTAAAACATAGAGAATTATGTATAGAAAGATTTTTTCAGCATTGGTTTTTATAAGTTTATCGGCAAGTAACCTAGTTTTTTCACAGCAAAAGGTATTGCCCGGAGCAGTCGAAGATCCATCTTTTTGGATTAAAACCCGAAACAACGCAGATGCCTATTACTGGGAAAGCCTCACTAAAAAGGAAGGGAAAATATCCCAAAAAAAACAGACCGGAGCGACTTTTAATTTTAACCCAAGTATTGTTTTTGATACGGCTCAGGATTCCCTGATCTTACCTTTGGGCATAGAAAGTAAAAGACGTCAGACCTTATTTATAGTTTACAAAGTAAAAGACAGTTTGAAAGAGCAATTTTTATGGACGATAAACGATCCTCAAAAAACACTTTCAGTTGCAACCAATAAACGCTTGGTTGATCTAAAAAAATATTCTTACCAATCCTATCAGGAAAAGATAAAACCTCATAAAGCCAATATTCATTTTTTTCAACAGAATATAACGGATAGTATTGCAAAGTTATCGTCGTTAACGATTGGGCAAAAATCTAAATTTGAGAAATTACCTCCGGAAGAGTTTAAAGGAAATATAAGTGAAATTCTAGTTTACAACAGGGTTTTATCAGGGAAAGAAACCCAAAAAATAGCCAGTTACCTCGGAATTAAATATGGTATTTCGCTTTCGCAATTTGAAAGTAAAAACTACCTTAACAGTCACGGAGAAACTATTTGGGATATCGACCATCATAAGAATTTTGATTCCTCAATTACCGGAGTAGGAAGAGATGATGCCAGTGGATTATTGCAAGTAAAGAGCAGTAACATGATCGAAGAAGGATTATTGACGCTGGAGTTGAAAAGTAAATCGGGTACAATACCCAATAACTACTTTGCTTTTTGGAGTGATAACGGAAAAAATCTCTTAGTCAAAAAACAGGAACAGGGAGAACCAATCGGTATTACAAGACAATGGCAATTGGATTTTACAAATCCAACAGATCTTAGTCTTGATTGGGCTTTTAACCCTGCTTTTATAAAAGGCACTTTACCCAAAGATACCTATTACTGGTTATTGGTTGATTATTCAGGAAAAGGAACCTACGACGAAAAAGATTCAGAATATATTCGTTTGGCAAGCACGTCAAGTACAGAAAAATTAGTTCTAAACGATTTTAACTGGGACAAACAAAAATCAGGCAAAGCCAAATTTACTCTAAAAGTTGCACCTGAAATGTTCAGCAGGGTCTGGATTACGGAAGCTACTTGTGGTGTATCAGGATCCGGGCAGTTAAATTATAGTATTGAAGGTGGCGAAGCTCCCTTTACCGTTACAGTTAAAAAAGACGGAAGCGATGTGGTTGTAAAACAATGGAATCAGGCTGCAAAAAGCACTACAGGATTACAGCTTTCATCTGGAACTTATGATTATATCGTTAGGGATGCCAAAGGAAATCTATACTCCGAAACCGTTTTTTTGGCTGATAAACAAGGAACATTTCCGAATTTAAAATCAGATTATTTATTGACGGGTGGAAATGCCATAACACTTGATGCAAGTACAGGTTTACCAGCAGGAAATTATGAATACCAATGGTTTTATGAAGGCGATTTTATAGACAATAATCCTAAAATTCTGGTGGATCAGCCAGGTAATTACGAACTACGATTGGTAAATGATAAGGAATGTAAAACGGCTACCAAGATTGCCATCGCTTCTGATGGAAAAGAAATTACCGATTCGAGTGTAATTATTTTATATCCTAATCCAACTACAGACGGGCATTTTTCTGTGGCTATGCAATATCCACACAAGACAGATGTAAATATTAGTATTTACTCTCTAACAGGAGCACTTATAAAACAAAAGCACCTTACTCAAATAGAAACTTATCTATATGATGATACGATCAATAGTTCATCAGGAATGTATCTGGTGTCTGTTAGTTCAGAATTTGGTACAAAAACTTTTAAAGTTATTGTGAAATAATTTAAACATAAACGATTTTCCCATAATCGATTAACCTGCTGTATGAAAAATAAAATTATAATACTGGTATTTTTAATAGGTTCTTTTTTGTTTGCCGCCAATTTTGGAGGATATAACTTCCACTCCTTATTTTCTCAAAATACTTCGGAAAAAGAAACTGTCCTTTCTAAAACAGATTCGACAGGCATTATTAAAAATGAAATTAAAAATACAAAAACATTTTCGGCAGATATTGCAGAAGGAATCATTGGTGTTGCCGATGCTTATGATGTGGATGATGCTTATGATAACGTTTTTCATCTTAAAGTAGATGCTTTACCTGAAAATGGAGAAAATGCCTATTTAGAATACGACTTATACGGATACGATCAGGCAGCTTCGATTTCTAGAAGTTTAAACAATCAGCTCAGTATTGGAGGGCAATTTTTATCGGTAAATAAAAACTGGACCAAACAATCGGAGTTGCTTTCTGAAAAATCATTACGCTCCGGAGATAACGTTTTGTTGTTCACGGCTCCTGAAGGTATTTCAAATACATATAAAATCAAAAATGTTCGAATTGTTTATAAATCGGCACTTCCGTCAACTTATTTTACGTTATTAAAATCAGAAAACAAACTTTACATCAAAGGAACCAATTTTCCTTCGCAGATAAAAAAAATGAGTATTGGCGGAATGGTTATAGATGTAAACCAGCCGGAGTTTGAATTGGTTTTTGATGCTGCAGCAATAGAAAAATCAATTACCGTTACCAAAGAAATGGCAAACGGAGTTATTGCCACTGAAAAATTAGAACTAAGACATTTTTTAAAGGTTGATAGCTACAGACTATTAGAAAATGCAAAAGAAAGAGTTTTTAAAACCATAAATTTTGAAACAGAAAACACACTTGCTTATAAAGATTTTTCGGCGGTTTTTCCTGTTGGTGTTTTAAAAAGTAATGTAAAAGTTTCAGTAAGCGGATTACGTAAAATAGACATTGCTCCGTTAAATTCTGCAATGGTAAATGTTACAGGAATAAATGCAGGATTCAGGTTATTACCACACGGAACTATTTTCGAAAAAGCAGTAATCTTGTCATTACCGTATGATAAAAAAACAATCCCCGAAGGTTATACAGAGAAAGACATCAACGTATTTTATTTTGATGAAAATAAAAGATTGTGGCAGGAAGTAACCAAAGATTCATTGGATATAAAACAAGGAATCATTAAGGCCAGAACCACTCATTTTACCGATTTTATTGCCGGAATTATAAAAATGCCGGAATCTCCGGAAACTTCCGGCTATACGCCCACCAGTATAAAAGATCTAAAAGCGGCAAGTCCTTTAGTTGGCATTCAGTCTATTGCGCCGCCTTCTGCAAACGGAAGAGGAACAGCAAGTACAGGATTTTCAATAGTAATACCAAACGGAAGAGGGGGCATCCAGCCATCGTTAAACCTGCAATACGATAGTGACGGCGAGCACAGCTGGGCCGGTATGGGTTGGGATATTTCTACACCAGCAGTAAGCATTGAAACCCGTTGGGGAGCACCGAGATATGATGCAACACAGGAAACCGAAACATATACCATTGCCGGAGAACAATTAATCCCTAATTCCCACAGAGCGGAATGGGTTGGCAGAACAACTGATAAACAATTTTATCCGAGACGCGAAGGTGCTTTTCAGCAGATTATCCGTAAAGGATCCTCTCCTAAAAATTATTATTGGGTCGTAAGCGATAAAAGCGGTGTTGCCAGTTATTACGGAGGAACTACTTCAGGTCTTGCAGCGAATGGAATTTTACAAGACGGATCTGGAAACATCGGGCATTGGGCACTATGTCTTCAGGTCGATTTAAAAGGAAATACTGTTGAATACGAATACGATAAGAAAGACGGGGAACTCTATCTTAAAAAAGTCTATTACACCGGTTTTGGTAGTACAAAAGGGAATTACAATGTTACTTTCATAAAAAATTCCGATTTGGGTGAAGCCAACCGACCTGACGTTCAGGTTTCGGCCAGATTAGGTTTTAGACAATTGAACAATCAGTTGTTACGGAAAATCGAAGTACGCTACAAAAGCGATATGGTTCGCAGTTATGAACTGAATTATAAAGAAGGGGCTTTTAAGAAAACCTTATTGAAATCAATTTCAGAATACGATTCTGAATCCAAATTATTCTATACCAATACAATGGATTATTTTGATGATGTACGTGATGCATCCGGAAAATACAATC
Source organism: Flavobacterium psychroterrae (assembly GCF_018380615.1). Classification (GTDB taxonomy): domain Bacteria; phylum Bacteroidota; class Bacteroidia; order Flavobacteriales; family Flavobacteriaceae; genus Flavobacterium; species Flavobacterium psychroterrae. The sequence continues at coordinate 10,064 of NZ_JAGYVZ010000045.1, read as the reverse complement.
CGTTTGGACCAGAGCAAAACTGGAGTGTGCCGGGAGATAATCTGGTCAATACTGCTATCCCTTCTTATAACGATATTTTATTTTCAGGACATCATTCCTTAGTGAGCAGTTCTGAAGGATCTAATATTGGCATCAATTATCGTATTGGAGTTGGATTTGTCGGGCAAACCGGTAATCTAAAGCCTTTTACCGTTGGAGGTCATGGCGGAAATGGATGGGGAACATCAGACACAGCCGTATTAATGGAAGATCTTGATGGAGATGGTCTGCCTGATAAAGTATTCAAAAATAAAAATGGGGTCTTTTACCGAAAAAATTTATCTGCAACCGGTCAGAATTCTTTTGGAGAAATGCAGGAAATCAATATTAGTGATGTTGGATATTCTAAATCTACCTCATTTAATTGGGGTGTCGATTTGAATTTAAAGTTTGCCAATATCGGATATGATCAGCAGCGTTCTACCAGTAAAACAAAAATCTACTTTATGGATTTTAACGGAGACGGACTAATAGATTACGTTCGTAACGGACAGGTTTATTACAATAGATTGGTAAACGGAGTTCCAACTTTTAAACCTAGCAGTTCGGGAACGCCATCACCTGTTGCAGGAGGCGGAAACGTTACAATTTCAGGAACAACAACACTGTCGATAGAAGAAATAGAAAAACAAAATCCGATACATGATGTAGTCCGTATGTGGGAGGCTCCTGTAAAGGGAATAATTTCAGTTTCACATGAATACCAGTTAATCAAAGAAACTACTCCCGAACAAATTAAAGCACGTGCAGAATATGTAAATAATGCAGGAGATGACAAAGCAGATGGTGTACGTTTATATTTTCAAAAAGGAACGCAATTACTATGGGATGAGGCTATAATCGCAAAAGATCATGACATTAAAACGAAACAAAATAACGCAATTTCTGTAGAAAAGGGAGAACGTTTATATTTTAGGGTAAGTGCTGTAAAAGATGGAAATTTTGATACGGTTATCTGGGACCCTGTTATTACGTATTCACAGGTAAAACAGTTCGACAGAGATATCAATAATAATTTAGTCACAACTGATTTTAATGTTCCTGCGACTTTAAAAGATGCCAATTTATATTCGTTGTCAGCCTACAAAGCAAGTACTGATTTTTTTAGCAGTAACAATACATCAAAAGTAATTCCCGTAGCAGGAACAGTTTCCTTTAAAGGAATCTTAAATAAACCCGTTACATCCGATCATATTCGACTGGTGATTACCAAAACCTATTTGGGGCAAACGAATCCGCCAGTAATTGTATACCAAAAAAACTTTTGGGCAAATGATGTTGCGACTTTTGATTTAGCGTCTGTCAACCTCCCTGCTTTTGAAGCAGATACGCAAGTAACATTATCTTTAGAAACAGATACGAATATCAACTGGCAAACCATTTCATTTGCACCAACTGTTACCATTCCTTCTTACCCGGGTACAGCAGTCGAAGAAGTACCAATGGAAGTGAATCATTTATTATATAATAAAAGAGAAGGAAATTACAATATACCAGGTGTTACTTCAACAGTTAGCGGAAAAGTGAAACTGAATATACTGCCTCAGGATTTGATTTTGGCATCTGCTTTTCCTCCGGGGCCAGTTAATAGTTATAATGGAGAAGTAATACTTTCAGCTAAGCAGAATAATATCCTTCTGGCACGTAAACGTTACAAGCTTATATCGGGAACGTTGGTTGAAGTTATCAATGCTTTTGATAATGTGGTAGTTTATCCCGATGCAGCAGCAGGAATTCCAATTCAGTTAGAAACTACGGTTTCAAATCCGTTGTCTGTTAATATTCTTAGAAATTATCCAAAAGTAAATGCCCTTAATATTCAGGTTCAGGTGACAGATTTAAAAGATATTACAGATCTGACAGATGATGTTATATGGAATGCTGTTACAGATGATTTTGGTGTTTACAGCCTTTTAAATCCTGATGAAAGAACCTTAGGATTGTACCATAGAAATTGGGGAGGGTTTGTAATTAACGGAACCCTCGCTTCGAATATTATAGATCAGACCAAACTAAAACAATCTGACGCTTATGCTACAGAGCCTGATGTTAATAACACCGATCCGGAAAATTATGATGGCAAAGGGTATGAAGTTTCAGAGAATTATTTTGTATCTCTAAACCCATCTTATACAAAAGTAAAATGGGAAGGTCTGGAAGAAACTATTTATATAAAAGGAGCAGTAATAGGAACTTCGAGACTTGGAGAAGATGATATTGCAGATTATACTGATTTTTCTTTACCTAAATTAGATGGAGGAAGTACATCGGCACTGGACATGATCAGCGAAAGCAAAAGTAAAAGTATTGCTGCCGGAGTTAATGCCGGTCCAGCTAATATGGGATTTAGCAAGTCTATTGATGGAGACTCCTACGTAACCCAAACTATGGGAGATTTTAACGGAGACCGTTTTCCGGATTATATCAGGGGGAGCAATGTGCAATTAACCAAACCAGTAGGAAGTATTTCTCCTGAAGTACTGAATCTGGGAGATAATTTCAGCCACGCAGAAACAACCTCAGAAGGACCAAGCTTTGGAGGAGGTTACAGTCACGGTCAAGCCCAAACTTCTGGAGCTCTGGTAATAGGAAAAGAAGCAACCTTAAGAAGAAATGCCCAGTCTGCTGCAGATAAAGAAGCAGATAAGGCAAAGAATATGCTTTCTGTAAGTGCCTCTCAGGGTTATGGTACAGATAAATCAAAAATGATCCATGCTGATATTAACGGTGATGGACTACCAGATAAAATAACGGATGAAGGAACAGTATTATTGAATACCGGATATGGCTTTTTAACAGCCGAAAATTGGAATAACAACGGACTTAACGCTGGAACTTCTACTGATTGGAGTGTAGGTTTAGGTTACAATTTTAATGCAGGTTCTATTACAGCTGGGGGAAATTATGCACGTTCAACAGCAAATGGAAATAAGTCCTTTATGGATATTAATGGTGACGGACTCCCTGATAAAATTGAGTATGTACTGGATAAAATGATCGTATCCTTAAATTTAGGAGGATCTTTTGATACGGCAATAGTTTACCCTACTTATTCTGAAATGAACCAGAATAAAAGTGTGAGTTATGGTTTTAATGCAGGTTATTCCTATGACATTCCTATTTGGTTACTGCGTCTTACGCCATCATTAGGAGCCAGTAAAGGATGGAGTACTTCGCGTTCCGAAGCTACTTTTATGGATATCGATGGAGATGGAAATACCGATTATGTCATTTCTACAGACGAAGATAATTTGAAAGTACGTCTCTCGAACATCAAAAGAACCAACAAACTAAAAAGCGTTACTAATGGTGCAGGAAACAGTTATGTTGTCGATTATTATCTTACCAAACCAAGCTATGAAAACCCTTCATCTAAATGGGTTTTACAATCAGTTGATGTTTTTGACGGACATACTGGCGATGGAATCGATCATTCAATTACCAAATTCAGATATGAAGACGGTTTCCACGATCGTCGTGAAAGAGAATTTTACGGTTTCGGAAAAGTAATTCAGGAGCAGATTGATGCTGCAGATAACTCGGTATTTTCTACAATTGTTAAAGAATATTATAATCAGGATTATTTCCGAAAAAACCTTTTAAAACACAGTTATACTTTAGATAAAAACGGAAAATTACGTCAGGAATTTGAAAATAAATATAGTTTTGTCGAAGTATCGACGCAGACGAGTGTTCCTGTTTCGGAACTTAATTTACCAGCTTGTGACGCCAAACGTATTTTCGTTGGAATGATTCATGCCAATCAAAAAGTATATGAAGGCGGTAGTGATTATCTGGAAACTAATACTTTTAATACTTATGATGCTAGCGGAAATATTACGCAATACGAAGATTTAGGAAACGGTTCTGCTGCTGACAAAGTAACCGCTAAAATCAGTTATTACGAAAGCGTTACGCCTTATTACGGCGGAATTCCGAAACAGTTGGAAGTATTTACAACCGAAGGATTAAGACGTAAAAGAGCCACCATAATTAATACCACAACAGCTGAAGTTACGCAGATTAAAAATTACGCTGCCGCGGATAAAATTGCAATCACAGATATTACTTATGATATTTACGGAAACCTGCAGAAAATTACGGGTCCGACAAATCATAAGACACAGCGAATGACTTTGGAATACATTTTTGATACCGAAAATAATCAATACACGACCGAGATCAAAGATGCTTTTGGTTATCGAAATAAAATAGAGTTCGACTACCGTTTTGGTACTCCGCTAAAAACTACCGATCGAAATGATCAAAGCACAATTTATACGTTAGATACTAAAGGACGTCCAGCGACCATAAAAGCACCTTACGAAATTGCTTCGGGTAAACCGTATACGATTGCTTACGAGTATTTTCCAGAAGCAAAAGTACCATACTCGAAAACCAAAAATTACGATCCAGAATTAGATAAAGATATTGAAATCTATACGTATACTGACGGCGCAGGAAGGACTTTACAGGTTAAAAAAACAGCAAGCTTGTTTACTCAGGCGGGCAGTGCAGATCAGGAAGTACAGATTGTTTCTGGAAAAATAATTTATGATGGTTTAGGAAGACCAATAACAAATTATTACCCAACTACAACTACAACTATTGATAATAATTTCAACACAGCATTATCCAATGTGTCGCCAACAAGGACAGAATATGATGAAGTAGGCCGTCCTATAAAAGTGACTTTACCTGACGGAAGTACCAATACAACTGTTTTTGTATTAGAAAATTATGACGGTGTGCCGGTAATGCGTACTGCACGAACTGATGCCTTAAATAAAACCAGTCAGACTTACATCGATGCAGCAGGTCAGAATCTAGCCAGTATGCAAAATGACTTACTGACCAAATTTGAAACCAATGCATTAGGCGAAATGATTAAAGTTACCGATGCCACGGACCATGTTACCAAAAGCAATTATGACTGGCTGGGAAGACGCGTTGAGTTTACTCATCCTGATGCGGGAACAGCTACCATGCAATATGATTTAGCGGGTAATTTAACGTCCCGTATTACGCAGGATATTAAAAATACAGTACCGAATGGAGGTGCAATACAATACGAATACAATTACAACCGCTTGGAAAGCATAAAATATCCAAAAAACCCGCAGAATAATGTACAGTACAATTATGGCAAATCCGATGGAACCGCATCGCGCCGGGGCAGATTGTGGTTTGTACAGGATGCCAGCGGTGGACAGGAATTTTTCTATGGAAAACTGGGCGAAGTCGAAAAAGAAATCCGAACGCTTCGTATTACTCCAACGGATATTCAAACTTATATTTCGCAATACGAATATGATACCTGGAACCGAATCCAAAAAATGACATATCCTGATGGTGAGGTTGTAAATTATACCTATAACCGAGCCGGAAATCTGCAAAGTATGCAGGGCAAAAAAGAAAGCCATACGTACGATTATATCAAACAATTATCATACGATGAATTTGAGCAGCGCAAGTATTTAAAATACGGTAACGATACCGAAACCAATTACACATATGATGATGTAATGCGCCGTTTACAGCAACTGCAGGTAAAAAGTGGTTCAAGACAAGTCATGGATAACTCGTATGGTTATGATTTGGTCGGGAATGTACTAAACATCAAAAATACTGCACCAGTTGTTAACAATACGTTAGGCGGAACTACTTCACATGAATACCAATACGATGATTTTTACAGGTTAAAATCTGCAAAAGCGACCTATCAGGGTGAATTTACCAAGGCAAGTTATGAGCTGAATATGAGTTATAACAAAATGCATAATATTACGAAGAAAGATTTAGTTCACACCGTAAACAATCAGCAGAAAGGCTATGTATTGGATTATAATTACGATAACGAATTACACCCTAACGCACCTAATAAAATTACTGAAACAGGTAAAACCGAACCAAAGGAATATGTTTACGATGGCAATGGAAACCCAACCAGTTATACTGAAGAAAAGAGTTTCAGAAAAATGACATGGGACGAAGAAAACCGTTTATCAGGCATTAATGACAACGGGAGAATTCATCAATTTACCTACGATGCCTCAGGCGAACGCGTAATTAAAAGTTCAGGCGATTCTCAAAATGTCGCGATCAACGGAGAAACAGCTGCAACAATTGTGCATACGGATGACTACACAGGTTATGTATCTCCTTATTTTGTAATAAGCAAAGGTAAATTCACGAAACATTATTTTGAAGGTGCAGGACGAATTGTAAGCAAATTAGGCAATGGATCATTTGCTCAGCCACTAAAATTAACAGCAGGAGGAGTGAATTACGGAAAACTAACAGCCGAGCAGCAAAAAGCTTTAGACAATTGCGTTAAAGGTTTAGGAGTTCCTCCTGGGCCTCCTACCCAACAAGGTATTTATGCAACTCCTGAGTTTACCGGCAATCCTTACCCAAGTGAAGTAATTAAACCTGTTGAAGAAAACCAAGAACCGCCTGAAGGCTGGCCTAGAAATCCAGTATTCAATACACCGGGCGATGTACCGGGACCACCGGTACAATTTGGTCCGCCTGTGGAACCTGAAACTGTAAAATCCGGAGAAGGTTTCACCGGAATTGGCTTACCTGAGAATGATATTTTTTATTTTCATCCCGATCATTTGGGAAGTACTTCGTATATTACAGCCCGAAATGGTTCTATCTCACAGCACGTGGAGTACATAGCTTTTGGGGAGGTTTTGTTTGAAGAGCATAGTTCATCGTTTTCTTCGCCCTATTTGTTTAATGGAAAAGAGTTGGACAGGGAGACGAATTTGAGCTATTATGGGGCTCGATATTATGACGCTAAAATAAGTTTGTGGTTGAATGTTGATCCATTAGCTCTTTATAACCCTAAATTTGAAAAGGAGTTTTATTTTGATGGTCAACATAATGATGGAATTTACAATTCGAAAAATTTAAGTACATATGGTTATTGTTATCAGAATCCGGTTACTTTCATTGATCCCAATGGAAAACAAACAAAAGTGACTGACATGAGTTATCGTAGTTTAAAAGGGAATCTTGATAGAGATGGAGAAGGAATACTTACGAGAGAAAAAAGTCTTAATTATTTGGCGGATAAAGGTACAAATACATGTGCAATTGTTTTATCAAATACTTTTAATAAATCAGGTTATCCAATCCCTAAAAGTAAAGAACTTCCAAGTAATGTAAGGGTTCAAAACGGAAAAAAAGAGGATAGTGGTAACTTTGTTTTAGATGCAGAAAGTATGGCTAACTATTTAAAGAAAATCCAAGAGCCTACTGAAACATATACTATTAAAACTGAAGCAGGTATAGATAAAATGATAAATGACATTAAGGAAAAATATGATGATATGAGTGGAATAATTATTTATGTAGCAGATGATAAAACAAAAAAAACAGGTTATGGCGCTACTGGTCATGCTGATTTAATTTATGAGAATTGGACTTGGGATCTATCTTTTGCATCAGGAACGGATGTAAAGTCTTATTTAAAAGATAAAGTATTGCCTAAGACCACTTTCAAAGCTTATTTTTGGATACTTGATTATGATAAATAAAATTCAACTTATGAGACATACATTAATAATTTTTCTATTATTTTTTTTAATATCGTGTAGAAATCAATCTACTGAAATAGGAAAGCCCGAAAATTACACATTGACGGACAGAGATATTTCAAAAGATTGTAATATTTACCAAATGCGATTTAAGGATGGTGAATATATCTTTAAATTTTCATTGGCCGGGAGCTGTAAAAGTTTAAATAATGAAAACTATATAAAAGAATATTCAAGGTACTTACATTTATATCAAGATAGTTTAATACAAAGAAGAGGATATATAATATTTGATAACTATGGAAGTGACAACAATAGCATTTTGCAAGATTCTGTTATCAAAATAACTAAGAAGTATTTTAAAACATTTGTTACCTTATCAGAAGTTGATGAAAATGGTTTTAAAATAAAAGTCTTTGATAAAAAACCTTGATGAGTCCTCATTCTTGCGCGTGAGTCTCACTAGTAAACATACAGTCAACAAAGAGAATAATTAAACCAAAAAAAACCTTGCAATTTTGCGAGGTTTTCTAAATCATAGATGCTTTTTAATTCATTGTAATGCCAAATAGAATTTTAGATCTTATAAAATAGGATATCACGATGATAAAATTAAATATAGGAAAAGATAATTATTTTAATCCTGCTTATGTCGATTGTTTGTACAAATAAGTAAAAGAATTAGAGTCTTTTAATCCGCACAGATTTTAATGACATAAAAAAAAATCTAAATATTGAAAAATAAACTATTACGAAGAAGTAAAACTATTTATATATTATTAAGTATTCTTTTCTTGGGATGTGTAAAGAATAAAAATGATAATTCATTTTATGATAAAGTAATATACTACCATAGTAATTTCTATAAGTTGCCTGGACCCCCTGATAATAGTAAAAGATTTGAGGTTTATTATTCTGATTTTGTAAATGAAAAGGACAAAACTAATTACAAAAAACTCTCTCAATTTGGATTTATAGAGAGAAAAATTAATAATGAGTTTTCTTCTAAAATAGATTCTTTTTTTATAAATAAAAACCCAGGTAAATATTTCCCTAATTACAAATGTTTAGAGTGCTATCAAGATATTCTACTTTTTTATAAAAAGGAAAAAATAATTGGTATAGCAAAATTTGATTTTAAATGCAATAAATATTGTTTTACAAATTTTGAGTCAAATAAAAAAAGATATCTAAAGAAGGATTGCTTACAGTACAATTATCTCTTTAAAAAATAAGGGTTATCAGTATATAAATACTAATAATTTAGAAACGATGTACTATATCAGTTGATCTTGCTTAAAAAAAGACATAATCACCATTTAAATATTTAAATTCAAAAATCAACTATGAAAAAAATAATATTATTTGTAATTCTATTTTTATTTACGACAACCGGACATGCTAAATTTATTAAAGTTGTTTTATATATGGAAGACGGATCAACAAAAAAAGGATTTGCTGAAATGGTAGAAAGTGATGATTCTAAAGTCTATTTCAAAACAGATGAAGAAGCTAAAAAAGAAAAAATTGAAAGCACTAACATCAAAAAAATAGAATATGCAGATGGCGAAAGCAAAAAATATATTGCAGAACGATTATATGCCACAACAGCTAATATATTAACAGGAAACTTTTCGAGATCTAAGAAAAAACTGTGGTTTTACATTGTTTATGATAAAAATGTAAAAATAGGCGGCATTGCATCAGAAGGAGGCAGTCGTCCAAATGCAGGAGGTACAAGTACCGTAGTTACTTTTGCGAATACAGCTTATTTTTTTGGTAAAAAAAATAGTGAAGAATTAGTATTTGGCTATGCTACCACAGCATCAAATGGTTTCGCAATAGGAACAGATTCATTAATCAGAAAAATGTCAAGAGAGGCTTTTGCAGATTGTCCAAAACTTATTGATGCAATTTCAAAAGAAGATTTTAAATCGGGATCTGTCATGGATCAATTAAAAACTATTTTTGAGAAAATAAAATGCAAGTAACTTTTTTATTAATACTGGGTAGTATGCAATTGCATGACTGGAAAAATGGAGGAATTACAATAAAATCAATTTATTATAAATAAAAACGCGTGTTACGGAAATCCGTAATAATAATTTTGGAAAGCGTAATATATTTGAAATAATGGATGATAGATATCAAGATATAATCGACCGGGAAAAGGCCAAATTAAATTTAAAATTGGCCAAAATTGATCGTATCCATAAACGTGTTATGTTTACTATCTACTCAACTTTTTTAATTATTTTAATTTGCTTGATTTGTTTTTTTTTCATCATTTTATAGATTATAATACTAGAAAATATAGCACTCCTTTTTTTTAGTTTAACGTTAGCTTAGAGTGCAAATTCTGGCAAAAGTGAGCATACCATTCCGGTAAAAGAGATCAGTTGATTCCGGTTTAAAGTGACCACCCTATTCTTGTAAAAGAGATCAGTTGATTCCGGTTCAAAGTGACCACCTCAAAAA
>NZ_JAGYVZ010000044.1 GCF_018380615.1 Flavobacterium psychroterrae | reverse complement strand
GAAAACAGATTTACTAGAAAAATAATTACTTTTACTCATCGTATTTTGTATGTCGAAACACAAATTTACGATTCATTTAAAGAAGCCATCTTTTTGGCTTCTTTTTTTATCGGACAACAATGATTTTTAAACTACTTTTTAGACACCTTTTTGAGTTCATTTATACTGCTCACTTTTATCCAGAATTAGGTGCTCACTTTATCCAGAATATCCAGTGATGAGATAAGAAGTATAATTATAGATGCTATTTTTAAAAAGTTGTTAAGTTGTCCACTCTTTATTTGCCAACTAAATCGTAGTGTCTTTTTGAACAATGTTAATTTTGTTTCCATCAATATCTTCAATCATTGTACACAGCATTTTATCGGCTGCTATGTATTGCTCACGCCAAACAAATTTGGCTCCTTTTGCTTCCAGTTCGGTTGATGTTGTTTTTATATCATCTACTTGAAAAACAATAGCTTTATTCCCAATTGGAATTAAATGCATTGGAGCTGGCGCAAATAATTCTTCAATGCGTTTGGCATTAGGGAATTTTAGCAGTTCTAGTTTTATTCCGGCTCCTTCTAACATAGCGACTTCCGCTTTCCCAGTAGGGATTTCAAAATCTTGTTTGTTAATCAAGATAAAGTTCAAAATATCAGCATACCAGGATATTGATTTTTCCAAATCCGTTACTGTAAAAGCGATATTGTATAAAGACAGTGATTGCAGTCCCTTCAAATTCGAATTTTGTACCTCATTCATAACTTACTCCTTTTAAATATTATAAGCTCCAAAGGTAAACCGATTTAATATATTTTAGTAACTTTGTATCTAAAAGAAACAGTAACATCCAAGTAATAAAGTAACATTTAAGTAACAAACGATATGGCAAAAATTCAATGTCTACCTGAAAATAAGGAACATTTGAGGGCAATTCAAGATGCAATGGATGTACTAAATGGAAAGTGGAAAATATCCATCATTTCATCCATCTGTTATTACAACGAGCGAAGATTTTCGGACATATTAAATGATGTAGTTGGTATTTCAAATAAGATGCTGAGTAAAGAACTGAAAGAATTAGAGATAAACAAAATAATCAGTCGAACAGTTCTAGAAACACAACCCATAACAGTTAAATATGAACTTACTGATCATGGAAGGACATTAAAAACGATTCTCAATAACTTGTCACATTGGGGAAAAGCTCACAGAAAGAAGATTATTGGAAAATAATATTTCAATGTGCTATTTATCTACTGTCCCCTATCTCTTCTTTGTTTTCCAATTTAAGTAATTCAGTGTAGGCATCACCTTCTAATCCAAGCAATATTGCAAAGGCAGGCTCTGTTTTAATACCTTGCTTTTTAAGTCTAATAACATTTTGCCTAAATTCTTCACCAAATTTTATAAGCAAATTGTTTTCAATTATTAGGTGCCGATATGCAAATTGTTGTCTAATTGGAATGTTCTGACCAAAAATTTCGATTTCAAAGTTTTCCAGAACAAAAGTTGCTACTATTGCCGCTTCATTTAAAACCATTATTTCCTTACAATTGAAACCCTTTTCGATTTTAAAATACTTTGTAATTGTATTAATAAACTCTATTTTATTATCATAATAACATATAATATCGATGTCGCTGCTTTCAATATCAATGTTAATTGGTATTGTTCCAGCAAGAAAAGGCTCGAATTTTTTTAGTTTTAAAAATATCTTATTGTTAGTGATAATATTGTATGTGAGTATTTGGCGATTAGTGCCCGCTTTTAAATATTCTAATTTATGAAAATCTATGTCCATAAGTGTGAATTACAAATATTTATTAATCATGTGAATCTATAAAGTGTTTTAATGGCCAACTAAATTAGTTACCTAGCAAAAATATAGATTTTCATAGTTTTTAATTGCAAGGCGAAAGTAATAACCATAGTAAACTTATAGAAAATATTTTTAATGTAAACACCATTGAAAGCAACACTAAAAAAAAATAGACTTAATAAACAACCTCGGGGCAGAGCCACCGAGGTATTAGAACATCGACAATTGTTGAGAATGTAACTTTTTATACTCCTTTTCTTTGCCTTGAGATTTTACATACAATTGGATTGTGTTTTCATCACCATGCCGGCCAACTGTATTAACATAGTAACCTTTTGACCAAAATTCACCGCCCCATAACTTTTGCTTGACTTCGGGATGAAGTTTGAAAATCTCCTTTGCTGTAATACTTTTTACTGTTCTGATAATTTTTGTCGGACTTTCAGTTGGAACACTTTGAATCAGGAAATGAACATGATCCTGATCTGTACCAATTTCGATGAACACAATATCATAGCGATTCGAAATATCAATACAAATATCCTTTAGACTTAAATCGACTTTTTCAGTAAAAACAATGCGACGATACTTTGCAGGACATACAAAATGGTACAACAAAACCGATACATTATGACTTTTATGGATATATTCGCTCACATAACAATAATAAGAAAAAATACGAAGCAGAGCTTCGGGGAATTAAACCCTTAGAGATTAATTGTGTCTTGAAATAGCCGGAAATAAATAATTGTGAGAAATGTCACAAAATCCAAATAGACCTTTTCTTGAACTTTGCAGTGGTAACATTAAAATAAGATTATGAAAAAGGTTTTAGGAATTTTAGCACTCACATTATTAACTGTAGCCCCACTTATGGCGCAAAAAAAAATCGAAAAAACAATGGAAAAAAGAGAATTTAGTCCATGGAAATGGCAAGAAAAATTAAGTTATGTACAGGCTGTTGAAGTTAAAAATGTACAGAGTACGTTATATGTGTCGGGTCAAGCGGCAGTCCATAGCGATGGCACCTCCAGCAATGCTGATATGCGTACCCAACTTGAATTAGCGATACAAAATTTGGAAAAAGTAGTAACCGAAGCAGGTTATGAACCTAAAAACATTGTTAGACTGACAATTTACACTACTTCGACAGATGAGTTCATAAAAAACTGTTTTGATATTTTTCAAGATTTTGTTGCGAAACATGGAATGAAACAAGCAGTTACTCTACTACAAGTAGTTGCCTTAAATGAAACTCTGAAAATTGAACTAGAAGCGACTGTAGTAAAATAATATTTATTTAATCCTGTGGACTAGAATACCCCAAAAGTTAAAAACTATTTGGGGTATTTCATGATAAAAGTTGTCAAGGAGAGTGGCTTATTCTATCTGTTTGAAGATATCAACCTAACCTATTATTTTTTATTGCAAAATACATTTTTGTTATGAATTGAATTGAGTAAAGTAAGTATAAAACATGTTTTAGTATTAATTTATAAACGTTTCTTTATCCATTAATCATGATCTATAGATTTATCGAGTCTGAATAAAATTACCACTTTTTAATTTACGATTGGATCAGCATAGGTTCTTAAAGTTGTTTTATTCCTTAAAAGCTAAATCAAAAAAACAGCGTTAATAATAATGGCTAAAATATATTCAAAAATTAAATGAAAAAAAAGATACAACTATTCCTATTACTTTATATATCAATTTTTTCATATTGTTATGGGCAAGATGACGATGCTATCAAATTAAAGATTGAAAAAATTATTGATGGTAAAAAAGCTAAGGTAGGTGTATCAATTGCGAACAAAAATGGAAGAGAACTGGTTTCAATTAAGGGAAAAGATAGATTCCCATTACAGAGTGTATTTAAATTATACATTGCGATAGTTGTGTTTCATGAAATTGACCACGGCAATTTATCGATTGACCAAACAGTCAACATAAAACCAAAAGATTTACTACCAGACACATACAGTCCTTTAAAAATAAAATTTCCCTATGGTACAAAAATGACCCTTCATAATTTGCTGGAGTATACAGTATCTGAAAGTGACAATATCGAATGTGATATCTTATTGCAACTCATTGAAGGACCACAAGTCGTTGAGAAGTTTTTCATTAGACATCACCTAAAAGATTTATCTATCAAAATAAATGAAGAAATGCAGCAAGCTAGTTGGAATGCCGAATTTATAAATTGGACATTACCCAAGGTGACTAATGACATCTTATGGATGTATTATAATAAAAAGCTAAACTTACTTTCCGAAAATAGCTATTCTGCACTATGGCGTATGATGACCGAAACAAATACGGGTGCTGCTAGAATTAAAGCCTTACTTCCCAAAAATACGATTGTTTCTCATTAAAACAGGTACGTCCGGACAAAACTCATTTGGCGTTACTGCCGCTGTGAATGATGTTGGTGTAGTAATCCTGCCAAATGGGGAGCCCTTTTTTATCAGCGTGTTTATCAGCGAATCCAAAGAGCACTTAAATGTAAATGAACGAATCATTGCTGATATTGCAAAAGCCGCATGGGATTGTTTTAAGGTCGAAAATCAGGATTAAAAAGCTCATTAAAATTTTGACAATTATTTCTTTATATCATTGGAAATTCAACACTGCTTAATGTCATCAAAACCTATAGAAATACAAATCAACTTTAACAATTTCAAGAAAAATTCCGATACTCTGTTATATCTAAGACGTAGAAGGAGTTCCTACATATTCTCTTCGAGCATGATAGATTTCTTAAAAATCGTATTCAAAGACACAATTCGGTATAAATCCCCTTATTTTTATATCATCTTTGTTTGCTAAAGCTCAAGCCATTTAAGAAATAAATTTGACTTGACTCTGCTAATGATGATTTTCTCTGGTGTTTCTATTTTACAGGCTACAAGTAGTTTTCTATTAAAATAATGTTCAATGTTATCCACGAAGGATCTATTGAGAATAAATTTACGATTTGCCCTAAAAAAGTCTTTTGGATCTAGCATTGATTCGAGTTGTTCCAAAGTATAAGAGATGGTAAAGCTTTTACGATCGGCCAGTTCCAAATAAACTAGGCCATTTGATGCATAAATAAATGCAACATCCTGAAGTTTGATAGGTATTATTTTTTCACGGAAACTGACCAATAAAGTTTGCTTATATGCAATGTCAAGTTGGTCTATCAAGCTTTCAAGGTTGAGTGCACCTTGTACTCCATTAGTTATACGCTCTTTCATCCGCAGATATTTATTTAGGCTTTTTTGAAGCATTGCCTCATCTATTGGTTTCAACAAATAATCTATACTATTGGCATCAAATGCTCTTATTGCATATTCATCAAAAGCAGTACAAAAAATAACAGGAACCTCAATACATAAATTTTTGAAAATTTCAAAACTCAGCCCATCTCCTAATTCAATGTCTGAGAAAATAATTTCTGGCATAGGATTATGAGCAAACCAATTGAGTGCCATGGAAACAGATCCAAGAATTGCCACTATCTCAATATCGCTATCAACCCCTAAAAGCATATTCTTAAGTTCTTGGGCAGTACGAAATTCATCTTCAATTATAATTACTTTCATTTTTTGAGCAAAGGAATGGTTACAGTAAATTTTTCAGCGTTATGGGTGACATCCACAGATCTATCTACCAACAATTTATAACGCTCAATTATGTTTTTCAAACCCATCCCTGGCCGTTCCATTCTGGACTGCTTTGGCTGAAAATTATTTTCCACTCTTAATTCTTGAGCATTCGTAGTGGTAATTGAAATGTGAAGTGGTCGTTCTTGTGAGCATACGTTGTGTTTGATCGCATTCTCAATCAAAAGCTGGAGAGATAATGAAGGTAAATAAAGAAATCTATCTTGTTGCGGTATATGAATATTTACTTGAAGCATATCTCCGAATCGTTCATTTAGGATATATATATAAGAACTGATAAATTTTAGTTCATCGTCCAATTTCGTAAGGTATTGATCATTGAAACTCAGCACATACCTATAAACACTGGCCAAATGAACGATATAGTCCCTAGCTAAAGGATCACTAACTAAAGTCTTTAGTGTGCTTAGCGAATTAAAAAGAAAATGAGGACTTATCTGTTGCTGAAGCGATATCAATTGTGCCCTGAGATGTGCCTGCTCTATGAGATCTTTTTCCATTCTCTTGATCTTCAGGGCTGTGCTGGTATATCTGTTCGAAAAAACAAAATAACAGAGTAAGCTCAAAAATGTATTGGCGACAAAGTGGATCAGAATTTCCTGGGGCGTTTGATAGCCAATCTCACTATTGAAAAGATAGTTTTTTGGAGCAATTATATCAATTACAAAACCTAAGATGAAAAGTATAACGATGCTTGCTAGAATACTTATCATATTTTTGGAAAAATTAGGGAGCCTTGCAAAACTATTGGTCAGAAAGTACCCTGCAACCATCCAGCAACAAGCTATTGAAACGAATACTTTGAGACTATGGTCCAAAAAATGCCACCATTTAGCCTTGCTCATATCCACCTGCACAAGTAACAAAGTGCAAAGGATTATTATAACTGAAAGGATAAGTAGCCATTTGATTTGATATTTTTTATACATGCGCAAAGGTAACATAAATCCATTTTTATTTTTATGAACCTTCGTTAAGCTGTCTTTTAAAAATATCGGCAAAAACCCCACTTTTTCATTAAAGCGTTGTATTAGTTTATTTGCATATGAAATCGACTCTTTCAACAAGATCTCTATTTATTTATAATCCTTGTAGGAAAGACCCATATTGTGAAACATGAAAGCCCATCTATCGGCTTGTTCTTCTATGCTGTTGGCTGTTGATTTACCTGCTCCATGCCCTTCATTTCTTGTAACTCTAATGAGAACAGGGTTAGGCCCTTTTTGCACCTTTTGCATGCGTGCTAAAAACTTAAATGAATGGGACGGCACAACTCGGTCATCATGATCCGCAGTAGTAACCAAAGTTGCTGGATAAGCTACCCCTTGCTTAAGAGCATGGTAGGGTGAATAGTTATGTAAATATTGGAACATTGCCTTACTTTGCTGTGGTGATCCGTAATCAAATGTCCAACCTTCGCCTCCTGTAAATTTATTGAAACGCAACATATCTAGTACGCCTACACCAGGAAAAGCCACTTTAAAAAGATCTGGACGCTGAGTCATTACTGCACCTATTAGCAGGCCGCCGTTTGACTCACCTACAATTGCTAGCCGTTTGGAAGAAGTGTATTTTTTTTTAATCAAATATTCTGCCGCGGCAATAAAATCATCAAAAGTATTTTGTTTCTGCATTTTAGTGCCTGCCACATGCCACGCACTGCCGTACTCTCCACCGCCACGCAGATTTGCAACAGCAAGCACACCTCCTTGCTCCAGTAATATGATGTTCTTGATATCAAAGCTCGGAGTAACACTAATATTAAATCCACCGTAACCATGTAGTAGTGTAGGGTTGGTACCGTCTAACTTTATATTTTTCTTATAGGTAATGATCATAGGAACTTTTGTACCGTCCTTTGATTGATAAAATACCTGCTTCGATTCATAATCTTTTGGTTCGAATTTAAGCGTTGAAGCATTCGAAAGCTTTGATTGCCCTGTTGATATTTCGTACTTATATATACTTCCTGGATGAATGTATGATGTAAAATAGTAATAAAGAAATTTATCTTCTAGCTTACTATTCACTCCAAAGGTTGCCACAGAACCAATATCTGGAAGTTTTATTTCATGTTCGAATTTACCATTAAGATTATACTGTTTTATATTTGTGACCGCATCCTTGAGATAGTTGGCAAAAAACTTTCCACCAGCAAAGCTTACTTGTAAAACCTCTTCAGACTGTGGTATAACATCTCTCCATTGTGAAGGTATAGGCTTTGATATATCCGCAATAACGAGTTTTCCCTTTGGGGCGTTTAGATCTGTTCGGATATATATCTTACCATCTAGAATGTCTATGACCTCGTGGTTATCTTTAAGGTTTCCGACAACAGTCACAAACTTTGAGTCATGTTCATTCAAATCTTTTAACAGTAGCTCATTCCCATATCCTGAATTTGCCAATGTGGCAATGAGATACCGTCCCTGTCCAACAACCTTACCAAGTATGTAATTACGCGGCATTAACGACCCACCCAGAATAAGTATATCACTAGACTGAGGGGTATTAAGTCGGTGATAGCGAAGTTGATGCTGGGTGGTTTTTTCAGTTAATGATTTCCCATTTTGACTTCTACTGTATGTACTATAAAAAAATCCTTCATTTCCTTTCCATGCCAAAGTAGTGAATTTACTATCAACGAGAGTATCACCAACAATAGACTTATCCGAAACTCTCATAACAGCAATCTTATTCCAGTCTGAACCGTTTTCCGAGATCTGATAAGCCATTAGTGATCCATCTTCGCTAAATTCAAATTCTGTTATGGAAGTGGTGCCTTCTTTGGAAAAAGTGTTAGGATCAAGGAATACCTGTTCAGTTCCCTTTTCATCCTTTTTGCGATACAAAACCCACTGATTCTCAAGTCCCTTATTTTTCATAAAATAAGTGTATTCTCCTACTTTAAAAGGGACTGAATATTTTTCATAGTTCCACGCAGACTGCAATCTTTTTTTTATCGCATCTCGATAAGGGATGTAGGTAAGGTATTTATCGGTGACTGTATTTTGAGTTGAAATCCATGCTTGGGTTTCTTCAGAACTGTTATTTTCCAGCCATTGGTACGGATCTTCTACTACTGTTCCAAAATAAGTGTCTTTATGAACGATCACTTCCGAATGGGGGTAATTTTTCACTGGTAATAAAGCAGCGGCCGGTATGACTCTAGGTCTATTACAAGATAAAATTGCTAAAGCAAGAAACATATAATTATTTGGCTTTTTCATGTTTTATTAATATTTAGTAGGTTGCTCTAACAATAGTGTTATATACAACCTCAATGGCATAGACTATATTAGTTGCTAGGACAATTATATTCTAAATGTGATTTTTACTCTTTTTGTTGTTGAAAGCTTACCTAAATGCTAAAATATGCCTTTGGTATGTTTGTCCTAAATTTTATAGAATAGAGTGAACATATTGAATGGTGAAATAACCATATTCGCGGATGAAAAAAGCTTAATGAATTCATAAGCCTATTTCCATATGCTAACGGATTTCTGAAGTTTCTTATGAATGTGTCGGTAACATTTTTTGGCTAATGTATTTAATAGCCGATATTTTTAGCTTTTGCGACATAAAATTTATCTAAATATTTTTAATAATCTTCAGAGTAGTATGATTTGAATTTATGGCACTACAAGCGCTCTATCTTTAAATGTTGTATAATCTAAATTAAAGCTCTTCGTAGTTTGTTTATTTTGGAAAAGCATCGCTCTTACCTAAAATTATCAAAACAATGACCATGGTGATCATTGAAAAACTCACCCAAGTCAACTGATATGGACCTGCTGAATCCACGATTAATCCCCCTATAATACCTCCTGAAAAGACTCCGATATTATAAACGGTAACAGTCATGGAGCTTCCCAGTTCATAAGCCCCCATTGTAGTCCGTATTGTTGCGGTCTGCAAAAGCGAAGGTAAGCCACCAAAGGAATACCCCCATATTACAATGCTTATGTATATTATTAAAGTAAAATCACCAGCCACACCGATAATCAATAAAGATATGGCTCCAAGTATCATCGACACGAGTAGAGTTTTTCTCAAATATTGATCTATAAATTTACCCGTAACAAGGATTCCGGCAACTGCACCTGCACCAAACAAAAGCAACGAAAATCCGACTTGACTTCCTATTCCATGCAACTTGAGGATTGGCGCAAGATAAGTATATGATATATAGATTGCTGAGGAAGCAACATAGGTTGTAGATAGAACTAAAGCAGTGCCGGGCATAACCAAGACTTTTGAAATTTGATTAGATACTCTTTGAACATCCTCTTCTGGATTTGGAATTTTATAAATTGTCCAACATAATATCATTAAAGTAAGAATTGATAACGAACTCAGTGCTTCAGGGATGGGCGTTTTATTCCGTTCAGAAAACATTGAGGACGGACTATCTAAATTATCCACTCTAAAACAACTCCCCAAAGCCTGTATTATTGACCTTAATTTTCACGACAAAAATGTGCTTGCACGGCTTCAAGAATTGAAAACAAAATATACAGCTATCAAACTTATTGCTCACACTGATATTGATACAGAAAAAACTATTAGGGGTATTTTGAAAATCGGTTTTGAAAGTTTTCTTTTGGTTGGTAGCGACAGAAGCGTTTTTATAAAAGCTATCGAGAAAGTTCGCAATGGCTGATTATAATATAATTTACCCCCCCTTGAAATTATTATTCCAGATGTAGCTTTTTAAAGAAAATTTTATTTCTAAGGGTAGCATCATCCATCATTTTTTTGAAACTTATAACCTCAATATACATATTGTACCCCCTTAAAAACCCGAAGTAACCTTCGTCATCTGGACTTTTAGTCAAAGAATGTAATTCTTCCGCAAACTCTCTTATCTTGGAAGTCAAATCACAAATAACGTAAGCATAAACTGGAGTGAAATCGTTAACTTTAATTTTTTCAAGCCCTTCAGGCATTTCATATTTTCCAGCCCGGATATCTTTTACATATTTTCCAATTTGCATAATTGGGTCATCATCCGTTTTATAAGCATCTCTTTTGGGACGTTTAAACTCAAAAATGGTAAGTGGGTTGCTATAATTATTATCTCCGCTTCTGAAAGATTGCTTTTTGTCAAAAACAACCAAATCAGGTTCTCCTAAAGCATCTTTTTTCGTGGATATTTTCTTGTCTGATGCAACATATTCTGAAAAAATCAATCGCTCATCTAACAACCATAAGTTATGCTCCTGATAATCGCAATTTTCAGATGTTTTGCCCATCGGGAAAATCAGATTATGAATATCTTTTTCCAATTCTCCTTTTCCGTCTTCCTTTCGCTTTAATAATTGTCGAAATGCATCTAAAACAATTTTTCGGTTAAAAACGTAGTGAGCTAAATCGCTTTTTCCTATCTCTGAAATTTTTGAAATTGCTTCAGCCATTTGCCCATTATGTGATACTTCAGGGTTCTCTAAAAGAATTTTTAGTTCAGCTCTCGTTTTTTGTTCTTTTCTAAATTTGACTTCTTGCAAAGCAAGTTCTATATTTTCATCTTTTAGATTATAAGGGACTGTAGACATATCTAATTCATTCAGATATGGTTTGTGCCAAGGAGCATAATCATTTACATAATTTCTAATCTGCTCACTTTTTTTCTGAACACGTACCTGAACATCTTCTCCGAATGCTTCTTTTGATATTTCACTCGCTTTTCTCTCAAGATCGGCTTGTCCAAATGGGAAATACATATCTTTCGTGTCTTTGGGAAAGTCAAAGGTTTCTCTTTCAAGCGATACATTATTATCCAAATAATCTCCTAAAATGTAGGTTTTGATGATATAATTCCTTTTTACTTTATTCTCATCTTCTTCAAAAAATTCATCTTCAAATTCAGGGATATATTTATGTAGAGGTGTGTCCGTAACCTCTCGATTATGACCCGCTAAACTAACTTTACTTTTTTGGTTTCCAGGGTAATAAATTTTGAAAACTTTTGCAACAAAGTCATATTTCTGTTGCTTATCGTCTTCAAGAATAAAATCTTTACTTTTCCATAGTTTTATTTCATTGATTTCGGTCAGAAAATCATTTAGGACAATGGAATGGCTTCCTTCTGCTTCCTTTAAAATAATAGTTGGGGGAGTAAAAGTGTCATTAATGAAATAAATTAATATTTTATCAAGAATTCTTCGTGCTATTGTTTCTATTTGCTTGTCAAAATTCTGTCCAGATTTGATGTTTTCGAGAGTTACACTACTATAAGTATCAACAGATTTACTCAATTCAACTTTTTCATCAACGATTATCTCATATTCTCTCCCAAAACGGAAATAACGAGAATTTAAAGTTTCATTACTGTCTTTAAAAACACTGTTTACATAAACATTATTAAAGTACTTAACATACATAAACCTGCCGAAACCTTTTCCACCAATAGATTTTTTATACTCACTATAAAATGTATCGAAACTATCTCTATTTTCTTGGGTAAAGCCAATACCATTATCTCTTATTTCAATTGTTTTTACGCTTGGAATGGAATTGTCAATTTCGAGCACTTTTTCCCTGTGTAGAATTATTTCAATTTTGCCATTTTCAATTTTCTTCAAAACAATTGACTGTATAGAATTTACAATGGCTTCAATAATAGGAGTGTAAATATTTGATTTACTGCGTATGTTATCAATAGTTCCTTGTATATTAATTCTACTCATTATGGGTTGTCAGTTTATTTTATTGGTAGTAGTACAACTTTGTATCTTTGCTTCAACAAGAGATATTACTTTATGTAAATCTATAAAAAAACTAGATGACAATTGTAATGACTATCGAAAAAGCTAAAGTATTTAGCTTTCGTCCATAATGCCAATAATCAGATTACTTTCCAAGGTGAAAGTAATCTGTCCATACTTTTGAAAAGGTTGTTTTTCCGTATCGGTCGAAACTGGGAAATATTTTACGCCAATAATCACTCTCGGTAAATTGAAAGTCCAGGATGACCTGATCTTGAAATTTTTTCTACACAAGGTTTGTTCTGAAGACTTTAGATGTTCTTTAAACTCAGTAATTCCATCAGTTTGTAAAGTGGTTTTCCAATTCAACCGCTTTTCATAAACAACGTTTTTATCAAGGTTGTTAAACATAGCAACTTCATCAAAACTATTGCAAGCCTTTATAAAATCCCTGATAATTTTTCTTGGCAATTTTTCAATCTCTTTAGTCTTTTTCTTTTTGTTTTCCAGATGCAATCGAAAATCATCCTCTACAAATTCAGATAACATATTATACCCTGAATGAAAAGCATCTATAGGGGATTTATACAGTTTATCTTTTAGTATTTCAGCAGTATCATCTTCATTATTAGTTTTGAAGTCATTTACCAACAAAAAGCCTTTTTCATCATTAGCCTTATTGATGCCATTTACAATGTTCACATAATAATATTGTTCCTTATCTTCAAACAAAACCTTGATTTTTGGATTGAACTTTTCAGGTTTATTGACTGATTTTTTAATAAGATATTTTGTTTCATCTAAAGGATTTTCAAGTCGTCTTCCCCAACCATCTGTTGATAATTCTGATTGGTATCGGGAAATTTGAATTCTGATTTCCTTGCGTCCTCTATCAAGGTCTGTAGTAAATTCATAATCAGGGAAACAATTGAGTATTGCAGTGTCTAATTCCCATTCTTCATAATCGCTGGTAAAATTTATTTGATAGCTATTTTCATATTCACAGATATAAACCGGAAACTGCATTCTGTTCTCAATAATTTTTTGTTGTAGTACTTCAATATCTGATTTTCGGTTTACAGTTATTGCAATGGATGTTTCTATCATTAATGAGTTTTTGAGAATAGTTTTCTTGAAGACGAAATAACTACAAATTTAAGGAATTAAAATATCATTTAAAAAGTGCTAAGTCAAAAGTCATTCTAAAAGCGGCGGCGTTCTTTTGCTTCTTTTCTTTGGTCGCAGATATGGAAAGAAAAGAAGTTCGCCAAAATCAAAAATGGGATAATGATTATCCCAAGCAACAATGTCGCAACCTGTTTGATAAAATGTATGGAGAGGGAGTTGTGGAGCGGTTCATTTTTGCAAAGTGGTTGCTCCGAATTAAATGCAAAAATGCGTTTCCGACCGAAGTGAGGATTTGCATTTTTGCCGCCCGTTTTTCGGGTCAGGCGACTTTTATCGGGTGGGTATTAAAATCTTTCAGATTATGAAAAAATCCCCTGTATTCTGTCATTCCATTGCGGAACAATCCCCAAAGCAATGAGCAACCCATTTGTGTCAAAGAGGAATTGATAAACAAATCCTGTTTTTCCAATGCTTCCGCCAAACTGCAACTCGGCGTGTCGTCCTGCTCTTCGGACTGTTTTAGCAGTTCGCCAAACTCATCTGTAACAAATGGCAGACTTGCCACCGTTTCGTACTTCTCGGAATTGGGTTGTTGGATAGTTCCTATTGTAGATAGTAACACTTGCCCTGTGTTTTGGCTATTGCCAAAATCCAACCAATAACGTGGGCGGTTGGAATAGGCTTTACCATTGTTCAGCATTTTTAAAATATCAGCAATTTCAAACCGTGCTTTTACGCTGTCCGCGCAGGAAATATAAATACTTGCTCCTGCATTTTCGGGCAATTTATCTAAACCGTCTTTTTCAAATTTTACGGTTTCGGCTTTCCAGTTTGTCCCTGAAAATCGGTTGGCTCTGTTAATCAAAGCAACAGATTTGTACAATCCTATTTCACATTCCGCAAAACGCTGTCTGCCCAAATTTGCTCGGGTAATTACATCATCATCCCAAAGGCGTACCTGCAACCCTGCGTGTCCCAACTCAATCAAGCTGTAGCTCATTTCCATTAGGGTTGTCAAAACCTTTGAGCCTGTACCACCTGCACCAATTAAATTTACCAAAATCGGATTGGTAGGATTGATTATATCGTTGTCTGTAAAATGCACTTTCGTTTTCATCACAATAGATTTTTAAGAGTTTTACTGTTCTTTTTCAATACCTCTTTTGGGAAGTCTTTATCGGTATCAACGAGGTCTTTCCAAATGCTTACAAAATTTCCCTTTATAGGATTGTAGTCGCCCAAAAAGTGGCTGAAATAGCTGTTAAAAAAATAGCTTTCCCACGCTTGTGTAAATTCTTCCACCGAAGCCGAATTTTGAATATCAATATTTACCGTTCCCATACATACATTGCCATTTTCATATACATTGAAAAAGGGTGCATAATGTAAAGCCGATTTTTCTGAAGGTCTTCTGTCACTTGCCAAAGCGAAAACCCAAAGGCTGTTTTTACTGGCAAACCAAAGCATTGGCGGTACTTGAGCCTTGCCATTTGGAATGCTCAAGCCATTTACAAAATACATCTGCCGTTGCTGTGCCTTGGTGTACCATAACACCGTACCTTTTTCACTCGGATTTATATGCAGAATGTTGGTCGGCAAAATTCCCTTTGGCTTTAAAAAGGCTTTATTCTTTTCTTCATCGGTCTGTAGAGCCTTCGCAAGTTTGGTTGCTTCCTTTACGGTCAAGGGGTGTGCGTTTATCGGGTTTCCGTTCTTGTCCATATCAAAATGCTCCACATACATATCGCTATTTGTGCCTTTGGTTTCATAAAAAACCAAAGCAGATTTCGGGTGGTACAACGTTCCGAAGTTTTCAGATATATCATTTAGATTGTTCATTTTGCTATCGTTGAATATTCATATAATAAACCGCATAAATCGTTCAATAGGACAAACAGGCGGTTCTCAAAATCAAGGTTGGTTGCTGTTATTTCGCTTCCGTCAAAGCGTTTGCAAATAGTGGGTTCTGCCATTGCCCCATACTCATTAAATTCATTATTGATACTCTCAGAAAGGCTTTCATACAGCCAACCTTTGGTATATGCCACAAATGAAATGTACTTTTCCATTCCAATAATTTCATTGTCGTAGTCATCATTATCGGGGTCTTGCTCGGGAATAGGTGCATTTCTAAAAATGCTTGCTGTCGGATATTTCGTGAAGATTGCAAAAGCACCAGAAGCAACCAGCAAACATTCGTTGTCAAATTCATCAAGGCTTTTGAAGTTGCTCAAACGCTGTCCAAATAATTGTAAATTGATGCGGTTAAATAATTTTTGTTCAATCCTGTCGCCAATCTCTTCGGCTTGCCTTAACTCGCTTTTGTATTTCTCGGTTTCGTCCGTTACATCATCCTGTTCTACCCAATCGGTCATCATTTCGTACATCCAATACAGATAGCTATCTTCTTGTCTGTAATTGGGTATATCTGCAATATGATACAGGTAACTGCAAACCGAAACCAATAATTGGGCGATCTTTTTCCGCTTCGGGTCGTGGAGCATATTATAGAGTGGCACAACTGGAACATAGTATAAAGTTGTACCTGTGTTGTATCGCTCCTCACTAACAAAAAAGGTTTTCTTACTATCCTGTACCAATTTGAAACTATCCCAATTTATATGGGTACGTTTTAGTTTGTTTTCCATATCCCACATCGCCAAAGCTATATTGTAGGGGAACTGAAAATTTTTGGTCTGCATCGGCTCGATGTTATAATGCTCGGCAAGTTTGGAGAGGGACTGGTAAAAATCCCTCTCTGTTTTCTTACAAGCTTGTACGGATTTATCTATTTTCAGTTTTGGCAGGAATGTGGACTTTAAAAAACTATTGGTAACATTGCTATCGGCACGGCTTTCTGCTTGTCTTTTTGTACTTCGTTTGCATCCTTTGGTCTTTGCATCCATTGTGCGAACTCGCCCAACTGTCGGTGCAATTGCCGTTGTCCTTTCTGTTCGGGTATGCTGATAACTCCCGATATGATTTTGTGTGGCATAATTCATTGCTTTAAAATTTTGGTTTAACCTTTCGTACCCATTACGCTCTCAAATTTATACTCTACTGCATCATCTTTTATTTGCGGTGCAGATATTTTTGCCGTTGTCAATATCGGGTAGATATTGGCGTAAAAATTCATTACGGCTTCCACGCTCCAACGTGGTTCGGGGTCGGTCAGTTTTATGTCCTGCCCTTTATCTTTGAGTATAAAAACTCGTTCTAATTGCGTTGCTAATAACATAATTCTGATTTTTGGGTTAATACTCTTGTTCTTCTTCTCCCGTTTCATCAATTGGATAATCGGCTGTTACTTCTTCCTCTTGTTGCGGTTCGGTTTTTTCTTCATCCGTTGCTCCAAAAAGGCTCGGTGTTGCAAACTTGGCAGATAATGTGCTTTTACGTTTGCGTATCTCGTCCGCTTTTTCGGGAAACTCTGTTATCTCGGGTACTTTCATCCACGCTTCACGGAATTTGCCCTCTTTCTCCAAGTCATCTGCCTTTGCCATTCCGTCCTTAAACTTCTTGTCTTTGGCTTCCTGTTCTTTCTTCTGCTTATCGGCTTTCTCTTTCTCCATTGCCGATTGTTTTTTGGCTTCTTCCAATTGCTTTAGGAATTTTTCCATATCCAGCATCAAGCCCGAGACGGTTTGGATAGGTGCGGTTATCTGCTCAAAAAATCCCTCGTCAAACTCCTGCGGTGTAGCATTGAAGGTCAATGGCGGAATGAGGTTTTTCGCATTGTCCCCGCATTGTTCGTTATTGAGCATAACCGATACGATTAGGTTGTTTTCTGCTCCTTTTGAAATGTTCAGTTGAATTACTCCAGTAAAGTCCAACTGTGCTATCTGATTGAAAAAATTAGTTTCCATAATGTTATTTTAGTAGGCTACCACCGTTAAAGGCGGTAGCCTGTGATTATTTAATTAGGGTTTAGGATTTCCGCACCGTCAAAAGCAAAGGCGGTACACAATTCAAATGCTTTCTGTGATTTCAGTTGGGCAGTTCCACCCAATACAATGCTCTGCAACTTGGCTTCATCGTTTTTATAATTCCGAACATTTTGATAGTAGCCAGTGACGGCATTGTATGCCCCAAACAAAGTGCCTTTGGTAGTGTCCATTTGTTGGGTGTCGCTAATCATCGCATATCCAAAAGCATCCTCAACGGTATTCTTAAACAAGGTTGAAATTTCATCTTCTGCACCTTTTTTGATTAGGTCAAGCGTTTCTTTATTCGGGCAAAGTGCCAACTGGATTAGCTTTCTCACCTCACGGTCTGTTACCTTTACTTTTGCCCATTCGTTGAAAATACCTTCCAATTGGTTGCTCAATGTGTTCGCCAGTCCCATAATCTTGTGGGCGTTTTCGATACGCTGTTTTGCCCCCGAAGTATGTTTGATACGAACTACATTGGTCATACTGCGCAATGAAGCATTCAGCGTGTTTTGGCATACAATCCTAATAGGGGTAAATGCGGCTGTGATACTTCCGCTACCATCGTGCGAAGTGGTAAGGAAAATGTATTTTTCCGTTACATCATCGCCATTTCCTACACGAATATAATCGGGCAATTTGGCTGTGATAAAAATGCGTTCTCCATTGTTATGTAAAGCTTTACATAAAAAAGGTTATGGAAAGTAAAAGATTATGTAAAATAGTCTGTGTCAATCTGTTCTTTTAGCTGTAGCTACACAATGTGTATTCTATTTTACTTTACATTATTTTGTTGTCGGCAATTATGCCTTAACA
>NZ_JAGYVZ010000043.1 GCF_018380615.1 Flavobacterium psychroterrae | reverse complement strand
CATGCCCACGAAACATCTGAAGTTCCAAAAGTGGCGTAACGAATTGTATAAATTTGTTTTACTGAACCATTTTCAAAAGGACGGCTTACAGCCTCTTCGATAATTATTACTCGTGAAGTTCCCGATAGAACTGCGGGTCTAAATTCTAAAAGTTCACCGTCAATATAAACGAAACCTTTTTGAACTGTGCTGCCAATTGTTTCACAACCTGAAATAATACTGAAATTACCGGCTAATGATCCAAAAGCATTAAATACATTAAATGATGTTTCGAGTTCTTCTAGCCTCTCAAGATTTAACGGCCAACCGCCTGTTTGTATGAAGTTTGTATTATTCATTCTATGATAAATATTTTGTAACGGAAACCGCCTGATTTGTAAAATTTGATATGTGCATCTAATGCAAAAAACTGAGCGTTATAAATTTCCTCCGGAACAAAGACAATAAAGTCTAAACCTGTATCTGCAGTTTCTGATTCCGTTCTTAAATAAATTGTTTTGTTTTCAATCTCCGGATAGACGTAAACTGTTTTTGATTCTGCTTCGGTATAGATGTAAAAAGTTTCATGCATTTGACCATCACCTATATATATGCGCCTTTGTATTCTGTCGAAGCTATCGTTTAAAGAACCTTCCAATGAACAAACCTGACCTGTGTGATCAAGTTTGTACAAGTTGTCTATACGCCAATTTGACCATTTATAATAAAGCGAGTTTAAAGGCTTCAATAATGTTTGAGCAAAAAAGGCTAAGAATGGTTTTCTAAGCATCGTGGGAATGTTATCCAGTGCGAAAATATTCCAGTCGATTTTAAACCACATAATGAATGTTTTCAAATGTTACTATCTCAAAATATCCGCTTTCAGCAACTTTGGAAATATTTATCGGTTGTGGCTCACCATAACCATTTATTTCAGGTTTTATCCACGCACTTTGCGCACTGATCAGCGTTGCATCTTCAACACCTGGTACCAACTGAATTTTATCAATTAAAGATGAAAGCTGTAATTCACCATTGAATTTTAATTCTTTCATAAACTCCTGTAAAGCTTCATTCACCGGATAATTAGCATTTAGCTTACTCATTCCGTTTTCATTCAGTATTAAAGCATTCCTTTTGATCTGAATGGTCAAGTACAATTTATCTGCTTTATAATTTATAATTGTTAAGGCTACACCTGCAACTTTAATTCTTTTATAATAAAATTCAATTGCTTCGACTTGCGCTGCATCTGTAAAATTGGTTAATACTCCATTTTGCTCACCGGCTATTTTTAGAATGACCCGGCTACTGTCGGTTGCTTCACTAACCGCGGCATACTTTATAATTTTAGAGTTTTCGATTTGCTCAGTAGTGGCATCGCCGTTGTTGAAATAATCTTTGTCCTGGACAAGAGCAAAACCGAATTGGAATCGTAAAGCCATAGTTCTATACCACGGAAGCGTTCCTGCTTTTTCATTTGCAAAACGCTGATCAACTTCCTTTGCATGTTGATCAAACACTAATTCGTGCATAAAATGCGCTAAGGATACAATTTCAAAAAGAATATTTTCTAAACAGACTAATGAAAATTGAGCTTCAAACGAACTGCCAATAACAAAACCATATTTTGTGGCAAAATCTGCATTTGCCATAAATGCTGTAGTTATTTCTGCTTTTATTTGTGTTTTCGTTCTTGCCATTATCTTACTATAAATGTATCTTCGATGATCATTGCGCCAATTCCATCATCTGGTATAATTAATTCGTGATTTTCATTTGATATTGCAGTTGCCGGGAGGTTCTTTTCAGACCAGGATTCAATAATGGATAAATTGGCTTTTCCTGAAGGCAGTAATTCCTGATCAATAAATAAAGGATCAGTAATCGACACGCCATTTAGCAACGACATTGCAAAAGCATTCTCCGCACTTCCGGTTGATTGTAATACAAGATCGAAAAATGATTGTCCGTGTTTAGCTTTCATAATTAGCAATTATCTTAATATAGTCAGTTCGATATAAATCGAGCTCTGTTATTTTTAGTCCATCCTTTGTGAAATGTTCTGTAATTTTATGTCTGTATTCTAAAAGATCACCACCAAGCAACACATCTTCAAAACATACTCCTAAATCTGGACGGTATTTAAAATCACCCTGCGATCCGATAAGTATTAAAGCTTTGTTTTGCTCCAATGTGTTACCAATTACTAAACCGGATGTTATTTTGCCGTCTTTGTCCCTGATTGGATTTATCTTAATATCTAAAAGATTACCATCATCAATATTGTCTACTAATTGAATACCGATATCTTTCATATTATTCTAATTTTCCCTGAAACGTTCCTGTTACTGGACCATTTGGAGCGGTTAATCCTGTTTGATAGGTTATTGTAGCAGTTTTAACGAAAGTATCAACTGCGGAGGCTAAGCGATCTGCAAATTCATCGTCTGAATTTTCAGTACGGATTCGCATTTCTGTTATGATATTTTTTATCTCTGCCTTAAGCGCATTTTTATTTAAACCCATTTTAAACCTACTTTAATAACTGATTAAACTTTGTTTCAAAACTTTCGATCGCCAGTATTGAATCTGGTAAAGGTGTGCCCGATGGACCCATTGGCGTGTAAACTTTTAATTGCTTGAGTAATGTTCCTAAATCTGTAAATATCTCTTTAAGGCTTACGCTTTGATTCTTGATACTGATTTTACTGTCTGAACTGTCAATGAGCAATTCCAGACCTCCCTGACATATTTCAATTTTTTCAAATTGATCTGCTTTTATTACCGTCATATTAGAAAGGTCACCGGTTGAAGACAACATCAAAACTAATGATCCTATTTTGGGTGTTACCAGAATAAAATCTGATTGATCATCAATAGTTGCTTTTAGCTTTACATCGGTAATGTCTAATCCTGAAATTAGTTTAACAGTACAGCTTTCGCCTTGAATTGATTGAACTGTGCCGGTTATTGGTAAATTTGGATTTGCTCCAATAATATCTTTTAGTAAAGCTTTTATTTGTGCCGGTGTATCCATTATCCTAGTTTAACTCCAAATTTTACAACTCTTTTACCGCCTGCATCACTAAATGTCGTTACGGTTGATATAACATAATAAATACCTGATTTCTCAGGATAATCTTCGTCAATGAAATGTGCTGAATAAGTTGGCTTAACAAAAGGTATTAACCAGGAATCAATTGAACCATCAAGACCATCGTAATTATTTTGCTGAAGAGCAACTGCAGCAATTTTTTTCATGTCGATTTCGCTTACAGCTCCAACCTTAATTGTGATTTTATCGCCTCCGGTAGTTCCTGTCGTATAACTTCGAACTTTGCCTTTTAAATCAATACTTTCTATAGTTACTTCAACTTTTTTGTCGATTGCCCGTTTATATTCCAAAGAAGATTTTTCAATATTTTTTTGCATCGAATACACAACGTCACCGCCTTTTTCTAAATAAGGTGCATGAATGTGCAAAACCTTATTTTCACTATCAAAATAAATATTAGCTTTCGTTTCTTCCTGAAGCTTTTTAAGAACATCATAACCCGTCGCCTGGTGTATGGTAAATTTTTCGTAACCTATATCAAAATCACAGGATATCTTAAAAGATTTATCAATCTGATCAATGAGTGATTGTGCTATTTTTTTCATTGATGTAGGTTTCATCTCTACATCTTTTACACCAACCCTGAATAAGAATAAAGAATCTTCGCAAAGTATTTTCAAACTGCTATCGTTTGTGGTGATCTCCTTAACATAGCCGGTAAATTCTTTTTTAAGATTATTATCATAACCGAGTTCAATGGTTATTTCAGAACCCCGGGCAATAGTGTTTTCAAAATCCAGCACTTTATTCATTACTGCTTCCGGTAAAGTAATAATTGCCGTATCAACTAAATTTTCAACTGATTCGGTTATTTCAATTTCCGAGATCAGCATCAATTTATATGAAAGTCCGTTACTTTTGAAAGTAATATTCCAGTCCATGTTCAGCATAACTACTTTTCATCTAGTTTTAATACTAATAAATAATCGAAATCACTTACAGCCTTTATTTCATATGCCTGAACATTTTCACCTTTTGTGAACGGGAAACTGAAATCTTCTATCACAATTTTATTTATTCCTAAAAGTCTTAAAGGCTCGCAGAAAACATAGATTGCCTGAGGTTTTAGCAAAAAGTCTCTTAACTTTTCAAAATCTCGCCAAGGATAACAATCTCTGATGTTTCCAATTTCATAGTCACCTATTAGAACTCCTGTTATAGTTATATCGTAATCATCCTGTGCCCAACGCTCCTTTATGGTTCCCGGTAATTTGTTGCCTTTAGCGACACTTCTTTTAACAATCTGATTTTTACCGTTTATTGAAATCATTGTTTCATATGGCAGTAAATATTTCTGACCGTCTTTGGTTAAAGAAAATGACAGAGGAAAAAATTGCTGATCTGCTTTTGGTGCTGAATCGCTATGCCACCATAATTCCTCAACAGTAACCGAAGACTTTGCTTTTTTAATTTTATCAACGTTCCTTAATGGCAAAAAGGGTATTGGTGGTAAAACATGCTTTGCCAGTTCATTTTGTATAACACTAAATCTGGGTATAGATTCAGCTACTTTTGTTCCTACTAAAGAAGCAAATAAAATATCTCTGTTATCCATTATCCTGCTGCTGTATTTGCGGATGCCAAAACTCTTAGTAAAGCATCCTGACTTTGTTCTTTCATTTGATTTGCGCTGTCTTTAAAGTCTTTTCCTGAAATTTGTAAAACTCCTATCAAATCTTTAAGCGTAATATTAATCACAGTATTTTTAGTTCCTCCCGTGGCAATTGCTTCATTAGACTTAGTTCCCGAACCGCTTCCATCTCCTGTTGGCTTTCCGTCTTTATCTAATGTTGCTCCGGGTATTTTTGGTTCTTTTATACCTGTGTTTTCCTCAACTTTCTTCTTTGTTTCATCTGCTGTAACAAGATTCATTGAAGCTCTAAGATTCTTAATTTTCTCGGCACCGCCTCCGGCTAAACCTCCCAGTCCGGGTATGTTTGATAAAATCTCAAGCATTTGTTGCAAGGGATAAAGAACAATATCAAATAATACCTGACCAATTCTTTTCAATCCACCCAATATACCTTCGCCTTTAAATGCCGCAGTAATACTATCCCAGTGTTTTTTAATAGTCATAAAAGCATTTATGACCCAGCCAATGGGTCCAAGTATTAAAAGCATGGCTGCGCCAAACTCGTTCCACTTCATAATCGCATAACTGATGTAAACCAGAAGTGCCATTACACCCAATATTATTAAACCAACTGGATTAGCATCCATTGCAGCATTCAAATGCCATTGAGCAGTTGCCCAAAGTTCAGTTGCACCTGCCGCTATCGCATTCCAAACAGATGAAATTTTTGCAAACAATGCAGCTCTTTTTGTTGCCGATCCTAACGTTGTAATTACGGTTCCCATCCCACTTAAAAGGGGGGATAAATCACTAATTGTCGATGCCATGCCTCCCAATACTTCAGCATAACCCATTACGCCGCCTGTTGCGTTAAACAATGAAATTTTAAAATCATCAATCTGAGCTTGCAGTCTTTTGTTTTTTTCCGCAGGACTTTCCATTACAATCGCTGCTTGCTCATAAGCAGTATTAGTTCCTTGAATTTTATCTGTTAAAGTTTCAAGTGTTGGAATTTGAGCCAGTAATGCTTTTGTTGCGCCGTCAGCTCCTTCACCTAACCACGCCGACATTAAGGCACTATCTTTCATTGCAGGCTTTAAAGCTGTCAATCTTTCGGCTAGTGTAGAGTTTTTATCAGCCAGTTTAGTGGTGTCTACTCCTAATTTTTTAAGTTGTTCCTGGTACTGTTTAGGAATGTATTTTCCCTGACCAAGTTTCACCAAAACATTTCGTAATGCGACACCGCCTTCAGATCCTTTTTTTCCTGCTTTGTCTAAAATTTGTAAAGCGGCGTTGGTCTCTTCAAAAGATACATTTGCCATCTTAGCGGCCATTCCCGTTTGTTCAAGCGCCTGCTTAATCTGTGGCAGTTCTGCCGAACCTTCACCGGCAGCAGCCGCCATGACATTCATCATTTTTGCCATTTCTGCGCTCGCTGCAATAGGATCATCAAGCGAAACCTGATATTGATTCATTGCAGTAGTTAACAACTCAGTGGCTCCGACCTGATCGCCACCCATAAGTTTACTTGTAACGGCTACAGATTTTCCCATCGCGTCAAGCGCTTCAGGTACTTTTGCAATTTCGGGTGTTAACTGACCCAAAATTAATTTAAAGGATTCAGCACCGGCGGCAGCAGAACCACCGAATGTTACTGCGGATTTTCGGGCGTAACCCTCAATTTCCTTAAGTTTTCCACCCGCCACGCCTGTCATTGCAGATAAATCATACATCGACGTGCTTAAGTCCATGCCGGGTTTATTTAAGCTTGTAAGCGCATTTGATGTTCGTTCTACCTGATCCATGATAGAACTTAACTTGATTGTTTTCAAGCTATTATTAATATCGACAAAAGCCTTTTTAAAGGCTTTATCCATATCTCCTGCGCTTGCTTCAACCTTTTCAACAGTTGCGTTAAGCTTATCCATGCCGGCAGTAATTGCCTGTGCATTGGACGTGATCTTAAACATAAACTCAAAAAGGTTGCTCATTATTCGGTAGGTTGATTTTTCTCAGAACTTCTTATCCATTCCAGCTCTCTAACCCGCATTGCCCATACTTCATCTGTGAGGCTGTCCGGGTCAATTTTAAAATAGTAACGAAGCTGAGCATCACTAATTCTTATAAAATCTTTTTTGTCAACTGGGACAGCCTCTAAAGCTTTTCCAGCGTTGCAGTTTTAAACTGTACTAATTCTGCAATTTTTTGAGATACTGAAATAAAATAGGTGTCGTTTTCCAATATTTCCATATCTCCGCCTAACCAACAACCTCTTAAGATCATCTCGTTAAATTTCATGGGATCTTTAGTCCCAGATGACGAAGCAAAAGACAAAGTTTTTCTATCTGCCAGTTTTACAATACACGCTTTATCTTCACATTCAAGTTTGAAAACAGGACCATGTCTTTCTTTCCACTCGGCTATTTGTTCGGGTGTGATTTCCGAATAACTTGCAATTTTTGTTTTTTCCATTTTTTTTTAGAATTAGATATTTTTACGTATTCTCAAGCAGATGAACGGAATTGTGACCTCGGCGAATTTATCCCCTTGCTTCATCTCAACTGGCGCCTCTGTGAATCTGATACCATCAATAGCATCAGTTTTCATAAAATTGCCTTCAAGCGGATTTCCAAAGGATACAAGCGCATCAACTGAAGTACTCAGAATTGAGCCACCCGCAGCGATTTCCATTGCATTGTAATCCGACATTAACATCGTGATTTCACCTTCAGAAGTGATATTGCCACTCTGGATTGATTGCGGATATTTTCCTTTACCGTAAATCGCTTCACGCTCAATTTTTTCAGCGTATTTTATTCCACGAATACCAGTAATATCACGACCGCCAATTATGACAGTTATATCTGCCCACTCATATTCTCGACTATTAAATGCCATAATTTTTAGATATTTGTTATCGGTACAAAACCAAGCGGAACGTCGATAAATCGGGCGTATGCTTTTGAACGTACCTGTAATTGTTTGATTTTAATTGTTGATGTTGACGTAATATTTTGGGTTAAATCAACTTTGCAGATCACTCCTTTATCACTAGAATCAGATGGGTCATAAGAAAGCTCACCTTCAACTGACATTTCACTAAATATTTTAGCAATAACAGCCTGCTCAATAATGCTTCCGGACAATGCCTGAAGAGTACCGTTGTTATTTACATCAAGATCGTCAAGAGTAAATTCAACCAGCGCATCATAAGCCAAACGATAGGCTTTATCAATCACTCTTCTTTGTGGGATGAAATGATAATCATCATCCGGCGCGCACGCTAAAGGACCATCTGAAAAATAATAACCTGACTTTCTTTTGTGGTTTCTTAGCGTGACAAAGCCTTTATCATGCAATGATCCAACATCGTAAAGCTGTACAGGGACATCAACAATAAAAGCGGTTGTACTTTTAATTGCGCCGTCTTTAACACGACCAGGATTAACCTGAACGCTGTTTGAAGCCAAACGACCTGCCAAAATGCCTAATGCGGCACCTTTTGAAGGAACTGCGCCAGTTCTTTTTTGGGAATCACCAATCATAACCCCAACACGATTATACTCCTTAGTTGTCAAATCAACCAGTGTAAATTTATCACCTGAAAATGCATAACCTTCTAAGTAAACAAAGAATGGCGCATATTCATTTTTGGTGTAGTTTTCGCCCAGTAATTGTGCTTTTGGTAACGCTAGTAAAACATCCGCATCAATTGCCGTTTCAATTGTTGCTACATAAGCAACCGAAGGATCGAAACTCACAAATAATCCAGAGATTGCACCATTGGCCGCATCAAGTAATTTTTCAGCCGGTGTTTTTTGAGTTGTAACATCTGGAGTGAAAAAATCACTTACTTTTTTAGTGTTTGCAAATCCCATAATCCATAAAGCCGTTCCGTTTCCTACTTCATTATAAAATTCCTCAAGGAATTTATATAAACGGTAATTTCCAACACTTGGCAATATTCCTAAAGCTGCAACATCAAGCATACTTTTTACCTCATAATCCTTTTCAAGCAGGAAAGTAGTTGAGACTGCAACCGCACTGGCCAATACTCCAAAGACACCATCGGGACGGTTTAGAACCGTTCCGAGTTGTCCATTTTGAAATTCTATATCTACACCTGGTAACATTTAGTTTTTGGTATTAGGTTTGTTTTCTTTTTTAGCTTCAGCTTTTGGAGTTTCAACATTTGGTGTTGTTACTGCTTTAATTTCTTCACCACCTGTTTTAATTAATTCCTTTGTTGCATCAGCAGAAAGAGGAATTACATTTATTGGCGAAGTGTCTGCATTCTCACCATCCTTTAAAATATTTACCGAACCGTCCGCAATAGCTTCAATTTCAATTTTCGGCTCATCTGTTGCAGCGCCTATTTGTGAATGATCAGTCGTATCTACAACTGTATCTGAGATAATTTCTTCGTCTACCACGTCGATGTCGAAGGTTATTTCTTCTCCTGGAGAAACTATTGTTTTATCCTCAAGAGTTCTTGCATGATTAAATGCCGTATTGTATTCGTAAAATTCAGTACCATCAGAGGTGGTAAAATGTTTTGCTGTTTTCATCCTAAATTGTTTTTTTGAGTTTATAAATATTATAGATCATCAATAGAGCGATCAGGAAAATAAAGAAGCGACCGCACCACATTTCGGTTTGTTGCCAATAGGTCAGCGGTTTTTCGTATGGAACCGGTATTGTGGTTTCGCCCTGTTTATTTTCTAAAATGTAAGTTTCCTTCCAAGAGGCAAAAAGCCTTTGTGCTTCGCTTGTACAATCAACTTTTAACTGATTATTTATAAGGCTTAATTTGGGTGGGTTTAGAAATTTCCGGCTTTAACTTCCGGTTTTCCTTTAAACTTGACTTTTCCGTCAATGCATTCTAACCAAGACTTGTAATAAGAGCTGTCCGGTTTGATTCCGAAAACTGTGTCATGTACAATTACTTTAGTTGTAATTGTATTTACTTCTGTTTTGGTTGATAAAGGAACGCTGTTGCTTTTACAAGAAACTAGCGTTCCAATAACCAAAAACAAAAGACAAAAGAGAAATGAGCAGAGTGTATTTTTAATGTTTTTTTTCATATTTAAATGCTATTTAAAGAGGTTTTAAAATCTTATAAAACCTTTCATTTGTGATATTTTACGATCATATCTTCGTGCGACTTCGTAGCCCTCGCGACTTCCTTCGTCGTTCGTGTTACCTTCAATTGTTTGCAGTTTGCCGTTTGGCAAAATCTTTTCTACAAAGCCAGTGTGTCCGGCACCATGTCCAAAATCCATAATAAAGAAATCACCCGGCTGCGGTGTGGTAACTCTTAGTTTTACCATTTCATTAAACATTGACAAAACCCCGGCTGTTTTAGCTAATGGATTTGCAACGTTTAATTGTAATGATGCTTCTTTTACAGACCAGTAAACGAAAGCCATACACCACGCGTAACCTTTACCTAGTCCCACTGATTTTAGATATTTTTCAACCGCTGGTCCAGCATTGCTGTTTTTGGGTATTTCCTGTACGCCGATTTGGCTTTGGGCTATTTCAAGGGATTTACTTCGTAGTGTCATGGGGCTTTCCGTTTAATTGTTTGAACTTTTGCAACTCATCCACTAACTGCTGATTCACAAGCATTAATTCTCGGTGTTGAATTTCCATTGCCTTGATAGTATCGTAAGCTGTTGTCAATCTTGTTGCAAAATCATCGAGTATGTCTCGGTAATGTTTAGCAGCCTTTACGTCGTTATCAAGTTCAGCTGATTTTAGCTTTAGATCGTTATCAATTTCAGCTGATCTAACTTCAGCGATATTTTTTCTTCGGGAAAAGAACCAGGTAATTAATGCTGTAAAAAAAACAGTTAGGGTTGGGTATACAATTTGTTCCATGTAGTTGTTTTTGAAAAAATGGCTCTTAAAATTGAAGAGCTATTTTTTTATTAATCTTAAAGGATCGCTCCAATTTTCTCGGCTCTGAAAGGCGTTGCAAGGAAATAGTGACGATAAGCCAAATCATTAGTTTGCCCTGATGGATTTGTTGCAGCAGGCGCAAAATATTGTTTTGTATTTCCTGTTTTTTTAGCAATACCATCTTTACAGAAAGAAACTGAGGCTCTTTTATCAGTTCCCGAAGGAACAGAACCGTAAGCTTTTTTAACACCCGCAGAAGTATAATATGGAGTTTTGATGTATTGATATAATTCAAAACCTGCGATAACCGGAGCAGGTTTTCCTTTGGCATAATCTACCAGTTTATCTCCGAATCTTTTACGATCTAAAAGCAAGTCATTCCAGTGATCGTTGGACAAAACTAAACGTCTGTCTTCTTCTGAAAAATCAGCATCATCACATTCAGATTTGTAATTTACCAAATCATCATAAGTCAATCTTAGACGACCACCAGCCGCAACTAAAGGTGCATCAGTTCCATTCACACCGGTAGCAAGAAATACTGGAGTTTTAACCGTATTTGTTTGCGGCGCAATCGAGTGGGTTGCTTTTGCATATTTCGAAACCAAGATCGCTCTTGTTCCAGATTTGGTTACTTTGTCGATTTTATCATAAGATGCACCCATCACCTGATCATCCGAAACCGTTACAACTTTTGTTTGGTACTTATCAAGGGAAAAACTTAGATTTCCATCAGCATACACCTGCACCGGAATAGGATAAGTGTTGTTGTTAATCAAAACATCAACTTCGAAATCCGTTGATGCAAGATGAATAATATTCTGTTCTGTAGCTGTATTTTCTCCTACCGCAGTAACATCTGCGTCAAGTTCTGCAACTCCATCTAACCAAGGCGCTTGGTCTGAATTGTCAAGGTTTTCAATTACACGATCAACCCATATTTCTGGGAAATTTGCTGGCATATTTTTATTATTTTACGTTAAACATTTTTTTGTACTCGTCAGGATTAGAAGCTTTGAATGCTAACTGAGCATCCAAACTTAATTTTTGAAACTCTTCTTTAGTGCTTACTCCTGTACCAACAGCAACGATAGTTTTGTCTCCTAAAGTCACCTTCGCAGGAATACTTGAAAGTGTAGACTTTGCAAGCTCGAAATCAGCCGAGGCAAGTTTTACAAAATCTTCTTTTTTGGTAGCGGGAATTCTTCCTTCGGTAATTGCTAATGAAACCATTGTCTCAATTGCCAAAGTCGCCGCATTTTCTTTTTCTGTTTCTAAAGCCAAAAGTTTAGCTTTCATTTGTGTATTGTCTTTTGATAAACTTAAGACAGCGGCTTCGACCGCTTCAACATCCACCTCGGGAATAGTTTTATCAAAACTTAATGCTGTCAATAGAGCAAGTGATAATGTGATTTTTTTCATATCGTTATTAGGGTTTAATTTTAAAATTTGGATTTCGCCTTCGATAGGCTGTAGTGATAAACACAATTGCTTGACTTCTTCGTCTTTTAGTGGTTCGCCTCCATCTGCATAAAGTCTTATTGAATTAGCATTTGAAGGAACTGCAACAATTGAACATTCGTAGAGCTCACATTTGGTCATAATAAGTTCATCACCAATTATTTTCAAGTCTTCGCGATTGAATGTGATCCCCATTGAACATGACTTTATAAAATCCTGTTCAACTTTTCGTGAAACCTTTGCTGCGTCTTCATCTTCTAAATCAAATACTGGTTCACCCAATAAAAGATCATTTTCAACCTTAACATTAATCCACTTACCCAAAACATTTCGTGTTGAGTTCCAGTGATCATTTAACATCATAGGATTTTTTTTAAATCGCTTCAAACTGATACCTGATGTAAGGATTCTAAATCCATAACTGTTGGCTAGAGTTTGATCGTTAAAGACGAATGGTTTTGGCATAAGCTAATTTTTGTGGTTATTTCATTTTCTGATGGCAAAGATGTGCCGTAAAAACGCCTTAAAAAAAAATCTTAAAACTCCCTGAACACCTATGTCAACTGGCTTTACAAAGCTGTAAAGTGTCTGAACATCATTTTTTTAAACTCCCATTATTGCGTCAATTTTGCTTATAAAATCGACACTATGGCACTCAGAAAGGCGCAGGAAAAGGAGTATGCAAAATCCTTATATATAGGTGGGGGATTAACTCAAAAGGAAATAGCGGAAAGAGTTTCTGTCACCGAAAAAACATTAGCAAAGTGGATTAAAGAAGGTAAATGGGAAAATCTTAAAAAGTCATTGCTAACCACAAAGCAAAATCAGTTGTCATTTCTATATGATCAGCTCGACTTCCTGAATACTGATATTTCGAAAAGGGATTTTAAAGTTGCTGTAGGTAAAGAAGCGGACACCATTGTCAAAATTTCTGCATCCATCAATCGACTTGAAACCGAAACATCAATCGGTGATACTGTAGAAGTTGCCAGAAACTTCATAGATTTTGTGCGCTCTCAGGATTTAGAGCTCGCGAAAAAAATTACAAATTTATTTGATGTCTTCATCACTGCAAAAATGAAATAATGGCGAGCGGAGAAGATAAAAAGTACTATGAGTTATGGCAACAGTTTCGGGATAATACCCGAAAGGCGACACCTATTGACCTTACCGAAAGTCTGGTTGACAAACAAAACCGTATTGCCAAACTCGAAAAGAATCCGGAACAATGGTTTAAATACTATTTTCCAAATTTCTACACTTCAGAGCCGGCACCATTCCATATTGCAGCTACCAAAAGGGTTTTAAAAAATCCTGAATGGTACGAGGTTCGTTCCTGGTCTCGTGAACTTTCAAAAACGGGACGTACAATGATGGAAGTTCTTTATCTGGCAATGACCGGGAAAAAGAAAAACATCTTGCTTGTTTCCAGTACTTATGATAATGCTGAACGCTTATTGCTTCCTTATAAATCTATTTTGGAAGCAAATAACAGGATCATTAACGATTATGGCGAGCAGGAAAGTTTAGGTAGTTGGGAAGCGGGCGAATTTGTGACCAAAAAAGGTGTTTCCTTTCGTGCACTTGGTGCCGGACAATCACCGCGTGGAACCCGTAAAGACGAAGTTCGTCCGGACTGTATATTAATTGATGATATTGATACAGACGAAGAGTGTAGAAATGCTGCAAGAATCAAAGCAAAAGTAAAATGGCTCGAAGAGGCCTTATACGGAACCCGTTCTATTTCTAATCCATTATTATGGATTGCCTGCGGAAATATTATTGCAAAATACTGCTGTATAACCGAAATGGCAAAAGTTGCGGACATTCATGAGATTATAAATATCCGTGACGAAAATGGAGTTTCAACTTGGCCAAACAAAAACACTGAGCTATTAATTGATCGTGCGCTTTCTAAAATATCATGGACAGCGAGGCAAAAAGAGTACTATAATAATCCTGTGGCTGATGGTGATGTATTTGATATAATGACTTACGCTAAATGTCCGCCGGTAAGTTCTTGTGATGCAGTTCTCGTTTATGCCGATCCTTCAACATCAAATAAAGACAAAGGAGCAAGCAAACAAGCTTCTTACAAGTCAGTAGGTATTATAGGTAAAAAGGGCGCAAAGCGTTACTTATATAAGATTTGGCTGAAGCAAACCAACAATACAACGTTTGTTGACTGGCTCTTTGAAGCTTATAATTACCTGGTGCAACATAAGGTCGATATAAAGAGGATTTATATTGAAAATAACTCACTACAAGACCCCCATTATGAGCAAGTAATTACACCTGAGATAAAAAAAAGAAACAAGGAACTCGGTGTTTATTTACCCATAACTGAAGATAAAAGAAAGAAGCCTGAGAAGTTTTTCAGGATTGAAGGTACGCTGGAACCAATTCACTCTAAAGGCAATCTGATTTTTAATATCGACGAGAAAACAAATCCTGATATGGTAATCATGGACGGACAAATGTTAGGTGTTGAAGAAAATGCAAAAACAATGGATGGACCCGATATGTTAGAAGGCGGTTGTTGGATTTTAGATAACAAATCCGTTCCGATGGAGGGCGGTTATTCTTTTGGTTCTGTTAGTAATAGAAAATTTTAAAAATATGTTTTTAGATAAAAATGATTTAGGAAGTGCCATTTATGGCTATCAGGTTGATCAGATCACTGAAGGGAATGACGATTTAGTACTTCAGGCAATTGGCGCGGCAATACAGGAAGTTGGCGGTTATTTGACTGGCGCATCGTCTTATAATGTGCCGGCGATATTTGCCACAACCGGAAGCGATAGAAATTCCTTAATAGTAGCCCATACCGTAACTGTGGCAAAATGGTATCTGGTAGAATTATGTAATGCCGATATTATTGCCGAGCAGGCAAAAGACCGCTATGATCGCGCGGTTAAATGGTTAATAAAACTTTCAAAAGGAGATGTGATCTTATCCGATTTGCCAGTGATCCCAATTGCAGATCAAGAAGATGAATTAGACACGTATGGTTTCGGATCAAGAACAAAATTTAATCACGAGTAAGAAAAATGGCAAATAGAAAAGTAAGATCAATTGCAAGAAATAAAATAGAATTGGCAGCTAAAAAACCAAGTGCTACGTCAAGCTCTAGCGGTTTGGTAAATCAAATTATGCCGGTCTCCATGTCACGCGTTCGTCAGGATGTTTTAACATGGAATACTGCATTAACAATGGCTCGCAAAGCTGAAAATCCGAGACGTCATTTATTAATGAATCTCTATGATGAAATATTTATAGATGGTTTATTGCGTTCACAAATAAGTAATCGTTTTTTAAAATCTCTTTCATCAAATTTTATAATTTCTGACAAGTCAGGAAAAATAAACGAAGAGGTTACAAACTTCCTTCAGGACAAAATCTGGGTAAATGAAATCAACAAGGCGATTTTAGGCACAATAACACATGCTCATTCTGTTGTAGAGTTATCCTGGATTCAAACTCAAAATAATCAAGCTGCAACTGAACCACAGTTAAAAGCAGATTTGATTAAACGCCAAAACATTGATCCTAAAGCGGGATTGTTTTTCGCGGATTACAGGGATGATAAATCTATTGCATATCGTGAAATG
Source organism: Flavobacterium psychroterrae (assembly GCF_018380615.1). Taxonomy (GTDB): domain Bacteria; phylum Bacteroidota; class Bacteroidia; order Flavobacteriales; family Flavobacteriaceae; genus Flavobacterium; species Flavobacterium psychroterrae. The sequence goes on along the minus strand of NZ_JAGYVZ010000043.1, from coordinate 5,441 downwards.
AAAGAATACGGAACCTGGATTTTAGAGTTTGGAAATGCCGATGACTTAGGATTGATGAACTGCGCAGTACCACATGTTTTGTTTAAAAGATTTGCGCAATCCTGCTGGTCTGAATTATGCGAAATTGTCGGTATTCCTCCGCGAGTTATGAAAACTGATACTCAAAATGTTTCAATGCTAAGAAGAGCAGAAAGCATGATGAAAAATATGGGCGCAGCGGCATGGTTTATCATTGATGATAACGAAACCTTTGAGTGGGCGGAAGCTACAAAAACAGACGGTGTAGTTTATCAAAATCTAATGACCTTTTGTAACAACGAACTATCAATGTTATTTAATGGTGCCGTGATGGGACAGGACACTAAAAACGGCAGTCGTTCCAAAGAAACTGCAATGCAGGAAACTTTGCAAACATTGGTTGATAGTGATTTATCATTGATTGAACAATACTGGAATTCAACGATTATACCTGCACTTATCAATATTGGAATCATTTCCGGTGAATGTGTCTTTTCATATCCAGAGACCGAAGATATTGCGCAATTGTGGACAATGACTAAAGAAGCGATGACAGATTATGAAATGAATATTGAATGGATGAATACAACCTTTGGTTTCCAAATTGTAAAAGCAAAACAAATCGCAGCAGCACCTGCAACAAAGCTTTCATTGGAAGATGGTTTTTTCGTTTAAGCCCCAAAGTAAAGCAAGAGTATTTTGGGGCATTACATAATCGTTTAAATTTTCTGTACGACTGCAACTGCGAAGATTGTAATACAGATAAACGCACAATTACTTTGGCACAAAAAGATAAGTTTAAAGGAGTTTTAAACACAGTTGAAAAAGCATTTAAAAAGCTACATGATAACGGCTCTTACAACTTTAAGGATTTAGCCAAAACAGCAGAATACAAAAATCTGATTAAAAGTACTGCCAAAATATTTGATAGTGCCATAACAGATAATGACGTGCCGGAACAAATGAGTAAAAGTCTTAAACAGGACACCTTTATTTTTTCGGAATTAAAAACAAATGCACAACTCTTTGAAGCTTCACAACTTTTACTAACTGAAGAAAATACAATTAAACCTTTCAGTCAGTTTTCAAAAGATATTCAATCTATTAAAGAAAATTACAATCAGAATTATTTAGAAGCCGAATATCAATTTGCTGTTTCTTCGGCTCAATCCGCTGCTAATTGGGCAAATGTATCAGAGGATTACGATTTACAATATCGTACGGCAAATGATAGCAAGGTAAGAGATTCACACGCAAAGCTTCAGGATATTACTTTGCCTTCAGATGATCCTTTTTGGATTTCTTACTATCCACCAAACGGCTGGCGTTGTCGTTGTACTGCGCCACAAGTCAGAAAAGGAAAATATAAAACGAGCGATAGTGAAAAAGCTAATGCGCAAGGAGAAAAAGCAACTAGCCAAATTGATAAAGATGGTAAAAACAAACTAGCCATTTTCAGGTTTAATCCTGGCATGGCAAAAAAAGTGTTTCCTCCCGAGCATCCATACAATAAAGTTAAGGGAGCCAAAGAAATAAAGAAAGCTAAAAAATGACGATCAAAGAATTAGAAAAGAAAATTACAGCTGACGTGGCTGTTGAACTGGCTGACGAATTTGACAGAAACTTTGAACGCAAAGCTTTCTTTACTGAAAAGTGGCCAACTACTAAAATAAATAATAGTAAAGGTTCCTTGCTCAGCAGAACAGGTAATTTACGCCGATCTATTAAATATTCTATTAGCGATGGAATGATCAAGTTTAGCAGTTCCTTACCGTATGCATCTATTCATAATCAAGGAGGCACAATTACAGTAACTGCAAAAATGAAGTCTTATTTCTGGGCAATGTATTACAAGGCGATGGGCGGTATCACTACAAAGAAAGATGGTTCTCAAAGTAAAAGCAAGAAAAATGTAAATCTAAGTACTGAAGCGGAAAAATGGAAAGGGCTTGCGCTTATGAAAATAGGTCATAAGATCAAAGTTGAAAAACGCCAAATTATTGGCGGTCACCCGGAAGTAACAAAAGTTGTTAAGGGTGTGGTTGAATCGAATGTAAAAAAATTTAGCGAGGAATTAATGGCACAATTTAAAAGATGAAACAATTTTTAGAGAATACACAAGCACAAATTAATGAAGTACCAGGAATCGCATATATCGATGAAGACTGGGGACAATTAGACGATTACTCACCTAATCCCCCAGTTAAATGGCCTTGCTGTTTAATTGATATTACCAACATTGATTTTAGTGACATTGGTAGAGATAATAAATCAATACCACAAAACAGGCAAGAAGGGACTGGTAGCATAGTACTGACTTTCGCGAATTTGAAACTAACCAACACAAGTTTTAACGCTCCTCAGGCACAAAAGGACGATGCCCGGGCAATACATGAACTTATTGAATTAGCACATGGAAAAATTCACGGATTTGCACCGGTGATGGGTTCCGGACGATTAATGCGAAAGTCATTTAAAAGAGTAAAAAGGGATGATGGAATACAGCAATATCAGGTAGTTTACACAATTGCTATGCATAATGTTTAAAAAGTAATTGTCAACTGCTGTGCTTTTATTTGCTCAAGCTCTGCAATTTCCTTATTAACTGGAGTGCAAAGTATTGTATGAAATGTAGTTCGGGAAATAGGATAAACAGGCAGGATGTACTTTCTTAAAATTACAGTGTCCGGAATATCTTCTGCCTTATGACTTTTATATAACTCCATAATTAACCTGTAGCGTTTAAGCGTGTTATATCTAATTCCGTAAGATTGGTTGCTGAGTGTCATATGGTACAAAAATATACATATTTTTAATATCGTACAACTCAACTTTTAAGCATAAAAAAAGCCTCCGTAATGGAGGCTTTTTTTATGAGTAATTGTGGATGTACCAGTTATTTTCTAGGTAGGCGTTTTTATCAAATCTATATTCAATTTGTGGTTGTTTCCTTTTTAACACTCTACTATCGTAGTCGTCAATTGTTTTTTCTAAATTTATTCCAGGCTTAAAAACTCTTTCCCAAACAGGAAAGATGTCTAAATATCTTCCAGAAACTTCATCGAATCTTAAAGCTCTAGTACCTTTTCTCTCTAGCGTCTTGTTTTCACCGGCATTATAAACATAAAACTTAACTTTTATACATTCATCACACATAACAAATGGTTTAGCTTTCTTTTCTTTATTTACTGCATCAGCAGGAATATAAACAACTTCATGATAGTTTTCAGGATTATTTGTTGTTTCGTCAATTCGTAAAAACTCAAATTTAGTTTTACTCTCTAAAACTACCTGATCTGCAAATATTCTGGCACTTTGATTATTTAATGAATCTAACGATTTAATGTATTTTAAATCTTGTGCTTGAATGAAGAGAGAAAAAAGGAATAAAATAACAATGGAAAACCTTTTTTTTACTTGACGTCGTTGTTCTTTGCGTTTATAGTATGGCTCAAAATAAATTTGAACTTCTGTGAAAGCATTAATAATTGTGGGTGTAGCTTCTGACACTGCTTTTCCTAGTTTTTCAAAAGCATTAGCCGCCTCTGTCATAGTAACTGTTAGATAATTCATTTTTATAATTGTTTTTTATTAATCAAATTTATGAAAAAATATCACATACAGCAATAACAAACCGAGTACTGAACCGACTACACATAATATTGTGATTTTTATTCTGTATTGACGATCTATCTTAGCATGTAGTTTTGCTAGTTCTTTCATATGGGAATCTCTTATTTCTTGATATCGATCTGACATGGGGCAAAAGTATTAAGTTAATTTTTATAAATTTTATGGATTTCCGTAAGTCATTGCCATTTTTAATTCAATCAAATATTCAATAAACTTAGATAACTCTGCTTGATCCATAGTTTTGTCAACTTCTACGGTTATTAAATAAGGTCTATGATGTTCTTCTCTTAAACCTCTGGGGCTTTGTCCTTGTTTTAAGTAAAAACTCTTATTTATTGTTTTTAGAATGAAAATACTTTTTTCCATGTTAATATTTTAAATCTGTCCAATGAATGATTTTACCGATATAATCTTCGCTGAAATAATCAAAAAAATCTTGCTCAGATTCAAATCCACTATTATTGGCAATTATTAAATAATCATCAAGGAAAAGTTTACCATCAATCCATATTGTAGCATCCAATGACCAAACGCCTGTTCTTACTTTTGAATATTTAATCAAAAATTTTTGAGTACTGACCACGGGCAGAACCGGGGCGAACTGATAAGTTTTGTTTCCGCGGAAATTGATAACAAAATGTATTAATGCTTTTGCTTTCCAACGGTTTTTTAAATCTCTTCTTATTGTGTGAATTTTCGGCAGTACCAAAGGGTAAATATCGCTATCAACTTCATATGGCTTTGTTAATTCCTCATGTGTCATTTGTGCTTCATGCCTTGCATGCAACTCTTTCGAAAGACTTTCTTTCAAACCTTTCCAAATTTTTTCTACGAAATGAGTTGGTTTTCCGTTTACTTCTTGGCTAAATGGTAGTTTCATGATAAATCGTTTTTTACGTTATAAATTGAAATGTTGATCACTTCATCAATATTGTAAACATGATCGTTTTTACTTCCTTCAAAGTTTTTTAATTCTGGAACAGCGGCTCTTCCTTTATAATCATTTAAAGCTGATTTAAAGAGAGCTTTAATACTTTCTATCGCTTCTTTCTTATCTTTAAAAAGCGTGTGACTAATTGGCTCTAAACGCTCAAGTATTATTTGTTGTAGTTTATTTTTAGGTGCATAGGTTTGAGTAACCTTTACGAATTGCTTTGTCATTTTTTTATCTTTATTTTGTTAATATTCGTCATTATACCTTTTTTGATTTAGCCAGGTTACCAAATGTGCTTTTGCCTGAGTTGTTTTTGCTAAATACTCATGATATTTTGGCAGTTGGTTGAAGCATTTAATTGTATCAACAAAGTCAAGTTTTTTCCAAGCTGTCTCAGCTTTTTCCTTTTTTATTTTTAGATTATATTTAATCCAGAAAGCTTCAAAAGAATAATCGTTCAAAACCATTTCAATTGTAACCAGGTGTTTATACTTAGTCCAATTTTCCATTTCATTTTTTGTGCCCGGGAATTGAACATTTTCTAAAAGCTTCAGTACTCTTTTTCCTTTGAGATTGAAGAAACTGTAAACTACACCATCATCTTTTCTATATTGAAATAGCCATTCGTCAGCGGTTTCTTTAAATGTTACTTTATATGTGATTAATTCTTCCATTTATGAGGTACTTTATTGGTTTTGTATGAATGAATTTTTGTGATATTTCTTTGGCCTGGATATTCTGGATAAAGTGAGCACCTAATTCTGGATAAAAGTGAGCAGTATAAATGAACTCAAAAAGGTGTCTAAAAAGTAGTTTAAAAATATAAAATTATTTTATTCTATTAGTTGTTTTTCTA
>NZ_JAGYVZ010000042.1 GCF_018380615.1 Flavobacterium psychroterrae | reverse complement strand
CTGCAGAATCTTTTAATGCGAAAATTAAAGCATTTAGATCTCAATTTAGAGGAGTTAGAAATGTAGATTTCTTCTTATTCAGATTATCTAATCTTTTTGCTTAATCCCCAACTTTTGCACCTGATCCAATTTTGACTTTGCCAATGAAATAAAGTTTCACTTATTGCATAGTCATCATACATTGTAGTCGGAGAAAAGTTTTCTTCTGATTTAATTAAGTTAATAAAAAGTAGTTCAGTGTTTAAATTAACATTCTCTGCCACACCTTCTCGACTGGAAGATTTTTTTTCAAAATTACTTAGTCCAAATGCAACTAAAATTTGATCTCTTGTGTATCTCGCATGTAATCTTAGTGGTTGATCATATGGTAATTTAATTTCTATTTCCTTGAAATCAATTCTATCAATTAATATTTCTAATACTTCAATAATTTCATCAACTAAAATTTTATTTTCCCCAATTGCTTTAATGCTCAATTCTAATGATTTAAATAAACCATGATTTTGCCATACATCATAATGCAACATAAGTAACATTGTTTTTTCGTTAGCACTAAAATCATCAAGATGAATATTAAATCCTTGCTTTGCTATTTTAAGAATAAAGTTAAAATAACTCGTTGAACTTGTAGAAAGCCATTTATTACTTATTGCAGAATAAATTTGTTTTTCATTTATGTTTTCAAAATCATCAGTTATTCCTGCTCGTTGACATAATCTTGACCAACTATCTTTTTTATAAATCGTTTCAATAGGAATATGATATAATTCAATGAAATTATTTAAAGTTAATGGTAAATTAGTTTGATGTTGAAAATTTATAATTTTAGTAATTAATTGATTTACATTTAATGACGTAGCTTTTTTAATATTTTCAAGAATTGTTTCTTTTGTTTTTTTCTCCAAAACAATGGAGCAGCCTAAAGGTAAATGAGGAAAATCATCTTCAATTTCTTTTTGAACGGAAGTTGTTGTTTTGCCAATTAATGCTCTGAATTTACTTTCGAAATCATATTCTGGTCTCGAGTTTCCAACAAAATCTAAAACAGTCAAACAATCTTTTCCTTCTGCTAAACGCAAACCACGACCTAATTGTTGAAGGAAAACGGTTAAGCTTTCTGTTGGTCTTAAAAACAAAACGGTATCAATTTCAGGAATATCTACACCTTCATTGAAAATGTCAACTACAAATAAATAATTGAATTCTTTTTTCTTGAATTCTTCTCTGATTCTATCTCTTTCATTCGCATTTTTAGCAGTTAAATAATTTGCTTTTAATCCTGCCAAATTAAATTTTTCAGTCATAAAAACAGCGTGCTCAATGGTCACACAAAAACCGATCGCACGAATATCATTTATGTCATTTAGATATTTATTAAGATTTGTAATTATTTCCCCAACACGAATATTGTTTTTAGTATATAATGCTGTTAATTCGCTTGCTACATATCTACCTTTTTCCCATTTTACATTTGTCAAATCAATACTATCAGTAATTCCAAAATATTGAAATGGACTTAACAGTTTTTTGTTTAATGCTTCAGGAAGTCTAATTTCTGCTGCGATACGATTACAGAAATCATCTAGGATATTTTCATTATCCATTCTTTCTGGAGTTGCAGTTAATCCTAATAAAACTTTAGGTTTAAAATAATTTAGAAAAGGTCTATAACTTGAAGCCGATCCGTGGTGGGCTTCATCAAGAATGATGAAGTCGTAATATTCTGGAGAAAGGTTTAGATCTTTTAGTCTATTATTTAAAGTTTGTACTGAGACAAAAAGATATTCATTAGAATTCGGCTCAATTCCATCAACCCATAAATCACCAAAGTTATTATCTTTTAAAACTCCTTGAAAAGTTGCTTTTGCTTGTTGTAAAATTTCTTTTCTATGTGCTACGAAAAGCAATTTAGAGGATTTATTATTGTTCCTGAAATTCTTGTAGTCAAATGCAGATATTACAGTTTTCCCTGTTCCAGTAGCAGCTACTAAAAGGTTTCTATATCTATTATGAACATTCCTTTCAACTTCTAGTTTTTCAAGAATTTCCTTTTGATAAGGAAAAGGTTTAATATCAAAATAAGCCGTGGTAAAAGTATATTCTTTTGAAAATCGACCTTGTTTAAGAGCATCAACTAATTTTTCAGAATGAATGCTTTCATCGTATAATTCAAAGTCTGCATTTTGCCAATACGCCTCAAATGTTTTTTTAAATTTATCAATGATATGCCCAACTTCTTTAGTCGTAACTTTTAGATTCCATTCTAGTCCATCGGTTAAAGCTGAACGAGAAAAATTCGAGGAACCAATATAACCAGTATGAAATCCTGTATTTCTTTGAAATAAATAAGCCTTTGCATGTAAACGCTCATTTCCTGTATTATATGAAACTTTAACTTCTGTATTTTCTAATGATGCCAAGAATTCGACAGCTTTCGAATCTGTTGCACCAATATATGTAGTTGTAATTACTCTTAGTTTTCCTCCTCTTTCTGTAAATTCTCTTAATTCACGTTCAAGAATTCTAATACCTTTCCATTTAATAAATGAAACTAATAAATCAATTTTATCCGATGATAATATTTCTTTTCGTAATTCGCTTTCTAAAGTTGTTCCTGCATTTCCTCCAGTAAAAAGCCCGCTATGAATTAGTCTAGTGTAAGGTGTAATTTCTTTTAAATGTAGATCTAAGTCTTTAAAATGAGCATCGACTTTTGTAAAAACAGCGTTTAATATTTTTCCTTCTGTTTCAATTAAATCACCTTCAAATTCTTCTTTATCTAATTCATCTCTTAAAAATTGAATTATTTTATTCGAAATTTTTATTTGATTATCTATTAAGTCAATTTCTTTTTGTCTAGGTAGATTTTCTAATGCATATTTGATGACTTTGCCAATATGTTGTGATAATAATTGAGAGGCTTCGGCTTTGTCTATTGAAGTTTTTTTTATTTGAAATGTATCTTTATCTAATTCGTTTATTTTGTAGTTTATCAGTTTGGTAACTAATTCTTCATATAATCCTTGGTTCATATTTCAAGTTTTAAAAATTCTTCAACGATTGGTAAATCTGCTTCTGCCCAATCAAGGTTTAATAATTGTGATCTTTCTAGTAATCTGTAATCTTTATGTTCTGCAAGTTTAATTTCGCCTGAAATATACTGAACGAAGAAAGGAATTAAATTGATTTTAAAAGTACCATAGTCATGAATGTTATTTGTCAATTTTTGCAATACTTCGATCTTTATATTTATTTCTTCTTTTATCTCTCTTTTTATACAATCTATTTCACTTTCATTAATTTCTAATTTACCGCCAGGAAATTCCCATTTTAGAGGTAATTTCATTTTTTCATTTCTTTGTGCAACGAGAATTTTTTCATCCTTTAAAATAATTGCACAAGTAACATTTATGATTTTAGACATTTTAAAATAATGCTATAAATGATTTATAAATACTAATTTGATAACGAAGTTTAATATTAGTGAAATATAATCACATTAACTATTCTTATTAATTTTATAAGTTAAAATACAGCATAAGCAATATTAAAATAATTTTCAAAAGCCTTAAAAAGTAATTCTTTGTCTATTTCAAATAATTCGTTTCTAACATCCCAACCTTTAATATATTCTTCATCGCTTTCGCTAATTTCTTCTCCATAAAGTTTTCGAGTTAAAATGTCGCTTAACAAAACGCTGTTGCAATGAGAATACTTTGGATAGTATTTTTCAATGAATGACCAATAATCAAATTTATCTTCATCTTCTTTTTCTTGAGTTATTTTCTCTTCGGATTCTTTAATTATTTCAAATTCAAGCCAACCCATTGCTTCGCCAATTCCTTTATAAAATGCATTCCTTTCTTCTCGCGAATCAAAATTGTATTTTTTTAAATTGATAATTTTTTCAAAATCGTTTAAAGTTTCATTGTTATGAAATTTCCTTACTTGATCTTTTCCGAAAATTATTTCTGTTAAATATTTCATTTCTTGATAATGGATTTTGTTACTAAAAAATATTTTAAAACATGCTTGATTCAAATGTAGTTTTTAGTCGATAATTGAGCCGCTTACAATTGTCCTCATTTATGCTATTTAAAATCAATATTATTTTAGTTTTGACTTTCTTTAATAAAAAAACACCAATCATTTCTGACTGGCGTTAGTGACAAACCTTTGTCGAGTTTTCTAGTGTGATTTCTCCCTTCGATCGAATGACAAGATTAGTTGAAAAATAAATTTATTTCTCTTTATCCTTCTTCCCCCATTTAATTTTCATTTTTCCTTCGTCATCTACTGCAATTAAATGCAGAATAATTCCTCGGTCGCGAACGGCGTCGCGTTCGGCTTGAGTAGCGAGATTGATGTCGTTTTTTGAGTTTCGGAGTGGGATTGTGAGGGCGAGATTGGTGCCTCGGCCAAAGGAATAAATACCTTCGGCATCGAGGTTTAAAACGCTGGAACTAATGGTGAAATTATTGACATCAATTTGTTCTCCGCGCAATTTTAGCGTGCCGGATAAATCGCTGAATGTGATATTCTTGACATCACGAAACGGAAAAGCAAATTTGCCAATTTTCACAATAGGTTCAAAGTCTAACAAAGCGCCCTGATTGACATTGAATGTCAAATTGCCGTGCATAGAATTCGTGATCAACGAGCCATTGCCGTTTATAAAACCCGTCACATTTGCCTGACTGCTCAATCGCCCTTTGATGTTGCCGGGATTAAATGATGTAACGCCAAAGTTGTTGAACGAGCGCAGGAAACTTGCAATATCAACGCGGTTTACTTTTGCGTTTGATGTAAAAGCAAAGTTTTTTCCGCTTGGTTTTACTTCGCTGTTAAAGTTGATACTTCCGCCAGATGTTTGCAATGATCCGTTTTTAATGACTAATCGTGAATCAATCATTTCTATGGTTGCGGTTGTATTGGTTGCCGTTAATTTATTGTAGTTGATTTTGTCGGCTTTAATGTCGATTACTACAGCACATTTGTCGATTGCAGTTCGTATTTGGTTTGAAATCGTGGTTCTTTTCGTGTTTTTTGCCGTAGATTTCGTTTTTTGTGAAGTTGCCAAAACGCCTAAAAATTGTTTGAGATCAATATTGGGGCAATAGATTTTCCAGTTTACGATCATTTTTTCGGGCGCGTCATAATAAAGGTTCAGGAAATTGTCAATTTTTCCTTCAATAAAAATTGTATTCTTATTGTGTTTATAAGCAATTTGTTTGATGAGTAACGCTTTCTCTGTAAAATCAAGATGAATATTGGTTTTTATGGCATGAACGTTCTTTGGAATATAATGAAACGAAGCGTCATCAACATCTATTTTGCCAATAAAACGTGGTTTTGTAATGTACAAATCGACAATATCAAACTGAAATTTCAGGTTGGCTTTTGCGTGACCATCTGTAAACTGAATCCATTTGTCGTTGCTGATTTCGTTAAGTCTTTCTACATCAAAATCAGAACTTACGTTTCCGGTTGCGACTGGTTTTTCGAGATTATTAATCGCCAATTGCGGAATCGTAAGCGGAATATTTTCATATTCTCCCGAAAAGTGCGTTAATATAATTGCCGAATTGGCATCGTTATAACCTTCTTTTGGTTTAAAATTATTAGTAAAAATGCCTTTGAAATTGCATTTTTTTATTAGTCCATCAGGAATACTTAATTCATTATCTTTTATAATTGCCTGAACTACAATTTTAGGATCTCCTTCGGCATTAAAATCGCCTTGTATGTCGCAATTAACATCAATAGGTTTACTTAAATCGAATCGGTTTAGTTTTGTACTGATATTTGCCGATAACACATTCGACGCATTTTGCCATAAAATAGAAGTCCCAATATTGATCCCGAAAAGCGCATTTCCTTCGGCAAGATTAAAAAAAGCGGTAATATCAAATGAGTCGGTTCCTATTTTTAGATTTCGGGTAACCACGTCAATTTTTTCTTTCTCGGAGGAATACGAAACATTAAAAGTGCCTTTGAGTTCTTTTTCTTTGGCAAAACTTCCGTGTACGGTATTAAATGCTAGACTTTTTATTTGAGTATCCAGAAAAACATCGGTTTGCCAATCGTTTCCGTCATAATCTACTTTAGTATTTAAACTTGCCACATGAAAATCAAACAATTTATGCCCTAATTTGTTGTCTAAAATAAAATGGACATCGTTGAGGTCGATTTGATCAATTGTAGTTTCGGTTTCTGATTTATCTACGGGAGATTTTTTCTTTTTCGGTTTAAAAATATTGGCGTTGGAATATCCGTTTTCGGCTTTATAAACATAAATATTCGCGTTGTTTATCAGGATTTTATGAATGTTGATTTCGTTGTGCAGTAAACTCCAAACATTCAAACGGGCTTCGATTTCCTTGGCTTTTAATAAAGTATGTTTGTGCGTTGCCCATTGATTGTCTTTGAGTTCAACATCTTTTAAGGCCAAAGTAAAATTTGGGAATCCGGTTAAAAACTTATATTGAAAATCGCCAACGTGAAATTTCCCGTTGATATTCTCATTGATTTTAGTGTTGATCTTTCCAATGATTTCGGTTTTATTCCGGCTGAAATAAATCGATAATCCTCCATATGAAATTAATAATAAACCAATAAGCCCTAAAAGAAAAAAGCCAAAACGTCTGGCATATTTTTTAAAACGAACAGATTGAAAAAAGTTTTTTATATGAAGTAAAGTTGTTGTCATCGCAAAGAATTTTCTGGATTATTAAAGATAAGGTAAAAAACTGAGGTTATTCTAAAAAGATGACTGTCAATATATTGTAAATTAAAACTTACAATTTAAAAACATGGGAATCATATAATAAATGACAATGCATTTATAATTAAAACTAATTTAAGAATGGTGTTTGATTAGTATTTAATTTTTAAATTTGTAGTCTAGTTTGAAACGATACAATTCAGACAATAATTTTAAAAGACAAGAAATTATGGCATTAGCAATAACAGATGCTACTTTTGATGAAGTAGTTTTGAAATCAGATAAACCAGTAATGGTAGATTTTTGGGCAGCATGGTGCGGTCCTTGTAGAATGGTTGGTCCAATCATTGACCAAATCAGTGAAGAATACGCAGGTAAAGTAGTTGTTGGTAAAGTCGATGTTGACGCTAACCAGGAATTCGCTGCAAAATATGGTGTGCGTAACATACCTACCGTTTTGGTTTTTCATAACGGTGAAGTAGTAGGTAAACAAGTAGGAGTTGCTCCGAAACAAACCTACGCTGATAGTTTAGACGCTTTGTTGTAATCGTAAGATTATGATTTATATAAAAAAGGTTTGGCGAAAGTCAAGCCTTTTTTATTGGAATAAAATTAGATTGAACATATTTTAAACACATAGGAACATAGCTTTTCTAACGTAATAAAAAGGCATTTCATTTGTTTGAACACACATAGCTATGTGAAAGAAAGGTATTTCTTTTTGGTCTAAAGTTTTTTTGCCACTGATTAAATGATTTTCACAGATTAAAAAAAATCACTTAATCATTTTAATCTGTGGCAAACTATTTTGAGCAATGTCAAATAATAATTAGTGCTAATTCGTGAAATTCGTGGCTAACTTTTTTTATTTTTAACGAATCTTATATTCCTTTAAAAATGAAAATTTTCTACAGCCTTCTTTGTATTCTTGTATTTACTACAATTGGTTTTTCTCAATCTCAGTCAAATAAAAATCTTATTTTGGATAATGGCGTTTCTGAACAAATGGCCATTTTTCGAAAAAAACAAATTTCTGATGTTACTTACGGACTTAGATTTGAAATTCCGCAACAAAAACAGCAGGAAATCAATTCAGATCTTACTTTGAAACTAACAATTTCAGATCTGAGCGAACCTTTGTATCTGGATTTTAAAGAAAAAACTTCAAATATAAAATCAATTCAGGTAAATGGAAAAAATACAGTTATTGTTCATGAAAAAGGACATATCATTATTGCTTCAAAAGATCTAATTTTAGGAAAAAACACAGTTGCGATTTCATTTATCGCAGGAAATTTATCTCTAAACCGTAATGACGATTTTTTATATACCTTATTAGTTCCTGATCGTGCGAGCACATTATTTCAGTGTTTAGATCAGCCTGATATTAAGGCAACTTATAAATTGAGTTTAATGGTTCCTAAAGATTGGTCAGTTTTGGCTGGAGCCGATGTGAAAGAGAAAGTAGAAAAAGGCGATTTTACATCTTATAGTTTTGGAGAATCAGATAAAATGAGCACGTATTTGTTTTCTTTCGTTGCCGGAAAATTTAAAACTGTAACACAGAAACCGGGAAATCTGGAAATGACAATGTTATATCGTGAAAACAATGCAGAGAAATTCCGCGTAAGCGTAGATACTATTTTTAATTTACACCAACAATCATTAGACTTTTTAGAAAAATACACGAATTATAAATTTCCTTTTCAAAAGTTGGATTTTGCTTCAATTCCCGTTTTTCAATATGGCGGAATGGAACATGTTGGCGCGATTCAATATCGCGAATCGACTTTATTTTTAGATAACAGCTCCACAGACAGCGAGAAATTAGATCGTGCAAAATTGATCGCGCATGAAACTTCGCATATGTGGTTTGGCGATTTAGTTACTATGAAATGGTTTGATGATGTCTGGATGAAAGAAGTGTTTGCGAATTTTATGGCAGACAAAATAATGAACCCCATTTTCCCGAAAGTCAATCATAATCTACAATTTATAAATGCTCATTATTCCAGCGCTTACGCCGAAGACCGTTCGTTAGGCACACATCCTATAAAACAAAATCTTGCGAATTTAAAAGACGCTGGCTCACTTTACGGAGCCATTATTTACAATAAAGCGCCAATAATGATGCGCCAACTAGAAGCTTCGATGGGAGAAGAAGCTTTCCAGAAAGGAATCGAAAAATACATTAAAAAATACGCAAACGACAATGCCGACTGGAATAATCTGGTAGAAATTCTCGATGCCGAAACTCCGCTCGACATGCAAAAATGGAGTAAAGTCTGGGTCAATCAATCCGGTAGAGCCATTTTTACAGATAAAATAGAATACGATGCCAAAAACAATATTAAGAAGTTTGAAATAAGTCAACAAGCCGAAGATAAATCAGCGAATGTCTGGCCTCAAATTTTTGATATTGGTTTGGTTTATCCAGATCAGGTAAAAGTTTTCAATGTTAATATTACCGACAAAAATATAGTAGTAAAAGAAGCGATTGGACTTCAAAAACCAATTGCTGTGATTTACAATTATAATGGTTTTGGTTACGGTGTTTTTCCGCTTGACGGGAATACGATAGAATCTGTTTTGAGTTTGAAAGATGAGGTTGCAAGAGCTTCTAATTATATCAATATTTATGAAAATACCTTAGCGGGAAATGTTGCGCCAATAAAAGCTTTTAATTGTTTTATAAAAGGAATTCAGCAAGAAGAAAACGAATTAGTGCTAAAAATTATTACCAATCAGACAAGTTCAATTTATTGGAAATTCCTGACCGAAAAACAGCAAAGCAAAGTTCAGAAGCAACTTGAAAATGTTGTTTATGCGCGTTTACAAGCTAATTTACCAAGCAATATCAAAAAAACATTGTTCAATTTATTTAGTTCAATTGCATATTCAGATTCTGGTAAAGCTCAATTATATGCAATTTGGAATAAAGAAAACATAATTCAAAGTTTAAAGCTAAACGAAGACGATTACACCAATATGGCAATGAATTTGGCTATATTTAAGCATCAAAAAGCAGATGAAATCCTGAATAGAGCCAAAAAAACGATCACAAATCCGGACAAACAAAAGCGATTTGAATTTTTACTTCCTTCTTTATCTAAACATGAATTGGTTCGCGCTGCTTTTGTAAAATCATTAAAAGAGGATGAAAACAGAGAAAAAGAATCCTGGGTTGCTGTAGGTTTGGCAAATATAAATCATCCTTTACGTCAGGAAAGTGCTCAAAAGTATATTAGATTTTCATTAGATTTGGTTGAGGAAATTCAGAGAACAGGAGATATTTTCTTTCCGAAGGATTGGCTGAATAATACAATTGGAAAATACTCATCGAAATATGCTTTTGATGAAGTGCAGCGATTCTTAAAAGAAAACCCTAATTTTAGTCCGATATTAAAACGAAAACTGTTGCAGGCGACAGACGGTTTATACCGCGCACAAAATATTAAAAAAGAAAGTGAATGAAAATCGAATCGGAAATAGAGAAAGTATCCAGTTTTCAGCATCTCGAAATGCTGGCAAATCAGGTTGTAGAAGGTTTTATATCCGGAATGCATAAAAGTCCGTTTCATGGATTCTCGGCTGAATTTGCTGAACATAAAGTCTATAATGCAGGAGAAAGCACGAAACATATCGATTGGAAATTATTTGCTAAAACGGATCGTTTGTATACTAAACGTTACGAAGAGGAAACGAATATGCGTTGCCATCTTATTGTTGATAATTCATCCTCAATGCATTATCCGGAACTGAAATCAGGTCAGCCTTTTTATGAAAAGAAGATTGGTTTCGCAGTTTTAGCAGCGGCAGTTTTAATGAATATTTTAAAGAAACAGCGTGATGCTGTTGGTTTAAGTGTTTTTTCAGACAATTATGAATATTATGCGCCCGAAAAAGGAAGCGATCGTCATCATAGAATGCTGCTCAATAAACTGGAACAATTATTAGAACAGCCAAAAGTCAAAAAAACGACCGATACGATTACGTATTTGCATCAAATTGCAGAGAAAATGCATCGCCGTTCAATGATTATTATCTTTACAGATATGTTTCAGGCCGAAGATGATGAAAAGCTATTTAATGCTTTGCAACATCTTAAACACAACAAACATAAAGTGGTTTTGTTTCATGTTGTAGATAATCAAACAGAGTTGAAATTTGACTTTGATAATACGCCAAGAAAGTTTATTGACTTAGAATCTGGTGAAGAAGTATCGATTTTTGCCGATAATGTTAAAGTTGAGTATGAAAAAAGAGCCGAAGAGTACTTTAAAAAATTAGCTTTGACTTGTGCAAAGAACCAAATTAAGTACGTTCCGGTTAATGTTGGTGATAATTTTGAAAAAATATTGACTACGTATTTAGTTGAAAAACAAAACTTTGGATAATAATTTAAAAATTATTTGAATTTTTTTTAGCAAAACACTTGCAGAAATGAAATTCTGTACTATCTTTGCAACCGCAATAACGCAGAGGTTTGGTAGTTCAGTTGGTTAGAATACATGCCTGTCACGCATGGGGTCGCGGGTTCGAGTCCCGTCCAGACCGCAATATTGGGAAAAGCCTTTCTTTTAAGAAAGGCTTTTTTGCCCAAAAACGGTATCTAAGATTAGTTGTGTTGTTTTGCTACGACTTTGTAACTCGTAGCTGGTTTAGTAGTTAGACCAATGAAAAGCTTTCCACTTTTGTGGATGGCTTTTTTGATTTAAGACGTTTTTGTTTTGAACCATATAAGTGATATAAGTTCATATTAAGATAAAAGTTTACTCACAGACAACATAATCCTAATAAATATCGGGATGCGCAAAATCCGCAAAGTTTAATTTAAGCTTTGCGGATTTTTCGTTTTGGAATTTAAATATGCACCATATAAATTATATAAGTTCATATTAAATTGAACCGCAGAAAAATGCCAGGATTTGCACATTTTAGTTTTTGTACTTACTAACTTTGCGATTTAGCGGTGTAATTTCATTTAAAAACACAGCTTATCTGTTCTTATATCACTTTATGGTTTAAAATAATGCTTTTTTTTGTTCTGTATTTCAATAGAAATCAATTGGTTAAAAATTTATTAATTTTTATTCGAAAAAAACCTTGCAAAACCCAGTTTCTATTGTATTTTTGCACTCACAATAACGCAGTTGGTTTGGTAGTTCAGTTGGTTAGAATACATGCCTGTCACGCATGGGGTCGCGGGTTCGAGTCCCGTCCAGACCGCAATATTGGAATAAGCCTTTCTTAACGGAAAGGCTTTTTTATTTTAGAAAGCTTTCTAAAATAAACTTCAAATAATAAATTCCAAATTCCAATAAGACATATAGTAGTGTTGGAATTTGGAATTTTTTATTTGGAATTTTATTTGCCTACATTTATATATCGAAAGATATTCAATTACTTCAATGGAACATTCCGGTCAGAAACTAGATAGATATTACATCAAAAAAGTAGATGCTGATAAAAAAAGTATTTATTGCCACCACGATTTGATGGGCGAATTGTTTGTGCCTACACATAAACACGAAAAAGCGCAAATGCTCTATGCCGAAGGTGATGTAGTATTCGTAACGACGGAAACCAAATCGTATTTTTTACCGGCAAGACATTTTATCTGGATTCCCAGTGGTGTTGCACACAGCATTGAACCGAAATCTGAAAGTGTAACAATGCGTAATTTATATTTTCCGGTTGAAAAAGACGAAGATATATTTTATAAAAACGAAGGCATTTATCCGGTGAATAATTTACTGCTTCAAATGATGCTTTTCACGAATCGCTGGAATGGTGATCTTAAAAAAGGAACTCCAAATTTTACAATTGCCAAAGCGATCAAAGCGATTCTGCCTCAAATTTGCACCACAAATCTTCCTTTAGAATTACCACAGCCAAAAGACAAACGCCTCAGTAAAATCCTGCGGCATATAGAAAATAATCTGGGAGAAACGATTTTGTTTGCTGAGGTTGCACATCAATTTGGGTATAGCGAACGCTCTTTGTATCGTTTGTTCCAGAAAGACCTTAATATGTCATTCATTCAATATTATACTATTAGAAGAATTCTAAAAGCAATCGAACTTCTGCTTGACAGAAAACTTTCGGTCAAAGAAGTTGCCCAGGAAGTAGGTTATAGTAGTGTACCGACATTCAGTAATACTTTCTTTAAATTCCTCGGGCAACGACCTTCTGATTATTTTAACGGAGAAAATATTCTATAAAACAGATGAAATTATTCTCGCAGATTTTGCTGCTTTGGGAGATTTTTATTTAAAATGTAATTTATCTGCTTGATTTGCTAAATCTGCGAGAGAAAAAAAATTCACGTAGATTTTACAGATTGAAGCAGATTTAGCCGATAATTAATTGAATAAAACTTTAGCGAAAGAAAAATTATCCCCTCGCAGATTTTGGAGATACTTCAGATTTTTTATTTAAGGTAATTTATCTGCTTGATCTGCAAAATCTGCGGGAGAGAAAAATACTTAACGCAGATTTAGCAGATAATTAATTGAATAAAACTTTAGGGAAAAAAAATTATCCTCTCGCAGATTCGGCAGATTTGGCAGATTTTTTATTTAAGGTAATTTATTTGCTTGATCTGCTAAATCTTCGAGAGAGAAAAAATACTTAATGCAGATTTAGCAGATAATTAATTGAATAGAACTTTAGGGAAAAAAAATTATCCTCTCGCAGATTCGGCAGATTCGGCAGATTTTTTATTAAGGTAATTTATCTGCTTTATCCGCGAGAGAAAAAAATATTTAACGCAGATCTTACTGATTTAAGCTGATTTACGCCGATTTATTTTATATAATTTGCAATATCTGCATAAATCCTTTTAAATCTGCGTGAAACCTTTAAATCGCATTTGTTTTTTTAATGTGTTATTATTCAGTATTTTAATATAACGTTTTCGGAAATAAAAATTTTAACATTTGTCCGAAATGAATATGTTATTGACTTTTTAGAATTATCAGTCACCAAAAAAATGCAGGAACTTTGCACTATTAAAATATTTATATATTCATGTTCCTTAAAACAACAAATTCTACAGACGATTGTTTTCTCAAAACCGTGTTAATGTTTCTACTTGTATTGACGTTTAATGGTTTACAAGCGCAGGAAATTCATTCGGTTTCTTTGAATGAAGCAGTGAAACTTGCTAAAGAAAACAATAAAAAAATCCTAAGATCTCAATTAGAGACGACGCTCTCAGAGCAAAACATCAAAGAAAGAAAAGACCTCCGTTTGCCGGATATCGAATTAAACGGTGAATATTCCAGAATTACCAATATTACGGAATTCAAAGGAAACGGTTTCCTGAACGGTAAAGAAGTAACCAAGGCGATTCCTGAAATCTATCAGGTGAATTCTACTTTTAAAATGCCAATTTATGCAGGTAATAAAATTAATAACGCCATCAAAATTGCCAATCAGGAAAATGAAATTGCCAAAATAAAAACCGAAAAGACTGAAAATGATGTCGAGCTTGAAGTTGTGGCAAATTATCTGGCGATTTATAAAATGATGGAACTTCAAAAGATTTTTGACGAAAACATCAAAGAAGAAAAAAGCCGATTGAAAGAGGTGCAGTCGCTTCAAAAGCACGGAACAGTTACTAAAAATGAAGTTATTAGAGCTGAATTGCAACTTTCTGACCGTGAATTAAATTCGCTGACTAATTCTAAAAATATAAAAATCGCATTGCATGATTTAAAAACTTTGATTCAAATTCCGGAAAACGAACAAATCGTGATCGATACGACATCAAATATTGATAAAATGAATGGTTTAGATCCGTATGATTTTTATTTGGAAAAAGCTTTTCAAAACGAAGAAATGAGAATCGCCAGTCAGGAATTGAACATCAAAAAAACCGAATTGCAATTGGTTAAAGGGAATTATCTGCCAACGGTAAACTTCTTCGGGAATTATGGTTTTTATTATCCTAACTACAAATTTTTTCCGCCCAATCCGTATTTGTACACTTTAGGTCAAATTGGTATCGAAGCGCATTTTGATATTTCGGCTTTATATAAAAACAAAACCAAAGTACAACAAGCTACGACACAAATTGAATGGCAGAAAATGCAGTCGGAAATTATAAAAGATGAAATTCAGGATCAGCTATTTAAAGAACATACGCAATATCAGGAAATCCTTGAAAAGTTTGTGGTTGTTGATAAAGCTTTGGATTTAGCCAATGAAAATTACCGAATTGTAAAGTTGAAATACCTTAATCAGTTAGTTTTAATTACCGAAATGGTTGATGCTGATAATGCTTTACTACAGGCAAAATACAACAAGATTTCTACCAAGCTTGACGCGGTTCTAAAACATTATGAGTTGCTTCATACTGCGGGAATAATGCCGAATGAGATTTAGAAGTTAGGAGAATAGAAGAAAGAAGAAAGAAGAAAGAAGAAAGAGAATAGAAGCAAGAGAATAGAAGAAAGAAGCAAGAGAATAGAAGAAAGAAAATAGACATTAGATAAAATTATATGGTAAAGATTAAAAATGAAACTCGCGCAAACAGATCGTTTCATATCATTATAACAGTAATTGCCTGCATTTTAGTGGCAAGCGGAATCATTTTGGGAATTTGGTTTTATGTATTCAATCAAAATCACGAAGAGACAAATGATGCTCAGGTGGAGCAATATGTAACGCCTATTATGTCTCGAATTACGGGTTATGTACAGGAAGTTCGTTTTGATGAAAATCAGTTTGTGCATAAAGGGGATACGCTGGTCATTATCGATAACAGAGAATACAAATCAAAACTAAATGTGGCGCTGGCCGATGTGCAAAGTGCGAAACAAAGCAGCGTTGTGGCAGAAAGAAATGTAGCAACAACAGCAAGTTCAACCGTGATTGGCGAATCACAATTGGCTGGAGCCAAAACTAATCTTTGGAAAACAAAATTAGAATACGAAAGATATCAGGCTTTAGTTAAAGACGAAGCGGCGACATCCCAACAATTAGAAAAAGTTAAGGCAGATTATGAATCGGCTCAGGCACATTTTCAGGAAATGCGTGATCGAATTCAGTCTTCAAATTTAAGTACTTTTCAGGCGCAGGCAAATGTTCCTGCATCGCAAACCAATATTGCGTCGAAACAAGCGGTGGCAGATAATGCAGCATTGTTTCTTTCGTACACCATAATTACCGCACCTTATGACGGTTGGGTTGGTAAAAGAACTTTGCAGCCCGGACAATTGGTTAAAGAAGGGCAATCGTTACTTTCGATAGTAAGTAAAGAAAAATGGATTACAGCCAATTTCAAGGAAACTCAATTGCAATATTTAACCGTAGGCCAAGAAGTTAGAATTCAGGCCGATGCTTTGAACGATAAAGAATTTACAGGAATCATCAAGTCATTATCGCCTGCAAGTGGCGCGAGATTTTCGTTATTGCCTCCGGATAATGCAACAGGAAACTTTGTGAAAATTGAGCAGCGAATTCCGGTTCGTATTCAATTGAAAGAGACTGATAAACACGCTGATTTTTTAAGAGCCGGAATGAACATCACCGTTATCGCTGAGCACAACTAAAATGGAAGATAAAAGTATATTTAAATCCTGGGTTCCTAATTGGGCAATCATCCTCATATTGTTTGTGTGTTTACTGCATTCAATGATTTTGTTGGGTGTTTACAGCTCAAACGTGGCGTATGCGGCGAGTTTTCTGGACATTGAGCCCGAAGATTTGCAGTTTGCGATGTGCGTAACGTACGGAACTTTATTAGCCACAATCCTGATCGAAAGCAGGTTTTCGAATTACTTTCCTGCAAAAGGATATTTAATGTCACTGTATATTTTAATTGCCGTAACGATAGTTTCTTCGGCGTATGTGACAAATTATGCTGTTTTTATTATTTTAAGAGTAGTCGAGGGAATTTTAATGGCTTTGCCTGTGTTGATTCTGAGACAATTGCTGGTCGAACGTTTTAAATCTAAAAATGCCATAATAATTGGTTTTTCATTCTATTACGGATCACTTTTACTGGCAACGCCTTTTATTATGAATATTGCCGTTTGGTTTCTGGATCATTACGATTGGAAATATATGTTGTACGTTTCGGGAATGCTCCAGGTAATCAATGTTTTTTTGATTTTAGTTACTTTTAGAAGTCATAGAATCACAAAGAAAATCCCTTTGTATCAAGTCGATTTTTTGAGTTTTGTTTTGATTTTAACTTCTATTTTAACTGGCGCTTTCTTTTTTGTTTATGCCGAAAAAAAATATTGGTTTGATTCTTCACAAATGATTTTGGCTCTGATAATTTGTCTCATAACTGGCGGATTATTCATTTTTAGACAATTATTGATTAAACGACCAAGTTTTGATTTTGAAGTTTTTAAATATTCAAATTTACGAACTGGATTTCTGTTATTTTTTCTTTTTTATATCGCCAGAGCAACATTAAGTTTATGTCATAGCGCGATGTTCTCCATCTGGAATTGGGATCCTTCACGCGTTGCCGGAGTACAATACATTAACGGATTAGGAAATGTAATTGGGTTAATCCTCGCAGCATTTTTCCTCATGAAATCCATGGCGACCAAATATATTTTTATGATAGGTTTTTCGCTTTTGGCGGTTTTTCATTTTTGGTTTACTTATCTTTTTGTTTCCGATGTTTCATTGGCAGATATTGTAATTCCGTATATTTTACAAGGAATCGCCGTTGGAGTTTTATTCGTGCCTTTGGTTTTGTTTACTGTTTCGGCGGTTCCCACAAAAATGATGACTTCTTCAGGAATTATAGGGGTTTCAGGACGTTTTTGGGGAAGCACAATTGGATTTTGCATCATGCAGAACGTACAAGTATTCCTGAATAAAAAACACTTCCTGAAACTAAGTCAATTTGTTACGGGCGATAATCCTCAGGCTCAGGAAACAATCTCAAAAACAGCGCAGAGTTTCGCGGCAAAAGGATATTCGCTTGACGATGCAAATACATTGGCGTTAAAAAAGGTTTTTAGCAGCGTTGCCAAACAAGCTACATTATTATCTGATATGGAAATTTATACCGTTGTAGGTTACGGATTGTTGGCTTTAGTAATCCTGATAGGATTTAACCAACATTTGCGACACACGGCGAATTTGTTTAAAAAGAAGATTTGGATTAGCTAGGAAAATTAAATTCCAATTTTTGAAATTCCAAATTCCAATAAAAAATATTAAGGATTGATTACCCTTGATTGGTTTGATTGAATGATGTGAAGACCCGTGCTGATTACACGGGTTTTTTTATGAAATATTTTAAACATCACTTCTCAACATTACTATTGAAAATCCTATGGAGATGTATAGAAAAACTGATGCACTTAATAGAAACCATAAACTTTTCTCAATTGGTTTTATTTTTAGATATCGAATTATCAAAATAGAGTTAGCTAAAGAAAAAAAGACAAGTAGAAAAGAAAAGATTAAAGATCCAATACTTCCATAAACGAATATCCAATTATAGTCGATAGAACCTCTAAAATTTTGAACAAGTTTGTGTATTGCGCCACTTAGTAAAAATAAAAAAGGAATTGCAATTGCAAACTTTTGTGTTTGATGAAGATTTTTGTGTTTTTGCAATGTAAGGTTGATAAGTTTTCTTAGAAAAAGGCTTTAGCCGAAAGTTAAGTAATTTTGTAATTATTTATTTTTAATCTTCAAAAACACTTCATTTCTAAACCAATTTTCATCTTCTAGAGTTTCAAAAATTCGTTTAGGAAGAAAGAATGTCTGGCCTTTAGAAATATATAATATATAAAGATCTTTTAATTCAAATACTTTTATAAAATTCTTTATAGGAATTGTGCTTTCGGATATTTCTCCCATTCGAGAAATGATTTTATCTGGAAAAATTTCGTGTTTTCTTTCTTTAAAAATAATTTCATTTTCCTTTGAATATGCAAATCTCCAAAATTGAAATATTATGATTAGTGGATAGATAAATCCAAAAACCATTATGAAAGTATCAGAACCGTCTTTGTTTTGTCTAAAAAGAATGGATATCGAAATCAAAAGTATAAAGGCAAATAACCACCATCGTTTTTTTAATAAAATTCTAATGAGGAATAAGAAATATTCTTTTTGTGTGAGTTGATATTTTTTGGTTTGGATCATTGGTAGTTAGGAAGACTAGATTTTGAGGTTTTTATTTAATAGAAAAATCTAGCAAATCTTTAGGTTCAACATCTAAAGCATTGGCAATTTTTATAAGAGTTTTTATACCTGTTTTTATTTCAGCTCTTTCTATTCTGCCGACTTGATTTTGGGTGATACCGCAATCATCAGCTAAGTCTTGTTGAGACATACCCTTCTTTTCACGTAGTTGTCTGATGTGAATTCCAAGATTTGCAATAAAAGTTTCTTCTGAAATATTCATATTTCAAAAGTGATAAGATTTATTTTTCAATTACACCCATACATGGGTGTAATTTACTATATTTGACCGATCTAAAAAATAAGACAATGACTACAGAAGGTTTTTCTAAAGAGGTTGAAATCAGAATAAAAGATTTTTTTATTGATATTATGGATCCAGAAGATATGGCAAAAACAATACGACAAGTAAATCATATTCTTTCATTATGTGTAATGCGAGGCTGCGAAACGGTAGAATCTGAAATAAATAATATCGAAGACAATTTTTATTGGCTTAATAAATTCGCCGAAGCTTTAGATCCATATTTGGATGTTGAAACGAAATAATTTTTGGTTTTGATTTCGGCGAAAGCCCAGACAAAATAATATTTAAACTTTAAATTATGAATACAAATAACCTTTCAGAAGAAACAGAAGAGAAACTAATTGAGTTTTTCAGTAATACTGTAGAACCTAAAAGTTTTGCAAAAGCATTAAGGCAATTAAGTTATCTAATTGCTCTAAACAAGGTGAGTAAAAGTGAACCGATGTTTTCTCACAAAGAGAATTTAGAAAAAGGTTTTTGTTGGCTGGTTGAATTAGCCGAAATTTTAAATCCTGATTTGGAGGTTTAGTAAAGTGAGGATTAGAAAGAAAGGCTAAATAATCGTTATTAACTTCATTTTCTAAAAAGCCTGTAGAGTTTAAAATTGATACATTTGTAAATAATTACTTAAATAAATAATATAAAATTTATGAATAATAGTATTTTTAATATAAAAACTGATTTAGCTCCTTCAGAATATAAGAATTTATTTGGAGATCCTTTTTGGAATGAACAAGGGAGCTCAAAGGCTAAAAACTTCTACCTTGCGCTGAACGATAAAGAGAAGGCTTTAATGTTAAAAAAGAATTATCTAGAAATGATTAGAAAAGCTAGGGAAAGAAATTTTAATATGGCGGCAGATTGTTTGCAATGGTGGCTAGACGGTACAGGATTTACAAAAAACATTGATTTTAATTGGTTAAGAAAACAAAGGGAAGTTATTGCTGCTGAAAATTTAAATATTGATCGTTTTGGTGAAGAGCTTGAGAAATATGGGAAAACTTTAAAAAAAGAAGGAGATATTGCAAAATATGATGATCATTTTGAGCATCAAGTAAAAGGTGGTGTTTTTGGTGAATTATATTATGCGAGTGGAGATAGTACTTTAAGTTCACATTGTTATTTTAAGATAACTAAAAAGAACAACAACTTTGTAGTAACTGGTATAATAAAACATTTTTGGTCGGATCGATACGATTGGCACAAAGGAGCGTCTGCTTATATTTATGGTTTTGGAAATTCTGGAGATTCAGATGCTTTGTTAGTAGAAAAGTATTGTGGAGCACAGCCATTTGAGA
This sequence comes from Flavobacterium psychroterrae, assembly GCF_018380615.1. Taxonomy (GTDB): domain Bacteria; phylum Bacteroidota; class Bacteroidia; order Flavobacteriales; family Flavobacteriaceae; genus Flavobacterium; species Flavobacterium psychroterrae. The sequence continues at coordinate 2,269 of NZ_JAGYVZ010000042.1, read as the reverse complement.
TGAAAAGCCAATGGCAAAAGAGTTTTAATAAAACCTTTGAATCAGGGTTTTTAGGAGGCTTGAGTATTAATTTAAAATAAAATAAATGAAAAAAAAGGTATATATAGGATTAGCAATTCTACTAGTTTTATTTTCTGTTTATTATTATTGGGAAAATAGGTATGTAGAACTTCGTGCCGTAATCTTAAATGATGATGTGCACAGATTTAAAGTGTTTAATCGTAAAGTAGTAATTTTTCAAAATGACTTCTATAGAATCGCTGAACGAGATGAGACTCCACCTAATTTTTATAAAAATATTAGATTTGTTTTAGACCATCAGATAGAAGATTATATTGTAAAAGATGGAGTGATTTATATTAAATATAAATATATGAATGATTTGGAAATGATTTGGAATTACACCACTAAAACTAATGATCTAACTTGGATCAAGCAGAAGAAGGAAGAAGATATATTCAATGGAAATGCAAAAATGAAGAAGAATTAGATGGTTTTATTAAGGCATTAAAATAAAAAGATGAAAAAGAAAATATACATATCAATAATAGTTATAGTGCTTTTATTTTCGACTTACGTTTATTGGCAAAATAGGTATATTGAGCTTCATCCGGTAATTTCAAAAAGATATGACCGCCAAATAGTATTGTTTCAAAATGACTATTATAGATTTGCAAAGCCAAATGAGATTTCCCCAAGTTACTATAAGAATATAAAATGGATTTTAGATGATTCCAGTGTAGATTATATTCAAGAAAATGGAGTTATTTATGTTCGAAATAAATTCCTGAACGACATGGAGATGGTTTGGAATTACACTAATAGAGCTACCTCCACGAAGTATTTTGAATTAAAAAAAGAGATGGATAGCATTAATCTTATTAACAAAAAGGAACGGGTAGATTCCCGGAGAGAAAAAATAGAATCTATTTTAAAAACTATAAAAATAGACTCTATTAAATTCTATGGAGATTACGAAAATAAAAAGAATTAGATGTTGTTATTAAGGAGCTTCAACGGTAATTGTTTTTTATTAATAATATTGGCTCAATAAATTAGCAGAAGCTTTAGATTCTTAATTTAGAGGTCTTTTACGTTTCAAGATATTGAAATCTCTTGCTTCAAAATAAATCATTCCTCTAGAATTTTATAAAGAGTTCCAGAGGAACAAAACATATTGTAGGAATGGATTTTAATGCATTCTCCGCAAGAAACTCGACAACTGTGCGCTCACCGTGTGGAGATTCCTGATTCCTCAGAATGACAATATTGGGGTTGCTTTGTGGTGTCCCTTCTGTTCTATCTTTTTAAAGTTGTAAATTTCTGAAAAATATTTTGCAGTGAAGATTCTTAATTTAACTTGTTAAATAAAATCAAAAATTGTTGCTTATCTCAAGAATAAATAGTAACTTTGTAACATATGAAAATAGGCTAGAAATGTTTCGTCGACATTAGCCTATATTCTTTAGATGTGTAACAGCTTAAAAGCTGTCTTTTTTTTGTTTCTTCCATTCCTTTTTTGGCTTGGTAAGAACTCTTGTTGCCGATTTGTAACCGTGAGTAGTTACAAGATTTAATTGTAAAACAAGCACTATGTGTATATGTTTTAAAAGTTTTATACATTGGAGGTCTAAGAAAAGAGTTTATCTTTCAAAGCCTTTTTGTATGAAATGTAAAACGAAAAAATAGTTTAACTAGCTATTTTCTAGTAAGAATATAAAAATGTTTTTCTTGCGAAACGTTAAATTTTTATTCCGCCTGTTAACGCAGGTGGTTCTTTTTTTAAATTACATTACAAAGATATAAAAACAGATACAAAAGTGTTTGTTTTGAGTGTAATTTATAATGATTATAAATAACAAAAAAAATAAATAACCAGTTTTGATGAATGAAATAATAATAGAATGCCCTAAATGTGGGTATAATTCATATAAGGTCTTAAATAATAAGACTAAGAAAGAATCAATAATGACAATATCTAAATGTGAGCCCCAAGGATGTTGTTTGCAAATACCTCATGAAGATGTTTGGCACGAATTTGATACTTTTGCAGAACTTCAAATATACTCAGATGAGTTTTATCAAATAATTGAAATGACTAAAACAGATTGTTTTGATGATTAATTGCTGTCATTACTGCAAAGTGGATATTCTGGATAAAGTGAGCACCTAATTCTGGATAAAAGTGAGCAGTATAAATGAACTCAAAAAGGTGTCTAAAAAGTAGTTTAAAAATATAAAATTATTTTATTCTATTAGTTGTTTTTCT
>NZ_JAGYVZ010000041.1 GCF_018380615.1 Flavobacterium psychroterrae | reverse complement strand
ATATATAGACTATTATAATAATGATCGAATAAAACTTAATCTAAAAGGAATGAGCCCGATACAATATCGAGCTCATTATTATCAAATTTAATTATAAATTCGTCTAAACTTTTGGGTGCAGTCCAAGTTTTAAATCCTATCGGGTTTGTCTTTATAAATATTTAAGGAAATTCTAGTTTTTCAAGTATTTTTCTAAAAACTGATCTTGTTCCCAAAGCAGGTGTAAAATATTTTCTTTGGCAACATAACTATGTGCTTCTTTAGGTAAAATCACCATTCTTGCCGTTGCTCCCAAGCCTTTTAATGCCTGATAGTAACGTTCTGTCTGCAAAGTAAAAGTTCCCGGATTATTATCTGCTTCACCATGAACTAATAAAAGAGGTGTTTTCATTTTATCGGCATTCATAAAAGGAGACATTGCAGTATAAACTTCCGGAACTTCCCAGTAATTACGTTGTTCTGTCTGGAAACCAAACGGAGTCAAAGTTCTGTTATAAGCGCCACTTCTGGCAATTCCGCAAGCAAATAAGTTAGAATGTGTAAGTAAATTAGCAGTCATGAAAGCTCCGTATGAATGTCCTCCAACAGCCACTTTTTTGCGATTAATATATCCTAAAGCATCAACGGCATCAATTGCAGCAGCTGCATTATCAACTAATTGAGTGATAAAGTTATCATTAGGTTCTGTAGTTCCTTCGCCAATAATAGGGAAAGCCGCATCATCTAAAACTGCATATCCTTTTGTTACCCAATATACAAACGATCCATAATAAGGAACAGTAAATTCATTTGAGTTTTGAGTCGATTGTCCCGCGCTGTTTTTGTCTTTGTATTCAGCCGGATACGCCCAGATTAATAAAGGCAGTTTTTCTTTTTTGGTTTTGTCATAACCAGCAGGCAAATATAAAGTTCCTGAAAGTTCAACACCATCTTTACGTTTGTACTTAATAACTTCTTTACTCACATCTTTAATACTTTCAAACGGATTCTGGAAGTAAGTAATTGGTGTTAGGCTATTTTGTTTTTTAATATTTCTAAAATAGTAATTTGGATATTCACTTTTTGACTGAATCTGGACTAAAACTTTACCGGTTTTAAAATCTTCGATTCCTAATAAATCTTCTTTTTTGTCTTTATAAGTTGATGTATAAATACGTTTTGCTTTTAATGTCTTTAAATTGAATTCATCAATAAAAGGAAATTGTCCTTCTTTACTATATCCTTCACCAATACGAAACGCATTGTCTTTTTCGATCGCTAAAACATATTTATTGTATTCGTTCTTTTTAGTTTCAAAAGCTCCCGGATCTGAATAAACATCTTGTTGATTTCTATCAGTAATTACTTTTGGCTGTTGAGATGGATTTGACGGATTAATTAAATACGTTTTTGTATTACGGGTATCGTACCATTCGTCACTAAGAAAAGCAATATTATCATTACCCCAAATAATGTCATTATAGCGTTGAGGTACTTTTGCTAATAAAGTTGCATCGTTTGCAAAAGGAGCATCCCAAAGATAAACTTCGTCTCTGAATTCAACTTTATTTGCAGGATCTCCTTCGTCTAAAGCCACAACATAGGATAAAGTTGCAGGTTTGTCATTTCTCCAGATCATTTCTCTTTTTCCTTTGCGAACAGCCATAAAACCTTTCGGGATTACTTCGTTTAACGGAACTTCGTTTACAGTTTTAACTTCTTTTCCTCTTGCATCATAAACAATGGTTTTAGAAGGGAATCTGTTTAAAGGAACTACATATGAAAAAGGTTTTTGAATTGTCGTTAACATAATATAATTTCCGTCTGGCGAAATTCTTTCTCCGGCATACATTGCCGCATCTTTGAATAAAGTAGCAGTTCCGTTAAGGTTTACTTTATACAATTCAGAAGTCATTACGTTTTCAAAATTAATTTCATCATTTTGATTTTTCAACATATCAGGATATGTTCTGTTTTGCGATTTTACTCCCGCAGTATTAGAAATAATGGGTCCTGTTGGTAAATCTTTTTTAGAATCTAATAATGGTTTTCTGTTTTTAGGTAGCATTTTCACCAGAATAGTTTCACTGTCTAAAAACCAGCTAAACGGATTTCCAAGATTTGCATTTACAGTTGCATCAGTAAGTTTGGTAGCTTTTGCAGTTGCAACATCTAAAAACCAAAGTTCAACACCTGAATTTGTAGTATGCGAAAACAAGATTTTTTTGTCATTTGGTGACCAGACGATATTGCTTATTTTTGGATTTGTAGGTAAACCGGTAACTTGAACTTCATCTTTACCGCTAATTTTTCTTAATTTAAGATTGATCGTATATGTTGCAGTACTTGAAATATTTGTTGTTGGATTAATTCTTAAACCTGCTAAACGAAGTTCATCCTGATTAAGATCATCTAATGTTTTATAGGTGTTTCTGTACATCAATAACAGATTCTCTTTTTTAGTATCCATTGATACTAGCGGAGCTTTTTCGTAATCAGCTAAATCTAAAATAGATTTTGATGGTTTTTGGTAGGTTAAATTTTCCTGAGCAAAGGCAAAAAAGCCAATGTTTAGAAATAATAGGAGTGTAACCTTTAATTTCATAATTTGAATTTTTGGAGTTTAATAAATGGTATTTGTATTGTTTGACTAAAGTACTTCAAACTTGTTACATTTTATTTGTTATTTTTCACACTTTTCATTGTTTTTAGATAAAAACTGATTTTTCAAAATGTAAATAGTATTTATTCGATATATAATTAAAGTATAATAAATTGTCAATTACGAAAAAAACACTAATTTGTACGCTAATGTTTTAAACTATACTTAGATTTGCATTCCAAATTTTTAACAAATAATAAAAGAATATGTATCATTCAAAAATAGCGGGCTTAGGATATTACGTTCCTTCAAATGTTGTGACCAATGATGATTTGTCTAAGCTTATTGATACCAATGATGAATGGATTCAAGAGCGCACGGGAATTCAGGAGCGTCGTCATATTATTCGTGGGGAAGATACCACAACTACAATGGGAGTGAAAGCAGCTAAAATTGCTATTGAACGTTCTGGCGTTGCCAAAGAAGATATTGATTTTGTAGTTTTTGCTACATTAAGCCCAGATTACTATTTTCCAGGACCTGGAGTTTTAGTACAACGCGATTTAGGATTAAGAACAGTTGGAGCATTAGATGTTAGAAATCAATGTTCTGGTTTTGTTTATGCTATTTCTGTTGCAGATCAATATATTAAAACCGGAATGTATAAAAATATTTTGGTAATTGGTTCTGAGGTTCATTCAACGGGATTAGATATGACAACTCGTGGTCGTGGAGTTTCGGTAATTTTTGGAGATGGAGCAGGAGCAGCGGTTTTAAGCCGTGAAGAAGATTTGACAAAAGGAATTTTATCTACGCATTTACATTCTGAAGGTCAACATGCCGAAGAATTATCTTTGAAAGCACCAGGAATGGGAGCGCGTTGGGTAACGGATATATTGGCAGATAATGACCCAAATGACGAAAGTTATTATCCTTACATGAACGGACAATTTGTATTTAAAAATGCAGTAGTTCGTTTTGCTGAAGTAATTAACGAAGGTTTAGAAGCAAACGGTTTACAGGTTTCAGATATTGATATGTTGATCCCGCATCAGGCGAATTTGAGAATTTCACAATACATTCAAAACAAATTCAAACTAAGCGATGATCAGGTTCATAATAATATCCAGAAATACGGAAACACAACCGCAGCATCTATTCCAATTGCTTTAACAGAAGCTTGGGAACAAGGAAAAATTAAATCAGGAGATACAGTTGTTTTGGCTGCCTTTGGTAGTGGTTTTACTTGGGCAAGCGCAATCATTAAATGGTAAATTAATTCATCTTGCATTATATTTTTAAAACCTGCTCTTTTTAAGAGCAGGTTTTTTTATATTTTCGTGTTTTGTTACACAATAATTGTCATTTCTACGAAGGAGAAATCGCACTAGGCGAGAACGCACTGTTACCGAATATTAGATGTGATTTCTCCTTCGTCGAAATGAACAAACTGGTCAGAATGACAAATAATAAATCATCTTCAAATTAAAATGAAAAAAAATCAACTTGAAATAGCCTGTTTCAATTACGAATCAGCGATAATAGCGCAGGAAAGTGGTGCGGACAGAATCGAATTGTGTGATAATATGCAACTTGGCGGAACAACTCCAAATGCAGTTTTAGCTTTAAGAGTTCGTGAAGCACTTTCAATTAAAATGCATGTCATTATCAGACCTCGTGGGGGAGATTTTGTTTATACAGATGAGGAATTTGTCGAAATGAAACAAGATATTAAACACTTGAAAAAATTGGGAATTGATGGTTTTGTCTTCGGAATTTTAAATGCTGACGGAAGTGTCAATAAAAAACAGAATCAGGAATTAGTTCATTTGGCAAGTCCGTTATCATGTACTTTTCACCGAGCTTTTGATGTAGTTGATTCTTTTGAAAAAGGTATTGAAGATGTAATTGATTGTGGTTTTAAAACTATTCTGACTTCCGGAAGAGGAAAAAATGTCGAAGATGGATTTGACGATTTAATAAAGATTCAGGCACTTGCCAAAGGCAGAATCGAAATTATGCCCGGCGGAGGTTTACGATCTTCAAATATTAAATTGCTGCAGGAAAAACTGGAACCTACTTTTTACCATTCGTCAGCTATTACAGATAATACAGAAACGGCAAATCCCGAAGAAATTAAAGAATTAAGAAATTTTTTATAAGTATTAAATAAAATAAGAAAAGCCTGGAGTTGGCAAACTCCAGGCTTTTCTTTTCTACAAAACTATTAAAATCTACTAATAAAAGTGGGATTAAAACATTCCGCCACCACCTTTGTTAGTGTTATCTTCTCTTTGTTTACGTTGTAAATTTTTGATTTTTGCACCGCCAAAGTTATACGTTAACCCTAAATAAACGGTTTGGCTTTCCCATGTAAACTGTCCTGCCTGAGGATAAGGATACATAGTATCAAAAGCATATTTCATTGTATTGAAGACGTCATTAAAACGTAAACTAATGTTCATCTTGCTGTCTAACAATGTATAACGCGAACCTATGTCCATTTTGTACATTTCATGGCTATTATTTTGCAATCCGTCAACCGCACCTCTGTAAAATCCAAATGCCAGGAAGCTTAAACGTTTATTTACTTTAAAGTTTGAGTTCATACGTCCGTTAAAAGCAGAAACCGTAATTTTTCTTTCTAAAGGATTACTTGTTTTTGTTGCAGGATCGTATAAAAACACAACACCTTGCTGGTTAATGCTTGAAAAATCAATAGACGGCTGGATATCCCACCATTTTGTAATTTTATAATTAAATGAAACTTCAAAGCCGTAAGCCGTATTATGATCATAATTAGTAAAAGTCATGATTTGTTTTTCCTGGCTAGGATCTGTTTCATCAGGATATAATATTCTGCTGATTTGATCATTGATGCTTCTTACGAAAATACCTGTTGTAAAACTTCCTTTTTCAAGAGTTTTAGTATAATTTAATTCAACAGAGTTTGTAAATTGAGGACGTAATTCAGGATTTCCTAGTGCAGTGACTAACGGAGTAGAAAACTCACGAATAGGTTTTGTCTGCTCTAAACTTGGACGGTCAACACGACGGCTATAGCTTAATTGTAAAGTATTCTTCTCATTAAGGTTATAAGTTAAGTAAGCCGATGGATATAAGGTAATATAATCATCATCAAATTTTTCAAGACCTTTATTTAAATTAGCGGCTACTTTATAACTTTCGAAACGAGTTCCTAATTGATAACTGAATTTTTTAAATTTCTGACCAAATGTTACATAAGCCGAATAAATATCAGTATCGTAAGTGTAATTAGAAACCGCGATTGCAGCAAATGGATTCCCTGTAATATAATCATTATCAGTTCTTGTAATTCTGGCTTCGGCACCAGCCTCAAGAGTAGTTTTTTCGTTTAACGGATTTACGTAATCAACATTTACAGTACTTAATTTACGAGTTCCTTTGATATAATCATCATAAACAAAACTGCTTGAAGTATTGTCAAGATTTGTTGTTTTAGTATCAAATGAAGCATTATTAGTTTCTTTATTATCACTGTAATTTGCTTCAAAATCTAAAGTATGACCTTCTTTTTTGAAAATATGTTTAAAAGCTAAATTATAAGTTCCAACCTGATCCGGACCTGAATATCTTGATTTTTGAAAAATGTTAGAAGTATTAGAACCTAAAACATTAGTATAATCAATATCAGTATCTACAAAACCTTTTCCGTTTGATTTATTTTGGTTCGAATAAAAAGACAACGTATTATGATCGTTGATTAAATAATCCATTCCAATTTTATACAAATAAGAATCATTGTCACTTATAACATTGATTTTTTGAACAATATCCTGATCTGATCTCGTGATATGTCCATTATTGTAATAAGTTCCGAAGTTTTGTCCTGCATTTCCAAAGAAATTTACTTTCCCTGTTTTATAGTTCAAATCTAGAGATTGGTTGTATTTAGCCGTTTCTCCAAAAGTGATTCCTCCACTATAACTTCCGTTGAAACCGGTATTAGCATTTTTGTGCAAAATAATATTGATAATCCCAGACATTCCTTCCGGATTGTACTTTGCACTTGGATTCGTAATCAACTCAATTTTTTTGATCGAAGTCGAGGGAATTTGTTTTAATAATTGTGCAGGATCAATATTAGATGGTCTTCCGTCAATTAATACACGAACATTATCGTTTCCACGAAGTGAAAGTTTTCCGTCCTGGTCCACATTCACAGATGGAATATTGTTCATGATGTCAGATGCAGAAGCTCCTGCAGTAGTCAAATCTTTCCCGACAGTAATTACTTTTCGGTCAATTTTTTGTTCTATTGTTGAACGCTCACTTACAATATTTACACCTTTTAGTTGCGTCGCTTCCTCTTCAAGAGAAATATTTACTGTTGCCGTTTTTTTATTGTCATTTAAAATAATGGAACCAATATATTTTCTGAATCCAATGTATTGAATCTCGATTGTGTAATTTTTTAAAGCTAGATTTTTGATGGCAAAATCTCCATTTTCATCAGTATTAACTCCTGAAACTTGTTTGCCGTTGTCTTTGATAGAAACAGTTGCATAAGAAATAGGTGTGTTATTTGATTTTTCGGTAATCTTTCCGGAAACTGTTCCCGAGTTCTGGGCTTGTGCTGTTGCAATTACACCCAGTAATGCGAACAGAAAAATTTTTAATTTCATAATGTGTTATTGATTATTTTTGATTTGATTGATGATGATTGTTTTTTTGTTTTTTGTTTTGATTTTTAGCTTCAAATGAATTCAAAGTTCTTATTAAGACTCTTTTGCCATCGATATGTTACAGGAAAAAGTAAAAAAAATTATGTTTTTTTTAAGAAGCCCTGTTTTTTAATAGATTAGCATTTTAATTTTTTGATAATTTTAACAATCAGAATAAAATACTTTTTACGAAATTCTAAGTGTTTTGTTGTATTTTATATGTTTTTCATTTTCTGTAATTGGTGAATAAGCAGTATATTTGCTCACTTTAAAAATAAGTTTACATGTCATTATCACAAATTCTTACACCTTCTATACAAAAAGCAATACAAGCACTATTTGATGTTACTGTTGATAAAATTGAATTTCAAACTACTAGAAAAGAGTTTGAAGGCGATATTACAATGGTGATTTTTCCTTTACTGAAAGTTGTCAAAAGCAATCCTGTAGAATTGGGAAATAAAATTGGAAATTATCTGGTTGAAAATCTATCCGAAGTAGTACGTTTTAATGTTGTTTCGGGCTTTTTAAATATTGTAATTTCTGATAGTTATTATCTGAAATTCTTTAATGAAATAAAAGACAACCAAAAATTTGGATATGTAACGCCAAATCCAGATGAAAAGGCGATTATGGTCGAATATTCTTCGCCAAATACCAATAAACCATTACATTTAGGACATGTTCGTAACAATTTGTTGGGATATTCTGTAGCTGAAATTATTAAAGCTTCGGGTAAAAAAGTCTACAAAACGCAAATTATAAACGATCGTGGAATTCATATTTGTAAATCAATGCTGGCTTGGCAGAAATTTGGAAATGGTGAAACTCCGCAAAGTTCAAATTTAAAAGGAGATAAACTAGTTGGGAAATATTATGTTGAGTTTGATAAAGCGTATAAAGCTGAGATTTCTCAATTAATTGAAACCGGTAAAACCGAAGAAGAAGCAAAAAAACAAGCGCCCGTAATTATTGAAGCACAAGAAATGCTTAAAAAATGGGAAGCGGGCGATGATGAAGTAATTGCTCTTTGGAAAATGATGAACGAATGGGTCTATGAAGGTTTTGCTACCACTTACAGTAATTTGGGAGTTAATTTTGATAAATATTATTATGAAAGTAATACCTATTTATTAGGAAAAGATGTTGTTCAGGTTGGTCTTGATAAAGGTGTTTTTGAAAAAGACCCTGATGGTTCGGTTTGGATTGATTTAACAGATGAAGGTCTGGATCGTAAAATCGTTCTACGTTCTGATGGAACTGCTGTTTATATGACACAAGATATAGGAACTGCAATTCAGCGTGTAAAAGATATGCCGGACGTTGGCGGAATGGTTTATACAGTTGGTAATGAACAAGATTATCACTTTAAAGTATTGTTCCTGATCTTGAAAAAGTTAGGTTTTGACTGGGCTTCAAGTTTATATCATTTATCATACGGAATGGTTGATTTACCTTCCGGAAAAATGAAAAGCCGTGAAGGAACTGTTGTAGATGCTGATGATTTGATGCAAGACATGACCGATACCGCAAAACAAATTTCTGAAGATCTGGGAAAACTAGACAGTTATTCTGATGAAGAAAAGGCAAAACTTTACAAAACAATTGGTCTTGGAGCATTGAAATATTACATTTTAAAAGTAGATCCTAAAAAACGTATTTTGTTCAATCCGGAAGAATCTGTTGATTTTGCCGGAAATACAGGACCGTTTATTCAATATACGTATGCAAGAATTCAATCAATTATCCGTAAAGCCGATTTCGATTTTTCTGCTACAACGAATACCGAAGAATTACACGAAAAGGAAAAAGAACTGGTAAAACAAATCGAACTTTTCCCGGAAGTAATTCAAAATGCAGCTCAAAATCACAGCCCGGCATTAATTGCAAATTATACGTACGATCTGGTAAAAGAATACAATTCATTTTATCAATCGGTACATATTTTAGGCGAAGTTGATTTGACTAAAAAAATATTCAGAGTACAGCTTTCGCAAAAAGTTGCCGAAGTTATAAAAGCTGCTTTTACATTATTAGGAATTGAAGTTCCGGAAAGAATGTAAACTTAATTTATTACAACAAAAAAGCCGATAGTCCTAAAACTATCGGCTTTTTCATAACTAACACAAATATTTTATTTTACAAATTTGTTGATGATTGCATCCGTTTCAGCTTTTGTAGCGGTTGGTTTTAAATCAAACAAAAGAGAATAAAGCGCTTTTCTATCTACTTTTGCTTCTAAGTTTAAGTCTTGATGTCTGTCAAAAAGAGTTTGCCATTTATCACGAACATTTTTCCAAAGAGCATTGTTCTCTTTCCACCATTTTTGACCTGCAATACATTTAATGTCTGCCACTTTAGTGTAAACATCCATACCTTTTTCCTGCGCTAATAACACATCTTTTCCACTGTCATCGCGAACAAGCTTGTCATTATCCTGCTCATGATTCCATCCTGTAGCAGTAATTTCATGAATGTTTCTTCTTTTTAAAACATTATAGTCGTTACGTTTTGTTTGCTCTCTTCTGGGTAAAGGAGCATCAGCAACATTTGCCCAATAATCCTTTCCGTCAACATGTACCCAGGTTGATGATCCTTCATATCTTGGGCTATCATCTACCTGATATACTTTTTGAGACCATTGACCTTTAACGGCTTTTTTATCTAATTTTTTATATTTCCATGAACTTCCTTTATCAAATGAATATAAATCAGTGTTTTCATACAGCCAGTCTTGTCTCCAGTGTTTAATAATCATATCGTCACTTACTATTAATAAGTGTTGCATTACAATTTTGTTAGAAGTGTCTTCTAATAACTCCACCCATTCTAAAGCAGATTCATGTTTAGTTTCTGAAGGTTTATAAGTAGCAGAATCTTTAGGATATTGAAAAGTTTCTGTAAAATTAAATTTCACTTCGTAGCAACCACACATAGATTTGATTGCTTTAATGTCTTGCTGTTTTTTGTCCTGACTGAAACCAAGACTACAAGTTAAAGCCATAACGGCTGAAAAATAGAGGCTTTTTGAAATCATAACTTATTATTTTGTTTTTAATATTTTTGCAAATATATATTTTTTATTTAGAACAAATAAAAATAGTTTCTATATTTGCGCCATTATTAAGAATGAATAAAAATAATGAAAATCAAATTTACCCTTTTTACAGTTGTTCTTTTTTGCCAAATATCTTTTGCACAACAAAAAGATACCACAGCTGTAAATAAACTTTCTGAAGTGGTTGTGACTGGACAGTTTGAGCCACAGTCAATTAAGAAATCAGTTTTTAATGTTCGTGTGATTTCGAGCCAGGACATTCAAAATTTAGCAGCAACTAATTTAGCAGATGTTTTAAATCAATATTTAAATATTACAGTAAGACCTAGCGGAACAACTGGACGTTCTACAGTTTCATTATTTGGGTTAGATGCACAATATTTTAAAATTTTAGTTGATAATGTTCCGCTGATAAATGAGGCTGGTTTAGGTAATAATATTGATTTGTCTCAAATTAATCTTAATGATGTAGATCATATTGAAATCGTTGAAGGTTCTATGGGAGTTAGTTATGGAGCAAATGCTGTAAGTGGAGTTTTAAATATAATTACAAAAAAATCTTCAAAATATAAGTGGGGAATCACGGCATCGGTTCAGGAAGAAACAGTTAGTAATGAATTTTCCCTTTTTGATGAAGGTCGTCACATTCAGTCTTTAAAAGTTTCTCATACATTCAATAAAAACTGGTTTGTATCATTTGGAGCGAATCGCAATGATTTTCAAGGATATTTAGACGATAAAAACGGAGTTAATTACATTGAAAATGATGGAACCCGTGGATATAGATGGCTGCCAAAAGACCAGTTAAATGGCACGGCGTTAATTGCGTATCAAAAAGATAATTTTCGTGTTTTTTATAAGTTCGAATATTTAGACGAAAATGTTGATTACTATAATAGTACAGTTCAATCAGGGTTTAATACCACTTTAGGATCTTACCGTTATGCAAGTGATAAGAGATATTTGACCAATAGATATTTTCATAATTTAAATGCGACGGGTAAATTGTTTTCGCAATTGAATTATAATGTTTCACTTTCACATCAAAAACAAGCACGTGATGTAGAAGATTTCAGATACTATTTGTTAACTAAGACAGAAGACAATAATGTCACTGTAAAAGACCAGTCGATGGAAGTGCTGTATTCTACAGGAACTTTGAATAACTTTTTTTCAGACAAAACTATTGATTTGCAATTGGGTTATGAATTTGTAAATAATAAAGGATATTCACTAGTTCAGGAAGCTAATAACATTTTGACACCTGTTCGTAAAACAATTGAAAACTACGATTTCTTTGCCTCTTCTGAAATTATGGCAACAGAGAGATTTTCTATTCGACCAGGATTAAGATTCTCCGCACAATCTCAATTTGACAATCAATATGCTTCATCTCTGGGGTTAAGATATTTATTCGATAAAGGAATTGAACTTCGCGGATCTTATGGTAACTCATTTAGAACTCCAACTTTTGATGAATTATACTCGAAACAAATTTTTGACGGACACTTTTTTACAGGAAACGAAAATCTAATTCCTGAAACAAGTACTTCGTATGAAGCCAGTGTGAAAAAATCGACGCTGTTTTCCTCCGGTGCTCAACTCTCAAACACATTTGCAGGAAGTTATCTAAATGTCGATGACAGAATTAGCATGGCATTAGTACGATTTAATCCAGATACCGGAAACCCTGAATATGAATATATCAATATCAGTAAATACAGAATGTGGAATTTCTCCACAATGAATCAGTTTAAAAAAGATAATTTGACATTTAATGTTGGTGCGGCATTAATTGGAATTTCTCAAGAAGTCAAAAATCAAGTTTTTGTTTCAGATGATAAATTTCTTTATTCATTCAATTTAAACGCCAGTGTTTCCTATACAGTTCCTAAATGGAAGACAGTACTTTCAGGATATTATAAATACAATGGTAAAACCCAGCAATTTATTGAAGGCAGTTCATCTTTTATTTTATCTAAAATTGATCCAAGTAATTGGCTGGATGCAACAATTAGACAAAATTTCTTCAAAGATCATTTCGAAGTAACAATTGGAGCGAGAAATATTTTTGATATAACAAATGTAACTCAAACGGGCACGAGCAGTGCAGCAGGTCATGCCGGAACTGGCGAAGTAATGCTTGCCTATGGACGCTCATATTTTTTAAAATTAGCATATAACCTTAATCTTTAATATAAATCAAATACAAATGAAAAAATTATTATTACTATCCTTTGCATTTTTATCTCTTGTAGCGTGTTCAAGTGATGACGATACTCCTGTTGAAATCCCAACTGTTGGAGCAACTTTACAACCTGCTGTAGGTGGGGCAAATCAACCAAATCAAGTTTATCTTGACTTAAGTAGTGAAGAATCTAAATCTGTAAACAGAGAATCCTGGGATTTCGGATTTGCAACAGGTGCAGATTTCAGAGTTATCTTAAACGGATCAGTTAAAATGGCAGTTAAAAAATTAGCTACTTCAGATATTACTTTAACACAAGCAATCGATGCTAACGTTTCAGTTGGAGCAGGTGAGACTTTGGCAGCAAATGGATATGTTGACAATCCAACAGGTGTTTTAGCTGGTGCCGGAGCGGGAATAGGAACTGCAATTGCTGAAATTTCGGCTACAGATGCAGATAATAAAGTGTATTTAGTTAATCTTGGATTCAAAGTTTCAACAGCTAAACCGGCAACTGGTTCAGTTAGTGTTGATGGTGATGCCAGAGGATGGAAAAAAGTGAGAATATTAAGAAGCGGTAACGGATATAAAATTCAGTATGCTGATTTGACTGCTACAACATTTACGGAAAAAATAGTTACAAAAGATACTGATTTTAACTTTACATTTTTCAGTTTAACAACAGGAAATGCTGTTGCTGTTGAACCTCAAAAAACAAAATGGGACTTGAACTTTACAGTATTTACAAATTACTTAAATGCAGGTTCAGAAGTTACTTACGGGTATTCTGATTTTATTACAACAAATTCAAAATCCGGAACTCAAGCTTATCAGGTTTTAGCGACGGCAGATGTAACTTATGCCGCTTTTACAAAAGCAAATGTTGTTGAAGCAAATTTTGCAGTCTCTGCTACAGATCAAAGAGTTATTGGAGCTAACTGGAGAAGTGGTGGTGGGCCAACTACTTTGCCTAGTGTAAGAACAGACCGTTTTTATGTAGTTAAAGATGCTGCAGGAAATTATTACAAAGTTAAATTCCTTGCAATGACAAATGATGCAGGAGAAAGAGGTCATGTTACTTTAGAGTACGCTATCTTAAAATAATTTATAGTGAAAATTAAAAACTATAAAGATTATTTTATACTAATTTATAAATGCGAAAGCATCTAAATCCAGTTAATCATTAGCTTTGTTTTTTTTATTTTTTTTTGATAAAGAGGTTAGATTCGTCTAACCTCTTTTTTTTGTTTTATTTTAATGTTAAAAACAATTCATAAATTGATGTTTAATTCTATCTTTGCGCATACTTTTTTATAAGGATTAACAGGAATTTTGATAAAAAATTTTAAAGAATCTTTTCTTCAAATTTATAATTACTAGTGAATACAAAATCTTATTTTTTTCAGTCTTTTGCAATTGTAGCATTAGCATTCATAGCTTTCATTGGATTTAAGCAAATCTTGCCGGATAAAATTTTCCCGGATAGTAAAGTCGATTCTAAAAATGTGCTTATAGATAGTTTACTGTTAGAATCAGTAGCAAACGATTCTTTGTCACTAAAAGGAGATAGTATTGCCGAAAGTGAAAAGAAAGAAGCGGGAGAAAAAATTAATTTTGATGCTGCCGAAGGAATTGAATTTCCATCTGAAACTTTCGATAATTATAAAGGATATCAATATTTGATTTCTTTTTATGAAAAATTATACCAGCTTGAAAAGAATCCGCAAGCCAAAGTAAGAATCGCTTATTACGGAGATTCTATGACAGATGGCGATTTAATTGTACAAGATGTTCGATCTAATTATCAGGAACGTTTTGGCGGAAATGGTGTTGGTTTTGTTTCCATAACTTCAGAATCTGCAGCTTCAAGAGCCTCTGTAAAATCAACATATTCCAAAAACTGGAAAATGCAATCGTATTTAAATGTCAAAAAACCAATAAGCCCTTTTGGAGTAAATGGTCATGTTTTCTTTGCAAATGATAAAGCGAATACAACCTGGGTTCAATATGAAGCCGGGACTAATAAATATGCAACAACTTTAGATAATCCGACATTATTTTACGGAAAATCATCTAAAAAAGGAAATGTAAATTTTATCATCGGGAAAGATACTTTACGAAAAAGCCTTGTTCCGAATAACTTGATCAATACTTTAAAAGTAACTTCGGGAAGTATAAAAGCATTCAAAGCAAATTTTGTCCATGCCGATTCAATTCCAATTTATGGATTCAATTTTGATAACGGAAGTGGAGTTCATGTTGATAATTTCTCGCAAAGAGGAAATTCAGGATTGCCAATTTCTATGTTTAATGCCAATGTAATGCAGGGATTTAATAACGTTTTAAAATACGATTTGGTTATTTTGCATTACGGAACAAACGTTTTAAATTATGGAACCAAGAATTATTCGTGGTATCAAAGAGGAATGACAAAAACAGTAAATAAAATTAAGGAATCTTTTCCGGGAGTTTCTATTTTGATTATTTCAACAGCTGATAAATCAACAAAATATGATTTGGAGATGAAAACAGATTCTGCTGTAGTTCCTTTAATGAAATCACAAAAAAGATACGCTCTTGAAACCGAATCAGGATTCGTAAATTTATACACTTTAATGGGTGGAGACGGATCTATGGTGAAATGGGTCGATGAATCTCCGGCAAAAGCGAATAAGGATTATACGCACTTTAACCAACGCGGAGCAAAAGCAATTGGTAAATTATTATATGATCAATTAAATAAAGGATACGAACAATACAAGGGACTTCGGGAAAATAGAAAAACTGTGGACAAACGGAAAACAGTCCGAAAAACAAATACAGATTCCGTTTCTGTAATAAAAGATAGCGTAAATGAATAGACTTATTATTTTCTTTTGTTGTCTTTTTTTCTCAACAAACGATAAAGCAAAAGATACAGATTCACCTCCAATAATAAAAAACATGGTTCATAAAGCCCATACAGCAGCTGTTGATTCTTTTTCTCAGGATAGAATCTATAATGCAGAAGCCTTAGAAAGAGTTTTTGAGAAATTGAAGGATAATGAAAGTAATAACAATCAGAAGATAAATATTGTGCACATTGGAGATTCTCACATTCAGGGAGATTTAATGACAAATGATATTAGAAAAAACCTGCAAAGAAAATTTGGAAATGCCGGACGAGGTTTAGTTTTTCCTTATCAGTTAGCAAAGACGAATGGTTCCTATAATGAACGTTTTTATTCGAATAGAAGTTGGGAAAGCTATCGAAACATTCATCCTTTTAAAAGTTTGCCAATTGGCTTAAGCGGAATTGCACTTTGGCGAGATACTAATGGTTTTGCAGTCGAACTGAATATAAAAGATGCAGATTATAAGTTTAATTCGATTCAGATTATAACACCTCAGAATCAGGATATGTTTGATTTAGCAATCTCATCCCAAACAAAAACAATTCAGTCAACAGAGCGTAAAATAATCACGCATAAAATAAAAAAAGGCGAAGCAATTTCAACAATTGCAGATAAATACAATATTTCAATTGCCGAAATAAGACGCGAAAATCATTTAAAGTCAAATAATATTCGTGCCGGAAGAACGTTAAAAATCTTAACGAACGAAACAAAGCCTAGAAATATTACAAGTTCAGAATTTGTTCCTTTAGATCTTCAATCTGATTCTAATTGTCACTACTATCATTCAGACAAAGCATTAGACAAGATATTTCTGATTCCGAATAAAAAAGCTTCAAAATATGAATTAAACGGACTTGTTTTAGAAAAAGATAATTCAGGTTTAATTTATAGCAGCATTGGTGTAAACGGAGCTAAATTTTCAGATTATAATAAGTATCCCTTGTTTTTTGAACAGTTAAAAGCTTTACATCCGGATATATTGGTTTTTTCGTTAGGAACAAATGAAAGTTATGATCACATGGAAGCTTCGGCTTATATTAAAGAATTGCGATTGTTCATCAAAAATATAAAAGATCAAAACAGTAATGTTGCCATAATTGTGATGACGCCGCCTCCTTCGCTACTTAAGGCAAGAAAACCAAATGTTTACATCAGGGATTATGCAAAAAGTATTATTGAAATTGCAAAAACAGATGGTTTTGCAGTTTGGGATTTATACGACGAATTAGGAGGTATGGACGGCATCCGAAATCTAAAATTAGCAGGATTAATTGGTCCCGATTGGGTTCATTATTCTAAAAAAGGATACGAAAAACAAGGAAATTTGTTTTCAGAAGCGTTTATAAAAGCATACGATAATTTTAAATTAAAAAATTAAGTTGATTACAACAGATAGCATAAATAATTGGTTTGTTCAAAATTTTGGCACAGTTACTCTGGAACAAGCTAAAAGTTGGTTTATATACAATCCCGAAGAAAAACTATTATTTAATACCGGTTTATTTTTAGGGTTGTTTCTTGTTTTTTATTTTGTGTATGCCTTTTTACGCAAAACATTTTATTTGAGATTAACATACGTTATCCTCTTCTCGCTTTTCTTTTATTACAAGTCAAGCGGAATTTACTTTTTACTTTTATTACTTTCTTCAGTCGTAGATTATGGCTTGAGCCAAATTATCTATAGAGAAGCAAAAGTCAGCCGAAAGAAAATTTATCTTGTCATAAGTGTAATCCTGAACTTAGGATTATTAGGGTATTTCAAATACATGAATTTCATGATTGTGACTTACAATGATATGTTTCAGGGTAATTTCCAGCTTCATGATATTTTTCTGCCTGTTGGAATTTCGTTCTATACATTTCAGTCGATGAGTTATATTATCGAGATTTATCGTGAAGAAATCAAGCCAACAAAAAACTATATCGAATATTTATTTTTCGTTTCGTTTTTCCCGCAATTAGTTGCCGGACCAATTGTTAGAGCAAAAGATTTCCTACCGCAGATTTATCAAAAACTAAATCTTACTAAACAAGATGTAAACAATGCTTTGTTTTTAATCATAGGCGGACTGATAAAAAAGACAGTAATTTCAAATTACATCTCGATTAACTTTGTTGATCGTGTTTTTGATACACCAATGAATTATACGGCGTTCGAAAATTTAATGGCATCTTACGGATATGCTATTCAAATTTATTGTGACTTTTCAGGATATTCAGATATGGCAATTGGAATAGCTTTATTATTAGGATTCAAATTACCGGCCAACTTTAGAACACCATATAAATCAACTTCAATCACAGATTTCTGGAGAAGATGGCATATTTCGCTTTCAACCTGGTTAAAAGATTTCTTGTATATCTCAATTGGAGGAAACAGAGAAGGAACATTCGCAGGATTTTTATTCCCAAGTTTATTCTTCTTCGGATTATTGCTTTGGGGGATTTCAAATGTAAACGAGAGTTTCATTCCGTTAGCAATCGCAATTGGATCTATAGCATTGTTTTGTTTGACCTTTTTGCTTTCGAAAAAGAAAAACCAAACACTGGTAACAAATTTCAACCTTTTTACCACAATGCTTTTAGGCGGATTATGGCATGGAGCCGGAGCACAATTCATTGTTTGGGGAGCATTACACGGTTTAGCATTAGCAGTTCATAAAATGTTCATGGAATTTTTTCCTTCTAAAAAAGAGGGCAAAAGTTCAAATTTTCTATGGACGTTTTTCTCTATCGTAATTACATTTCATTTCGTAGTTTTCTGTTGGATCTTTTTCCGAGCCAGGGATTTCGAAACAGCCCTGCAGGTAATTAACAATATTGGTCAGTTGACATTCGAACCGGAACAATGGAAAGTAATTGTATTAGGATATAAAAATGTGTTTTTATTGATGCTTTTCGGATATGTTTGGCACTTTTTACCAGAAATATTCACATCAAAGATGAAATTTGTTTTCGATAAAACACCTTTAATAGGAAAAGCAATTATCCTTGGATTCGTTTACTGGATCGTTTACGCAACAGCAGTCGCAGGTTCACAGCCGTTTATTTATTTCCAGTTTTAGAAAAAAGGTTTAAAGGTTCATAGCTATATAGGCGCAAAGGTTTATTCTTTGCGCTTTTTTGTTTCTCGCAGATTTAGCAGATATAGCTGATTTTTTATCTACAATCTTAAAAAAGATCTGCCCAATCTGCTAAATCTGCGAGAATAATGAATTTTACGATTTGTGACTTTGCGAACAAAAAACACTTTGTGCCTTAGTGCCTTCGTGGCAAAAAATTGCACTTAAATAAAAATTGCCTGAAATACCTAATTAGATTATCTTTGCACTTCAAATAAAGAAAATAGTATGTTTGATAATTTAAGTGATAAGTT
Organism: Flavobacterium psychroterrae; assembly: GCF_018380615.1. Lineage (GTDB taxonomy): Bacteria > Bacteroidota > Bacteroidia > Flavobacteriales > Flavobacteriaceae > Flavobacterium > Flavobacterium psychroterrae. The sequence continues at coordinate 5,588 of NZ_JAGYVZ010000041.1, read as the reverse complement.
AGATAAAGCGTTCCATATATTAAAAGGACACGGTAAAATTACAGAAGTAAACGTTGCCGATACCTTAAAAGAAGTTCGTCGTGCCTTATTAGACGCCGATGTTAACTTTAAAATTGCTAAAGATTTCACCACCAAAGTAAAAGAAAAAGCAATAGGTCAGGACGTTTTAACAACACTTCAACCAGGACAATTATTGGTGAAGTTAGTAAAAGACGAACTAACAGAATTGATGGGTGGAGATGTTGCAGGAATCAATCTTTCCGGAACACCAAGCGTTATTTTAATGTCAGGACTTCAGGGTTCTGGTAAAACGACTTTCTCAGGTAAACTTGCCAACTTTTTAAAAACTAAGAAAAATAAAAAACCACTTCTTGTAGCGTGTGATATCTACCGTCCTGCGGCGATCAATCAGTTACATGTTGTTGGAGATCAAATAGGTGTTGAGGTTTACTCAGAACCGGATAATAAAAATCCTGTTGAAATTGCACAAAATGCAATCAAGCATGCAAAAGCAAATGGTTTCAATGTTGTTATTGTCGACACAGCGGGTCGTTTAGCGGTAGACAAAGAAATGATGGACGAAATTGCTCGTGTTCATAAAGCAATTCAGCCACAGGAAACTTTGTTTGTTGTAGATGCAATGACAGGACAAGATGCTGTAAATACTGCAAAAGCCTTCAACGATATCTTAAACTTTGACGGAGTTATCTTAACCAAATTAGATGGAGATACTCGTGGTGGAGCTGCAATTTCGATTAAAACCGTTGTCAACAAACCAATCAAATTTGTAGGTACAGGTGAAAAGATGGAAGCAATTGATGTTTTCTATCCGGATCGTATGGCCGAGCGTATCTTAGGTATGGGAGATGTTGTGTCTCTTGTAGAAAGAGCGCAAGAGCAATTTGATGAAGAAGAAGCCAGAAAACTTCAAAAGAAAATCGCTAAAAACGAATTCGGTTTTGATGATTTCTTAACACAAATTCAGCAAGTAAAGAAAATGGGTAATATGAAAGACTTGGTTGGGATGATACCGGGAGCTTCAAAAGCCATGAAAGATGTAGAAATAGAAGATGATGCTTTTAAACATATCGAAGCAATCATTCACTCGATGACACCAATCGAAAGAAGCAAACCTGCCATAATCGACGTAAAAAGGAAAGCCAGAATCGCTAAAGGTTCCGGAACCAAAGTAGAGCAAGTAAATCAGTTAATGAAGCAATTCGACCAAATGAGCAAAATGATGAAGATGATGCAAGGTCCGGGCGGAAAAAACCTGATGAAAATGATGGGAGGCATGAAAGGAATGCCAGGCGGAATGCCGAGATAATAAAATAAGAAAAAAGTTTCAAGTTTAAAGTTTCATGTTCGGAACTAAAACTTGAAACTTTTTTGATTACAATAAACGCAAGTTTTAGCTTTTTAAAACTTGAAACTTTAAACCTGAAACATTTTAACTACAGAATAATGCAACTACTAGACGGTAAAAAAACAGCTGAAGACATTAAAAACGAAATTGCAGCCGAAGTTCAATCGATAAAAGATGCCGGAGGAAAAGTGCCTCATTTGGCAGCGGTAATCGTTGGTACAAACGGGGCAAGTTTAACTTACGTAGGAAGTAAAGTAAAATCTTGCCAGCAAATTGGCTTCGATTCAACTTTAGTAAGTTTACCCGAAGATATTACCGAAGAGGATTTACTAGCTAAAATTAAAGAGCTAAACGAAGATGACGATCTTGACGGATATATTGTTCAGTTGCCTTTGCCAAAGCATATCGACGAACAAAAAATATTACTGGCAATTGATCCTGATAAAGATGTAGATGGTTTTCACCCAACAAATTTTGGGAGAATGGCGCTTGAAATGGAAAGCTTTATTCCTGCAACACCATTTGGAATTATGGAATTGTTAGAGCGTTATAAAGTAGAAACTGCCGGAAAACACACCGTTGTAATTGGGAGAAGTCATATTGTAGGTCGCCCAATGAGTATTTTAATGAGCCGTAAAGGAAATCCCGGAGACTCAACAGTCACATTAACCCATAGCCGAACTAAAAACTTAGCAGAATTTACTAAAAATGCTGATATTATAATTACAGCTTTAGGCGTTCCTGAATTCTTAAAAGGAGATATGGTAAAAGACGGAGTAGTAGTAATCGACGTTGGAATCACAAGAGTTGATGATGCTTCAAACCCAAAAGGCTATGTTATTAAAGGTGACGTTGATTTTGCCGAAGTAAGCAAAAAATCATCATTCATAACGCCAGTTCCTGGTGGAGTAGGACCAATGACAATTGCCATGTTACTTAAAAACACACTTTTAGCACGAAAAATGAGAAGCGCTAAAAAATAATTTTTCATATCAAATAATATACAAAGCCTATTCAATCGAGTAGGCTTTGTTGTTTTATATACTTTGGGCGTGACCGTATTTACAAAAGGCGCTAATTAACGTGCCGCTTATGTGCGCCTTTCGTAAATACGGTCGGGCTATCCATGCTACTTCGGTAGCTTATTCCTATCCCTCACGCGAGCAAAACAGTTTTCAGTCTCAGTCTCAGTTTCTAACACAATCTTGTCATATCGAATAAGGAGAGATCACACAAGAAACTCGACAAAGATTGGCGAATATCTGAATGGAAATAATAGTGTGATCTCTCCTTCGTCTAGATGACAAATTTTGTGGTTATTTCTTTGTTTATTAATCATTTTTTAAATTAATGACATTGCCCTACGGGACAAAAAGAATATCGATAATTTTTCTCTGCCAACATTTAATCTCTACTAGATACTCCGTTAGGAGTTACATATTGGTAGAAAAAAAACAGCATAACCAAACCACAATTATCCCGTAGGGATTACACATTAACAAACCTATATCCGGAATAAAAAATTTTCAAATAAAAAAAAATCACTTTTATATTTGTCAATTCAAAATAAAACATAACTTTGCAATACAAAGTACTTTATTTATGAATCAGAAGCACCAAGAAGATTTAGCACACATTCGTTCCATGATGGAGCGCTCTTCAAGATTTATATCCTTAAGCGGACTCTCAGGAGTATTTGCAGGTCTTTCAGCATTAATTGGCGGATTGTACGTGTATCAATTATTCAAAGCAAACGGAATCGAATATTTTGGTGAACAACAAATTACTATTCCCGCTAGTTTAGTAAATCAATTGTTTTATACCGGTTTAATCATTTTGGCTTTTGCTTTCCTTTTTGGACTTACTTTTACCGTTAGAAAAAGCCGAAAATACGATTTACCTATTTGGACATCAGCTACAAAAAACATGCTCTTCAATTTAGCTGTTCCGTTAGTGACCGGTGGTATTTTTTGTCTGGCACTTTTGCATCACGAAATTTATGGTTTTATTGCACCAACTACTTTAATTTTCTACGGTTTAGCACTTGTAAATGCCGAAAAATATACTTTTTCAGATATTAAATATTTAGGATTCTGTGAATTAGTTTTAGGATTTATTTCTCTTTTTTATATTGGATATGGTTTAGTTTTTTGGATCATAGGATTTGGTATTTTGCATATCTTGTACGGATTAGTAATGTTCAAAAAATATAAATAATCCACAAATGGGAATTATTGATAAACTAAATAAAGATTTTGAAAGCCGCGTCAGATTGGGGATTATGTCCGTTCTGATGGTGAACGAATGGGTTGATTTTACAGAGATGAAAAATCTTTTGAATATCACAGACGGTAATTTAGCCAGTCATTCATCAGCACTTGAAAAATCAGAATATATTGAAGTTAAAAAAGAGTTTGTGGGTAAAAAACCTAAAACCTCTTATCAGGTAACTCCCAGAGGACGTGCGGCATTTAAAGAGCACCTTTCTTACCTTGAAAAATTAATGAAATCGTAATATCCCTATTTTTTTACCTAATTACTTTGAAACACAAAGTACTTTTAAAATTAAAAATAATGAAATCGCACTTAAAAATTGTGAAATATAACCAATAAAAAAAGGCGATAGCATATTGATAAATTAAAATTAACAAACATGAAAAAACACCAAATTATTTTAGCTTGCAGTTTGATATTTACACTGCTTTTTTACAACGAGTCAGTAGGAGTGAACCTCGCTATTTTTGGACTATTGTTAACAGGTTCAATCTGTTATTTTTTTCAGGATCGGTTCACAGACAGATCTCATTTAGTATTAGTTGTTACTTCGGTTTTATCTTGTCTGGCTTTTGCCTGGTACGGAGATTTTTCTTCTTTTTTGGCTTTGGCAATGTCAGTTCTGTTTTTACAATTTAGAACGCAGGAATCCCAACTGAAAGTAATACAGGTTTTTCCGCTTGTGTTTTTAAATGCATTTGCTTCGATAGGTCGTGTTTTTATGTTTAGTCAATGGCTTCCGGAAAGAAAAATTCACAATAACTTTGCTAAAAAGTTGGTTGCCTATTTTGTGATTCCAGCGATTTTTATCATTGTATTTTTTGCGGCATATTCTTTCGGAAGTACACATTTTTCTTCTTTATTAACAGATTATACATTAGACATCGATATTGTAGAAGTTATCTTAATTGGGATTTTAGGTTTTTACATTTCATTTAGTTTCTGGAATTATTGGGTACCTGAAGTTTGCTATGAAAAAAATGAAGTGCTAGATAACGATTTTAAGGATATAGAAGAAATTAAAAATCAGAATACATTTTCATTTTTAGATATTGACTTTGAAAGAAAAAGTGGTGAGATTACTTTAGTATTGCTGAATTTTATGCTTTTGGTTTTTATTATAACCTACAATTACGAGCAGTTTTTTGAAGTGATAGAAAAATCAAGCTTAAGTGCCGATACGCATGAAAGAGTCAATTCAGTAATCTTTTCTATCGTAATGGCGGTTGGAGTAATTATGTTCTATTTTAAGGCAGGATTCAATTTTGATAATAAAGCAGCTAACCTTAAAAAACTGGCTAAAATCTGGATTGTCTTAAACGGACTTTTAATCGTTAGCACCATCATTAAAAACACAGAGTATGTTTCTTTCTTTGGTTTAACCTATAAAAGATTGGGTGTTTATGCATTTTTGATTTTGGCTGTTATTGGCTTGGTTTATACTTTTCTGAAAATTAAAAAACAAAAAACAAACGCATATCTCATAAATCAAATGGTCTGGTATTTTTACGGAGTAATACTTTTATGCAGTTTTGTAAATTGGGGTGATTTCATTACAAATTATAATATTTCGGCTAATAAAGGTATTGAACCAAGGTTTTTAAAAGAACTTAACTTTAATGATGAAAGGCGTGATAATTATCTTTCCAATATAAAGAATAAAGGAGAAAGAAATGATTATGTTCAACAGAATGATATTGAATATCAGCAAAATAAAACATTTTTATCTAAAGCTTTGTATTACGAATTCGTGAATAAAAAATAAAATTTGTTTAAAGAACCGTTTTTAGTAATATGCTTTAGACGGTTTTTTTAGTATTTAATTCATTGTTGTCCGATAAAAAAAGAAGCCAAAAAGATGGCTTCTTTAAATGAATCGTAAATTTGTGTTTCGACATACAAAATACGATGAGTAAAAGTAATTATTTTTCTAGTAAATCTGTTTTCG
>NZ_JAGYVZ010000040.1 GCF_018380615.1 Flavobacterium psychroterrae | reverse complement strand
CCGAACAGAGTAGTTAAGCCCGCCTGCGCAGATGGTACTGCAGTTATGTGGGAGAGTATGTCGTCGCCTTTCTTTTTAAAATCCTCATCATTATTTGATGAGGATTTTTTTTTGTTTTAAAAAACTTTGTTTTTGCTGATTTGTTGGGATCAACACGAAAACCTGTGGATTTGGAAAATTAAGCATAAATATTAGTTAGCCTAAAAGGAAAAACTCAACATTTCTGACTCCTCTGAATTTTAATCTAAATGCTTTTATTTTTGCATTGAAAGATTCTGCCGAAGCATTAGTGCTTATGTTATCAAAATAATTTAAAATGGTTTGATAATGATTTATTATTGTTCTTGATATTGTATTTAATTTGCTGTAACTAAAATATTCTCACTCTAAATTTCTAACTCCTCTAAATTGGGATCTAAAAAGTATTTTTGCACATTTTGCTGCTAATTTAGAGGCAAAACCAATTCGTCTATTTCCACCAATTACAATAACCACTTGTTTTCTAAATTATTGATTATTCAATTATTATTGTTAATTTTTAGTAAACTTATTTTAATGCGATTAATAAAAAAGCAACGATATATCGTTGACATTCAATTATAAAATATTTTAAATTTAAATACATAATTATTAATACCTTCGTAGAGCATATTAAATTCTTAAGAAAATGCTCTCAAAGCACTACAGAATAATTCTGTTTCTCCTTGTATATGGTTTACATTTGGAGAAGTAAATGCATTGGCTAATTTTAACAGCATAATGCAGGACGGAATAGCGGAAAAAAAAATCTCCGTTCTCAAAAATGATTTAGATCAAGAATTAGCTTACAACGAACAGCAAGTAAAAAAAGCAGAGGAATTGCTTATTAGATTACCTGAAAGCATAGAGAAAGTCAAAATTTTATTAAAAGTAAGTGACTGGTATGAAGCTTCTTATAACAACCCTAAAACATTGCAAAAGGCAATTCAATATGCTGAGGAAGCCCTTCTTATAAGCCAGACCCTTCATTCTAATATTTATTCTGGTAAATGTTATCTACAACTTTCGATGGTGCAAGAATTAAGGAATAACAATTCAATGATAGAAGTCAACGCCAGAAAAGCAATAGAAAAATTAACTAAAACAAATCAAACAAATGATTTGGGAGAAGCATGGGTAATGGTCTGGTCAGCTAAAATGCGTACTAATGCGCCAATAGCAGAGAGATTAGATCCAATTTTTATAGCAGCATCTATATTTGAAAAGTCAAGAAATAATAAAAGAAGTGGTGACTGCTACAAAGAAATCAGCGAATTGTATTTTTCAATCTCAGATTTTCACAACTCGTTAAATTTTCTAAAAAAAGCTATATTTTTTTATAAAGCAGCCAATCTTAAAGAAAGTGATATTTATCCTATTTCTTCCAGACTGAATATTATTTATGAAACAGAAAAGAAAAGCATGGATATTATCAAACTTAAAAATAAAACCTTGTTGCAGCAAAGCAAACTTAAAAACGAGGTCTTTTTACGTAATTCCATGGTAACTTTTGTTTTGCTTTTACTTATAATTCTTGGATTACTTTATAAAAGTTTTGTATTTAAGAAGAAAACAAACAAGGTACTGGAAAAACAACAAAATGAAATCAATAAAAAAAATAGTATACTCCAAAAGCTAGTCGTTGAAAAAGAATGGCTTTTGCGGGAAATTCATCACAGAGTAAAAAATAATCTGCACATGGTTGTAGGGCTACTAGCAAGTCAGTCCGAATTTTTAAAAAATGAAGAGGCTGTTGAGGCGATTAACAGTAGTCAGAACAGAATTCATGCCATGTCTTTAATTCATCAGAAACTATATCAATCAGAAAATTTATCAATAATTGATATGCCGTCCTACATATTTGAATTAGCTGAGTATTTAAAAGATTCATTTGAAATTAGAAAATCAATTAGATTTGTAATGGATATCGACAGCTTTAATCTTCCTTTGTCTCATTCAATACCAATAGGCCTGATTTTTAACGAAGCCGTTACAAATGCTATTAAATATGCTTTTCCAGATCATAAAAACGGAGTAATTACTATTTCTCTTAAAACAAATGATAATAAAAATTATGCTTTAATCATTCAGGACAATGGTATTGGACTTCTAGATGATTTTGATCCTTATAACAGCCCTTCATTAGGCATAAAACTAATGTCTGGTCTTTCTGATGACATTAGAGGGAAGTTTCAAATCCTTAGTGAAAATGGTACAAAAATAACTTTGGAATTCACTATTAACGAAAGTAATCTTCATTAATTTAATTCTTTAAAATGGCAAAACCACTAAAAATACTCGTTGTTGAAGATCAGTTTGTTGAGGCAAATCATTTGCGGCTTATGCTTAAAAAAGCAGGACATTCTGTTATGGGAATGGCACGGTCAGTTCAAGATGCCAAATATTATATTGCACAGGAAAAACCGGAATTAGTATTATTAGATGTTTTTCTTTCAGGAAAGCAGACCGGTATTGATCTTGCTGAAATACTTAGAGAAGATAATATTCCATTTATTTATCTCTCTGCCAATTCTAATGAAGATGTGCTAAGCAAAGCTAAACTGACCCATCCTCAAGGTTTTTTGGTAAAACCATTTAGAGAAAAAGATTTATTAGTAGCCATTGAAATTGCCGAATATCATCAGCAGCATGGAATAGAATCTTCTATAAGAAAAGAGCTTTTATTTCAGAAACAATTAAAAGCTATAATCACAAAAAGTGGCACTTGGGATGACAGGGTTCTTAATATTATTACCGCCTTGCAGTCTCTCATCTCCTTTGATCTTGTAATGGCTGTTTTTTATATGGAAAATAAATTATCCAGCAGAGTTTTGGGTTATGCAAGGACCGGATTACACGAATACCAACGCATAGGAATTGAAGAATTACAAAATATTACGGCCTTAAAACAGTCTGAAATTACTGATTTACGAAACAAAAGTAAGGTCGAGACCGAAGCCACATTTTATAATGGTTCAGATTTTATAAAAATATGCGATAAAACTCCTATCAAAAAGATGATTGCGACTTCCATGAATATGAAATCCAATCTCATGCTGCCTGTTCCTTTATCAATCAGTGAAAATGGCGGGTTATATTTATCTTTTTTTAGCAGACAGGAAGACAATTATAACAAAAATCATTTAACGCTTTGCGAAAGGCTTCAAGAACCCTTAATTTTTGCCATTGAAAATTTGATTAGTCATGATAAGAAATTAGACAATAAAAATACTTCTGCCGAAAATTCTGTCAATAGTAAAAACATAAAAAATTCAGGCTTTGAATCAATCGTGGGAAAAAGCCCGGTGCTGCTCAAAATATTTGATCACATTTTGCAAGTTGCTACTGCTGATACAACGGTTTTAATTACCGGAGAAAGTGGTACAGGAAAAGAAAGTATTGCCCATAGTATTAAAGAGCTTTCAAATAGAAAAAATCAGCCTTTTATTAAAATTAATTGTTCTGCACTGCCTCCAAGCCTTGTAGAATCGGAGTTATTCGGGCATGAAAAAGGATCGTTTACCGGAGCGGCAGAAAGACGAATTGGAAAATTTGAACAAGCAGATAATGGTACCTTATTTCTCGACGAAATTGGTGATATGCCATTAGAAATGCAGGCAAAACTGCTGCGGGCAATCCAGGAAAAAGAAATTGAACGTGTTGGAGGAAATGTCTCAATAAAAGTAAATGTTAGAATTATTGCAGCTACCAATTGTAATCTCGAAAAAGAAGTTGCCGATGGTCGTTTCAGACTTGATTTGTATTACAGGTTAAATGTATTTCCTATTCAGTTGCCGCCATTACGGGAGCGTAAAGAAGATATTGGTCTTCTTGCACGTCATTTTATTGCTGTCTATAGTTCTAAAACGGGAAAAAATGTAACCGAAATAGCAGAAAGCGCTTTAAAAAGCCTTTTAGCATACCAATGGCCCGGGAATATTCGTGAACTCGAGAATCTTATTGAAAGAAGTATTCTTTTAGCAAAAACAGATACCATTGAACATATCCCGCTTCCGGCTTTCGACGAAGTTAAAATAAATAACAAGTCAAATGAATGGTACTTTAAAACCATTCAGGAAAATGAAAGAGAACATATTATAAACGTTTTAGAAAAATGCAACGGAAGAATTAGAGGAACAGGCGGAGCATCAGAGATATTAGGACTTCCGCCAACAACACTGGCTTCTAGAATGCAGAAATTAGGCATAAAGCGAAGTCATTTCTAAGTTGTTTTTTATATTGTTGATTATCAGTTGAATGATGCTTCTAAAAACGATATTAAGTTGCTTTATTTTCGTTATACGACGAAATATAGTTGTAGTAAATTTTTATTTTAAAATATAAGTATTTGCAAATCAGTTAATTACTGAAAAGGTTCGGTTTTAGTTTACATTTTGGCATAACATTAAAATATGTATTATGCTGACTGAAAACCCTACTACAATACTTTTTATTACAGGCGCATTTGTAAGCAATAATTGCTGGGACGAATGGATCGTTTTTTTTGAAAGTAAAGGCTTTAAAACTCTTGCTCCTGCGTGGCCTTACAAAGATGCACCCGCAGCTGTTTTACGCGATCGCCATCCGGATTCTCAGATTGCAGGTCTGCGATTAACGCAATTAATCGAATACTTTGATGATGTTGCCAAAAGCCTTCCCCAAAAAACTATTATTATCGGTCACTCTATTGGCGGACTTATAGCGCAGATACTTTTACAACGTAATTTGGCATCAGCCGCAATTGCCATACATTCGGTTCCACCCCAAGGAATTATAACTTTTAAATTTTCATTTTTAAAAGCCGGCTGGGGACCGCTTGGCTTTTTTACTTCTGCAAAAAAAACTTTCTTAATGAGTTTTAGCCAGTGGCAGTATGCGTTTACTAACGGAATGCCCGAAGAATGGCAGGAAAAAGCGTATTTCGAATCGGTTATTCCGGAGTCTAAATTAATTGTCCGCGATACTATTACTTCAGTCGCAAAGGTTGATTTTGAGGCTGCTCACAATCCCTTACTATTAATTGCAGGATCAACGGATCATACTATTCCGGAATCGCTCAATTATTCTAACTATAAAAAATATACTAATAAAAATTCTATCACGGATTTCAGGGTTTTTCCCGACAGAAATCATTTTGTTTTAAACCAACCCGGCTGGCAGGAAATTGCAGTTTATATACAAGAATGGATCGCAAAACTGCCCGCATAAAAATTATAATGACCAATTTATTTAATAACCAATTTAAAATTTTAATTATGAAAACGAATTTATTAAACACCAAAAACAAAGTAGTCCAGCTTTTAACCTTCGGACTTTTACTATTGATTTTAATTTCCTGTAATAAAAAAACAGAAGAAACTCCGGTAACAGAAACAAAACCCGCTGAGGCAACCGAAACGGCTCAGGCAGAACCTGCAAATCCGCCTGCGAATTTTAAACATGCCACTGCATTGGTCAACGGCGTAAACATTCATTATGTCATTGGTGGTAAAGGCGATCCGCTTGTATTAGTACACGGATTTGGACAAAACTGGTACATGTGGAATCGCTTACTACCGGAATTATCGAAACATTTTACAGTAATCGCGCCTGATTTAAGAGGCGTTGGCGAATCTGACAAACCTGAAGGTGGTTATGATAAAAAAACAATGGCAACAGATATTCACGAACTGGTAAAAAAATTAGGATACAACTCAGTCAATCTTGCCGGTCACGATATTGGGCTTATGGTAGCTTATGCCTATGCAGCGCAATATGGCAGTGAAGTCAAAAAATTAGCCCTGATGGATGCTCTTCTTCCGGGTATTGAACCGGTTTGGTCACAAGTTTCGGCTTCAGCGTGGTGGTTTGGCTTTTTTGCATGGCCCGCTTCAGGAGATATTGTAAAAGGAAAAGAAAAAGAATTCTTGACCAATTTCTGGCCAATGGTAGGACATGTAAAAGATCCTTTTACAGCAGAAGAAACAGCTGAATTTGTGAGAGCTTACGCTGTTAAAGATGCTGCAAAATCAAGTTTTAAATGGTTTGGGAATTTTCCGCAGGACGGAAAAGACAATCTGGTTTTTGCAAAAACAAAACTTAAAATGCCTTTACTGGCAATGGGTGGAGAATATTTTGCGGCAGCTTTCCTAAAAGAACATTCTAAATTAGTTGCCGAAAATGTAACCGAATCAAAAATTGCAGGTTCAGGACACTGGCTGGTTCAGGAAAATACAGCTCAGGTACAAAAAGATTTGCTGGCTTTTTTCCTTGCAAAATAAAGTAACAGAAACAGACCAACTAAATCTGAAAGAATGAAACAACTATTTGTATTACTATTATTTTTCTTTGGTCTGTTGGTACAGTCTCAGGAAAAAGCGGATCTGATTATCTACAACGGAAAAATTGCAACCATGCAAAAAGCCGGCGAATTTGTTCAGGCTCTTGCGGTAAAAGACGGCATTATTCTGGCAACCGGAACTTCAAAAAATATTTTAGAAAGTTATAAAACAACAGCAACTAAAAGTATTGATGCAAAAGGCAAAACAATAGTTCCGGGTTTAAACGACAGTCATATTCACGTGATTCGCGAAGGACTGAATTACAACTCAGAATTGCGTTGGGATGGCGTAAAAACTTTAAAAAGAGCGATGGAAATGCTTAAAGAACAAGCAGCCAGAACACCACCCGGAGTTTGGATTAAAGTGATTGGAGGATGGAATGAATTTGGTTTTGAAGAAAAAAGACAGCCCACGATTGACGAAATAAATGCTGCAGTCCCTGACAAACCTGTCTTTATAACCTATCTATATGGTAAAGCATTTTTGAACAAAAAAGGAATCGAAGTTTTAGGTTATACCAAAGATACCCACTACGAAGGCAGCGTTCTGGAACAAGACAAAAACGGAAATTTAACCGGATTAATGTTTGCAAAAGAAACGCCAAAAGCCATTTACACCACATTGGGATTAACTACAAAACTGACTCCCGAAGAAAGAATCAACAGTTCGCTTCAGTTTAATCGTGAACTCAACCGATTTGGATTAACATCGGTGATTGATGCAGCGGGCGGATCACAAAACTTTCCGGCAGATTATGTGACTTCGATGGAATTGGCCAAACAAGGTAAACTGAACTTGAGGATTTCCTATTATCTCTTTGCCCAGCAAAAAGGGAGAGAACTTCAGGATTATGAAAAGTGGGTTGCCGAAACTGTTGTTAATAAAAATGATAATCTTTTAGTCGCAAACGGTTACACCGAAGAAGGTGCCGGAGAAAATATTGTGGCCTCAGCAGCAGATTTTGAAAACTTTCTCGAACCAAGAATTGTCCTTTCTGATGAAATGGAAAAAGATCTGGAACCCATTATTCGTTTGCTTGTAAAAAACAAATGGCCGTTTCGATTGCATGCTACTTACGGCGAATCAATTGACAGAATGCTGAATGTTTTTGAAAAAGTAAACAAGGAAATTCCATTTAACGGATTGCGCTGGTTTTTTGATCATGCCGAAACCATTACACCTCAGGAATTGGAAAGAGTGAAAGCGCTAAATGGCGGAATCGCAGTTCAATTCAGAATGTATTTTCAGGGCGAGTTGTATGAAAAAATGTATGGCGCTCCAAAAACACAATTGCCTCCCATCAAAAAAATGTTAGCAATGGGAATTCCTGTCGGGATGGGAACGGATGCTACCCGAATCTCGACCTACAATCCGTGGATGGCGTTGCATTGGCTCATTACAGGAAAAACTTTAGGTGGATTGCAGTTTTGGCCAAAAGATCAGGTTTTGGATAAATTCACAGCACTTCAATTATATACTTCGGGAAGCGCTTGGTTTTCGGGCGAAGAAAAAGAAAAAGGAAAATTGATAAAAGGAATGTATGCTGATTTATCAATTTTATCAGAGGATTATTTTACAATTTCAGATGATAAAGTTCGAAATATAGAATCGGATTTAACGATTGTAAACGGTAAAATTGTTTACGGCGCTAGAGATTTTAAATCACTTGATCCTGAAGTTGCTCCGGTAATTCCGGATTGGTCGCCAGTGAAATACTTTGGTGGCTATACTAAAAAGCTTTAATCATAAATAAATCCATTCGATATAATTCTTAAAAAAATATTTAACACATAGAGACATAGATTTTATGATTTGTAAAAGGAAGTTAAAAAGAAACTAGTTTCTCACACATAGCTATGTTTTAAAAATAGCCAAAGATTAAAGGATTAAATAGATTAAAAAAATCTGCTTAATATGCGTGAAAACTTTCTAATAGTTTAAAAATCAGCATTCAAATAGGTGTTAAAATTAATTACTCGAAAAGATTTAATTAATAAAATATATAAAATTCAGATCATGAAAATTAAAAAAATAATTTCAGCATTAGCGGTCATCATATGTTGCATGTTCTCCAATACAATAGTATATGCACAATTTCCAATGCCGGATCACGTACCCATTTGGGATGCTAACAAAGTGACTTTAAAATTGCATAAAATTTCAGACAATGTATATGCAGTCTCGCCAAGTACAACCGAAACCGAAACTACAAAAGGTATTGCACAGGCAACTTCGGCAGGATTTATTGTAGGCGACAAAGGCGTTTTGCTTATTGAAACCATGCTAAGCAAAGGACTTTATGACCAGCTTTATAAATTGATACGGTCTGTTACGCCAAAACCTATTGTTTATGCGATAAATACGAGCGATCACGGCGATCACTGTTTTGGAAATTACCTGCTTCCAAAAGAAACCATTGTGATTCAAAACGAATTCTGCAAAGAAAACCTTTCTAAAAACTACGATAATATCAAACAGTTTATGATTATGCTTTTTGGCAAAGGCAGAGGAATTGAAGAAAGTGTTTACCGTCCTGCAGACATTACAATAGCCATCAACCAAACCATGAAAGTTGATATGGGAAAAGGCAATATTGTTGAGATAATGAATGTTGGAACCGCACAATCTCCCGCTGATCTTTTTGTATATCTCAAATCACCTTCGGGAAATGTATTATGGGCAGGAAATCCTTTTATTGCCGAAAGCCCAACTATTCCGTGGTTGTTTGACGGGTATTTTTTAGAGCCGGTTCAGAACCTGAACAAAATCTACAACATGATTTCTGATAAGGATATCGTAGTTCCGGGACACGGACGCATTACCAATAAAGCCGGAATTAAATATACCATCGATTATGTGACCGCTTTGCAGACCAATGTCGAAAATGCCGTAAAAAAAGGATTCACATTAGAAGAAACCATAGCTGCTGTAACGATGAAAGAATTTGATAAAGGATACGAACTTTTTAACTGGCTTCATTTTAATTTCAATGTGCCGAATGCGTACAAGGATATTAAGCAAAATGGCCCTAAGTAGTTAAAAATAAACCCTTAGGTGTAATTATTTATTTTTAACACATACAAACATAGTATTATTGAACTCAAAAAAGCCGTTTCACTTGCATTAACAAACATAACTATGTGTTAAGAAACGAGTTTCTTTTTTGCGCTCTTTTTTTAAAATTAAATCTATGTTTCTATGTGTTTAAATATGTTCAACAACCTGATAATAATTTAAAATTGAAACATGAAAAACAAGATCCTATTATTGGTTTTATTGCTTTCATTTTATGGTTTTGCACAGCAGTATCCGGAGTTTAAATCACTTCGGTTTGATGAGAATTACAGTGTTCTGGAAAATGATACCGTGACTAATAATTGGTACAAAACAATGAAATTCCTGCCTCTTTCTTCTTCAAAAAAAACATATATCAGTTTTGGAGGCGATATACGGTTTCAATACTTCTATGCTAAAAATGAAAATTGGGGCGACGGTCCGCAGGATAACGATGGTTATGTTTTAGGAAGATATTTGTTTCATGCCGATTTTCATGCCGGAAAGTATTTTAGAACTTTTGTTCAGTTACAAAGCAGTACGGCTGACGGAAGAATTGATCCGAGTCCTGTGGAGCAAAATCCGCTAGAAGTACATCAGGCTTTTGTTGATTTGAATATAATAAATGAAGGAAGTAAAAGGCTGATTTTTAGAGCAGGCCGGCAGGAACTTACTTACGGATCGCAGCGCTTAGTCGCAGTTAGAGAAGGGCCAAATAACAGACAATCTTTTGATGGGGTAAAAGCGATGATAGCAAAACAAGATTTTACAGCCGATTTATTTTACAGTCATTATGTGGTTGCGCACGATGGTATTTTTGATGATGCATCAAATAAAGACAGGCAGCTATGGGGAAGTTATCTGGTTTTTAATAAAATACCGTTCATAAAAAATATTGATGTTTATTATTTGGGCTATCAAAGAGCAAATGCCGCATTTAATGATGCCGAGGGAAAAGAAAAACGACATTCGGTAGGAACGCGTATTTGGGAAAAAACAGGGAACTGGCGTTATGATGGCGAAGCGGTTTACCAGTTTGGTGATGTAGCCGAAAAAAATATCAATGCGTGGACGGCTTCTATTAATGCAGGATATCGTTTTAACGAGGTAAAGTTTCGTCCGGAATTTGGCTTTAAAGCCGAAGTAATTAGCGGAGACAAAAATATAGGCGATAACAGTTTGCAGACTTTCAATCCGCTTTTTCCAAGAGGTGCTTATTTTGGATTGGCTTCAGTAATAGGACCTTCGAATTTAATAGATTTTCATCCTTCACTAAGTTTTGAAATCGCCAAAAACATCGATTGGATTATTGATTATGATATGTTTTGGAGATACAGCCGCAACGATGGCATTTATGCGCCAAATACAACGCTGATTTATCCCGGAGATACAACAACAGAAAAGAAAATTGGAAATCAGCTTGAAAGTGAAATCGTCTGGGAACCCAATCAATATTTGTATTTCAGGCTCGAAGCAACCTGGTTTCAGGCCGAAGATTACATCAAAGCATCGGGAACAGGAAAAAATATATTTTTTACAGGAATTACAATGCAGCTTCACTTTTAAGTTTCAAAGTAAAATAAACGAAAAATTTAAAAAGATAATTATGGAAACAGTAATGCAATTAAAAATGAAAACTTTAAGATTAATAGCAATATTGTTGTTATTCAGTTTTTCAACACAGGCACAGGTATATTCTGATGTAGAAATCAATACCAAACAAACTGTAGATAAATTCTTTGGATATGTTGGCGCCAAAAATCCCGAAAAAATTGCCTCGATGGTGTCAGAAAATGTCGACTGGTACATTTTCGAATCAAAATATATGCCGTGGACAGGACACCGTTCTAAGCGGGAAGAAATTTCAGAATTATTCAAAACCCTGTTTAGTTATTTTATTGATGGAAGCGAAAAACTGGAAGCCCAATCTTTTTTATTGCGTGGAAACGAAGTAGCGGTATTTGGAACTGTAGAGCGAACGGTAAAGAAAACGGGCAAACATTTCAAGATGCCTTTGGCAATGCATATTACAGTGGAAAATAATCTGATAACCAAATTTTCCTTGTACGAAGAAACATTAATTATAGAAAAAGCACTGAAATAAAATAAGAATAAGATGAAGGACAGAAGAACATTTATTAAAGAGGCAGGTCTGGCGGGTCTGGCTGGCTTGCTGCCTGTAAACATATTGTCAGCAAGTGATCTCGAAATAGACAAAGCATTCAAAAATTCAAATCCGAATGCGAAGTGGGCTGACGGATCGCGTTTGGTTGTATCTGTATCTATGCAGTTTGAAGCTGGTGGTCAGCCGGTAAATGCAGAGAGTCCATTTCCGCAAAACATGCAAAAAGGATTTATTGATCTTCCTGGTGATAGTTGGTACCAGTACGGGTACAAAGAAGGAATTCCAAGAATGCTGGACAATTGGGATAAACTCGGAATAAAAGTTACCTCCCATATGGTAGGATCAGCGGCATTAAAAAATCCGGATCTTGCCAAAGAAATTGTAGCGAGAGGACATGAAGCTGCCGCTCATGGAATGGATTGGGCAACGCAATATTCTATGCCCTATGAAACTGAAAAAAAAATCATCAAAGATGGAGCAGATGCTATTAAAAAAGTAACTGGTTTTGAACCTGTTGGCTATAATGCAAATTGGTTAAGACGTGGTACAAATACTCTGGAAATTTTACAGGAACTTGGTTTTAAGTATCATATTGACGACTTAAGCCGTGACGAGCCATTTTTATTAAAGGTAAAAGGAAAAGATTTTGCAGTTGTTCCATACACAATTCGCTGCAACGATATTGTTTTGATCGAAGGAAAAAATTTTAGTGCAGATCAGTTTGTGCGTCAGGTTATACTGGAATTTGATCAGCTTTATAAAGAATCTGAAAAAAAGCGCAGGCAGATGTCAATAAGCTTTCATGATCGTATTGGAGGTACTCCACAAATGGTTGCCGCAACTACAGAAATTATTAGCTATATCCAAAAACACAAAGGAGTTAGTTTTAAACGTAAAGACGAAATTGCCCGAATGGCTTATGAAGATAAGAGCATCATACGAGAATAATTCAGATTATTATTTTGTAAAGTAAATAATTAAGAAAATGAGTTATAAATTTTAAAATAAACAGATATGAAAAATGAAAATAAAACATGGTTTATTACAGGAACTTCACAAGGAATAGGTCTTGTTTTGGTGAAGCAACTATTGGTACAAGGATTTAATGTAGTTGCTACTGCCCGAAACAAAGAAACGCTTAAAACGGCAGTTGGCAATACATCTGATCAGTTCTTGCCTTTGCAGGTGAATTTAATTGATGAAGAAAGTGTAAAAAAAGCAGTAAGTATTGCTATAGAACACTTTGGTTCAATAGATTTTGTTGTTAATAACGCCGGTTACGGTTTAATTGGAGGAATAGAAGAAAGCTCTGATGCGGAAGTTCGTTCCAATTTTGATGTAAATGTATTTGGTTTATTGAATGTTACCAGAGCTGTTTTACCTCATATGAGAGCTGCGAAATCGGGTCATATTATCAATCTTTCGTCTGTTTTTGGATTAATTGCGGGAGCAGGCTGGGGAATTTACTGTGGAACTAAATTTGCCGTTGAAGGTATTTCTGAAGCACTTGCGCAAGAGGTAAAACCTTTCGGGATTAATGTTACTCTTATTGAACCGGGTTATGTGCGTACAAATTTTTTAAATAGCTCATCTTTAATTGCTTCGAAAAATCCTATTGAAGAGTATACCAGTATTCGTGAAGGTGTAAATGCGCATCAAAACGATATTCCTGGTAAACAATTGGGCGATCCGGAAAAAGTAGCTGATTTAATTATAAAAGTTACTCAAAATCCCGAGCCGCCGCTTCGTTTACTAACAGGTTCAGATGCTTATGGTTTTGCGAATTATAAAATTGATTCGCTAAAAACTGAAATTGAGGCTAATAAAGAACTTACTTTTTCAACAGACTTCGCATCTGCATCGTAATTCATTGCTTACCCGTTGGGGTGTAATTATTTTTAAACACATAGTCGCGATAGCTATCGGGAATATGTGTTTAATTGAAGTTTTATTAGTTACACCCAACGGGTGTACTTACTATATTTTTAATTAAAACGCTAATTTCAAAAAAGCAATTAGAATTGGTGTTTTTCGCATCGTGAAATAAGAAATGCTATTTTGTTATTTCTAATAAAAACTGTTAAATATTCTTATCAGTGCTTATCCCAATCTCTCATAATACTCAACTTTGCGCTTAATTTTAATAATTCATAATACATGGCATCTATTGTAACTCTCTTTTTATCAGTTATTTGAGTAATTTAACTGGATTAATTTAGTTTAAAAGCTACCTTAGTTCTAAAACGTTATGCTGAATTAACACATTAACAATAAATGAAGGCTTATAATTCTGAGTTTTATAAGTAGTAATTCTAACAAAAACTTTAGAATTAAAAACTGAATTCGTATATTGTTCTGCTAAAATTAACTCTAGCAAGAATATCATTCTTAAAATCTGCCTTCAAAGGTTTTTCAGTTCATTTTAATAGAAATAGTCCAGATTATGAAAAATTCATTAATGCTCTTCATTGCATTCTTAGCTTTTACTGCGTGTTCAAAACATCAGGAAAAAAAAAATATCGCTATCACCGGAATAGATTCTACATTGCGACCTGGTAATGATTTTTTTAAATATGTAAATGGCAAATGGTATGATTCTGTAGCAATACCTCCATCTCAAGCGGGAGTTGGTGCCTATATGTTTATGAATTATCCGCAACGAATGCGCCTGCAGGGAATATTGGACAGTATTTCGCAAAGAAAAAATTCAAAAGGAAGTATAGCCCAAAAGGTAGGAGATTTTTATGCATCAGGTATGGATACGGTAACAATTGATAAACGCGGTTATACACCTATCAAGCCCCTGCTTGCCAAAATTGAAGCCATTAACGATTTACCGTCCTTAATGAATTTTGTAGTTAATGAAGTAAAAGTAGGCAATTCCTCTATTATAGGTTTTGGAGTGTCACCCGATGATAAAAACAGCAGTATGAACATTGCCCAAATCTATCAAACAGGTATCGGTTTGCCTGACAGGGACTATTATTTCAAATCAGATTCATCAACTGTTGCTATACAGGAATCGTACAAAAAATACCTTGCTACATTATTTCAACAAACCGGCAGCAATGCAAAAGAGGCTAAAAAGAATGCTAATTTGGTTTACGATATTGATAAACAACTCGCCGTTTCGCATAAAACAAAAGTTGAACTTAGGGATGTTCAGGCAAATTATAATAAAATGACTGTGACAGATCTTATAAAAAAACATCCCAATATAGACTGGAATACTTTTTTAAATAATTTAGATGCTCAAACCGATTTCATTAATGTAGGCCAACCTGCCTATTATGATGCCCTTAATAAGCTTTTAAAAACCATTCCCATTAATAATTGGAAAATTTATCTTAAAGCAAATTCTCTAGAAAGATATGCAGATGATTTAAGTAAACCTTTTGTAGATGCATCATTTGAGTATACCAAAGTGCTTTCTGGTCAAGCTATTCAAAAATCACGTGGCGAAAAAATGGCTAATATTGTTGATAATTACTTAGGCGAAGCGTTGGGTCAATTGTATGTGAAGAAATATTTTTCACAAGATGCTAAGAAACGTATGTTAGTCCTCGTGAATAATTTGCAAAAAGCGTATGCCAAAAGAATTGATAAATTGGAATGGATGAGTCAAAGTACCAAACAAAAAGCTAAAGAAAAATTGTTTGCCATGACCAAGAAAATAGGATATCCAGACAAATGGAAAGACTATAGTAATGTACATATAGCCAGAGAGACCTATTTTGAAAATATGGTTTCGGCCGCTACAACAGCTTATCAATTTCAATTGGCAAAATTGGGCAAACCGGTCGATAAATCAGAATGGTATACTACAGTTCCAACAGTTACGGCATATAATAATCCTTCTGCAAATGAAATTGTTTTTCCTGCTGGTATTCTACAGCCCCCATATTTTGATAATAATGCAGATGATGCACTTAACTATGGAGGCATAGGTATGGTTATAGGTCACGAAATCACCCATACATTTGATGATCAAGGTGCTCAATATGATAAGGATGGCAACTTAAAAAACTGGTGGACAAAAGAGGATTATGCAAAGTTTAAGTCAAGAATACAACAGGTTGTTAATTTGTACAGTACCTATACCGTTTTAGGCGATCTACACGTTAATGGCGCAATGACAGTAGGCGAAAATACAGCAGATATTGCGGGAATAGCAGTTGCCTATGATGCTTTTAAAATGACTAAAGAAGGGCAAGGCAATACAAAAATTGACGGTTTTACCCCAGACCAGCGCTTTTTTATATCCATAGCTAAAATATGGAGAGTAAAAATGAAAGACGAGTTCCTGCGTTTGTGGATTAACAACAATCCACATTCTCCACCAAATTGGCGTGTTAATGGTCCTTTAATGAATACTACACCTTTTTACGAAGCATTTAATGTACAACCAGGCGATAAAATGTTTTTGCCAAAGAAAGACAGAATTACAATTTGGTAATATTGCTAAAAAATCAATAGAGTTTCGCAAAGAAGGATAGTAGTTGAAGCTATCTCAAAATCAGCAATTATTCGTAATAAAATCAGTAGATGCCGTTTCTACATAGCCTGTTAATAATACTTTAGCAATGTTAGGTAAAGTAATTTTATGATTCTTCATGGAGTAAATTATTATGGATTTAGAGGCATTTACTGTACCTGAAATTTTGTTCCAGTTGGAATTCAATGCAAAATCAACAGGTCTTATCAAACTGAGTTTTTATTTTTACAAAAAGCGATGTGTGACGATTCTGCCTCAAATTTCAAATATCGATTCGTTAAGCATTTTTTAATAAAAACACATTTAACTTGTTTAAATTAACTAAGTAGCTTATAATTTATTCAAAATAAAAAATAAAATTTATATTACATAACTAAAAAAACTTGTTTAATCGCATGAAACGAAATTGAAGAAAAATGCAAATTAAATTTTTGTGGCAAATAATGTATCAACGTAATATTTCCATGGTTAATTTTAAAACAATTGAGAGATAAAGATTGAGTTAAGTGAAGTGAAAGAATCTTATTTTAATAAGTAAAAAGTAAATAAATTAAAAAACTGGAGGGTTAATAAGAGATTTTTTTCGAAACTACCCTTATTTTTTGTTGGGATATAAACCTGTAATACTAAGCCCGGCAATAATCTGGTCAATAAGTTCTTCGGATAGTAATATTGTCGCTAACATATTTCTAATTTGTGTCGACGTTTCAGGTTCTAGTTTTAAGAGTTTTATCAATTGTTTTTTGGCTGGAATTTGTTGATTTAAATAAGAGAGTGTAGTAGCTTTTAGTAAGGGATCCCAAAATGTTTCTTCTGCTTCAATTTTGTTTGCCCAATAATTGGCACTTGCATAATCTTTTTTATGCAAATAATAAAAACAAAAACCGCAATTAATCCACCAGGGATAATAAGGATTGAGTTTTATAGCTTTCTCCATTATTAAAAAACCTTCTTCAAAATAACCGGCGCAAATAACCATTAAAGAAGCACCAGAAACTAAAACAGAACAATTTTGATTTAGTTTAATACATTCTTTCGCAGTATTGTAACAAGCTTCTTTATCTTTTTTAAAGAGATAATAAAGTGTTAGCGTATGCCAGCCCTGTTGACAAAGTGGATCAATTTTCAAAGATTTCATACAACATTGATAGCCTTCCTCGACAGGTCTTTTTATCTCTTTTATTGCTAATCCAACGCCATTGAGATATAATTCGCCCAACATTGCCCAGGAAACAGCATTCTCGGGATTTTTTTTCACCGCTAATCGCAAAGTAAAAAGAGCCAATTTATAATTATCCACAGAATAAGATCTTTGATATTGATAGTAGTTATGAATACCTTTCCATACCGCTATGTTTTTAGATACTTTAGAAGGGGATGCTTTTGTCATTTCCTGAAAAATATAACCGTAATAACCTCCAATAGCGCAAATAACAGTTTGTATAATTTCATCCTGCATATCAAATAAATCCATTAGAATTTCTTTTTCTATAGATTTGGTCATCATTACTTCGCCCGTAGCTGTAATTAAAAGATTGACCCGAACACGTATTTTTCTTTCGTTATGACGAATACTTCCACTTATTATGTAGTCAGCGCCAACGAGCCTGCCTGCTTCTAAAAAATTTTGTTTTATTCTCATTATCATTTCTGAAGAATAATATCCTATCACTGTAATATCCTGAAATCTTGAAAGTTCAGCGGTAAGTTCTTCATTTATTCCCGTAGCAAACAAATCAATATCAGTCCTGTCTGAGCTTGTTTTAAAAGGAAATATAGCAACAATAGGATTTGGATTTTCGTTTGGTAAAAAAGCAGAATCTAAAATAGTATTTTTTATTTTTTCAACTTCTTTAAATTCAGGAACATACCCTCCTTTTGGCATGGAAATAACAAGAGTATCATTAATACCATCAGTTAAATAATATTCATTAAGTATTCTTCTTAATCTTCCGGCATGAATTCGCACTACGGCATTATTATAAGAATTAAAATTAGGATTTCTGTCTAATACATTAATTGCAATTGTATATTCTTTAATGAATTGCTCTCTTTTACTAATAGTTTCAGAAACAATATAGTTCAGGAATTTGGTAATAGTGGGAGAATTTTTAAGCGCAGGAAAATTTAAGACCTGTTTTAGTTCCAGACAAATTTCTGCTTCAGAAAATACTATTGTTGTATTCATTCCTTCATGGTGAATTATGACAAGGATTTGTAATTGATTTTTCTTATAAAAATCATCTAAATGTAGTCTTTTTTAACAATGTAATAATCATGTCTATAATTTATTTTTAATTATAACTATTTGATTTAACGGTTAATAACGTTAAACGGGTAATTTTAGGCCTTTATTTGTATAGTTTTACTTCACAAAATATTAACATTTCTAATTCCCTCATTTTACTACTTTCTGATGAATGAATTATAATCATTTAATTAAATAATTATTTAACCTGTTAAAACTGATTATGGTTATACCAGAAGCTTTAAATACTGAAAAATTCGCTGAACATAAAGATTCAATTAGAATTTTATATTTAGCCGATGATGATTTTAGGATCATGTGTAATGATTATTGTACCAGTAAGATATACATAGAGAAATGCAAAGAAAAAATTCAGGAGAATGCAGAATATAAAGTAGAGTACGAACATCTTTTTACTGAATTAGAAAAAGAAATATTGAGATATATAAAAAACAATGAAATCTGAAAAGTCAATTCTAAGATCATCAAATTTAATCCTGTGAGCGTAAAAAACACTTATTAATACTACTTCTGCTTTCCGGCGTGTATTCTTTGGACAAGTTTATCTGGATAAAATAGTTATGCTAAGGGCTGAATATGTTTTTTGGGCAGCCGGGAGCAGTTCCTGACAGGATTACAGTATCGTTTTGGAATTTAATCAGAAGCAAAAAAGTAAATGAATTTTAACTAAACGTCAAACTAATGAAAATAAAATATTCAATACTGATAGTCTTACTGAGTTTTTCTTCATTACAGCTGATGGCACAGGAGTTTTTGGTTAAGCAAGGATGGTCGTATTATGTCGAGCCATATGTCATGTTTCCTAATATGAGTGGAAAAACAGCACTTGGAAATTTGCCTGAAATGGATGTGGATGTAAAGTCAAATCAGATTTTTGATAATTTACAATTTGGGGCGATGTTATATTTTGAAGCTTCAAACGAAAAATGGAGCTTAAATTCTGATCTTCTCTATATGGACATCGGACAAGCCGTAAAAGGCAACGCTTTGATTAGCAGTGGTGACTTAACAGCAAAACAGTTAGGTTGGGAATTGGCTGGTTTATATAAAGTCAAACCATGGCTGGAAGTAGGTGTTGGTGGACTTTTAAATTCTATTAAGCTAGAGCTTGATATTAATCGAAATAATATTGGCGGAGGGACAACTAATATTAAAAAAGAAACAACGAAAACGTGGATTGATCCAATGCTGATTGCCGTTTTTAAAAATACGCCAGGTAAAAAGTTTATTTATACTGTTCGAGGAGAAATAGGCGGATTTGGAATAGGTTCACAATTTGCCTGGCAGATGCAAGCTTATGCAGGATATCGATTTTCAAAATTATTCGAGATTAAGGGAGGTTATCGTATAATATCCTTAGACTATGACACAGGAAACGGAGCTGATTACTTTTTATATAATGTAGATACATCTGGTCCGGTGATAAAATTTGGGTTTCATTTTTAAAAAAGTATTTAAAACTATTCTTGCTAAATGAGGAATCATACTATGTGAAAAATATCAAATAATTTAAGAAATCAAACAAATCATGAAATACATTTTATTAATTTTTACTTTACTGGTGGTAATATCGGTAAAAGCACAAGACGCAGGATCTATAACTCTAAACTTATATGGAGGTTATACTTTTTCTGATAAAGTCGAATATAACAATTCTTACGGTTATGTAGAAGAAGGCTTTGAATACGGTGCAGGTATTGAATATTTTTTGTCAGAGAATAATTCTGCTGAATTGAAATACCAAAGACTCGACACCAAATTGCCTTTATATGCAAGTAATAAAACCCAAGTTAACACAGGAGATGATAAAGGTGCAATTAATTATATTTTAATGGATTATGCACATTATTTTGGAGGCAATACCCAAAAAGCTTTACCATATCTGGGAGCAGGAGCTGGAATTGCAATTCTTGAAACACCACAAAGCGGCAGCGGGACCTATTTTGCTTGGGAAATTAAAGGAGGCGTAAAAATCAAAACCAACTCGGCAGTTTCCATCAACCTGAATGCTTATCTGCAATCCATGGCGGCAGCTGTAGGGAACAGCTATTATTGGACTTATATTGGTATTGTTGGCGTAACAGATTATGTTTCTACTTAACAATTTGGACTTGGTGCCGTATTGAGTTTCAATTTTAAAAATTAAACAAATTATCAATATAACCCTTAAAAATAAAATCATGAAAAAATTACTTATCCTTTTAGTCCTGACTTTATCAGTGAGTTTAAATGCGCAATCTTCTTCTAAAGATGAACTCGCTATTATTCAAAGTTCTTACGGAAAATCAAAAACAGATCTGGTTAATGTCTATATGGCTTTAAGTCCGGCACAGACAAAGGCTTTTCAGCCTGTTTACGACAGTTATGAAGCCGAACGTAAAGTTCTGGGCCAGAAAAAAATTCAGATTATTGATGAATATGCAGCTAAATATGCAACCTTGACTGATGCAGATGCGGATCAATTAACAAAAGCAAACCTTAAAAATAATCTTGAAGTAGAGAAACTTTATGACAAGACATATGAAAAGGCTAAAAAAGTTATTGGAGCGACTAATGCAGCCAAGTTTATACAGTTAGAAATTTATCTTCAAACTACAATAAGAGGTGAAATTCAGGACTCAATACCATTTATTGATGAAATAGACAAGACTAAGTTGAATTAAACATACAAAAAGTGATGGCTTATAGAAAGCTGTCACTTTTTATTCTCAAAATTCATAAAGTAATTGAATTCCAGTGATTGTAGAAATAATATGGAAGGGAAAGTGACGAGTTGGGATTTTTTAGTTTATATAAAGCTATTGAAAATTTGCATCTAAGTCTTTTTTATCCAGGATTATACTTTAATGTCGAGGTACAGAAAGAAAAAAGACAAGGCTACTTTAAATGGGTTTACCAAGAGTCCGTTAATAACTGCTTCATATGCATTTGGAAAAAAGAAACCATTTTAAGGTAGGGAGAATTTTTAATTATAAGATTTATTATATACTTCTGATAATTGGCAATAGTCAGATACACGCACAAACCGATAAACTCAATCAGTTTTGGAACGAATATGACTTTACAAAAGATTTGAGCCAAAAATGGGTATTACAACTTGATGCAGGTTATGTAACAAGCAGTACTCCGGAAAACAGCGATATTTTTCACAATATAACGCAGTTTTATATAAGAGGCTGGGCACATTATTATCCTTCGGAAAGATGGAAAGTCTCTGTCTTTTACGCCTATTATTCAAATCAAAATGTACCGGAACTCAATCAAAGAAAAGCTCCTGAATTTAGAACAGCGTTTCAGGCAACTTACAATCTGGTAAAGTCTCCGCAAATTAAAGTAAATCTCAGGGGGCGAATTGAAGACAGGCATATTGAGAATGATGATCATTATTTAGAAGCTGTAGAAAGATTTAGGCTTCAGATTAAAGCAGTCTGCCCAATCACAACTCTTGGAATGAAGTCAAAAGCCATTTACCTTTTTGCTTCAGATGAACTTTTTTTTAAAACTAAAAGCCTTGTAAGTGGTCCGGATTTATTTGATAGAAACAGGGCCAGTTTAGGTATAGGGTTTGCAATGATGGAAAATATACAAATTGAAGCGGCTTATGCCAATGAAATTATGCCCCGAGAACCTACCAATAAAATGGTAAATGCCATTCAGCTTAAAGCAATCTTTAATAATTTTTTACCAACGATTATAAAATCATTTGAACGCAAAAAGAATGCAGTAGATCAGGGCGAAGGCAACCTTTAAACATCCTTCTTATAATTTTTTAATACTGAAAACATGAAAAACTTCATTTTTACAACAGCAGTTTTTGTAATGAGTTTATTAAGTCTGCCTATTTACGCGCAAGAAAATTCAGAACCAAAAGCACTGGGATTGCCAGGAGATAATCTGGATCTTTACGCTGTATTGCATCTCTTTCAGAAATCAAAAACGATAGAAGATTTTGAAGCTTCCTTAAATTCCGAAAAACAAGGAATAAATAATCTCGATTTGGATAATGATAAAAAAATCGATTTTATCAAAGTAGTAACCAAAAAAGAAAAAGATTCATACACCTTTATACTTCAGGATGCGGTTAGTAAAACTGAAACACAGGATTTAGCCGTAATTCTGGTAGCAAAAGATACTAATAAAAAAGTTACCCTACAGATAGTAGGCGACGAAGCATTATACGGAAAAAATTATATAGTAGAACCAGCGGCAACAGCAACAGCAGCTGCTACTCTAAATCCGGCGTATGTAGGCACTAATCCGGTTGCTGCGTCGCCACAAGTGGTCGTAGTTGAATCAAGTCCGGTAATTGTGTATTTGTATTCTCCGGTTTATGTGCCGTACAATCCGCCTTATTATTATGGATTTTATCCGCCGTATTTTCATCCATGGGCGCCTATTTATTTCAGTATGTATTATAATAATGTGTACCATCATCATGCTTATTATCAAAACACACTTATTATTCACAGCCCTAATTATGCTCATTATTCCAGTTCATACCGAAGCACTTCTGTAACGGTAAACCAATATAATAAAAGTGGGAATTATAAAGGAACTTATCAGGGAAATAATTATCAAAAGCCAACAACTTTGCCTTCAAATGCATCGTCGCTTCCATCAAACGCTAATAGAACCACCAGTACGCAAACGAATAATCGTGCAACAAATACAACATCCCTTCCTGCGAATGCAAGCAAAGCTAATGCTCCACAGGCGGTTAATCGTCAACAAAGTACTAATATACAATCTGCCAAAGCAGGTGCATCAGGTAAAAGAAGGCGATGAGAAAAATTTTCGCTTAAATTAAAATGAGTACTTAAATTATGAACGAAACAAATCAAAAAAATGAAAAAAACACAAATTTTAGCGCTTTTATTTATTACAGTTTCTTTTATTGCTCAAGGGCAGCAATCAAAAAAGAATAATTCAAAAAACCCAGGTAAACCCAACATTATTGTCATCGTGGCTGATGATGTCGGAATCTGGAATATAAGCGCTTATCACAGAGGTATGATGGGAGGCCGTACTCCAAATATTGATCTCATTGCAAGTGAAGGGGCATTGTTTACTGATTATTACGGACAGCAATCCTGCACAGCAGGGCGTGCTGCACTTATTCTTGGGCAATCACCCTTTAGAACCGGGCTATTAAAAGTAGGTCTGCCTGGTGCAAAACAAGGCGTTCAAGTTGGAGATCCCACTATTGCAGATTTGCTTAAAACGCAGGGTTATGCAACAGC
Organism: Flavobacterium psychroterrae; assembly: GCF_018380615.1. Lineage (GTDB taxonomy): Bacteria > Bacteroidota > Bacteroidia > Flavobacteriales > Flavobacteriaceae > Flavobacterium > Flavobacterium psychroterrae. Next base: position 1,812 of record NZ_JAGYVZ010000040.1, on the reverse strand, counting down.
TCAAGTTGGTAAAAATCATTTGGGTGACCGAAATGAATTTTTGCCAACCGTGCACGGTTTTGATGAGTTCTTTGGAAATCTATATCATCTAAATTCTGAAGAGGAACCTGAAGATCCTGATTATCCTAAAGACCCTGCTTTCCATGCTAAATTTGGGCCACGCGGGGTATTAGACTGTAAGGCTGTTGAAAAAGATGATCCAACAGTTGATCCTCGTTTTGGAAAAGTAGGGAAACAGACAATTAAAGATACCGGACCTTTGACTAAGAAACGTATGGAAACTGCAGAGGAAGAACTGCTGCCGCGTTCGCTTGATTTTATAGATCGATCAGTAAAAGCGAATAAACCATTTTTTCTATGGCACAACACTACAAGAATGCATGTCTGGACACATCTTTCGCCAAAGTGGGCAAATAAAAGTGGTTTTGGTCTCTTTGCAGACGGTATGATGGAACTTGACTATAATGTTGGCGAAATTCTCAAGAAACTTGATGATCTGGGCATTGCAGAAAATACGATTTTAGTTTTTACCAGTGATAACGGAGCCGAAATGTTTTCTTGGCCTGATGGAGGGATGGTTCCTTTTAAAGGAGAAAAAGGGACAACGTTTGAAGGAGGTTTTAGAGTTCCATGTGTAGTAAGATGGCCAGGTACAATTAAACCTAATACTATTGTCAATGAGATTATGTCTCATGAAGACTGGATGCCCACTTTTTTGGCAGCTGCTGGTAAACCTAATGTTAAAGAAGAATTATTGACGGGATTTAAAGCTGGTGATAAAACCTTTAAGAATCACTTAGACGGTTATAACTTTCTCCCTTATTTTAAGGGTCAGGAGAAAGAAAGTCCTCGCAAGGAAATATTCTATTTTGATGACAACGGAAACCTTAATGCGCTTCGTTATGAGAACTGGAAGATAGAATTTAATTGGATAGATGGTAATCTTTTCACTGGTAAGCGTACTGGTATGAATGTACCGTTGGTGGTTAATTTGCGTCAGGATCCTTTTGAGAAAGCTCCATTCGAATCTGATATGTACAGAAGATGGGCGGCAGAGAAACTCTGGACATTAGTTCCCGCGCAGGTGATTGCAGGTCAGTTTGTACAATCGTTTAAGGATTACCCGCCAAGCCAAAAGAGTGGAAGTATGAACTTAGATGTAATTATGCAGCTGCTTTCTAATGGAGCCTCAGGAGGGGGTAAGTAATTGCGGCAACTAAAGTCTACAAGAAACGAAATATATACTTATTATTCTATTAAATTATTTCTCTCTAAAAGTTTAATCAATAAGAAATAATCTGGAAATTAAAAAAGTAAAATTATAAACAGCTTGAGTTCTAATTACTCAGGCCGTTTATAAAATTAAACATTATGCATATATATAATTACCTCTGTTTCTATTTTTTCTTACTTCATTTAATAAAGCAGAAAATTGTAAAGTTTTTAATAGCTGAGAAAGTATTTCAGTTACAGTAAATTAAGTCTTTCAATACAATATCAAGAACAATAATGATCATTATCAAACCATATTGAACTATTTTGATAACAGAAGTACAATCTCTCGCGCAATTATAAATTATTATCAGACCATATTGAATTATTTTGACAACAGAAGGACCAACGCTTTGGCAGAATCTTTCAATGCAAAAATAAAAGTATTATATCAAAATTTAGGGGCGTTTTTGCGGATCAGGTGCAAAAGTTGGGGATTAAGCAAAAAGATTAGATAATCTGAATAAGAAGAAATCTACATTTCTAACTCCTCTAAATTGAGATCTAAATGCTTTAATTTTCGCATTAAAAGATTCTGCA
>NZ_JAGYVZ010000003.1 GCF_018380615.1 Flavobacterium psychroterrae | reverse complement strand
GAATATATAGACTATTATAATAATGATCGAATAAAACTTAATCTAAAAGGAATGAGCCCGATACAATATCGAGCTCATTATTATCAAATTTAATTATAAATTCGTCTAAACTTTTGGGTGCAGTCCAATCTTCGGGTTTTTTTATTTAAAATAATGATAAACATGACGCAACCATTTCTAAATATCATCATCTACTAAGAAGACAAGAGATTTGTTGGTATTATAAATACGGCATTTCGAAGGTTTTTTTTAGAATAAATTTGGTTGTTTGTTCGATAAAAATCCGTTAGTTTTTTGGTGCTAACGGGTTTTTTATTCTTTTTTAAAAATTTTTAACTATTCACGCAACCTTTTTAATTTTTAGCTCTCTATACTATTATGACATTAACTTGAGTTTTAATATAAACTCTTTATTATCAACCATAAATATTTTTAGCCATGAAAGAGAAGATAGAAGTGTTGTACAGTAAAAATCGTAGGAAAACCAAATTGAGATTAAAGAAGGTATTGCGTTTTATTTCAGAAAAAATCATACATCGATAGTATTTTTTGAATATAAACTGGGGAATTTTAATTCAAAAGAAAACCCGACAGCTTTAATAAGTTGTCGGGTTTTATAATTTTATATATTTTGATTCTTCTTCTTTTTAAATTCTAGCAATCCTCTGTAAACCAATTGTCTAACTTCATCACGCAGAGATTTTCTATTTTCGATCGTTAATCCTTTTGTTTCTATAAACGGCAGGATTTTTATTCGCATTTTACCAGGACTTCCGCTTAAAAAAGTATATGAAAATCTTTCTTTATTATCGGCAAATACTATTGGTACAATTGGAATTTGATGATCGATCGCCAAACGAAAAGCACCATCTTTGAACTCATCCAGCAAAATTGTTTCATCATCAGGAACTCCGCCTTCAGGAAAAATACAAATGCTAAGTCCTTGATGTAATCTGTCTTGTGCCATCTTAAAAACTTCATTTTTACTTCTTGAAGAATTCCTGTCTACTAAAATACAAGTTCGTTTATAGAAAAAACCAAACAAGGGAATCTTCGAGAGTTCTTTTTTCCCAACAAATACAAAAGGATTACGAACCACAGCCAACATCAGCATAATATCTGTCATTGAAGTGTGATTTGCCACAATCATATAGCTGGTGTTTTTGATTAACTTTTGTTGGCGTTCGACTTTATAATAGAAACCCATCCCGAAAAGGATAAATTTAGCCCAAATGCGGGCCATTTTAAAGAAATAGGGATATCCGCTTTCCGAGATAATTGAAATCAGTAAAAACGGCAGCATAATCAATATCGGAATGGCCATTAAAATATAGAACCATATACGCCATAAAACCCAAAAAATAATCTTTAATCCTTTCATGGTTCCAAATGTAAGAAAACAGAAGTGAATTTTACAAAAATAATTTTATTGGAAGGATGAATCATGAGTTTTTTAACGCGGAGTTCGCTAAGTTTTTTCGCAAAGGAAAGAAGAAAATATCTAAATGTATAATTGCCGACAATAAGTTCACAAAGTTGTGTCGATAGATAAAGTTTTAAAAACTGTATTACCAAATAATATTATAAGAAAATAATTATTAAATTTGTAATTTTTTATATTTATGACAGAAAATGAAATATCAACGATTATAATTGGATTTGCAATAGAAATACATAAAGTTCTAGGACCTGGGTTATTAGAAAATGCTTATCAAGAATGTTTGTTTTACAAAATTAAACAAAGTGGACTACTTGTTGAAAAAGAAAAAGCAATGCCTCTAAATTTTGAAGAAGTTCAATTAGATTGTGGATATCGCATTGATATTCTAGTAGAAAATAAATTGATAATTGAAATAAAAAGTGTAGAATCACTTTCTATAAAGCACTTAGCTCAAACCTTAACTTATTTAAAACTTGGAAATTATAAACTAGGATTACTTATAAACTTCAATGAAGTACTCTTAAAAAATGGAATCAGAAGAGTTGTCAATAATTTATAAAATCAAGCTAAGTGAACTTCAAAAAAACTTCCTAAAAAACTTAGAAAACTCTGCGAAAAAACTTTGCGAACTTTGCGTTAAAAATTATGCATTGCCTGAAAAAACATTTACAATTAAAAAATTACACACTTTGCTGTAAAAAAACGAACTTTGCGTTTAGAAATAAGAAAAACTAGAATGGCAAAAATACTTACTGGTGTTCAGAGTACTGGAACGCCACACTTAGGCAATTTATTGGGAGCAATTATTCCCGCAATCGAGTTATCAAATAATCCTGCAAATGAATCTTTTTTGTTTATTGCTGATTTACATTCGATTACGCAAATTAAAGATGGCAAAACATTAAGAGAAAATACTTATAGTACTGCAGCTGCTTGGCTTGCTTGTGGTTTGAATCCTGATAAAGTTACTTTTTACAGACAATCTGATGTCGTTCAAACAACGGAATTAACCTGGTATTTAAGTTGCTTTTTTCCGTTCCAACGTTTGACTTTAGCGCATTCTTTCAAAGACAAAGCAGATCGTTTAGACGATGTTAACGCCGGACTTTTTACTTATCCGATGTTAATGGCGGCAGATATTTTATTGTATGATGCTGAATTTGTTCCTGTTGGAAAAGATCAATTGCAGCATTTAGAAATTACCCGTGATGTCGCTTCACGTTTTAACCACCAAATGGGTGAAACTTTTGTAATTCCTGAAGCTAAAATTCAAGAAGACAGTATGTTGATTCCCGGCACAAACGGTGGAAAAATGAGTAAATCTGCGAATAATATTATCAATATTTTCCTTGACGATAAAACACTTCGTAAGCAGGTAATGAGCATTGAAACTGATAGCACACCGCTTGAAGAACCTAAAAATCCGGATACTTGTAACGCTTTTGCAATTTATTCTTTGTTAGCAACTGAAACTCAAATCGCCGAAATGAGAGCGAATTATTTGGGCGGAAACTACGGTTATGGTCACGCCAAACAAGCTTTGTTTGAATTGATTACCGAAAAATTTAAAACCGAAAGAGAAAAATACAATTACTACATCAATAACCTTGAAGAAGTTGATGCTTTATTAAAAAAAGGCGCAGCAAAAGCTTCAGTTGTTGCTGACGGCGTTTTGGCTAAAGTTCGAGAAGTTCTTGGTTTCGGAAAATAGATAAGTTGCCACGAATTACAATAATTTTCGCGAATTAATTTTTGCAAATTAGTGTAATTCGTGGCATATTTTTATTCTAAATCGCCTCAAACAATTTCCCCGGAAGCGGTCTGATTAATCCTTTAAGTTCCATATTCAATAACAATCCCGAGATTTTATAAATAGGAAAATCACATTTAAGCGCAATGGTATCCAGTAATTCTTTGCCATTTTTTAAGAGAAAATCATACACCTTTTGTTCTTCCGGACCCAGCTCTACAAATAACATTTTCTGAATAGGTTTTACTTTGTTTTCGATATCCCAATTGAGAATATAAACTAAATCTGCAGCGCTTGTCAAAACGTTTGCTTTTTGTGTTTTAATCAAATTATTACAACCCTGACTGTATTTATCAGTAACTCGTCCGGGAACGGCAAAAACATCCCTGTTATAATCATTGGCAAGGTTTGCCGTAATCAATGAACCTCCTTTATCTGCAGATTCAATTACAATTGTCGCTTCGGTCATGCCGGCAACAATGCGGTTTCGGCGTACAAAATTTTCTTTATCCGGATTAGAAGAACTCCAAAATTCAGTAATAAATCCCCCGTTTTCCTCCATTTTAGCCACATATTTCTTATGCGTTTTTGGATAAATTTGGTTTAAACCATGTGCCAAAACTCCAATGGTTTGAAGGTTATAATCAATCGCTAATTGGTGTGCTACAATATCAACACCATAAGCAAAACCACTCACAATTACAGGATCAAGCGGTGCTAAATCTTCTATAAGTTTTTTACAAAATTCCATTCCGTAGGATGTAATCTGGCGTGTTCCCACAATACTTATTATTTTTTTGCTTTTTAAATTTATATTTCCGATAGAGAAAATCAGGACGGGGGAATCGATACAATGCTTCAATCTTTCCGGATAATTTTCGTCCTGAAAAAAGGAAACTTTTATATTATTTGCTTTGATAAATTCAAGTTCTTTATTCGCTTTTTCGAAAACAGATTTATCTTTAAAATTCTTCAATAAAACACTGCCAACTCCATCAATGGCAGCAATTTGATTTATTTTTGTTTTAAAAATTGCTTCAGCATTACCGCAATGAGTTAGCAGCTTTTTTGCCATTATATCTCCTACTCCATCCACTTTTAATAAGGCTAATAAATAAAATAAATCTTGATCTGACATGAATATAAATAGAATTAAATGGCGTCGAAAAATATGGTGAAAAAATAGATCTTAAGCTGAATTAAGATCGGCAAAGATATAAATTAGAAGTAAATTCTTCTTAAAAAAATATTAATAAATATATTAGCTCAAATTAACTAAAAAGAAATATATTTGTAACTAATTGAAAATAAACATTCTGTAAATTTATTCGAATTGTTAATAAAAATTGTGAATAAAATTTTGATAACTATATTCCTTGCCTAACTTTGTTACTATGAAAATCGAAACTTACATAGCACAGTTATTGTATCGTTATCAGTGTGTAACGGTTCCAGGATTTGGAGCATTTTTAACCGAAATTCAATCGGCTCAGCTGAATGAAAGCACTAATTCGTTTTTTCCACCCAAAAAAATGATCTCTTTTAATAGCCACTTGAAAAACAATGACGGGTTATTGGCAAATCATATTGCAAATGCAGAAAAAACATCTTACGGTTTTGCTGTAAGTACTATTGCTTTTGAAGTTTTAAGCTGGAAGAAAACCTTAGAAGAAAATGGCGTTATAAGTCTAAAAAATATCGGAGAAATACGTTATAACTCTGAACAAAATATAATCTTTACACCTAACGATCAAACCAATTTCCTAACGAGTTCTTACGGATTAAGTCCGTTTGTTTCTCCACTTGTGAAAAAAGAACTTTTTGAGAAAAAAATTCAGAAAATCGAGGACAGAGAACCAATTGCTTTATTTGAAGAAGATGCAAAATCATCAAATTCATTCTTAAAATATGCAGCAATTTTTGTTCTTGGATTAGGAATTACAGGAAGTATTGGATATCCTTTGTACAAAAATCAAATTGAAACAAAAACGCTTATTGTAGAAAGTGAAGTACAGAAAAAAGTACAAAACAAGATACAAGAAGCCACATTTTTGATTCAAAATCCATTACCTGCTGTAACACTTTCAATTGATTCGGCAAAAGTAAAAGCTGTTGAAGAAAAAGCGATGCCTTATCATATTATGGCTGGGGCATTTAGAAGTGAACAAAATGCACGAAAAGCGTATAATCAATTAATTAAAGACGGTTATAAAGCAAGAATGCTTGGTGAAAACAAACATGGTTTATTTCCTGTTTTATATGGTAGTTACACGACAATGCGCGAGGCAGAACTTGCTCAAAAAGAAATACAAAAAGGTGAAAATCCAGATGCCTGGATTCTGATAGAAAAATTATAATATTACTAAGCATCAATAAAAACCTATTCACTTGAATAGGTTTTTTTATACCTTATTTTATCCATAAAAAGACTTTATCTGACCTTTTATATTCTTCTTCACATCTATTTTTGTTATCTCAATTTAAAGAACAAAATGCGATGAAGAACACACTAAAATTATTTTTTGCCTTATTATTTATTCTGAATTCAAATTCGTTTTTCGCTCAACAATCAGCCACGAGCGATACTTCTCAACAAATATTACAGAAAAAAGCCGACAAAGAAGCTCAAAAATCAACCGATGATTATCGTAGAAAACTGGAAGACGATCAATCTCAATTAAAAAAAGAACAAAAGAAAGTAGAAAAACATCAACGTGATCTTAAAAACTCACAGAATGATCTTGACACTACAAACAAAAAAATTGACAAGTTAGAAACTGCTAATCAAAAACTTGGATCAAAAATAAATTCAAGTTCGATTTCTCCTGAAGACTTGCAAAAACAACAAATCAAATTAAAAGAGAAAGATCTTGAAATTCAAAAACTTAAACTCAAAAAAATAGAACAACAGAAGAAACTGGATAAAGTTAAATCTGAGTAATAAAACAAAAAATCCTATTCTTATCGAATAGGATTTTTTATTTAACGTGGAACAATTTTAGCATCCTGATTGAGAATTTCTTTTCCATTTTGAGTAATAATTAATCTAGCAGCTGGCGAATCTTTTTCGCCAAGAACTATGATATCACAAGTATAGATATAATTTCCTTTTTTGAATTCAAAACTATGATTTCCGCCGGTTCCATCTTGTATAAATTTCCCGTTAGTTATAATAAGATCAGGCTTTTCACTCATGGATTGTTTTAAAGACCACGAAGCATATCTGTAATTATTATTTCCTAAATCATCAATTCTAATTCTGAATTTTGAGGTTTCTAAAATACTCACAGGCTCTTTAAATTTAGCTATAGCAGAATTTAATTTCCCTTTTTCGCCTGCAATTAATTTGTCTTTTAAATTCTTTTCAAACTGAGATTGATAATTTATAGACATCAACTTCCCGTCAGTATCAATCCAAATATCTCCCTGATTCAGCATAATGCCGCGCCAACCCACTTCTGACCAATCTTTTGCGGGATTCGATTTTATGATTTTATTCTTAAGAGTTGCATCAAAAATCTGATCGTATCTTTTAATAAATTCAGCCTTGTTTTTAATTGTCGGAATTGGATAATCTCTTGCAAAAGGATATTTAATAATGCTGGCAACTGCCTCCTTTTTTCCGTTTTTTACATTGTCAATAAAGCTTTTAATAAACTTTTGATATTCCGGCTTTAAGTCCTGACTAAAAGCGTTGTAATGAAGGAAAAAAAGTATGAATGTGATATAAATTAATTTTCTCATGACTTGTATTTTACATAATGTTTTAAATAAATAATTTCAAATTGAATATTCTAAATTACAAAATCTAAAATTAATTTATACTGGCTTTGAACATTTTAAGTTCATCCCAGGTAAAAGTATCGCCATGTTTTTCTTTTAAACCGTTCAAAGATTCTTCCTGATAAAACTCAAAAGCGTCACGAAGTGCCAGAATTTTATCATAAGGCAAGATATCTGAAATGGCTACTTTTTTAGCCTGAATTAGTTTAACAAAGTGCATTTCAATAGTTGGCACCGTAAGTTTTCTGATTCTTGCAATATCCTGAATCGAATTTTTTTCGAGCCATAAATCATGCGTTTCTTCTACTGTTGTTTTCTTAGCCGTTTTAGGTTCGTTTTTGTCCAGTTTTCTCGCCGTATAACGCACCACGGGTTCCTCTGATTTAAAAATATCAGTATTCGTCATATTAAAATCCTCGCGAATCTTGGCAACCTTGTCTAATTTGTAGTTTTTAATCGCTGTAGAGGTTAATTTCTCTTTACAGATGGTTTCTCCTGCCACGACAATTTCTATTAGCAATTTTGCCTTCATTAAGCGCAAAACAGCTTTGGTTTGCAAATCATCCAGAAAAGCCAGCTCTTCATAAAACTCCTTTACTTTTTTAAACTTCTGAATTTCGGCCATTTTAATCAAAAGGTCAGTCACCAATTTGTCCATTGGCTTGAAAAAATAATCATAAGCCGCCACTACCCTTTCCTGAACAAAGAATAAATCGACGGTTTCCTTATTAAAAATTTTATTAAGCTGATTCACGAATTTCTGCGAAGGATCTATTAACGCATATATTGTTTCTAAACGTTTATGCGCCCAAACCGAATGTTTGGCTTTTTCAGAATTAGCAGCATTTTCATTGTAACTAAAACGATGATTGCGCCATTCCTGAGCTAAATCAGTCCAATTAAAACTGTTAATCAAATAGTTATGAATAAAATTCTTTGTTTCAAAATGCAAGGAATGTTTTAAAACTTCTTCAGTCGCTTTGTTCAAAGCATAATCCATTACATCCTGATCGTTAGAAATACCATTCATTTGCAACGGAGATAGCAAAATAAGCCCGTTTAAGGAAGTTAAACGTGATAATGCAACATATGCCTGTCCTGGCAAAAAAACTTGCGATACATCGAGCGCAGCTTTTTCAAAAGTTAATCCCTGACTTTTATGCACGGTAATTGCCCATGCTAATTTTAGCGGATAATGCGCAAATGTGCCCAAAACTTCTTCTTCAATCTCTTTTGTAAGCTCATTTACTTTGTAGCGGATATTTTTCCACTCGTATTTTTCAACTTCAATGGTTTTATTCTCTTCAGGGAAATTTATAAAGATTTCTTCTGGCGAAAGGGATTTTACAACGCCCATTTTTCCGTTAAAATAACGCTTTTCAAATGATGCGTCGTTTTTGACAAACATAACCTGAGCGCCAATTTTTAGTTTTAGATTTTCTTCTACAGGAAATATTTTTTCAGGAAAATCACCCACAATAAACGGCTGATACGAGAATTCATTTCCTGCTAAATCACCAATTGCCTGCTCGTTAATCGAATCAGCTTTAGCATTATGCGTGGTTAATGTGATATATCCCGGATTGTTTTTTAAATCAAAATCCGGTTTCACATATTGGTTTAATATCTGGATATCTTCCGGTGTAATCTGATTGTTTCGAAGATTGTTTAAAACCGAAATAAATGAATCATCGGTTTGGCGATAAATCTTAGATAATTCAATGTATAAGGGCGGATATTGCTGCATTACGTGCGAATGAAAAAAGAATTTTCCTTTGTAATAATTACGTAAAGTTCTCCATTCTTCGTCCCTGATTACTGGCGGAAGCTGCAATAAATCCCCAATAAAAAGTACCTGTACTCCTCCAAAAGGTTTGGAATTTCTACGAACCGTCTGCATCATAAAATCGATAGCATCCAGTAAATCAGCGCGTAACATACTCACTTCATCAATAATCAAAAGTTCCATATTTTTGATCACATTACGCTTGACATTGTTCATTTTAAAATGTCGGCGTAAGGTTTCCTTATTCTCAAACTTGACGGTTTCAGTAAACTGAGAAGCTTCTTCATACGAAGGAATAAAGGCCGAAAATGGCAATTGAAACATTGAATGTATTGTAACTCCGCCTGCATTTAGCGCTGCGATTCCGGTTGGCGCCACAACTACCGTGCTTTTATGCGTTGTAGCAATAATTTCGCGCAAAAGCGTAGTTTTTCCGGTTCCTGCTTTACCGGTCAGGAATATCGATTTTTGCGTTTGATTGATGAATTGTAAGGTGTAAGCAGCTGCTTCTGTAACGTTTTGCATTGGGCTTGTATTGAAAAACTAAAAGTATCGCATTTTATAAAAGAAAAAACCTAAATCTTACAGATTTAGGTTTTTAAATTTAATTAGTTTGTTTGGTATTATTTTTTAACAGCTTCTCCTTCTTTTACAGCTGGTTTGTCTGTTTTAGGCTCAGCTTTATATTTATCGTTCAAAGCTTTAATAATATCTTTTGTGATATCAAATTTCTCTTCTGCGTATAAAATTGAAGCAGCATCCCCAGTACCGTAAATATAAGAGTAACCGTTTTTCTTACCGTAATCCTTGATGAATTTTTTAACTCCGCTTACTAGAGAATCCATTTCAACACCACTTTCTTGTTGCAATTGTTGAGACAAAGCTTGTTGAGCATAACCCAACTGTTGTTCTCTTTTTTGTAACTCAGCTCCTCTTTGTTGTGCCCATGCTTGTCCGTTTGCCTGTGCCTGACTTTGAAAACTAGCAGCATCTTGTTTAAAGCGCGCAATTTCAGCTTGTAATTGTCTTCCCTTTTCTTCTGCCTGTCCTTTGTATTTTGCTTCAAGATCTTTTGCTTCAGTATACTCTTTCATTAAAACTGAAGTATCTACGTAAGCTGTTTTTACTTCCTTAACTTCTGCTGTTTTACCACATGAAACAACCAAAATTGAAAGTGCGATAATTACTAATGCTTTTTTCATTTTTTAAATTTCTAATTTTTTAATGTATAGAAGACAAAAATATAAAAAAATAAATAGCATCAACATAAAGTTTAAAAAATGCTAGAATTTTATGATATTGTTTTTATTTATAGAAAGAAAAATGTCAATAATTCAACGCTATCAAAACTGGCTTTAATAGCTTTTATTAGAAACACTATCTCAAAATAGATATAATAAGTCTTCACTTATGTAAAGAAAACGCTTTAAATGCGCTTAAATTGCGTTTTACTTGTTTTTTATCACGTAAATGTGCGACGAATACTCTTTTGAACTGCTTGCTTTTAAATTTGATTTTAAACCAATGAAAAAAGCGCTGATGTAATTCATTTTTCCGGTTTTATATTTTTCAGATAATAAACTCACATAAAAAGAATCAAATTTCATCGGAAGTACTTTTTCCAATTTCATATCTACTTTTTCAAAAAGTGACTGAATGGCTTTTTTTGAGAAATGCCAAAAGTGAATTGGCACATCATAAGCCGCCCAAAATTTATCGTAATGTTTTGCATCGTACGATTTAAAATTTGGAACCGCAACAATTAATGTTCCAGTTGGTTTTAATAAACGCTTCAATTCCTGAATTTGTAATTCTAAATTTGGAACGTGTTCTAAAACGTGCCACATTGTAATTACGTCAAAAGAATTATTTCCAAGATCGCCAATTTCATTTACAAATGAAATTCCTTTTTGGATCGCAATATTTTTTGCTCTTTCACTTGGTTCTACTCCAACAGTTTCCCAACCGTTATTTTTTGCCGTCAATAAAAAATCTCCGGTTCCGGCACCAATGTCTAAAATTCTTCCTTTTTTAGATTGCTCGCCATTTATTAAATTCAGTTTATTTTTTAAAGCGATATTTTTCACAAAGTGATATGCTTTTTCAAACAACGATCGTTTGTTATCAGTGTGCGAAATATAATCTTCGCTTTCATAATATCTTCCCAGATTTTGCAAATCAGGTTGCGGAGATGTAATCAACATGTCTAAAGTTTCGTCATGATACAAGTCGAAAATTTCTTTAGATACAGAATGGTCTTTTACAGTAAGAAAATGTTTTTTGTTTAAAACGTCCATCTTTAAATTATAGGTATTTTGGTTTAATTTCATAGCAAACCCTAAAAGCGGAAATTCCACTTTTAGGGTTTATTTTTTTTATGTTTATATTTTTCTTTAGCGTCTCCAATTTATTTTTACACCCGACATTTTTTCATTTTCAATTCTTATTTCTGAACAAATTATAAAACCGTTCTTCAATTAAAATGCCATTGGAGATTTATAAAATTCATTATTTTGTTTTACGTCATTTTCATGATCAATTACCCAACCATTCAAAATAGTATTATTCTTTTTTATTTCATTGATCAAAAGAGTTCCATTTCCTCTTCCCTGAATTTGGTTATCCAAAATTATCGCAAACCAATCTTCTCCATCTCTTAAAAAAGTAAATGCCCAGCCATTAATTTTATTTGAATCATCAAGCAACAAATAATGTTTTGTATTTGAAAGTCCATTTAAATACAAATCAAAATCTTCAGCAGTTTTACAAATCAATCTTGCCGGATATTCGTTATTCCATAATTCACGTAAAACTTCTTTTTCCTCTTCAGATAAAATTCCTTTTTCAATAATTTTCATGTTTAGGAAATTTTAGGTTTTAGCATTTTGTCATTCCTAGGAACGAGGAATCTCCGTATCAAATTCGACAAAGATTGGTTTCCATTGATTGAGGAGTTACTTGCGGAGATTCCTCGTTCCTCGGAATGACAAACTATATCAAATTAGTTTCACGTGGAACATATTTTAGAATATCAAAAAAGATAAAACATAATCTGTTTCACGTGAAACACAATACAGCCTATTCTTGTATTAGAAATAAAAATTAAAATAGTTTCACGTGGAACAATTTAACAAACAGTCTCAGTATTCAGCATTCACTGATAAGTGAAAACTGAGACTGAAAACTTTTTACCTTCCCATATAAATCAACAATACGGAAATATCACTTGGTGACACTCCGCTTATTCTTGAAGCTTGCGAAATTGTTACAGGACGAATCTTGCTTAATTTTTGTTTTGCTTCAATTGACATTGATTTAATTTTATTGTAATCGAAACTTTCAGGAATTTTTACATCTTCTAAACGAGTTAGTTTATCAGCGTTGTTTCTTTCCTTTTCAATATAACCAGAATATTTGACCTGAATTTCGGCTTGTTCCAAAATCTCCTGATCAACATCATTAGCTTCTATATATTCCTTTACCTTTTCGAATTTCATCATATCCTCCAAATCAATTTGCGGACGAGAGAAAACTTTAAACATTTTATCACCTTGTGTAATTGGAGCAGTTTCTTTCGCTTCTAAAATTGGATTTGTTTCTGCAACCGAAACACTTGTTTCTTTAAAGAAAGCCACCATCTTTTCAGATTCATTTAATTTCTTTTCCATTCGGCGTAAACGAGCTTCAGAAGCCAAACCAATTTCGTGAGACATTGGCGTTAATCTAAAATCGGCATTATCCTGACGCAACAATGTTCTATACTCTGCTCTTGACGTAAACATACGATATGGTTCTTCCGTTCCTTTCGTAATTAAGTCATCAATTAAAACTCCGATATATGCTTCGTCACGTTTCAAAATTAACGGCGCTTTTTCGTGTACTTTTAAATGCGCATTTATTCCAGCCATCAAACCTTGCGAAGCCGCTTCTTCATATCCCGTCGTTCCATTTATCTGTCCGGCAAAATATAAACCTTCAACTAACTTCGTTTCCAAAGTATGCTTCAATTGTGTTGGCGGGAAATAATCATATTCAATCGCGTAACCTGGACGGAAAAATTTCACCTTCTCAAATCCAACAACAGAACGCAACGCTTTAAATTGAATATCCTCCGGAAGCGAAGTTGAAAATCCGTTTACATAAACCTCACAAGTATTCCAACCTTCCGGCTCAACAAATAATTGGTGACGTTCTTTATCAGCAAAACGATTTATCTTATCTTCTATAGAAGGGCAATATCTTGGGCCAAGACTTTTGATTCTTCCGTTGAACATTGGCGAGCGATCAAAACCTTCTCTCAAAATATCGTGAACATCCAATGACGTGTACGTCATGTGACAAGATCTTTGATGCGTCAAAGGAGTTGTCAAATCAGAATAAGAAAACTTATCCGGCTTTGCATCTCCCTTTTCCTCGTTCATTTTAGAATAGTCCAAAGAACGTCCGTCAACTCGTGGCGGCGTTCCAGTTTTCATTCTTCCTGATTCAAATCCTACTTTTACTAAATCTTCGGTAATTCCGGTCGCTGCACTTTCACCAGCTCTTCCTCCACCGAATTGTTTTTCTCCAATATGAATCAAACCATTCAAAAAAGTTCCGTTTGTCAAAACAACCGACTTAGATCGAATCTCAACTCCCAACGAAGTTTTAATACCTTTTATTTTTCCGTTCTCAATAATCAAACCTTTTACCATCTCTTGGTAGAAATCCAAATTTGGAGTTCCCTCCAACATCATTCTCCATTCTTCAGCAAAACGCATTCGATCACTTTGAACTCTTGGAGACCACATTGCAGGTCCTTTTGATTTATTCAACATCTTAAATTGAATTGCAGTTCGGTCAGAAACAATTCCTGAGTATCCACCAAGCGCATCAATCTCACGCACAATTTGTCCTTTTGCAATTCCTCCCATCGCTGGATTGCAAGACATCTGTGCAATGTTCTGCAGGCTCATTGTAACCAATAACGTTTTTGATCCCAAATTTGCGGCCGCTGCCGCGGCTTCAGATCCGGCATGACCTGCACCAACTACAATAACATCGTATTCTTCTAAAAACATTTTGTTTTATTATTCTCCGGAAACCGTTTAAGTCAGTTCTCAGAATTAACTTTATACTTATTTTTTGTTCCACGTGGAACGGCGCTAACGCGCAATATTTAAATTTTTGAAATTCCAAATTCCAAATTTAAACACACACTGTTCCACGTGGAACAGCACTACATTAAAACTTAAATATCTAAAATTTCGAATTCCTCACTCAATCTGATCCACGTGGAACAGACTAAAATCAAACTTGATCTATATTTCAAATTAAATCCTTCAGAACAATCCTTCTTGTTCCACGTGAAACATTTATCACTCTCTAAAAATTATAAATCAAATCATTCATGTTCCACGTGAAACATTGATATCGGATAAGCTTAAAATTTTAGATTAAAACTTTGGGCAAACGTTCCGTGTGAAACGTCAAACTTTTACTTTAAATAAAGCCATTACTTGTTTCACGTGGAACAATTGGAATTTGAATTTAAAAACTTTGGAATTTATTTTCTAATTACTGTTCCACGTGAAACATTGCGATTTTTTCATCTTCTTTTGAACGCATTAAATCTGCGTCTTTATCTGATTTATCTTTATATCCACAGTAATGTAATATACCGTGAGCAAGAACACGTTTTAATTCTTCTCCAAAAGAAACATTAAAATCCTTAGCGTTATCTTCTACTCTTTCTACAGAAACAAAAATATCTCCGTTTAGTTCGTTACCAACTGTGTAATCAAAACTGATAATATCAGTAAGAGTATCATGATTAAGATATTCTACATTTATCTTATGAAGGTATTCATCATCACAAAAAATATAATTTATCTCTCCTTCGTTTTTACTTTCAGAAACTATTACAGCACTTAACCAATCTGCAAAGGTCTGTTCGTTCTCTAAAGCAAAGTCTGTTTCGTAATTAAAATTGATCATTTTGTATTAAAATATTCTTGAACCTTTTGATTAAAATTCGAGCGCAAAGGTAGTGATTGTCTGTTTAATATCTCTACACTGTTTAAATAATCCAATAACGAGCTTGGCAACGCATTCGTTCTATTAGAAAATTCTGCTTTATTAGTTTCAGATTGTCTCTTTGTATCTTGTCCTTGTTGCTGAACTGCATTGTTTAATTTTAATAATTCTTGTTGAATATTAAGAATACGTTGCAAGTTCTCATTCTTAAAACCTTTATTTAAAAGTTGCTTTTCAGAAGCTTTCATTTGATCAATTACAGATTTACCTTGAGAATCTAATCCTTGTTTTGCTAACTCCTTTTGTAAAGCTTCACGAAGTTTTACTTGTTCTTTGTAGATTTCCATAATTGCTTCTGCATCTCCTTCTCCATCATTTCCGTCTTTTCCATCATTTCCTTTTTCACCACTTTTACTACCCTGACCATTTTTGCCATCTCCGTTTTTTCCTTTGCCGTCTTTTCCCTGACCTTGTTTTCCTTCTCCAGATTTTCCTTGCTGACCTTCTCCGGATTTATCGCCTGGTTTGTCTCCCGGTTTATCGCCGGTTTTCATTCCTTCTTTCATCTTGTCAGCCAAACCTTTTTGCTTTTGAATAATATCCGGCAATTGCATTCCTTGTCCATCTCCCGGTTTTGGTTTTCCTGATCCCGGTTTAGACATCGACATCTGCATGTTGTTTAATAAATCACTTAAAAAATCAGCTAATTTATTGGCAGATGAAACCGCATATTGTTGATGTGAAACTCCTTTAGGAATCTGAACATCGCTTAAAGTTTCAATAGCTTTATCTATATTGTATTGCACATTTCCTATTTCCTTAGTTACATCTTCAGCCACTTTCGGGTTACGTAAAGACAATGCAAACAAACTATCATCAACGTGTTTAAACTGTTGTTTTAAATTCTGCTGAACTTTGATGTTTTTTGTAAAAGCAGAAGAACCCAATTTCATAGATTTAAATTGTTTCATCACATCTTCTTGAGATAATGAATATGCCAAAAGATTATCTAATACCTGGCGAAGCATTGCAACATCTTCTTCTAATTGTTCCTGTTCTCCACCCTCCATACTAGAATCCATTTGCTCTGCCATACTCTTCATTTTCTTAGCAGCACTTTTTTGTTTTGGCTTAGCCGAAGAAGAATTCTTTTTGCTTAATTCTTCAGAAGCTTTCTTCAAATCCTCTTTCAAATCTTTCTCTTTTGAAGCATCAGACGGAATGTCTAATGGAGATTTTAAAGTCTTGTTTTCCTCTTTCAAATCTTTTAAATCTTCCTGAATTTTATCAAATGCTTTATTGATATCTTCTTGTTTGTCCTGAGTGTTTTCTTTTTCTTTATTCGAAAGCTGCTCTTGTTGGTCTGCTAACTTCTTTAATTTATCGGCAACCTGTTCTGCTTTCTTAGAGACATAAAAACGTTTTGTAAGTTCAACCAATTGTTCAAGATTACGAGATTGGTTCTTACTGATCTGTTTGAATTTTTCCATCTTATCAAACAAATCTTCACTATTTAATTTATCATTTAAGTTCTTCAATTCGTCCATTAACTTCTGATTCTTTTCTAAATCTTTCTCTGCATTGTCTAAACGCTTTTGCAAATCATCAGCAGTTTTATCTTTCTTTTCAGACTGAAACTTATCTAAGTTCTTATTCATTTTCTCAGCAAATTGTTTCATCATTTCGTCTTGTTGTTTCTGACGTTTGATAAAATCATTTACTTTCTGTTGGTCTTTGAACTCTAAATTATCTTTCTCTTTTCCGGCTTTCTGAATCTTATCCATCTCAGAAAATTGTTTCGTTTGATTCTTCAAAGACTTTTCTAAACTGTTGATGTTCTCATTTTGCTGTTGCAATTCCATATCATGAACTTCATCTGTTGTCGAAACACGATCAGAAAAAACAGAAGACTTTGTACTTTTAAAACCATGAGGTGCATCATTATCAAAAACCTCAAAATAATATTCATAAGATACTCCTTCCTGCACGGCAAGATTACTTGGAAAATTAAAAACAAACTGATCGAACACTCCAGACTTAACAGGAATGGTTCCACGCTTGGCAGTATTAGGTTTGTTATGTTCGTAGTAAACAACTTGTAATTTAGACAAACCGTAGTCATCTCCCAACCTACCCAAAACATAATTTTTATCCAACTTTAAACTATCAGGTGCAGGTGAAACATTGATTGTTGGATGCTGATCTTTAATCACTGACAGCTGATAATCTAGTTTTTCGTAGTTTTTGACCTTATTATTCGAGGTAAGAATTTGATATTCTGTATTTTGACTGATATTTTTAGCCAATTTAAACTCATTTTCGGCTTTATTGAACTTAAAAGTTCCGTTTTCATCTTTCCAAACTATCTCTTGAGTCGATTGTGTATTCATTTTCCAAGTCACCAAAGTTCCTTCTGGTACAATTGCATTTCCGGTTCCTTGAATAGTTTCTGATTTCTTTTTTAGATAAGATGGAAAATTCAACACCATTTCGAAGTTCGCAATTGATGGAACTGTGATTACTTTCAACTCATAATCCTGAGATGAAACTGAATTTCCTTCAAAAGAAAACGAAACATTTTCTACTGGTTTTTCAATCTTGAATTCAAACTTTCCTGGTTGGGATGATTCCATAAAATAACTTTCGTTACCAATATGAATCATTACATTTTCCGGAACTATGTTTCCAACAGATTCCATCTTGATAACGAAATCTTTATTTTGTTCTGTTTGCAAATTCGGATTTAGAACCACAAATTTGAAAGGAGCCGGTGGTAAAAATATTGCATTAAAATGCACTACTCTATTTAAACTTTGAGAAATAATATTGCTATTTCCTGAAATGTAAAACACGGCGAAAAGCAAAATCGGAATAATTGCTAAGGGTAAAAACTTTTTATTAGTTTTAAAATTGATGGCATTCCCAAACGGAATTGGTTGCAATGAATTTGCTTTTTGTTCAATCGAAGCCAACATCAATTCCGAATTTTCCGCTGAATTCTCAGAAGCCGACAATTGTAAAAAGTTAGTTAGTTTATCACTTACTTCTGTAAAATGATTACCAATAATTTTAGAAGCTTGATTATAATCAATTCCTTTTTGAAGTTTGAACAACTTAAAAATTGGAAATAAGATAAAGCGAAACAAAAGGAAAACCTCTACTCCAATAAACAAACAAAACAAAAAGGTTCTCCCTAATGGTTTTAACCAAAGAAAGTACTCTATAAAAAGTGTGAACAGAAAATATAATAATCCAAATCCAATAAAAAGAAGCGCTCCTTTTATTAATTCATTGGTATAATATTTCTTTATAAATGCTTCTAACTTTTGATATATCGCAGATGTTGTTTTCAATGTGATTCTCTTTTATTTATAACACATAAAAGTAGTAATTATAACCATAAGTTTGAAAGTCAAAAGTCGAAAGTCAAAAGTTATATCCCTAACGTAAAACCTTTCAGACTTTCGACTTTTGACTTTTGACTAATATCGTATCTTTGCATCAAAATTTAAACAAATGTCAAAGCAAGTTCGTGTGCGTTTTGCACCAAGTCCAACAGGACCTTTACATATTGGCGGAGTTCGTACTGCCCTATTTAATTATTTATTTGCCAAAAAAAACAATGGTGTTTTTTATTTAAGAATTGAAGATACAGATCAGACTCGTTTTGTTCCAGGTGCCGAAGCTTATATTATGGAAGCATTAGAATGGTTAGGAATTGCTCCTGAAGAAGCTGTTGGTAAGAATGAAAAATTTGGTCCATACAGACAAAGCGATCGTAAGGAATTATATCAAACTTATGCTGATCAACTGATCAATTCCGGTTGGGCATATTATGCTTTTGATACTCCGGAAGCTCTTGATGCTTTGAGAAAAGAACAAGAAGCAGAAGGAAAAACATTTATTTACAATCATACCATTCGTGAAAAGCTAGATACTTCTCTTGTAATTTCTGCTGAAGAAGTTGCTAAAAGAATTGCAAATGGAGAACATTATGTGATTCGTTTTAAAACTCCTGTTGATGAAACTTTACACTTAAAAGATATTATTCGTGGCGATGTAAAATTTGAAACTAGTTTACTTGACGATAAAGTTTTGTTTAAAAGTGACGGAATGCCAACGTATCATTTAGCGAATATTGTTGATGATCATTTAATGGAAACTTCACACGTAATTCGTGGTGAAGAATGGTTGCCATCAATGCCACTTCATGTTTTATTATACAGAGCTTTTGGTTGGGATGCTCCGGAATTTGCACATTTACCTTTGATTTTAAAACCGGTTGGAAACGGAAAATTATCAAAAAGAGATGGTGATAAATTAGGGTTTCCTGTGTTTCCATTAGAATGGAAAACCGAAGAAGGAATTTCATCCGGTTACAGAGAGAAAGGATTTTTTCCTGAAGCAGTTATAAACTTCCTTGCTTTGTTAGGTTGGAATGATGGAACTGATAAAGAATTATTTTCTTTAGAAGAATTAGTTGAGTCTTTTGACCTGAACAGAGTTCATAAATCCGGAGCTAAATTTGATCCGGAGAAAAACAAATGGTTCAATCACCAACATTTAATCAAACAAAATGATGCAGATTTAGCGAAACACTTCACTCCTATTTTAGTAGAAAAAGGTGTTGACATTTCTAAATTTGATATTACAAGAATCGTTTCATTGATTAAAGAACGTGCTCATTTTGTTTCTGAATTTTGGGATTTAACTGATTTCTTTTTCCAGGCACCAACATCATACGATGAAAAAGCAAGCAAAAACTGGAAGGAAGAAACTCCCGCTTTAATGCAGGAATTGATTTCGACTCTTGAATATATAGATGGATTTGATTCGGCAAATATTGAAAGTATTGTAAAAGATTGGTTAACCAAAAATGAAATTGGAATGGGTAAAGTAATGCAGCCTTTCCGTTTGAGCTTGGTTGGAGCGCTTAAAGGTCCTCACCTATTTGACATTGTTGAAATCATCGGAAAAGAAGAAACTATTTCGAGAATACAGAAAGCAATAGCAACTTTATAATAAATTTTCACCATTAAGAGATTAAGAAAAATTAAGACAAGCTTTATGAACTTAATATCTTAATGGTAAAAATAAAAAAATCTAAATTTTAAATTATACGCTAATGACATTAATAAAATGTTCTTAGCGTTTTTTTATGTTTAAAAAATTGGATTTGGCAGATTATTCGTAATTTACCAGATCATAAAAACTAAAACAATATCATTATGAACACAGCATTAATTATCATTTTAGTCTTAGGATTCTTCATTTTTATGTCTTCCTTTTTTACCGTTAAACAACAATCTTCGGTAATTATCGAAAGATTTGGGAAGTTTCACAGCGTTAGAAATTCTGGATTACAATTAAAAATTCCGTTAGTTGACAGATTGGCCGGACGTGTAAATCTAAAAATTCAACAGTTAGATGTTATCATTGAAACCAAAACCAAAGACAACGTTTTTATCAAAATGAAAGTTTCAGTTCAATTTAAAGTTATTCAGGAAAAAGTATATGATGCTTTTTATAAACTTGAATATCCACACGATCAGATTACAGCTTATGTATTTGATGTTGTTCGTGCCGAAGTTCCTAAACTAAAATTAGATGATGTTTTTGAAAGAAAAGATGATATTGCCATTGCAGTAAAAAGAGAATTGAACGAAGCCATGACCACTTACGGATATGACATTATTAATACTTTAGTAACTGATATTGATCCGGACATTCAGGTAAAAAATGCCATGAACAGAATCAACGCTGCCGACAGAGAAAAAACCGCTGCTGAATTTGAAGCCGAAAGTTCAAGAATCAGAATCGTTGCAAAAGCAAAAGCAGAAGCCGAAAGTAAACGTTTACAAGGACAAGGTATTGCAGATCAACGTCGTGAAATTGCAAGAGGTTTAGTAGAAAGTGTTGAAGTTTTGAACAGTGTTGGAATCAATTCCCAAGAAGCTTCAGCATTAATTGTAGTTACACAACATTATGACACATTGCAGGCAATTGGAGCTGATGCAAATTCTAACCTAATCTTGTTACCAAACTCTCCTCAAGCAGGAAGTGATATGCTGAATAATATGGTTGCATCGTTCTCAGCATCAAACCAAGTTGGTGAAATGATGAAGAAAAACAATAAAAAAATCGTAAAACCAAAACCTATTGAACCACAACACGGTTATGAAGATGACATAGAACCGGAAACAAAATAATATACAAAACGAAAAAGAGGCTTAATTGCCTCTTTTTTTATTGATAAACCAGTTAATTGCAATGGGCAAAACTGATCTTAAAATTTGTCCATATGAGTGAGAAAAATATTCAGTAAAGGAAGAAAAAAATCCTCCAAGTATATTTTGCGGAGTTATAGATTCTTTGGTTTTCTGAAAACTTAAAACCAATTTATGATAACTAATTTCCTTCTCTAGTTTTAAAATTTCTAAATCTCTTTCGATTTCTGCGTACGATGCGTATTTTTTACTTTCCATAATTAGTCATTAAAAAAGATTTCTGAAAATTTCTCCAGGATCGGACCTTCAACAACTTTATCTTTTAAGAAGAAAAGTAAAATTGTAAAGAATAAATAGATCCCTCCTACTGCCAAAAATCCAAGTGCGTTACTTTCAAATAAAGATCCAAAAGCATATGCCGCAGCGAAAGATCCAAAAATCATAACCATACTAAAGCATAATAAAATGAGGGTAAACTTAAAAATTAAAGTTGTTGATTTCATAGCAACTTTAAAACCCCAGAGTTTATAATATGCTAAATGACTGTCAAGATAAACTTTAGCCTGATCCTGAATATTTTCAGTGTTTTCTTTTAAATCTTCAAAAGCCATAATTATTTATTTATTAAAAAAAGGCATAAACTTACCTATAGAATAAGTAAGTTTTATGCCTTGTTGAATTATTATTATTTTTGAATTTTAGCGTTTTGTGATTTTAAATCAGATAATTTAGACTCAAGAAAAGAAATTACTTCTTCGGTTTTATGGCTAACATTTGAAAGTAAATCATCAAAAGTTCCATCAAGATTTTGCGTAGCATTAGCAAATTTTTCACGTATCACTTCAGAACCAGCTGAAAGCGAATCTTGTAAATTATGTTTTGCATCATCTAAACCTTCCTTAAGTTTAGCACGAGTTTTTGATCCTTTATCCGGAGCAAATAAAATTCCGATTGCTGCTCCTACTGCAGCACCAGCTAAAATTGCTGCAACTGTATTTACGTTTTTTGACATAATATTAAAATTTAATTGATTACTAAAGGTAGTCTTTTTTTGAATTACAAATTATTGATTAATCGTAATTTAATAAATATTAACACTAAATTTAATACATATAAGCCACAGCTTCATATTTACCATCTGCTTTTTCAACAATACTTACAAACGGATATCCGTTTGAAGCTGATTGTGTTTTGATTCTCATAGCGGTCTGGTTTTTATTTGCAATTGGCGGTTCCCCTTTTGTCTTGGTCGAGACTCCGGAAAAATTAGCCACTTGTTTTAAACCTATTGTTTTGTCTTGAGATAAAACAGTTACGAATTTATAATCTGATTTTGAATCTACTATAACTTTATCAGAAACTTTTTGGGTTTGATTCGATTGTTTATTGGTAATTTTTGAAACTGCATATTTGCTAATTTTATGTTCTTCGGCACTTCCGTTCAAAGAATAATAAACTAAATCATTTTCTAGTTTTATAAAATTAACATCCAGCTCTTCACCACTGTGTTTAGTAATTTGGTGTGTTTGAGAAATTGCAATGTTTGCGAATAAAATCGATAGCGTAAAAAATAGAATTTTCATAATATTAAAATTTAAGGATTAAAATTGTTTCTGCCAAAACGAAAGACAAAATTTCAAATAAGCCATAAAATTAATTTCATGAAATTTTTAAATTATGAACTACCTCTTGAAAAATACTTTTACGCTATAAGTATTATCAAAATACAATCACAATTACAATTGACCATAAAACCAATCTCTAGAATTCAGATTTAGAATTAACCCTAAAACCAAAAATTATTCATTTTTTAAATTTTAGAAAAACTCAGATTCGATTCTTAAGTCAAATTCGAAATTTGACACTTTAGATTTGACCTTGGATAAAAATACCAACTTTATAAACAATTGTATGTTAATAACCCGTTAAACTAAGAAAAACAACGTGTAAAACTTAAATAAGCTCAAAAATAAACAATAATTCAAAAGATGATTAATGAGATGGAAGAAGCAAAAAACAAGCTTAAAATCAATTTATGGAAGTCACTTTTAACTATATTTATCTATTAAATTTTAAATAACTATAGTTTTAGTAAATAATAAATAAAAACAAAGAATAATAAATATACAATCAATTAAATTGATAATTAAAAATGTTAGCAATTCTAGAAATATTTGAAATTAAAAAGTAAAATCAACAATTAAGTCGAAAATATGTACATCCAACGTTATAAACAATTCTTTGTTAACAACCCGAAAAACAAGAGAAAATGGGGTCTAAAATTAAAATAAAGGCATCAGTTTAATGATTTTTAAAAAGATGATTAATGAGGTGGAAGAATTAAAAAATTAGCTTAAAATTAATTTATGAAGGTCACTTTTAATCTATTAAAACTATAAAATTTTAAATTTCAATAGAAAATACAAATAATAAAAAAAGCGCTTATAAAAAGCGCTTTTCAATAGATTATAATGATATTATTTTTTAACCATCTCGGCAAGAATTTCATTTTCTCGCTCCGAAGCATTTTTTGGAGGATTTGAATATAATTTCAAAATTTCATCTTCAAACTGATTTCTAAAATTTAAATCTTCAATATCTCTTAAATTCAAAAGTGCTTTTGATCTCACATAAGTCGATTCACTTCTAAGAGACATTGTATATAATTTTTTAATATCGTCTTCTTCAAAATCTGTAGATTTCCAGTTTGAATATTTCAAAATAAACTGAGCAAACAACAATGAACCTTTATTATTGTTGATATTCTTCTTTAACGAATTTTGCAATAATGAAAAACTAGAAATAGTTGCAATGCTCGCTCCTATCGCACTTTCAATTGCAATACGTTCCGGTTTTGTTTCAACTTTAAAATAT
This sequence comes from Flavobacterium psychroterrae, assembly GCF_018380615.1. Classification (GTDB taxonomy): domain Bacteria; phylum Bacteroidota; class Bacteroidia; order Flavobacteriales; family Flavobacteriaceae; genus Flavobacterium; species Flavobacterium psychroterrae. Next base: position 349,323 of record NZ_JAGYVZ010000003.1, on the reverse strand, counting down.
TTGTTGATTTCTTTTAAAGAATTATTGATACTGTTTTCTTCTTTTTTACCTTTTTCTTCCCAGGCATCTTTAAGTCCAACAGTTTTGTTAAACACTAATTTTGAAGTAGTTGAATCTTTATCAACAGTAAAATAACCCAAACGTTGAAACTGAAATTTATCTTCGTTTTGAGCTGTTGCTAAACTTGGTTCAACAAATCCTGTGATAATTTCTAATGAATTTGGATTTACAAAATCTAAGAAATTTTTCTCTTTATAACTGTCCGGCGCTTCATCTGTAAACAACCGATCGTACATACGAACTTCTGCTTCAACTGCATGTGAAATAGAAACCCAATGCAATGTTCCGGATACTTTTCTTTGACTTGATTCTGTCCCGCTTCCGCTCAAAGAATCTGTATCATAAGTTACATGAATTTCTGTAATATTTCCTTCCGAATCTTTTATAATACTTTCTCCTTTAATGATATATGCATTTTTAAGACGTACTTCTTTTCCTAAAGTCAAACGGAAAAACTTAGCTGGAGCTTCTTCAAGAAAGTCTTCTCTTTCTATATATAATTCACGTGAAAAAGGTACTTTTCTGAAACCTGCGTTTTCATCTTCCTGATTATTTTCGGCTTCAAGCCACTCCTCTTTTCCTTCAGGATAATTAGTAATAACCAATTTTACAGGATCTAAAACAGCCATTACACGAGGTGCAATTTTGTTTAAATCTTCACGAATACAAAATTCTAAAACTGATACATTTATTAAGTTATCACGTTTTGCAATACCAATTGTATTGGCAAAATTACGTAACGAAGCAGCTGTATAACCACGTCTTCTTAACCCAGAAATTGTTGACATTCTAGGATCATCCCAACCGTTAACATGCTTTTCTTTAACTAGTTGCTGTAATTTTCTTTTACTAACAACGGTATGTGATAAATTACGTCTTGCAAATTCTCTTTGCTTTGGACGAACCTGATTTTCATCAATAATCTGGTCTAAAAACCAATCGTATAATTCGCGGTGAGGCAAAAATTCAAGTGTACAAAAGGAGTGTGAAATTCCTTCTAAATAATCACTTTGTCCATGCGCCCAATCATACATTGGATATATTTTCCAGTCATCACCAGTTCTATGATGATGTCTGTGTAAAATCCTGTACATAATAGGATCGCGCATCAACATATTGGTTGATTTCATGTCTATTTTTGCACGAAGAATATGAGTTCCAGCCTCAAATTCACCGTTTTTCATTCTTTCGAATAATCCTAAATTTTCTTCTACAGAACGATTTCTGTATGGACTATCGGTACCAATTGTAGATGGAGTTCCTTTTTGAATCGCCATATCTTCAGAAGATTGACTATCAACATAAGCTTTATCTTTTTTAATTAATAAAACTGCCCAATCGTATAATTGTTGAAAATAATCAGATGCATAACGTTCTTCTGACCAATTATATCCTAACCATTCAACGTCTTTTTTAATGGCGTCAACAAATTCCTGTTCTTCTTTTTCAGGATTTGTATCATCAAAACGTAAATTCACAGGAGATTGATAATCAATTCCTAAACCAAAATTTAATGCAATAGAACTTGCATGACCAATGTGTAAATAACCATTTGGTTCTGGTGGAAAACGAAAATGAAGTTTATTTTGTGACAGACCTGATTTAAGATCTTCTTCTATAATTTGTTCAATAAAATTGAGTGATTTTTCTTCTGAAGCCATTATTTTATAGTAATTTTAGCAAAGATAAAAAAGTTTACAGTTTTAGGTTTACAGATTACAGTTTTCTTTAGAAACTTCTTAGTAAACCTTAAACTTAATTTATTTGTACTTTTGCATAAATATTGAGTGTTATGAGACAATTAACTGTTACGATACCAGACGATTTTTACGAAACTTTTGTTAGTTTTTTTAAACATATTCCAGATGTTTCTATCAATGAAAACACAGAGAATGAAATTCCGCTGTGGCAACAGGAAATGGTTTTAGAACGTATGAAAAATGCAAAACCAGAAGATTATATTAGCTGGGAAGAATCTAAAAAAAGGCTCAATGCTAAATGGAATAAATAAATGTTTGAAATAATTATTCTATTGCGCGCTGAATTAGAAGTAGATGAAATTGCAGAATATTATGAATCTTTATCTCACGGTTTGGGAACCAAATTCTTTAATGAATATCAGGATTATGTTGACACATTAATAACATTTCCTTTTTTTGAGGAAAAATATAACACTGTTCGCACTTTACCTTTAAAAAAATTCCCCTACACAATTCATTTTACAGTTGATGAAATTATGAGAACAGTTTTCATACTAGCTTTAACATCAAATTACCAAGATCCAAATACTACAAGAATAAAATAATAAAAATGGGAGTTATAAAACTAAAAAACATTCGCACATTCTCTTACCACGGATGTTTAATTGAAGAAGGAAAAATTGGATCTGACTACACAGTAGATCTGAAAATTAAAACTAATTTACAAAAATCAGCTGGAACAGATCACTTGTTAGATACTGTTGATTATGTTCATTTGAACAAAATTGTTACTGAAGAAATGGCAATTCGTTCGCATTTATTAGAACATGTTGCTAAAAGAATCAATATTCGTGTACTTGCAGAGATTGAAACGATAGAAAAAACTACGGTTTGGGTTTCTAAAATAAATCCTCCTATTGGTGGTGATGTTGAATCAGTTACTATAAAAATGACTGAAGTTAGGAAGTAATTCTTTCAAATAAAATATTTATTTTTTAAAATACTTCATTTTAAACTTTTGAAATTTAAAGATTTTAGTTACTTTTGCCATCCGTTCAACTACGGCGTCGTGGCCGAGCGGCTAGGCTGGGCTCTGCAAAAGCTCCTACTCCGGTTCGAATCCGGACGATGCCTCTAAAACCTCTAAAGAAATTTAGAGGTTTTTTTATGCTTAATTTTTAGAAAAAATTAAATAAAGATCTACGTTCGAATCAGGACGATGCCTCTAAATTTCTTTAGAGGTTTTTTTATGCTTAATTTTTAGAAAAAATTAGATAAAGATTTACGTTCGAATCCTTACGGTTCCTCTAAAACCTCTAAATCTTTAGAGTTTTTTTTATGCTTAATTTTTAGAAAAAATTAGATAAAGATTTACGTTCGAATCCGGACGATGTCTCTAAAACATCTAAAGATTTAGAGTTTTTTTTATGGTTAATTTTTAGAAAAAATTAGATAAAGATTTACGTTCGAATCCCGAAGATACTTCTAAAACTTCAAAGAAACTTGGAGGTTTTTTAATGGTTAATTTTTCTAAAAATTAGATAAAGAATTATTCCAATCTTTAATGAAGACAAGCAAACCCGACAGGTTTTTAAAACCTGGGTTTAACATTTACTGGAATTAAGAACTTTCCCATAAACTTGTTATTCTAAGGAACTATAGAAAATCAACACAATATCTCATTTCGACGTAATAAGAAATCACACACGTAACTCTACAAAGATTGGTAATTATATTTGTGGAATTACTAGTCTGATTTCTTCTTACGTCGAAATGAAAAACTTTACGTTTAGACACAAAAAAACCTCTGAAATTCAGAGGTCTAATTTGTAATATTGAGTTATCAACAACTACTTTTTTTCAATCTTTTCGAAAGCGTTTTTAACCATTTCTTTTTCTTTCGGAAACCAACCCTGTGTTATCAAAACAAGTCCGAAAACCATTAAAACAATACTAATTGCTTTTTTAATTTTTATAATATTAGTTGGTGTCATCTTTGTTTTTAACTGTTTGGCTAATAATATTTTAAGGCAATCAACTACTAAATATGTAATAATAACTGCAGTAAAAAAAGTAAACATTCTGGAGTTTTGCATTTCTAATTTTGGTCCTACAGAAATAATTACGGCTAACCAAAAACCTAATACACCAATGTTAATAACGTTGAGTAAAAAGCCTTTAATGAATAAACTGCCGTAGTTTCTTTTTATAATATCGCGATCAATTGCCTCGTCATCAATTTCTTCATTTTTTAATCTTACGAAAGAAATTATGCCGTAAGCCAGCATTATGATTCCGCCAAAAATAAAAAGAGCCGGTTTATCTTTTAAACTTTGAATTAGTCTATAACTTCCTAAATAGGCAATGCCTATAAAAAAAATATCACCTAATACTACACCAAGATCAAAAACTATGGCAGCTCTGAATCCTTTTGTAATACTGGTTTCCAGTAGTATAAAAAATACCGGACCTACCATAAAACTTAAAAAAAGTCCCCATGGCAGTCCAGCTAAAATATCATTTATCATTCAAATACAATTTCTTATTTTACTTCTTCAATTTTACCTCCAAAAACCGTTTTCTGATTGATTTGTTTCGGTTTTCCATAAATGTAAATAGAGCCTCCTGCGCTTACTTTTGCATCAACTAACGTAGAAGCATTCACATCTGCTTTTCCTCCCGCAGAAACGCTTACTTTAGTTTGAGACGTTGCTAATTTACTTCCCAGGAAATATCCACCTGCTCCTAAACTTGCATCAAGGTTATCTGCTTTACCAGTTGCAGTAATTTCTCCACCAGAAACTGAACTTACTTTCAGTTTATCAACATCTAAATCTACATTGATTTTACCGCCTTCCTGAGCACTAACTTTAAACGAAGTCGCTTTTATAGTTTCATTGCTTGTTACATTCGCACCTTCATTAACATCAATCAATTCGATATGTTTATAATACAAAGTAACTTCAAGATCATTTCCTGAAAGAAGTTTTGGAAAAGGCATTCTTATTTTTAAAATCCCATTTTTATTAACAGCTTCTAGTTCTGCTTCCCTTGCTCCTTTTATTACTACTTTATTTTCAGATGACTGAACTAGCTTAACACTTAATTTATCGTAAACTTTAACGGTGTCAAAATCACCTAATTCTTTGGTAACCTGACCAAAAGACATTTGAACAAATAAAATTGCCACTCCTATAATTAACTTTTTCATACTTTTATTTTTTAAATTTAACCTCTATTCTGCTCTTCTCAAAAAATGAAAATCCAGTTGTTTCTTCACTAAATCGGCATTTTTTACTTTAACGTAAATTTCATCTCCTAATTGTAAAATACTGTTTGAAGTCGCTCCAACTAAGGCATATTGCTTTTCATCAAAAGTATAATAATCATCTTTTATTTCTCTGATTCTTACCATTCCTTCGCATTTGTTAGAAACAATTTCAACATATATTCCCCATTCAGTAACACCGGAAATAACTCCAAGGAATTCTTCATCCTGATGATCCTGCATGTATTTAACCTGCATGTATTTAATACTATCTCGTTCAGCATTAGTGGCTAAACTTTCCATATTTGAACAATGTAAACATTTTGCTTCATACACTTCTTCGTTTACAGATGCTCCGTTATCCAGATAATATTGCAGCAAACGGTGTACCATTACGTCAGGATAACGACGAATTGGCGAAGTAAAGTGACTGTAATAATCAAAAGCTAATCCGTAATGACCAATGTTTTCTGTTGAATATTTGGCTTTACTCATACTTCTAATCGCAAGAGTATCAATTAAATTTTGCTCTTTTTTACCATTTACTTCTTCCATCAAAGCGTTCAGTGATTTCGAAATATCGCCTTTGTTACGGAAATCTATTTTATAACCAAATTTAGCAATTACGGTTTGCATCGCAATTAATTTGTCTTCGTTTGGTTCATCGTGAATCCTGTAAATAAATGTTTTTTTCTGTTTACCAATGTATTCAGCCACTTTTCTGTTGGCTAAAAGCATGAATTCTTCAATTAGATGATTCGCATCTTTTGAAACTTTAAAGTACACTCCTTCTGGTTCCCCTTCAGTATTTAAATCAAATTTCACTTCGACTTTATCGAAAGAAATAGCACCATTTGCCATTCTTTTCTTTCTTAGAATCTTAGCTAATTCATCTAATTTTAAAGTCGCCTGAGTAATTTCATCAGAAACTACATAGGATTCTCCCGTGATTGAAATATCAACAGGAATCGTACTATCTTTTGTTTCAATGATATATTGCGCTTCTTCATAAGCAAAACGCTGATCAGAATAAATTACCGTTCTTCCAAACCACTGGTTGATAACTTGTGCATTTTCTGATACTTCAAAAATTGCTGAAAACGTATATTTCTCTTCATTTGGACGTAATGAACACGCAAAATTAGATAAAACTTCCGGAAGCATTGGCACTACTCTATCAACTAAATAAACCGAAGTGGCACGTTGATACGCTTCATCATCCAGAATTGTTCCTTCTTCAAGATAATACGAAACATCGGCAATATGAATACCAATTTCGTAATTTCCGTTTTCTAACTTTTTGAAAGACAAAGCATCATCAAAATCTTTTGCATCTTTTGGATCGATCGTGAAAGTAAGTGTATCACGCATATCACGACGTTTTGCAATTTCAGATTCCTGTATCGAAGTATCTATTTTTTGTGCAAAAACCTCTACTTCTACCGGAAAATCTGATGGTAAGCCATATTCGGCTAAAATGGCATGAATTTCTGTATTGTGTTCTCCAGGTTTTCCTAAAACTCTGATCACAGATCCAAAAGGACTATCGGCTCTTTTTGGCCAATCTTCAATGGTAACCAAAACAACGTCACCATTTTCTGCTTCACCAATTTTATCCTTTGGAATAAAAATATCAGTATACATTTTAGGATTTGCCGTAGATACAAAAGCAAAATTTGCCTGAATATCAATTACTCCAACAAACTCTGTTTTATTTCTTTCAACAACTTCAATTACTTCACCTTCAGGTCTTTTACCTTTTCTTCGGTTATAAACATAAACTTTTACTTTGTCTTTGTCTAAAGCACGATTCAAATTATTAGTTGGGATAAAAACATCTTCACTAAAATCAGGACAAACAAAATACGCCGTTTTTCTGCTGGTCATATCAATTGTTCCTTCGTAATAATCCTGACTTTCGGCTTTTACTAAATATTTGCCTGGTTCAGATTCTATAATTTTCTTTGAAGCAGCCAGAATTTTTAAATCTTTTATAATCTGGTTTCTGCTTTTTGTATCATCAAGTTCAAGCTTTGCTCCTATCTGTTTGTAATTAAATGCTTTATTAGGACTTTGCGATAAAATTTTTATTATTTTACTAGAGAGATCTGTCTCATTTTTTATCGGCTTTCTAATTTTCTTACTCATATATCTTTTCTTAAAAAGTTAAAATTACAAATAAGATCTCAGATTATAGTTTTTAACAAATAAATTATTAAAAATATAACTTTCAAAAGGAGCTATTTATTGGTTTTCAAACGTCATTTTTAATTACGATATTTAAATTAGTGTGAGTGACAAATTAAGTAATGCTCATTTCGTATCTTTATAAAAAGACACTTTTATGGAAAGCTTTAAAACCATCGCTATATTCAATTATCAGCACGAAACAGTCGTTCTAAAGCATTTATTAGAGCAGGAACATATTCCGTATTATTTTGAGAACGAAATGACGCTTTCTGTTGTTCCAATGTATACTTCTGCGCTCGGCGGAATTAAACTCCGAATTCATCCCAACGATTTCGAAAGAGTTCAGCAAATTCTGGACAATCTCAATAATCCACTTACAATCGTTTGAGAAGTTTGTTTTTCATTCTAAATTTTTTTTTTTCTCTTTTAAAATTTCTAAAGTTGTCAACATATATTAAATACAACAAAAAGAAAAATTTAAATTTAATTAATTTATGGTTGTTATTATAGCTTGTTAATATGTGCTATAAATTTATTTTTAAATGTATTGAAATGAAGTTTCTCTTAGTTATATAGAGTTATTAACATACTTATATTTAGTTAAAGGATTAATTTATAAGACTTTTTAGATTTTAGTTAACAATGGTTAACAACCAAAAATGAATTGATTTTGTAGATAACTTGATAACTCGATTTATGTTGAAAATAGCATTTTTGATATTGATAACTTTTCTAAAAATTCAGCTAACTTTATTAGGTTATTTCATCTGGGTTTTGGATTAGGTTTTTTTTTGACACAACCAAAAAAAACTTCTAATTTTCTATCTCAACTTATCAACAAATAATGTTAACTTAAAGTTAACTGAATATCAACGAATTAGGTTTTGCTATTAACAATATAAAAATTTAACAAAATTTACGTTTATTTATAACTGATATTCAGATAATTATAAAGATATTAAAATTGTTAATAACGTTAACTTTTTGATATAAAGAGGGTTATATGTTCAATTTTTTTGTCACGAATTTCACGAATTATTTTTTTATTTTCTCCACTATACTTTTAAAGTTACTATGAAATAAATTAGTGAAAATTAGTGAAATTCGTGGCGAACATTTATTAATTGAGTAAATTTGCATTACACAACTTAATAGTATTTAAAAATGAAAATTTCGATAGGAAACGACCACGCAGGACCAGATTACAAAAAAGCAATCGTTGAGATGCTTAAAGCAAAAGGATATGAAGTAACCAATTACGGAACAGATTCTCAGGATTCTGTTGATTATCCTGACTTTGGTCATCCAGTTGCAAATGATGTATCTGAAGGAAAAGCTGATTTTGGAATTGTCATCTGCGGAAGCGGAAACGGAATTGCAATGACGGTTAACAAACACCCTAAAGTAAGAGCCGGTTTGTGCTGGACTAAAGAAATTGCTTATTTGACACGTTTACATAATGATGCTAATATTGTGAGCATTCCGGCGCGTTATACATCGATTCCGCAAGCCGTAGAAATAGTTGAAACGTTTTTAACAACGGCATTTGAAGGTGGAAGACACCAAAATAGAGTGAATAAAATCGCTTGTCAATAAGTCAAAAAAAATCGCGGTGCTTCGCACCAAATAAATAAACACACCGGGCGGAATTTTTAAATTCACCCGGTTTTTTATTATAAATATCTTAATTTCAGACTATTATGATATAATTTTGAAGTTATCAACATTGTTAACAACTAGATTTTATCAGTCAATATTAGATAAGCCAATACTATCTGAACTAATAAAATTATTCCAAACTTTATAATAAAAGAAGATTTACTCGTTTTATGCCTGAATAATAACATTGCTAATAATAATCCGATTGAACCGCCAAAAAAAGCGATTGTAAATAGTGTATTTTCAGGAATTCGGTGTTTATGTTTGACAGCCAAATATTTATCGTATCCGGCTAAAATAAATTCAATACTATTTACAATAAAAAAAGATACTAATAAAACTTCCATTCGCTAATAATTAAAAACAAAGATATTATTTTAGCCGGATGATTAATTAATCTGTTTATGGTTTTAAGAACAGATTATCTCATTTTCTAATCCAGAAATTATTTCATTAAAGTATGACTAATATTCAATTCATTGCCAAGATTGTTCAAACAGCAGCAATCAACATTCAAAACACTGTAAAATTATTAGAGGAAGATTGTACGATTCCGTTCATTTCCCGTTACCGAAAAGATACAACCGGGAATCTCGATGAAGTTCAAATTGAGAATATTGCAAAACTTCAGAAAGAATATGAAACGATTGTAAAACGTAAAGAAGCAGTCCTAAAATCAATAGAAGAACAAAAATCGCTTACGCCGGAATTGAAACATAAAATTGAACAAAGTTTTGATTTACAAGAAATTGAAGATTTTTACCTTCCATATAAAAAGAAGAAAAAAACAAAAGCCGATGTTGCACGTGAATTTGGTTTAGAACCATTGGCAAAAATTATTATGTCAGAAAATGATGTTGATATCGATTTTATTTCGACACAATATTTGAATGAGAATGTGATTAATGAGGAAGCTGCAATGCAAGGCGCAAGAGATATTGTAGCCGAATGGATCAACGAGAATATTTATGTTCGTAAACAACTTCGTAGATTATATCAGCGTAAAGCGACAATAGGAACCAAAGTAGTTAAAAAGAAAAGCGAAGAAGAAGGAGCACAAAAATTCAGTCAGTATTTTGATTGGGATGAAAATTTGACAAAAGCACCTTCACATAGATTATTAGCAATGCTTCGTGCAGAAAACGAAGGTTTTGTAAAGATGAAAGTAGATGTTGATATCGACGAAGCTTATGATGTAATTGACGAAATAATCATTAAAAAACAAAATAGTACAACAGCACATTTGCAATTAGCGATTGAAGACAGTTATAAACGATTGTTGAATCCTGCTATTGGAAATGAAACGTTACAAGAAGCTAAAGCTAAAGCTGACGCAAATTCTATTCAGGTTTTTGCGAACAATTTAGGTCAGTTATTATTGGCGCCGCCTTTGGGTGAAAAGCGAATTTTGGCAATCGATCCGGGATTTAGAAGCGGTTGTAAAGTTGTTTGTCTGGACGAAAAAGGCGATTTATTATACAACGAAACCATTTATCCGCACGCGCCCCAAAATGAGGAAGCAATGGCGATCAAGAAAATCCGTTCGATGGTAAATGCATATCAAATTGATGCCATTTCTATAGGAAACGGAACTGCTTCAAGAGAAACCGAATTCTTTATCAAAAAAATTGCGTTTGACAAAGCACCACAAGTTTTTATAGTTTCTGAGGCTGGAGCTTCGGTTTATTCGGCATCAAAAATTGCTAGAGAAGAATTTCCTAATTACGATGTTACAGTTCGTGGATCTATTTCTATAGGTCGAAGACTATCAGATCCTTTGGCTGAGTTGGTAAAGATTGATCCAAAAGCAATTGGAGTTGGACAATATCAGCATGATGTTGATCAAACCAAACTGAAAGAGGAACTTGATGCGACGGTAATTCGTTGCGTAAACTCGGTTGGAATAAATATCAACACGGCGAGTAAACATTTACTAAGTTATGTGAGTGGAATAGGAGAGAAACTGGCGGAAAACATTGTTCAATACCGCTCAGAAAATGGTCCTTTTGAAGATAGAAAACAGCTAAAAAAAGTGCCTCGCTTAGGCGACAAAGCGTATCAGCAAGGTGCGGCTTTTATCAGAATTTCGAATGCTAAAAATCCGCTGGATAATTCTGCAGTACATCCTGAAGCTTATCCGGTTGTGGAGAAAATGGCAAAAGATTTGAAACTTTCGGTAAACGACTTAATTGCAAACAAAGAGAAAACAGCTTTAATTAAAGCCGAAAACTATATTACACCACAAATTGGTTTACTTACCTTAAAAGATATCATAAAAGAGCTTGAAAAACCCGGATTAGATCCAAGAAAATCGGCTAAGGTTTTTGAATTTGATGCGAATGTAAAATCAATAAAAGATTTGAGAACCGGAATGATTTTACCTGGAATTGTTAATAACATCACCAATTTTGGTTGTTTTGTTGATATCGGAATCAAAGAAAGCGGATTGGTCCACATATCACAATTGAAAGCAGGATTTGTAAGCGATGTAAACGAGGTTGTTAAGCTTCATCAACATGTTGATGTAAAAGTAACTGAGGTTGATGAGGATAGAAAGAGAATTCAGTTAACGATGGTTCTATAAAATTAAATTCCAACAAAAAAGTCCAAATTCCAATTTGGAGAAGATAAAAAAAATCCCAAACTACAATTGTAATTTGGGATTTTCTGTTTTTATGAATTACTTTAAAATCACTTTTTTCGTAACACTTTTATTTTCGTTTGTAATTTTTATCAAATACAGACCGGCGGAATAATTGGCTAAATTTATCTCTGTATTTTCAGCAGTTGTTTTTTGTTCTGAGATAACTTTTCCTTGAGGGGAAATCACAGAAATCACAGATTTTTCCGGAGCAAAAACGGTAAAACGATCACTACTCGGGTTAGGATATAAAGTCACTGTTGATTTTTCGATATCAAAATCTTCATTGGCTAAAGTAGCAATTTGAGGCAGATAAAAATTTCCTGTTAATAAAAATGAATACAAGGTTTTAAGTGTATGATTGAAATAACTATTTGGTTCGTTTAAATTTTTTAAATCTGTATATGAAGCATCCAGATGCGCTTGATTTTCACCACCCATCGCCGCGCAGGCAAAAGCACCAACAAAAGTTGCATTGTGCCATTGTCCGTTTAGTGATCCGTTTTGATTATAGCCATCTTTGATATTAGCAGTTCCGCCAAGATTTACGCGAACAAAATCAGATGATTTTTTAGAATATGCTTTCGCATCAGCATTTCCAAACCAAACATAATCAACAGCAATTCTCCATGGCGTTCTTGCTGCATCATAAGTATATGTTTTTCCTTCTCTGTTATATCCGCTAGCCTGCGGAGAATAAGCTCCAGATGCCTGACACCAGTCAGAAACTAAACCTCCAACAGCATTATTTACAGTTAAATTACTGTTGATAATCGTGTATGATTTTGCCGCAACAGAATTCCAAAAATAAGTATCATTAGTAAAAGTTCCGAAAACTCTGTAATACGCCGGTGAAAAATAAGAAGGATTTGTAATCTGGCTTCCGCCGAATTGATCGCCTGGTTTTAGCACAAAAGTACTGGCTTCAACTTCATGAGTTTTAATAGCGGCTATTAAAGTTTTGGCATCATTTTTATAATTGATAGTTCCAACACTTGTCCATTGATAATCGGCCATTATTAGAGCAAAAGCAGCGTCTAATTCCGCATCGGTTGCACCATTTGCACCATTAATTCCAGAACAGCCATTGATTTTCCAATTCATAACGCCATTAGAATTCACATTGTCTTTATAGTATAACCACAGACCGTCAAAAAGTGTTTTGTCAGTTGCATAAACCGCAAGTAGCATTCCGTATCCAATACCTTCAGATACGGTTTCAGAAGGATTGTCAAATTTTATCCTGTATCTGCCATTAGAACAGGCTTCAACAAAATTGGTTTTCCAGGTATTGTAATTGTTTTGGGCATCCTGACCATTTTTACTTGAAGCCATTAGACCATTTGCAAATACAATATTTGCCGGAAAAGGTTGCTTTTGTGCATTACTTTTAAGACACAAAAAAGCAACAGTAATCAGAAGTAGGTTTTTCATAATTATTGTTATTTAATTTAGGGATCGTAAAAGTAAGATTTTTTAGATTAAATAAAAAGCCCCAAATTACAAATGTAGTTTGGGGCTTTCAATAAGGTTTTAAATTCTTATTTAATTTCTTCTTCTTCTTTTTTAACAGAAGGTGCAGGAGGTGCAGTCTGATCGTCTTTAGCAGCGTTTTTAAATTCCTTTATTCCGCTTCCTAAACCTTTCATTAATTCCGGAATTTTTTTACCTCCAAAAAGTAATATCACGATACCTACTATTACGAGGATTTCTGTAAGACCTAATCTTCCCATGGTTTGTATATTTAGTGCCGAAGCAATTGTTTTTCTAATTGAACCGCAAATGTATATAGAATATACGAAGAACAACAGGATTTGGATTAAAATATTCATATCTTATAGCGTTAAATATTTTATAAAATGATGAAATAACTGTATTCCTTTATTGTTATCAGACATTAACAAGATGATTAATTATTATATTTGCTCGTATTAAACAACCATAATGGATAAGAAAAAATTCAATTTCAGAAAAAATTTATTTATTAAAAACCGATTGGTAATTTTGAATGAAAACACTTTTGAAGAAATTTTTTCGTTCAAACTTACCCTGATGAATGTATTTGTAACATTCACATTAGGCGGAATATTTTTAATTTTAATCACTACTTTCATTATTGCTTTTACGCCTTTACGCGAGTTTATTCCGGGATATTCTTCTTCTGAATTAAAAAAGAATGCTACAGAATTAGCCATTAAATCTGATTCATTAGAAACAGCTTTAAAGAAAAATGAAGCTTATATACACGGAATTCAAAAAGTATTAAGAGGAGAATTAGATTATGCAAAATTCAATAAAGACTCGATTTTAGCTGAAACTGATGAACATTCTGATGTTAATATGACAGCTTCTGAAGCAGAACTTAAATTAAGAGAAGAAGTAGCGAAGACAGAGAAAGAGTCAGACGAAAAAAAGCGAAGTAAAAACAAAAGTGACAAAAAATAATACTATAGCAAATGTCTATAAAATCAGTAGCAGCAAAATTATTTGCGAGCAAAATATACTATAAAACTCAGGCTTGGGCTAATAAACCTGTCGAAACTCAAGAAGCAGTATTTAAAAGTTTAATAAATAGTGCCAGAAAAACTCAATTTGGGACTGATCATCATTTTGATAAAATAAATACGGTTCATGATTTTAAGAAACTTGTTCCGGTTCGTGATTATGAAGATTTAAAGCCTTATATCGACAAGGTTCGAATGGGAGAAAAAAATATTCTATGGAAAGGCAAACCGCTTTATTTTGCTAAAACTTCGGGAACAACTTCCGGAGCAAAATATATTCCGTTAACTAAACAATCAATGCCATATCATATTGAGGCTTCAAGAAATGCGATTTTACATTACATACATGAAACCGGAAATGCTGATTTTGTCGATGGAAAAATGATTTTCCTGCAAGGAAGCCCAATTCTTGTTGAAAAGTACGGAATCAAATTTGGAAGGTTATCAGGAATAGGAGCGCATTTTGTACCTAAATATCTCCAAAAAAACCGAATGCCATCATGGGAAACCAATTGTATCGAAGATTGGGATACAAAAGTAAATGCCATTGTTGAGGAAACTATCGATCAGGATATGACCATAATTTCCGGAATTCCGTCCTGGGTACAAATGTATTTTGAGCGATTACAGGAAAAAAGCGGTGGAAAGAAAATAGGAGATTTATTCAAAAACTTCAATTTGTTTATTTACGGCGGAGTCAATTATGAACCGTATCGCGCGAAATTCGAAAAAATGATCGGGCGAAAAGTAGACAGCATTGAGTTGTTTCCGGCTTCGGAAGGGTTTTTTGCCTATCAGGATTCTCAAAAAGCAAAAGGAATGTTGTTGTTATTGAATTCGGGAATTTTCTACGAGTTCATTAAAGCCGACGAATTTTTTACGGAAAATCCGAAAAGTTATACAATTGGCGAAGTCGAAACAGGCGTTAATTATGCTTTGATTGTTTCTACAAATGCCGGACTTTGGCGTTATAATATTGGCGATACCGTTCAGTTTACATCGTTGTTTCCGCATCGGGTTATTGTTTCCGGACGAATCAAACATTATATTTCGGCTTTTGGCGAACACGTTATTGCCAACGAAGTCGAAAAGGCAATGAAAGAAGCCACAGAAGGAACCAAAATTGTAATCAACGAATTTACTGTTGCGCCTCAAATAAACCCATCAAGCGGATTACCGTATCATGAATGGCTGGTTGAATTTGAAAATGAGCCTGAAAATATCGAAGCTTTCGCCGAAGCAATTGACGATTCAATGCGAAAACAAAACATTTATTACGACGATTTAATCACCGGAAATGTGCTGCGAAAAGTGGTTGTAACCAAAGTTTCTAAAAATGGCTTTCAGGATTATATGAAATCACAAGGAAAATTAGGAGGGCAGAATAAAATTCCGAGATTATCCAATGACAGAAATATTGCAGATAATCTGAAATAAAGAAAACTTTATTTTATGAAGTATAAATATCATTTAAGACCCGGATATAAAGCGCAGGAATTACTTATTGACATATTTAGCGGTGCTGAAAATGAAGATTTTTTTCCTGATTTTTTTGATTCAATTGCAGCAATAAATCCAGAAGTTGATACAATTAGTGACCTTTGGATAAATGACGAATACTTACTTGATGTTAAGTCTGATATTGGTTCTTTTTCCATTTCAAAAGACATTTGGGGTTTCGCCTTTATAATGGCAGATGAAAATCAGGAATGTATTATTAGGATAGATTTGTTATTATCAGAAAATAAAAACTTTCAAAAAATAGAAGTCGATTTTGAAAATTATAAATAGTCACATATTTAAAGTTTTATCTAAAGATATTACAGATAAATTGAAACAGGAGACAAAAGTGAATAGTCATATACCATATGAGCACGTCAGAAATCGGGAATGTGATTTTATAGTTCAGTATCGTTTTTTCTCTGAAGAAGAAGGAGGAAGAAAAACAGTAAATCCAATTCAGGGATATCGTTCAGATTTTATGTATTCAGGTGATGAAAATTTAAAACAATTATGGATGATTTGGCCTGAATTTTTAGATAATGAAAATAATATCATTTTAGATAAATCTATACGTGTTTCAACTTCAGGTAAGGCAAAAATGTGGATATTAAATGAAACATTATATGAATTACATAAAGATAGAATTAAAAGGTTTTTTTATGGAAGGACCCCATAAAGTAGCGGAATGTGAGGTAATTCAAGTTGTTAATCTTAGTTTAGTAAATGTGATTAAATAATGACATGAGCAGATTTCAGTTGAATTAACATTTTTAATTCCTAATTTCGTTTAACAAAACATATATACATCTTCTGAAACAGAAGATTTTTTTAAATAAACAAGCATGAAAGAAACCAAAAATATATCAAGATCAAGAGCGCAGGAATCATCTGCGGCAATCGAAAAAATGTACATTACAATGCGTCACTTATTCAACCGTGGTTTTTATAAACCAATGGGAGTTTCGGGCGATAGTTTACGTGAATCATTATTAGCATTACGTCCGGAAATCTACGGAAATATAGGCGAGGAAAAAGTTGAACTTAACGGACTTTTGTACGTTATAGAGCGTTTACCAATAGGAATTGAGCAATGTCGATTCATCAATTTAACATCAGACGAAGGATATTCTAAATCGCATTTTCAGGCAATTGTTCCTCCAAAAAGAAGAAGAAATTGCTATAGAATCGATGAAGAGCAAATGAATGTTGAGATCACTCGCGGGCGATCAGATATTTATGATATTTTGACACATTTGACTTTTATTTTCATAGAATCTCATAAAATTAAAAACAGAGTTTTATTAGACGATGGCGGTGAAGTTTCACGCGATTGGATGAAATTAGAACAAGCTGTTTTACAGACCAAAAAGCTTTCTCAAATAGAAAAAGAAAAAGCAATCTCGCATGTTGCTAATATTTTGGCACGTACATTTGAAGAGGTCTTAGATATCTATGATGCTTTTGGATCAGAAAATGCTCCGGATCGTTTCCTGCATGTTATTTATTGGTTAGGAAAATTAGCGATAGAAGAAGTAATAGAAAATAATAAACGCACGATCACTTTTAGTCCAGTTTTAAGAGAGCGTTTAGGACATCATATTCACGGTGAAATCTGGGCAACAAACATCAAGGAGGTTTTAAAGGCAAATGATCTATTAAAGCGTCCAATTCACGTAATAAGTGCAAATATGCACAGTGTGATGAATTCTATTTTTGCAACGCCATTGTTGAAAACGAAATTCAAGGAGAAATCTGATTTTTATATTTATGAAGAATTAAGTAAATCAGGCGCTAAAGAAACCCGAAGTCATGTTGAAGAATTGGCTTTAAAAAACGGTATGATTTCCGTACTTGACAGTTCAGGAACAAATATTGATGTTCAGATTTTTGACACAGCCAAAATTGACTGGGCAAAAACAGCATTTCCAAAAACAGTTCTTGAGGAGTCAGCTCCTGTGATAATTGTAATGGATTATGCTTTTGGTGAGCAGGCTTACGAAACAATCGACGAACTTTTAAAACCATACAAAAAAGAAACTTTACTAAATGTAAAATCAGTTTCAATAATGGGTAAAGCCGGAATTCTGGAAGGCGGAAAAGGCGATATCATGATCCCAACTGCACATATAAACGAAGGAACTGCCGATAATTATTTCTTCGAAAACGAATTAACAGGCAAAATGTTCGAAGGAAATGATATTGCAGTTTTTGAAGGTGCAATGGTTACAGTTCTGGGAACATCATTACAAAACAGAGATTTACTGAAATTCTTTCACGAATCGACCTGGGGAGTAATTGGTCTTGAAATGGAAGGTTCTTATTACCAAAAAGCAATTCAGTCAGCATCAAAAATCAGAAAAAGTGTTCCTCACGATATCAAAGTTCGTTATGCCTATTATGCATCAGATAATCCATTAGAAACCGGAAGTACATTAGCTTCAGGCGGATTGGGAACTACAGGTGTGAAGCCGACTTATTTGATTACAATTAAGATTTTAGAACAAATTTTCAACGTAAAATAAGCGAGATTATATACTTGAATTAAAAGGGATGATAAATAATTGGACTAAATTGTATTATAAATGTATGTAAAATCTACATATTTGTTTTTTCTATTTATTGCTTTTAATCTTTCTGCACAAACAGAAACAACCGATTTATGCAACCAAATTTATGGAAAATGGAAAACATATTATACACAATTACCATACAGAATAACTCCAACAAACAATCTTGATATATGGATTTTTAATGAAAATGGAATTGTTACAATAAATAATAAACCAACTTCATGTAAACTAGCGGAGGATTGTTCTAAACTAATTATTAGTAATGATCTTGGGTTTTTCTCTATAGAAATATTAGGTGATACTTTATTTCTCAATAGGATAATCTCTGTGCATGAATCTCATAACATTTACCTAAAAAAAACTAATTGATAAAAAAATTATAATTATTCTATCTCTTTTTATGACTGTTTTTTGTTACTCATAAAATGTTAACAGATGATATTTAAATAATGAGAAATTAATTTTAGACAGTTTTTTTAGAATAGTTTCTATAATTTTCTAAATCAGTTACATTTGCGATGTATAATTAAATACTATGAAAAGAATACTTATTACCGGAGCTGCAGGATTTTTAGGATCACATTTGTGTGACCGATTCATTAAAGAGGGCTATTATGTTATTGGAATGGATAATCTGATTACCGGAGATCTTAAAAATATAGAGCATTTATTCAAATTAGAACATTTCGAATTTTATCATCACGATATCACCAAGTTTGTCCACGTTCCTGGTGACTTAGATTATATTTTACATTTTGCTTCGCCGGCAAGTCCAATAGATTATTTGAAAATTCCAATTCAAACTTTGAAAGTTGGATCTTTAGGAACACATAATTTACTTGGATTAGCAAGAGTCAAAAAAGCAAGAATTTTGATTGCTTCAACTTCTGAAGTTTACGGAGATCCATTAGTTCACCCACAAACCGAAGAATATTACGGAAACGTAAATACAATTGGTCCGCGTGGCGTTTATGACGAAGCAAAACGTTTTCAGGAATCGATTACAATGGCGTATCATACATTTCACGGCGTAGAAACCAGAATTGTGCGTATTTTTAATACTTACGGACCAAGAATGAGACTGAATGACGGACGTGTAATTCCGGCTTTTATCGGTCAGGCACTTCGCGGAGAAGATTTAACCATCTTTGGAGACGGAATGCAAACCCGTTCTTTCTGTTATGTTGACGATCAGGTCGAAGGTATTTTCAGATTATTACATTCAGATTACGTATTTCCTGTAAATATTGGAAATCCGGACGAAATCACGATTAAGGATTTTGCCGAAGAAATCATTAAATTAACCGGAACCAATCAAAAAGTAGTCTATCACCCGTTGCCTATAAATGATCCGTTACAACGCCAGCCAGATACTACAAAAGCAAAAGAATTATTAGGTTGGGAAGCAAAAGTAGATCGCGCCGAAGGAATGAAAATCACATATGATTATTTCAGATCACTTTCAAAAGAAGAACTTTCAAAAGAAGAACATAAAGATTTTTCGAGTTATATAAAATAAAAAAACGGGCAAATATTCAATAGATATTTGCCCGTTTTCGTTTATAACAAGTTGCTTAAAAAGCATTGTTTTCAATCAATTCCTTCATTTGTCGATCAAGATTAAAATGATTTTTTGCATGAAGAAAAATATTCTTTTTCATCTTTTGAATTTCATCTTTTCCTAATGCTGAAATTTGGACTAAAGTAGCATTTAATTGCTCAAAATCTTCAACAGGAACAACCCATCCGAGATTATTTTCTTTCACAATATCTTCGCCTTCGCCTCCTCCAAAATAAAGAGAAGGAAATCCTAAAGCACTATATTCAAATATTTTTGAAGGTACAGAACCATAAATCCTCGTTTTTAGCGGAACAAGAGCAATGTCAAAATCCTTTAAAGTTTCATGCAGAACATTACGTTCCAGCATTCCGTGGAAAAAGATTTTTTTATTTGGATTTTGGTTGAGGTAATTTACAATCTGAGTTTTCTCTGCACCGTCGCCAAAAATATGCAATTCAATGTTTAGATTTTCTAAATTCAATTGTTGAATAAGTTCAAAAACACCTTGTGCAACGCCCAATAAACCGGCGTAAAAAAGTTTAATTGCTTTATTTGGATTGTCTTTATCTACAAGAAAATCTTCTACAAAATGATCCGGATAGTTACGATATAAAAAGCAATTTTTTTCAGGAAACATCGAATGAATGTGCGTAATGATCTCATTCGACTGACCAAAAATATGAGTTGCTTTTTTATAAATAAAACGTTCAATAAAAAGCAGCATTTTATGTGAAAAGCTATTTTTCTTTAACACCTGAAGTTCAATAGCAGCCGTTGGCCAAAGATCTGAAACATTTAGAATTATTGTTTTTCTTTTAAGCCAAAGTGTAAAAACAGAAATAAAAGAAAGCAATAAAGGTGGAGATTGCACAATTACTTTTTTAGGCGTTTTAGCAAAAAGTAAATAGAAAAACAAAGTGGTTGAGAATGAAAGCGTTGAAACAATTCGTTTAAAAATATTCGAACTATTACTTGGATAAATCCAAAGACGCTTTAGCGTGATATTCTGAATTTTTTCGGTAACCGAAAAGCGACCTTTATATTCCGGAAACAATTCGCCTTTAGGATAATTTGGCAACGGTGAAATCACCGAAACTTCATATCCGTTTTGATTTAACTTCAAAGCCAGTTGCTCAATTCTATTGGCGGCAGCACCTTTTTCCGGTGGATAATAATTTGATATAATTAAAATGTCATTCATTATTTTTTATCCAATAAAATTGAAATAATTCTTTCAGATGCTTTTCCGTCCCATAATTCCGGAATGCCGCTTTTGCGTGCGCCATTTTTCAAGAACAGACCAAAGACATTTTTTAAATTTTCTAACGATGTTCCTACAATTGTATTAGAACCAATGGTTTCAGTTTCAGGTCTTTCGGTGTTATTTCGCATTGTGAAACACGGAATTGCCATTACGGTTGTTTCTTCAGAAATTCCACCGCTATCGGTAATAACGGCAAAACTATTTTTGATTAAATACATGAAATTCAAGTAACCTTGTGGCGCAACAAAAATGATATTTTTGAATTGAATATCACGCTCTCCTAAAATCGCCTGAGTTCTTGGATGAATAGGAAACAGTATTTTTTTATCATTCACTAAATCATCAATTCCGTGAAGAAGTTCAATTAAGGAAGAAACTTCATCAACATTTCCGGGACGATGTAAAGTTAGAATAATATAATTTTTTTCGCTTAATTGATGTTCTTGCCAAAAATCCGGAACCGAAATTCTGTTGATATTTTGGTATAAAGTATCAATCATAACATTGCCCACAAAATGTACGTTTTCAGGATTTGAACCCAATTTATGTAGATTTTCTGAAGCAGAAGTTGAGGTTGTAAAAAAGTAATCGGTAATACTATCCGTCAACATTCTGTTGATTTCCTCGGGCATTGTCAAATCTCCGGAACGAATTCCGGCTTCGACATGCGCTACTTTTGTGTTGCATTTTTTTGCTACAATCGAACACGCCATTGTTGAATTTACATCACCAACAACTAAAATCAAATCACAAGGATTTTGAAGTAATTCTTTTTCAAATGCAATCATAATCGCAGCAGTTTGTTCTGCCTGAGAACCACTTTTAACTTCTAAATTGACATTTGGTTTTGGGATATTTAATTCTTCAAAAAAAGTATCGCTTAGATTTTTATCATAATGCTGACCAGTATGAACCAATCGAAATGAAAGATCAAAACCTTCATTTTGTTTGCTTTTTATTGCATTAATAATTGGTGCTATTTTTATAAAATTAGGTCTTGCACCAGCGATTATAGTGATTTTCATAAGTTGATTGGATTCTTTCTAAAAACTTTCTTTTGGCAAAAGTAAAGTTTAAATTGGAATTTGGATAGATTGCAATGTTTTCTTGAAGGTTTAAATGTGAATTTTAGAGAATGTGGTTAAGTGATCTTATCAAAATTAGAGGTCACAATTTGTGACCTCTAATTTTTAATTTTTGGATTCTTTAAGGTCGCATTTTGCGACCTTAAAGAATATTACTCATTTTCAGCGAGTTATTTTCTTAATCTTGAGGTCGCAGTTTGCGAGTTCAAGTTTCAAGGTCACAAATTGTGACCTTGAAAAAGCACAGAATTATTTTTTATATCCAATTTTCACTCTTTCACTTTCGTCCTCTTTTTTCTCAGTTAGTTCATCTAAATAAGAGAAAACCAATTCAATATTTTTATCGTGATTTTCTAACTTCTTTTGAATCTGAAGAATATCAATTTTAATTTCTGTCGTATCCAAAAGCATTTGTCGCACTTTCGTGAAAATTCGCATGATTTGAATATTGGTTTGAATTGCTTTGTCGCTTTTTAAAACGCTTGACAACATTAAAACGCCATGTTCAGTAAAAGCAAATGGAAGGTATTTTTGATATTTACCTCTCCCTTTCTCTAAGGTCGCAAATTGCGACCTTAGAGAATTATGCTCAATTTCAGTAAGTTGAAACATAAAATCTTCGGGAAATCTAGATAAATTTCTTTTGACTTGTTCATTTAATCTTTTAGTTTCAACTTCATAAAGTAAAGCCAAATCACTATCCAGCATCACTTTTTGACCGCGAATAAAATATATTTTGTTAGAAATTGTTTCTTCGGAAAGTAAAGATTGATCGTCCATATGTTTTTAAATAAAAAAACAAATGTAAGATTTTATTTATATTAAATATACGAAGTAAATTGTTTTAATTTGCCGCTTTTGCTTCTTTCTAAAACTAATTTCTTAGTAAAAGTAAAGTTTAAATTTGGTTCAAGATATAATGCGATCGCTTCTTTAATTTTTTGAATTTGAACTTTATCTAATGCTTTTTCACTCACATATTCAATTTCAAAAGTATCTAATTGCGTTTGTTTGATGATAAATTCTTTTACATTTCCATCATCTTCAACAATACTTTTGGTTACATAATAAAAGGTCAAACCGGGCGATTTTTTTCCGCTTGGCAAAATGGCAATGTCATTTGTTCGTCCAATTAATTTTTTAAGAATCGGTTTTTGAGGAGTACTTCTTTCGTCTAAAATCCCAATATCGCCAATATCATATCTGATAAAAGGATGCGCTTTATTGAATAGAGAAGTAATGACAATTCGGCCTTCTTCCCCGTAAGGGAGAACTTTATTATTTTCATCTAAAATTTCGACAAACAATGTTTCAGCATTAACCTGCCATTCTCCTTTTGGGTTTTCAAAGGCAATTAAGTCAAGTTCTGATGCTCCGTATTCATTGATGACCGGAATTCCGAATTGTTTTTCTAACAGTTTTTTATCCGATTCAAAAAGCATTTCTGAAGTAACGAAACATGCTTTTAAAGTGGGACAACTTTCTTTTAAAATAATGTTTTGCTGTTCTAAATATTTGGCAAATAAAACAATAGAACTTGTATAACCGTTAATGTAATCGAATTTTTTCGATTTGAATTTCTGCAGAAATTTCTCTAGAACTTCATCTGATAAATCAAAAACCGGAAAACGAAAACGATGCGTCAAAAAATCTTTAAAACGTTCTTTTTGATAGCCGATAAAATCCATCGGAATTCCATAAAAACGGGCTTGAAGTGAATGATTAAAATCAATTTTGTACCATCCAAAACGCATAAAAATCGAAGTCCAGGTCAAAGCGTGGCAATATTTATCTTTAGCAAAAACAAAAGGAGTTCCGCTAGATCCGGAAGTTTTGTTGAGGTAGACATCTTTTTTGGGAAATCCTTTTGAGAGTCTTTCTTCAAGTGGTTTTTGTAAATTTTGTTTGTTTAAAATTGGTAAATCTTCCCATTTCAGATCCGTTTTATTTCCGATTAATTCCTGATAAAATGAATTATTCTTTAAATGAAAATTGACAATCTCTTCTTTTTTATTTTGAAGAAAAATATTGTATTCTTCTTGAGATAAATTCACGATTTTGCTCAATTCGGCTTTAGCTTTTTTTATCGGAAAACCATTTAATTTTAGAGAAATATCGAAAAGAGGAATCATTTGGGGATATATTTTCATCAAAAATAATATTATCCCATTACTAACAGAGAAGAATCACGAACTTTTTAAGATTTAATTATTTTTTACGTACAAAAGCAATTATTTTTGCACCACAACTAAATACAACTACACATGACAATTTTACTATTGGGATCAGGCGGAAGAGAACATGCTTTTGCATGGAAAATGATTCAGAGTCCGCTTTGCGAAAAACTTTTTGTTGCACCAGGAAATGCAGGAACAGCTGCAATTGCTACAAACGTTGCAATGTCTCCAACAGATTTTGATGCCATAAAAACATTCGTAATTCAGGAAAATGTAAAAATGGTGGTCGTAGGTCCAGAAGATCCTTTGGTAAAAGGGATTTACGATTATTTTAAAAATGACGAAAGTTTACAACATATTCCAGTTATTGGACCATCAAAATTAGGAGCTCAACTTGAAGGAAGTAAAGAGTTTGCCAAAGAATTTTTGATTAAACACAATATTCCAACAGCTGCTTATGACAGTTTTACTGCCGAAACTGTAGAGAATGGATGTGCATTTTTGGAAACATTACAACCGCCATACGTTTTAAAAGCCGATGGTTTAGCGGCCGGAAAAGGAGTTTTGATTATTCAGGATCTTGAAGAAGCTAAAACCGAATTGAGAAATATGTTGGTTCATGAAAAATTTGGAGCAGCAAGTTCAAAAGTGGTTATAGAAGAATTTCTTGACGGAATTGAATTAAGCTGTTTTGTTTTAACAGACGGAAAAAGCTATAAAATTCTTCCAACGGCAAAAGATTACAAGCGAATTGGTGAAGGCGATACAGGATTAAATACAGGCGGAATGGGAGCAGTTTCTCCGGTTCCTTACGTAGATGCTGTTTTAATGGAAAAAATCGAAACGCGTATCGTTAAACCAACAATAGAAGGTTTCCAAAAAGACGGAATCGAATATAAAGGATTTGTATTTATTGGTTTGATCAATGTAAAAAACGAACCAATTGTTATTGAATACAACGTGAGAATGGGAGATCCTGAAACTGAAGTTGTAGTTCCAAGATTAAAATCTGATTTGGTTGAATTATTTCAGGCTGTGGCAGATCAAAAACTAGATACTTTTGAGTTAGAAGTTGATTCAAGAAGTGCGACTACAATTATGGTAGTTTCCGGAGGATATCCTGAAGATTTTGAAAAAGGAAAAGTAATTACAGGTTTAGAAAATATTACAGATTCTATAGTTTTTCACGCGGGAACAAAATTAGATGGCGATAATGTCGTTAGTAATGGAGGACGTGTATTGACTGTAACATCATATGGAGACGATTTTCAACAGGCCATAAAAAAATCTTACCAAAATATAGATAAACTAAATTTTGATAAGATGTATTTTAGAAAAGATATTGGCTTCGACTTACTTTAAAAAAGAGTGAGCTGTAGTATCTTGGTTTTCAGTTCCTGCTGCATCAAAAATGCGTAATTGTTTAATCCAATAAACGATTGCGCATGCACAAATGATCATAAAAATCCAGTTAATAGTATTAGCACCAAACCATGTAATACGTTCTAGGTGACGTAAAAAGTCAAGTGGAATAAATAAAATGTTAACGAATAAGTACTGTATTCCTTCAAAAAAAGCTGTCATAATTTATAAAATTATATGTTATTTATTGTTTTTAACGCATTGAAGTCAAAATTCAGATAATAGAATCTTTTTTCAACTTGTTGGGTTTTCCTTTTTAAACAAGTATTATATTTACAATCACAAAAGTATAAAATATCCTTATGATAACAAGTGTTTTTAAAAAATCTACGCCATTAAATTATTCATTGGTCGTAATTTTAATACTGGTTTTCTTTTTTATTTTTCAAATCAAAGATCCATCATGGGTGAGTTCTTATTTTTTGGCGTTCCAAAAAGTAAGTTTGCTTTGCTTTATTTTGGCATCTTTTTTCCTGATTAATTTTATCGTAAAAAAGAACGGGCTCAGCAAAGACAATGGTTACGCGATATTTTTCTATTTATTGTTTATATTGTTTTTCCCCACGATATTTACGAATGCAAATGTTGTATATGCCAACTTTTTTGTGCTTTTGGCACTCCGCAGATTAATTTCGCTGCAATCCTTAAAAGCTTCAAAAGAAAAAATATTCGATGCTTCTTTTTGGATTTTAATAGCTGCTTTATTTCAATTTTGGAGCATTCTTTTCTTGATATTGGTATTTATATCGATTGTTTTTCATGCTTCGAGCGATTATCGTAACTGGATTTTACCTTTTATAGCGCTTTTAGCAGTATCAATAATTTTTCTGCTTATAGCATTAATCTTCCATATTGATATTATAGAATTTTTCCAGAAACGTGCCGTAATTGATTTTGATATTAATTATTTTAAGAATAATTACGAAAATGGAGCACTTTCAATATACGTTGCAGTGGCTTTATTTTTTATATTTTCAATGTTAACAACGTTGTCAAACAGACCTCAAATCGTACATTCTTCATACAAAAAAGTAGTTGCCTGTTTTTTTATTGCGGCGATTGTTTATATCGTTTCGCCAGATAAAAGTAATGATTTACTGTTATTTAGCATTGCTCCTTTGACTATTATGGCTGCAAGTCATGTAGAATATATGCAGCAAAAACTCAATAACGAAATTGTTTTTTATATATTGATTTTGTGTAGTCTATTTATGTATTTCTCTCAACTATAATTTACTTCCGTAAGCAAGATCGCCTGCATCTCCCAGCCCGGGAACAATGTAGTTTTTCTCATTTAGTTTTTCGTCAAGAGAGGCAACCCATAAATGACAATTTTCAGGAAGGCTTTTTTCAAGAAAAGCAATTCCTTCCGGTGCAGCAATAACCACTACAATGTGAATCTCTTTTGGAGTAGCATTTTGAACTAATTTTTCATGAACAGCTACAATAGACTGACCTGTTGCCAACATTGGGTCAAGCAATAAAACAGTTTTGTTATTTATATCTGAAACAGCTTGATATTCAACCCGAATTTCAAAATCATCATCATTATTTGGATGATATCTGCAAGCCGAAACAAAGCTGTTTTCGGCATGATCGAAGTAATTTAAAAAACCATTATGAAGCGGTAAACCCGCTCTTAAAATTGAACATAAAACCAAATCACTTTCGATTTCGGTTGTTTTTTTAATGCCAAGCGGAGTTTGAATTTCGACGTTTTTATACGATAAATCCTTGCTCAGTTCATACGCCATAATTTCTCCAATACGCTCTATATTTCTTCGAAAACGCATACTGTCATTCTGAACATTTACGTTTCTGATTTGACCTAAAAAATGATTTAATACGCTATTATTTTCAGAAATATAATGGATTTTCATAATAAAAATTTAGAATTATCAATGGGTTACAGTACGATAACGAAAATTTCATCGTTTTATTCGCACGATAAAAGTATAAAAAGTATCTTTGTAACTCTAACAAATAAAGACATGTTTTCAAAATTAGCATATTCTGTTTTCGAACAAAGCATCAAAGATTATCATCAATTTGATAATGTTGATCAGCCTATAAACAACCCTTTTCCTAAAGATAAATTCGAGCATTTACTATATTTAAAAAATTGGATTGACACTGTTCAATGGCATTTTGAAGATATTATTCGCGATCCGCAAATTGATCCTGTAGCTGCCTTGACTTTAAAAAGACGAATAGATGCATCAAATCAGGAACGTACTGACATGGTGGAATATATAGATAGTTATTTTTTGCAAAAATACAGCGATGTAAAAGCAAAAGACGGCGCAAAAATCAATTCTGAAAGTCCGGCTTGGGCTTTTGACAGATTATCTATTCTGGCTTTAAAAATTTATCATATGAATGAAGAAGCTACTCGTGCAGAAGCTTCTCAAGATCATAGAGATAAATGTCAGGAAAAATTAAATATTCTTTTAGAACAAAGAAGTGATTTATCAACAGCAATTGATGATTTACTTGCAGACATTGAAAGCGGCGATAAATTCATGAAAGTGTACAAACAAATGAAAATGTACAATGACGATGAATTAAATCCTGTTTTATATCAAAATAAGAAATAATTTCTGGAGCTATTTCCAGCTTTCCATTTCAATTCCTCACAAAAAAATAGAGTTTCTATTGTTCAAAAAAGAGCTTCCGTTGGTCGCTTTTTTTAAACAAGAAACTTTATTTTTTTGCTCCGGGATTTCCATTTCAATCTGGGCTAAAAAACAAAACTAGAAAAGAATAGAATTTCATAAAACAATATTTTTAGTCAGTTGAAATAATATAATTGGTTCACAATTTAATTTTTAAAAGTCAAAAATTGTCAAATAAAATTAAACATATAGCCGTCATGAGACTTTCTGCAATGGGAGATGTCGCTATGACGGTTCCTGTTTTACGCGCTTTTGTAAAACAATATCCAGAGGTAAAAATCACCGTAATTTCACGTCCGTTTTTTAAGCCTTTTTTTGACGAAATTCCCAATCTTGACTTTTTTACTTTTGATGAAAAAGAGCGTCACAAAGGTTTTTCAGGACTTGTGAGATTATTTCAAGATGTCAAAAAACTCAAAATAGATGCTTTTGCCGATCTTCATAATGTTTTAAGATCCAAAATTGTGAGCTTACTTTTCGCTTTAAGCGGAAAAAAACGAGCTACAGTTGATAAAGGAAGAGAAGGAAAAAAAGAGTTGACCCGAGCCGAAAATAAGATTTTCAAGCAATTACCAACAATGTTCGAAAGACACGCAAAAGTATTCAATGAACTTGGATTTCCTTTAGATTTATCGAATCCGACTTTCCCTGAAAAGGCAAAATTAAGCTGGGATATTTTAGAAATTATTGGCGACGATAATCAAAAATTGATTGGGATTGCGCCTTTTGCCCAATATAATTCTAAGGTTTATCCACAGGATTTAATGCAGGAAGTAATTACAAAATTGGCAGAAAATAAATCATATAAAATTTTACTTTTTGGAGGAGGAAAGAAAGAAATCGAAATTCTGGATTCACTTGCAAAACCATTTGAAAATGTAATAAATATGGCTGGAAAAATTAAATTTCAGCAAGAATTACAACTAATTAGTAATCTCGATGTAATGCTTTCTATGGACTCCGGAAATGCACATATCGCTGCAATGTTAGGGGTAAAAGTGATTACGCTTTGGGGCGCAACACATCCTTTTGCAGGATTTTTGCCTTTCAATCAAACTATGGAAAACGCTTTAGTTTCAGACAGAAATCAATATCCAAAATTACCAACATCCGTTTATGGAAATAAAATTGTTGACGGTTATGAAGATGCGATGAGAAGTATCTCGCCAGAAAAAGTAGTTTTCAGTATTCAGTCACAGCTATTGTAGAAAATTCTAATAAAAAAATTCCAAATCCCAATTGTAAAGTTGGAATTTGGAATTTTTTATTTTCACAAACATTATAACTCATTCTTTATAAATTAAGAAAAAGATATCCCATTGCTTTCTTTTTGTTTCTATCAATTACGACTTCAACAAAATGATTTTCTTTTTCAGTAGCTAGTAAAACGTGTTCAAAATCCTTGGTTGAGTTTCTGTAAACTTTGTGTATTAATTCAGATTCTTTAATTTTATTCGATAAGATTTTGGCAGCTTTTAATTCACTTACATAAGGCCAAATATTAAAAAAACTATCGTTAGAAATTGATATTTCTGACATATCCTCAAGCGTTGATAAACTATATTTTTCTTTTGAAAGTAGTTTAGGGGCTTTTTTATTTCTTCTTTTTTTAATTATAAAATAGATAGAAATAAAGGATGTTATTACAAAAAGTAATATAAAAGAGAGACGAAGGTAGTGATGCATTGCCATAATATTTAATGTTTAAACTTGTTGACAATTAGAGATACAACCTTTATTTTAAAGGTGTAAAATTTTAATTATACTAATATAACAAATTTCAGGCTTATTTTTTAAAAAATATGTAAAATTTTATATACATTTTTACGTATTGTTTACAAGACAATTTACTAAGTGTATTATTTTTAGGATAGATAAGAAATTCGGATTACGAATTTGTCAACTTTTAAACTCTGGCAAAGGACTTTAGTCCACCAAAAAAAATTCCAAATCCCAATTGTAAAGTTGGAATTTGGAATTTTTTTATTGGAATTTATCCCCCATTCATTGGAATTTTAAAACCTAAACATCATCATAATCTACATAAATAGACTCAGATGTTGGATGTGCCTGACAAGTTAAAATCAATCCTGAAGCAATTTCTTTATCTGTCAAAATGGAGTTTTTAGTCATTTCGGCCGTTCCAGAAGTTACACGAGCAAGACAGCTGCTGCAAATTCCGCCCTGGCAAGAATATGGAGCGTCGATTCCTTGTTTTAAAGAGGCATCTAATATGGTTTGTTTTTGAGACATTTCGAATGTAACTTCGTCATCATCTACTAAAACAGTAATTTTTGTATGTCCTTCTAATGAAGCTTTGATTTCGTGTTCCTGAGATGAAGACGTAAAAAGCTCAAACTTAATCGCTGAATCTTTTACGTTTTTCTCTTTCAAAATTCCGGAAACAATATTGATCATTTCTTCCGGTCCGCACAAGAAAAACTTATCAAATTGTAGTTCTTTATGTTTGTTATTTAATACAAAATTCACTGCCGATTTCTCAATTCTTCCAAACAATGCATTTTCGGCTTTAGCCTGACTAAAAACATAATGCACGAAAAAACGACCTACATATTGCAATTGTAAATCATGTAATTCCTGGTAAAAAATAGTTTCATCAGGAGTTCTGTTTCCGTAAACCAATACAAATGAACTTTTTGGCTCACTTTTCAAAACCGATTTTATGATCGAAAGAACTGGAGTAATTCCGCTTCCGGCAACAAAAGCTGCATAATTTTTTTGTCTTTCAGCATCTGGCTCAAAAGTAAATACTCCTTCCGGATGACCTACTTCAAGAACGTCGCCTGCTTTAAGTCTGGTATTTGCAAATTGAGAGAATAAACCATTTTTTACGGCTTTTACTGCAATTCGCAATTCGCCGCTTTCCGGTGCAGAACAAATAGAATAAGCACGACGAATTTCTTGATTATCAAGAGTTAATTTTAAATTTATGTATTGTCCGGCTATAAATTTATAGTCTGGTTTAAGTTCTTCGGGAACATTAAAAAGTATAGAAACGGCATCGGTTGTTTCGCGTTTTACCTCTTTAATTATAAGTTTTAAGAATGAAGGCATGATTGTATATTTTATGCAAAAGTAGCAAACGGCAATTAAATGTCAGGCACGAAATTATTATTTTTAACTTTTTTTGTAACGTTTACTTACATTTGAGCTCTTACTACAAAACTGAAAACCAAATAACCATGATTAAAAAGTTTATTTATCTGGAATGGAAAACCTTTACCAGATCTGCATCATTTGGTGCAAATGTGGCAATGAAAATTTTAATAGGCTTTTTGATGGTCTATTTTTCGTTAATTTTTATCGGCATGGGCGTTGGAGCATTTT
Organism: Flavobacterium psychroterrae; assembly: GCF_018380615.1. Classification (GTDB taxonomy): domain Bacteria; phylum Bacteroidota; class Bacteroidia; order Flavobacteriales; family Flavobacteriaceae; genus Flavobacterium; species Flavobacterium psychroterrae. Next base: position 317,696 of record NZ_JAGYVZ010000003.1, on the reverse strand, counting down.
ATGTACTTAGAAAAATGAATCTCGAACCATTATCAACGATCAATAAATTCCTGATTTATTATTTTCTGCTCGATCTTGTGATTCGCTTGTTGATGCAGGCAATTCCGGTATTGAATATCAAACCGTTATTGATTTTACCTTTCAAAAAGCCCACAATTGTTCATTTTTCATTAGGTAAAACTGCTTTGTCTTTTTTTAATTGGGTTCACGCACTTTTCTTTATTCCTTTTTCAATTGTGTTAGTTCTGGAAGGTTATGATACTGCAGAAATTACTTTTTGGCTTTTAGCAGCTTTCTCTTTAATATACATCAACAATTTCCTGAATATTATATTAAGTAATATTGATAAATTATTTGTTGTTTTCATTGCTTTAATTCTTGCTTTGGCTGCAGCACAATATTATAAAGTATTTGATATTACGACTTTTACAGCGCCTGTTTTTCAAGGATTTTATGAAACAAAAGGATTGTTTTTAATTCCAATTCTGGTGTTAGCGGGATTATATGTTTTTACTTTTAGGTATTTCAAAAACAATTTGTTTTTAGATGCCGGACTTTCTAAAAAGGAAGATATTGCTACAACCGAAAACCTTTCCTGGCTCAACCAATTCGGCACATTAGGAACGTTTCTTAAAAACGACATCAAGTTAATCAAAAGAAACAAAAGGTCAAAAACGACTATTGTAATGAGTATTTTCTTTTTGTTTTATGGATTTATCTTTTTCGGAAACACACATCAACCGGAAGTGATGCATATTTTTGCCGGAATATTTGTTTCAGGAGGATTTTTATTTGTCTTTGGTCAGTTTGTACCAAGTTGGGATAGTTCGTATTATCAATTAATGATGACACAAAATATTCCGTATCGCGGTTATATTACTTCAAAATGGTGGCTAATTGTTATTGCTACTTTTATTTCGACAATTATCGCTTCGTTTTATCTTTTTTACGGATGGGAAATTTATCTCACTATCGTTGTTGGTGCAATTTACAACATTGGAGTCAATTCGCACTTAGTACTTTTAGGCGGAGCATTTACAAAAACACCAATCGATTTAAGTTCTGCTGGAGGCGCTTTTGGAGATAAAAAAGCGTTTAATGTAAGTGCGATGTTATTGACATTACCAAAATTATTATTACCATTAGGACTCTACGCAATTGGACTTTATTTAGGAAACAAAACTATTGGTTTAGCATTAGTTGCAGGAGCTGGAATTTTAGGTTTTATTTTTAAAGACAAGGTTTTTTCCTTAATCGAAAAAAGATATAAAATCGAAAAATACAATACTATAAGCGCTTATAAACAAAAGAACTAAATTAGAGAATTTGCCAATTTGATAATGAGATATTTTTTTATCATATTGAAAACAAGCAAATTAACAATTAACCAAATCAACAATTAAACCAATAAAAAAATGATACAAGTAAATAAACTTTCAAAAATATATAACGAAACTACCGTTTTAAATATTAATAATCTTGAAATTCCAAGAGGTCAGAGTTTTGGATTAGTGGGAAATAACGGAGCGGGAAAAACTACTTTTTTCAGTTTGTTATTAGATTTGATTCAGCCATCGACCGGAAATATTACAAGCAATAATATTCAGGTAAATACAAGTGAAAAATGGAAATCTTTTACGGGATCTTTTCTGGATGAAAGTTTCCTGATTGGGTATTTAACTCCTGAGGAATACTTTTATTTTATTGGAGATTTGCGCCATCAGAACAAAGCCGATATCGATTCACTTTTAGCCCAACATGAAGAATTTTTTAATGGAGAAATCCTGAACAATAAAAAATATTTAAGAGATTTATCAAAAGGAAATCAAAAGAAAGTGGGGATTATTGCAACACTTATTGGTAATCCTGAAGTTGTCATACTAGATGAACCTTTTGCAAATTTAGATCCGACAACCGTGAGCAGATTAAAAAAAATCATAAAAGATTTAGCCGATAATCCTAATGTTACAGTTCTGGTTTCCAGTCACGATTTGCAGCATACGGTAGAGGTTTGCGATAGAATTGTAGCACTTAATAAAGGCGAAATTGTAAAAGATATTCAAACTTCGGAAGAAACCTTACAAGAACTGGAATTGTTTTTTGCTGTTTAAACCACTATAATTTCAAAAAGAAGCGTATTTTTACCCGTCATTATACTAAAAATCTAATTTAGAAGTTAATTGATTTAAACTCTTTCTATTGAAAAACAATACACTTAAATATAGTCTTTTTCTTGTCTTTTTGTTTCTTTTGATAGCATGTTCTACCAAGAAAAACACTTTTTTAGCTAGAAATTCACATGCTCTAAGTACAAAATATAACATTTTGTACAATGGAGGCATTGGTCTTGATAAAGGATTAAAATCTATTCAGGCAAATAATCAGGATAATTTCTGGGAAACGCTCCCGATAGAAAAAATGCAAATCGATGAAAATTTTTCAGAGGTTGACAAAGCAAAAAATCCGGATTTTGAAAAAGCAGAAACTAAAGCTACAAAAGCCATTCAAAAACACTCCATGAATATTGGCGGAAGAGAACGAAATTCTCAAATTGATGAAGCTTATTTAATGCTGGGAAAAGCCAGATATTATGATCAGCGCTTTATTCCGGCTCTCGAAGCATTTAATTATATTTTATATAAATATCCAAACAGCAGTAATATTTATACAGCAAAAATCTGGCGCGAAAAAACAAATATGCGTTTAGGAAATGATGCTATTGCTTTAAAAAACATCAAGCTTTTATTAAAAAAGACAGATTTAAACAAACAAACTTTTTCTGATGCAAATGCTTTATTAGCAGAAGCGTTTTTAAATTTAGAAGAAAAAGACAGCGCCGTTTCAAGACTTAGAATTGCAGAACAATTTAGCAGAATAAACGAGGACAAAGCAAGATATCGTTTTATTTTAGGGCAGATGTATCAGGAAGCCGGAAAAAAAGATAGTGCCAGTTATTTTTATGACGGAGTAATTGATATGAATCGAAAAGCAGATAGAAAATACATGATGCATGCTTATGCCAAAAAAGCACAAATGTTTGACTATGAAAATGGTGATAAAAAATTGTTTCTTAAAATGTACAACAAGTTAGTTGCAGATCGTGAAAACCGACCTTATTATGATGTTCTGTTTTATGAAATGGGTGTTTTTTACGATAACTACAAGGTACAAGACAGTGCGCTGATGTTTTATAATGAATCATTGGGCAGAAAATCTAAAGATCCATATTTAGTTGCTTCGGCTTATAGAAATATTGGGAATATGTATTTTAAAGATACAGATTATTCGATGGCGGCAAAATATTATGACAGTACATTAGTAAAATTAGACCCTAAAACGAGAGAGTTTGCTTTTATCCAAAAAAACAGAAAAAACTTACACAACGTAATTAAATACGAAGGAATTGCAAAACGTAACGACAGTATAATTAAAGTGTACGGTTTACCTGCGCCCGATAGAAAATTATACTTTGAAAGTTATATTGCAGAGCTTAAAAAGAAAGACGAAGCAAAACGAATTTTAGAGGAAAAAGAAAAGGAAAGATTAGCGATTATAGACCGTAATACAAATGCTAATAACGGACCAACTGCTATAAACCCTAATTCGCTTGGAAAAAGTGATCCGGGCATAGGAGCATTTAATCCTCCATCAGGAAATGAAACGGCGAGCACAAGTACTTTTTATTTTTATAATCCAACAACAGTTGCTTACGGAAAATTGCAATTCAAGAAAATGTGGGGTAATAGAACTGTGGGCGGAAACTGGAGATTAGCCTCAATAAAATCTGCTAATAATGCAGCAATGAATGATACAATAAACAACGATCAGGATTTAGCAAATGCATTAAAAGACTCAGTTGTTGTTGAAAAATATACCACTGATTTTTACGAAAAACAACTTCCAAAAACGCAGTTGGCAATTGATAGCATTGGAGTAGAACGTAATTTTGCATATTATCAATTAGGTCTTATTTACAAAGAGAAATTTAAGGAATATAATTTGGCTAGTGCCAAATTAGAACAATTGTTACGAAATAATCCGGAGGAGAAATTGATTTTGCCTACGATGTATAATTTGTACAAAATATATCAAATTACAAATCCAGCCAAAGCTGAATCTGTTAAGTTTGATATCACTACAAAATATCCAAATTCCAGATATGCACAAATTTTAAATAATACAAATGCAGATGATTTAACTTCGCCTGATAAAGAATATAAAAAATGGTATAAATTATTTCAGGAAGAACAGTTTGATACTGTGTTAGATAATATTGATAATTTGATCAATCAATACGCCGGTGATGAAATTGTTTCTAAATATGAACTGCTAAAAGCAAATACATTAGGAAAAGTATATGGTCTGGCGGCTTATAAAAAAGGTTTAGAAACAGTTGCAGATGATTATCCAAATAGTGACGAAGGAAAAAATGCCCGCGAAATTTTAGAGAAACAAATCCCTGGTTTAGAAAAACTTGACTTTACATCAGTTGATACTAAAAGTTGGAAAATTTTATATTTGATTCCTAATAATGATACTAAAACAATTAAAAAAATTGAAGAAGCAATCAGAGTATTTTTCTTAGTTGAAAATTTTGAAAGGCTAACAACTTCTTTTGACAAGTATAATAAAACAGAAAGTTTTATAGTTATTCATGGTATAAAATCAGAAGCATACGCAAGAGATGTTGCAGGAATTTTAAGAGAAGATAAAAAATATATAATCACACATCCGGCAATTATTATGTCGAATGAAAATTATAAAGTAATACAAATTAAAAAAAATCTTGAAGCTTATTTAGCTCCTAAAAACCCATAATAATCATGTTTGATAAAGTCAAAAAAAACGGAACAGAACTTTTAGGAAAAACAAACAGAATCGTTGAAGGAACATCTATTATAGGTGATATTGTTTCTAAAGCTGATTTTAGATTAGATGGAGAATTGATAGGAAACTTCACTTCGCAGGGAAAATTAGTTATAGGAGCATCGGGCGTTGTAAAAGGCGAAATTGTTTGCAACAATGCAGATATTGAAGGTTTGTTTCAGGGAAAAATAAAAGTGTTAGAAATCCTTAATATAAAAGCATCGGCAAAAATTCATGGTGAAGTTGCTGTGGGAAAACTTTCTATTGAACCAGGAGCTGATTTTACCGCTACATGTACGATGCTGACAAATAATAAAGAAGTAACTTTAAAAGATGGAAAAGGAGCCGAACAAAAACAGAAGGAATAAATGGTTGCCGCTTATTAATATTCCCGTTCAAATGGGGATTATTATTTTTGTGTTTTCATATTTTGGCACATGGTTAGATGAAAATCATCCAAGTCCAAAAGTATATTATAATACTATTTTTGTAATGTTAGGCGTTGGCCTTGCCTTATATAATGTTATCCGTCAGGTTAACGACATCAATAAAACAAAGTAATTTATGTTTTAAAGCACTTTAAATAAATGTTGCATCTTTGCAGAAAAATATTTCAATGCTTTTAAAAAATTACAAATCCATCTTACATTTATTCTTATTTGCTTTGGCAGCTTTTATTTTGCACAAAGCAGCATTTTTAGTTTTCGGGGTAAATACTCAAAACTTTTATTATAGTATAGAATTTTTGTATTTGATTTTTTTCGGAATTTCCGCTTTACTATACCTTATATTACTAATAGTAAAAAAGAAGAATTTTGAGATTATCGGGATGGCTTTTTTATTTGGAACTTTTACTCAAATGTTAATAGGATATTTAATTTTGAGACCGATTTTAGAAAATCATAACGCAGAGGTCATGGTTGAAAAAATCAATTTTTTTGTAACATTTATTTTATTTTTGTTATTTGAGACGCTTTTAACTGTCCGATTACTAAATGAAAAGCATTAAAATAACGATTCTGTAAAACAAGGTTCAAAAATAATTTTTCATATCCTTTTGAATATTAATAAAAAATGTACCTTTGCACCAAATTTTAGAAACGTAAAAAAATAAGATTTTTAACAGATATGGTGATTTCCAACAAACCGCTCAAATTTATTCTTGCAGCTTTAGTAGCTTGTTCTCCAGTTATGAGTTTTGCAAATTCAGAGAATGACTCAACGCACGTACAGATCGAGACCGCTCATGAAGAGAAAGTAATTTCGCATAACGCACCTTTGGAGGGAGAGCATGAAGCTCTTGATCCAAAAGCAAAAGTGGATGCCTTTATTGATCATCACTTACAAGATTCCCATGATTTTGTTTTCTTTTCAGATGAAAAGGAAAATAAACATTATGGTTTCCCATTACCCGTTATCCTTATTGATGGAGGTTTGAAAATTTTCTCATCTTCAAAATTACACCACGGTGAAGAAGTTGCAGCAGTTGATGGAAACTTCTACAAATTAGTTCACGGTAAAATTTACAAAACAGATGCTGCCGGAACCATTACTTTTAATGAGCACGGACATCCTGAAAATGTTAAGCCATTAGATTTTTCTATTACAAAAAATGTTGTATCAATGCTTTTTGTTTCAGTTCTATTATTTTTAATGTTTACCGGATTAGCAAAATCATATAAAAAAGGACCAATCCCAACAGGATTTGGAAGAGTTTTAGAGCCGCTTATTATTTTTATCAGAGATGAAATCGCTATTCCTAACATTGGTGAAAAAAAATACAGAAAATATATGGGTTACTTATTAACCGTATTTTTCTTTATTTGGTTGTTAAACTTATTAGGTATGACTCCACTAGGAATTAATGTTACAGGAAATATTGCAATCACAGTTTGTCTGGCTGCATTTACTTTTATCATCACTCAGTTTAGTGCGAACAAAGAATATTGGGGACACATTTTCTGGATGCCGGGAGTTCCTGTACCAATGAAAATTATTTTAGCTCCAATTGAAATCTTAGGAACATTAACAAAACCATTTGCATTATTAATTCGTTTGTATGCAAATATTACTGCAGGTCACGTAGTAATTATGAGTTTGATCGCAATGATCTTTGTAGGTAAAAATTTAGCTGCAGATTTGCCAATCTCTATGGGATTAACATTATTTATTTCGGTTATCGAAGTTTTAGTTGCATTTTTACAGGCGTTCATTTTCACAATGTTATCATCATTGTTTATAGGTATGGCGGTTCAGGAACATGATCATCACCACGCTGATGAAAATGTAATTATCTAATTTAGAAGTTTAATTTTATATATATAAATAGTTATGGGAACAATTCCAACTTTAGTAGGTGCTGGATTAGTAGTAATCGGAGCAGGTTTAGGTTTAGGTAAAATCGGTGGATCTGCTATGGACGCTATTGCTCGTCAGCCAGAAGCTGCAGGTAAAATTCAAACTGCGATGATTATTATCGCGGCTTTATTAGAAGGTTTAGCATTTGCTGCTTTAATCTTAGGAAAATAATAAAGAAAGAAATAACAACATCTTTAACGGTTGGTTAAAGGTGTTGTTACTTTTAAAAAAAGAAATTAAATATTTTAATATAGTTATAAAATGGATAAGTTAATTAACGATTTTTCATTCGGTTTATTCTTTTGGCAAGCTTTAATCTTGTTGGTTTTAATTTTACTTTTAGTAAAATTTGCATGGAAACCAATTATGGAATCTATCACAGCAAGAGAAGAAGGTATTAAAAATGCATTACTTTCTGCTGAAAATGCAAAGAGAGAAATGGAAAATTTACAAGCTGACAATCAAAGAATTTTGAATGAAGCTCGTGCAGAACGTGACGCGATGCTAAAAGAAGCTCGTGAAATGAGAGAGAAAATGATTGCTGATTCTAAAAACGAAGCACAAGAGCAAGGTCAAAAAATGATCGAGCAGGCGAAAGCAGCTATCGAAAGTGAAAAAAATGCTGCTATGGCAGAATTGAAATTACAAGTTTCAACTTTATCATTAAGCATTGCTGAAAAATTGTTGAAAGAAGAATTATCTAACAAAGAATCTCAAACTAAATTAGTTGAGAAAATGTTAGGTGACGTAAAGTTAAACTAATATTATGGCAAGTACAAGAGCAGCAATTCGTTATGCAAAAGCAATTCTGGACTTAGCAAACTCTAAAGGAGTTGCTGAAACTGTGAATGACGATATGAAGTCGATTGCTACAGTAATTGACACCAATTCAGAATTGAGTACCTTTATTCAAAACCCAACTACAAAAGTTGAAGTTAAGGAAAGTGCTCTTTTAGAAGTTTTTGCAAATGTAAATGGAGTAACTAAAGGTTTATTTCATTTATTATTTGAAAACAAAAGATTCGAAATTCTGGAAGCAATTGCTCTGGAATACAAGAAATTATTTGATGAAAGTAATGGAGTTGAAGTAGCAAAAGTTACAACAGCAATTCCTATGGATGCAGATCTTGAAGCTAAAGTTTTAGCTAAAGTAGCTACATTATCAGATAAGAAAATAACAATAGAAAATATAGTAGATCCATCAATCATTGGAGGATTTATTTTAAGAATAGGTGATCAACAATACAATGCATCTGTTGCAAACAGATTGCAGGTATTAAAAAGAGAGTTAAGTAATTAGTTTTATCACACATAAAAGTGTCTAAATTATAAATTAAGATGGCGGAAATCAAACCTGCTGAAATTTCAGCAATATTAAGAAAGCAAGTAGAAGGTTTTGAATCTGGTGCTACGCTAGAAGAAGTAGGAACAGTACTTCAGGTTGGAGATGGTATTGCTCGTATTTACGGGTTATCGAATGTACAATATGGTGAGTTAGTTGAATTTGACAACGGACTTGAAGCTATTGTATTGAATCTTGAAGAAGACAATGTTGGTGTGGTACTTTTAGGACCATCAACAGGAATCAAAGAAGGTTCAACAGCAAAAAGAACACAACGTATTGCATCTCTTAAAGTAGGTGAGCAAATGGTAGGACGTGTTGTTAACACTCTTGGTTTTCCAATTGATGGAAAAGGACCAATTGGTGGAGACTTATACGAAATGCCTTTAGAAAGAAAAGCACCTGGTGTTATCTTCCGTCAGCCGGTAACTGAGCCATTACAAACAGGAGTGAAAGCAGTTGATGCTATGATCCCGGTTGGTCGTGGACAACGTGAGCTTGTAATTGGTGACCGTCAAACAGGTAAATCAACTGTTTGTATCGATACAATCTTAAATCAAAAAGAATTTTACGATGCAGGAAAACCTGTATTCTGTATATATGTTGCAATTGGGCAAAAAGCTTCAACTGTAGCAGGAATCGCTAAAATGTTAGAAGAAAAAGGTGCAATGGCTTATACAGTTATTGTAGCAGCAAATGCTTCTGATCCGGCTCCAATGCAAGTTTACGCTCCTTTCGCAGGTGCTGCAATTGGAGAATATTTTAGAGATTCAGGTCGTCCTGCACTTATTGTGTATGATGATTTATCTAAACAAGCTGTTGCTTACCGTGAGGTTTCTCTTTTATTAAGAAGACCACCGGGACGTGAAGCTTACCCTGGAGACGTTTTCTACTTACACTCTCGTTTATTAGAGCGTGCTTGTAAAGTAATTGCAGATGATGGAATTGCTAAAAACATGAACGATTTACCAGATTCTATCAAGTCTATCGTAAAAGGTGGTGGTTCATTAACTGCATTGCCAATTATTGAAACTCAGGCTGGTGACGTTTCTGCATATATCCCAACAAACGTAATTTCGATTACAGATGGTCAGATTTTCCTTGATGGAGATTTGTTCAACTCTGGAGTTCGTCCTGCTATTAACGTAGGTATCTCTGTATCTCGTGTTGGAGGTAATGCTCAGATTAAATCAATGAAAAAAGTTTCAGGAACTTTAAAATTAGATCAGGCTCAATTCCGTGAATTAGAAGCTTTCGCTAAATTTGGTTCTGACTTGGATTCAGTTACATTAAACGTAATTGAAAAAGGTAGAAGAAACGTTGAGATCCTGAAACAAGGTTTGAACGATCCTTATCCAGTAGAAAATCAAGTAGCTATTATTTACGCTGGTTCTAAAAACTTATTAAGAAACGTTCCTGTAAATAAAGTAAAAGAGTTTGAAGCTGATTTCTTAGCTTACCTAAACAGTAAACATAAAGATACGCTTAATGCTTTGAAAGCTGGTAAATTAGATGACAACATTACTGATGTTATTGAAAAAGCAGCAAAAGAAATTTCAGCAAAATATAACTAAAATTAGTCAAAGGTTTTAAAGCCAAAAGTCTAAAGTCAAATCTTAAAGATTGATATTTTAGACTTTTGACTTTATGACTTTATGACTTTAGACTAATATAAAGATGGCAAATTTAAAGGAAATCCGTAATAGAATTACTTCCGTTTCATCGACGATGCAAATTACATCGGCAATGAAAATGGTTTCTGCTGCAAAGCTTAAGAAAGCACAAGATGCAATCACTGCAATGCGCCCTTATGCCGAGAAATTAACGGAGCTGTTGCAAAACCTTTCTGCTACACTTGATGGTGAAGTAGGAGGAGATTACACAACACAACGTGAAGTAAAAAAAGTATTGCTTGTTGCTATAACTTCAAATAGAGGTTTATGTGGAGCATTTAATACGAATGTAATTAAAGAGATTAAAAACCGTACTGTATTTTACGCAGGAAAACAAGTTGACGTTTTTGCTATTGGTAAAAAAGGAAATGATGTTTTAACTAAAACGCATAAAGTACACGGTCATCATAATGCGATTTTTGATCATTTAACTTTTGAAAATGTTGCAGGAATTGCTGATAATTTAACTGAAAAGTTCTTATCAGGAGAATATGACAGAATCGAATTAATCTACAATCAGTTTAAAAATGCTGCGACACAAATTGTTCAAACAGAGCAGTTTTTACCGTTAGCTCCAATTAAATCTGACATACCGGTTTCAACCGGAGATTATATTTTCGAGCCTTCAAAAGAAGAAATTGTATTGACTTTGATTCCTAAGTCATTAAAAACACAATTGTACAAAGGTATTCGCGATTCATTTGCTTCAGAACATGGAGCACGTATGACAGCTATGCACAAAGCAACTGACAACGCAACTGAATTAAGAAACCAATTGAAATTGACTTATAATAAAGCACGTCAGGCATCTATTACTAGTGAAATCCTTGAGATCGTTGGTGGAGCAGAAGCTTTGAACGGATAATTTATTCAAGACATATAAAAAAGAGCCGACAAGTAATTGTCGGTTTTTTTTATAATTCATTTCCATTTTGAAGTCTGGAAGATTTTTTAAATATTGGAAATGGCTGTAGTTACATTTAAAAAGAATATAAAACAAAAAAAGAGCCAACAAATTATTTGTCGGCTCTTTTGCTTTTATATAGTAGTTTTAGTTTTTTTTAATTTTTAACTTATAAAATGGTGATTCCCAATTTATCCAAAACTGAGAATCAGTTCCATTTTATAAAATTATTTTGCAGATTTATCACCCTGCAGCGCTTTGTCTTTTATGGGAACAAACTAGCTTTATTAGTCCCAATGCTCTGTTTTTTTGAGGGTTACATTTCAGCAGAATTAATCCCTATGTGCTTTGTCTTTTATGGGAACAAACTAGCTTTATTAGTCCCAGGGCTCTGTTTTTTTGAGGGTTACATTTCAGCAGAATCAATCCCTATGTGCTTTGTCTTTTGTGGGAACAAACTAGCTTTATTAGTCCCAATGCTATACTTTTTTTGAAGGGTTGTATTTTAGCTTTGCTCATTCCCTTGATACAAAGTTAAGACACAAGTACATTTTTATATTTATACAATTTTTAGAGTTTATTATAGATTTCACATCTGCATTAATTATTACATATTAAATTATATAAAAGGCAATGAAAAAAATGAGTAATTTTGAGATCTATTTTAATAAAATGAAACTAAAAATAAAAGAACTTACAACTATACCGGCAATGCTGACGCAGATAGAAACCATGCGATTTCTTTATCCTAATTTATCGGTTGAAAAATATGAAGCATATCTGTCTGAAATGGTTCCGCATAACTATATTCAAATCGGAGTTTTTGATGAAGATATTTGTTTAGGAATTACAGGTTGTTGGTCTGCTACTAAATTATGGACAGGGAAATATCTCGAAATAGATAATTTTGTAGTAAACCCAAACTATCGCTCAAAAGGAATAGGAAAGTTACTAACGGATTATATCGAACAAAAAGCAATAGATTTAGACTGCAGCAGCATAGTTTTAGATGCATTTACAGGAAATTTTGCCGCACATAGATTCTATTATAATCAAGGTTACGGACCAAAAGGCTTTCATTTTGTTAAAATTTTAGATGAAAACAAATTAACACACTAAAATTAAAGCCAAGTTTTTTTATTGAACCAGCAAAATCAATAATAAACCAAAGAATTGGTTATTTTTGTTCCATAAACTTTATTACACATATATTTTGGGATTATATAAAAATCTGTTCAAACAAACTGCTATTTACGGATTAGCAACGGTTTTGCCGAGAATGCTAAGTTTTTTATTGGTAAGATTATATACGGGTATATTACCAACTGCAGAATATGGCGAGGTTTCGATAGTTTTATCATGGATGGTTTTCTTTAATGTGGTACTTTCATACGGAATGGAAACGGCATTTTTTAGATTTTACAGTGCCGAGGAAGACAAGAAAAACGTAATTGCAACTTCGACAATATCGATATTTTGGTCGTCAATTGTTTTCTTATTTGTCGCTTTGATTTTTAGAAACACACTCGCAAATCTTGCAGATGTTGATGTACAATATATAACATATACGGTTTGGATTTTAGTTCTTGATGCTTTGGTTTTAATACCATTTTCTAAATTAAGAGCCAATCAAAGACCGATGGTTTATGCAGCAATTAAAATTGGAAATGTGGTAATTAATTTATTACTGAACATATTCTTCTTAATTTATTTGCCAAAGCTTGCGGCTTCAAATCCTAATTCAGTTTGGGATAATTTATATGTAGAGAATTTTCAAATTGCCTATATTTTCATCGCAAATTTATTGGCAAGCTTAGCCACTTTTATAGTGCTTTCGCCAAATTATCTTTCACTTGGGAAAAAATTCGATCCTGTACTTTGGAAAAAAATGATGAAATATGGTTTGCCAATTTTGGTAGCCGGACTTGCATTCGCGGTTAACGAACATTTCGATAAAATTCTATTAGGATACCTATTACCTGAAAATCTTGCAAAGTCAGAAGTTGGAGCCTATTCTGCTTGTTATAAGTTAGGATTGTTTATGGTTTTATTCGCAACAGCTTTTAGATTAGGCATAGAACCTTTCTTTTTCAGCCACGCTAAAAGCGCAAACGCACCACAAACTTATGCCGTAATCACAAAATATTTCGTTATTCTGGGGTCTTTAATATTATTAGGAGTAATTGTTTTTGCCGATGTTTTAAAATATCTTCTGCTGGACAATAAAGCCTATTGGGAAGCGATGAAAGTAGTTCCGTTAATTATTTTGGCGAATTTCTTTTTAGGAATTTACAACAACTTATCAGTTTGGTATAAATTGACTGATAAAACAAAAATTGGCGCTTATATTTCAATTGTTGGAGCTATTGTAACATTGGTTTTAAATTATTTTTTAATTCCAAAATACAGTTACTACGGTTCAGCGATTGCCACTATTTCGGCTTACGGAAGTATGATGTTAATATCATATGTTTTAGGAAATAAATATTATCCAATACCTTATGATATGAACAAAATTGGAGCTTATTTAGGAATCTCAATTGCATTTTCGGCTATTTCTTTTTACGGATTTAGAGAAAATTATTTCGTAGGAGTTCCGTTATTATTAGCCTTCATGTATTTTGTTTATCACAACGAAAAAGAAACAATCAAAGGAATTATGAATAGAAAGTAGTGATACTTTTTAATCTTTTTAAATAAAAAATGAAAATACAAATAATCAACAAATCACAGCACGCTTTACCAAACTACGAAACAATTGCTTCGGCAGGAATGGATTTACGTGCCAATTTAACTGAATCTATTACGTTAAAACCATTAGAAAGAACCATTGTAAAAACGGGACTTTTTATAGAATTACCAATTGGTTACGAAGCTCAAGTTCGACCAAGAAGCGGCTTAGCAGCAAAAAGAGGAGTAACGGTTTTAAATTCTCCGGGAACAGTTGATGCCGATTATAGAGGAGAAATAGGCGTAATTTTAGTAAATTTATCAAATGAAGAATTTGTAATCGAAAACGGAGAACGAATTGCACAATTAATTATTGCCAAACACGAAAGAGCAGAATGGATGGAAGTTGCAGAACTTTCTGAAACCTCAAGAGGCGAAGGCGGATTTGGAAGTACAGGAGTGAAGTAAGTTTTTAGTCGCAGTTGCAGTAAACAGTTTTCAGTCGCAGTTTTCAGTTTCTGAACTTTGTGACCTGGGCGGTTGAATAGTTTTCAGTGGCAGTCACAGTAAATCATCAGTTCGCAGTCGCAGTAAGCAGTTTTCAGTTTCTGAACTTGCGAACTTAAAAAATGAAATGCATAAACTTAGTGAACTTTGCGAAAAACCTTTGTGAACTTTGCGGTAAAATAGTTTTCAGTTGCAGTAAACAGTTTTCAGTTTCTGAGCTTTGCGGTAAAAATTAGAACCAAACTAAGAGGATTTTTTTTAATCTTCAAATAAAATAAAAAAACAAAATGAAAATAATCGTTCCAATGGCAGGTCGAGGATCAAGACTTAGACCACATACATTAACAGTTCCTAAACCATTAATTCCAGTTGCAGGAAAATCTATCGTACATCGTTTAGTCGAAGACATTGCTAAAATATTAAAACAACCTATTGAAGAAGTTGCTTTTATTTTAGGAGACGAAGCGTTTTTTGGAGAAGATCTTGTTACAAGTCTGGAAGAATTGGCAGGAAGTTTAGGGGCAAAAGCTTCAATCTACCGTCAGGATTTACCTTTAGGAACAGGTCACGCAATTATGTGTGCAAAAGATTCTTTATCAGGTCCGGCAGTAATTGCTTACGCAGATACCTTAATCAGAGCAGATTTTGAATTAGATCCTGCTGCAGATGCTGTAATTTGGGTAAAACAAGTAGAACAGCCAGAAGCTTTTGGAGTTGTAAAATTAAATTCAAATAATGAAATTATAGAATTGGTTGAAAAACCAAAAGAATTTGTAAGCGATTTAGCCGTTATCGGAATCTACTATTTCAAGGAAGTTGAAGATTTGAAAAAAGAACTTCAAGGCGTTTTGGATAACAATATTCAAAATGGAGGAGAATATCAAATCAATGACGGAATCAAAGCGATGATGGTGAACGGTAAAGTTTTTAAAACCGGGAGCGTTGACGAATGGATGGATTGCGGAAACAAAGATGTAACCGTTGAAACAAATTCGAGAATGTTAGGATTTTTGCACAATGACGGAGAACATTTAGTAGATTATGATGTTACGTTAGACAACTCAACTATCATTCCGCCATGTTATATTGGTGAAAATGTAGTATTGAAAAACGCAACAGTTGGACCAAATGTCTCTTTAGGAAAAGGTTGCCATGTAATTGACAGTTCGATTAAAAATAGTTTAGTGCAAACCTATTCTCAAATAAAAAATGCTAACTTAGACAATGCAATGATAGGAAATCACGTTGTTTATGATGGTAAATTCACCAGTATCAGCATTGGGGATTATTCTGTTTTAGAATAATATAAGTTTAAAGAGTTAAGGCTTGGATAACAAGTACAAAACAAACACGAATTCCACGAATTGACACTAATTTAGTTTGTGAAATTAATTTCAAAAACTAAATTAACCCATTAAAATTTGTGTAAATTAGTGAAATTCGTGTTGAAATTTATAGTATTTTGTATTCCGGATCCAGGTTTAAAGAGATCCGTTTTTGTTTGATAATTAAATTTAATAGATGATACAAAAAGGAGTTATAGTACTTTTATTTTTCGTTTTGCTTAGCAATCCAATTTCGGTAATGGCTCAAACAGAACCGGAAGATATCGCTATGGCAACAGATGAATATCAGGACTCTTTTTATGAATCATTAAAACAAAAAGGAATTGAGAATTATGATAAAGCCATTGTATCATTAGAAAAATGCATAAAGCTAAAACCAAATGATGCGGTCGCTTATTTTGAATTAGGAAAAAATTATCTTTCTTTAAAACAATATCAAAGCGCACAGGATTCTTTTGAAAAAGCAACTCAGTTAGATCCAAAAAACAAATGGTATTGGTTAGGAATTTATGATGTAAGTTTTCAAACCAAAAATTATCCTTTAGCAATTGAAACAATTCAGAAAATTATTGTTTTTGACGAAGAATATAAAGATGATTTGATTTCGTTGTACATGATTACCAATCAATTTGACAAAGCGCTTTTGGCGATCAATGAAATGAATGATAAGTTCGGAAAATCAGAAGATCGTGATCGTTACAAACTGCAGATTTTATCTCAGGGAAAATATCAGAATGCAGAAATTACAAATCTGATAGATCAGATAAAACAGCATCCAAAAGAAGAATCGAATTATGTAAATCTGATTTTTTTATATTCTAAATCTGATGAAACAGATAAAGCTTTAGATGTTGCGAAACAATTGGCAAAGGAAATTCCAACTTCAGAATGGGGACAAGTAAGTATGTTCAAAGTATACTTAGATTCAAATCAAGCTGATAAAGCAATTAAATCGATGAATGTAATTTTGTCGAGTTCAAAAATTGATTCAAAAATAAAACACAGAACCTTAAATGAGTTCTTGATTTATGTGAATAAAAATCCGCAATACGCTCCGGATTTAGAAAAAGCAATCGCCTATTTTGATAATGATAAAGATGTAGATGTTGCAAAAGAAATTGGTAAATTTTATCACAGTAAAGGTCAGTTTGAGAATGCGATTAAATATTATGAGAAAGATTTAAAAGCAAATTCAGATACAGATCGCGAAACAAATTTGTTGTTGCTTGAAGCTTATACACAAGCAAAACAATTTGAGCCAATGACAAAAAGAGCCATGAATATGATTGAAGTTTATCCAAGTCAGCCACAATTTTATTATTATGCAGGATTAGGAAACAATCAATTAAAACAATTTAAAAATGCAAAAACCTTTTTAGAAATGGGACTTGATTATGTAGTTGATGATAAAACGCTCGAAGCAAATTTTAATATACAATTAGGAGAATCTTATAATGGTTTAGGAGACGCAAAGAAAAAAGAGGAATACTTTTTGAAGGCAAATGAATTATTAAAGAAAAAAAAATAAAAGACTAAATGCAGATGAGAAGATATATAGCACTAATAGTAGTAACGGTTTTTGTGGTTTCGTGTAAATCAAAAGCTGTTGCAGTACAAAATAATGCAGGAAATACTGAAGTTGCTGCAAAAGAAGATAAAAAAGCAATAGAAAAACATTACGATAATAAATTAGATTTTTCGACTTTATACATAAAAGCCGCAGCAAAATATGTTGACGAAAAACAAAGTCAGAATGTTACTGCCGAAATTAAAATCGAGAAAGATAAACAAATTTTAGTAAGTGTTCGTTTCTTAGGAATTACAATGGCAAAAGCATTGATAACGCCAACAACAGTAAGTTATTACGAAAAAATAAACAGTACATATTACGAAGGTGATTTTACAAGTTTAAGTAAATGGCTTGGAACAGAATTAGATTACAGCAAAGTTCAGAACTTATTAGTTGGAGAAGCGCTGGATGATTTAAGAAAAGGAAAATATACACAAACAATTGTAGAAAATCTTTTTCGTTTAGAAGATGCAAAAGATGCAAAGCTGAAAAAATCCTTTTACTTAGATGCGGATAAATATTTGTTACAAAAAGAAGAGATTTCACAACCATCTGAAAACAGAATGTTAGAAATTTCATATGCTGACACCAAAGTTTTTAATCAGGGAATATTGCCAACAAGTATTGAAATAAATGCAACTCAGCCAAAGGGGAAAACCAATATTAATTTGAATTACAACACTATTTCATTTAATGAAGAACTTTCTTTCCCTTATAGTGTGCCAAGTGGTTATAAAAAAGTTATAATTAACTAAATTTGCAAAAAGAAAATATAAACATGCCAAAATTTCTCCTAAGCCTAATTTTTATATGTGCCAGTACATTTATGTGGGCGCAAGATTCGCAACAAGAAAAACTTGAACAGCGAAAAGCTCAGATTCAGCAGGAAATTAGAGACAACGAAAAAATGTTGCAGTCTGTGAAGAAGAAAGAAAAATCAGCAGTAAACGTATTTTTAATTCAGGCGAATAAAATCAAACTGAAAGAGAAACTGATTAATACTACGGCAAAACAAGAAAAACTTTTAAGCAATGATATGTATATTAACCAAGTGAAGGTTAATAAACTAAAAAAAGAATTGGCAGTACTTAAAGCAGATTATGCAAAAATGATTTTAAAATCATACAAAAGTAGATCAGAGCAAAGCAGAGCCATGTTTATTTTATCTTCAGAAAGCTTTTTACAAGCCTACAAAAGAGCACAATATTTAAAACAATATACCAATTTTAGAAAAAATCAAGGTTTAGAAATTCAATCTAAAACAGCAGAATTAGTAGATTATAATGCAAGATTAGATGGGCAGAGAAGCGTTAAGAAAAAAATTATTGCCGAAAATCAAAAAGAAAAACAAAGCTTAGAAGTTGAAAAGCAAGAACAGCAAAAGATTGTTAATTCTCTTAAAAAAGATAAAAATAAAATTATTGCAGATACAAAATCTAAACAGCAGGAATCGAGAAGAATCGATTCTAAAATTAAGGATCTTATCCGTGAACAAATTAGATTAGCGAATCAAAGAGCTGAAGAAGAAAGACGTAAAAGAATCGCCGAAGGTAAAGCCAGCGAAGCAGATAAAGCAGAGGCGGCAGCACCTAAAAGTTATTCATCAGATAGAATTACATTAACCCCGGAAGGTAAAATTTTAGCAGCCGATTTTAAAGCAAACAGAGGAAAACTGCCTTGGCCCGTAGAAAAAGGATTTATATCGCTTGGCTACGGAGATCAGCCACATCCACTATATCCAACGCTGACTGTTCATAATTCCGGAGTAGAGATTACTACAGAACAAGGAGCAAGTGCGCGTGCCGTATTTGAAGGAGTAGTATCAAAAGTTATCGCGTTGTCACCAGTAAACAGAGCTGTTTTTATTCAACACGGAGATTACTTTACAGTATATCAAAACCTAAGTCAGGTATCTGTTGACCAGGGTGATAAAGTAAAAGTGAAACAAGTTATTGGAAAAGTAAGAACAAGCGGAGACACAGGAAAAACAATTATTAAGTTTTTGATTCTTCAAAACACAAGTAATAACAATCCGGAAGGATGGTTACAAAACAGATAAATTTGCAAAACCGGTAATAAAAAGGGAGCTAATTAGCTCCCTTTTTTGTGATTAATCATATTGAAATTGTATGGTTTGAATTTTAAAATAGTATTTTTGCACAATGGAAACAAATAGACAGAAAAAAATAGGCGGTGTCATCCAAAAAGATTTGGTTGATATTTTGCAAGGTGAAGTGAGAAAAAACGGAATTAATAATTTGGTAATTTCCGTATCCAAAGTTAGTGTTACTTCAGATTTATCTGTGGCAACAGTTTATTTGAGCATTTTTCCTCAGGAGAAAGCCAAAGAAACTTTAGAAGGCATAAAATCAAACAGTACTTTAATCAAACACGATTTATCACAACGTGTACGTTTACAATTGCGTCGCGTACCAAATTTGGTGTTTTTTATCGATGACTCATTAGATTATATCGAAAAAATTGATAACGCTTTATCAAACAGAGAAAACCCAATTGAAAACCGTGATCTTTTAGATAAAAGAAGAAAATCATAAATTGAATTTCCCACTTTACATAGCCAAACGTTATATTTTTAGCAGAAGTAAAAACAATGCTATCAATATTATTAATCGCATTGCCAGCATGGGAATTATTGTTGGCACAATGGCTTTGTTTGTGGTTTTATCCGTTTTTAGCGGATTGAAGGTTTTTAGTCTTTCGTTCACAAACGAAATTGATCCCGATTTAAAAATCACAAGTACCTATGGAAAATCATTTTTAATTTCGCCGGAACAACAAAATGAAATTAAAAAAATTGAAGGCGTAGCTTCATACACCAAAATTATCGAAGAGCGTGTTTTGTTTTTATTTAAAGACAAACAGCAAGTTACTTACTTAAAAGGAGTTGACACAAATTATCCTGTAGTTAACAATATCAAGAAAAAACTTTTTAACGGAGATTGGTTAAAACCAGATACCTATCAGGTTGTAATTGGTTACGGAATTGCTCAGGATTTTTCGATGGGAATTCTTGATTTTGAAAATCCATTACAAATATTTGCACCTAAACCAGGAAAAGGAGCAATTGAAAATCCCGACGAAGCTTTTAATAAAACAGAAGTTTTACCAGTAGGAATTTATTCGATCAGTGAAGATTTAGATTCAAAATACGTGTTTGCAGATTTGGGTTTAGCACAGGAATTATTAATGTACAAACCCAATCAAATTTCAGGAATCGAATTTAAACTGAATGAAAATGCCAATGAAAATGCAGTTAGTTCCCAGCTAAAAACAATTTTCAAAAACAAAATTACATTAAAAAACAGAGCACAACTTAACGAGTCTTTATATAAAATGCTCAATACCGAAAATATAGTGGTTTACCTGATTTTTACTTTAGTAATAATTGTGGCACTTTTTAATTTAGTTGGAGCATTAATTATGATGATTTTAGAAAAGAAAGGAAACTTAAAAACCCTTTTTAATCTTGGAACAGAAATCAATAGTTTGCGAAAAATATTCCTGTTGCAAGGAACATTGTTAAGTGTTTTTGGAGGCATAATTGGGCTTATATTAGGTATTGTTTTAGTCGTAATTCAGCAGCATTTTAACTTGATTATGCTTACGCCAACATTAGCTTATCCGGTAGTTTTCAATCTTGAAAACGTACTTATAGTTATGGGAACCATTGTAACACTTGGTTTTGTAGCTTCTCTAATTGCCAGCAGCAGAGTAAGCAAAAAGTTATTAGATTAATATTTCTCCCTAAAAAATATTACTTATATTTATGCTCTTAAAAAACTAAAGAGTATGATTGTTTCTGCCTAATCCTATTTTATTTTCTTTGAATAATTAGGATACTTACGTTTATTTCTCTTCAGTTCAGATGATTTTATCTGAGCCAATTTCATCATTTATCCTAACACATCATGACAGAAACAATACAGAAAAGTTTATTTTCTAAAATTTATACCACTTTAAAACAAGCAATCAAAGGAGATGAATCTTTTGATTATACCGCAGGAAGCATCAAAAAAGCAGTTATTCTATTAGCCATTCCAATGGTTTTAGAAATGATGATGGAATCCGTTTTTGCTTTAGTTGATTTATATTTCGTCGGACATTTAGAACATAGCAGCTTTGCCATTCAAACAGTTGGTTTGACAGAATCTGTACTTACTATAATATATTCTGTAGCAATTGGGATGAGTATGGCAGCAACCGCAGTTGTTGCACGACGAATAGGTGAAAAAGATCCTGTTGTTGCAGCAAAAGCAGGAATGCAAGCTATTATAGTAGCGTTTTTAATAATCAGCGTAATCAGTATACTGGGAGTTATTTATGCTAAAGAAATTCTGATTTTGATGGGTGCATCTTTAGAAGCTGCGGAACATGGTTACATCTTTACGCAAATTATGATAGGCTCAAGCCTGGTTATCATGCTTTTATTTTTGATTAACGGAATATTTCGTGGAGCCGGAAATGCAGCAATTGCAATGAAAAGTCTTTGGTTAGCCAATATTTGTAATATCATCCTATGTCCAATATTCATTAATGGCTTCGGGCCAATTCCTGCTTTCGGATTAACAGGTGCAGCCATTGCCACAACTTTAGGAAGAAGCACTGGAGTGTTATACCAATTGTACCATTTGTTTTTTGGAAATGGAGTCTTGAAAATTAAAATTTCTTATTTCATTCCAGATTTCAAACAGATAAAAGCATTGGTTAAAATAGCTGCTCCGGGAGTTTTACAATTCGTAATTGCATCTTGTAGTTGGATTTTTCTGGCACAACTAGTTGCTACAACGGGAGGAGATCATGGATCAGCAGGATATCAGACTGCACTTAGAATTATGATGTTTTTTATTCTTCCGGCCTGGGGATTAAGTAATGCAGCAGCAACTTTAGTTGGACAAAATTTAGGCGCAAAACAAATCGATCGCGCCGAAAAATCAGTTTACACAACGGCCAGATACAATGTGATTTTTATGGCGACAATAATGTTGATTACATTATGTTTAGGAAAATATATTGTATCCTTTTTTACCAATGATGAATTAGTAAAAACAATTGCGGTTGAAGCGTTACAAATTATGAGCGTAGGATTTATCTTTTACGGAATAGGAATGGTTTTAATAAACACATTCAACGGAGCAGGAGATACCTGGACGCCAACAGGAATTAATTTCTTTGGTTTTTGGTTGTTCCAAATTCCGTTAGCATATGTTTTGGCGAAACATTTTAATATGGGGCCAAAAGGTGTTTTTATAGCAATTCCAGTAGCAGAAACAGCTATAACACTGGCAAGTATTTTCTTCTATAAGAGAGGTAAGTGGAAACGTATTCAAGTATAATCCATTATAAAAAAGACCTTCAGAAACTGAAGGTCTTTTTGCATTTAAATCTTTGTCAAAATTTAAAATTTTGACAAAGATTATCTATAATTTTTTAAACAAATTCATACCCAGCATAAACCTGTTCTATCTCTTTCATAATAGCAAACAAATTTTCAGGCTCATCAGTCGTAACCAGTTTTTGTTTGTATTCTTTAAACGAATGAATTCCTTTAAAATAATTGGTATAATGACGACGCATTTCAACAATTCCAAGGCGTTCACCTTTCCATTCCATCGACCACATAAGATGGTTTCTGGCGGCTTCTACACGATCAGTAACTGTTGGAGCAGGTAAGTGCTCACCGGTTTTAAAATAATGCTTGATTTCATTAAAAATCCACGGATAACCAATTGCGGCACGACCAATCATGATCCCGTCGATACCATATTCGTTTTTATATTTTAATGCTTTTTCAGGGCTGTCGATATCACCATTTCCAAAAATAGGCATGGTAATTCTTGGGTTATTTTTTACACGGGCAATATGCGACCAATCGGCGTGGCCTTTATACATTTGTGCGCGGGTTCTGGCGTGAATCGTCAAAGCCTGAACACCAATATCCTGAAGCCTTTCAGCAACTTCATCAATATTAATAGAGCTTTCATCCCAGCCTAAACGTGTTTTTACTGTTACAGGTAAATCTGTACTTCTGATCACTGCTTTTGTCAAACGCACCATCAAATCTACATCTTTTAGAACTCCTGCTCCTGCACCTTTACAAACTACTTTTTTTACCGGACAACCAAAGTTAATATCCACTAAATCAGGTTTTACTGTAGAAACAATTTTAGACGAAAGCGCCATTGCTTCTTCATCTCCACCAAAAATCTGAATTCCAACCGGACGTTCGTAATCAAAAATATCCAGCTTCATTCTACTTTTTATAGCATCACGAATCAATCCTTCTGATGAAATAAATTCAGAATACATCATGTCAGCGCCATGCGTTTTGCATAACCTGCGAAACGGCGGATCACTAACATCTTCCATCGGTGCGAGTAATAAAGGAAATTCGGGTAATTCTATGTTGCCAATCTTGACCATCTTCAATATTTTGTGCAAAATTACAACTTTTCCTCGAATTGACGTGATATGAGGTTCAAAGGTTCAGAGTAACAAAGGTTCAAAGGTTTTTATCAGGCTATTTAAAAACCTTTGTCCCTCTGAACCTTTGCAACTTTGTCCCTTTTTTCTAAACTCTGTAGTCGAAAAAGCGAATTGGTTTTCGACTCATCGGGTTAAAAACTAAAGGATTCAAAGTTTCTTTTGAGGCGAATTCAATCTTTGGCGTAACTCTTAGTTTAGCTCTGAAGTGATCTTTTATTTCCTGTAAAAATTCAGAAGATTGATTTTTTACGGCGATTTTTATCACGATTTCATCCGTTCCTAAATCGTTTGTGGAGATTTCGATAATATGATTTTCTATATTGTCAAAACCACTCAAAACGTCATTCATCGCGGGCGGATAAAGTGTTGTGCCTTTGTATTTAATCATTTGTTTTTTACGCCCAACAACCGGACCAACACGCAACGTATTTCTTCCGCAAGCGCAAGGACTGTTGTGTAGCTGAACGATATCTCCGGTTTTAAAACGTAATAAAGGCATCGCTTCAATCCCTAAAGTGGTAAAAGTAAGTTCGCCAATTTCTCCGTCTTTTACAGGAATATTATTTTCGTTAAGTACTTCAACAATAATCAATTCAGGATGGTGATGACCGCCAACGCCATGTTCACATTCGGTAAAAGCAGTGCTCATTTCTGTAGAAGCATAAGTCGAAAACAACTTAATATTCCACTTTTCAGTGATTTTATTGGACAAAATATTCATCGAAAAATCCTGATTTCTTAAAGATTCTCCAATGCAAATTGCGCCTTTTATGCTTGAATTATTATATTCGATTCCGTGCGCTTCGGCATATTCAATTAACTTCAATAAAAACGAAGGAACAGTAATTAAATACGAAGGTTTGTATTTTAAAATAGAATCCCATTGCAATTCCGGAATTCCGGCACCAACACGAATTACACCAACTTTTAGTTTTCGCAATCCAAGAAAATAAGCCAAACCAGCCATGAATTTTCTGTCGATTGTTGTCATTAATTGTACAACATCGCCCTCTGTAATTCCGGCGCAGGCAAATGAAATAGCTTCATTATAAGCCAATCGGTCAAGGTCAGAATCGGTTAAACCAAAAGTGACAGGATCGCCAAGAGTTCCCGAAGTCGAAGCATAATCAATGATTTTATTTTGGGAAACACATAAAAAATCATCGTTGTATTCTTGTAAATCTTCTTTTGTAGTTACCGGTAAATGCTGTAAATCTTCAAGAGTTTTAATCTTCGAAATATCAATATTTTGTTCCGCAAAAAGTCGTTTGTAAAAAGGAGAATTCTGGCTTATGTATTGTAAAAGTTCCGCTAATTTCTGCTCTTGAAAATTTTTAATTTGTTCTAAAGAATCTTTTTCTATTAATGGAATCATTGTAATTTTCTTTTGATTTTTTTTAAATACTTTTCAATAGCTGTTTTATCAGGAACAGTCGTAATTTCTTTGGTTAATGCTTTCTCAAAATTAGTCTGAGAAAGGCGGTATTCTTTTTTTTGATAAAAGTACAACCCTGCTTTGTAATACACAACCCAATAATCAGGGTTTAAGGATTGATATTGTTGGATAAATTCAGGATTAATTGTTTCTTTATTTTTGAGATACAAATCTATTTTATCATCTTCGGTTCTAAACTTCTGATAGTTTTTATATTGGCTAGTTTCCAAAAAAGGATCTTTAGCAATATTTAAATTTTCCCTTTGAAAAGAAGTAATTATTTTGTCCTTTCTTTCTTTAAAAACAGAGTCTAAATTATAACAAACAAACTCTCCTAATTGGTAAGGATTTGCCGAAACCCAAACCAGTTTTTCTTTCGGTTTAAAAATAACACCGTGATGCGCCATCAATTGATTCAATGCTTTTTCGTTGCCATAACCCAGAGAAATGCTTTTTAAACCGTCTTTATTTCTTAAAATATCCGAGGCAATTTCAGGATTGATTTTAGGATTCCCGGCAAAAAGTTCCTGCATTCTTTCAAAGCGATATTCAGAATGACTATTGGCAATTTGCGATTGATTTCGTTTTTCGTTTTTTAAATCTTCTCCCTGAAAATGGTTGGAACAAAATAATTGATTACTATTTGGAATTTCGTAAACGTCCATTTTTTTAGGTGAAACCTCTATAAGAATTGCCTTATTGTCATTTGCGCTTCCTACCATAATAGATTCTGAAACAAACACTTCACTTTTTTTTGCAATGGCAATTGCTTCCTCAATATTTTTAGCATGTTGTAAAATTTCACGCGTCAAAATCGAAATAGGTGTTTTTGCAATCAGCGGAATTTTAGACTTCGACGCATTAATCGTAACGGTCAAACCTTCGATATTCATTCCCGAAACGGCACCAATCATTCCGGGCCAGGTAACCATCATAAATTGATGACCATCTTTCGGATTTATAAACGCCACGATTTTATTTTCCGCGAAAGCGTCACTAACATAAAAGTCAAAATTACGCCCCAAAATTAAATTTCCATCTTCAGATTTTTCTCCCCAAGCCGCAAAAGAGGAGCAGCCTACCAAAGCCAAATCCTGCAAAGCATGACCAATATCGTGTGCGGCATGCAAATACAAACTGCGCTGATATTGCGGTGCAATGTTGTCAAAATCATGAGTTGTATATTGCGAAACGCCAAAAATCTCCGTTTGATATTCGTCAGGAACATTCGTATATAATTTTCGATTGTACCATTTTAGAAAATTCCGAAGCAGTTTCTGTTGAAATTTTGACGGGACAATATCCTTTATTTTAGAGAAAAATATATGTTCTTGTTTTTTTAAAAGAGAATCAGATAAAGCACCCGTATTAAGACCAATTTCCAGAGGATCACCTTCAACATAAAGTTCCCAAATGCCTTGTCTGTTTTTTGAAAAAGAATTTTTTCCTGAAGTAAAAACACTATCAGATTGTTTTATCACAACGGGTTTTGCTGCATTATAATGAGAAACGTCAGGCTGATGGCGCATTGATTTTGATGTTCCGCAAGATGCCAACATCAATAAAAAACCAACGAAAAAAAATAAATTAATCTGGCTTTTCATACCTCGTTCATTCAGATGCCTCATTAATTTTAGTCACTAGATATTCTTTTCCAAGAATTTCTGAGCAAGTTACAACCGCTCCAATTGTTACGCCTAAAACTCCGTGCATATTAATACTTTGGCCCGTAAGATATAAATTATCCAGCTTGGTTTTTGACGGAATCAAAGTTTTCATCGGATTATTCGAATCTTTAACATATCCGTACATATTTCCGTTATCTCCGCCAATATAATCGCGATAGGAGAGTGGAGTCGAAGTATGAAACGATTGAATACAATCTTTTATACCCGGAAATTTTATCTCGATTTCCTCTAAAAATTTAGCTGCTTTTCTAGATTTGAATTCCTCATAGCTTTCTCCGCGATCATTTTCTTCAACGGTTGTATTAAAAGTATCCATCCACGGAGCGACATCATCATATTTCATGTACGTGATAAAAGTCATGCCTTCTGCCCAAATTTCCTGCTTTTTCGAGGCATTCATAGAAGCCATAAAAGCTTTTGGCCATGAATTTTCGTTATAGTCATGAGCGGTCCAGACTTCAGAACTTTTCTTGAAATGATAATGATTGTGATTGATATATTTAAAAGTTTCCGGTTTAAAAACGATATACAAACTAAAAGCCGAAATTACACCTTCAAGACTTTGAACCCGACTGTAAAATGATTTTCTAAAATTTTCTTCGCCAGCGAGTTTCAGCGTAGTTTTTGGTTCAATATTCGAAATAAAAAAAGAACCTGAAACCTGAGTTCCGTCTTTCATATGTACTGAAGTTACTTTTTTATCTTCGACATTAAATTTGGTAACTTCTTTGTATTTGTAAAATTCGCCGCCGTATTTTTTAAGCTGTTTTAAAAGCTGCTTCGTGATCTGACTTCCGCCATTAATACAACGCCAGGAACTTTGAATGTATGAATTTACAGAAAGCGCATGAACGTAAAAAGGCGATTTGTCAGCAATGCCGGCGTATAAAAAATTAGAACCGGATAAAACGGCTTTTAATTTTTCATTTTGTGTACATTCTTCAATCGTTTCTTTGGCATTAAGACTCAAAATTTCATTATCATATTTGCCGTCCCATTCTAAATTATAAAGTGGAAAACATTCACAAATTGCTTTAATTTTTTTGCAATAGTCTTCGATATTTGCTTTTTCGTCAGGGAAAAAACGGACTAATTGATTGGCAAAATTATCATAACCCTGCGCATGAGGATATTCGTTTTCATCATCTTCAAAAGAGATAACGTCGAAACCATTTTCATCTAATTTTTTAAGATTAAGATCATCCATAATTCCCAAATACTTAAAATATTTGTATAAGTTTTGACCTTCACCTAAACCTCCGATGTAATGAATTCCGGTATCAAAAATGGTTTTATCGCGTACAAAAGTTTGTAGATTTCCGCCGTATTGATTGTTTTTTTCAAGCACACAAACGCTATAACCTTCTTTCGCCAGAATAATTGCCGAGACTAATCCGCCTAAACCGCTGCCTACAATTACTACATCGTATTGCTCTTTCATCCTAAATTTTCTTTAATACGATTATAGAATTTTCTTCTGAAACAGATTCAAAACCAAAGTCAATTACTGTGTTTTTTAAACCTGTACTATTGATTAAAATAACACAAGAAGTGGTAGCAATTACTTTCTCAAGGTCATCCTTATAATTTTCATCAGAAATTAAAATTGCTTCATATTCATTTTCTAAAACCAATTCGATATTATCAAGATAAGAGATTTTTCTCTTTTTAAGGAAATAATTCGTTTTAGAAACTTCCAGTTTTTCCTGATCAGAATTGTATGAAAGCACTTTTCGTTGCGGTTCCTGCAAAGTCAGTAAAACGTCCAATTGTCCGTAATCATTTGATAAATGCAATATTTTGGCTTTCGCCGAAAGGTGTTTATTCAACTGATAATACGTTTCTAAATTGTTTTTTAAATCGCTTTTTACACTATTAATAATTTCAATTTCTTTGTAATCAAAACTATGAATAATCATTTTTTTGAAATAATCCGGACCTTCTAATTCCTGACGAACTTTATGAAATTCGGCTTTAAAAAACGTACTTAATTGTTTCGTTCTTTCGACATAATTTTTCCCATAAGAAAGATTATCAGGAGCAATTCTTTCTAAAATAGAAAGGGTAACAAAACTATGATGAATCACAAAATCACCTTTTGGGATCGCTTCCGATGCACCGTGAATTAAAACCGGGACAATATCCAGATTAAATTCTTCGGCAAGATAAAAAGCACCTTTATGAAAACGCTTGATCTGATTACTTTCAGAACGTGTTCCTTCCGGAAAAATCATTAACGAATATCCTTCGTTTACTTTTTGTCGCAAATGTTCAACTCCAACTTCAATTCCTTCAGAAACTGGATAAAACCCTGCTTTTCTAACCGTTCCGCCAAAAATAGGAGAGTTGTAAACCCAGTCATTTACCAGAAATATAATTTTTGGACTCAACATTCCCATTGCCAGAATGTCAATAAACGAAGAATGATTGGCAATAATTATCGCTGGTTTTTCGAAGGTTTCATTAAAGTTGTTAATGACTTTTTTATGCAAAAACGGATTCGAATACAATACGGAATTCATGAATCTTGAAATGCAATAACGGAATGCTTTCATTTTCGTTTTTTCCTTTATCGGAAGAATTGGCATAATTGTCATACTAAAAATCGACATCAAAATTCCGCCAAGTCCGTAATAGGTAAATGAAATTACACCGTGAATAAAAGTTCGCAATACAAAAGGCGGATTTCCTTTTTTCGAACGATTTGATATGAATAATTTAAACAGAATTGGATAAAATATAAACGTAATTATCAACGCTGCAAAAACCCCAATTAATGAAACCGAAGAAATAGATCGCAACGCCGGATGACGTGCAAATATCATTGCGCCAATTCCTAAAATCGTGGTGATTACAGCTAAAATTATTGAAGTTCTATAAATCGCAATTTCGTTTTTTCCGGTTGTATATTCTTTTTGAAGCGCGCTCGTCATGAAAATACTAAAATCGACACCATGACCAAAAATCAGCGTACAAACAATCATGCTGAAAATGTTCATTTGAATACCAAAGATTCCCATAATTCCTGCCGTTACAATTCCCGTTAAAGCAATTGGGATACAACTTACAATGACCAATTCCAGTCTTCTGAAAAAGAAAAATAAAATCAGAATCACGGCAACAAATGAATAATTGACAAGCGAATTAAAATCGGTTTTTAAAGTACTAAAAAACGTTTCATTCATTTGCTGACGGTCAATTGCAATCAGATTATTTTTGGCTGAAGCCAATTTTACAAAAGCGTCACGTTGTTCCGATGTAACTTTTACTAAAGTAGAGATTGTAAAAAATCCATTCTTTTCCGTCACAAATTCTTTCAATTGTAAAGCCTGAATTTTTAAATATTCCTGTGCTGAAATAGGTTTGAAATCAAAATTTAAATGATCGAAAAAAGCATTATACGTTGTAGGTTTGAAACCGAGTTTTGAACCTTCGGCAATTAACTGCGATTCTAAAAGTTGCTTTTTATTAGAATCCCAAAACGAATTCCATTTGTCGATTTTTTGTTTTTGTTCCTTCTGCGAAAGCATAATTCCTCCAACGGAACTGAAATTTAATATTTTATTCGTTTGTT
Source organism: Flavobacterium psychroterrae (assembly GCF_018380615.1). Lineage (GTDB taxonomy): Bacteria > Bacteroidota > Bacteroidia > Flavobacteriales > Flavobacteriaceae > Flavobacterium > Flavobacterium psychroterrae. The sequence continues at coordinate 287,259 of NZ_JAGYVZ010000003.1, read as the reverse complement.
TTTCCTTCGATAAATCAGCAAAAAGCTGAGAGTTATTTTGCAAAACTTCCTCCATACTTTTCCCGTACGAAGCCACATAAATGGTTTTGGATGTTAAACTGGTACTTTCTTCCAAATCTTTTTCTGCTGCTTGGATCTCTTTTGGAACAAAATTCAATTGCGATAAATCATTATTGAACCCAACATTATTATAAGTGAAACAGCAAATGATGGTAATTAAAACACAAAAACCAATCAGATATTTATTGTTGTGAAACGAGAAATGAGCCAGTTTGTCAATTACATTTTTCTTGTGATCAAAATTATTTTCTTTCGGTTTATACAAATGCGGAACGATCAAAAGCGAGAAAAATGCCGAAGCCATTACAATTACGGCAGCAAAAATTCCTAAGTCGTTCAGCGCATCTGATTTTACAAAAAGCAAACATAAAAATGCAACCGCCGTTGTTGAGCTGCTCATAATGACGGGCATTGTAATGTCTTTGTACAACGTTTTTACATCGCTATTATGTTTGTAGTGCGTGAGAATATGTATGGAATAATCAATCGTGATCCCTAATAAAATGGAACCAATTCCGAGAGAAATCGCTGAAATTTGCTCCTTCACAAAATATAAAAAGGCTACGGCAAACAAAGCTCCAAATACTGTGGGAAGAAAAATGATTAACGGAATCCATACTTTTCGATAAAACAAAATCAAAATCAACATTAGCGTAATCATCGCAATTGTTGTCGTTAAGATAATATCACTTTTGATTTGATTTGCATTTGCAACCGCAATCAAAGCCGAACCAAAATAACTAATAGAAGTTTTGCTTTTGAATTTTTGATTTAGATTATCCTGAATCGATTTTAGTTTATTGGCAAAAATCGTGTTTTTTTCTGTTTCGCTTGATGGAATATTTGAGGTGATAAAAAGCAATAATTTCTTTTTGTCCTTTGTCATTACAAAACCATTATCAAGCGTAAAATCGTCACCAATATTCAGTTGCTGTAATTTTTTTAAGGCGATAAATGAAATCCCAAGCGGATCCTGCAGTATAAAATCTTTGGTAATAAATCCGGAAGGAGAAATAATCGATTTGTAATTTCCCTGAACCGTCGCTGCAATACTATCTTTTTGGAGTTTGTTTTCAATGGCAGCATAATCTTTATTCTCTAAAAAAAGCGGTAGATTATTGTAAACAAAATCAATAGTTTCCTGAATGTTTTCTTCGTCAATTTTTCCCTGAATTCCGGTGATATAAGGTTTGCAGGATTTGGCAACGCTGTCTGAAAAAATAGTTGCCATTTCTTTCAAATCTTCGTCAGTTCCGTTTTTATCGAGTTTGAAAATAACGGTGATTTTATCAGCAAAGTTGAGTTGTTTCAAAACTTTTGCAGTAACGTCAGATTTATCGTTTGTTGGGATAAGCTTGGTAATATCTTCTTCAAATTTTATTTGAGAAGCGAAAAAACCAAAAATAAAAAGCATTAAAACAGCCAAAACAACCGATAAAGTTTTTCGTCGGTTAACAAATAAGTGAATGGCGTAGAAGTATTGATGCATAATTATTTATTGTTGTTTTGTGCTATAGTTTTTTTTCGCCACGAATTTCACTAATTAATTCGTGCTAATTCGTGAAATTCGTTGCAACTTGACACAGATTGAAAAATCATTTAATCCTTTAATCTGTGGCATTTTTTCAGCAATTTATTTAAAAAAATAATTCGTGAAAATTCGTGAAATTCGTGGCAAAATTTTATTCAATATTCGTTTTATTCTTAGAACTAAAAGCCGTTAAAAGTAAATAACTCAAAAGACCAAAAGTCATCGCCAAAACGGATGCTAAAATAAGACTTCCCACGATATATTGTGTAGCATTTTTTTGAATATCATCAAGTGTTACCGAACTATCTAAAATTAAAGGAGCTTCATTAGATACAAAGTAACTTCCCATTTTTAAAGAACCATAAATAACAAAGGGAATAAAAGGCGGAAAACTCACATTTGAAGCCAGATAAGCGATTACTTTATTGAGCCTGAATAAAGCTGCAAACGTAAAAAGCAAGACAGTTTGAAATCCCCAAAAAGGAGAAATGCCTATAAAAATTCCCAAAGCAATGGCAGCAGATTTTTTAAAATTAGAATCTGAACTTTCTAAAATATCTTCGAGAAAGAATTTTTTAAATCCTTTTTTTTTTGCCCGCCTAAAGAAATCTCTTGGCTTGATATACAACAAAGCATTAATAACCAAAACGGTATTTAGAATACTGATTCGGGTAAAATCTTTGAAAGGGCGAAAATGGGAAACACGTTCTGCAGGATCGTACAAAATCTGAATTGGAATGTTTTTTACCACAATACCTTTCCAGGCAGAACGAACAATGACTTCAATTTCGAACTCAAATTTATTGGTATAAAATTGTTTCGGAATTAATTGTAAAGGATATAATCTAAATCCGGATTGTGTATCTTCTAATACAATTCCAGTTTCGAATTTAAACCAGAAATTCGAAAATTTATTTCCAAAACTACTTTTCTTCGGCACATTTTCCTGTGTCATATTTCGGCTTCCAATCAAAAGGCAATTCGGTTCTTTTTGAATTTCTTCGATAAAAACAGGGATATCGTCAGCAAAATGTTGTCCGTCAGAATCGATTGTGATGGCGTATTCAAAATTCAGTTCAATAGCTTTTCTAAAACCATTTCGGAGCGCTCTTCCTTTTCCTAAATTCTTAAGATGGTGAATTTGAGTCAGCTCCGAATATTGTTTTAAAATTTCGCTCGTCGAATCGGTTGAACCGTCATTAACGATAATAATATTTTGGGTGAAATCTAAAATAGAATCCAAGACTCTTTTGAGCGTTTTGTGATTATTGTACGTGGGAACAATTACACAAAAAGAGGTTGAATTAAGCAGATTCTGCTGTGATAAAGTAGGTTTCATTTAGTGTTTTTCGTGAGCTTATTTCACAAACTGTTTTTCTTTTTCAGAGAAACTTTTAGATTGTAAAACAAAGTCTTTTAGGTATTCTTTTAAAACACCGGTTTGTTCAGCGTAATGATCAGTAATGAACTTTTTATCTTCTTTAATATTTTTTTTGTAACCCGTAATTCCCGGAACATCTTCCTGAATACTCAATCGAATCATTCTGATTTCGATATTGTTTGGATCACTTTTTAAAGTAGCTTCAAGCAATTTTGCGCCTTCTTTAAAGCGGGAAATTTTGCTTCCTATTAAATTTTCAAATTTAGAATCGACTAAAATTGAAGCTGCTTTGTAAGCCACTAAAATTTTATCGTCGGTATTTGAAATTCCAACAAGTTTATCCGTAAATTCTTTTGCGTTCGCTTCTGATTTTGCAACATCAGGATACATTTTTCGGATAGCTGCCAAATCTGGATTTGCGGCAAAATTTATCCATAGAAGTAGTGAGAATAGTAATTTCATAATTATAATTTTTTGTACACATTGCTTAATTTCAAAGCAACCGTATCGTTAAAATATGTGGTGTTTTTCACCTTTACCAAATCATCTTCTGTGGTTGTAATGTCAAGTTCTAAACGCAACTCCGGATTCGTTTCCGGATTGATCAATGCCATGAATTTTACGTTCGTCAGTGTTTGTATCATCAACGAACTTTTAGTAATCGACTCTGTAAGTTCTTTAATAATCTGAATCATGCAAACGCCCGGCATAATTGGGTTTCCTGGAAAATGACCTTGAAAAACCTCATGATTGGCATTAACTAATATACGAAAATTAAATTTAGCATCTCCTGTTTTTTCTTCTGAAAGAACTTTATAAAAGTCTTTTAAAACCATATTTTTTTATTTTACTTTGAAAGTGTAACTAATACCAATCTGGAAAACCTGATTTAAAATTAGATCATTATAGTAATAATCATCGTTATCATATTCGATTCCGTCGTAGCCATAAATATCAATTAAACCTTGTTTAAATCTTGCTTCAAAAGTCAAACCGTTTGGCAATGAATAACCAACTCCGGCAACTATTGAAAAGTCAAAATCAATTGGGTCAAAACCATATCGACCAAAATTATCACTCGTTTTAAAATCAGCTGAAGGTCCGGCTAGAATATGAAAACCTTTTCCGCCAAAGTTGAATTTAGCAACAGCTCCAAGCGATAAATAATCCAGTTCATATTTTGCAGGCGTGCCAAAATCCGGGTTTTGAGCGCTATAATATCTTCCTTCAGAACCTTGTCTCGAATAAGTTAATTCTGGCTGAAGCGTAAAATATTTATTGAATTTTATCTCAACTAATCCACCAACATAAAAATCTGATTTCATGCCATTATCATCAATATTACTTAAACTCGACAGCGTTAAACCTCCACGAAGTCCAGGACTAACCGTCACTTGTGCATTTGACGTTACAATACCTATAAATAAAACAAAAGCAATTACGGTTAATTTTTTCATCTTGGTTTAATTTAAAGTTTATGATTAGTTTAAATTTTATTCTGATTTAAAATAATTCAGCTCAATTTTCAACTTAATATTTTGATGAACAATCTCGATCTTCTCGGCAAAAATATTGTTTTCTGAACTAAATGTCAGCGTAAATTTTTCTTTTGTTTGAGAAGAATGAATGACTTTTTCTAATTTATGATCCTTTTTTGACACAAAAAGATAATTGTCGCGTTTTCCATCTTTCGATTTATAAATATCAGCCGAATCATTTCCAAATTGTTCCTGAATCAGATATTCTTTTTTCAGAAGTAATCGAAAATCTTCTTTTAAAGTATTGATCAGAATCTTTCGGTCTAATTCTGAAACAATCGAATTGACTTTGAAATCAGTATCAGAAATTTCAAAATCTAACAATTTGTTGCCAAATTCTGTTGTAAAAACGATACGATGTGTTGTGTCATTTATTTTTTTAGCTATAAAAATCCCGCTGATTTCATTTCCATAAACCGTGATATTTGTTTTGTAAACATAATCGGTTTTTGAATCTGAAAAATAGGGAACCTGATAAGACGTTTTGTCTAATTTTTTAGGAGTATAATTTTTTGTGACCGAGCCACAAGAAACTAAAACAATCGCCAGAAAGCAATTAATTATTAAAAACTGAATCGTCGATTTTTGCATTGATCACTTTATTTTTAAGTACAATTCTAGTATAATCTTCAGATGATTCTAAAAGTTTTACCTGAACAACGGTTGCTTCTTCTTTATCAAAAGTCAGTTCAATTTGTTTGATGTGTTTTTTTAATGTAGCATCTTTCGGAACAAATTTCGCCAGATTTTGTCCCTTTATTTTAAAGTACGAAATTGTAAATTCTTTGTCATCAAACATATTTCCGCTCACGCTTCCAACGATTAATTTATTGATGCGGCCAAAGATTTTGCTGTTGCCAATATCAACCGCGCTTTTCTTTCCTTCGTCGTTAATCAGGATTTTTCCGTTTTTAAAAACAATACTGTAATTATATGGTTTTTTGTATTGCCATTGCAATAGACTTGGTTCCTTAAAAATCATTTTACCCGAAGTTTCAATGTCTTTCGATAAAAAATCCAAATGTTTGTATTGAACAAAATCAGTACTTAAGGTTTTGATTTTTTTTGAAACTACATTTACATCTTGTTTGAAAGCTGCAATTTCTGCGTCAGACATTTTTTGTTCCTGAGCAAATAAAGAAATGCCGGAAATGTTAAGTAAAAAAAAGAGAATATATATTTTAGTTTTCATAGATTGTTAAAAATTGTGCTTTAAAATATTTTTTGCCACTCCCGATAGCTATCGGGATAAAATGATTTGCACAGATTATTATTTAATTAAGCATTTGATAAAAATCCGTTTTTATCCGCGTCTTCGCTTTAGCGAATCAGTTTATCCGCGTCAAATTTCATAAGCATTAAGACTCAAAAGCTCTTCAATCGAAATCACTTCATAATTGTTTTGCTGTAAAAATTGCAAAAACTGTTCCAATACCAAAACTGAGTGTGATGCCGTATCATGCAAAAGTACGATTCCGCCGGGAGAAACACGTTTTATAATGCGATTGAAAATTAAACTTTGATTTTTTGTTCCGCCATCAAGCGACCGAATATTCCAGCCAATAACTTTATGTCCGGTTATTTTTAAAGCTCTCCTAATCGAAGGCGTTGTAACACCATAAGGCGGACGAAAGAAGTTTATTTTTTTTGAAGTAAATTTTTCAAGAAGGTCATCTGTTTTCTGAATTTCGGTTTTTATTTTTTTCGCATTATAAAAATCAAAAAAAGGTGAATGACTGTATGAATGATTTCCAACCAAATGACCTTCTAAAATAATTTGTTTTAGGATTTCAGGATGCGCTTCAATATTTTTTCCGATGCAAAAGAAAGTCGCTTTTACATCGTATTTTTTTAATAATGCTAAAACTTCTAAAGTAAATTCACTTGGTCCGTCATCAAAAGTAATCGCAATTTTTTTCTCTGTTTCTAAAGGATTATTGCAGAAAGCTTTTACATGATAATTTGAAGAAATTTGGGCAGAACCAAAAGCGTTAATTCCTAACCAAATCAAAACAATTGCGATAAACCATAATAAATTAATTGCTGTATAAAAGTTCAGAAGAACGAGTAATAGCAATAAAAAGATAAAGAATAACGAAATGTTTTTATGCGTTATCATTTTGAGATCAAAGTAAAACTATGATTTTTTCCGTTCAATTGATTGTACAATAAAATGGTATTATAAACTGGTTTTTCAACCGAATTTGCTTTAATGATTTCAGGAATTTCCTGAGTTTTGATAACTTTTGATGCCATCCATAAAGCAAAAGCCGAAGCTGTATCATATTCGCCGCTTAAATGTTTATAATACAATTGAGGTGTTGCTGCGAAAGCATTTTTAGCAATATCTTTATAATAAATATCCGAATCTACATTTCCGTTAAAACCTAAAATCAAAGCATCAATATTTGAAATTTGTAAATTATTTGCTTTTAAAAAGGCAACAATTTCAGTTTCAACTTCATTTGGATCTAAAGTATTTATAATCGCAACATCCAGAATTTCAGCATACGTACTTTCTTTTTTTTCATTTTCCAAAACAAAAAAACTAGCCCCTTCTCCGTAAATTGCGCCCGAAGTTTTTGAATTTAAAATGTTTGATGTTAAATTACTTTCGTCTTTTACGCGACCTGCCAATTTAAAAAGTGAGATGGTATAATCTCCGGTTTCATCAATTCCGCCCACTAAAATAGAGTTTGCTTCGTCTTCTTCAATTTGCATTTTAGCATCTAAAAGCGCCGATTCAAAAGAGACAACTCCGTTTACATACGTAAAATTATAGCCTTTACATTGTAATGTCAAAGCAATTTGAGCTCCAACCGTATTATGTGTTGACTGAATAAAAGAAGTTGGCGTTAAAAATTCTTCGTTATTATCCAGGATATTTTTCAGGAATTTTTCAGAATCTTCGATACATCCCAAGCCTGTTCCGGTAATAATGGCATCAATGTTTTCGACATTTGCGTCTTTCAACGCTAAAGCCGAAGCTACGATTCCGTTTTTCACGCCTTTTGCCATTCTTCTGCTGGCAGCGGGAGAAATGTAGTCTTTATAAACAGGCGAAATTACGGTAAGGACCGTTTCGTCTGTGTGTGGAATTGCTTCTTCTAAAAAAACAGTATCAAATGTTTTTTGAGTCGAAATACAGCCTACTCCATTTATATATGTTTTTTTCATTTTAACTTTTTGAAAATATAAGGGTGGAACAATTTCCTCCAAAACCAAAAGAGTTGGATAAAACGTGTTCAATGTTTTTATTTTTTGCGGCAGTTTGTGGTTGCAAATCGAATTCTTCCATTGGATTTTCGAAATTCAAATTGGGATAAACCACATTATTCTGAATCGACAAAACACTGTAAACAGCTTCAATTGCTGCTGCTGCAGCCAAAGTATGTCCGGTAAAAGGTTTTGTAGAACTAAAATCCGGAACTTTTTCATCCTGATAAATTCGCAACAAAGCTCTTCCTTCAGATAAATCATTGTTGGGAGTTGCGGTTCCGTGTACGTTGATATAGTCGATTTGAGAAGGTTTTAAACCTGAAACTTCAAACGCTTTTTTCATGGCTAAATAAGCGCCATCTCCGTTTTCTGAAGAAGCAGTTTGATGAAAAGCGTCATTTGCATTTCCGTAACCGGAAACACGAGCCAGTACTTTTTTGTTTTGTTTCGCTACAATTTCATCCGATTCTAAAACCAAATATGCCGCTGCTTCACCCAGGTTTAATCCTTTGCGTTCGTTGTCAAAAGGTTTGTTGAAATCATCTGATAAAATCATCAAAGTCTTAAATCCATTGATCGTAAATTTTGCCAAACCATCGGCTCCGCCAACAATAACTCGGTCTAATTTTCCGGTTTTGATCAATCTCGCACCCAACATAATCGAGTTTGCTGCAGACGAACAAGCCGTACTAATAGTCGTAACCATTCCTTTTAAACCTAATTCTTCGGCAATTTTTTCAGCCACATCGCCGCCGTCATGGCAGGCAATATATTTTACCAGTTCAGTATGTTTGAAATAATCGTAATAATGTTTTTCAGTCATGTCCATTCCGCCTACACTTGTAGCCGAAATAAGCCCGGTTCTGAATTCGTTTATCGATGTAATTCCGGCATTTTCGACAGCTTGTTTCGCTGCCAAAGTACCAATCATCGCCGTTCTCGAAAAGTTGTTATCTTCAGTAAGGTTCAATTCACTAACCAATTCTTCGTTGGTTTTTTTAATTTCTCCTACTTTAATAACATCTGCGTGAATTGTCGAAATATTTGTAATACGCGAAATGCCAATTTTATTTTCGATCAACGAAATATAATTTTCTTCGACTGAATTTCCAATCGAAGAGATAATTCCCATTCCCGTTATTGCAACACCTTTCATTTTAGACATGCTTAGATTTTTAGACTTTCTTAGACTTCTTAGATTGTTGGATTGTTGGATTTTTAGACTATTCTTTTTTACTTCGTAAAAGTTTTAAAAAACTATTTTGAAATTGATTTTTGAATATTCTTTTATCTAAGAAATCTAAAAATCTAAGAAGTCTAACGATCTAAAAATCTATTTAGTTCTGTTAGCGCTAATATAAGCCGCCATAGTTTCAATAGATTGGAAAATGGTTTTTCCTTCTTTCGGGTCAACCAGTTTAATTCCGTAATCTTTATCTAAAATCACAATTAATTCAAGTGCATCAATGGAGTCTAAACCTAAACCATCTCCAAACAAAGGATCGTTATCAGCAATGTCTTCGATTGTGATATCTTCAAGGTTTAATGTAGTAATGATTTTGTTTTTTAATTCTTCTTTTAATGCTTCCATGATTATTTATTATATAATGTATTGATATTTTCGTTTTTATATTTTGTGTTTTCTTCTTTGCTAATGGTGCAAAGAAAAGCTTTATAACTGTCATTAAAAAATTCTACCCAGCCACAAAGGACTGTATCAGCTTTATTTGTGTTTAACAGAATACCTGAATAGTTAAACAGAAATTCAGTATTGAAAGCATCAAATATAAAGAAAGAATTCTCACTTTTAAGCTGATGACGAATACTTATTTCGCCTAAACAAATATTTGGCAGCGTATACACAAAAACCGCCGGACTCGGAAAGTAGTTTTCTTTGTCGGAAATTGATTCCTGATACTTAACATCCGTATCTAAACTTGATGATTTATTAGCCAAAACCAACGCGATATTGTTTTCTTTTTCATCTGAAGTTATCGGGCTCAAAAGTAATTCAGATCCTAAAAAAGCCAGTTTGCTTAAAGCATCCATTTTGAAAAACTTTGGGTATTGAATGTCAAAATTACGATAGGCTTGTTTCGAGAAATCGCTGAAATCTGTTGAGTCTATTTTGAATACAGAAGTTCCGTTCAAAACAATTTCGTTGTTTTGGATGGTGATGTAGGATTGTATGTGAGTTTTTTGAGTCATTTATTTAATTTAACAGAGATTTTTAATATCTCTCTTTAAACTTATTTGAGAAAAAAGAACAGGTGTATTTAATTTGTTTTCTCTTATAATTGTGAAATAAATAATATTTTCTTTTAAAAGAAAAATTCTACTTATTTTATAATTTGGATTAAAATTGTACGTCATTTCTGTGTTGTAAATTATAACATTGTTTGAATTTCTATACTTTTCAAAGCCTTTTTTTTTACAATATTCATTAATTAATAATTTGTTTTCTTCGACATCGTGTTTACTTACAATTTTTATAAGTCTCTTTTCAGTTGCTTTTCTATAAAAAGAAAACACAAAGAAAATGCTTAAAATAAAAACCATATAATATTCAAATCCTGTTCTTGAATGATCACGATAAGGATCATAAAAAATTAAAAAAGGGCCAATAAAACCAGAAAAACAAAATAAATAAAAAACGAATGACCCAAATTTATCTAGCCAGCTTTCAGAATAAAATAATTTATTCTGTTCTATACTTTTTTTAACATTTAGGTTTTTTAAACTTCTCATTTTTAATCTATTTTGATTCAATTTAAGAAACCCAAGTACGAATAACTTTTTCAATTTTCAATTTTCCGGATTTCTTTTCAATTATAATTACAAATCCTCTTCCACATTTTCCGCCACCACAAGAAGCGCCAGCAGCTAAAATTCCTCTCTTTTTTGTTTTATTAAACTGAATTCTTGATACCCAAATAGTTCCAACGGGAAAGAGGACATTGCTTACATCATTTAAATTCCAATCTTTTTCATGAGGATATTTTGATGCTTTTTGAAAGTTAAACTTTTTATTATTTTCAAAAGCTTTTAAATCAAATTTGTATTCGTCTGTTCCTTTTGAAATATCATAGGTATATTCAGAAATATCAAGTTTTTTGATAATCATTTCAGTTTCAAAAGGACTGATTTTTGTTACATCATCATAAACACCAATTAAAATTCTTGTTTTATCATTTTTGATGCTGTCTCGATTACGCCAATATTCTTTTAATTCTTTATTAAATCCAATAGTATCTTCTTTATTAGTTTTAAAATCAATCCTTGGTGTTGGTGGGGGAAAAATAATTCTTCTATCCATATAAATAGAATCTACAATTTCAACAAAGACATTATTTAAGACATCTTTTTCAAATTGTAGTTCGTCAATTTTCTCCTTTTTACATCCAAAAGATGAAAGTAGGACAAGAACTATAAATATGACTTGAGATAATTTCATTTATTGCTTTTAGATACATTGAACTTGTAAGATTTACTTACAAGTTGGGTTTTTTCATTTGAACTGTTCGGATTTTCCGACAGTTCAAACTTTATCATATCTTAATCCGTGAAAATTTGTGTAATTAGTGTTTCATCTTTTCAAAAACCACAGCCGTATTACAACCTCCAAATCCTGAAGCTGTCTTCAAAAAATAATCAATATTTCTTTCTTCGTTTTTCTCAATAACATTTATAGATTCGCTTACGCCAATTTCATCAAAACCTTTCGATTCAAAAAGCATGTTTTGGTTTACTGATTCTATCGCAATTACCGTTTCCAGTAATCCCGAGGCGCCTAAGGTATGACCGTAAAATCCTTTTAAACTATTTATGGGAACGTTTTGTAAGCCTAAACGATTTAATGCAATCGCTTCCATTTCGTCGTTGAATGGCGTTGCGGTTCCGTGCGCTGAAATAAAATCAAGTTTATCAGGATCAATTTGAGCTTCTTTCAAAGCATTTTGAATACTTCTAAACAAACCTTCACCTGTTCTTGACGGACCTGAAATATGATTGGCATCGTTTATCGAACTGTCTCCAATCACTTTTATTTTAGCATTTTTGGCTTCCGCCGAAAGTAAAACAGCAGCTGTAGCTTCTCCTAAACTTACACCTGTTCTGTTTTTAGAATAGGGTTTACAAGGCAATTCGCTCATCGCCTGAAAAGAATTAAAACCCGATAAAACAAATTCTGAAACTTCATCTCCGGCAACAACAAAAATGTTATCATAAAGCTCGGACTGAATCATTCTTTTAGCAACTGAAACGGCTAAAATTCCAGAAACGCAAGCATTTGAAACGACAATAGGTTGTGTTTGAAATTTGAAGAAATTGGCAACATTTTGAGCTAAAACATCTAAATATGCATTATTGAAATTGTCGCCTGAATAGTCTTTTAAAGCCGTAATATTTCCTTTTGTGGTCGAAAGTATAAAAGCAGTTTTCGAATTTAATTCAACTCCCGAATTTTTGATAGTTGGCTCTAAAGCCAAAATCATCATTTTCTCTAAACGCGAATATTTTGTTTCAGTGCTAATTTTTTCAAAAGCACTGTTTATTTTTTCATTACTAATAATCGAAGCATAAAATGAATTTGGCATTAAAGAAATATCGTTATGCAATTGAATACCTGAATCACCACGAAGAATTGACTCAACGTTCGATTCAACATCAAATCCTAAGGGTGTGATGCAATTGGTTTCGGTGATATATACTTCTCTTATCATTTTATCTTTTTTGATGGGTGAAAAATGGCCCACAGATTTTACGGATTAAACGAATTAACGCGGATTTTTTTAAAATTTTAATTCGTGAAAATTGGTGTAATTCGTGTTTTACTTTAACAATCCCACTTTTCGTTTCCACTCTTCGTAGAAAGGAGGATTCGTCAGCATTAAATTTCCATCGCCGTCTAAAAATACCTGAACAGTTTCTCCAGTGCACGCAACTTCGCCTTTTGCATCGATTATTCTAAAACGATAAATCATTTTTGCCGCTGGAGTATCTACAACAGTCGTTTCGATAGTTACGACATCACCATAACGTAGGGACAATTTATGTTCGCATTTTGATTTTACAATTGGCGTTGTATAACCTGTGTTCCCAATATCGAGATAGGTAAGTCCGTGTTGGCGGCCAAACGCTTCTCGTCCATCTTCAAAATAGGTGATATAATTGCCATGCCAAACGATTCCAAGCGGATCAGTTTCGTTAAAACGAATTCTGATTTCATGTGAAACGGTTAAGTCAGTGGCTTCGTTATACTGTTCTTTTCTTTTTGTCATAAAATAAGGCAATGGATGTTGTGATAATAAAGAACAAAAATAACAAACTTATTTTTGGGATGATTTCAAGGAAAGAAACGTTACGCAATAATACATCGTAAAAAGCTTCTAATCCCCAATTCATGGGTGATGATTTAGCGATATATTGCATGATGGTTGGCATTGCAAAAACAGGCACCCAAACACCGCCAACGGCAGCCAGAATAAGTACACTTGTTGCGCCAAATGGAGCCGATTGTTCTTGGGTATTGGCAACAGTTCCTAATAAAATACCGAAACCAATGGCTGCAAAACCTGAAAATAAAGCCACGACACTCATTAAAAACAAATGTCCTTCGATGTTTAAGGAAGGCAAACCAATATGCGGAAATAAAAATACCGCCACGGCAACCATCATATAAAACTGAATCATACAAATGGCAGAGTAGGTAATCGTTTTCCCGATAATCACGACTAAATTAGAAACCGGATTGGTCAATAAGCGAACGAATGTTCCTTGTGATTTTTCTTTAACAATATTAATAGATAACGGAATCACGATAAAAAATATCGCAAAAAGTGTCCACGCTGGAACATTATGCTGTACCGAATTTGGACGTACTTCTTTGTTGTTAATTCTTGGAATTATTTCTTTGAAAGTAATGAAACTCTTTTGATCGAATTCAACAGTTCCTTCTCCCAATTGATTTTGAAAAGTAGTGTAAATTGATTTGGTTTCGATTTGAGAAATCATTTTATCAATCGAATTCATCACGGCATTTTTGAAACTCATTTGAACCGCTGGGTCAAAATACAGTTTCACCTCTTTTTCCTTGATTACTTTAGTTTTTCCTGTCTGAGCAGTTGTATCAGTTTCTGTTAATCCCATTTTACTGATAATGTTCTCGACATTCTGATCGATTTTGGTTTGTAAATCAATACTTAGATTTTTCGGAATTATAATCGCCAACTGAAATTTCCCTTTATAAACGGCTTCTTTAGCGACTTCTTCGGTAATTGTTTTATTGTCGATTTGCGTAACAACACTAAACAAATTGCTTTTTTCAAGATTATCAAACACCGCTTTAGATACAGAACCGTTGTCATTATCAACCAATAAAATCGGAATTTTATTATCACTGATAGTTTTAAAAGTACTGTCCTGAATTAAAGTTACCGTGATGACCAATACCAGCGGCATGATAAATAGAATTATTAATCCGCCTAAATCTCGTTTAAGCAGCAAAAATTCTTTTACGACTGACATCCAAATTTTATATACCATCTCTAAAATCTTTACCGGTTAATGAAATAAAAACTTCTTCGAGATTTTGTGCTTCATCTGTAGAGTTAATTAGACTTGATGGCGTTCCCTGGGCGTAAATTCTACCTCGGTCCAAAATGGCAATATGGGTACAAAAATCTTCAGCTTCAGCCAAATGATGTGACGTATATATAATCGTAGTTCCGTTTTTGTTGAGAACTTTCAAATAATCTATAATGGCATTTTTCGATTGAACGTCAACACCAACGGTTGGTTCATCTAAAAATAAAACTTTAGGATTGTGCAGAATTCCGGCAATCAAATTGACTCTGCGTTTCATTCCGCCTGAAAAAGTTTCGATGCGTTTATCAGCGAATTTTAGTAAACCCAAAAGATCTAAAGTTTCAACGACTTTATCTTTTAAGTAAGCGCCTTTTAAACCGTACATACTTCCAAAATAATGTAAATTTTCTCTTGCGGTCAAAGTAGGGTACAAGGCATATTCCTGAGGAACAACGCCAATGATTTTTTTGATTTTTGAAGAATGATTGGTGTAGTTCAGCTCATCAATTGTAAAATGCCCTGAGGTTGGTTTGATCAATCCGCATAGCATGGAAATTAATGTTGTTTTTCCGGCACCATTTGGACCCAATAATCCAAAAATCTGACCTTCGTTGATATCCAGCGAAACGTCGTTCAAAGAATACATATCTGCATCTTTGTACTTTTTCGAAAGGGATTCTATTTTTATAATCGTTTGCAAGATATATTAGCTAATCGCTTTTTTTAGTTTTTTGAAAAAGATTTCTTCTCTATTGGCAATGTCCAAAAGTTCATCGGCAATGGCATTGTAAGCATCATCTTTGGCACTTCGGTTTTTGTAAATTCTTGAAGCTTCAACAGCAAAATTACGCCATGAATCTCCAATTAATGTCATTTCTTTAGAAAGCGTTTTTAATTCTTCATTATTTAAAATTACCGAAGCTTCTTGTAAAAATGCCGCATAAATAAATCTAAATCCGCCGCCGCCGGTTCCAATTTCTTCCTGCATACGAACCATTTGCGCCAAGTAATGATTGGCTTTTTTGGCGCCGTGTTTTATAGGCCATTTACGAATTTGTCTGGAAACAAATTTTATTCCGCGTACACCAATAATTGGCATTGGCGCCAACATATCGCGACAAGTATTTTTGATTCCTTTTATGATGGCACTTTTCAAGTCAACATTTTCCGGAATTTGAATTGGATAATACATTTGTCCTCTTGGCGCAAAAGCACCTTTGGCAAAACGTACTTTGTCTAATTCGTCATGTGTTAAAGTCGTAACCGTTTCCATAACAGGATCGCTGACTAAATAATCGGTTTCGGTTTTTCCATAAACAACTAAATTGTGTGCATTAAAATGAAAGCGATATTCATCTGGAAAATAACTCAAATGATAAACGCCAACTTGTAATCCGGTTGGAATATTGTTTTTTAAATTTTCGTCTAATGCTTTGTTTGCATTTACTGTAGAAGAGAATTTTTGTCTTTTTATTTTTAAATTTAAACGGCTTGCCAGTTTATTGAAAATTTGTCCCGGCAAAGTTCTATAGCTAATTGCGGGTGCGTGATTTACTTTTATAAAAGGCAAATACACGAAAAAAAGTCCAGAACCAATACCAAAAACCATCGGTTCGCTGATGTTCAGTCCGTTGTTTTTTAACAAATTCGAAGCTACTCCGTTCTCACAATGAGCAGATTGATGATGTGTAAAATTGATTTGCATTAGTCTGTTTTAATATTTTTTAATTCGGCGATTGAAATTTCAAAAGCGTCGGCATATTTTTTTAGAATAGAATCATTTAATTTGGCAAAAACAGTTGGTTTAAAATGTCTTTTTACGCGCCATTTCCACATGCCAACATAACTTGCTAAAATAGTAAGATCCATTTTAGAGCGTTCCATATAATAACAAATCGGGCTTACTTCGCCAATTTCGACTTGCATTTTTGCTTCAGCAATTCGTTCGTTTATTTCGTCTATTGAATTGGATAGTGCAATACTTTTAGGTTCCCAGCCGGTACTTAAGGTTGTAGTATATTCTCCGTTTTCATCTGTAGCATACAAAAGTTCTTTTACGTTGTTTTTTGTTAAGTTGCTCTTGTCTTGTGGTACTTTTTCTTTTTCCATTTCATTATTAATTTATTAGATACATAAGGCTAATGCGATACATAAACTAATTATTAAAAACCCCAGATTTGTGAATCCTAAATTTTGTTTTTTCTTCACAAATAAATAAATCATTTCTATCAACATTCCCAAACAAAATGCCTGGATTGCCATAAATTCCATAATAAAGAATCCTAAACCAGTATCAAAATGTTTGTGATCGTCTCCTTGACTATGTTTATGACGATCGACGGTAAGATACCAAAGTAAAAAAACAGATCCGACCAGAAGAACTAAAATCCCAATTCGGATTAATAAATGCAAAACGATTTTTTTAGCATTCATTTACACCGAAACTATCTTTTGAATGAACAAATTAATTTCGCATTCTAATAGTAATTTATGTCCCCATATACTTTCGCAGCGCATGGTACACAAAGTATAATCGTCACCTTCGAATTTTGAAACCAAAGTAGCTTTGGTAATAATCGTATCGCCTACTTTTGGAAGCAAATGTATTTTAAGGTTTTTTATTGCACTGATGAAACCCAATACATTTATGTTTTCGTTTTCTGTTCCGTCTTCTTCAAAAAAATATTTTTTACCTACAATAGACGAACATGTTTGTGCTGTGTTTTCGATTAAACCCGCTTCGATAAAAATGTTGTTGTCGATAAAAATGTTATCCTTTTTTATCAAAAAGGTGGTTTCTACAAAGTTTGCATCTATATCCAAAATTAAATCCACCATAAGCATTGGCGCTCGGTGCGGTAAGTAATTTTGTATATCAACTCCGGTTTTCATTGTTGTAATCATTTTGCTAAAACAGTTTTCATTTGTCCGTTTGCAATTTCTTCGTTGTTCAAAGTTGTTACAATATCAACTAGCGTAATTCCGGCAAACTCTTGTAAAATAGTTACCGTTGATTGAATTGTATCGTTAATTTTTGGCAATCTTTTAATCACAATTTCCTTGATAGAACCTATGTAGCCAGTTGGAGCTATTTCGTTTTTCAGAAAAAATTGATAACCTGTGTGTAACGCAACAGATTGTGCCATATGTTCGATTAAACCTGCTTCCAGAAAAGTATCATTGTCAAAAAATATATTATCGTTTTTAATTTTAAAACCTGAAACCAATGAAGTTTCGGTAAACGAATACATTTTATCTACCATAACAAAAGGAAACTTTTGCGGCAGTAAATTTTCGACAGCTTCTTTTTCTAAAAGTAAAGTCGTTTCCATTAGCAAACGGTTAAATACGCATATGCAAAAGAAAATCTTCCACTTTCAGGAACTGATAAAAGAATACGATCTCCTTTTTTTAAATTTCCTGAATTCATCAATTCTTCAACAGCTAGGTAAATAGAGGCCGAACCTACATTTCCAACTCTTGAAAGATTCATGAACCATTTTTCATCTGCCATTCCAATTCCTTTTTCAGTTAATCCTTTCTTTAATCCTTCGACAAAAAAGTTTGAAGAAACGTGAGGAATAAAATAATCGACCTGATCTGAACTAATATTATTTTTAGACATGGCATCGCTCATACTTTCAGCTCCTTTAGAAAGTATAAATTCATCCAGTAATTTTACATCTTGTTTAATTGCAAAAACGGATTCGTTTAACCATTGTTCTGGAGGATAATCGCTCCATGATTTTATTTCGCCATTTTCTTGTTTGTCCCCACCGGCGTACATGCAGGTTTCTAATTCATAAGCATATGAAAAAGCTTCCATCCATTCGATTTTTAAAGAAATAGCACCGCTTGGTTTATTTTCTAATAAAAAAGCTCCTGCGCCGTCAGATAACATCCAGCGTAAAAAATCTTTTTTGAAGGCAATAATTGGCTGCTCTTCAAGGCTTTTTAAATTTGCTGCTTCATGATTGTACATTTGGGCATTTAACCATGATGAAACTTTTTCTGATCCTGTGCAAATTGCATTTTGAGAATTTCCTGACTTTATCGAAAGGAAACCAAATTTTAATGAATTCATTCCGGCACAGCAAACTCCGGTGGATGAATTTAATTCTACCGATTTATTTTTTAACAAACCATGAACCATCGCGGCATGCGAAGGCAGAAAAACATCTGGAGTTGAGGTTCCGCATGAAAGTACTTCTAAATCCTGTGCTGTAAAGTTTTCATCAAATAATTGAGCAATTGCATTATGGGTTAACTCAGCATTATTATGCGTGCTTTTTCCGGTTTTGTCAATGGCGTAATAACGGCTTGTAATTTTATTATTGCGCAAAATAATGCGTCTTGCTTTAGAAGCAGCATCATTTATGAGTCCTAAATACTCTTCCATTTCGTCATTAGAAACAGCTTCATTTGGCAAATACTTTGCGGCTCTGGTAATATATACTTCAAACATAATCTAATTTCGTCTTCTAAACTCCTTGATAATATCGAGTTTCTTTTTTTATGGTTTTTAACTTAAACGGGTAGGTAATAAGGTGCAATATATATACTATTGGTGAGATTAACCATATCGCGAGGAATAAATAAACATTAAATACTTTAAGAAGCTGTTTTCTGTTTTTTTGATGTTTATAAATCAAATTTGACCATTTATTGAAAATTTTATTTGCGGTTCTGTCAACCGTAACTAAATATGGGCTAATTTTTACTGCTCCAATAGCAAGTAATTTTGGCTGTAAATCGTTCAGATTATTGTCTTTTAATGCCGAAAACATTACTTCTCCAAACTTATCCGACTCCTGAATATCTTTGTCAGAAACTCCCGGTAACGGAAAAATTCCCAAATATTTTTTCTTAACTCCGGAGAACATCCATTCTACAATCGTGATTACGCTGATTAAATTTCCAACGCGATCTACTAAAGCAACATTTCCTACCAATTTTGCATTTGCGTCTTTTAATAAATTTTTGATTTTTTCCTGCGCCATAATCCACATATTGCGAGAACCGCTAATGGTAATAACTGGCGTATCGTTTAATATTTTTTTAGCATCATTACTTTTCAAAAATGAATTTATAGGAATCGATGGCGACAAATACCAAACCTGATAATGAAATAAAACCAAGTCAAATTTTGTATTTAAAATTGCTTCAGAAACAGGTTTTAATTCTCTTGGAATTTGCAGAAAAGATTCCGGGAAAGCGCCGAAAAAAGAATCTTTATCCCAGGGAAAAGGAAAAGGGTTTTCTAATTTTATTTCGTGAAACGTTACATTTATTTCTTCTGAATTCAGGAAAGGCTTTGCAATGTTTCGCGCAATCTCTTCTAATTGTCCTGATTGGGAATAATAAATAACAAGAACATTTTTCATTTGGATTGTTGGCTTTGGTGGTTGCGCAAAAATAAGTATTTTTTTTAAACGAATTTCCTTATTTTGTCTGATCGTTTTGTGTGAACCCAATCCGGCCATGTTGATGAATCTTCGGCATCATAAATTCTGATTTTTTGATTTTTATCTTCAATTATTAAATCATCAGATGTACATCCCAGAATTGCCGCTGCCGCCGAAACTCCGGAATAAGTTGCTCCTGCAACGCCATGAGATAAAGTACAGGCACCGCAAAGAAATAGATTTTCGATCTCGGTTTTGTTTTTATAAGCAAAAGGCCCAACCTGATTTAAGGTTTTCTCGGTTCCGTAAACATTTCCTTTTGTTGAATTAATATAGAATTCATTGGTTTTAGGAGTTCCTAATTCTGCCTGGATAATATACTGCTTCGCGTTCGGAATTATTTTTTCGACATTATTCATCAGTTTGTCGATGACTTTTTCTTTGAATTTTTTATAATCCTCGTTGTGATAATCTTCTAAACCATTAAAATCTTTTAAATGATCATAATTGACATAAGTGACAATTTCGAAATTATGATAACGTCCGTTAAAACTCGCCGGATCTTTAAGTGTTGTACAACTTATAAATACCGAAGGAAATGAATCTCCGGAATCGATTGTATCACTCATTAAATGTTCAAAATTAGCATCGTCATTTTCATCTTTCATCATCCAGATATTTCCGGAATCTATATTATATAGGGTAACATCAACATCAAGCGTTAAAAATAAAATTAGAGAAGTAACGGAATATTTAGTTTTGTCAAGTTTTTTGAGAAGTGATTTACTGAGATGTTCTTTATCAATTAATTTTAAATAAGTGATGGAAGGATCAGCATTTGAAACAATATTTTTAGCCCGTATTTCTTCGCCATTTTCAAGATGAATCCCAACGGCTTTTTTATTTTCGATAATGATTTTGCGAACATTTTGTTTTACCCTGATTTCTCCGCCTTGTCTTTTTATGCCGTTTGTCATTGCTTTTACGATTCCACCGCCGCCGCCCATGGGATAAAATCCTCCATCAAAATAATGATTCATAACAGAGCAATGAACAGGAAAACAAGCGCGATTGGGAGAAAGTCCATGATCACCACACTGAATATTTAAGACTGCTTTTAGTTTAGGATCTTTTACATGCCAGCCAATTACTTTTTTTAATGGAAATAAAGCAAATTTGCCAAAATGTTTGGTACGAAACGGAACGGTAATATTTTGCCAAAAGCCTTTTAGTTTTGGAATTAACTGCAATTCGTAGCTTACTTTTTTTACAAGTGAAAGGTATTCGTGTATGTTTTTTTCTTCGTGCGGAAAGTGATCCGAAAGTGTTTTCTTAAGATTATCAAGTCCTGCCGGCAAATCGAAAGTTTCATCGCCAATCAAACAATGTTCGTAAGCGTTTTTATTCATTCTAAAAAAAACCATATCATTGGCAATTCCTAAACCTCTATACAATTCGTTTGTTGATTGTCCTTCTTCAAGCAATCCTACATAATGAACGCCGGGACTAAAACGCTGTCCGTTTAAGGTAAAACTATGGCTCCATCCTCCGGGAACATAATGTTGTTCGAGTACCAAAACTTTTTGCCCTGCTCTTGCGAGACAAATTGCAGTTGATAATCCTCCTACTCCTGAACCTATGATAATCGTGTCAAATTCCTGCATATCTTACTTTAAGAATTGTAAAGTATAAAAGAACGACATTTAATTAGATAATTTTAGGTCTTTGGGTTGTAATTGATAAAAAATATTAGATTGTCTTTTTTAAACTTTGTATTTAATTTAAACACATAGAAACATAGATTTTAGGGAACGTAAAAAGGCATTTCATTTTAAAATATTAGCGCATAGCTCGGGTCGTACTAATATGTGTTTTAAATCAAATCCATAAGTCCAAAGAATTAAAAAATCTGCTCAATCTGCAAAATCTGCGTGACAAAATATTTAACACGTAAAAAACACATTTTTTTCCATATCAGCTGATGTGTATTAAACAAGTGAAACGTCTTTTTTTAAGTAAAGAATCTATGTTTCTATGTGTTTAAAAAATTTTACACACAAAGATTTATTTCAATTGATTCCAAAAATCAAAGTAGTTGAACCATTGCAAAGGATATTTTGCCAGCATAGATTCTACGCTTTCAATATACGCCTTCAATAATCCCTTTTCATCACGATGTTTGACAACTGCTTCTCGTGCGTATAAATGATAATGCAGGTTAGGTTCCTTCATTACATAAACAAAAACTACAGGCACTTTTAATCTTGAAGCGATTAAAAATGGACCGGCAGGAAAATGTGCTTCCTGACCTAAAATAGTATCAGAAAGTGATTTTGTGCCTTCAAAATAACGATCGCCGGTAAAACAGACCAATTCATTATTTGCAAGTGCGGCATTGATCTCAAAAATATGAGAAAGATCATCGCTGATAATAATAAACTTTACGGTAGGTTTTTGAGCAAAGCTTTCGAGATAATTTTTAATTGCCGAATGTTCTAAATCTGTAGTAACAAGATTAATTTGAAAGTCAATATCGATATCACCCAAAAAGTGTTCGGCGATTTCAAAATTTCCAATATGCGCACTAATTAAAACGCCGCCTTTTTTTTCTGCCAGAAGATTTTTCAGGATTTCGATTCCGTCAAATTCATAGGTGAATTTATTTCGCATTCCTGCCGAAATGGAAATTTTATCAATAATGGTTTGTCCAAAAGTGTAGTAACTTTTAAAAACCATTCTTTTAGATTGAAACAAGGAGTAGTTGAGCCTTTCTTTAAAATAATAAGAAATGGCTTTGTTGCTTTTTTTTAGAAATAAGAAATAATAAGACGCAACAAAATAAAGTAAAACGTAAGCAGATTTGACACCCGCTTTTTGTATTAAAAAAACGAATATTCTATACCCTAAAACAGTTCCTTTTGATTTGCCATCCCATTTGCTCATTAAGCAGTTTTGGCTTTTAATTTGTTTTCGATAAGATCATAAAAACTTTGAAAAGAGGCGATTCCTACGAAATCAACTTCTACCAGCTTTACGCCAAAGTTAGCTTCAATGGAAACTACTAAATCAACATAGTCCAAACTATCTAACCCAAGTGTGTCTTTTAAATTAGCATCTGGTTCAATATCATCATTATCTACTTCAAATTCATCAACTAAAAAACCATTAATTTTTGCTATAATCTCTTCTTTATTCATCGTCTAATTTAAACTTTTTAACCACCAACGCAGAGTTGGTTCCTCCGAATCCGAAGGAATTGGACAAAAATATGTCAAATTTTTTGTTTAAAGTAGTTTTGACCAAATTTAATTTGGCAGCATCTTCGTCAGGATTGTCTAAATTTATGTTTGGAGCAATGAAATCGTTCTGCATCATTAAGATAGAATAGATTACTTCGCTGGCTCCCGCCATCCAACATTCGTGCCCAGTCATTGATTTTGTTGAACTTACATACGGATTTTTCTCACCAAAAACTTCAAAAATGGCTTTGGCTTCATTGCCGTCTCCAACAGGCGTTGAGGTTGCGTGAGCATTTATATAATCAATATCACTTGCTTTTAATTGTGCTTCGTCAAGCGCTCGTTGCATGGCTATAGATGGACCTTCGACATTTGGGGTAGAGATATGTCCGCCGTTTGATGAGAATCCGTAACCTACAACTTCGGCAATAATAGTAGCGCCTCTTGCAATGGCAGATTCGTAACTTTCAAGAATTAAAGTTGCACCGCCGCCACTAGGGATTAATCCGTCGCGATCAGCATCAAAAGGTCTTGAGGCTTTTTCAGGTTCATTTTCTCTGTTTGAAAAAACGCCCAAACCATCAAAACTGCTCATGGCAAATTTGTTGATTTCCTGCGCGCCTCCGGTAATTATAATATCCTGAAATCCGCTTTTTATTAAAAAATAAGCCAGTCCAATAGAATGTGAACCACTTGCACAAGCCGCACTTATGGTGAGATTGATCCCTCGGAGTTTAAAAATCGTAGACAAATTCATCGTTACCGTAGAATTCATCGATTTAAAAATCGCTCCGGAACCTATTAATGCGGTATCTTTTTTTTCACGGACAATATCTGTGGCGTCAATAATAGCTTTTGAGACGCTGTCATTTCCGTACATGATTCCTACTTCGCGATTGTCGAAAAAAGCGTCATCGATATTCGCATTTTTCAATGCTTCGATTGTTGCCATATAAGCATATTCGGTTTCTTCACCAATGCTCATACGTTGTCTTCGGGTCAATAAATTTTTTAGATCCGCTTTTGGAACCATTCCTGTTAAGGCTGATTGAAAACCAAATTCTTTTCTTTCAGCATCAAACTGAATACCAGATTTTCCGTTGTATAACGATTCCTTTACTTCATCTAAAGAAGTTCCGATACAAGAATAAATTCCCATCCCAGTAATTACAACTCTCTTATTCATCGTCTTTCAAAGTAATTTTAATTCGTTAGGCGTAATTGTTTTAACACATAGAAACATAGTTTTGTAAATTCAAAAAAGGCGTTTCACTTATTTTGAAATACATATAGCGAATCTATGTGAATGAAATATATTTCCGTTTTTGTATTCTTTTAGCACAAAGAAATCTATGTTTCTATGTGTTTAAATATAATTTTACGAATATATTCCTCCGTTTATATTGATAATTTCTCCTGTGATGTAGCTTGATTTTTTTGAAATCAAAAAGCTTACCAAATCTGCTACTTCTTCGGCTTCGCCAAAACGATTTACGGGAATTAGTTTTAATAATTCTTTTTCGTCTAATTGGCTTGTCATATCAGTTTTGATAAAACCCGGAGCTACAGCATTTACAGTAATATTTCGTTTGGCAACTTCCTGAGCCAGAGCTTTTGTAGCTGCAACAATTGCACCTTTTGCTGCCGAATAATTGGTTTGTCCGGCCGTTCCTTTCATGCCCGAAACCGAAACTATATTTACAATTCGGCCATATTTATTGCGCAGCATTTTTTGAATGAAAAATTGCGTCACATTAAAAAAACCGTTAACACTTGTGTTTACAACTCCGTTCCAGTCTTCGGGAGTCATCCACATAAAAAGACCGTCTTTTGTAATTCCGGCGTTGTTTACAATTGCTTCTACAATCGCTTCAGGATTTCCTTCTTGCCATTGCGTTAATGTTTTTTGTACTTCTTCAAAATTAGAAACATCAAAACCTAAAATTTCTCCGGTTGCTCCTAATGTTTGTATTTCCTGAAGTGTTGCTTCGGCAGCTGTTTTGTTTGAATGATAATTGATCAGAATATGATAACTGGATTCAACGGCTAATTTTTTACAAATAGCACTTCCAATTCCTCTTGAACCGCCTGTTACTAATACACATTTCATTTATGTAGATTTTATTTTTTATAGGTCATAAATGGTATCGCCTTTTATTTATTGGTTTGTTGGCACAATTTTTTTAGTGGCGATTTCATTATGTGAATTTTATTTTTTATAGAAATAAAAATATTATTTCTTCTTTTTAGTTGCTGATTTTGCTGCAGGTTTCGTTACCGGTTTTACTTCTGTTTTTGGTTTTTCAACAGCAACTTCAGTTACGACTTTTTCTTTTTCTGCTGATTTTGAGAATAATTCAGCGTTTTCAAACCATTGGTTGCCTAATACAGTTCCGTCAGGTTTAAGAAAACCCCATTTTCCTTCGTTTTTTACTCTTGCAAGACCATCAATAAATCCCTTGTCCTGTTGTACAAATAATGCAATAACGAATCCGTTTGAAGTTATGCCGTATTGTGTAGGAATTATTAATTTTCCCGATTCATTGATAAATCCCCAGTTTTTTTCTTTTACAGGAGCGATTCCGTTTGCACTAAAAACTTCTGCATCACTATATGTTGGCGGAATAACAAATTCAGCTTTTGGATTAATATATCCCCATTTAGAACCTACACAAACCGGAGCCAGATTTTTTGAGAATGCTTTTGCTTTATCATAAATAGGTAAAATTGTCCAGTTTCCTTTTAAGTCAATAAAACCAATTTTTCCGTTCTTTTTGGCATAAGTCAAATCCTGAGTTTCAAAATCCCAGATTTTTTCGGCACCATCAACCGGAATAAATTTTCCTGCGCTAACAATTCCAAAAGTTTTGTCTTTTCTTGCCCAGGTTGTATTTTTAAAATAGTTTCCTATTTCGTCATAAACAGGTTCTACAACTTCTTTACCATCGGCACTTATAATTCCCCATTTTTTATTGCTTTCAACTCTTGCAAAACCATTTTCAAAAGATTTGATTTGGTCGTATTTTGGTTGTAAAACAATTGCCATTTTTGAATTGATTAATCCAACTTTGTCTGATTGTCTTATAAAAGCAACTCCGTTATTAAAATCAAATAATTTTTCGGTTGGCGGCGGAGTCTGAATTTCTCCTTTAGTATTAATATAAACCCAATCCTTATCTTTTTTTACAATTGCAATTCCGCTGTTAAAATCTTTTGAATCAACAAAAGATGCCGGAATTATCCAGGTTCCTTTTGTATCAATAAACCCCCATTTTCCTCCGTTTTCTACAGCAGCCAAACCTTCAGAAAAGCTTTTTGCCGATTTGTATTGAGGCTCGATTTTAAAATTTCCGTCTTTGGAAATATATCCAATTTTAGAATTTTTCTTAACCAAAGCCAGATCTTGACTATTAACAAATTGAATACATAATACGAATAAAAAAATAAGTGGTTTTTTCATGATTTTTAAGGTTCAATATTAATAATGTGAAAAAAGGTATTAACTGTTAATCAAATAATCTTTTACTTTTTGAACAAAAGGATACATTACCTGATCTTCTGAAAATACAGGAATTATGTTTCTGATATCATCGTACCATTTTCGGGTAACCGATGAAATTTTATCTTTTTGTACCAAATAATCAATTGCCTGAACAATTGTAATTAATTCTATCGCTAAAACTTCAAAAGAGTTTTCGATTACTTTTGATGTAATTACCGCAGCATTTGTTCCCATACTTACAATATCCTGATTGTCATTGTTGTTCGGGATACTATGAACATACATTGGGTTGGATAACATCTGGCTTTCGGCAGTTGTTGAGGTTGCAACGAATTGAACTCCCTGCATTCCGAAATTAAATCCTAAAGTTCCTAAGTTTACGAACGGAGGAAGGATTTCGTTGATTTTTGAATTCAATAAATAATTCAATTGGCGTTCTGCCAACATGGTTAATTTTGTAATAACAATTTTTAGTTTATCCATTTCAAGCGAAATATAATCGCCGTGAAAGTTTCCTCCGTGATAAACGTGTTTGTTTTTTACATCTATAATAGGATTGTCGTTTGCCGAATTAAATTCGTCTTCAAGAATCGAAGCAACGTTATTTATCGTTTCTAAAACCGGACCTAAAATTTGAGGTACACATCTTAAAGAATAATATTCCTGAACTTTTTCCTTGAAAATTTCTTCGGTATTTTCACCAGAATATAAATGGTCTTCTCTTTTACGGATCAAAGTACTGTCAGAAAGATTTTGTCTCATTCTTAAAGCCACTTCCTGTTGTCCTTTATGACGTTTTGTTTGGTTTAATTCTTCAGAAAAGTGATCGTCATACGCCTGAACTAATTCATTAATGGCGCAAGAAGCTTTTAATGACCAGTCTAATAATTTATTAGCGTGGTGCACATTTACAACTCCAATTCCTGTCATTACAGATGTTCCGTTGATTAGCGCAAGACCTTCTCTAATCTCTACCTGAATTGGTTTTAAACCTTCAATTTCAAAAACTTCCGGAGTTGGTCTTCTGTCACCTTTATAAAAAACTTCGCCTTCGCCTATTAAAACTAAAGCTAAATGTGATAATTGTACTAAATCTCCGCTGGCACCAACACCACCATGTTCAAAGATTAAAGGGGTAATATCTCTGTTGATTAATTCTGCCATCAAGTGGATAACTGACGGATGAACGCCGGAATTACCTAATGATAAAGTATTTAATCGTGCTAAAATTGCTGCTTTTGCACAAACAGGGCTAAGTGGTTTTCCTGTTCCTGAAGAGTGGCTTCTGATTAAATTGTATTGTAACTGAATTTGGTCAGACTCTTTAATGCGGTATTGAGCCATTGGTCCAAAACCAGTATTTACGCCATATATTACTTTGTTTCCGGAAAATTCTTTCAGGAAATTGAAGCTTTCATTTACCCGGTTTAAGACAGCATCGCTTATCGAAACTTTGTTATTTCCAAAGATTATGGATTCGAATTCTGCTAAACTTAAATATTCATTAATTGTATTCATTAAATTGTTTTTGGTTGTGCTAATTTAATTTTATTTATTAAAATAATTGTAGTTATTTTGATGATGGCAAATGTAGGCTAATAATTGATAATATTTTTAATATGATACAGGAGTTTGTTGATGTTTTAGTGATTGGTGCAGGACCTTCGGGATGTGTATCAGCATCTTATCTTCATAAAAACAATGTTAAGGTAAAAGTTGTTGAAAAAACAAAGTTTCCCAGACTTGTGGTTGGCGAAAGTTTGATACCGCGGGTTATGGATCATTTTGCTGAGGCTGAGCTTTTTGAGAGCTTAGATGCAATGAATTTTGAAAAAAAATTAGGCGCTCGTTTTATAAGAGGAGAAGAAATATGCGTTTTTGATTTCAGTAAAAAATTTGGAGAAGGCTGGGATTGGACCTGGCAAGTGCCAAGAGCTGATTTTGACAATACTATGGCACAGGAAGTGGTTCGAAAAGGGATTGATCTTGAATTTGAATCAGAAGTATTGGAGGTTTCCTTTGAAGGGAAAAAATCAAAAACAATCGTAAAAGATAAGGACGGAAATTTAAAAGAAATTCACGCTAATTTTATTGTGGATTCCAGCGGATACGGTCGCGTTTTACCAAGACTTTTAGATCTTGATACGCCATCGCAATTAGATCCGCACTCGTCGATATTTACACACGTAAAAGACATTAACAGACCGGAAGGCGAGGAAGGAACTCAAATTTCATTTGACATTCTGGAAACCGAAGTTTGGTTATGGGTGATTCCGTTCTCAAACGGAAACACGAGTTTAGGAGTTGTGGGTCCAACGGATTTTATCAATTCACTTTCTGAAAATAAAGACAATGCCGAAGCTTTGCGAAATGCAATTCAGAAGTCAGATTATTATATCAAAAGGTTTAAAGGAACGGAGTTTTTATTTGAACCTGTAAAACTCGAAAATTATTCAAGAGCAGTAAAAAGAATGTACGGAGATGGTTTTGCCTTGACCGGAAATAGTTCTGAATTTTTAGATCCTGTTTTTTCATCCGGAGTTGCTTTTGCTACGGAATCAGGAATGCTGGCAGCAAAATTATATCTTAAAGAATCACAAGGAATTGAAGTAGACTGGGAAGTTGAATTTACGGAATACATGAAACGCGGAATCGCGGTTTTTACCACTTACGTGAAAGAATGGTACACAGGAAATCTTCAGACTTTATTTTTCCACCAACCTGAAAATCCTGATGTAAAAGAGAAAATATGTTCGGTTTTGGCGGGTTATGTCTGGAACGAAGAAAATCCGTTTGTAAAGAAACACGATCATGTGATTAAAAATATGGCGTATTTACTGAATATGCAGAAGGAAGAAAAAGAAAATCAAGGTTCTTAAAAGAATAAAAAAAAGCCCGAATAAGTTCGGGCTTTTCTCATACTATTTATATGCTTTTTTCAATATCATTTTTGAAAGGGATTTTGCTGTTTTAGCGTATCCTTCTCCAATTCTTGATTCATTACTAAAGTTATTTCCCCATTGATCTCCTGGCGATTCTTCGCTTGTAATTTCTAATAAAACATTTGATTTATTGGCAGTTTCAACAAATTTTAAATTGGTAGTAACTTTTGCTGGTTGTTTCATGATTCCTGCATCCCAACCAGGATAAATCCAAACGGTTTGTACAATTAATGTATAAGGTGTATTTAATCCTTCCTGAAAATTTAAATCTTTTTTTCCTTTAGATAATACAATGTTTCCTATTTCTAAAAATTTTGGTGTCCATATTAGTTCTTTGGCTGAGATCCATTTTTTTTGCCAAAGGTTTCCGTTTCCTTTTGCTTTTTTATCTAAATCGGCTTGATGTTCTTCAACATATTGCGATTCGGGTTTGTTTTCTTTCATCATAGTAAAATTACTATAATCAAATTCGGTGTTGATTTCCTTTTGATCTTTAAGGAAATCAAAATTGCCCTGAACAATATTCATGTCTTGAGAAAATACAGCTCCCGAAATAAGGAACAATGCAAATACTAGTTTTTTCATTTTTTAATTATGAGTTAATTACTTGGTTGTAAATGTAAGTGAAATCTTTCTAAATTAAAAGAATCCAAAAATAGGCTGAAAGCCTAAAAAAGCATTAGCATAGTTTACCGCACTACTAAATGTGTGCCGTTAGGCACTAAATATTGGTAGTTAATATGAATCGGAATAAATATAGCGTGCCGTAGGTACGCAATATTTATCATTTTGTTGCGTACCTACGGCACGCCAATGTATTTTTAATCTACATTAACTACCAATATTTAGTGCCTAACGGCACATTTCAACTCTCTTTAATCTCTGGCAATTTCTTTGAATAAAATGTAAATCAAATCTTCGGAAACAAAAAAAAGACTACCAAAAAATGATAGTCTTTAATTCTTCAAAAAATAATATAGTAAAAAATAATACTACCAGAATTTTACATATAAAGCCACGATAATCAATAATGTAATTACGATTAAAACTGTAGTTTGTGGTTTTACTTTAAACATTTCAGAATCTATATCAAACGCTTTAGGATTAATTTTTGGTCCTGCAAAACTCATTGCAACCATTACTAAAGTGGTGAATAAGAATGATAATCCCATACAAATATGAAACGGAATTTCATAAGCTCCTTTTCCGTTAGGATAAGCAGTATATAATAAAGTCTCGTTTCCAAAAAGCATTGGAGCATATTCGTTGAATAAAACCGAAAGTACAAATCCTAAAATTACACCCACAATTGCAGCTGCACCCGTAGTTCTTTTCCAGAACATACCTAAAACGAACATTGCGAAAACTCCCGGGCTAATGAAACCTGTATATTTTTGGATATAGGTAAATCCACCAACTCCACCAATTCCTAAAATATCATTCCATGTAAATAAAACAGCTAAAAGCATTGCAGCAAAAACGGCAATTCGACCAATGTTTACCTGTTGCTTTTCTCCAGCTTCTTTCTGGATGTATTTTTTATGAATATCTAAAGTATAAATTGTTGAAATACTATTTACTTTTCCGGCTAACGAAGCCACAATTGCAGCTGTTAATGCCGCTACCGAAAGTCCTTTTAAACCCGTTGGTAAGAAAGTCAATACAGCAGAATAAGCACCGTCTTTTCCTCCAACTAATTGAGGTAAATGTCCGTTTTGATATAAAACGTAAGCAGCAATACCAGGTAACATTACGATTACAGGCATTAATAATTTTAGTATTCCGGCAAATAAAATACCTGTACGGGCAGTTTGCAAATCAGCACCCAAAGCTCTTTGAGTGATGTATTGGTTACAACCCCAGTAGTTTAAGTTGATGATCCAGATACCGGCAAGGTATGACATCAAACCCGGGAAAGTCAAATATTTATCAATATCAAGCTGAGAAGATGTTGCAGTAGGTTTTGGGATAATCA
Source organism: Flavobacterium psychroterrae (assembly GCF_018380615.1). Classification (GTDB taxonomy): domain Bacteria; phylum Bacteroidota; class Bacteroidia; order Flavobacteriales; family Flavobacteriaceae; genus Flavobacterium; species Flavobacterium psychroterrae. The sequence continues at coordinate 255,882 of NZ_JAGYVZ010000003.1, read as the reverse complement.
TTTTGAAATGCTCAGGAGCTTCTCTCATTAAAACTTTGAAACCTGCAATGGCATTTTCACCAACTCCAAAATATTGTCCTACAGTTGTTAGTGCAATGTAAGAAGTTACTAAACCTCCAATAATTAAAACCGCAACCTGAATAACATCAGTATAAGCCACCACTTTCATACCTCCCAAAGAGATAAATAAAGCAAATACAGCTAAACCAATCATGATAACATGCAAATATTCTCCTCCGGCTAAACCATTAATAGCAACGGCTCCTAAATATAGGATAGAAGTTAAATTTACAAATACATACAAAAACAACCAGAAAACAGCCATAATCAATGCAGTCGATTCATTATAACGTGTTTTTAAGAATTGTGGCATTGTATAAATCTTATTTTTAAGATATACCGGAATAAACCAGACAGCCACGATAATCAGCGCAATAGCAGCGATCCATTCGTAAGCAGCAACAGCAATTCCTAAAAAGAAACCTTCACCACTCATTCCGATGAATTGTTCAGCCGAAATATTTGAGGCAATTAAAGATGCTCCAATAGCCCACCAGGTTAAGTTTCCTTCGGCCAAAAAATATGCTTTAGCATCTTGTTCGTCCTGTTTACGTTTGCGGTAAACGGTATAACCGTAAGTAGAAACTACGATGAAATAAATAATAAATACCGCATAATCTGCGAAAGCAAGGTTCTGGTTCATTGTTAGTAGTATTTTAAAAATTAATATAAGTGATTGTTTGTTTTCATTGGGGTTTTAAAAATCTTAGTTTAAAAAATAATCCAAACTAAGATTGTGTTATGTAATGGTTTAAAATAGGTATCTTTTATTTTATTATTTTTTCTTCAATTTATAATGAATGTCTGATTGTTGTCTTAAAGTTTCGGCACTTCTTTCAGCTGTAATATCACGTTGGGATTCGCCTAACATTTCATATCCAACCATGAATTTTTTAACGGTTGCTGAACGCAATAATGGCGGATAAAAATGCATGTGAAAATGCCATTCCGGATGTTCTAAACCATCTGTTGGCGCTTGGTGAATTCCTGATGAATAGGGGAAAGAAGTACTAAATAAATTATCGTACTTAATTGTCAATTGCTTTAAAATTACCGCAAAAGCATTCGTTTCTTCGGCAGTGAAATCAGTAATTTTATTTAGCGCTCTTTTGCTGATAATCATAGTTTCGTATGGCCAGATTGCCCAAAACGGAACTAATGCCACAAAATGATCATTTTCGATTACAACACGTTCTCCAGTTCTTAATTCGGCTTGAAGATAATCCTGTAAAAGTGTTCTTTGGTTTTTATCAAAATAAGATTTCAGGCTGTTTTGTGTTTTCTCGACCTGAGTTGGTAATGATGATTGCGCCCATATTTGTCCATGCGGATGCGGATTACTACAACCCATCACGCTTCCTTTATTCTCAAAAATCTGAACGTGATTGATGTATTTTATATTTCCTAAATCAGTGTATTCTTTTTGCCAGGTTTTGATGATGTTTTCAATTCCTTCAATTTCCATTTCCGGTAACGTAAGATCGTGTCTTGGAGAAAAACAGACAACTCTTGAAATTCCCTGTTCCGGTTTTGCCTTAAAAAAAGTATGTTTAATATCTTCTTCAAAAATAATCTCATCCTGCTTCATTGCAGCAAAATCATTTTCAAACACAAAACTTTCTTCATAGTTGGGGTTGTTCTCCCCGTTAGCACGAACATTTCCCGGACATAAATAACAGGTGGGGTCGTGTTTTGGTAATGTTTCGGTTGTAATGGTTTCGTTTTGTCCTTGCCACGGGCGTTTTGCACGATGAGGTGATACTAAAACCCACTCATTAAGTAAGGGATTAAAACGTCTGTGAGGGTCTTCGTTAATGTCAAAATTTTTCATTTTAATTTTTTGGTATTAAAGTAGTGTTGTTCCGTTTGCGATTTTTACATCATAGAATTTTAATTCAATCCCAAATGTATCTAAATAAAGATTCGAAAACTTACGCTTTACCTCATTTTCATGACCTTTTTTAATCAAATTGATTGTACAGCCGCCAAAACCACCTCCCATTAATCGTGAACCAACAATTGCATCGTCAGATTTTGCGGTATCTACCAGCATATCCAGCTCCTCGCAACTCACTTCATACTCTTGTGATAACCCATAATGCGTTTCAAAAAGCAATTGTCCTAAAAGTTTTATATTTCCATTATCAAGAGCTTCACAAGCCTTTATTACGCGGTTAATTTCTTTCACAACAAAGTGAACTCTTTTAAAAACAGTTTCATTTATTTTATCCTGAATGCTCAAAAGTTGTTCTTCGGTACAATCCCGAAAACTTTTTACTTCAGGAAAATTATTCTTAATAATTGCTAAACCTTGTTCACATTCAATTCTACGGGTATTATATTCAGATGTAAAAAGCGAATGTTTAACATTACTATCAAATAAAACGAGCGAATAATCTTTAAAATCAGCATTATGATATTCATAATCCAGCGTATTGCAATCCAGTTTTATTACTTTGTTTTCAAGACCGTGAACGCTTGAAAACTGATCCATAATTCCGCAATTAATTCCTACCCAATGTTCTGCTTTTTGTCCTAATAAGGCAATGTCAACCTTTTCAATTTTTAACTCAAAAAGTTCTTTTATTCCGAAAATCATTCCGCATTCTAAAGCCGCCGAAGATGATAATCCAGAACCAACCGGAATATTACTGCTAAAAACACAATTGAAACCTTCAAACAAAAAACCGTTATCCTGCAATTGTTTGATAACCCCGCGTACATAATTTGTCCAGACAATATCACTTAATTCGACTTTGTCTGACAAATCAATTTCAAACTCTTCGTTTAAATCAATCGCAATTATTTTCGATTTTTTAGTATTATTTTTTTCGAAAGCAAAACAAATAACCTTATCAATTGCCGCCGGTAAAACATAACCGTCATTATAATCAATATGTTCACCAATAATGTTGATTCTTCCCGGAGAAAGAACCACTTTTTGAGGAACTGATCCAAATGATTTTTCAAAAAAAGCAGTCGTATTCTGTATTAAAATGTCATTCATTATATTTAATTCAATGGTAATATCTTGTGATTCCGAAATTTTATCCAAAAAAATTTAGTTTATATTCTCAAATTTATAAATCGTTTTTTGATGATATTCCTCTCCTTTTTTCAAAACCGAATTTGGAAAATCTTCGTGATTTGGCGCATCAGGGAAATTTTGAGTTTCAAAACAAATTCCGCTTGACGGATGATAATTAGTATTTTCTTTTCCTTTTAAAATATCAAAACAATTTCCGCCCACATAAACATGAACGCTTGGCTGATTTGTGTAAACGGTCATTTGCAAATTATTTTTTGAACTCAATAATTTCGCCACAGCATTATTTGTGGGTTCAATTACAAATGAATTATCAATTTCAGCAGGACATTTTTTCGTCGTTCTAAAATCAAAATCATGATTAGAAAGCTCCGTAAAATTTCCGGTTGGGATATTCTCTGCATTTGTTTCTAATATTTTTTCGGCATCAATAAACATAGTTTGATCCAGAACACTTGCATCATGACCGTCGAGATTAAAATAACTATGATGCGTTAAATTGATAATCGTATCTTCTGTAGTTGTTGCTTTATATTCAAGCTTCAATTCATTGTCTTCGGTTAAAGTATAAGTCAAATCGACGTGTAATTCACCCGGAAAATTTTCGTCAAGATTTTCACTCGAAAGACTTAAAGTTATGGATGGATTATTGCCGGAAGTTAAATTGATAACGTTCCATGCTTTTTTTCCAAAACCAACATTTCCGCCATGCAAAGTGTTTCCGTTATTATTGGTATTTAACTGGTATGTTTTTTCGTTTAATGTAAAAGTTCCTTTATTTATTCGTCCTGCGTAACGACCAACAGTAGTTCCAAAATACGGAGGACTTAGCAAATTATAAGAAGCGATGTAAGATTCTAAATTATCAAAACCTAAAACAACATCCACAAGATGACCATTTGAAACCGGAATTTGTAAAGAAGTTACAGTTGCACCATAATTAATGATTTGAACTTTCATTCCGTTTTTATTTGACAATTCAAAAGAAAGAATTTCTTCATTATCTGGCATTAAACCAAATGATTTAGGAGTAGATTCGTTTTGAAAATGCGATATGTGTTTTATTTCCATACAATTTTTACCAAATATGAAATCCAAAAATAGAAACATTCTTTAGCTTTGCATACCGGTACCTACCAGTTTTTTGTATATTGCTCAAAAATCTATTTTTTATGAATATTATTTCCATTCAAAATAACATTGGATTGCCAAAATATAAGCAGATTATTCTTTCAATAGAAAAAGCAATCGAAGAAGAAAAATTGGTAAAAGGCGACAGGCTTCCGTCTGTGAATAAAGTTTGTCTGGCGTTTTCATTATCGCGTGATACGGTTTTATTGGGTTATGATGAACTAAAAAAAAGAGGCATTATTTATGCCATTCCAGGTAAAGGATATTACGTTAAAAGCGTTGAAACCACTATAAAACAAAAGATTTTTTTATTATTTGATGAATTAAACAGTTTTAAGGAAGACATCTATAATTCGTTTTTAAAAAACATTGGAAAAAATGTTCAGGTCGATATTTTCTTTCATCATTTTAATGTTCCCGTTTTTCAAAAGCTAATAAATGACAGTAACGGGAATTATACAAAATACATCATTATGCCAACTAACTTAAACGATGTAGTTAAATTTATAAAAACCCTACCAGTAAGCGAAGTTATCATACTGGATCAGACCAATCCGGACTTGAAATTGTATCCCGCCATTTATCAAAATCACGAAAAAGATATTTTTGAAGGTTTACTAAAAGGGAAATCTAAATTAGGAAAATATAAAAAACTAATTTTAATTTTTCCCGGATTCCGGGAACCACTGGGGATGAAAATTGGATTTGAAAATTTTTGTACCAATTACAATTTTGAATATGAAATCATAACTGAATTTACAGATAGGGAAATTACTTCGGGAGATTTATATATTATCCCGAATGATCGTGATTTAGTGCGTGTAATCGAAAATGCACGAGGTCAAAACCTGAAATTAGGAATTGATTTTGGCATTATATCGTACAATGAAACGCCGTTAAAAAAGATTGTAGCAAACGGAATCACCACCATTTCAACCCATTTTGAAACCATGGGCAAAATTTTGGCAGATATGGTCATCAAAGGAAGGAAAGAACAAATAGAAAATAAATCATCCTTAACGATCCGCAACTCCTTATAAATTGTAGACTATTTAGGTTTGCTTTTGACTAAATTTTTTATTTGTTTTTGTGAAATTATTTTGCTTATATTTGTAAATTTATATTTAACACTTATTTTTTTTATGTAAGTGAAAACAACAAAAATTTTAGGTTAGATTAATTAGTTAGTTTTTTAATAGTAGTTTTATTGAAGAAAAAACCCTGAGAGTTTGTGGCTTTCAGGGTTTTGTTTTTATTCGATATTTTTCTCGCAGATTTGGCAGATTTGATATTTTAAAAAATAAAAAGCTGTGCAAATCACTTTTAATACGTAAAATCTGTGGGCAAAATTTTTATAAATTCAATACAAAATCGTTCAGTAATTTTTCTTCGTATTTCTCCTTATTAAAAGTGTAGAGATAAGATCCTTTTCTGGAAGACTGCATGTCTTTTTCTTCTAATTTGTTTAAAATTTCTAAGGAGTTAATTTTACTGATAAAATTTCGTTTGTCTAATTCCTTACTCAAAATTGCTTCATATAATTCTAACAATTGACGCATAGTAAATTTTTCCGGCAGTAATTCAAAACCAATTGGTTTAATCGAAGTTCTGTAGCGTAATCTTTTAATAGCATTTTGTACCATTTCGTTATGGTCAAAAATTAAATGAGGAGCTTCGGCAATACTAAACCATTGCGCGTGATAATTTTTAATCAGTTCAGCATTATGATTTTCGATATTGATCAAAGCATAATATGAAACCGAAATGGTTCTTTCGACAGGATCACGATCAATTTCACTATAAGCATATAACTGCTCCATATAAATGTCGTTTAAACCCGTGTAGGTATTTAAAATTCTAATTGCAGCATTATCTAATACTTCATCTCTTTTTAAAAAACCTCCAATCAAAGACCATTTTCCTTTTTCAGGCTCAAAGTCTCTTTTGATCAAAAGTATTTTCAACCCCTCATGGTCAAATCCAAAAATGATACAATCAACCGCCAATAAAACTTTATCAGCAGAGCTATAACTGTTTAGCATACTCAATATTTTAGCTGTAAATATATAAACTTCCCAATTCGTTTCACAACTTATTAATGTTGTTTTTACACTTAATTTTTATAACTCTTTTATAAAAAGTTATAACCTAAGTTTCGATTTCAATTCTAGTGACAAAAGTAATAGTTTTTTTATGCTAAAATCACTATTAAACCTCTCCTTTTTAACTTTTTTTGATATTTATTTTAGTGCAGAACATATGGTATCAAATTGTCATTTTAACCATTTGCCATCGTTATAAAAAATTTATTTAATAAAATAAAAAGCATTTTTCTACTATCTGTTCAGTATTCTAATTTGCGAAATACTCTTTTTTTCCTCTTAATTTATCATTTATTTGTTTTTGCATGTTAATTTTAATTAGATTTACAAATGTGCAATCAACACTTATGATTTTTGTATTCGTTTATTGAATAAGCTTTAAAACGTGAGAATAAAGCTTGTGTCTAATTAGAATTATAAGGGAATTGATTCTGAGATTTCTCTTTTGTTACTTTAATTGAAAATCGGCGTTATTCAATTATTACAGCGATTCATTTTTTTATTAGAATTATCACAACCAAATATCATAACCAGATTTCTGAGCTTCTGGCTGATATTACAACCAAACCAATATTATGAAAAAAGTACTTTTCATCACTTTTCTTTTTACAATTTGTAATCAGTTGAGTTTTGCTCAAAACCAGACTACTATTATCAGTATAAAAAATACTACTGATGCACCAATAATCAATAAGAACATCTACGGACATTTTGCTGAGCATTTAGGACGATCTATTTATGGAGGGTTTTTTGTGGGCGACACATCCAAAATTCCAAATACAAATGGAGTTAGAAATGATATTATTAAAGCTTTGAAAGAATTAAAAATTCCAAATTTAAGATGGCCCGGTGGTTGTTTTGCCGATACTTATCATTGGAAAGATGGCATTGGACCAAAACCAGAACGACCAACAATTGTAAACAAATGGTGGGGTGGTGTAACCGAAGATAATAGTTTTGGCACGCATGACTTTTTGAATATGTGCGAATTGCTTGGTGCAGAACCTTATTTGTCAGGAAATGTGGGAAGCGGAACTGTTCAGGAATTGGCAGATTGGGTACAATACACCAATTTTAGCGGCAGAAGTCCGATGAGTGATTTACGCAAAAAGAACGGCAGAACAGAGCCGTGGAAAGTTAAATTTTGGGGAATTGGAAATGAAGCCTGGGGATGTGGAGGAAATATGACAGCAGAATATTATGCAGGAGAATACCGCAAATTTGCCACATTTATGTCGGATTGGGAAAATACCGGAGGATTTACAAGAATCGCTTCAGGATCAAATAGCGCCGATTATAATTGGACAGAAGTCCTTATGAAAAACATTCCATTAAATATGTTAGGCGGAGTTGGCGTACATCATTATGCCGTAATCGATTGGGCTAAAAAAGGTGATGGCGTTGATTATACCGAAGATCAATATTTTAAAACCATGAAAGAAGCTTTGAAAATGGAAGAACTCGTTACCAGACACAGTGCGGTAATGGATAAATACGATCCTGAGAAAAAAGTAGCCATAATGGTTGATGAATGGGGCGCGTGGTATGATGTTGAAAAAGGCACAAATCCCGGTTTTTTATACCAGCAAAATACAATGAGAGATGCTGTTTTGGCAGGATCGACATTAAACATTTTTAACAACCACGCTGACAGGGTTCGTATGGCAAATTTAGCTCAATGCGTCAATGTTTTGCAAGCGGTGATTTTAACAGATAAAGCAAAAATGATTACGACGCCAACATATTATGTCATGAAAATGTATAATGTACATCAGGACGCTACATTATTGCCAGTTAATTTTCAATCTCCATTGTATAATTTTAGTGGAGAAACACTTCCGGCTGTTTCAGCATCAGCTTCTAAAGATAAAAGCGGATTGGTTCATATTTCATTAGTAAATATTGATTCGAAAAATAAAAATAAAGTAGAAATTGACATAAAAGAGCTGGGAGTTAAAAACTTTACCGCCACTATTTTAACAGCTTCAAAACTGCAGGATTATAATTCATTTGATACTCCAAATAAAATTGTACCAATAAATTTTAAAGGTTTTGAAAATAAAAAAGGAAAATTAGAAATTACCATTCCTCCATTCTCCGTAATTGTTTTAGAAGGAAAATAGAAAGCAATATTCTCTATTAATAAAAATTTTTAAGAATTGATTTTGAATCAAAATCCATCCCAAATAGAATGAATTGAAAGTAAAATAAAGTAATACCAAAACTGATTATATAAGATTGGCTTTTTAGAGTTTTGAAGATAATCATGAAATAATCGCAACATAATAAATGTAAAATCAACGTTTGTTTTCTGTTTTAATGCTAAAGTTCTGTTTTTATGCATTATCTGTAAAAATTAAAACGATAATTTTTGTTAAGTGTTTTTTATACACTTATGAATTAATTATATTTATATTTGTCATTATTTTAAAATGACTTTCGAATGAAAAATTACGTTATAGGATTGGACTACGGAACAGATTCTGTTCGGGCGATGCTAATAGATACTGAAAATGGGCAAGAACTGGCATCAAATGTTTCTCATTATAAAAGATGGAAAAACAAACAATATTGTGACGCATCCATAAATCAGTTTCGTCAACATCCTTTAGATCATATTGAAGGATTGGAAATTACGATTCAAACCGTTATAAAAGAGAGTAAAGTTGATCCTTCGCTAGTACGAGGAATTTGTATCGATACAACAGGATCTTCACCTGTTCCTGTAACCAAAGACGGAATTCCATTGGCATTGACAAAAGGTTTTGAGGAAAATCCAAATGCGATGATGGTGCTTTGGAAAGATCATACTTCTATAAATGAAGCAAACGAAATAAATGAACTGGCAATAAGCTGGGGCGGAGAAAACGTTACCAAATATGTAGGCGGAATTTATTCATCAGAATGGTTTTGGGCAAAAATCCTGCACATCGCCAGAGAAGATGAAGCCGTTCGAAATGCAGCGCATACCTGGATGGAACACTGCGATTTAATGACCTATTTATTAATAGAAGACAAAGATTTAAAAACCTTTAAAAGAAGCCGTTGCGCCGCGGGTCATAAAGCAATGTGGCACGAAGACTGGAACGGACTTCCTCCGGTTGAATTCTTAGAAAAATTACATCCTTATTTAGCAACGCTTCGTGGCAATTTATATGATGAAACGTATACATCTGATTTAGTTGCCGGAAATTTAAGCAAAGAATGGGCAGATCGTTTAGGCCTTTCTACGGATACAGTTGTAGCCGTTGGAACTTTCGACGCGCATTCTGGGGCTGTTGGAGCAAAAATTGGCGAGAATACTTTGGTTCGCGTTATGGGAACTTCAACCTGTGATATTTTGGTTGGTTCTTATGATGAAGTTGGAACCAAAACCGTTCGCGGAATCTGCGGGCAAGTTGACGGATCTGTAATTCCGGGCTTTATTGGTTTAGAAGCAGGACAATCGGCTTTTGGAGATTTATTGGCTTGGTATAAAGAATTATTGCTTTGGCCAACCGATCATTTATTAACGGCTTCAACTGTTTTAAATGATGCTCAAAAAGAACAATTAAGAGAAGAATTCAGCGATAAATTAATTGTTGAATTGACAAAAGAAGCAGAGAAAATTCCGGTTTCAGAAAGTCTTCCAATCGCTTTAGACTGGATCAACGGACGAAGAACTCCAGATGCTAATCAGGAATTAAAAAGTGCTATTTCGAATTTATCTTTAGGAACAAAAGCACCACATATTTTTAAAGCTTTGGTAAACGCTATTTGCTTTGGAGCGAAAAAAATCGTCGATCGTTTTGAAGAGGAAGGTGTAAAAATCGACAGCGTAATCGGAATTGGAGGCGTTGCCCGTAAATCACCTTTTATCATGCAGACTTTGGCAAACGTATTGAACAAGCCAATTAAAATTGCAGCTTCAGACCAGACTCCAGCTTTAGGAGCGGCGATTTATGCAGCAGTTGCAGCAGGAATTTATCCGAATGTAATTGAAGCAAGCCAAAAAATAGGAAGCGATTTCGATGGAGAATATTTCCCTCAATTAGATAAAGTAGCAGCTTACAACAAATTGTTAATTGCTTACGATCAATTAAGTGCTTTTGAAGATCCAACTATAAAAAAATCAAAACATGAGTTCTCTTTATAAAGATTTAAAACAAGAATGTTACGAAGCCAACATGCAGTTAAATGCATTAAATTTGGTTGTATATACATTCGGGAATGTGAGTGCGGTGGATAGAAAAAATGGTGTCTTTGCCATAAAACCAAGCGGCGTTCCTTACGAAGATTTAAAACCTGAAGATATTGTGATTGTCGATTTTGATAATAATATTATCGAAGGTTCGATGCGTCCATCATCTGATACCAAAACACACGCTTACTTATATAAAAACTGGCCAAATATTGGAGGTGTTGCACATACACACGCAACTTATTCAGTTGCCTGGGCACAATCGCAACGCGATATTCCAATTTTCGGAACTACGCATGCCGATCATTTAACAGCTGATATTCCGTGTGCACCACCAATGGCAGATTCGCTTATTGAAGGAAACTACGAGCACAATACCGGAATTCAGATTTTGGATTGTTTTAAAGAAAAAAATCTTTCGTATGAAGAAGTCGAAATGGTTTTAATTGGAAATCACGGTCCATTCGCTTGGGGAAAAAACGCAGCAAAAGCAGTTTACAACAGCAAAGTTTTAGAAGTCGTTGCCGAAATGGCGTATCTGACTTTACAAATAAACCCAAACGCACCAAGATTAAAAGATTCCCTAATAAAAAAACATTACAATCGTAAACACGGAAAAGATTCGTATTACGGACAGTAATTGTTTATTTGGTGAATCGGTAAATCGTTTAATCGATTCCGCAGTTCACGATTAAACAATTCAACAAATAAATAGTTCAACAAATAAACGATTACACAATGATAGATATATCTCAAAAAGAAGTATGGTTTGTAGTAGGAAGCCAGGAATTATATGGTGAAGAAACACTAAGAAAAGTAGCGGAGCATTCGCAGATAATTGCAAAAGGATTAGGAGCTTCGTCTCAAATTCCTGTAAAAGTGGTTTATAAAGATGTGGTGAAATCGCCTTCTCAGATATTAGATGTTTGTTTAGCGGCAAATTCGGCTAAAAACTGTATTGGTCTTATTGCCTGGATGCACACTTTTTCGCCGGCCAAAATGTGGATTGGCGGATTAAGTATTCTAAAGAAACCATTGTGCCATTTACACACACAATACAACGCTGAAATTCCGTGGGGAACTATCGACATGGATTTCATGAACCTGAATCAATCAGCACACGGAGATCGTGAGTTTGGTTTTATCATGTCCAGAATGCGTAAAAAACGTAAAGTAGTGGTTGGACATTGGGAAGATTCTCGCGTTTTAAACAAATTGGGAGTTTGGACAAGAGTAGCTCTTGGTTGGGATGAACTTCAAAACTTAAAAGTTGCCCGTATTGGAGACAATATGCGTGAAGTTGCCGTTACAGAAGGTGATAAAGTTGAGGCTCAAATTCGTTTCGGAATGTCGGTTAACGGATATGATTCTTCAGATGTGACGAAACATATTGAGAAAGTTACAGACCAACAATTAAATGATTTATTAGCAGTTTATGAGTCTTCTTATTCTTTAACTGATTCTTTAAAAGAAGGCGGAGCGCAAAGAAGTTCATTAGTAGAAGCAGCAAAAATAGAGTTAGGTTTAAGAGCTTTCCTTGAAGAAGGGGGTTTTGGAGCCTTTACAGATACATTTGAAAACCTTGGAGTTTGGAAACAATTGCCAGGAATTGCAACACAAAGATTAATGGCCGATGGTTATGGTTTTGGTGGTGAAGGCGACTGGAAAACGGCTGCAATGGTTCGTGCCTTAAAAGTAATGAATGTGGGGCTTGAAGGAGGAACTTCTTTCATGGAAGATTATACGTATCATTTTACACCGCAAAAATCATATGTTTTAGGATCTCACATGTTAGAAATTTGTCCATCAATTGCAGACGCAAAACCTTCATGTGAAGTGCATCCTTTAGGAATTGGCGGAAAAGAAGATCCTGCACGTTTGGTATTTAATTCTCCAGCCGGAGCTGCAATTAATGTTTCGTTGATTGATATGGGGAATCGTTTCCGTTTGATTGTAAATGAAGTGGAAGCTATTAAACCATTGGCAGATTTACCAAAATTACCGGTTGCAAGAGTTTTATGGGATTGTAAACCAAACCTTGATATCGCAGCAACGGCCTGGATTTTAGCCGGAGGAGCACATCACACCGTTTATAGTCAAGCGATCACAACAGAATACATGGAAGATTTTGCGGATATCGCAGGAATCGAATTATTGGTGATTGATGAAAAAACTACCGTAAGAGACTTTAAAGATAAGATCAATGCGAATGAAGCATATTATCATTTGTTTCAACATGGACTATAAATTAGTCAAAAGTCGAAAGTCATAAAGTCCGAAACTTTTAGTTACTTTGAGAAAAGACTTTATGACTTTTGACTTTAAGACTTTACTAACTTAAAATAATTATTTATGAATGTATTAAAACGTTGCGTTTTCGGTTTAAGTCTTTTGAGTTTGGCTATAGTTTTTGTTCAATGCAAAAGCGATAAAAAAGCGGATACAGAAAAAGTTACTACAGAAGAAAAAGCTTTGGTTTCGATCGAAAAATCAGAATACGGAAAAACAGCAAAAGGAGAAAAAGTCGACAGTTATAAGCTGAAAAACCAAAATGGGATGGAAGTTGATATCATCACTTTTGGTGGAAGAATAACAGATTTGAAAGTGCCAAATAAAGAAGGTGTTTCTGAAAATGTTGTAATCGGATTTAATTCTTTGGAACAATATGAAAAAGAAAATCCATTCTTTGGAGCTTTGATTGGAAGATATGGAAACCGAATTGCAAAAGGAAAATTTACATTAGATGAAAAAGAGTATCAATTAGCAATAAATAATGCGCCAAATGCTTTGCACGGCGGTCCAAAAGGATATTTTAACGTTGTATGGAAAGCTGATGAGGTAAAATCTGGAGCTACAGCTTCTTTAAAATTATCATATTTAAGTAAAGATTTAGAAGAAGGTTATCCGGGAAATCTACAGGTTTTTGTAACCTATACTTTAACAAATGATAACGAATTAGAGGTTCTTTACGAAGCAACAACAGATAAAAAAACGGTTGTGAATTTAACGCAACATTCATATTTCAATTTATCAGGAGATTTTACAAAAACAATCTTAGATCACGAATTGACTTTGAATGCTGATAAATTAGTTCCGGTTGATGCAACTTTAATTCCGACAGGAAAATTAGAAGATGTTGCCAATACGCCTTTCGATTTCAGAAAACCAAAACTAATTGGAAAAGACATTGAAGCAAAAAACGAACAATTACAAAAAGGAAAAGGTTACGATCATTGCTGGGTATTGAACAATCCTGAAAAAGGAAAAACAATCATTGCAAAAGTATACCACGCTGCCAGCGGAAGAATCTTAGAAATAACAACGGATGAACCTGGAATTCAGTTTTACTCCGGAAATTTTCTTGACGGAACTTTACCAACACGTGATGGAAAAACATATGCTCACAGAACTGGTCTTTGTCTGGAAACAGAACATTATCCGGATTCTCCAAACCAGAAAAATTTCCCAACAACGGTTTTAAACCTGGGAGAAAATTATAGAACTAAAACTACTTTTAAATTTTCTGTACAAAAATAGTTTTAGGATTTGTTTTACTAGTTCAATTCTCTAAGAAACCTCGGAAGTTATGCTTTCGAGGTTTTTTATATGCCAAGTGCAATTTAATTGAAGTAATTTTTTTTATCGCGCAAAGTCGCAAAGAAAATTAAGAAAGCTTAAAAACTTTGCGTCTTTGCGACTTTGCGCGATTAATTCATTTGCATCTTATAAAGACTTAATTTAGCATTAGCAAACGAAAACAAAATGAAACATCTATTCAAGGCAGAAGCAAACTGGACTTCAAATCAAAAACCGGCAGATTCAACAACGAGATTTTACAGCAAAAGCCATCAAATTAAAATCGAAGGAAAACCTGTTTTAAATGTTTCTGCAGCAAAAGCTTTCAAAGGCGATCCGGAATTATACAATCCCGAAGATTTACTTTTAAGTAGTTTAGTTTCCTGCCACATGATGTCCTATCTATATGTCTGCTCTCAAAACGGAATAGAAGTTCTGGAATATTCAGACCATGCCGAAGCAACGCTCGAAGTTTCTCCTGACGGAAGCGGACGCTTTACAGAAGTTCAATTAAATCCAAAAGTAAAGATTTCAAATCCTGATAAAATAGAGTTGGCAATAGAATTGCACACAAAAGCAAATCAATTGTGCTTTATCGCTAACTCGTGCAATTTTCCCATTTCGCACAATGCAGCTTGTGAATTTTAAACCATATAAGTATATAAGTAAATATGACGTTGCGTTATAAAGCGCCAACTATTAAATGAACTTATATGGCTTATATGGTTTAAAAAAACCACATAAAACCAAAAAAACCTCTTCTTTCGAAGAGGTTTTTGTACCCGGAGCCGTTTTACAACCCTCTTAATTTGTAAGAATAAAAGAAATTAAAAAAACCATTGTTAACACCTTTATTTTAATAGTATTGCGCATTTTATTCTTACAAAAAAATTAAGACAGATTAAGGCAAAGTAGGATAAATTAAGATATTTTCGGCAATATTTCGGCAAAATGTTATCTTCGTATGATAACAATTAACTATATGAAAATTCGATATTTTATTATAAAAGGCAAATCTGAATTATCCAGCATTTATGTTAGGTTTTGGGATAGCAATAGAATAGATCAAAAATCACGAACGGGGCTAACTGTGAAATTTAATGAATGGAGCGATACTAAAGAACAGGTGAAAATTAGCGTTACAACTCCTCAAAAAGACTTCATTAATAGTAAACTTCGTAATCTTGAAAATTATCTTTTAGAAGAGTACAATATCGACTACAACACACAACAGAATATAAACAATATTTGGCTTAAAGAAAAAATAAAAAAGTTCTTTGGTCGAGCTGAAAAAGATGAGCTTTACAAAATTTATTTTATGGATTGGGTTAAAAAGTATATTGATGATTCGCCACAAAGACTTTATAAAGGCAATCCTATTTCTCCAAGGACAATCCAACATCATACAACTGCAAAAAACAAACTTTCCAATTATGAAAAACATTCAAGAAAAAAGCTTCGTTTTCAAGATGTTAATTTAGAGTTTTATAGAGATTTTTTATTTTACTGCAGAAATTTCGAAAAATTAAACGACAATACTTTTGGAACACAAGTTGCAATTTTAAAAACATGGTGTAAAAACATAGAAATTGAAGGATTACCTATAAATCAAGAATACAAACACTCTGAATTTAGAGTACTCACAAATCCAACCAAAGATGTTTATCTTACAGAAAATGAAATAAATGCAGTTTACAATCACGATTTTAGTTATTCAGAACGACTGGATAACGTGAGGGACAATTTTATTTTTGGTTTGCGTACAGGGTTGAGAATTTCGGACTTTTTAAAATTAGAAAAATTCAATTTTGTTGGAAATTTTATAGAAATTATTACCAAGAAAACATCTCATTCTGTTATTATACCAATGCACCAACAAATAAAAGACATCTTAACCAAAAGAGACGGCAATTTACCGCATCAAATTTCTGATGCAAAATTTAATGAATATGTTAAAGAGGTCTGCCAAGTTGTAGGGTTTACAGAAATGATTGAGGGCGCAAAAATGACAAATAAAAAAGACGAGAAAGGATTTTTCCCAAATATAGAAATAATTTCAAAAAACAAGAACCGAAAAGAATTTGGGACATTCCCAAAACATGAACTCATTACTTCGCATACGTGCAGGCGTTCCTTTGCTTCTAATCTATACGGAAAATTGCAAAATGGTACTATAATGGCAATTACAGGACACAAAACTGAAACGCAATTTTTGAAATATATTAAAATAACTCCAAGAGAAAATGCTGAGAAACTAAAAGAACATTGGGAAAATGAAAAGAATTCCTGAAAAAATAACCAAATCTTTTTTGTTCGAGGCATATAGCGACCAGCTACCTGAAAAAATAATTAGAGCCACTATTAACTATTACATTAAACTTTTAGGTGGTAATATTAGAAATAAAATAGTATCCGATATTGTTTTTGTTTCCTTTATAAAAACTTTCGGTATTCCTAATGGTTATGAAGCTTCAGAACAATTAAAAATAAAATGCAAAAAAATAAACATTACCTGCCTATAAATGTTAAAATTCACTCGTAGACTTCCCTAACTTAATCAATCCTGCTACATCTTAAGGTATCTTAAGGCATCATATCCAATCCTCATACGCTGAGCTTAATCTAACTTAAGTTTGTCCTATCAATCATCAATCAAAAAACGATTAAGTTATGACAAACGTACTTCAACTAGAAAACACCAACGCTCTTGATTTTAAAAACCAAATTGTAAAAGAGGTTATCGATGCTCTTAAGGGATTTGCAAACACTTTACAGCCCGACAATGAACAACTATTGACGAGGGAGGAAACAGCCAAAATGCTATCCGTTTCACTTGTGACATTGTGGGACTGGACACGTAAAGACCTTATTCCCGCATACCGCATTGGTAACAAAGTTCGCTACAAAAAAGGAGAGGTTTTCGAAGCTTTACAAAAAATGAATAAATTTCAATCTTAATTCATTTTAATTGAAATTAATTTGTACGTTTGCCTCGACACCGCATATCAGGGAGCAATCTCTAAAAAACTTATCGACAATAACGAAGTACCCCATGGGTATCATTTCCGAAAGGATTGTAACTTCATTCTCTGAATGTGGTGTCAACCCTAAAGGGTACTTCGCCTATAAAAAACTTTTTTCTTATGACACCAGAAAAAACACCCTATGAAGTTCTTAAAGAGAAACACGATTTTTTAAAAGAAAATTACGAAATTCTTATTTACCTTAAAAATCTGTACAAACAGGACTTAAAACATAAAGAAAAAGAAATTGAACGTTATAAACAGGGTTCGTCCTCTTTTATAGAATACACCTATCTTGATTTTGAAAAGGCAAAGGTTTATGTGAAGCCCGACTTTTTAGAATTGCAAATGCTTAATTGAAACCTTTGCAAAGGCATTGCAAAAGCCTTGCAATAAAAATTGGCAATCAAATCAATACTTAAAAAAAGTAGATTTTTTTTAGTTCCTGGACAAAGCTCCGGAGCAGATCCTTGTAAAATAAATCTACAATTTTAAAAACCTACTTCAATAGAATTAAGCATTTTAATAAACAAAACCGTAGTAAAATAGATTGCAACGAGTTAAATATTTGATTATGAAAAAAGTACAAAAAAGACCGAAAACAATTACCACTCAGGGCGTTGACAGGAAAAACAATAGAGAAATTAATAAAGTTTTCAAAAAAGTTTTTACTAAATATAACATTGAAAATTTTAAGACTAATTAATAATTGCAAAGCCTTTGCAAAGGCTTTGCAAAAACACACTAATCAAATTAAAAACAGAAATCCATTGCTGAACAATTGCAATTGATTCTAATATTTACGTCACATGAATCTAAAAGTATTACAAGCTATCAATAATAAAGCAGAGTTACAGAATTTATATATAAGTCAAATGTCCTGTGAATATATTCGAAAAGAAATAAACGGGATACTAAAAGAAACAAGGAAATCTATTACGATTGGGTCTATAATTCATGCTAAACGAATATCCTCTTTGGAAGTAATAATGTTTATTTCTAAACACGGGAAACCCGATGGTTATTTACTATCGGACAGATTAAGGAATGCTATCAATAATTACAAAGAAAACAATTCGTAAAAACAAATAGCCCATTGCTGATCAACTGCAATGGGCTACAAAATATATAATGATATGAGTTCAAATATATTGACCAAAGATATAATTTTTCGTCAAACTACGGCAGAAAATATTTATCTAAAATTTTTAAACCTTTCTGAATCTCCGAAAGGAAATATCTCAAGTCCTTTTTCGGAAGACAAAAATGCATCGTTCAAACTTTACAAAAATGGAACTTTTAAGTGTAATAGTTCAGGTAAACAAGGAGATGCATTCGAGTTTGTGGCTAATTTAAAGGATTTGGATTGTAAAACCCAATTCAATGAAGTTTTAAAAGTAGTGGCTAGGGAAATGAATTTACTTGCATTGATTCAAGCGGATAAAAAAAACGTTGCAAAGGAAAGTCAGTCCTTTGCAAAGCCTTTGCAACAAAATGAAAAAATCGTTGCAATGCAGGAAACCCCCTTTGTACTTAATGTTGTCAATACTCAAATGAGAGAAGATCATTTTGCTTTTTGGAATAATTTAGGAGTAGAAAAAGAACTGTTAGAAAAATACAATATTAGTGCCGTTGAAAAATATAGTTTTTTTAGCAATGCGAAGAACAAGAATTTCAATTTCACCATAAAAGAAAATGTTTTGGCTTTCAGTTATCAGGTTAATGGTAATTTTGAAGTTTATGCTCCCGCTCAACCTGATAAAAAGCAACCTAAGATATTTAGCAATGGTTTGCAAAATGGTGATATCTTCGGACTAGAGCAGTTAGGAACCGAAAAAATAGAAAATCTAATTATTTGTGCAGGAAAAAAAGATACTGTTGTAGCGATTTCCAGAGGTTTTAAAGCGATCACTTTTAGAAGTGAAACCCATAATCCTACCGCCTTACAGATAAAGACTTTGCAAAGCCTTTGCAAAAATCTTTTTATCTGTTATGATAATGATAAAGGGGGAGAAACAGGGCGAACTGCTATTACAAGTAAGTTTCCTAAAATCATACCATTGCAACTGCCAAAAAACGAAACTGTTAAAGGCTATGACCTTACGGACTATTTCCAAGAACATATTGCCAAAGACTTTCAAAAAATCATTGATTTGGCTTTAAAAGTCAAAAATGATGTTGTTGATATACAGGAGTATAAAGAAGAATATGCTCAATATGAACTGCCAAAAGAGGTAAAAAACCCTATTGCAGAACTAATTAGTGATATCGAAAAATATCGAATGTTTATGGCAAACAATCAAATTTGGATTATGCAGGGAGATACAAAAAAATATTTCAAATCTGTTTCTAATTTCGTTGTGAAAATCATTCAGCATATGCAGGACGAAAAATTCCCAATGAAACTAATCAAAATTAGAAATGTATATAAGCAAGAGAAAATATTTGATGTTCTTTCCGACAAACTAAATACACCTCAAAAATTTGATGATATAGTTACCTCACACGGAAATTACCTTTGGTCAGGAACTCCAAAGGATTTCCACACGTTAAAAACTTATCTGTTTGATAAAATGGGAAACGGAAAAAAAATTGATTGCTTAGGATGGCAAAAAGAGGATAATTTTTGGCTATGGAACAACAATGTAAACCTTTGTGATGGGAACAAAATTGAGATTGACGAAAATGGTATTTTTAAGCATAAAGAGGTTTCTTATTATGTACCGTCAGCAAACAAAGTTTATAAAGAAAATGCCTTTAAATATGAGCCACAAAAAAGAGTTTGTATAAAGACTTCAAATGTAACTATTGATGCTTATTTGTCTAAAATGTTTGAGGTTCACAGAAATAATTCGATTTCAGCAATACTTTTTACTATAGCCAGTATCTTTCAGGACATCGTAGTGGATGAATTAAAAGCATTTCCCATATTGTTTTTTCACGGTAAAGCATCATCGGGAAAAGACCAGTTAGCAAACTGTTGTCAAAGTTTTTTTGGCAAGCCACAATCTGCGATTAATATAGAGGGTGGTGCATCCACTTTAAAAGCTCATATTAGAGAGTTTGCGCAGTTTGTTAATATAATTTGTCAATTTTCGGAATACAAAAACGGAGACAAGCAACTCGATGGAATATTAAAAGGTATTTGGGATAGAAACGGATATAAAAGAGGAACATTAGACAGTCATGTAAGTACTGAAACCGTGCCTATATTATCATCATTAATCTTAACGGGAAATCATTCGCCGGATGATGAAGCTTTGATAACTCGTTTACTGTGGTTAGACATGAGTAAAAATACTTTTACAGATGATGAAGTAAAAAAGTATAATGAACTTGCAGATATGACAGAAAAAGGGATCAGTTCATTTACGGACGATTTATTAAAAGAAAGAAAAAGATTTTTTACGGATTTTAAAACCAAATTCAGGCTCTATAAAACAAGTATATCCGCAAAAATGCCTGTTGGTTCTCCAAGTAGGTTTTCTACAAATTTTGCGGTTTTGGGTGCTAGTTATGAAATTTTCAAAGACACTATCGTCTTTCCTTTTACCGATGCTGAAATGATGGATCACTTTGTAAAAATAAGCGAATTCCAAATGAATAAAATTAATTCTGCAAGTGCATCAAATAAATGGTGGGATTGTTTTTTGGTTTGTATAAGAACCAATGGAGATAACAAATTAGATTACGAAAGAGATATAAAAGTGGAGGGAACAACATTGTATTTTAATTTTTCTAACACTTATGACAAAATACAAAGACAATGGTACAATCAGTATAAAGAAATGATTCCGAGCAAAGCAACAATGCAGGACACAGTAAAAAAAGAAAGTGCATTTATTGAAATCAAAAGTAGCTACCGTTTTCGAGCAGGAAGAGACGGCTCGGTAACTTCGGCGTTTGTTGTAGATTTTAGCAAATTGAGCAATTTTAACGAAATAAATGAAGCGGTTCATTATATGAATACTATTCCATAAAATTGAAAACAGGAAAAATAAAAGGTTTTTTTGCCTATTGCCTATGCTTTTTTGAAAACTTCGTTTTTCTCAACCTACACAACCTACACATATTGTATTAGTTATTATTGTGTTTATAGTCAATGTATTAAGTTTAATAATTATATAAAAAGGTGTAGTATAAGTGTAGGTTTGTGTAGGTCGGTGTATTTTCGAAAAAACGTAAACCTACACAAACCTACACAATTTAGCTTGTTTTTGGAGTTAACTTGTTGATTTACAAAGTGTGTAGGTTGTGTAGGTTTGTAGGTTTGCGATTTTGCCCTTTTAAGATTTTTAAGCTTTTATTTTTTTCTGTTAAAAAAGTAGATTTTAGTGCTCGCCAGGAAATACTGAAGCTTGAAAATTTCTCAAAATAAATCTACATTTTGTTTTCTGAGTTTTTTTAATTGTCAATGAAGTAAAATAAAGCTTTTTAAGCAAGTTGTTAGAATCCATAAAGATCAAATCCTTTTTAAGTAAGAAACTGGCTTAAAATTGTTTTTCAATCAAAATAACAAAATGCTATCTATTAAAAACTAGCCCATTAGACAAAATCATTTGTTTAGTGGGTTTATTTTTACAATTTTATTTTGCTTGATATTTTTAATCATAAGAAATTACCTAAGTCTTAAATAATAGCGTTTTATTTTTTTGTATGAAAAACATTATTATATTTGAAAAAATGAATTTGATTTTAAATACTTTTTGACTTTAATAAATACTAGATATAATAAAAATATGGCTGCTTTAGGAATATTAAAATTAGACAATATCGAATACAGGTTAATTGAATTTGACTACAAGTCCACACAACGACTCGATAGCACTGGAAAACCTTTTGGAGAACCTACAGGATGGTTAATTGATTTAACAATTGAATCAGACAGCAGTAGCGCTATTTTGCAGTGGGCACTTGGCAATGAGGTAAAGGATGGTATCATTACGTTTTACAAGCCTGACGGCATGAGTAGATTTAAAGAGGTAAAATTTAAAAAATCGTATTGTATTTCACATCATGAAAAGTTTGAAGCTAACGGTACTTTGCCGATGCGTCAAATGATAACAATATCTGAACCTAGACAAGAAGTTGCAAAAGAAGTGATTGCACCGCCTAAAAAGGCAGTACAGCAAGAGCCTGAGAAAAAAATCACAGAGATAACTTGGATGTGCGCAAAAATGAAAGATTCTATAAAGGAAGCGGGCATTGGTGAAAGAGCAAGTCTTATGGTGAAAACCGAAAATTACAAACAGGGAGAGACAATTACTATAATAGTTGATGAAGCAAACGGCAAAGACCTTAAAACCGATACTAAAGAAATTACCTATAGTGGAGAAGTAAATGCTGAAGGTATTGCAGAACTAAAAGAAGAAGTAACAATACAAACCGTATAAAATCAATCAAATGGATAGAACTTTTAGAATTAAATCAGTTAACGGAGATACAAGTTTTCAACACGTAACATTGAAAATTACCCCAAATGTCGATGGCGATTATTTTGACATGCAAGGGAATTATTTAGGCTCAACTGCCAATAGCCAGAAAAAAATTTATATTTTAGGACTAGATCCTACGGGGATGCCCTATTCTAGTAGTAATATTCCAGAAGATTTTTTTGACGAACAAGTTTCATTTACCGGAATAGGTAATGTAGTAAATTTAAGAGCAGGAACAAAATACGGTACTATTGTAACTAATATATCAAGAGATATAAAGTTAATCGTTTCTAAAAAAATTCTAAGCCATTATTACACTGATGCGGGTTATGATTTGAATGAATTGAAATACAAGTCTATCACACAAGTTCCTGATAAAATTATCGGAGGTACATTTGCGATAGCGAGATTAGGAGGTACATCGCCAAACTCAGAAGAGTTAAGAGAAGGAGAAATAGATATAAGTGTTAATTTGTCGCGTTTTGGTTCTAGTATAAATACCGGTTGGGATGCAATAAATCTTTTTGCTCACGAAAGAGGGCAGCATATAAAAGATCTTTTGAAGTATAAAAAAACTCTTTGGGACGTGTTTCCGGGTCCTCATAAGGTTGAGCATCGAGCTTATATGTATCAGTTAAACCATCCAACTTGGGTAAAAACTTCTCCAGAGTTCAAAAAACAAATTTGGTATGTAATTTCAGCTTACGTACATAAAACAGAATATGAACCTTATTTTAAAGATTAATTATGAGAAAATGTATAATCTTAATTTTATTGTGTTTGTCATGCAATTTAAAAAATGAGAAAGAAGAACCTTGCGTGAAGAAAATGGAATATTTTGCTCTATTAAATATGTTAATTCCTGAATCTGCAATTGTAGTTCATGTTGAGGATAAAGATGAGTTTTTACAAAAAAAATTAAGTTTTAAAAAACTTAAGGAAGTAATATTGTACTCGATAAAAGAAGAAGACAGGAGGTATTTTCGTGTAGCGATACCAGAATCAATATTAGATAAGGTAGAGCATAATACTATAATTTTCACTATTTCTACTAACTATTTTCGACCAGACATTTTGATTGATGATGTAAGAAGAGAAAATAAATGGACACCTGAACAAATTCAAAAAGCTATAGAAGGAGATATTGGTTTTGTTTTTGAGAAAGATACTATAAGGGTGAAAATGTGTGGAAAATGAGTGGAATTATATAATGATAATATTTGTTAGCAGTGATTTTTTTAGCTTTTTAGATATGTAATTATTGAACCGATAATTATTCCGATGAATGTTGTAACAATTCCGAACAATATTTTGTCTTTATTTTTTTCATAAAAATTTAACTCATGTTTTCTTTCTAATTCTATTTTTGTATTTGAGTTTGGATTAAGTTCAGAAATCAAAAAGATTAAAGTCCATAATAAAATAATAGAGACCCAAATAGTATAATTAAAATTTTCTTTTGTTATAAATGTACATACTAAAAAAACAACGAAGCCAATTAGTAAAGTACAAAGCAAATTAATTTTAGCATTATAGCTATTAAAATAAGAATAAATAAGTTTACGTTTTTTTGAAATTAAAAGGTTTTCAATTTCATATGCAGGCTTTAAAAGAGTGTCGCTATTATGCACATATATCGTGGATGAAGATTCAGTTATTCTAATAGTTATATATTCTAAAAAACTACTTGTTAAAGTTCCCAGAATTTTGATGGTTTTTGGATTAGTCCCTGTAATAGATCTTAATTCAGCTATTGATTCGTAAACATTTTCATTATCTGAAATTTCTAGAATAATATTTTCATTTTCAATTTTTGAAATAATGTTTTCAATATCTTCTAAGTATAATTTAGTAGAATTAATTGTTGTGTTAAAATACTTATTTTCTTTTTTAATCATTCTTTTTGGTTTTTAAATTACTGCCAGCATATAATAGACGAAAATAATTTTTACTTAATAATACTTAAGCCAGACAAACAAGCAAAGTTAAATTACTATTGTTTTACAAATGACTAAAATAGTTTTTTTTATTTTAAGGTTGTTGTTTTTGTCCTTATATTCTTAATACTTAAAATTTTGGAATTGTTAAGTTTTCGGCAAAATTTCGGCAAAATTTCAAACAAAAAACTCCTAAATCCTTATAAAATAAAGGTTTAGGAGTTTTTAAAGTACCCGGAGCCGGAGTCGAACCGGCACGGTTTCCCACAGGTGTTTGAGACCAGCGCGTCTACCAATTCCGCCATCCGGGCTTAGCAGACGAAAAAATAATCAAATAAATCCAATTATTTTAACGCAATAGAATAAGTAATTATGATGTCATAACTGTGCTTATTCCTTTAACACGGTGCAAATGTAAAAAATAAAATTAAATGTTCTACTAAAAATACTTAAATTTTTCCTTTCAGTGTCCAATAAATTTTCTAAATTTGCACCTCGTTAAAACGAAGCACACACAACTAACTACACCCGAGGCATTTATACTGGTCTTGCTTTACTTAAAATTGTAAAGCCGAATCGTGCAGAGCGCAGCGGAGCAAAAACAACAAATTATAATGTCGCACCTAGAACCAGAAGCTAAAATTTTTGCTTGTTCACAAAGTGTTTATCTTGCAGAAAAAATTGCAGAGCAATACGGAATTCCGTTAGGAAGAGTAACGATGTCAACGTATAGTGATGGAGAATTTCAGCCATCTTACGAAGAGTCAATCAGAGGTTTACGCGTTTTTATCGTGTGTTCAACTTTTCCAACTGCTGATAATTTGATGGAATTGTTACTAATGATTGATGCAGCAAAACGTGCATCAGCCAGACACATTACAGCTGTTATGCCTTATTTTGGTTGGGCAAGACAAGATAGAAAAGATAAACCAAGAGTTCCGATTGGAGCAAAATTAGTAGCTAATTTATTAGATGCTGCCGGAGCGACAAGAGTTATGACAATGGATTTGCACGCAGATCAAATTCAGGGGTTTTTCGAAAAACCGGTAGATCATTTATTTGCATCTACAATCTTTTTACCATACGTAAAAAGTTTAAATTTAGACAATTTAACAATTGCATCTCCGGATATGGGAGGTTCAAAAAGAGCATATGCTTACTCTAAGTTTTTGGAATCAGATGTAGTAATCTGTTACAAACAAAGAAAAGCAGCCAACGTTATCGACACTATGGAACTAATTGGTGAAGTAAAAGGTCGTAACGTAATATTAGTAGACGACATGATCGATACTGGTGGAACATTAGCGAAAGCAGCAGATTTAATGATCGAAAAAGGAGCATTAAGCGTTAGAGCAATTTGTACACACGCCATTTTATCAGGTGACGCATACGAAAAAATCGAAAACTCAAAATTAAGCGAGTTAATAGTGACCGATTCAATTCCGTTAAAGAAAGAATCAAAGAAGATAAGAGTAGTGAGTTGTGCGCCTCTTTTTGCAGAAGTAATGCACATGGTGCACCACAACAATTCCATCAGTGGAAAATTTATAATGTAAGAAGCAGTAATCTTTAGGCTTTAAGCCGTAAGCCTGATTCACATTTTAAAAAAGCCTAAGGCTTATTGCCTAAGCTTAAAGCAAACAAGAATATTTATTAATAACTATATTTTTTTTACAATGAAATCGATTACAATTAAAGGATCAGAAAGAGAAAGCGTGGGCAAAGTAGCAACTAAAGCCTTACGTAATGCTGGAGCGGTTCCTTGCGTATTATACGGAGGAAATCAAGCAGTACACTTCTCAGCAGACGCTGCAGCGTTCAAAAACTTGGTTTACACTCCAAACGCACACACAGTTGTGATTGAGCTTGGAAAAGGAAAATCATTCAATGCAATTTTACAAGACATTCAGGTTCACCCGGTATCTGACAAAATTTTACACATTGACTTCTTTCAATTATTTGATGACAAAGAAATCACTATGGAAGTTCCTGTAAAAGTTGTAGGTACATCAAAAGGTGTTCTTGCAGGTGGTGTTTTACGTTTGAACACTCGTAAATTAAAAGTAAAAGCTTTACCTAAAAATCTTCCTGATTTTGTTGAAGCTGATATTACTCCACTTGAAATGGGTAACAAATTATACGTTACTAAAGTTGGTACACCAGACTACAAAGTTATGCACCCAGAGAACACAGTTGTTGCTCAGGTAAGAATTTCTCGTGCTGCTATGAAAGCTGCTCAAGAAGCTGCAAAAGCTGCAAAAGCTCCTGCAAAAGGAAAGAAAAAATAATTTTTTTCAAATTTCATATCAAAGCATCAATCGAAAGATTGGTGCTTTTTTTGTTTTTAGAGGTTCTGAGTTGCTAAGATGCTAAGGTTCTAAGTTTTCTTTAATGCTGGTTTTTTTAGAAGCAGAAACTTTAAGGTTTTCAAGACCTGACGTTCCTGCCATCCGCTATATCTTTTCCTTGCTAAAGGAGCAAGAAAAAGGATACCGCTTCTGTCAGGGCTATCGAGAAGTTTAGTTTTTTATTAGAAAAGAGGTTCAAAGGTTCAAAGGGGCAAAGGTGCAAAGTTTCTAGTGTATCAGGTTGACATAAATGGGCGTAAAAGCGCTTGGTAAATAAAAAATCTGTGCAAATCCATTTAAATCCGTGTCATTCGTGTGCCATTCTTAGCGACCTTCGCGGTTAAATGACACATTTTCTAATTATCTAATTAACCAATTGCCACATTCTCTAATTAATCTTATTTTTGCCTTATGATAAAATGGATAACAAAACTGTTTTCATCAACACAAAAAGAAGAGAACACAGACAATATGAAACCGGAGGTTCACGAACACCCAAAAAACAATATAAAAAGCGTGAGTAAAAAATATTTAATTGTAGGACTTGGCAATATTGGAGCCGAATACGTAAATACAAGACATAATATAGGATTTAAAGTCCTGGATTTTTTAGCCAAAAAAGAAAGTCTTTCATTCGAAACCGTAAAACTTGGTGCTTTAGCCGAATATAAATTTAAAGGGAGAACCTTTTTCCTGCTTAAGCCAAACACTTACATGAATTTAAGCGGCAAGGCTGTAAAATACTGGATGGACAAAGAAAATATACCATTAGAGAATATTTTGGTTATTACAGACGATTTAAACCTGTCTTTCGGAACCATCCGTATCAAACCAAAAGGAAGTGACGGAGGTCATAATGGATTAAAAAATATCAATCTCGTTTTGAATACACAGGAATATACCCGTTTCAGATTCGGTATTAGCGATCAGTTCAAAAAAGGACAGCAAGTAGATTATGTTTTAGGAGATTGGGACGAAGAAGAAAAAGCAAAATTACCGGAACGTTTAGAAATATCTTCAGAAATTATAAAATCTTTTGGAACTGCCGGATTAGAAAATACGATGACAACTTTTAATGGAAAATAAAGATTTACAAGTATTTAACGTTGAAAAAACCAAATTATCAGTTAATTAAATCGAATTATAACGAAATAGTATTTTCTATTCCAAAGTTAAATGTCTAAATTTGGTATAAATTATTATAAATCATAAAATCATAATATCATGGCTTTTGAATTACCACAATTACCTTATGCATATGATGCATTAGAACCACATATTGATGCTCGTACAATGGAAATCCATCATACAAAACATCATAATGCGTATACAACAAATCTTAACGCTGCAATTGCAGGAACAGATTTAGAAGGCAAAACAATCGAAAATATCTTAATTAACTTAGATAAAAAAAACGCAGCAGTTCGTAATAATGGTGGAGGTTTTTACAACCACAATTTATTCTGGACAGTTATGTCTCCAGACGGTGGTGGATTACCAACAGGTGATTTATTAACTGCAATTGAAGATTCTTTTGGTACTTTTGATGAATTTAAAGCAAAATTTGCTAAAGCAGGTGCAACACAATTTGGTTCAGGATGGGCTTGGTTGACTGTACAAAAAGGAGGTAAATTAGAAGTTGTAGGTACTCCAAATCAGGACAATCCATTAATGCCGGAAGTTGCTGGTAACGGTGGAACTCCGATTTTAGGAATGGATGTTTGGGAGCATGCTTACTATTTAAACTACCAAAACAGAAGACCAGATTATATTGAAGCTTTTTTCAGTGTAATTAACTGGACAGAAGTTGCTAGAAGATATGCTTTAGACAAATAAGATAATAGAGCAAAGAATATAGAAGAAAGACGAATAGCCTAACAGTTATTCGTCTTTTTTTTGTCTATACTTTTTATTCTATTTTCTTTATTCTTTGCTCTTATAGCAAAATAAAAAAGGCGGAATCTCTTCCACCTTTTTTGCCCCAAATCTACCATAATTTAACCTACTAATTTTATGGTTCAGTAAATGTATGATTGCTATTATTATAAAAAAAACTTTTCAGGTGAATGGTCAATATATCCGACTAAGTATGAAAAAGATGGAATATAGAGAATAGAACAAAGAATATGGGGTAAAGAAATAGGGTAAAGAATATAGAGTAAAGAATATAGAGTGGAGAATAAATATAAAAAATTAGAGAAACAGCTTTTTAGTTATTTCTTTATTCTAAAGCTATGTTTTTGCTTTTAGTCTATTTTCTATAATCTATATTCTTTGCTCTTAAAAAAATAAAAAAGGCGGAATCTCTTCCACCTTTTTTGCCCCAAATCTACCATAAACTTAACCTACTAATGTTATGGTTCAGTAAATATATGGCAGCTATTTCTATGAAAAAAACTTTCTAGATGAATGGTAAATATATCCGATTAAGTGTCTAAAATCCTACTTTATAAATAGTTGACTTTATTCCAATAAAAAAGGTGGAATTGCTTCCACCCTTTTTGCCCCAAATCTACCATAAACTTAACCTACTAATGTTATGGTTTTCCAAAAGTATTGCAGCATTTCAATTCTACCAAACATATAGGATGAACGGCAAAAAAAACCGATGAAATGCACAAATTAACCTTTTGTTAGTATTTTATTAATACGCTCTAGCGTCTTTTCCTTCATAAAAATTCATAAAAGCTCTGTTTACAACACGATTTCCTCCCGGTGTAGGGTAATCTCCTGTAAAGTACCAATCTCCAAGATTCTTAGGACAAGCAATATGCAAATCTTCTACTTTTTGGAAAATTATTTTTACTTCGGCGTTGATTTCCGGAGAACTCAACATTTCGGCAATTTTAGCCGAAACTTCTTCAGGTGTAAACTGATCATAAATTGCAGTAACATAATTCACAACATCGCTATCAATATAGTTTTCCTGTGCTTTACATTTTGCATAAATTTCATCAACAATATGATAAAGGTTTCTTTCTTTTAATAAAGCTAAAGCTGCTCTAAAAGCAACAAGACCTTCCAATTTTGCCATATCGATTCCGTAACAATCAGGATAGCGAATTTGTGGAGCCGATGAAACAATTACGATACGTTTAGGATTTAAACGATCCATCATTTTTATGATACTCATTTTAAGCGTTGTACCACGAACAATACTATCGTCAATAATAACTAAGTTGTCAGTTGGTTTAATCACCCCATACGTTACATCATAAACGTGTGCAACTAAATCATCACGACTGCTATCCTCGGTAATAAAGGTTCTAAGTTTAGCATCTTTGATAGCCACTTTCTCCGTACGTATTTTTACAGCTAATAATTCCTGTAAAGTTTCAGCAGTAAGTGTGTCTCTATTTTTTAAAATGTAATTGTTTTTTCTTTGGTTCAGAAAATCCTGAGCTGCTTCGACTAAACCATAAAATGAAGTTTCGGCAGTATTCGGGATATAAGAAAAAACAGTATTATCTGTATCGCTGTCAATGGATTCAAGAACAGCAGGTAAAATTAATTTTCCTAAGTTTTTACGTTCCTGATATATTTCAGCATCACTTCCTCTTGAAAAATAGATTCTTTCAAAAGAACACGCTTTTTTTACAGTTGGTTCAAGGATTTGTTCCATAGAAACTTTTCCGTTTTTCTTGATAATCAAAGCATTTCCAGGCTCAATTTCCTGAACACTTTCAAAAGGGACATTAAATACAGTTTGAATAACCGGTCTTTCAGAAGCTACAACTACAACTTCATCATCTTGGTAAAAGTAAGCCGGACGAATTCCTGCCGGATCTCTAAAAACGAAAGCATCACCATGACCTAAAAGCCCTGCCATTGCGTAACCACCATCAAGATTTTTAGCGGAACGTGCTAATATTTTAGCAATATCCAATCGGTCTGCAATTACAGGAGAAGCTTCTCTTTTAGAATATCCTTCTGTTTTGCAATCCTGATAAAGCTGCATTACTTCTTTGTCAAGAAAATGACCTATTTTTTCCATTACGGTAACAGTATCCGCCATTTCTTTTGGATGCTGTCCAAGTTCTACTAAATTTTCGAAAAGCTCTTTAACATTCGTCATATTAAAGTTTCCTGCCAAAATTAAATTACGGTGCATCCAGTTACTCTGACGTAAAAATGGATGTACACTTTCGATACTGTTTTTTCCGAAAGTTCCGTAACGAACATGTCCTAAAAATAATTCTCCTATATAAGGAATGTTTGCTTTTTGTTTAGCAACATCATTTGCATATTCGGGATGTGTAGTCATCTCTTCGTTGATACGCTCATTGATTTGTTTAAAAACGTCCTGAATTGGTTGTGCATGGTTTGAACGTACTCTGCTGATATAACGTTCTCCAGGTTCTACATCTAATTTGATACTTGCAAAACCTGCTCCGTCTTGCCCACGGTTGTGTTGCTTCTCCATCATTAGATACATTTTTTGTATCCCGTAAAAAGCAGTTCCGTATTTTTCTTTGTAATATTCAAGCGGTTTAAGAAGTCTAACTAAGGCTATACCACATTCGTGTTTTAAAGCGTCGCTCATTGTTTTTTGTATTTTGTGTTGTTGTTGTAAGTTGTGCGTAATAACGTAATAAAAAAGCCCCGTGTTATCGAGGCTTCAAGGCATTATATTTCTATGTCAAACTGAGTTAACGATTTAAACTGTTGTAATCGAATCGCTACTTCTGCTTTGCTTAATGTTTGCATCCTTTCGGTTCCAAATTTCTCTACACAAAATGAAGCTAAATTAGATCCATAAATAATTGCATTTTTCATGTTGCCAAACGAGATGTTTTCGCTTTGCGCAATAAATCCAGAAAAACCACCTGCAAAAGTGTCTCCTGCTCCTGTTGGATCAAAAACATCTTCTAATGGTAAAGCTGGTGCAAAGAATACTTCTCTGTTATGGAATAAAAGCGCTCCGTGTTCTCCTTTTTTGATCACCACATATTTTGGTCCCAATTCCTGGATTTTGTTGGCTGCTTTTACTAATGAGTATTCTCCTGAAAGTTGTCTTGCTTCTTCGTCATTGATTGTGATCACGTCTACACGTTTAATCACGTCAAGTAATTCCGGTAATGCGCAATCCATCCAAAAATTCATAGTATCTAAAACTACTAATTTTGGTTTTTTCTCCATTTGGTCCAAAACACTGCTTTGTACTAAAGGATGTAAGTTTCCTAACATCACAACATCAGCATCTTTAAAGTTTTGAG
Source organism: Flavobacterium psychroterrae (assembly GCF_018380615.1). Lineage (GTDB taxonomy): Bacteria > Bacteroidota > Bacteroidia > Flavobacteriales > Flavobacteriaceae > Flavobacterium > Flavobacterium psychroterrae. The sequence goes on along the minus strand of NZ_JAGYVZ010000003.1, from coordinate 223,828 downwards.
GAACTTTTGGTTGAAAGTCAGCCAAAACATTTAACTCAGTTACTAATGTGTCTCTAGAGTTTAGATCGTTGTGGTATAAACCGCTCCAGAAAAAGGTTTTACCGCCTTTTACAATTTCGATACCAGAGATATCAATATTTCTTGAAGTTAAAAGATCTAAATGTTCTTGTGGAAAATCGTCGCCAACTACAGAAACAATGGCCGATTGTAAGTTGAAAAATGAAGCTGATAAACCAATATAAGTTGCAGCACCACCTAAAATTTTATCTGTTTTTCCGAAAGGAGTTTCGATAGCGTCGAAAGCAACCGTTCCAACAATCAATAATTTATTCATTTTATGAATTTCGAATTAGGGTGCAAAGATACTTCATAAGTTACAATATTGCAACGGTTTAGGTTCTCAAAATTTTCATAAAAAAATAATATCGTTTTCGGGGTTAAAACTATTGTAAATGAGAGAATTGTGTCTGGTTTGTTTTTAATTGAAGTAGAACTTATACTATTTAGCTAAACCAAATATCAATACAAATAAAATTCCGACTAAAAATAGAATAATTATTACATCCGTACCATATTGTCTATCTGAAACAATGCGATTACTCTCTATCTTTGTGTCATTGTTTTTAATATTTGCGTTTCTTCTTAACCTACTAGCATTACGTTGTTTTATGTAATTTTTGTAATCTTCTTCTTCTTCTTCTTCTTCTTCTTCTTCAAAATTAGTATTAGATTGTATTTCTTTTCTAAGAAAATCTAAGACTTCTGATTCATGATCGTTGGGAATCTCAAATGTTATATTTAAGTCAGTGTAATGAGAAGAATTTGGCAGAAGGAATTTCAAACGTGTTTTCCCATGTTTATTGTTAGAAAGAATTAATTTAGATTTTTTAATTTGTTCATGGGTTAGAACTTCTCCTTTTGATATTTTTGTAGATGATTTTTTTGTTAAATAGAAATTGTTGCTATTTTCATTAGGAGCTATTAAAGTTATAAAAAGATAGCTGTTTTTATTTGCGTGAATGGCACTTATTTTTTTTATAATTCCTGCTTTATAAGCAGATTCTAAAGTTGCATATTTTATTTCTTTTGAAGATTCGCTCATTATAACCTTAAGTCTATTTATTAAATATTGCTTTTGTAAAGTTAAATAAATATTTCAAAATAAGATGATTGGTAAAATGATAGTGATTTTCTATAACTCATACTTCTTATCAAAATAATTCTTCAAAACCCCAATCTGAACCAGAACCATAAACGGAACTATTAATAGCGCATACAATACATTCGTAGAAGGATGAATTCCGGAAAATAGGGCAGATGCTTTATCTAAATATACCTGAGCTGTTTCAGAATTAGAAATGTCATTATTTGAGTAAAAAGCGTAAGCAGTCAAAGCAATTAAACTGATACCTATAAATATCCAGGTTGTTGTAGAAATTAAAGGTTTATAAACTTTGATTTTACTTTTTTCTGCCACAAAAACCTGAGACATTATTTTAGACGTAAAGTCAAAAGATGGCGATTCTAAAGTAGTTTCGCTCATAATTTTTTCAATCAGATTTTCTATTTCTTTATCATTTTCTTTCATAACATTCTATTATTTCTGGTTCTAATTGCTTTTTCAAAATTACAGCTAATTTTTGTCGGCTTCTAAATAATTTTACTTTGACATTATTAGCATTTATATTCATGATTTTTCCAATTTCTTCTAAACTCTGATCTTCAAAATAAAATAAAGTTAGCAGGAAATTCTCATCGCTCGGTAATAAATTCAAACAATTTTGAATCGTCTGCTTTCGTTCTTTGTCTTCTAAAGCGCTTAAAGCATTGTCCATTGTTTTAATTAAATGTGCCGAAAATTCATCTATCGAAATATTGTTGTCTTCTTTTTTGTTTTTCTTTAAACGGTCTAAACACGTGTTATAAGCTACTTTATAAATCCAGGTCGAAAATTTAGAATCGCCTTTAAACTTACTTAAAGAATTGTAAGCTTTAATAAAAGTGTCTTGTGCAACCTCCTCGGCTTCTTCTCTGTTTTTTACCATTTTAAGAGCCAATGAAAAGATCATATCTTTATAGCGGTCGACTAGTACGGCAAAAGCATTCGTCTCACCGTTTATAATTTTATCGATATAATGTTGATCGCTTATTGTGCTCATATTATGTAAGACGACACGTTCTGTGTTTAGGTTACAAGAATTTAAAAATAAATTCCAAATTTTTCAAATTCCAAATTCCAATCTTTATAAAGTAAATTCTAAAAGCAAATTTCAATTTTTAGAGATTGTACTCTAATGTAAACTTTATCAAAATTTAACCACAATATGACACAGAAATGCGCCACTAAATTTATCGTTTTGTGGCGAAGATTCAGTGTTTTATAAAACAATTTATAGATTCAAAATTAACTGATATTCAGTAAGTTTTGGAATTTGGAATTTAAAATTTGGAATTTATTTTAAAAAAGGTGTAACCTGCATTTAAAAGCTGTCGTCATATGAAGTATCAATCAATTAAATAATATAAAATTATGGGACCAGAAATTTTAATACCAATAAGCATGTTTTTGATGATCTTCGGGATTGTCTATCTTATTTACTCAACAAGAAACAGGGAGCGTTTAGCACTTATAGAAAAAGGTGTCGATGCAAGTATCTTTTTAAAAGGAAGAAATAATGGAGTGTCGGCATGGAAAGTACTTGTTGTAAATCTGGCTTACTTATTAATAGGAAGCGGAGTTGGAATTTTCATTGCTTTATTAATCACAACTTACACATCTTTAGAAGATGGTGCGGTTTATCCTTCAATCATTTTTATACTTGCCGGAGTTGGTTTGCTTTTTGGATTTAACAAAGCAAAAGATTTAGATAAAGAATAAATCAATCTTAAATTACTATAAAAGCGCGTCAGAAACTTGTTTTTGACGCGCTTTTTTTATGATTTTGAACCTATGGTTTCGTAATAAACATCTACAGAAAGATTTTTTTGCATCGATGCCATAACTGCTAATTCGTCGCAACGCTCATTTTGAGGATGATTGTTATGACCCTTAATCCATTTAAATTCGACTTGGTGTTTTCTGTAAATAATTAAAAACCGTTTCCATAAATCCGGGTTTTTTTTGCCGGTATAGTTTTTTTTCTCCCAGCCAAATACCCATTTTTTTACAACAGAATCAATTACGTATTTAGAATCTGAAACAACTAAAACCTTCATATTAGGATTTTTTAGTTTTTCAAGTCCCACAATTACTGCCAAAAGCTCCATTCGGTTATTCGTAGTCAGGCGGAAACCTTCGTAGAATTCTTTTTTATGCGGCGTTCCTACCAATTCCATTACTACGCCATAACCACCGTTTCCGGGATTTCCTTTTGCGGCGCCATCAGTATATATATGTACTTCGTGATTCATTTTAGACTACTTAGATTTTAAGATTATAGATTGATTAGATTGATTAGATTTTAGGATGTTAGATTTTTTGAAATTCTTAAAAGTCAGATTAATAATCTAACGATCTAAGAAGTCTAACAATCTAACCGATCTAGTCTTCCAGTAATCTCGAAATAATCTCCGGAAAATACTTTTGTTCCAGTTCATGAATTTTTTCGGCCACTGTTTCTGGAGTATCTTCCTCTGTCAGGGCTACATTTTTCTGGAAAATAATACCGCCTTCGTCATAATGTTCGTTTACATAATGAATTGAAATTCCAGTTTCTTTCTCCTTATTATTAACTATAGCTCTGTGTATGTGCATTCCGTACATTCCTTTGCCACCGTAATTTGGTAAAAGTGCAGGATGAATGTTGATTATTTTGTTAGGATATTGTTCAATTATATGATCTGGAAATTTCAATAAAAAACCCGCAAGAACAATCATATCCGGATCGATTTCTCGTATTTTTTGTAAGAGGTTACTTTCTAATAATTCATTTTTTGAGAAGATTTCAGTCGGAATTTGATGATTTTTTGCTCTTTCGATCACTTTTGCCGAAGCATTATTTGTAAAAACAGAAACGACTTTTGCGATTTTGGTTTTTGCAAAATATTTTATGATGTTTTCAGCATTAGTCCCTGATCCTGAGGCAAAAACAATAATTTTTTTCATAATCGAATTTAATTTGAGAATGCAAAAAACGGAATAAAAATCGAAAATAAATAGTATTAAAAGGGCTTTCTTGAAATTAATTTTATAAATTAGTGTTACATTTATAAACTAAATCGTGGTTTTAAAATAAAGTTTTTTATTTTTGCCAACAAATTAAATTCTAAAATTAAAGATTATGTCAGACATTGCATCAAGAGTAAAAGCGATTATCGTAGACAAATTAGGTGTTGACGAAAACGAAGTTGTAACAGAAGCAAGCTTCACTAATGATTTAGGAGCTGACTCATTAGACACTGTTGAGCTTATTATGGAATTCGAAAAAGAATTTGATATTCAAATTCCAGACGATCAAGCAGAAAACATTGCTACTGTTGGTCAAGCTATTTCTTATATCGAAGAAGCTAAAAAATAATAATACTGCACCCGAATTTTCTTAAAATTCCAACTTTGAATACCCAAATTCCAAAATTGGGATTTGTTTTTTAGAAAATTGGAATTTTAAGAAAATCGGGTGTTATTATTTTTTTAAAATTTAAATTTCGATTGGTTTTCAATCAAAAAGATATATTTATATTGTAATGCCCATGGCTCTTAAGTAAACAATACAGTTAAGAAAGCGTGGGTTTTATTTGTTTAAAGTACAAAATACATATTTATGACGTTAAAGCGAGTTGTTGTAACAGGATTAGGTGCTCTTACTCCTATCGGGAATAATATCCAGGATTATTGGGAGGCACTTGTGAATGGGGTAAGCGGAGCCGCTCCTATCACGTATTATGATACAGAGAAGCATAAAACGAAATTTGCCTGTGAAGTAAAAAACTTCAATATTGAAGATTACATGGATCGCAAGGAGTCTCGAAGATTAGATAAATTTGCTCAATATGCAGTTGCTGCAAGTGATGAAGCTATCAAAGATGCAGGACTTACTGATGATAATATCGACAAAACAAGAGTTGGTGTTATTTGGGGAGCAGGAATTGGAGGTTTAGAAACTTTTCAGGATGAAGTAATTTATTATGCTAAAGGAGACGGAACGCCAAAATTCAATCCCTTTTTTATTCCTAAAATGATTGCCGATATTGCACCAGCACACATCTCGATGCGTAATGGATATATGGGTCCAAATTATACTACTGTTTCTGCATGTGCATCTTCTGCAAATGCATTAATTGATGCTTTCAACTACATTCGTTTAGGAATGTGTGATGTTATTGTATCAGGTGGTTCAGAAGCTGCGATTACTATTGCAGGTATGGGAGGTTTTAACTCGATGCACGCTTTATCAACAAGAAACGATAGCCCTGAAACGGCTTCAAGACCTTTTGATGGTACCAGAGATGGTTTTGTTTTAGGGGAGGGAGCAGGAGCGCTGGTTCTTGAAGAATACGAACATGCTAAAGCCAGAGGCGCAAAAATTTATTGCGAAGTTGGCGGAGGCGGAATGTCATCTGATGCTTATCACTTAACTGCACCACATCCGGAAGGAATTGGAGTTATTGCAGTAATGAAAAATACATTAAGAGATGCCGGATTGAAACCTGAAGATATTGATCACATCAATACTCACGGAACTTCTACTCCATTAGGAGATGTTGCCGAATTAAAAGCGATCAGCGCTGTTTTTGGTGAACATGCAAAAAATATCAATATCAACTCTACAAAATCAATGACAGGACACTTACTTGGTGCTGCCGGAGCTATTGAAGCAATTGCTTCAATATTAGCAATGAAGCATGGTATTGTTCCTCCAACTATCAATCATACTGTGGTTGATGAAAACATTGATCCCGCATTGAATCTTACCTTAAACAAACCTCAAAAAAGAGAAGTAAATGTTGCCATGAGTAACACATTTGGTTTTGGTGGACACAATGCATGTGTATTGTTTAAAAAATTAGTTGACTAATTTCTGTATATGAATATTATCAAAAAAATATTTTCTAAATCCCGTTCTCTAGAAGACGGGATTTTTTTTGACACTATTCAGAAAATACTTGGTTTTGAACCTGCTACAATCGATTTTTATAAGAAAGCTTTTACGCATAGATCTTCGAATAAATTAGACGAATCAGGACATCCAATTAATTATGAAAGACTTGAATTTTTAGGAGACGCTATGTTGAGTGCTGTAATTGCAGCGCACTTGTTTAATAAAGCACCAAATGGCGACGAAGGTTATTTGACAAAAATGAGGTCAAAAATAGTGAGTCGCGAACATTTAAATGAATTGGGTAAAGATTTAAACTTAGTTCGTTTTGTAGAAAGCAAAGTACCAATTCAGCATTTTGGAGAAAATATTCATGGTAATATTTTCGAATCATTAGTAGGTGCTATTTATTTAGACAGGGGATATTCTTATTGTGAAAAGTTTATTCAAAAACGTGTCGTTGCACCATATGTAGATATTGCACGACTTGAGGGAAAAGTAATTAGTTATAAAAGTTTGGTTATCGAATGGTGTCAGAAAGAGAAAAGAGTTTTTCATTATGACATTTTTGAAGATAACGGTATTGACGGCCAACGCTTATTTGGCGTTAAATTAAGTATAGACGATAAAGTAATCGCAAGAGCGCGTGCAACTTCAAAAAAGAAAGCAGAAGAGAAAGCTTCACAGAGAGCCTATTTTGCATTTCAGGAAAAAATAGACAAGAAATAGCTACAACTTTACTGTAACTATCTTAAAGCTATAACGTTTTCGTTTATAAATTAATAAAAACAAGCACATCTTAACTATTTAAGCTCCGCTAGAAATAGTATATTTACACCTTGATTTTTCATGACATGGCTATTCATAGATTGGATTTAGACGAATTTGACGAAATTGATTATTATTTAATGGCAATCCACACTTCATTAGAAGATTATAGATTGGCCTATTTTATCAATAAAAACCTTCCGATAAACTTAAGTAAGAGCAAAAACGAGATCCATGCTCAAACTAAAGAAGGCGAGGCAAGTTTTTCAAGATTCTATTACTATGATGCCGAAAAAGCAGTTTCATGGAATTTAATTCAGAATAAGAATGAGATCATTTCTGCGAGTAGAAATGATTCCCAAGATTTGTTTTCCAATGAAACAAGTGAGGTTTCAACAACAATTCATTTACTTCCTGAATTCAAAAAAGTAGATTTTTTCCTGAAAATAGAGAATAGCGAAGAGGCTCTTGATTTTTCAGAAATTCAACAACAATTAAATACCATCGAGAGTATTGCGGCTATTTATGCTGTAGATACTGATAAAATAAAATCAAAAAACAATCTAATTTTTTAAAAAAAATGTTAACAAACAAAAAAACCAAAATTGTAGCTACACTTGGTCCTGCATGTGGTACGAGAGAGATCATCAAAGACATGATCGATGCAGGGGTTAATGTATTTAGAGTTAATTTTTCGCACGCTGATTACGAAGGAGTAAAAGAGAAAATTGGTATCATTAGAGGTCTTAACGAAGAGTTTGGTTACACAACTGCAATCCTTGGAGATTTACAGGGACCTAAACTTAGAGTTGGTGTGATGGAAGAAGGAACTGTAGTTCATGATGGTGATTTAATCACTTTTACAACTGCAGAAGATATTTTAGGAACAGCTCAAAAAGTGTTCATGAAATACCAAAATTTCCCAAATGATGTTAACCCTGGAGAGCGTATTTTGCTTGATGACGGTAAATTGATTTTCGAAATTATTTCTACTGATAAAAAGACTGAGGTTGTTGCTAAAGTTATTCAGGGTGGAGAATTAAAGTCTAAAAAAGGAGTTAATCTTCCAAACACTAAAATATCTTTACCGGCTTTGACTGAAAAAGATATTGCAGATGCTATTTTTGCTATTGAGCAAAAAGTAGACTGGATCGCTCTTTCGTTCGTAAAAACACCTCGCGATTTACAAGATTTACAAGAATTGATTGCTAAACATTCAGAATATAAAATTCCGATTGTTGCTAAAATAGAAATGCCGGAAGCTCTTGTAAACATAGATAAAATTATCGCTTATTGTGATGGTTTAATGGTTGCACGTGGAGATTTAGGAGTTGAACTTCCTGCACACGAAGTACCCTTAGTTCAAAAAGATTTGATTCGCAGAGCTAAAATTGCAAGAATTCCTGTTATCGTTGCGACTCAAATGATGGAGACAATGATTACAAGTTTAACACCAACAAGAGCTGAAGTAAATGACGTTGCAAACTCTGTAATGGATGGAGCTGATGCTGTAATGTTGTCTGGAGAAACTGCTACAGGAAACTATCCGGTTCAGGTTATTCAAAAAATGACTCAAATTTGTGAGGCTGTTGAGGATTCTCCGCTTATTCAGGTTCCACAAAATACACCACAAATTAAAACAAAACGTTTTGTTACTAAAACTGTTTGTCACCAGGCAGCTTTATTGGCTAATGAAATCAAAGCCAAAGCAATTTGTACATTAACAAATAGTGGTTATACAGCTTTCCAAATTTCGGCTTGGAGACCATCAGCACATATTTTAGTGTTTACTTCAAACAGAAGAATCTTAACACAACTGAATTTATTATGGGGAGTAAAATCATACTTCTACGATAAAGACGAAAGTACAGATGATACTGTAACAGATGTTAATGAAATAGCAAGAGAAAAAGGATTTGTTGTAAAAGGAGATTATTTAATCAACCTTGCAGCTATGCCAATTAAAGATAAAGGAATGGTAAATACCATGAGAGTTTCTGAAATAGAATAATTTTTCTTTTAAGATTATATAAAAGCCATCAAATATTTGATGGCTTTTTTTTGTCGTAAACTTTTGTATAAAATTTAAACATGAATCATAGTTATTGATTTTTTATTATTAGAAATTCTAACTTTTAACTTTTAAAAATCACACTAAATAAAAAATGATTTTTATCTCTTTATTTTTCACTATAACCGTTAAAATGCATTTTTAAGTTACAATTAAAATAGAAAAATTTAAACTTAAAATATTCCCCAAACATCCAATCTTGTTTGTTATCTAATTTCACTAAAAATTTAAATAAAAAGGACAAACATTTAAATTGTATACCTCACTTGCGTCTTTTTAAAAATAAAAAAATAAATCTAACTTCCTAATTAAGTGATTTTTGTTGTTCCATTTTATAACATGCAACATTATGCGGGAAAATAAAACATTTTTATTGTTTCATTTTATAAAATGAAACAATCTCAGACCTTATAAATGCTATTGTTGGGTTTTTAGTAGTTAATTTTGAGAAAGTTAAATAAAAGTTAAGAAAATTCTTGTTTCAAATTCCCCTGCTCTAAGAATTTTATAAAGTGAAACAAACCCAACTAAATTTCTTAACAAACATTTATTTGTACTATTTTTCTTATATTTACAATGATAAAGAAATTATTAACAAATTTTATTACCATGAAACAAAGTAGACTTAAAAATGGATTTAGAAATTCGATAATGCTATTTGCATTATCCTGTTTTTCATTTATTGAAGTACAGGCTCAGGATACAAAAAAGCCTAATGTACTAATAATTTGGGGAGATGATATTGGTATAAGTAATATTAGTGCTTATAGCAATGGTTTGATGGGATATCAAACTCCTAATATTGACAGAATTGGTAATGAGGGAATTAAATTTTTACACTATTATGGAGAACAAAGCTGTACAGCGGGACGCGCTGCGTTGTTAACAGGTCAGCAGGGAATTCGTACAGGTTTAACTAAAGTAGGATATCCCGGAGCTCCAATGGGTATGAATCAATTAGATCCTTCTATTGGAGGTGTCATGAAAAACCTGGGTTATGCAACAGGTCAATTTGGTAAAAACCACGTAGGAGACAGAAATGAAAATCTTCCAACAGTAAATGGATTTGATGAATATTTTGGAAGTTTATATCACTTAAACGCATCAGAAGAACCGGAATTGGCAGATTATCCTAAAGATCCTGCTTTCTTTGGAAAATTTGGTCCAAGAGGAGTTTTAAAATGTGTAGCCACAAGTAGTGATGACGCAACCGTAGATCCTCGTTTTGGAAAAATTGGAAAACAAAGAATTGAAGATACAGGTCCGCTTACTAAAAAAAGAATGGAAACCATAGATGATGAAACATCTGCTGCCGCTATTGATTATATCAAAAGACAAAATGCTGCAGGAAAACCATTTTTTGTTTGGTACAATGCCACACGTATGCACTTGCGTACTCACGTAAGAAAAGAACACAGAGGAAAATATACACATGGAGACAGTGAATATATCGATGGTATGATCGAACACGATATGACGGTTGGAGATCTTTTAAAAGCATTAGACGATTTAGGAATTGCCAATAATACAATCGTAGTATATTCATCAGATAATGGACCACACATGAACAGCTGGCCAGATGCGGCAATGACACCATTTCGATCTGAGAAAGATACCAACTGGGAAGGTGCTTTTCGTGTTCCATGTTTAGTACGCTGGCCTGGCGTAATCAAACCGGGACAGACTAGTGACCAAATGATGGCACATAATGACTGGATGCCAACATTGGCAGCAATTGCCGGAGAACCTGACCTGACAAAAAAATTATTGACAGGATATAAAGCCAATGGACTTAATTATAAAGTACACTTAGACGGATATGATCAATCAGCATATCTGGAAGGGAAAAGTCCCAATAGCGCCAGAAATAAATTCTTCTATTCTGATGATGATGGTATGCTTGTAGCTATGCGAAAAGGAGATTATAAATCTGTTTTTGCAGAGCAGCGTTCACCTGGAACTTTAGCACTTTGGGGAGAACCATTTACAAAACTACGTCTTCAAAAAATGTACAATTTATACCAGGATCCATTCGAGAGAGCAGATATAACATCTAATACTTATTGGGACTGGATTTTAAATCACGTATATTATGGCTATGATTTTATTGCCGAAGTAGCTGAATTTGCAGGAACTTTCAAAGAATATCCTCCAAGAGCGATCCCGCCAAGTTTTTCTCCTGCAACAATTATGGAAGAAACTCTGGACGCAATTAAATTACATGGACAGCTAAAAGCATCAGAAGCAGCTCCAAAGAAAAAATAAAATATCAAGAGTAAAAATAAAAGCTTGAGTTGCCCCATAACTCAAGCTTTTCAATAACTTCAAAATCAATATCATGTATAAGAAAATATATATATTGCCCTTATTTTTTTTGTTGCTGGTTTCTTTTACAAAAGCTGGTAATACTATAACAGTAATTACTTTTGATGATACAAATTTTGTAAAATCATCAGATCCGCTGCCAAGTTGGAATGATGGTGCTTTAAAAAAAGAAATTATTTCTTATGTAACGAAAGTAACCAAAAAAGGAAGTCCGGATTTTATTCCGGTTGAAGATAGAATTGCCACTTTTGATAATGACGGAACTCTTTGGGCTGAAAAACCGTATGTTCAGGAATTATTTGCTTTTTACAGAGTCAAAAAAATGGTTGAAGCCAATCCTGCCTTAGCTCAAAAACAACCTTTTAAAGCCGTTATTGAAAAAGATAAAACGTATTTTGAAACAGGAGGAGAAAAAGCATTGATTGAATTGATAGCTGCAACACATACCGGTATGACCGAAGACGAGTTTGAAGCCGGAACAAAAGAATTTTTTGCAGGAGCTCAATATCCCGGAAAAAATGTTCCCATAAAACAAATTAGATATCAACCGCAATTAGAACTACTGGATTATTTACGCGCAAACGGTTTCAAAACTTTTATTGTAACCGGAGGAACAATAGAATTAGTTCGTTCTATATCAGCTGATTTTTATGGAATTCCAAAAGATCAGGTGGTGGGAACTTCTTTCAAATACAAATTTGATGATGCAACAAACAGCATTCAGAGAGAACCTGCTTTAGATCTTTTAAATGATAAAGAAGGAAAACCTGTTGGAATACAATTACACATTGGTCAGCGACCTGTTTTTGCATGCGGAAACGAAGGTGGAGCGGGAGATCTTGCCATGTTAAGATATTCTCAGGGAAGCAAATATCTTTCATTTCAAATGATTGTCAATCACAATGATGCTGTAAGAGAATACAATTATGAGGAAAAAGATAATTTATCATTAAATACTGCTGCTAAATATAAGTATCACGTAATAAGTATGAAAGACGACTGGAAAAAGATATTTCCAGATAAATAATTTGAATTAGTGAGAAGTAAAATGAAACAGCTTTCAACTTTAAAAGTTGTTTCATTTTGATTTTCTAAAAATAACTACGAAATCTTTTTAAAGTCTTAATTATGAAATCTATAATACCAAAAAATAGCATCAAATTATTTTTTAGTGTAACATTTTTTCTTTTAAATTTCGCAGCATTTGCACAAGAAGAAGCTGCAAAAGCGGGCTCAAGTGCTCAGGAGTTAGCAGATAAATTAGCCAATCCGGTTGCGAGTTTAATTAGTGTTCCGTTACAAAATAATCTTAGTTATGGTATTGGTCCTTATAATGGGTCAAAATATACTATTAATATTCAACCTGTAGTGCCTTTCAAATTAAGTGATAACCTCAATTTAATAACGCGTTATATTCTTCCTGTAGTTGATCAACGTGATATTACGGGCGAGAATACACATCAATTTGGTTTAAGCGATGCTACTGTTACTGCTTTTTTTGCACCTAAAACAAAGGGAATTATTTTTGGGTTTGGACCCGCTTTTTTAATTCCAACCGCTACTGATAAATTTTTAGGAACAGAAAAATTTGGAGTAGGTCCAAGTGTACTGGTAATGCATCAGGGCAAAGGACTTTCTGTAGGTTTTCTGGCGAATCAAATTTGGTCTGTTGCAGGAAATGAAGATCGTGCTGATTTCAATAGCTTTTATACTCAAATTTTCATGTCGCACAGTTATAAAAGCGGAGCCAGTTTAGGTGTAAATGCTGAAATAACTCAAAACTGGGAAGCCAATACTACTATGATTTCCTTAAATCCTTCAATTGGCGCTGTTACTAAATTAGGCGATCAGGTAGTTCAGTTTGCTATTATGCCCTTGATTCCAATTGTTGGTCCGCATGAAAGTAAACCTGATTGGGGATTAAGAGCTGTTGTGGCTTTTGTATTTCCGGGATCATAAAAAAATCATTTTCAATTTTTTAAAATTACTTCCATGAAAAAAGCACTTCTTATATTAGTTGTAAGTTTCCTATTCATTAGCTGTAAAAAAGAAACATCAAATCCAGATGAAGTAACAACAATTTCATCTACAAATGCAGTTCCTACAGATCAGGATATTGTCGATGCCTATATTTATTTATATGCAAGATACCTCGTAATTCAGCAGGAGAACCATGACATCAATGTAGAAAAAGTGGGATACAATAAAATCAAATACAATCCGCTTGGTTCAGCGCAATTTGTAAATCCAAATTTAGACGTTGCTTATCTCGAAGCCTGGATTGCGGTTGATGCAGCTCATGCAGTTATTTTAAACGTTCCAAAAATTGAAGGACGTTATTACACTGCACAATTATTAGACGGTTGGGGAGAAGTAATTGTGAATATCAATGAACGTAATTTTCCTAAAACACCTTACGGAAAATTTGCTTTGGTTTTAAAAGGATCAAATCCCACGATTCCTTCTGGTGCTGTAAAAATCGAATTACCATCAGAAAAAGTAAAAATGCTCGCGCGAGTAGAGTTAAAAGGAACTCCAGCTATTGCACAAAAACTTCAAAAACAATTTACGCTTGATGTTCCTGATGGAATCAAAATTGCACCACCAATTAAAATTCCTGATTTCACTCCCAAAAAACCAATAGGTGGAGAAATATTTGATAATTCACAAGAAGTAATTGTTTCTTATCCGGATCTAATGCCAAAAGCAAAAGAATATCAGGCAAAAATTGCAGCAGTTGAAGCCTATCGAAAAACAAATGATAAAGCCAAATCAGATGTTGATGAAATAGTGACTTCAAAAGGTATTCCGGCATTTTTGGCAGGAGCAAAAGGTTTTGGAACTCAAAAAGGCGGATGGTCAGTATCCTACGCAGCGGGTAATTTTGGCGATGATGTATTGGCAAGAGATATCATTAATTATGGTGGTTTATGGGCGAACAGAGTCGAAGAAGCAATTTATTTTGTTGGACTTACAGATAGTAATAAACAATTATTGAGTGGTGATAAAATCTATGAAATTAAATTTCCAAAAGAAGCACTTCCGGATTTAATGGTCAATGCATTTTGGTCTGTAACTTTATATAGTGTTCCGGATTATAGAGTGGTTGACAATAAATTAAAAAGATATAATCTGAATAATGTTTCCGGTTTAAAGAAAAATCCTGACGGTTCTTTAAGTATTTGGCTTGCTTCAACATTGCCAAAAAGTGCAATAGAAAGTAACTGGCTGCCAACTCCCGCAGGAAAAGGTTTTGCTTTAACCATGCGTATGTATGTTTCTAAAAAAGAAGTTCTTGATGGAAAATGGTTTCCGGCTCCTATTGAAGAAAAAAAATAACCTCCAAAAAACAAATCTCATGAAAAATAAATGCTTAATTCTTATTGCTGGAATTTCTCTGATTTTAAATGTCGGATGTGAGCAAAAGAAAATAATAAACGAAACATCACCATCAGATTCCACATCAGTTTCAGTTTCTGAATATGGAACTCAAATTAAAATGGATGGCGAATTGCCTTCAAAAGAATCAATTCCCGCTTTGTTTGACGAGATGGATTTTCAACAAGCAACACAATGTTATTTATGGGGATTGCCCATTGTGGCTTTCGCCGAATGGCAGCAAATTCATTATAAAACATTCAACGCAACAAGTAATGATCTTGTTTTTTATAACACTTATAATGACCGTTTAGGAATTCTGACCGGAAATGCTACAACGCCCTACATCATGTCTTTTATTGATTTGAAAGCAAACGGACCAACGGTTATCGAAATGCCTGCCGGACATACTGCGGGAGGATTGGGAGATTTCTGGCAACGCGAACAAGCAGTGATTGGAGAAATGGGACCTGATAAAGGCAAAGGCGGAAAATACATATTAGTTCCGCCAACAATGAAAGACTTTAAACCTGCGGGATATTTTATAGTTCCATGTACAACCGTAAATATGTTTTTTGGATTCAGGGCTTTAGATCCGGATCCAAAAGCCACTGAAACCTTAATAAAACAGGTAAAAATTTATCCGTATGATAAACGTGCAAATCCTACTCCAACAAAAATTGTAAGTCCGCCGGCAGGAAAAAAGTGGTACGGAATTCAGCCAACCGGGATTGCTTATTGGGAACGTTTTCATGCGATTTTACAAAATGAACCAGTCGAAGAACGTGATCGTTTTTTTATGGCATGGCTTAGAAATCTCGGAATCGAAAAAGGAAAACCTTTTGCTCCGGATGAACATCAGAAGAAAATTTTAATCGCAGCTGCTGCCAAAGGACAACAAATGGCAATGGCAAACTCTTTCAATAAACGTTTTGCAGATGTAAAACACTGGCCGGATAAAAAATGGGATTATGTAATGATCATCAAAGATCCGTCGCAACATGCAGAGAATTATGACGAGTTTTTCGAAAGAACTTCTTATTTCTATGAAGCTGTTACCTATTCTAAAGCCATGATTTCTAAAACACCAAACGTAGGTCAGGCTTATTTAGGTTCTTATTATGATAATAACGGAAACTGGTTAGATGGTGCTAAAAATTACACACTAAATATTCCGGCAAATCCTCCGGCAGTTAATTTCTGGTCGATTACCATTTACGATACGGCAACACGCTGTTTGATTGATAATCCTCAAAAAAATGCCGATTTATCTTCCCGTAAGGATTTAATAAAAAATGCAGATGGATCTGTAGATTTATATTTTGGACCAAAAGCACCGGAAGGAAAAGAGAAAAACTGGGTACAGACATTACCGGGAAAACATTGGTTTACCTACATGCGTTTCTACGGACCAACAACAGCTTATTTTGATAAAAGCTGGAAAATGGATGATATTAAGGAAGTGAAATAAGCAGTTTTTCTAATAATTAAAAGAAAGTAAAATGAAAAAAGTACTCTTTTTAGCATTCGTTTTCATCTCTGTTTTTTCATGTAAAAAGAAAGAAATAACAAGCGATGAAAAAGAGACACAAGTTGCAATCACAAAATCAGCAGATTCGGCGAAAGCCATAGCAAAAGAAGCCTGGACTTATGCATTTCCGTTGGCTACAAATTATCGAAGTATGCGTTTGTATGCTTTGGATAAAACTTATCCGGATTATGCCGGAGGTTTTAATAAATTCAAACATTATGATAAAATTTTCACACCTTCGGATACCGCTGTAATTACGCCAAACAACGATACGCCGTATTCCTGGGCAATTTTGAATCTGGCAGATGAACCGGTTGTTTTGGAAGTTCCCGAGGTAAAAGACAGATATTATTCCTTTCAGTTTATTGATTTGTATACGTTCAATTTTGCTTATGTGGGAA
Source organism: Flavobacterium psychroterrae (assembly GCF_018380615.1). Lineage (GTDB taxonomy): Bacteria > Bacteroidota > Bacteroidia > Flavobacteriales > Flavobacteriaceae > Flavobacterium > Flavobacterium psychroterrae. The sequence goes on along the minus strand of NZ_JAGYVZ010000003.1, from coordinate 207,319 downwards.
GTCGTGCAACAGGAGATAAAGCAGGTAAATATTTGATCGCCGGCCCAGATTGGAAAGGAGATAAACCAGCGGGAATTGATAAAATAATTCAGTCAGAAACGAATTTGGTTACATTATTAGGAAGAACCGAATTGAAAATGGCGGCGGGCGATATTGAAAATGTAAAAAAACTGCAATCGCAATATAAACTGAGTCTGCTGCATGAATTTACAAAAGAAGCTGCTCCTTCTCATAAAGAATTTACATTGCCTTATCCTGAATTTAAACAGGCTGATTTAGGTTCGGCAGCATTTATTGGCTTGACCAATAACTTATTGCAATATACTTCTGTAAATCCTTCCGAAGTAGATTTAAGAGCAAAATTTGCAAAAATAGGAATTGTTCCGGGAAAGAAATTCGATCCTAAAAATTATACTCCCGAAGTTTTAAAAGCCATTACTGAAGGAGCTCAGGAAGCTGGAAAAGAATTAAAAGAAGGAACTGATAAACTGACAAACGCAACAGATTTATTCGGAACCCGTGAAATGATCAACGGAGATTACAACAAAAGAGCTTTGGGCGCAGCTGCAGGTTTATTTGGAAATACAAAACAAGAAGCTGTTTATATCGGGACAAGATCTGATAAAGCAAACAACTTTTTATCGGGAAAAAGTAAATATGTAATCCGTTTTCCAAAAGGACAAACGCCTCCTGATCAATATTTCTGGAGTATTACGCTGTATGAATTGCCAAGTCGTTATTTAGTGAACAATTCCATAAACAGATATTCTATTGGAGACAGAACAACAGGTTTAAAATATGAAACTAACGGTGATTTGATAATCTACATTCAGCATGAAGCTCCAAAAGGAAAGGAGTCAAACTGGTTACCAGCACCAAAAGATGCATTTTATTATCTGATCAGAATTTATGGTCCGAAAGAATCAATATTGAACGGAACTTGGAAAGCGCCACAACCGGAACAAGTTAAATAAGATAGTAAAATAGTTTTTATGATAGAAAAAGTCGAAAATAAAGGAGATAATTTATTTGATCCTGTAGCATCAAAATTAGAGCGTTTTGATAAAGGCGTTGCGATCAGAAAAATTACGCCCCGTTCGACTCATCAGGAATGGGAGCCATCTGAAATACGTAAAGATCCTATCGATATTTTAATAGAAACCAGCATTGGAAGAATTGAAAGTTTATTGCCTATTCGCTATACCAGAATGATGGAATCGCCATTTGCATTTTATAGAGGAGCTGCCGCAATTATGGCGGCTGATTTATCCCAAACGCCAAATACCGGAATTGATCTTCAGCTTTGCGGGGATTGTCATTTGATGAATTTTGGCGGATTTGCAACTCCGGAACGTAAACTGGTTTTTGACATTAATGATTTTGATGAAACATTTCCCGGTCCGTGGGAATGGGATTTGAAAAGATTAGCCACAAGTTTTGTAATTGCCGGAAGATGGAGAAAATTCCCAAATAAAACCTGTAAGGAATTTGCCTGGAATGTAGCCGACAGTTACAAACGCCACATGTTAGAATACAGTAAATTGTCGGCACTACAAATTTGGTATGCAGATATTGATTTAGCCGAATTAATTGAAAGAGGAGAAGACGAGGATATAAAATCATTTCAGCATAAGCGAATAAAAAAAGCGGGAGAATTCACCGCTCATGAAAAAGAATTTGCAAAAATGACCTATCAGGAAGGATCGCGTGCACGAATAAAAGATGATCCGCCATTGATTTATCATCCAATAGGAGATGAAGGAAAAAGAATATTGCTAGACGCAGAAGCAATTCATAATAAATATTTGACAACATTATCTGATGAAAAAAAAGTACTGTTAAGCAGATACAATTTACATGATATCGCAATTAAGGTGGTAGGCGTAGGAAGCGTGGGAACACTTTGCGGCATTAGTTTATTAATGTCAGCAACGGGAGAACCTATTTTTTTACAGTTTAAAGAAGCCAGAAAAAGTGTATTAGAAGAAAATGTAAAAGCAAAAAGTAAATACACGCATCAGGGCGAACGCATTGTGAGAGGTCAAAAATTGATGCAATCCGCATCGGATATGTTTTTAGGCTGGACGAATGACGATAATAATAAGTTTTTTTATATCCGTCAGCTTCGCGATGCCAAAGTAAAACCGGTTATTGAAATTATGAAAGCCAAAAACATGAATGATTATGCAAAAGCCTGTGGCTGGGCCCTTGCCAGAGCACATGCACGTACAGGAGATCCATCAGTACTATCAGGTTATATGGGCAAAAGTGATGAATTTGCCAATGCAATTTCCAGATTCTCCATTTCATACGCCAATCAAAACGATTTAGATTATAACAAATTGCTAGCAGCAGTAAAAGAAGGAAGATTGCCTATCTCTGCAGAAGTCTAACCTTTCAATAATGAATAGGGAGTCTAGTTTAATTTGAATAATTGTTATAAGTAAATAAAGTAAGAATTTTTATACTTCAAACCTGTCATTTAAATAAAAATATTTTATCTTTGGGTGTTGAGTAATACCTTGTATGATAATTGTTTACAAAATAAGTAACAAATATTTAACATGACTTAACGTATATTCAGGATTTAGGCAGGTTTTAATAATTGTAAGTAAAAATAATTAGATCATTAATTTAAATACCACACCATGAATATTAAAAGAAAGAATCTTCGTATAATCCCAGTATTATTAATCTTGGGTTTGATTTACAGCTGTTCTCCAACTGTAAAAGTTACAACTGATTATGATCATGCAGCGAATTTTGGCGAATACAAAACCTTTGCATTTTATGATTTAAAAGCACAGGAAGGTCAAATAAATCAATTAAATGCGGATCGAATTACAAAAGCAATTCGTGCTGAATTGATCAGCAAAGGTTTTACAGAAACAACCAATAATCCGGATTTAAAAGTAAATGCAGTTACTATTTTAAAAAATAAAACATCAGTATCTGCAAACACTGATTTTTATGGATACGGAGGAATGTATCGTCCGTATGGATATTGGGGCGGCGGCGCTATGATGGGCGGTGCCAATACAACATTTAATACCTACGATTATGTTGATGGTTCACTTATAATTGACATTGTATCGTCAAAAACTCAAAAACTGATTTGGCAAGGAATAGGAAATGCTCAAATTGACAGCAAACCAGACAATCCTGACGAATTTGTTACAGGCTCTATCAAAAAAATACTGGCTGGATTTCCTCCCGGAGCAGTAAAAAAATAGGTTAAAAAATTGTTTTTTAAATAGCTGTACTTATTACTATCAGATAAGTACAGCATTATTGCCGACGAATTCTTTTTGAATTTCTTTAAAAGTAAAGGAATATACAGAATAAAACTAAAGCTTAAAACTCATGGTCGATATAATCCTTTCGCTTTTCTTTTTTATAGCTACAATAATTGGTTTTGCGACATCCTTTATGGTTCTTTTTTCCAAAAAAAATTACTCAAAAAGTTTTTTTCTGGGACTCTTTTTGTTCAGTCTTGCGGTAGTTAGTGTGTATAATTTTTATTTGTCGGCTACTAATTTTAAAGCATTTCCTGATTTATTTATGGTCACAAAATCATTTATTTTTTTGGTTGCACCTTCTGCTTTTCTTTACGTAAGAAGTATTTTGTTTTCTGATAGAATTTTTAGAAAATACGATTGGCTGCATTTTTTGCCATTTATAATATATTTCAGTTTAAGTCTTTTTGTTTGGATAGGCAATTTTACCAATCTTGAAATAATTGATTATGTTTCCTTAAAAATAAACAGTCCTTTTTCAATGTTGAGTCTTACCATTTGGCTTTTGTATTCCTTTTGCCAGACCATGATGATTTTGAATTATGACTTGAAAAAATTTAAGGAAAATCATTTTAACCGCATCAAGGTTTTGAGCTGGATCAGACTTTATAATTTGGTAATATTATTTTTATTTTCGACACTTTTTGTACATTATTTTTTGATTACCCGTGTTGACAGCATTGATTTTTCGTGTTACATATTAATATCCTCTGTTTTAGTTTTTACCGTAGGCTGGCTCTATTTTAAACCGCAGATATTTTATGATGCAACTGAAAATACCGAGTTTATAGAAGAAAAATTAATCGTGATAAAAGCAAGTGAGAGTAAAACATTACCGCTCGTTAAAGAATTAACTCCTGAAAAAAAATCATTGTATCTCCATAAATTAGACAGTCTTTTTGCATCAAAAGAGCTTTTTTTGAAAAAGGATTTAGTAATACGCGATATCTCTGATGAAACAGGAATATCAGTACATCACATCTCCAATTTAATCAATTCAGAATTTAATCTTCATTTTCAGGATTATGTCAATCTAAAAAGGATAGAATATTTTAAGGAAAAAATAAACGATCCTGAATGGAAAGATTTATCGCTTGAAGGCATGGCGTGGGGTTCCGGGTTTAAATCCAGAACAACCTGTTTTAGAGCTTTTATAAAACATACAGGAAAATCGCCTTCTGAATATTTCAAAGTAATTAGATTTAATCCTGAGAAAACCAATACTTATTATCTTAAACAAGCTTCAAATTAAAAGAAATAGTTTGTAAAATGAAGTTATGGAGTCTCATTAATTTTAAAATAACCACTATGAAAGCAAAATTTAATAAGCAAAGACAAACCATAAAATCATTTTTTACATTACTAGTTTTGTTTCTTTCTTTTTTTAGCCATGCACAACTAAAAGGCGGACATATTTTAGGCGCAATGGGATTACAATCCGGAACTCAAACACCAGAAAACACATTGAGTGTATATGTGCCGGGATATTTTTATGCGGCATCCTCTTTAAGAAATGCTGATGGCGATAAGTCTGTCGCAAATCCTGATCTTAATATGTTTATTACGGGAGTTGGCGCAACCTATGTAAGTGATTTCAAAATCCTGGGAGCAAATTATGGAGCAACAATTTTACTGGCTTTTGCATCAAATAGAATTCAGGGAAATACCATAGATTCAAAAAGTCCTTTTGCCTTGACAGATACTTATATTGTACCCATTCAATTGGGCTGGCACCATAAAAGAGCCGATTTTGTTTTTAGCTACCAAGTGTATTTACCAACAGGAAAATTTGATTTAGGAGCTTCTGACAATAGCGGTTTAGGAATGTTTATGAATGAACTTTCGGCAGGAACAACCTTGTTTTTTAATGATAAAAAAACGTTTCATTTTTCAGCTTTAGCCTCTTATGAAATGAATGGAAGAAAAAAAGATACCGATATTAAAACCGGAGATCTTTTAAGTATTGAAGGTGGTTTGGGAAAAACATTTTATGCAATGAATACCGAAAAAACAGCTCCAAAAGGAGTGCTTAATGCAGGATTGATTTATTATTTACAATATAAAGTAACTAACGATCAAATTCCGGTTCCGGTTTTTGGAAATATTCAAACTACCAAAGATCGAGTTGGCGGAATTGGCGCTGAGCTCAACTATTATCATATAAAATCCAGTACTTCGGCAGGATTTCGATGGATTGCTGAGGTTGAAGCTGTAAACAGATTTCAGGGAAATACTTTTTTCCTAACGCTTGCGCACGTATTTAGTTTAAAGAAAAAATAATGTACAAGTTCTGTGAATTTTTAACACATCGTCCCGATAGCTATCGGGACATAGATTTTTTTCGTTAAATAAAAGCGTTCACTTATTTAAAATACACAAAGCTTGCTATGCAAGAGAAATTGGTTTCTTTTTTAAGTTCTTTTTTTGACATTTAGAACCTATGTCCCGATAGCTATCGGGACTATGTGTTTAAATAATTGCTTTTAATGAATGTTTTTTAAGAATTCGATAATTCTAAAGTTGTTTAAATAGAAAATAAATATTCAGATGTTACTATGAAAAACATAAAACTCTTCCCGAAATTCCTTCTTATAAATATCTTTTTTCTATTACCGATTACTACAATTAAAGCTCAAAAACAACATATTAGTTTAAGAGATTCTATAGACGGAGCCATAGATTTAAGCAATTATATTATTTATGCACATGGTTTTATTGTCATTCCTACCGTTATTACAGAACCTGCTTTGGGCGGAATTGGCGGCGCCATTGTTCCTGTTTTTCTTAAAAAGCGTGCGCCTGTTATTGATGAAAATGGCAAAAAACGATTTATAAATCCGGATATTACCGGAGGAGCCGGAATGTACACCGGTAATAAAAGCTGGCTTGTAGGCGCATTTCGTTCTGCAACATTAGTAAAACCAAAGATATTATATCGCGTAATGGCGGGATATGGCGATATGAATTTGTCTTTTTATGAAAATATGCCAAGTGGAAAAGATTTAGAATTTAAACTAAATTTTAAATCCTATTCGTTTTATACACAATGGCTAAAACAGTTTAATAATGCAAAATGGAGCGCAGGACCGCAATATCTTTTTTTACACTCAGATATAAAATTACCTACAGAAAATTTGCCTTCGTTTATACAGCCCAAAGATATTAAAAGCACCATAAGTCAGTTAGGAGCCGCGATTCAGTTTGATGGTCGGGATAATATTTTTACGCCCGATAAAGGAATCCGATTGCAATCAGATTTCTTTTGGTCAGATAAAGCTTTGGGAAGTGATTATAATTCCTGGCGATTGAATTTATCCGCAATTGGCTATCATCCCATAACCAAAAAATTAATTGGCGGACTTCGTTTTGAAGGTGAACAAGCCTTTGGAAATCCACCATTTTATATGTTGCCCGGAATTAATTTAAGAGGAGTTCCTGCCGGAAGATATCAGGGAAAAACGAGCTTGATTTTTGAAAGCGAATTGCGATGGGATCTTTATAAACGATGGAGCCTTATGGGTTACGGCGGACTTGCAAGCGCTTTTAACGACTGGGATAAAGCTTTTGCAAAACCGGTTGTCTACAGTTACGGATCAGGTTTTAGGTATTTACTCGCCCGAAAATTCAAACTCCGTATGGGAGTTGATGTAGCAAAAGGTCCCGAAGATTGGGCGTATTATGTGGTTTTTGGAAGTAATTGGTTGAGGTAAAATATTCGCCACGACCCGCCCGATACCAAACAGGCGAAGCAATTGCACAAATTTCCACGAATTTAATTTGCGAAAATTTCTGCAATTTGTGGTAAAAAAACTTTTTTTCTTATAAATTTTTTCTCGCAGATTTTGCAGATTGAGCAGATTTTAATCCTTTTAATCTGTGGCAAATGTTTGACACGGGGAAGCAAAAATACTAACCACAAATTGCAAAAATTTCCACGAATTTAATTTGCGAAAATTTGTGCAATTTGTGGTGAAAAAACTTTTTCATTATAAATTTTTTCTCGCAGATTTTGCAGATTGAGCAGATTTTAATCCATTGAATCTTTTTAATCTGTGGCAAATGTTTGACACGGGGAAGCAAAAATACTAACCACAAATTGCACAAATTTCCACGAATTTAATTTGCGAAAATTGGTGCAATTTGTGGTGAAAAAACTTTTTCATTATAAATTTTTTCACGCAGATTTTGTAGATTGAGCAGATTTTAATCCTTTGAATCTTTTTAATCTGTGGCAAATGTTTGACACGGGGAAGCAAGAATACTAACTACAAATTGCACAAATTTCCACGAACTGAATTTGCGAAAATTTGTGCAATTTGTGGTGAAAAAACTTTTTCATTATAAATTTTTTCACGCAGATTTTGCAGATTGAGAAGATTTTAAAGTCCTTTGAATCTTTTTAATATGTGGCAAATGTTTGACACGAGGAAGCAAAAAGATTAACCACAAATTGCACAAATTGCACCAATTGCACCAATTTCCACAAATTCAATTCGTGAAAATTCGTGAAATTTGTGGCAAAAAAACCTTTTCAACCTGAATAATTTAATTGAGTTTCTTCCAATAAGGTTTTATGATTTTATTGTCCCTTTGGCTTAAAGCCAATAAAACAATTGCACCAATAAAACAGAATATAGTTGCCTGAATACTTCCTTCGGGACCAAATTGTCCACCGGTAATCAACGCCGAACCCTGAATTTTGCTTACCAATAAACTACTCGTTTTTTCGTTTCCGGAAGTGATTGCGCCAAAAATACCCGATTGCGTAAAATTCCATGCAAAATGCAGCGCAATAGGAAACCATAAATTCCTGCTGTAAACAAAAGCCGCTCCCAATAAAAATCCCGCAACAGTAATACGCAATCCCGAAAGTAAAGTGCTGTTTGCGTTCGCTAAATGCAAAGCGCCAAATATAATCGCCGAAATACTCAACGCAATATAAGTTCCCAGTTTTTCTTCCAGAATCCTGAAGATGATTCCGCGGACTAAAATTTCTTCGATAATCGCGATGGTAAATGCAACCGTAAGCGGAATCAAGATAAACGACACCGGATTTACGGCAATAACGCTATAACTTCCGTTAAGGTACATCCCCAGAATAGTTAGAGATTGAAGTACAAAACCAACCAAAGTACCAAAGATTAAATTTTGGGCTAATCTATTTACAGATAATTCGGTTACTTTTCTTTTTTCGTAATTTTTGAAGAAAAGAATATAACTCGTAATCGCTAAAGCCGAAACGATGATGCCTTTAAAAAGATTTCTCAAGTCTTTTTCTAAAGGAGTTAATCCCAATAATTTTCCGGCAATTTGTTGCCCGATAATTACAAAAGCCATAAAGGCAATTAAGGCGAGAATAATTTTGGTTACAGGAAAATTGAATATTTTTTGTTTTGCAGTAAGCGTTTCCATTTTGATTTGATTTAATGATTATGATGGGACAAATGTAGGCGCCATCAAAACCAAAAAACAGAATGAAATTTGCCTCTCTTATAATTTTTGAAATTGTTTGGGAAGAAATCCAGTTTGACTTTTAAAAGTTCTGATAAAATGGCTTTGATCTGCAAAACCACATTCAAAACCTATTTCGGTCAAATTGATTTTGTTGGAATCAATCAGCGAAAGCGAACGATTTATTTTGATCCTGCGCATATATTCGCCTAAAGTACAGCCAAAATATTTCGGAAAATGCTTGGATATCGTAATAGGATTCAGGTTTAAAACCTGAGCAAGATCCTTTAAATTCGGGTTTTCATTCCAGCAATCGTTTAGTAATTCGGTTAGGCTTTTTACCCAAAACGGACTTTTTTCAAATCTGTCTAAATGAGTATTTGCGCTAGATAATTGTGCAAATAACATATTTATAGTATCGCCGGAAAAAGCATCGGCAACCATAGATTCCTTAAATATTTTCAGAATCAGGAATTTGGTCAGCGTAGTATTCTGAATAGATTTTTCGATAACAGCTTCAGAAATCTGAAGTTGTTTCAGGAGATCCTCTTCAATTTCGATATTAATATTTTTAGACGGAAAAAGCGTATCCTGATTCAAATGCAATTCGTCACTATGATAAAACAATAGCGAACCCGGACCAACAACCGTACTGGAGTTTTTACGTTTTTCGGCAGTTCCGCCTTTCAGGAAAAGTGTAATATGGGCGTTATTGTGCGAATGCCAGCCTTCGTAAACCTTATTTTTATACTCGGTTTCAACAACTGCAATTCCTTGTGTGTTGTTGAAAATGTTTTTAGTATTGCCTAAGTATTTTTCTTTTTCCAGTTCGTACATTTCCTGATGTATTGCATGCAATTTGAGCAACTAAATTACTACATAATAAAGGAATATGAAACGTGAATTGTTTTTGATTATAAGACAGTTAATGATTTTGCGAAATTTGTAAGGTTTTGTAGCTTAAAAAAAACATTTTGTAAAAATTAACGCTTAAAGGTTAGTTTTATTAACTGAAATTTAATTGTTTTGTAACAAATTGTAAATTACAAAGACTAATTTATCAAACATTAAATATAAATTATGAATACATTTTCATTCAAATCAGTACTTGCTGCTTCGGTATTTTTCGTAGGCGCAACGAGTGGTTTTGCACAGGACATTTTAGTGAATTCATTAAAACTAAATGCAAGCGAAAAAAGTAAAGAAAACTTTAAATTCACTGAGGTAATTAATTTAGGAACAACATCAGTAAAAGCACAAGGTTCGTCTGGAACTTGCTGGAGTTATTCTGCAAACTCTTTTCTGGAGTCAGAAATGATTCGTTTAGGAAAACAACCTGTAGAATTGTCTCAAATTTACTCGGCAAGAAACGTTTATGTTGAAAAAGGAATTAATTATGTACGTATGCACGGAGCAGTTACTTTAGGTGACGGTGGTGCATTGCATGATGTAATTAATATGTACAAAAAATACGGAACCGTACCAAGAGAGATTTACACAGGATTGAACTACGGAACTGATAAAAATAAATTTGGAGAAATGGCAGCGATTATCGAAGGCGTTTTGACTGCTGTGGTTAAAAACCCAAATGGTGAATTGACGCCAAACTGGCAAAAAGCATACGCTGCAGTTATTGATTCGTATTTAGGAACTGTGCCGGAAAACTTTACTTACAAAGGGAAAAACTATACGCCTCAAACTTTTGCGAAGGAAGTAGTAGGAATTAATCCTGATGAATATGTTGAAATATCATCGTTCACCAATGCGCCGTATTACCAAAAAACAACTATGATGGTGCCGGACAACTGGTCATTTGATCAGGTGTACAACGTGAAAGTAAATGATATGACTGATGTTATTGACAATGCTTTGAAAAAAGGATATACTGTAGCCTGGGCAACTGACGTAAGCGAGAAAAGCTTTAGCTGGAAAAACGGTGTTGCTTATGTGCCAACAAAGAAATTTGACGATATGACGGCTGAAGAAAAAGCAGACATGTTTAACGGACCAAAAGCAGAACCTGAAATTACTGCTGAAATGCGTCAGACTGCGTTTGATAATTACACAACAACAGACGATCACGGAATGCACATTATAGGTCTTGCAAAAGATCAAACCGGAAAAGAATACTACATCGTAAAAAATTCATGGGGAGCAACAAACGACTACAAAGGTTTCTTGTTTGTGACTAAAAATTTCGTAAAATATAAAACAACTGCTTTACTAGTAAACAAAGGCGGAATTCCAAATGAAATTGCTAAGAAGTTAGGGGTTTAAAAGTTAAGTTTTATAATATTGAAAAAGCGCTGCAATGTGAATTGTGGCGCTTTTTTTTGAGTTTTAATAAACGTTTTGGTTTAATTTTTATACGATAGTAAGTGAATTTGTTTTTATCTAAAGACTAATCTTCTTTTTCAAATCATTATATACTTTCATCCAGGCTTCTGATTTATGATCCCATCTTTCAATTGGTTTTAAGTTATTGTTTTCGTCTTGTGGTATAAAATAGTACTCACCCATTTTTACTTCAGACAGACTTCCTTCATTTCCTGTTACATTTAATTTAAGATCAAATATTGAAGAATTACTTAAAACTACAGGAATAATTTCTCCTTTTCCTGTTATTTTTTTCTTCATTGCCATTTGTAATTCATTATCATATATAAAATCGGAAGCAATGAAATCTTGACTAATTAGTAAAATAACAATATCCGCATCTTCAAGATTTTGTAAGATTTCGTCTTTAACTTTTACTCCACTTTGAAGCTTCAGATCTGTCCAGCTTTCAATTTCTTTATTTCTAACGAATCCAATTAAATATTTAGTTAATTCTTCCATTTCTTTAATATTTGCATGGCTATATGATACAAAAACTTTCTTCATTTTTTTTAATTTTTTATTTGTAAATATTTTAAATGGATATATTGCTTTTTCTTTTGAATATTCAAATTGATCATTTGTCAAATTCAAATTATATGTATTTATTTTCGTATTTGTAAATTGATCAATACTTGATAATTCGTCAGCTTTTATAAATGTTTTAGTATCCATAGATATATAAAGATCAGATGGTATATCACAATCAACAATTTCATAGAATCTTCTACTTTGATAAAAATTTAGCTCCAAATTATTATTAAGCGTATCTCCATCATTTAATATATATTCTTCTTCATATTTAAGGTATTCCTTCAAAGTGATAAGTTCAAAATTCCAATAAAAACAGAGTATACACGAATAAATATATCTTGTTATTTTTTCTTTTGCATCATTATCAGTAATTAAAAAATGGCTAAAAACTTTGATTTTTAAATTTTCATGATCTAAATAAATTAATATTTTACATTTACTCTCAAGTGTGAAAATTATTTGATTTCTCCAAAATTTTTTTTGATCAGGAAGACTTCCAAAGAAACAAATTAATTGATTGATTAATCCTAATGGAATAAAATCTGTAAACTTTAAAGTAAAAATGTGATGTTTATGAATTCCGAAAGTAAATAAATCGTATTCTATATCATTATTTTTATCTACCAAAGGAAGGTAATTTGGAATAATATATTCTTCGATAACTTCTTTATTACTATTAATTCCATATTTATGTAAAAATATTACCTTTTGTAATTGAAGCAAGTACAAGATATTATGATCTATGTTTTTTTCTTTAAAATATTCGATATTTAAAATTCCTTTTTCTTTCTTAATTTCATCAAAAATCAAAACCTTTTCCTTTATATAGGTTACAATTTTTAAAGGATTAAGCCATACAAAATTTGGAATTTCTTTTTTATAATATAGAACCAACCCTTTTCTATGTAGTTGATCTAATTCTATTTGTAACAATTGAATTTTTGATTCTTGCGATGTATTTAAATCTTCAAAAATATTTAATAAATCAAAAATTTCAATAGCCTGTTCCCTTCTTTGTGGAGAAGTTATATATTTTATAAAATTAAGATACCATTTTTTTTGTTGAAAATGAATTTGTTTTTCTTCAATCAGGCTTATTAAATTAGATTTTAAATGTTGTAGATTTACTAATTGATTATTACTAAATGTTGACTTGTTGTTTGTATCATATTTTAAAGAGATATAAAACTGTTGTCTAGGAACTTTTTCTTTTTCATTAAAAATAAAATATGTTGGCTTATTAGATTCTTTCAAATCAGAATGAGTTTCTATTAAAAATAGATCGTCATTAAAATCTTCCTTGTATTCGTTATATTTTTTTTGACCAATCCAATAATTGACATTAAAATTTTGAATTGGGTTATCTTTTATATCTAATTCATATTTATTAAAATTAGTTTTAGTATGCCAAAAAAGACAGTGTATAGATTGGTTGCTTAAAAAGATTCTGTATAAACCATGATAGAAATCTTGTCCTCCAAAATCATAAAAAACAGCAGTGGGAAGAATTGAATCTCTCTTGTCTTTAAAAAATTTTATTTGTAGAATATCTGTTGTTTCAGATTTTTGTTGTAATGTATTATTTAAGAAATAATTTAAAAACTGTGATTTTCCGCTACTATGATTTCCTAATAATAAAATTTTAACTGGGTAATAACTGTCTACAGTTTCTCCTAAACTATTTTTTATAATAATTTTATTTTTAATTATATTTAGATGATTTTCTGTTTTAGAAAGTTCGAGATTATTGTTCTTAGCATAAATTGTATCATTTATTGATAAGTATTCCAAAGTGTTTTTAAACAATAGCGATTCTTCGATATTTTCAATCGGATTATCGGAAATACTTAGTGACTTTAAAGGTAGGTCTATTAATGGAGAAATATCTTCAATGTTATTAGAGCTTAAATCAAGGACTAATAATTTTTTTAAATTGAATAAAAAACGAATATCATATAATTGATTATTGTGTAAATGTAGAGATCTTAAATTTCTTAAAATATCAAAATTATCCAATTCTTTTATTAATGTATTGTTTAAATATAACTCTATTATCCTTTCATTATACTCTAGATTTATATAATCTAAAGGATTATTTGAAAGGAATAGTTTAAGCAGCCTTTTTAAATTTGGAAAGAAGAAATTACGAATCTGATTGTTTGAAGCATTTAAAACTCTTAAATTATATAAATCATCTATCGATGTAAGATCTTCTATTTCGTTTTTGTGAATGTATAAATACCTTAAATTAGATAAATCTTGTAACAATCTGATATTGTAAATTTTATTGTTACTTAAATTTAATTTATCTATTTTTAAATGATTTTCTATTCCAAAAATGTCTTCAAGTCCATTTGAGCTTAAATTTAAATGATTTAGATTGGATAAATTAGGAATATAGGGAAAACCTTTGATTCTGTTTTTGGATAAAATTAGCTCTTGTAATTGATTTAATTTATTAAGTGATGAGATGTCAGATAATAAATTATTTGACAAATCTAAGCTTATCAAATTAGTTAAATAACTTAATGGTTTTACATCTCCAATATTATTGTTACTAAGAATTAGAGTCTTTATTTCTTTTAATTCTTGAATAAAATATAAAGATGATATTCGATTATTAAATAAATTTAAATATTCTAAATGTCTTAATGAAATGATATTTTCCAAATCAGAAATATCATTTGAAGATAGGTTTAAGTATTTTAATTCAGTGAGAAATTGAATAAAGCTTATTTCTCTTAATTCAGTATTTGATAAATTTAAATATTTTAAATTTTGTAAATCTCTAAAAAAAGGAAAAATCTCAAGTGGAATCTTTTGTAGATTTAAGGCAACAACTTTATTATCAGCATCTACAGAGTAACAATTTTTTTTCAAAATTCCCATAGCACGAAAAGGATCATTTTCTCGAATTAGTTTAATCTGTAAGAAAAGCTCAATTTCAATAATTATTGAAGGTTTGTCTAGCATTATTATAAGTTTGATTCAAATATATGTTATTTTGCTTACAAATAAACTAAAATAAATATACCTTAATAAGATACGGCAATCAACTCTAAAAAGTAGATAATCTACTATTATATCACAATAAATAAAAAAGACTATCATGAAAATGATAGTCTTTTTTAAGTTCTTCTATTTGGCTAGAATTTTTTTTTTATTTGATTTGCTTTCAAAAGAAAAATTACTTCCCTTTCAACAACTTCTCTAAATATTCAACTTTTTCTTTTTCAGACTGAACCAAACGTTCAAAAAGCTCAACAACTTTATCAAGCGGATTGAAAGTACAGTTATAAGCATTTCCGTTAATAACACTTCCATCATTTAATGTGTTTCCGATAATATTTAAAACCGCCTCTTCAGAAAAGTTTTTAATTCCCTCAACAGAAACGCCAAGAATTTTAGCTATTTCCTGAAGTTTTTCTTCATCGATCGTTTCACTATTTTCAATAGCCGAAACTGTTTGCTGGCTTAGTCCTAAAGCTTGTGCCAATGCTTCCTGCTTCATATCACGGAGTTCACGAATACGGCTTATTTTTCGCCCTATATGATTTGGTTTTGTTGCTGTGCTCATAGTTCAAAGATATTTAAAATTCCTGAAAAATTATCGGTAAAGTAAAATACAAGATTGTACTGGTTAGATACCATTTTAATACGTTACAATTCGCTTGTTCTTAATTGTATTGTATGAAACAAAAATACAATTTTTCGCACAGCTTAAAGTTAAAAGCCAATATAAAAAAATTAGTCTCGGTCTCAGTTTTTAGTCGCAAAGCAACTTTGACAAAGTTCAAGCAAAGATTTTCACCAAACTGCGATTAATTAGCTCAGCCAATAAAATGCAGGCGAAATGTTTTAATTGTTTGCTTCTATTATTCAAAACCAACACTTCAACGTTTTTTAAAGTCGTTCACAGGCATTATAAAATAAAAAAGACAACATAAGGTATCTTTAATCTGTTTTAACTGGGACAATAACTTTATAAGGCTATTATGAAAACGAATTGGAGATTTTTTATAGTAATTACTTTTGTTTTTTCTTTAAACGGTTTTGGTCAGAATACAAATCCAACTCTTGCCGTTGCATCAAATGACAATCCAACTTCGGGATATGTAAACATTTTAAAAGATGATCGCATAATAGTCGCTTATTATGTCGAAGAAACCATAAATATGACTTTCGGCAAAAGAGTCACTAAATACGAAGTTTCAAAATTAAATATGGTTTACACAAATGATCTTGGACCAAACAACACCAGAGTTGTAATACCTATTTACCGAAAAGAAAAAGTAAAACCCACGGAATTAAATTTACAATCAAAAACGATAGTTGAAGATGTTGCCACGACAATTGAACCCATAAAAGTTGAAGTAATTGCTCCGGCAGCATCTCCAAAATATCTTAATATAGATGTAGTAAGTACTTACGCAAAAGTTTTAGACAAAGGCTACAGAACCGAAGAAATGCTCACAAAAGTCGCCGACAGAGCTTATTTTGACGGTGATCTTGCCACAGCTGCTAAATACTACGAAGAGCTCTTTGCCATGAAAGCAAATTTAGACCCGATGTATTATTACCGCTACGCCCAATCCTTAAAAGGCATCAACCAAACCCAGAAAGCCGAAGAAGCAATGCTTTTGTTTGAAAGTAAAAACATAGGTAATAATGTAATGAAGCACAATAAAGTGGTGAGGAACTGATTTTTGATTCTATTTTAATAGTTTGAAATTTGCTTTTTCACTTCTAGTTTGTCATTCTGAGGAACGAAGAATCTCCGAAAGTAGCTCCGTGGCAATTGGTGAATGCAAACTTTGTCGAGTTTCATGCGGAGATTCTTCGTTCCTCAGAATGACACAGCTTGTGTAGACTATCTTTTTGTTCATTTCGACTGAAGGGAGAAATCACATTAGAAATTCCGTAATCATAATTGCCAATCTTTGTAGAGTTACTCGTGTGATTTCTCTCTTCAGTCGAAAGACAAAGTTTTTGTGTAATTGTTTTACTGATCCATGACTTTTAATTGCGCTTAATCCTGTTTTATCCCGTTAGCTTTTTTACGCCTGGTTTGTCATTCTGAGGAACGAAGAATCTCCGAAAGTAGCTCCGTGGCAATTGGTAAGCGCAAACTTTGTCGAGTTTCATGCGGAGATTCTTCGTTCCTCAGAATGACACAGCTTGTGTAGACTATCTTTTTGTTCATTTCTACTGAAGGGAGAAATCACATTAGAAATTCCGTAATCATAATTGCCAATCTTTGTAGAGTTACTCGTGTGATTTCTCTCTTCAGTCGAATGACAAAGTTTTTGCGTAATTGTTTTACTGAGCCATGACTTTTAATTGCGCTTAATCCTGTTTTATCCCGTTAGCTTTTTCACTTCTAGTTTGTCATTCTGAGGAACGAAGAATCTCCGAAAGTAGCTCCGTGGCAATTGGTAAGCGCAAACTTTGTCGAGTTTCTTGCGGAGATTCTTCGTTCCTCAGAATGACACAGCTTGTGTAGACTATCTTTTTGTTCATTTCGACTGAAGGGAGAAATCACATTAGAAATTCCGTAATCATAATTGCCAATCTTTGTAGAGTTACTCGTGTGATTTCTCGTTTCTTTGAATGACAAAGTTTATGAATAATTGTTTTACTGATCCATGACTTTTAATTGCGCTTAATCCTGTTTTATCCCGTTAGCTTTTTCACGCCTGGTTTGTCATTCTGAGGAACGAAGAATCTCCGAAAGTAGCTCCGTGGCAATTGGTAAGCGCAAACTTTGTCGAATTTCTTGCGGAGATTCTTCGTTCCTCAGAATGACACAGCTTGTGTAGACTATCTTTTCATTTCGACTGAAGGGAGAAATCACACTAGAAATTCCGTAATCATAATTGCCAATCTTTGTAGAGTTACTCGTGTGATTTCTCTCTTCAGTCGAATGACAAAGTTTTTGCGTAATTGTTTTTGGGCAAAAAAAAATACCACTTACAATTTGTAAGTGGTATTAAATAAGCTCCCTCTCTTGGGCTCGAACCAAGGACCCTCTGATTAACAGTCAGATGCTCTAACCAACTGAGCTAAGAAGGAATCACCTTAAAGGTAAATATGTTTGCTAAAAAAAGTTGCTCCCCCTCTTGGGCTCGAACCAAGGACCCTCTGATTAACAGTCAGATGCTCTAACCAACTGAGCTAAGGAGGAAGTTGTTGCTCTTTTTAGCGAGTGCAAATATAGAGGATTTTTTAGTTTCTCAAAAATATTTTCACACTTTTTATAATTTTTTTTTACTTGCCTACAATTGCCTTGTAAATATCGTTTCCGTTAGCAAACAGTAGTAGTGCTATAAGTAAAACAAAGCCAACCATTTGTGCGTTCTCTAGGAATTTATCACTTGGTTTTCTGCCACTAATAATTTCGTATAATAAAAACATCACATGACCACCATCAAGCGCCGGAATTGGCAATAAATTCATAACTCCAAGCATAATTGACAATAAAGCAGTGATTGACCAGAAAACTTCCCAGCTCCAAGAACTCGGAAAAATGTTAAAAATCGCCGCAAAACCACCTACTTGTTTGTACGCTTTTGTTTCAGGATTAAAAATCATTTTAAGCTGTTTTCCGTAACTTACTAATTGATCCTTACCTTTTGTTAATCCCACAGGAATTGATTCAAAGAAACTGTATTCCTTAGTGCTGATTTTATAGTATCCTAATTTTTCTAAAGAAGCCATGTCTAATCCACCTGCAATTACGCCTAACGTTCCTTCATTAGAAACTTTAACGGTAATTGGTGTTTCTTTTAAATCACGCAATACAACTGCAGGAATTGTTTTTCCCTTGTTCTTGTTTAAAATCGTTTTTGCTTCATCAAAATATTTTACTTTTTCTCCGTTAAGAGAAAGAATCAAATCTTTTGGTTTTAAATTTTTGTTAACAGATTCATCAGCAACTTTTGCAATCGCAAAAGGAACACGAATGTTAACTAATAAACCTTTTTCCTGTTTTGATAACTGATCAACAAAATCATTAGGGATATTAATAGTTTGTTGTTGTCCGTTTCTTTCCACCAGGACTTGCTTAGAAATGATGATATTCATGTTTAATTCCTTGTCGAAATTCTCCACCTTTTTACCATCAATAGAAATCAATTTATCACCGGTTTTAAATCCAGCTTTAAGCATTGCAGGATTATCAACTAAAATTCCATCTTTTAAATCAGCATTAGCCACATACGTATCACCATAAGCAAACGCCATACCTATATATATGATAAACGCCAAAATAAAGTTTACCGTAACGCCGCCTAACATGATAATTAAACGTTGCCACGCTGGTTTAGAACGAAATTCCCACGGTTGAGGTGGTAAAGCCATTTGTTCTTTGTCCATGCTTTCGTCGATCATTCCGGAGATTTTTACGTAACCTCCAAGCGGTAACCAACCAATTCCGTATTCTGTTTCTCCAATTTTCTTTTTTAATAGAGAATATTTAACATCAAAAAATAAGTAAAATTTTTCGACTCTTGTTTTAAATAATTTTGCGGGGATAAAATGCCCTAATTCGTGAAGAATAATAAGTAAAGATAAACTCAATAGAAATTGAGAGAGTTTGATAACTATATCCATTTTGTATTTTTAGTTCGTAATTTAACGCACAAAAGTAACGTTTCTATTTTAATTTAAGACCGCAAGATAATACTTAAGGTTTTAAATTCTTGTTAATAATTGACCTTAACTTTTCTATAAATTAAGTAAAGTTAAATTGTTCTTACCTATAAGTAACTCATTCGGAGATAATGTTACAATAATATAATTCTCCTAAGTGAATTTGTATATTTGAAACTTGTTGTCTAAACATTAAAATTCATAAAAAAGCATTGATAAAAATTTTACATTATTTGTTTCTTGTTCGTTTTAGAAAATTAGTTTCTAAAGATGATCATCTGGCTGTGTTTTTAATAGTGCTGCTGTATTTTGCTACTGCATTTTTAGTGTATAAAAATTACGAATCTTTTCGCAATTATATGCCGCTTTTTTTTGTTGATATAATTGCCTATCATTTACAAAGAAGAGATATTGAAATCTTAAAACTGAAAAAAAATTACAAAACCATTCTGTTGACAGAATATATTATTTATTCCCTTCCTTTTTATTTAGTGTTAGCAGCAAAGAAGGAATTCATTGTTATTCCTGGAATTCTGTTATTCAAAATACTATTAATAAATGCACCAAGATTAAATCTAAAAATAGTTCGATACCCTTTTGATTTATTTAATATACATTGGCATATTGTATTTCGAACATATAAACTTATTTATGTATTTCCGTTTTTGCTTGCTTTGATTTATGTAGCAGTAATTTATAAAAATGAGAATCTTATTTTGCTGGTATTTTTTGTTTTGTCCTTTATTGCGTGTATTCCATCTTTCGAAAGAGAAAAGAGAGAAGAGATCAGTATTAATCCTTTTAGCGCCGGTAAATATTTATTCTATCAATTAAAAAGTACATTTATCAATACCACTTATTTAATAATTCCAGTTTTCATAATGTTATGTTTCTTTCAGCAATGGGAAAAATTATTGTTTGCTTTAATTATTTTTATCCCTCCTTTAGTCAACGTATTCTTTAAGTATATTTATTTTGACAATAATTTTTTACATCAAATTACCTTTTCTTTCTTCATTGCTTCGAACATTTTTCTATTTGGTATTCCTATTTTAGTCGTGCCATTTATATATAAAAAAGCGATAGAAAAATTAAATATCATAAAAACATGCTGACGATTCATATTGACCAAAAAAAATACAACGATCATATTATATTAGAAAATATAAAAATAAATATTGATAAACCTGGTATTTATGGCGTTATAGGTAAAAATGGTCACGGAAAAACGACACTTTTTAAATGCATGTTGGGTCTTGAAAAATTTCAGGGAAATTGCATCATTAATAACGAGAAGGTTTTACTGCAAAATACAGCCTGGATTCCTACAGAACCCACAATTTACGGTGAACTTACGGCAAAGGAATTCTATTATTTTTATGCTCACTTATTAGATTTAAAAAAATCAAGATTTCAGCCTTTATTTCATGTTCCTGAAAATCAATTAATACGAGAGTTTTCTACAGGTATGAAAAAGAAAACCTACCTCAATGCCGTTTTTCAAAAAGAATTTTTAATCTATATTT
Organism: Flavobacterium psychroterrae; assembly: GCF_018380615.1. Taxonomy (GTDB): domain Bacteria; phylum Bacteroidota; class Bacteroidia; order Flavobacteriales; family Flavobacteriaceae; genus Flavobacterium; species Flavobacterium psychroterrae. The sequence goes on along the minus strand of NZ_JAGYVZ010000003.1, from coordinate 186,486 downwards.
TAGATGAACCATTTAACGGGCTTGATTTAGAATCTAATTATCTATTGATGAATTATATTAGAGAACTTTCAAAAAGAAGTATTATTTTTATTTCATCTCATATTTTAGAAATTCTTTATAAAGATTGTGATAAAATTTTTCTGTTAAAAAGCAAAAATATACAGGAGTTCGAAAAGATTCATTTTTCAGAAATTGAAAAGGAACTTTTTGTACAATAAGACTTAATTTAAATGTTTGTTAATTAATAAACATTTAGATTTCTCCTTTTGCAAAGAAGCTTTAACTTTACTTTTTCAAACACTATTGTACTTAATAAGTAGTGTAAAACCATTAAAAGTTACAATTATGGCTTCAATATTATTTTCTTCACTTACTATAAAAAAAATCACCTTAAAAAACAGAATCGTTATTTCGCCCATGTGCCAGTATTCGTCAGTTGACGGATTTGCAAACGATTGGCATTTAGTTCATTTAGGAAGTCGTGCCAGTGGCGGAGCGGCTTTAATTATTCAGGAAGCGACAGCAGTTTCCCCCGAAGCCAGAATTTCGCCTTCAGATCTTGGAATCTGGAAAGACGAGCACATCGAAAAACTAAAAACGATCAACGAATTTATAGTTTCTCAAAATTCGATTCCAGGAATTCAGTTGGCACATGCAGGACGAAAAGCAAGTGTTTCAGCTCCTTGGGAAGGCAATAAAAAGTTAGATTTCGCTCAGGGCGGATGGCAAACGGTTTCGGCAAGCGCGATTCCGTATCATGATGATGAACCATTTCTTCCGGAAGCTTTAGACAAAAACGGAATCCAGAAAGTAATCTCAGATTTTAAAACAGCAACAAAAAGAGCTGTTCAGGCCGGATATAAAGTGATGGAAATTCATGGCGCACATGGTTATTTATTGCACCAGTTTTTGTCTCCGTTAACCAATGTGAGAACTGATGAATATGGAGGAAGTTTTGAAAACAGAATCCGATTTACTTTAGAAATTGTAGCAGCAGTTCAGTCAGAATGGCCTTCAGATTTGCCTTTGTTTGTTAGAATTTCAGCTACAGATTGGGCAGAAGGCGGATGGAATCCAGAAGAATCTGTAAAACTTTCGGCTATATTAAAAGAAAAAGGAGTTGACCTAATCGATGTTTCATCAGGCGGATTAGTTTCACATCAAAAAATAGAATTAAAACCAGGATATCAGGTTCAGTTTGCAGAGAAAGTTAAAAAAGAAGCTTCAGTTCTAACAGGCGCAGTTGGCTTAATTACCGAAGCACATCAAGCCGAAACTATTTTAGAAAACAATCAGGCTGATTTAATTTTATTTGCCAGAGAATCTTTAAGAAACCCAAATTTACCTTTAAGTTTTGCCAAAGAATTAAGTGACGATATACAATGGCCAAAACAATATGAAAGAGCTAAGATCTAATATTTTTTTGGCACTTAAGATAGCTATCGAAATAAAATGATCTAAAAAGGTTGCCACGAATTTCACGAATTATCACGAATTCTAATTCAATTTTAAAGTTTTAAACCCAATACAATTAGTGAAAATTTGTGAAATTCGTGGCGAAAAAAAAAATAAGTTTATCACAATAATCTGTGGCAAAAACCAAACACAACAAAAATGCAAAAAATAAAAACAGCACTATTATCATACGGAATGTCGGGAAAAGTTTTTCACGCTCCGTTTTTAAACATACATCAGGGATTTGAATTATTAGGATCTTGGGAAAGAAGCAAAAAACTAATTCAGGATGATTATCCAACTGTAAAAAGTTATCCAACAATAGATGATTTATTAGCAGATGATGTCGATTTAGTAATTGTAAATACACCTGTAGGAACGCATTACGAATACGCTAAAAAAGTATTACTGGCAGGAAAACACGCCGTTGTAGAAAAAGCATTTACTACAACTGTGGCTGAAGCCGAAGAATTAGCAGCAATCGCAGCAGAAAAAGGAGTGAAATTAGCCGTTTTCCAAAACAGAAGATGGGACAGCGATTTTAAAACCGTTCAAAAAGTAATTACTGAAAAAACTTTAGGAGATTTAGTTGAAGCAGAATTCCATTTTGACAGATACAATCCATTATTAAGTCCGAAATCGCATAAGGAAACCGTTAACGACGGAGCCGGAATCTTAAAAGATTTAGGACCGCATTTAATCGATCAGGCAGCTTGTTTATTTGGTTTACCAAAGTCGGTTTTTGCGGATATTCGGTATACCAGAGAAAATTCTTTAGTCGATGACTGGATGGATTTATTACTAATTTATGAAGATTTCAGAGTTAGATTAAAAGCCAGTTTTTTTGTTAAAGAAGCAAATCCGGCATATACCATTCACGGTAAAAAGGGATCTTTTTTAAAACCCCGCGGAGATGTTCAGGAAGATGATTTAAAACTAGGCAAAAAACCAAACTTGGATTCCTGGGGAACAGAATTAGAATCCCTGCAAGGACTTTTACATACAGAAGTTAACGGAAAAGAAATCAAGGAAAAAATCCCAACGCTTCAGGGAAATTATTTCTCCTTTTTTGATGGTGTTTATGAATCAATTGCCAACAATAAATTAGAGCCGGTAACAGCGCAAGATGGTGTAAAAGTAATGCAGATTATCGAAGCGGCAATTGCAAGCAACGCACAAAGAACAGTAATTAATTTATAGAAAATTTTACCCACGGGTTTTAAAATTTACCCACAGATTTGAAGAATAAAACGGATTTACACAGATTTTTTTTTAATCCTAAATGTGTAGTAAAAATAAATATCCTAATGGAGACCGTAGAGGCGCACAGCAGTGCGTCTCTTTTTTTTTGCGTATTAATTTGCCGACGGGTTTTACGGATAAAACAGATTAACACAGGTTTTTTAAATCATTTTTAATCGTTTAATCTGTGGCAAAAAAGAACACCCTAACAGGCAACTGACACACACTGCAATGTACCTCTACAAAAAAACCTTTGGCCCTTTGCTCTTCAGAACCTTAATACCCTTAAAAAAAAATTTATAAACATATAACGTTATAAATTTAGGAACCAGTAGGGTTTTATAGTCTTTAAAGTAGCTTTTTAGTACTTTTATGCTGTCAAACCTAAAATGCATTATTTTGATAGATTTCAATCCATTATCGCTATTCCAAACCAAAGGGAAAATCAAGAAAGTTTACAGAGAAGCAAAAGCCTCTTATTTAAACCGGATTCGTATTGCTGTAGGAATGTTTTATTTCGGGATGGGATTAAGTTTTGCAACCTGGGCAAGCAGAATTCCGGACATTAAAACCGCTTTACATTTAACCGAAGGCGATTTGGGTTCCATACTTTTTGCACTTCCAATGGGACAATTGATCATTATGCCCTTTTCAGGAAAAATGGTAACCAAGTTCGGGAGTCACAGAATTCTTGTTTTCTCTTTAATAATGTATGTTTTATGTCTGGCGAATTTAGGTTTGGCAACATCAGCATTGCAATTATCGTTGGGATTATTTCTATTTGGAATCTTCGGAAATCTAGCCAATATCGCTGTAAATACACAAGGAGTTTATACTGAAGTACTTTTCAAAAAAACAATCATGTCGGCATTTCACGGCATGTGGAGTTTTGCCGGATTTACAGGAGCTTTGGTTGGTTTAGGAATGTTGACTTTAAAACTTACACCACTTCATCATTTCTTGATTGTTGGAGGAGTTGTCCTTATAATGGTTGCTTTTAATTTTAAATTTTTGGTCAAAGCCAAAGAAAAAATAAAACATAAATCGGCTGAAAAGAAAAAGTTATTTGCAAAACCGGATAGTTCTTTACTTTGGCTTGGTGTTATAGGATTTTGCAGCATGGCGAGCGAAGGCGTAATGTTTGACTGGAGCGGAGTTTACTTTAAAGATATTGTAAAAGCACCCGGAGCTTTGGTAATTTTAGGTTATACATCCTTCATGATTATGATGGCAAGCGGCAGATTTTTAGGTGATGGACTTATCAATAAATTTGGTCGTGAACGCGTCATGCAAATTAGTGGCGTGATGATTTCTGCCGGACTTTTCACCGCCGTTTTTCTTCCTTATATTATACCGTGTACTATTGCTTTTATGGCAGTTGGTTTAGGCGTTGCAACTATTGTTCCTACCGTTTATAGTATAGCAGGGAAAAATCCAACGGTTCCGCCCGGAGAAGCCTTAACGATAGTTTCGAGCGTTAGTTTTCTTGGTTTCCTGATGGGACCTCCGGTAATTGGTCATGTTGCTGAAAGTTTTGGACTTCAGTTTTCTTTTGCTTTTATCGGAATCTTTGGCGTTTTGATTGCCTTTATGGTTTCTAAAATTAGAACTACAGCATAATTTATTGCCCACTCCCGATAGCTATCGGATGTACGGATAAAGCAGATTATCACAGATATATTTGCTTTCAATTCATGGCTTGTCTGTAAATAAACTTTCCAGACATGTTAAAATTAGTAAGAAATTACTTTATTAATATTTTTTATCTATATTTGAATTTTCGAATCTATTTATTTGATTCTGAAATTTACCAATGTCTTCCAAAGACCAATTTTATCTTTTGATGTAAGAATCGAAATGATTTGAAATTCAAAGCATTCATTCTGAAAACTAATTATCAAAGTAAATTGGGTTCTTCATGGGAAAAAATTACATGCTGTTTTTTATTTTATTGTCTTTCGGAGTTGCTTTTGCACAACAAGAAACTACTTTTTTGGGAATTGTAATCGATGCAAAAACTCAAAGTCCTATTGAAAATGTTGTTGTAAGTATCCAAAACTCTTCTGTCACGCAACTCACCAATTCACAAGGAAAATTTGAATTGCATTCTTCCATAAAAGGACAGCAATTATTATTGCTTCACAGTCAGGGTTATAAAGATTTACTTCTAAAAATAAATTCAAATCCGGGACAAATGGTCAATCTTGGAATAGTACAATTAGAAGATAATTTTTTAGATAGTGCTCCGGCAACTTTAATCACATTATTAGACAGCGATTTATCTGATGATAATAGCTCCTCTGAAATGACTTCCGGACTTTTACAATCTTCAAAAGATGCTTTTATGCAAGCGTCAGCTTTCAATTGGGGTCAAGCCCGATTTAGAGTTCGCGGTTTAGACAGCGAAAACGGAGCCATGATGCTTAATGGTATGGTCATGAATAAAATTTATGATGGGCGACCACAATGGAGTAATTGGGGAGGTTTAAATGATGTGCTCAGGAATCAGGAATTTTCTGTTGGAGCCGCGGCTTCAAATTTTTCCTTTGGAGGAATATTGGGAACACAACAAATTTCGACACGTGCTTCAACATATAGAAAAGGAACAAGATTGTCGTTTTCCGGAAGCAATACAACTTATAATTGGCGCGCCATTGGCACTTATGCTTCGGGTATGAATTCTGCCGGATGGGCATATACAATTTCGGCAGGAAAACGTCTCGCAAATGAAGGTTATTTTGAAGGAACTACTTTTGATGCCGAATCTTTTTTTATAAGTATCGAAAAAAAATTAAGCAATAAACATTCGCTAAATTTTACAGGATTTTATACCCCAAGTTCCCGCGGGAAAAATTCAGCGAGTACAGATGAAGTGATTCAATTAACCAGTGAAAAATACAATTCATATTGGGGTTTTCAGAATGGAGAAAAACGAAATGCAAGAGTAAAAAAAGTCGAAGAACCGTTATTAATGCTAAATCATTATTTTAAAATAAATGAAAAAGCAAACCTGAATTCCAGCGTAATGTATCAATTTGGTCAGGTTGGCAACAGTACGATCGATTATCAAAATGCAAATAGTCCGGATCCTACTTATTATAGGAAACTACCAAGCTACTACACATCATTGTACGCAAAAGATCAGGGAGAATTTTCAGGAGATTTTACTCCCGATTATATAAGTGCAGAAAAAAATAAAACACTATTTCTGGAAAATTCTCAGATCAATTGGGATGAATTGTACCAAGCCAATCAGCAACCAATACTAAATTCTGAAGGAAATATTACAGGTTACAAACCCTCAAAAAGTCATTATGTTTTGTATGAAGATCGAACAGATGACAAAACATTTGCAGCCAATACAAACCTAAACATTCAAATAACGGAGAATAGCGCTTTTGATGGCGGAATCACATTTAGGAATTTGAAATCACATCAATTTCAATCTCTTTTGGATTTACTTGGAGGTGAATATTTTGAAGATATCGACGCATTTTACAGCGGAGATCAGGCGCAATCTGATTTACAAAATCCAAATCGCCAAGTAAAAAAAGGAGATATTTACGGTTATAATTTTAATTTTTTAGCTACCACAATTGATGCTTTCACACAGTTTAAATTCAATTATAACAAAATTGATTTTTATTTAGGACAAACTTATTCAGTTTCAAATTATCAAAGGGAAGGTTTATATCAAAACGGAATTTATCCAACATCTTCTCTCGGTAAGAGTCAAAAAGTGAGTTATGAAAATTTTGGATTCAAAGGAGGGTTCACGTATAAAATTTCAGGTAAGCAATTGTTGTTTTTTAACGGAATGCATCTTACAAGAGCGCCTTCACTCAGGAATACTTTTGCAAATTCCCGTTTGAATAATTCAGTTGTTGATGGCGTTGAAAATGAAAATATAAGCAGTGCCGAGGCGAATTATGTTTTCCGTTCTCCCAAACTTAAAATCCGCACAACGGTTTATTATACTTTAATAAAAAACACTACGAAAACTTCCTTTTTCTATGCAGAAGGGATTTTTGACAGAGGTTCGAGTTACAACAATACAGATGCATTTGTAAGTGAGACGTTAACACATTTGGACAAGAAAAATATTGGAGCAGAACTAAGTTTTGAATACCAAATTTCATCAACATTAAAGAGCACTTTGTCTGCTGCTTATGGTAATTATACCTACAATAGTAATCCAAATGTTTCGATAACAAATGATGCCAATGCTGCAAAGGGCGATACACAAACAACATTTGATTTTGGAGAATCCTATCTTAAAAACTATAAACAATCCGGTATGCCACAACAAGCATATTCAATAGGATTAGAATATCGAGATCCAAAATATTGGTGGTTAGGAGCAAACATTAATTATCTGACAGAGAGTTATATTGATGTTTCGCCCATTGCCAGAACAGCGAGGTTTTATAAAAATCCAATAAGTGGTTTGGTTTTTCCAGAAGCGACAGAGCAACGAGCGTCGGCTTTATTAAAACAAGAAAAGTTTGATCCCATTTCATTAGTAAATATTACAGGAGGCAAATCCTGGCGTTTGTCCGGAAAGTATATTGGGCTTTTTGCCAGCGTAAGTAATGTATTTAATCTTACTTATAAAACCGGGGGTTTTGAACAAGCACGAAATGCAAATTTCAGAGCGCTTAATCAAGATGTTTCGAGTGGAACACCATCATTTGGTCCTAAATATTTTTATGGATACGGACGTACTTATTTCGTGAATCTTGCCATTAGTTTGTAATCTTTAAAACACATTTAAAATGAAAAATAAATTTTTAATTGCCTTTTTTGCATTGTCATTCCTTATTTTTTGTGGTTGTAATAATGAAGTTGAAATCCCGAAATTAGCATGTACACAACCTGATCTAGCATTAAATCAAACAGTTCAAAAAGTAAAAGATCTTTCAGGATCAGTTCCAAAACTATATAGTTACGATGATACAATTGAGGCTTATGTTGTTTCCAGCGATGAAGGAGGTAATTTTTTTAAGGCAATTTCTTTTCAAACTCTGGCAACAGATAAAACGCCGGCAATAGGATTTAGTATTCCGGTCGATGTTTCAAATACTTATATTGATTTTCGTGTCGGGAACAAAGTGTATATAAAGCTTAAAAATCAATTTACAGATTTGTATTTTGAAGGTATGCGAATTGGAAGTTTGTATGTAAGTAATGCCGGCGATCCTACAATTGGAAGAGTTTCGCAAAATGATTATAAAAATGTTCTGAATGCCTCATGTACAGTAATTGATGAAAACGAATTGGTTGAATCTATTTCTATAGAAGAAGCATTAAACGACGCAAGGCTTAACACTTTGGTAGAATTAAATGATGTACAATTTGCAGAAGCGGCAATTGGGCGTCATTATTTTGAAGAATCAAACAATGTTGGAGGTGCTACAAATTGGAATCTTCGTGATAAAACAGGTAACCAAATAATTTTTAGAACGAGTAGTTATGCCAGTTTTGCAGATAATCCTGTACCTGAAGGAAGCGGAAAAGTCAGAGGGGTTTTGACAAAATTTGGAACGGATTACCAATTGATGATCAGATCAGAAAAAGATTTGGTAATGAACGGAAAAAGAACAGTTCCGTTTTTTGCAGAAGATTTTCAATCCGTAAAAAACAATGTAAATTTTGCGCTTCCGGGTTGGAGTAACATTGTAGAAAAAGCTTCAAAATTATGGAAAAGCATGTTGTATGCCGGAAACGGATATGCTGAATTTAATACAACAAGTACAACAGCGGCAGAAAATATAGCGTGGCTTGTTACCCCAAAAATCAATTTAACGACTTATAAAAACGCGGTGTTTTCCTTTAGAAGTGCGCAACATGATCTTAAAGTTGATTCGCCATTAAATTCTTTAGAAGTTTATATCTCCAGTAATTTTGACGGCTCAAATATTACAAAAGCAAAGTGGACGAAGTTAGAAGCAAATTTACCTTCGCTTTCTACACCCACCAGAAAATTTATAAGCTCAGGCGGAATAGATTTATCAGCTTATTCAGGAAATGTTCATATTGCATTTAAATATATAGGTTCTGGTAAAGACAAAACATTAAATGGTGCTTTTATGGTTGATGATGTTAAAATTTTTGGTGAAAAGTAGCGCATTCAATTTTTAAAAATGAAATTAAAGTGCTGATTTTTAGATGATAATTTAATAGTATATTGTTTTTAAGTTTTAAACTGTTAAAATTTAATTGAATTTTGTATTTTGGTCACCCCAAATCGATACAAAAATATGAAAACCTACTTTATTGCCATCATGATGATGGTTTTTCCATGCTTATTGCACAGCCAGGATCAAAATGCACCTGTTAGATTAAAACAAATTAATATTGTAAAAACAAATTACCAAAACTCAAAAGATGGTGAAATTGTAAATAAAACAGTTGTTTTTAAAGACGGAAAAATACAAACGATTACCACATCTGATGTTGTTCAGCATTTTTTTTACAATACAAAAGGATTGCTTGACATGACCGTAAAAGATAAGATTGGAAGCGACTGGAAAGAAGTTGTAAACTATACTTATGATGCGGATAACAACATTATAAAATTTGTAAAGAAATATCAGGAAGGTAATGACTACATTACTAAAACTGTAACTTTTGGCTATGAAGGAGCAAGAGTAAAAGTAATTACTAAAAAGAGTACCAATCACCAGAATTTAGTTGATGATATCGAATATATTGTCGAAAATGGAATCATTGTTCGACGTACATCAAGAGATAGAAACAAAGCTATTATTGGTAAAATAGAATATGTTTACGTTAATGACAATGTTATAAAGCACAAAGGTCTTGTAGGAGATAAAATATCTAAAACATATACTTTTGATGATAAAAAATCTGTAGACCAACTAATTGTTCAAAGCTTGTTTGGTGATAATTACAAAATAATTGTACCAATGATTTCTTATCATGAAGAAGAGTTTAGTTTTGAAGCGATCTCCTATAATAATGAAATGAACTTTAGCCCATCATCTACAGTTTTAGTTGGTGTGAGCAGAAAATTCAAATACAATAAATTAAACTATCCTATTTCTTGTTCACAAATCGAAGAAAACGGAATTGTAAAAACAGAAAAATCTTTTATTTACGAGTAAAAATCGTCATTTTAAGTACTTGAAACCATTTAGATATTAAGTTTTGTGAAGATTAAACCCTAACAATTCATAATTTCTAAATGGTTAGTTTTTTACAGCAATACTAATTTTTCTAAATAGAACTTAAAAAAGAAATTCTATAAGCGTTAGTACCTTACAAATCATTAAATTTGCACCTTATTCAAAGCTATGATAGAAAAAGAAATTATAAATTTTGAGAGAACTGCTATTGTTGGTATTGTAACTCAAAATCAAAGTGAAGAAAAACTTAACGAATATCTTGATGAATTAGAGTTTTTGACTTTTACCGCTGGCGGTGAAGTTATAAAACGCTTTTCTCAAAAAATGGAACGCCCAAATCCTAAGACTTTTGTTGGAACAGGGAAAATTGAGGAAATAAATCTTTTTGTAAAAGAAAACGACATATCGACTTTAGTTTTTGATGATGAATTATCACCATCTCAGCAAAAAAATATATCTAAAATTATAGATTGTAAAATCTTAGACAGGACGCACCTTATTCTGGATATTTTTGCTCAGAGAGCCGAAACATCTTATGCAAGAACGCAAGTAGAATTAGCGCAATGTCAATATTTATTGCCTAGACTTTCTGGTATGTGGACTCACCTTGAGCGTCAAAAAGGTGGTATTGGAATGCGTGGACCTGGTGAAACTGAGATTGAAACAGACAGACGTATTGTTCGTGACCGTATTGCATTATTAAAAGAGAAGATAAAAACTATCGACAAACAAATGGGCGTGCAGCGCAGTAATCGCGGCGCAATGGTTCGTGTGGCTCTTGTAGGATATACAAATGTTGGGAAATCGACATTAATGAATGCAGTTGGTAAAAGTGATGTTTTTGTTGAGAATAAATTATTCGCAACTCTTGATACAACGGTTCGAAAAGTGGTAATTAAAAACTTGCCATTTTTATTATCAGATACCGTAGGTTTTATTAGAAAATTGCCAACACAATTGGTAGATTCTTTTAAAAGTACGCTTGATGAAGTTCGTGAAGCCGATTTGCTATTGCATGTTGTAGATATTTCACATCCTGATTTTGAAGATCATATTGAGTCCGTAAATAAGACTTTGTTAGAAATCAAAAGTAATGACAAGCCAACTATTATGGTTTTTAATAAAATTGATGCCTACAAACATTTGACAATTGACGAGGATGATTTGATTACCGAAAAAACAAGAAAACATTATACACTTGAGGAATGGAAACAAACCTGGATGAGTAATGTTGGTCAAAGCAAAGCATTGTTTATTTCGGCTACACAAAAAGAAAATTTTGAGGAATTCAGAGAAGTGGTTTACGAAGCAGTTCGTCAGATTCATATCACCAGATTCCCGTATAATAAATTTTTGTATCCGGATTATAAAGATGCAATCGAGAAAGAAGAAGAACAAGATGATGAGGAATAAATAAAAATTTTTACCGCAAAGAGTGCTAAGATTTTTATTTTGCAGTAAGTTTAGAAAACACGAAGTTCGCAAAGCTGGTTCAACATCCAGCTTTGCGAACTTTGTGTTTTTATAAAACCTTGCATATAAAAAATATTTGCGTGCTTCTATGTTTGTAAAGTTAATTTTTAAGTTGAAATTTCTTAATTTCACGAAGAGATTATTTCAGCCCAGCTAAAAATCTTAGACTTAGCGGTAAATTTTTAGGCAGCCTTTGAATTAGAATCCGAAATTAACCCCTAACCCAAATACTTCTCTGGTTTGAAAACCACTAAAAGCATTGTCATCATAAATCGTTTGAAAAGATAAATTAGCAGATAAAAATTTGTTTACTTTCATGATAATATTCAAGGAATAATTGATATCTACATTTTGTGGATCTTCTAAATAGTTAGAATAAAGATTCAAGGTATTTTCGGCAGTTACGTTCGTCATTATCGCCAATTTGTAATAAACAGAAGCATAGAAACCCAATTCGTAACGCATAGTTTTGTTAGCATCTACGCCAAAGTAATCTCCATCAACATATGGTAAACCAGTAGCCTGATCGATTCCTGATGTATAAGCACCGTCAACAAAAGTAAATTTAGAAGTTAGAGGAGCAAAATTTATCTTCAGATTATCGTCTTTAGTCCAATAAATACCGGGACCGGTCGTGAGATAACCCGGAGACATGAATTGTGTATTTTCGGTTCTGATTTCTTTTCCGTTCTCATCTTTTCCGTACAAATAGCCCGTTGAAAATTGAGTTCTGAAATTCAGGAAATAAGAATAATACCATTGACCAAAAGCTCTTTTTCCTACAATGGAATTGAATTCCAGACGGTCATCAGTCTTTTTTTCATAGTCGGCATTTTTAGTTTGTAAAAGTCCGTAAGAAGCTAAAACTTTATTATCCCAGGTAATATCGTCTTTTTTATAATTGAAATCATAGTTGATCCCCAAAGTTCCTGAGAAACTGTCTTCACCACCGGCAATCCAATTATTAAAGCTAGATTGGTTTAGTAAAAGAGAAACTGTTCCTTTTGCTTTCCAACCTTCCCCTTCAATAGTATCGTTTATTTTCTTTACTGCTTTTTCAGTATTCTGAATTAATTCTTTTTCTGAATTTTGGGCTTGAACAAAAGTTAAGTTCGCTAAAATAAAAAGTAATAACGTTAGCTTTCTCATGGTATATAGTTTAAATGTGTAAGAACAAATATACTAAAAACCGTTATAAGGTTTGGAATTATTGACTCTAAAAGAAAGTTATTTCTTAGCTTCTTTGTATAAAGGTACTGCTGAACAAGCTTCTCCATACATAATGCTTCTTGCAAAAGGCTGCAAATAAGTAGCGGCCAAAATATAAGCTCTGGTAGGAACTGGTTTTTTTGAACAGCCTTTAATAATAACAGGTTTGCCTTTATATTCTGAATAGTCAAGATTGCCTAAAAGTTCTTCATACAAAGAGGCATCTAAATCTTCTATAGTCCCGTTAACAACTTTTTTTGCGTAAGGAGCTAATTGAATCGCAACTAAAATCGAAGACCAGGCAGGAACGATTGCATCTGTACTGCAATTGACAGCCACGTACTGATCTTGATATTGTGACCAATCGTGGTTTTTGAGATGTTCTCTAAAGTCTTTTTCTTTTAATAGAAAACCTTCTAAAAGCCATTGCGAAATGTCAATTTGTACACGCATTCCTTTAGGATAATAATCCTCAAGATCAAAAACTTCTAAGGCACTATTGGCAACTTTATTGATAATTTCTTCCATTATATGAAGTCTTAAAGTCGAATGTCGAAAGTCATAAAGTTTGTTATTAAGACTTTATGACTTTCGACTTTATGACTAATTAAAGCATTCCTAATTCTAATTTTGCTTCTTCGCTCATTAAATCTTTACTCCAAGGCGGATCAAAAGTAATCTCAACATCAACATCTTTTATGTGTTCTATTGTTTTTACTTTTTCTTCTACTTCTCTTGGTAAACTTTCCGCAACCGGACAGTTTGGGGATGTTAATGTCATTAGGATTTTTACTTCATAATCAGTATTTACCATTACGTCATAAATCAATCCTAATTCGTAAATATCAACAGGAATCTCCGGGTCGTAAATGCTTTTTAAAACTTTTACAATTGATTCTCCTAATTCGTTTGTGTCTATTTCTTGTTCCATTGTTGTTTTTTATTTTTGTTTTTTTTGCCACGAATTTCACGAATTATCACCAATTTTTAGGCTAAATAAATATTCTTAATTCGTGTTAATTTGTGGAATTCGTGGCGGAAAAATTAATTTTTGTTTTTTGCATCAAAAGCTAAAGCGTACATTTTGATGTTTTTAATCATCGATACCAATCCATTTGCACGAGTGGCAGACAAATGTTCTTTTAATCCAATGTCATCAATAAATTGAGTGTCGGCGTTTATAATATCTTCTGCTTTTTGATTAGAGAAAGCACGGATTAAAATGGCAATAATTCCTTTGGTTAAAATCGCATCACTATCTGCAGTAAAAACAATTTTATCGTCATTTTGTTCGCCTTGCAACCAAACTTTAGATTGACAGCCTTTGATTAAATTCTCTTCAGTTTTGTATTCTTCTTTGATTAACGGAAGACTTTTTCCCAATTCGATGATGTATTCATAACGTTGCATCCAATCGTCGAACATCGAAAATTCGTCTATTATTTCGTTTTGTATCTCTTTTATTGTCATAATTATTCTTTCGTAAAATCAACAAGTAAATTTACTAATTTTTCTATTTCCTTCGGAGGATAACCATTGTCAAAACCTTGCGTTTCATATGTTTTCTGATTCTGAATTACCTTTAAGTTTCCAATTGCAGCTCCATCATAAAAACGTTTTTCGGTTGGAGCTTTTAAAGTTGGAATTTTCTCAACATCAATCTTTAAGAATTCGGTTTCAATCTGTTTCCATTTTGCATCACTTATTTTGGTTTTAACCGGTTCAGTATTTTTGCCGTTGATAACCGAAACTGTTTTATTTTCAACAATTATCTTTTTGTAAAAACCACGAGAAACCGCAGAATATTCCATTTGTGTTGCTGTCATATCGTTTGCTTTTTGGCTTGAACAGCTCGTTCCAATAATAATAGTAAGCAGTAATAAAGATAATATTTTCATAATTTTTTTTAGCTTAACATGGTTTTTGCCTTCTTAACCGCTTCAACCATTACGTCAATTTCCTCAATAGTATTGTAGAAAGAAAATGAAGCACGAATGGTTCCGGGAATACAGAAAAAGGTCATAATAGGCTGAGCACAATGATGTCCAGTTCTAACTGCAATTCCTAATTTATCAATAATTGAACCAATGTCATAAGGATGAATTCCATCAATATTAAACGAAACTACCGAAGCTTTATTTTTTCCGGTTCCGTAAATTTTCAGACCTTCAATTTCTAACAAACGTTTTGTAGCGTGTTCTAATAGTTTTTCTTCCTGCTTTTGAATATTGTGAAAACCGATATTATTTAGATAATCAACAGCAGTTCCTAAAACAATTCCGCCAGCAATATTTGGCGTTCCGGCTTCAAATTTATGAGGAAGATCAGCATAAGTCGTTTTTTCAAAAGTAACTTCCTTAATCATTTCACCACCACCCTGATAAGGAGGTAATTTGTTTAACCAATCTTCTTTTCCGTATAAAATCCCCGTTCCGGTTGGACCGCACATTTTGTGCCCTGAAAAAGCATAAAAATCACAATCTAAATCCTGAACATCCGGTTTTAAATGCGGAACAGCTTGTGCGCCATCAATTAAAACTGCAGCGCCAACAGCGTGTGCTTTTTCGATCATGTATTTTACAGGATTGATAATCCCTAATGCGTTTGAAATATGATTTACTGTAACAACTTTGGTTTTTTCTGAAAGTAATGCTTCAAAAGCTTCCATAATCAATTCACCATCTTGGTTCATCGGAATAACTCTAAGAGTTGCTCCGGTTTTCTCACATAACATTTGCCACGGAACAATATTACTATGATGTTCTAAAGATGAAACTATAACTTCGTCGCCAGGTTTTAAAATAGAAGCAAAACCGTTAGTAACTAAATTAATTCCGTGTGTTGTTCCCGAAGTAAAAAGTACTTCGTGAGAAAACTTAGCATTAATATGATGTTGGATTTTTACCCTTGAAATCTCGTATGCGTCAGTTGCTAATTGACTTAATGTGTGAACGCCACGGTGAATGTTGGCATTTATTTCCTGATAATATTTCGCCTCAGCGTCAATCACAATTTGTGGTTTTTGTGAGGTTGCTCCGTTATCGAAATATACCAGTGGTTTTCCGTTTACTTTTTCCGAAAGTATCGGAAATTCAGCTCTTATTTTTTGGATGTCTAACATGTCTTATTTAGAAAAATTCTATTTACAAAAGTACTAAAACTAAATTGGTTTACCCATCAAAACTATAATTTCCTTTTATGATGCTATCAGCAGAAGGTTTATATATTTATTCTGCAAAATTAATTGTGTTTTATAAATATGACAAATTCGGAATCTGAATTAGATGTTAAAATGTTGAACATAAATTATTTATATTGCATTAAAAATATCTTGTAAATAATATGAAAAAAATCATCAAATTACTTGTGCTTGGTTTATTGATTGCAGTTTTTTATTTTGGATTTACCACTTATCCAAAGCTTGAATTAATTTCTGGCTTTTCAGCCAAAAGTATTGCTTCGGGTCATTTTTTAGATCATCGAACAAAAGAATTAATTGAAAAATCAGATAATGATATTCAGCTAATGGATTTAGCATCCAATACAATTAATGAAGCCGGGAAATTTGCAACATCTTCGGTTTATGGTTTAAAAGAAAGAAAAGCAATTTATCGTGAAGGCTTAGGTGCAACTTTAATTGATGAGGATTACGATGTTTCAAAATCATATTTACTTCCAAAACGAACTAAATTGATCAATAATCTTCCTTTTCCTTATGGGAATAATGAGCCAAAAGACACATTGCTTTCCAATGTTGATTATTCGAAATTAAAAAAGGCAGTTGATGATTCATTCGATAAAAACGGAGGAAAAGCAAAACGTACTCGTGCGGTCGTGGTTTTATATAAAGATAAATTGATAGCGGAACAATACGATACGGGTTTTAATAAAGAGAGTAAAATTTTGGGCTGGTCGATGACAAAAAGTATAGTGAATTCTGCTTTTGGAGTTTTATCAAAACAAGGAAAAATCGATATTTATAAACCTGCACCAATCGCCGAATGGCAAAACGATGATCGAAAAATTATCACGATAAACGATTTGCTTCATATGAATTCCGGATTGGAATGGGAGGAGAATTACAGTAAAATTTGTGATGCCACAATAATGCTTTTTCAATCCGGAGATATGGCAAAAATTCAACGTGAAAAACCGGCAGAATTTAAACCCAACACACATTGGAATTATTCCTCAGGAACATCAAACTTATTGTCAGGAATTTTAAAAAGTCAGTTTAAATCGCAACAGGAATATCTTGATTTTTGGTACAGCGCCGTAATCGATAAAATAGGAATGAACTCGATGATTGTCGAACAGGATATGGCCGGGACTTTTGTAGGGTCATCGTATGCGTGGGCAACAGCTCGCGATTGGTCAAAATTTGGATTACTATACTTGCATAAAGGAAATTGGAACGGAGAACAAATTCTGGATGAAAGCTGGGTAAAATATACAGCAACGCCTACGAATACTTCTGATGGAAAATACGGAGCTCAATTTTGGTTAAACGCCGGAGGAAAATTTCCGGATGTTCCTCGTGATATGTTTTATTGTAGTGGATATCAAGGACAAATGGTAGCCATTATTCCGTCTCTGGATATGGTAATTGTGAGAATGGGAGTGAAGGAAGAAGAGCCTGGATTTGATTTTAATGGGTTTTTGAAAGGGATAATTGATAGTGTGAAGAAATAATTACAAATAAATAATAAAACATCCAATTGTGCTAATAATGTTCTGGCACTTGGTAAGGTTGGAAAATAAATATGCAAAATTTTTCAGGTACACAACCATCTTTAAATTCAGTTTAAACCTTAATCCTGTCAAACGTCTATTACATTCTGGCTTTTTTTATTGGTTGTAAATTTAGTTTAATATGTTGAAAAGTTGCTGTAGATTATAAGTATCAATTTGTTTTTTTGTTTTATATTTGGACACTAAATTAAAAGCAATAAAATGGGAGTTAAAGAAACTATAAGCATTAATAAAATTTCGTCGTTTCTTAATGAAAAGGCCTTTGGTCAAAGCGACTATGAGCAAAAATTAAACAAGAAGGATAGGAAAAAGAATGGAGTTTTTTTGACGAACTCTTTAGAGACAGTTGAAAATTTATTAGACATTATCATTGTTGATTCAGAAATTTTTTCAAAAAGAATTCTAGAGCCATCTTGTGGTCAAGGAATTTTTATTTTAAAACTTTTGACTGATTTGTATTTAAAATTTCCTGATAGCATATTGATTTCAAAATTTATTTCAAACAATATTTTCTTTGTTGACATTCAAGAAGATATGGTTGATAAAACTAAAAATAATATTTTAGAGTTATATTTTTTCTTGTTTGATGAAACTTTTAAAGGTTCATTTAATGGTATAACTTGGGATTTTACAGATAAGATATCTTCTGGAGTCTCTTTATTTGACGAAGTTAGAATTACTCCATTTGCAGAATTATATAATTCATTTGATTACGTCATTGGTAATCCTCCTTATGTAACTTTATATGGTCGTAGAGATAAGAAAGAAAATGAAGCGCAAAGAGTTAATTATCTTAATAATTATAATCAGTTCCCAAATTCAGTAAAAAATGGAAAACTAAATTTAGTGATGTTATTTATTGAGCATTCACTTGACTTTTTAAAAGATGATGGTAAGCTAAGTTTTATTATTGATGTTTCATTTTTTGAAACAGCTTATGAATTTACTCGAAAATATTTATTAGATAATACTACAATTATCGAGTTACAAGTAAATATTAAAGATTTTGATGTCGCTAGTGGTCAAGTTATAATTAAATTATCGAAGTCTAAAAGTTTAAATAATAAAGTTCAAATTATTGACCATAAAACTCAAAACAATTATTTGGTTGAGCAGTCAAGCTGGTATACTAAAAATGATGAATATAAATTTAGATACAATGGTTGTTCTATTTCAAAGGAGATATTAGATAAAGTAGAAGGAAAAAAAGATAAAACGATACTTCAATTGTATCCAAATAAAAATTTGCGAACTTGTGTAATGCTTCTTGATATGGAGGACAGGTTTACTTTTATAGATAAAGGAAATAGAGAAGAAAGTTTACTTTATCCGTATTATCAAGGCTCAAAGGCGCTATCGGAAAAATATAGTAAATTGGAGTTTAAAAAATATTTTTTTTATGATAAACCTTTGCAGGATTCTATTAATGATGAATTGAAAATTGAATTAGAGAAACAAGGGGTTAAGAATAAGAAAAGATTAGGATTAGGTGAAACTATTATTTATGATAATCCAAAACTATTTATTAGGCAGTCTACTAAAGAAATAGTTGCGACAATTGATTTAGGTAAAAGTTCAGCGAACAATAGTCTATATGTGTTTTCTTTAAGAGATAATTCACAAAAAACTATTGACTTTTTGTATTTCTTGTGTGGTTTCTTAAATACTGATTTTATTACTTATTATGCCCAACAAATGAACATAATAAGATTTTCACAAGGAAAACAACCACAAATTAAAATCGGGGATTTAGGAACTATTTATATTCCTAATGATATTAAATTACAAAATGATATTTCTAAATTGTGTAAAGAAGTTTACGCTAATTTCGATTCAAAAGATACTCTGAAAACTCAAATTGACAATTTAGTTTATTCTTATTATCAGTTGTCTGATTCAGAAATTTCTAATATTAAAGAAAGTATCAAAGTTTTTTGATGCTTTCTTCTTGTGATTTATTAAGTTCTTTTAGTTGCTCTAAAGATAAGTCTTTTTTGAAATTACCTTGTCTTAAATTTTCTAATTCTTCAGTTGCTTTTTTTAGTTTTCTTTCATTAGATTCTATTTTTTTTTGAAGTAAAAACTCTAGAAAGTCTTCTCGGGTTCTGTACATTGGTTCAGCAAAACCATTGACTTGCATCTGATTTGCAGGTGTTATTCTCATGGTACTACTAACATCTTTAAGAAAATATGATTTTACAAATATTTCGTTGTTCTTAACAAAATCTAACCCTGTTTCATTTCCTTTGTAATAAACAAGAATGTATATCAAATAAAAATAACCGCTATTTATTAATGTTAATACTTTGTCCGGTGTACCGCTATCGGGATTAGTATCATCATTGTCAACATTTATTGCTTTAAAATCAATCCAAAGTAATTCTCTATGATTATTAATTTCAAAAAATGTTTGGACATCAAATGGGTTTTTTGTTTTTCCTTCAGGTGATGCTAAAGAATCAGTAAAATACTTGTGTTCTCTAGTGAACTCAACAAATTTATTTTCAAGGTATTTACTTATTCCATCTCCAACTCTTTCTCCTTTTTTTACAGCAATTGCTAAATTTGGACCTTTATCTATAATTTGTTCTATGACATTATTTAATTGTGAAATAATGAGTTCTTCGTATTCTTTTATTTCCATTTTACTTGAATAAATCTGATTTAAAAAATTGATAAACAGACATATCAAGCGCTTTTGCAATTTTTTCGATGTTTGCTACTGAAACATTTCTTTTTCCTTGCTCAATACTTGCTATATAGGTTCTGTCAAGCTCACAAATGAATGAGAACTTTTCTTGACTAAGCCCTTTTTCGTTTCTAAGTTCTTTAAGTCGTATTCCTATTTTGATTCTTATGTCCACGATTACAAAGTTCTATATTTGTAGTTTATGATACAACGGACTATAAGTATAGTGTCGAGATTTCTTGCGAGGATTCTTGCCAATTTTATGATGTTGCGTCCGTTTAGTACACTTGCAGGTAATAGTAGGATTTGTATTAACTGCCCTTGCAAGGGCAGTTAATATTGGCCATCCATTTAATAATTTTTTGTTTATTACTTAGATTGATGTTCTTTTATAAGTATTAAATAATGAAAATTAGAAGCTAATAATTTAACTGCAAAGCACGGCAAAGTAAAAAGTACAAAGTTCGCAAAGTTTAGTAATTAAACCTTGCGAACTTTGCGTAATCTTAGCGCACCTTGCGGTTAGCCTTCTTTCTACAAATCAAATCCTAAATTCACACCCAATTTCATGGCAATGATTTTAGTGATTCTTTGTTTTAATTCCGGTATTTTAATGCTTTCGATAACGGCATTTGAAAATGCGTACATCAATAAAGCTTTAGCTTCTTTTTTAGGAATTCCGCGTGATTGCATGTAGAACATTGCAGTTTCATCTAATTGCCCAATTGTACAACCGTGAGAACATTTTACATCATCAGCAAAAATTTCTAATTGTGGTTTTGCGTTGATTGTTGCTTTGTCGCTCAATAAAATATTATTGCTTTTCTGGAAAGCATTTGTTTTTTGAGCTTCTCTTTCAACCAAAACTTTTCCGTTGAAAACTCCTGTTGAGCGATCAGAAAAAATTCCTTTATAATCCTGGAAACTTTCACAATTTGGCGTTGAATGTTTTACCAAAGTATAATGATCAACGTGTTGTTTGTCACTTAGAATTGTAATTCCGTTAAGCGTACTTGTTAATCTTTCACCATAATGATAAAAGTTTAAGTTGTTACGAGTCAGGTTTCCTCCAAATGAGAATGTATGTACAGAAGCGTGACTTTCTTGTTGTTGAGAAACATAAGTGTTGTCAACTAAGTTCGCTTCGCTATTGTCATTTTGAATTTTATAATAATCAATAATGGCACGTTTTTGAGCAAAAATTTCTGTAACCGAATTGGTTAAAACCGGGTTTTCATTCAAACTCTGGTGACGTTCGATAATTTGTACATGTGAATTTTCACCCACAATAACTAAATTTCTTGGCTGAACCATTAGTGCAGCTTCGTTTCCTGTTGAGAAATACATAATCTCGATAGGTTTGTCAGCTACTTTCTTTTTCGGAATATTGATAAAAGCTCCTTCAGAAGCAAATGCAGTATTCAACGTAGTCAAACTTTCGTCTTTGCTTGCAATTTGATTGAAGTACGTATCAATTACCATTTTATATTTAGGTTTGGTCAATGCCGATGACATCAAGCAAACATCGATTCCGTCATGTGTAGTAGAAGACAAATGTGAACTAAAAACACCATCGATAAACACTAATTTATATGTGTCGATTTCGTGTAAAAAGTATTTTTTTACATGATTAAATTCGATTGCATTCTCTGCCTTTGGAAAAACCGTAAAGTCATTTTTTAAGATGGCATTAAGTGATGTATATTTCCAAGCTTCTTCTTTTTTGGTTGGGAAACCTTTATTTTCAAAGTTTTTTAGTGCTTTGGTGCGTATATCATGTAAATCTGAATGTACATCGACACGCTCTTCAAAAGCCATAAAAGACGATACTAATTTTTCTTTTAAATCCATTGTTCTTGTTTAGTCTTAAAGTCGAAAGTCGAAAGTCGAAAGACTCAGGATTGTCGACTGTTTTGCCGAAAGGTTAAAAATTTAAATCATAAAGTCTGCAACTTTAATGATTTCGATTTTATGGCTTTGGGCTCAAATATTTAATGAAACCGCTTAGTAACTTCGATATTTCTGTTACCGATTCTAAAAGCATTTCAAATTCTTCTTTAATAATATATTCTAAATCAAATGCCAGATATAATTGAGAACGAACTTCTCCTGCTGATGCTTTTGCTACATATAAAAAGTAAATAAACTCTTTGTCTGTATTTCTCTCAAAACCTTCCGCTATATTTGATGATATAGAAATTGATGCTCGTCTAATTTGTCTAACGAAATCAAAGTCTTTTTTGAAATTAGGATTTTCAGTAATTATATATATTCTTTTGTTGAATATTCTCGATTTTTTCCAAGAATTAATTTCTTCGAAAGAATTAAACTTACTCATGCTCTACTTTTGACTTTATGACTTTAGACTTTCAGACTGTATTAATTCTCCGCTTTAATCCAGTCGTATCCTTTTTCTTCCAGTTCGTAAGCCAATTCTTTTCCGCCTGATTTTACGATTCTTCCATTATAAAGAACGTGAACGAAATCCGGAACGATATAATCTAACAAACGTTGGTAGTGTGTGATGACGATAATTGCGTTTTTCTCACTTTTTAATTTGTTCACTCCGTTAGCCACAATTCTTAAAGCATCGATGTCAAGACCAGAATCGGTTTCATCAAGGATGGCTAATTTTGGTTCTAACATTGCCATTTGAAAAATCTCATTTCTTTTTTTCTCACCACCGGAAAAACCTTCGTTTAAAGAACGTGATAAAAATTTACGGTCGATTTCTAATAATTCAGATTTCTCACGAATTACTTTTAGCATTTCGTTCGCTGGCATTTCGGCTTGACCGTTTGCTTTACGAGTTTCGTTGATTGCAGTTTTCATGAAGTTAGTAACGCTAACTCCTGGAATTTCTACAGGATATTGAAAAGAAAGAAAAACTCCTTTGTGTGCTCTTTCTTCCGGAGCTAAATCAGCAAGATCTTCTCCGTCAAGGAAAACAGCTCCATCAGTAACTTCGTAGTTTTCGTTTCCGGCAATAACAGCCGAAAGTGTACTTTTTCCAGAACCGTTTGGTCCCATGATAGCGTGTACTTCGCCAGCTTTAACTTCTATATTAATTCCTTTCAGGATTTCTTTATCACCAATTGAGGCGTGAAGGTTTTTTATTGATAACATTGTTTTTTTTTATTTTATATAAATGTCAATTCTATTTTTGTTGTTTGGTTTAGGATATTAGCATTAAAATGCGCGTGACCTAAATATTCCATACCTAAATAATCGGCTGTTTTTTTGAACGGAATATAAAAACTTTCTTCGATTTCATTATCGTGTGAATTTGATATCACGCCAATTTTCTTTCCTCTAAGTTTTCGTCCAGTTTCTTTTTCAATTCGAATTAAATCAGAAATACGATCAAAGAAAACCTTCATTATTCCACTCATATTATACCAATATATGGGCGTCGCAAAAATTAAAGTGTCGTAATTTTCAATTATTCCTTTTATTAAAGGGAAAAAATCATCTTCTCTATTTTTGCTTTCGTAATCATAATAAGAAATGTTATAATCACTCAAATCAATTACGTCAATTCCGGTTTCTTTAGAAATTTCATCCACAATTCTGGTTGTGTTTCCGTTTTTTCTGGATGAACCTAAAATGATTACTTTTTTGTTTTCCATTTTGCAATTAACCTACAGATCCTTCTAAAGAAATCTCTAATAATTTTTGAGCTTCAACAGCAAATTCCATTGGTAATTTGTTCAATACATCTTTACTGAAACCGTTTACAATTAAGGCAATCGCTTTTTCAGTCGGGATACCTCTTTGGTTACAATAAAAAACCTGATCTTCTCCAATTTTACTTGTAGTTGCTTCGTGCTCTATTTTAGCCGATGGATTTTTACTTTCGATATAAGGGAAAGTATGTGCTCCGCAATTATTTCCCATTAAAAGAGAATCACATTGAGAAAAGTTCCTTGCATTATCAGCTCTAGGGCTAATTTGCACTAATCCACGGTAACTATTTTGTGATTTACCAGCCGAAATACCTTTAGAAATAATGGTCGATTTAGTATTTTTACCTAAATGGATCATTTTAGTTCCTGTATCTGCTTGTTGGTAATTATTGGTAACGGCGATAGAGTAAAATTCTCCTACCGAATTATCTCCTTTTAAGATACAAGAAGGATATTTCCAGGTTACAGCAGAACCAGTTTCTACTTGTGTCCATGAAATTTTAGCGTTTGTTTCGCATAAACCTCTTTTGGTTACGAAGTTATAAACCCCACCTTTTCCTTCTTTGTTTCCAGGAAACCAGTTTTGAACGGTAGAATATTTAATTTCGGCATCATCCAAAGCGATTAATTCAACAACAGCAGCGTGCAATTGATTTTCATCACGACTTGGAGCTGTACAACCTTCAAGGTATGAAACGTAACTTCCTGCATCTGCAATAACAAGCGTTCTTTCGAATTGTCCTGTTCCTGCCTGATTGATTCTGAAATAAGTTGAAAGTTCCATTGGGCAACGAACGCCTTTTGGAATATAACAGAAACTTCCGTCAGAGAAAACTGCGGAGTTTAATGCTGCGTAGAAATTGTCTTTTTGAGGTACAACGCTTCCTAAATATTTACGAACTAATTCAGGATGTTCTTTTATCGCTTCGGAAATTGGACAGAAAATAATTCCTTTTTCTCCCAATGTTTTTTTGAAAGTAGTTGCCACAGAAACAGAATCGACAACAATATCCATAGCGACATTGTTCATCATTTTTTGTTCATCGACAGAGATACCTAACTTTTTGTACATTTCAAGAAGTTCAGGATCTACATCATCCAAAGTTTTACTTGGATCTACTTGTTTTGGAGCTGAATAATAGGAAATTGCCTGAAAATCCGGTTTTACATAATGAACATTTGCCCATTCTGGTTCAATCATTTCTTTCCAAGCACGAAAAGCCTCAATACGCCAGTCGGTCATCCATTGAGGTTCTTCTTTTTTAAGAGAAATAGCTCTTACGATATCTTCGTTTAAGCCAATAGGAAACGTTTCCGATTCTATATCAGTATAAAATCCGTATTCGTATTCTTTAGTTTCGAGTTCGATTTTTAAATCGTCTTCAGTATATTTTGACATTTTTCAGTTTTTTAAAACGCTTAAGAAATTTGGGTTTCTTAAGCGTTTAATTTTGCTTTTAGACTTTTATTTATAGCGAAAATGATTCTCCGCAACCGCAAGTTCTGCTTGCATTTGGATTGTTAAATACAAAACCTTTTCCGTTTAATCCGCCTGAGAACTCAAGTATTGTTCCTGCTAAATATAGAAATGATTTTTTTTCAACTGCAATTGTTATGTCGTTGTCTACAAATATTTTATCGTCGTCGCCTTTGGCTTTGTCAAATTTTAAATCATAAGACAAACCAGAGCATCCGCCACTTTTCACGCCTACTCTTACGTAGTCGATAGCGGCATCAAAACCATCATCTTTCATCAAGTCGATGATTTTCTTTTTGGCTGTATCAGAAACTTTTATCATTGTTTATGGTATTTGTTTTTGCTTTTATTTGAATTTGCTTTTAAAAACGTAATTCAATTATTACATTTAAAATGCTGTCTTTCAATATTCAAATAAAATTATCTGCAAATATACGACTTAAAAACCTTTTTCCATAACGCTTCACATTATTATAACAAATGTTAAAATAGATAATAGTTATTTAATAAATGGAGATGTCCTGGTTGAAGTTTTTAATTAAATAAAAAGTACTTTGTTTCAGTTTTAAAATAATAGTTTGCATTTTGGAAATTAGACTTTACGATGTCCGGATAATAAATATTATCAATCATCACATAATCTTCATAATTTAGTAGAAGTTTTAAAGGCAAATTTTTAGCATAAGGAGATTGGATTTCCTAGCTTTGTTTCCATATTAGAAAATTTATTCTCATGAAATTATACCCAATAGAATCCGGAAATTTTAAGTTAGATGGTGGAGCGATGTTTGGTGTTGTGCCCAAAACAATCTGGAACAAAACTAATCCTGCAGATGACAATAACCTAATTGATATTGCAGCACGCTGTTTACTTATTGAAGATGGAAACCGCCTGATTTTGATAGATACCGGAATGGGAGATAAACAATCTGAGAAGTTCTTTGGTTATTATTCCCTTTGGGGATCGCATTCGATAGATAAATCATTAGCGAAATTTGGTTTTCACCGCGATGATATTACGGATGTTTTTATGACTCATTTACATTTTGACCATTGTGGAGGAAGTGTCCAGTGGAACTCTGATAAAACTTTTTATGAGCCAGCTTTTAAAAATGCTAAATTTTGGACAAATGAAAATCATTGGGAATGGGCAACAAAACCTAATCCTCGTGAGAAAGCGTCTTTTTTATCAGAAAATATTCTGCCAATGCAGGAAAGTGGGCAATTGCATTTTATAAAACGTCCGGAATCTGATTTTGGATTTTCTGAAGAAATGAATTTTGGTATTTATTATGTTGATGGTCATACCGAAAAACAGATGATTCCGCATATTCAATACCAGGATAAAACCATCGTTTTTTGTGCCGATTTATTGGCAACAGCAGGACATATTCCGTTACCATATGTTATGGGTTATGACACGCGACCATTATTAACCATGCCGGAAAAGTCAAAATTTCTAAACGCGGCAGCAGATAATAATTACTATTTGTTTTTAGAACATGATGCGCACAATCAAATTATAACGGTAGAACAGACGGAAAAAGGCGTCCGATTAAAAGAGGTTTTTACTTGCGAAGAAGTACTTTAGAAAATATCTAAATCATAAAAAAATCCCATTTTCATTTTATTGAAAATGGGATTTTTAGTTTAATAAAATTTATAATTATTCAACAATAACTTTCTTGGCCGAAGCCGCATCCTGATTAATTAAGTATATATAATAAACTCCTTTTGGTAAACCGGATAAGTTTATTGTGTTATTGCTATTAGTTGAATTAAGCATAAATGTTTTTACCAATTTCCCCTAATGAATTGTAAACAGTTGCTTTTTCTAAAGAGATATTGTTAATGCTTACTTCACCTTTTGTTGGGTTTGGATATAGTACGGCTTTATTAAAAACAGCATCTTCGATGCCTAGTGTGGAACAATTTGTTGAAAATAAAGCAGTGGCATCTTTCAGATTACTCCAATTTGTATCTGAATAGGTAGCGTCATCAACTAAAATACAAGTTAAGTTAGGGTTATTAGAGAAATTAGTGTATTCTAAATCAATATTAATATTATTTCCATTTTTTAAATTTAAATATATTAATTGGTTAGTATCACAATTCAATTCATACAGTTTTGAATTATTAGAAATATCAAGACTTGTTAATTGATTGTTTCCGCAATCAAACAATTCTAATTGGGAATTATTTAATACATTAATTGATTTTAGTTTATTATCATTACACATAAAATCATATAGTAATACATTATTAGATATATCCAGATTTGTTATTTGATTAGCATGACAATATAATCCAATTAAATTCACATTTTTTTTAACATCTAAACTTGTAATTTGATTGTTATAACAAAATAAACCATTCAATTTTATGTTTTTTGTAACGTCTAAACTTGTTAGCTTGTTATTCTGACAGTGGATATTTTGAAGAGTGATAGCGTTTGGTAAATCAATACTGTTCAAAGAATTATTTTGGCAAAAAAGATCTGTTAAAACGGTATTAAATGATAGATCTAAAGTGTTTAAGAAATTTTTTTGGCAATATAAACCAACTAAAAGAGTGTTATTTTGAACATCTATATTTGTTAACTCATTAGAATCACAAGCAAGGTGTAAAAGACCTGTATTCTGCGATGTATTTAAAGAAGTTAACTGATTTCCTGTTACAAATAAACTGGTTAATTTTATATTATTTGAAATATCTAAATTTGTTAAGCTATTTTCGTTTGCGATCAAACTCAATAATTCTTTATTTTGAGATACATCTAATGTTGTTAATTGGTTTTCACTAACGTTTAGTGTAAGCAATTTTGTATTTTGAGAAAGGTCTAAAGTTGCTATTTGATTTTTAATTACATATAGATTTTCTAATTCTTTAAATGCTTCAATTCCTGTTAAGTTTGAAATTAAACTATTAGAAACATCTAAATTAGTTTTTGAGGCGATATTTGCGGTCAACACTTTTCCATCTGTTAAGCCAGAGTCAATCCCCAAACTGATCAATTTATTTTCAAAATTAACATCAGGAATCAAAGTGTATTGCGCAACAGGTTCGTTGATATCAACGACAGAAACATTATCCAGCAAAATATCAGAACCAGTAATTCCTGTCGCCCATATATCAACCTCAATGTTTTCAGCAACTGTTGATGTATAGACCAACTCTAATTTTTTCCATTGAGAGCTGGAAAAAGTTATATCACTAATTTGAGTAAATTTTTCTTTAAAAGTATTGGGTTGATGATACAAACTTAATTCAACCGAAGAAAGTGTTCCTGAAGCAACTCGATGATACATAGTAACGCGATAGGTTTTGTTTGCCTGTACAGCAAAAGTATTACTATTTATAAAGTTTGTTGATCCGGTAATTTTCAGTTTAGTACTTGAAGATCCATTTTGAGCTATTGCACTTTGAGAAACAAAACCACTAAAAAAACGAAACCAGTTATCTGGTTGAGAAGATGAAGACCAGTCTTCGAAATCTCCATTCGGGACTAAATTGGTTTGGGAATAAATAGAAAAATTTGCTAATAAAAGCAGTAAGAGTAGTTTTGTTTTCATAGATTAGTTTTATAATTAATAAATGCGATGCAAGTATACAATTTGTAGTTGGCTTTTTTTTACGGTAAGACGTAATTGCTTATTTAAATTTAAGACTGAGAAAATCATAAAAAAATCCCATTTTCATTTTATTGAAAATGGGATTTTTAGTTTAATAAAATTCTAATTATTCAACTATAACTTTCTTGGCAGAAGCCGTATCCTGATTAATTAAATATACATAATAAACTCCTTTAGGTAAACCGGATAAGTTTATTGTATTATCGGTATTAGCTGAATTAAGCTTAAATGTTCTTACCAATTGCCCTAATGAGTTGTAAACAGTTGCTTTTTCTAAAGCGATATTGTTAATGTTTACTTCACCTTTTGTTGGGTTTGGCGACAATACTGCTTTGTTAAAAACAGAATCGTCGATACCTAACGTAGAACAAGTTGCAGAATAAATGGTTGTTGGTTCTTTAATTTTAGACCAATTTGCATTAGAATAAGCAGGATCATCTACTTTAATACAGCTTAGAGTTGTAAGTCCTAAAAAGCTTGTATATAAAGCGGCAGTTTTTTTATCTGTTGAAGATGGTAAAACAAAATTTCTATTATTACCATTTTGAAGGTTTACTGATATTAATGGATTATTGGTTATATAAACAATTTTTAGTTTAGTGTTCTTAGAGAAATCTAACGTAGTGATTTGGTTTGAAGAAGCATTTAATGTTTCTAAAGCCAGATTCTTACTCACATCTAAAGTTTTCAATTGATTATCGCTGCAATCTAAAAAGGTTAATGCAGTGAAATATTCAATTCCGGTTAAATTTTGAATGTTGCTGTTAGAAAGGTCTAAAGACGTAATTGCAGTTATATTTGCAGTAGTTATTTTTCCATTCAGACCATCAGTATCAATGCCTAAATCGATTAGTTTTTGCTCGAAATTAGGGTCGGGTAATAATACAAAGTCGATTAAACAATTAGTATTGAAGTTTGCAAGAGTGTCTTTTTTAGTAGCCCAGTTGGTGTTGGCAAATGTTACATCATCTACTTGAATACAAATTAGATCTGGGTTTTGTATAAAATTCACAGTGGTAAGCAGTGTATTTGTCCCATTCTTAATGTTTAAATCGCTTAGTTGATTATTAAAACATTGTAAAATGGTAAGTGCTTTATTCTTAGAAACATTTAAAGTGGTAAGCTTTCCATTTCCGCAATACAATTCTTTAAGTGCTGTATTATTAGAAATATCGAGAGTTGTAAAAGTCATCTTTTCACATAATAAAGACTTTAGTTTAGTATTCTTAGAAACATCCAGTTTGCTTAATTTACTGTCTGAACATGCTAAATCAGTCAATTCTGTAAGCATAGAAATATCTAAAGCAGTTAGTTTATTGTAATAACAATTTAAATAAAACAAAGCTGTATTATTAGAAACATCAAGAGCTGTCAGTTGATTGAATCCGCAGTCTAAATATTGCAGAAGTTTGTTTTTGGAAACATCCAAAGTTATCAGTTTATTGCCATTACAACCAAACCAATACAAAGCCAAATTATTAGTTACATCTAAAGAGGTCAGTTGATTAGCAGTACATAATAATGATCCAAGATTCAGCATTTTGGTTACATCAAGCGATGTTATTTGATTATAAATACAATCTAATGCAGTTAATTTTAAATTTGCTGACAAATCCAAAACGCTTAGATTATTGTATCTGCAGTTTAGATCTGTCAAAAGTTTGTTATTTGAAACATTAAGAGTCAAAAGTTTATTGGTTCCGCAATCCAATTTGGTCAGCGAAACAAAATCTTCAATACCTGATAAATTTGAAATATTACTATTAGAGACGTCCAAAGAAGTTATAGTTGATATATTACTGGTAAGTACTTTACCATCAGCAGCACCTGAGTCAATACCTAATTCAATTAATTTTTTCTCAAAATTGGCATCAGGAATTAAAGTATAAGGAATTTCAGGTTTTGCAGGCGTATATAAAGCTGAAATTTCTTCTGCAGTCAATACGCGATTCCAAATAGCAATATCATCTATTGTTCCTTTAAAGCCTTCCTTCACGCTATCTCCGGAAATTCTTTGTCCAATTCTAAAGATATTGCCAATAGTATTTAAATTCACGGCTTTTTGATCTACATATTTACCATTTACAAATATCGAAAGCTTAGATCCATCATAGGTAAGCGTAAAGAAGTACCAATCATTGTTTGAGTAATCAAAGTTGTTGATATAAAAGTCGTCGCTGGAAAAACCAGCACCGGTTATTGGTTCAAGATAACCTTTACTATAAATAGAAAGTGAAAGTCTTTGCAATTTAGCTAAAGTCCCGTAGTTAAAAATTGAGACTTCATTTTTATTTGGAACAGTAAAAGCATCATTTGTTTTAAACCAACCCGAAATTGTTCTTGAAGAATTATTTTTAGGAATATTTGGTATAACAGCATCAATATAACTGTTTACGCCATCAAAACTATAGGCGGTATTACTGTTTCCAAATCTGTCTGATGTTAGCGTAGCGGCTGTAACAGTTCCATTCGCGCCATTTCCGCTTAGATCATTTGCATTTCCATTAAAAGGATAATAAGCTACCAAACCATTTGTTGGTATTTGCCCATTTCCTAAAGGAGGTCCAATTGTTACATCAACAGATAATCTTATACTTTCGCATCCGTTAATAGTTTGTGAAACATAATATGTGCCGGTTTGCAATACAGTTGAAAAGGCTAAAGGATTTCCTTCTGTAGGGGAATAAAACCATTTAAGATTACTTCCTGTAGCTTTTAAATCTGCAACAGTAGCAGTGTTGTTAAATGTCTGCGCATTTCCAGTTGGCGGTGGTGTATTATTTGTGGTTACAATGACAGTATTTGAGGTAAAGATACATCCTTTGCTATCTTTTACGTTTACAATATAATTTCCTGGTGATAAACCTGCAAATACATTTGAGCTTTGGTAAATAAAATTTGGTGTAATTGCATATTGATATGGTTGTGTTCCGCCATTTGCTATAATGGCCAGACTTCCATTATTACTGTTACATGTAGCATTTGTATTTGTTACTATTACATTAAGTTGTGTTGGCTGAATAATAGTAAACGTTTTCATAGTTGATAATAAAGCAGCATCTGTTACAGCACAAGAATACTGTCCGGCGGTCAATCCGGTAAGTGAAGAAGTTGTTTTTCCGTTAGACCAAAGATAAGTATAAGGAGCAGTTCCGCCTACAACTGACGTTACCGAAGCTGAGCCATTATTAGCGCCAAAACAAGTTATATCGGTTTGATCTGTTGTTATTACAATCGAACCTGGGCACCCAATTGTTATCGGTACATTTTTACTAACACTCGTACCATCTCCTAATTGATTGGCGTTGTTTAGCCCCCATGTCCATATAGTGCCATCTGTTTTTAAGCCAGCTTCGTGGTTATAACCACTCACACCCATTAACCAGTCTTTAGCCGTTCCCACCTGTGTTGGAATAAAAGTGTTAGCGGTAGAACCAATGCCTAGTTTTCCATTGGCATTGTATCCCCAGGACCATAAGGAGCCATCTGTTTTTATTGCAACTGTATTATCCCATCCAACCGCAATAGTTTTCCAGTTAGTTTCCGTTCCTATTTGTGTAGGTACCATTTTATCAGTATTTGTACCGTCTCCCAGTGATCCATTTCCATTGAATCCCCAGCACCATAACGTTCCATCTGTTTTTATTGCAGCAGTATGATTTAATCCTGCGGCTACTGCTTTCCAATTAGTCGCAGTTCCTATTTGTGTTGGAACAATTTTATTTACTGTTGTCCCATCTCCCAGCTTTCCATTTTTATTTTCTCCCCAGGTCCATAAAGTTCCATCTTTTTTTATTGCAATAGTATGATTAGATCCTGCTGCTATACTCTCCCAATCTTTATCGGATCCTACTTGTACTGGAGTGTTTTTATCCACAGTAGTGCCATCACCTAATTGTCCAAATTCATTATATCCCCAAGCCCATAAAGTTCCATCTGTTTTTATTGCAATTGTATAATGAGGTCCTGCTGCTATAGTCTGCCAGTCTTTGGCTGTTCCTACTTGTTGTACAGGATTGTATCCTTTAACTGCGCCTGCGCCATTACCTATTTGTCCTAAAATACCATATCCCCAAGCCCATAAAGA
The DNA here is from genome assembly GCF_018380615.1 of Flavobacterium psychroterrae. Lineage (GTDB taxonomy): Bacteria > Bacteroidota > Bacteroidia > Flavobacteriales > Flavobacteriaceae > Flavobacterium > Flavobacterium psychroterrae. The sequence goes on along the minus strand of NZ_JAGYVZ010000003.1, from coordinate 153,636 downwards.
ACCATCTGTTTTTAGTGCAACGGTATGTCCCCATCCTGCAGTTATTAATTTCCAATCATTCGCTGTGCCTATGTTTACGGGAATATTTCTGCTTGTAGTAGTGCCATCACCTATTTGTCCATTTGTGTTGTTCCCCCATCCCCATAAGGTTCCATCTGGTTTTAGTGCAATATTGTGGTTATTACCCGGAACAATAGTTTTCCAGCATTGGGCATTTATTTGTAAACATGAAAATATTAAAAGTAAGAGTAAAGTTTTTCTCATATTAGGGAAAGTTCTGGGTTAGTAAATAGTATCGTAATTTAAAATTTTATTCTGAACGTTTTAAAAGCTAAAATCGTCGAACTTGCTTTAGAAATAAAAGCACTGTAAGTCGTTTTGTATTACTAAATTACACTTTGATTTTAGGCAGTACAAGTATACAAATAAGAATTGAAGTTTTATTACGGAAAGACGTATGTGAAAATAAATAATTTTGCGCATCTCTTTATAAAAAAGGTCCCATTTTCATAAAGTTGAAAATGGGACCTTTTTAGTTAACTAAATTGTAATTATTCGACAATAACTTTCTTTGCAGATGCAGTATCCTGATTAATTAAATATACATAATAAACACCTTTTGGCAAATCAGATAAATTAATAGTGTTGTTTATGTCAACTGAACTAAAAGTAAACGATTTAACTAATTGTCCAACAGAATTGTAAACCGTAGCTTTTTCTAAAGAGATATTGTTAATATTTACTTCTCCTTTAGTTGGATTTGGATATAAAACTACTTTATTAAAAGCAGAATCATCTAAACCTAATGTAGAACAAGTAGCAGAATAACTAGCAGTTGGTTCTTTAATTTTAGACCAATTGGCGTTAGAATAAGCAGGATCATCAACCATAATACAACTTAAAGTAGTAAGACCCAGAAAAGATGTTCCTCCGGTATTTGCTGCTTTTTTATCAGTGATAGAAGCTATAGCAAGATTTCTGTTATTTCCATTTCTAAGGTTTATTGATACTAGAGGATTATTAGCAATATAGATTACTTTAATATTAATGTTTTTAGAAAGATCGAGCGTCGTAATTTGGTTTGAAGAAATGTCTAATGTTTCTAAAGCCACATTTTTACTAACATCAATAGTTGTCAATTGATTATAACTACAATCTAAATACACTAAAGATTTGAAATTTTCGATCCCCGATAAATTAGAAATGTTACTGTTAGAAAGATCTAAAGAAGTAACAGAAGTTATATCTGCAACTGTAATTTTTCCGTTTAAACCATCCGTATCAATTCCTAAATCAATTAATCGCTGCTCAAAATTGTGATCTGCAATCAAGACAAAATCTCCTCCACAATTTGTATTAAAAGTTGCAGCTGCATCTTTTTGAGTTGACCAATGTGAATTTGAATACGCCGCATCATCAACCTGAATACAAGTTAAATTAGGGTTATTTCTAAAATCTACATTATATAAAATAAAGTTAGGGTCAGGATTGTATGGTTCTAAAAGAGTATTATTTCCATTCTTTAAATTTAGGCTTGTCAATTTGTTAGATGCACATTCAAACGAATGTAGATTACTATTTACCGAAACATCTAAAGTTGTTAACAAGTTATTGCTGCAATCTAATAAAGATAATTTAGTATTTTTTGATACATCGAGATTTTTTAGCTTATTATTATCGCAATACAAATAATCTAATTTCAGGTTTTTCGAAACATCTAAAGCCGTTATTACATTATAACTACAATCAAATATTTCTAGATTAGTATTGAATGAAATATCGATGCCTTGTAAATTATTTCTGTAAATAAGAAGCCTTGTCAAAGCTAAATTTTTAGAAACATCTAAATAAGCTAACTTATTGGTGTTACAGATTAATGAAGTTAAGGCAGTGTTTTTAGACAGATCAATAGTTGTAAAAAGATTGTTTCCGGACGACAATTCAGTTAATGCTAAATTCTTTGTGATATCCAGATAGTAGATTTGATTTGATGTACAAGTCAACGATTTCAAAGCCGTATTTTTAGAAACCTCTATGTAACCTATTTTATTATATCCAAAATCAAGTTTTGTCAATTGAGTATTCTTTGTAACGTCTAAATCAGTGATTTGGTTTGAAGCACATTGCAAAGTTGTTAATGCTTTGTTTTGAGTAACATCCAATGTTTTTAGTCCGTTAGAGTAACAATTTAAATACGTTAAAGCCGTGTTTTTTGTAACATCTAATGTCGCAACAAGATAATTATTATTACTGTCTAAATATGTTAAAGCAGTATTTTTAGAAACATCTAACGTTTTTAATTGATAATTGCCATTACATTCTAATTTAGTCAAAGCAGTAAAACCTTCAATTCCTGTTAAGTCAATAATAGAGCTGTAAGAAACGTTTAAAGAAGTTACTTTATTAATATTCGAATTTAAAACTTTACCATCAACAACACCGGAATCAATTCCTAATGTGATTAGTTTATTTTCGAAATTAACATCTGGAATTAAAGTATACCCATTTGAACAATTAGCCGAATAACTCGCGGTTGCATCTTTGGCATTTGCCCAATTTGTATTTGAATAGGTTACATCATCAACCTGAATGCAAGTAAGATTAGGGTTTTTAGTAAGAGTTAATATCGAACTGTTCAGCAAAGTGTTTTTTCCGTTTTTCAAATTTAAGCTGGACAAATTATTCCAGTCACAAAATAAATTAATCAACGCTGGATTTTGCGATAAATCTAAACTTGTCAATTGGTTTGAACCACAAGATAAATAGTTTAAAGCCGGATTTTTTGAAACATCAATTGCAGTCAAAAGGTTTGAACTAAAATTAAATTGCGCTAAACTTGTATTTTTAGAAACGTCTAAAGTGGTTAGTTTGTTAGAAGCACAATCAAAGTTTTTCAATAAAACATTTTTAGAAATATCTAAAGCAGGGATATCATTTACACCACAAAATAAGGAAGTTAATCCAGTATTGTTAGTAACATTTAATGCTGATAATCTATTAAAATCACAAATTAAAACAACTAAAGCCGTATTTTTAGAAACATCCAGACTTGTTATTTGATTACTGTTACAATATAAATTAGTCAATAACGTATTTTTCGAAACATCTAAAGCAGTTAATTTTCCATCGCCTCTGGCATAGGAACTTCCGTTTAATCCGTTGCAGCGTAATGACGTTAATAACGTGTTTTTTGTAACATCTAAGCTTAATAAATTTTGTGAACTGCAATTTAAATCTTTCAATAATATGTTTTGGGAAAGATCTAAACTTGTCATTAAATTTCGGCTACAGTCTAAAGTTGTCAGAGCAGTAAAACCTTGAATTCCTGTTAAGTCTGATATAGAACTTGATGATACATTTAAAGTAGTCACTTTATTAATATTCGAAGTCAAAACTTTACCATCAGCAACACCTGAGTCAATTCCTAAAGCGATTAATTTATTTTCGAAATTTAGATCAGGAATCAAAGTGTATAAATTTGAACAATTAGCCGAATAACTCGCGGTTGCATCTTTGGCATTCGCCCAATTTGTATTTGAATAGGTTACATCATCAACCTGAATGCAAGTAAGATTAGGGTTTTTAGTAAGAGTTAATATCGAACTGTTCAGCAAAGTGTTTTTTCCGTTTTTCAAATTTAAGTTAGACAGATTATTCCAGTCACAAAATAAATTAATCAACGCAGGATTTTGAGATAAATCTAAACTTGTCAATTGGTTTGAACCACAAGATAAATAGTTTAAAGCCGGATTTTTTGAAACATCAATTGCAGTCAAAAGGTTTGAACCAAAATTAAATTGAGCTAAACTTGTATTTTTAGAAACGTCTAAAGTGGTTAGTTTGTTAGAAGCACAATCAAAGTTTTTCAACAAAACATTTTTAGAAACATCTAAAGCAGGGATATCATTTACACCGCAGAATAAGGAAGTCAATCCGGTATTATTAGTAACATTTAATACTGATAATCTATTAAAATCACAAATTAAAACAACTAAAGCCGTATTTTTAGAAACATCCAAACTTGTTATTTGATTGCTGTTACAATATAAATTAGTCAATAGCGTGTTTTTCGAAACATCTAAAGCGGTTAATTTTCCATCGCCTCTGGCATAGGAACTTCCGTTTAATCCGTTACAGCGTAATGAAGTTAACAAAGTGTTTTTTGTAACATCTAAGCTTAATAAGTTTTGTGAACTGCAATTTAAATCTCTCAATAATGTGTTTTGGGAAAGATCTAAACTTGTCATTAAATTTCGACTACAGTCTAAAGTTGTCAGAGCAGTAAAACCTTGAATTCCTGTCAAGTTTGATATAGAACTTGATGATACATTTAAAGTAGTAACTTTATTAATATTTGAAGTCAAAACTTTACCATCGGCAACACCGGAATCATGACCTAATGCGATTAATTTGTTTTCGAAATTTAGATCAGGAATAAGCGTATATGAATTGTTGCAATCTAATGAATAACTAGCGGTTGCGTCTTTTTTACTTGCCCAATTAGTATTGGAGTAAGTGATGTTATCAACTTGTATACAACTTAAATTAGGATTATTTGTAAAGTCAATATAGCTTGACAATGAAGTGTTTTTTCCGTTATTTAAGTTAAGATTTACTAAAAGATTTGATTTACAGGATAAAGCAGTAAGCAAAGTGTTTTTAGAAACATCAAGACTTGTTATTTTATTAACGTTACAATCTATATTATAAAGACCAACGTTTTTTGAAACATCTAATCCTGAGAGTTTATTTGATTCACAACGTAAATCTTTCAAAGCAATATTTTTAGAAATATCCAGAGTTGTTAACTCATTTGATCCACAAAATAATTCAGTAAGTAAAGTATTTTTCGAAACATCTAAACTTGTAAATTGATTTGAAGTTGCATAAAGTTCTTTCAGTTTAATATGCTTAGAAACGTCAATAGTTTTTAACGGATTAGAACTTACACGCAACGAAGTTAAATCTAAGTTTTTAGTAATATCAAGAGTGGAAAGTTCATTATAATGAGACCACAACTGCGTCAACTTAGTATTTTTAGAAACGTCAATACTTGTTAATAAATTACCGCTAAAATTTAATTGGCTCAAATTTACATTTTTTGAAACATCAAGATTTGTTATTAGATTGTAGCTGCAATCTAAATAAATTAAAGCAAGATTATTTGATACATCCAGATTTGTTAGTAGGGTTGGGCTTGATGAGCCTGAATTACATGACAAATAAAGTAAGTTCACATTTTTAGTAACATCCAAATTAGTGAATGGATTTAAACCAACATATAAAGTAGTCAGATTTACATTCTTAGAAACGTCAATATTTGCTATTTGATTTGAATCACAATATAATTCAAGTAATGCTACATTCTGAGTAACATTTAGGTTTGTCAATTTATTGGAATAACAAACTAATTGAGTTAATGAAGTAAAATCCTGTATTCCGGTTAAATCAGTAATATAGCTGGAGGCAACATTTAAAGATGTTACAGATGAAATTCTTGATGTTAAAACTTTACCATTTTGACCATCATTATCAATACCTAATTCAATTAATTTATTTTCAAAAAGAGGATCAGGAATAAGAGTATATGATCCGCAAATAGTATTAAAAACAGCTGCCGAATCTTTTTTAGCACTCCAATTGTTGTTAGAATAAATAGCATCGTCAACCTGAATGCAGCTTAAATTAGGATTATTAGTAAATAGAATATTGTTATTTACAAAAGCAGTATTATTTCCGTTTTTTAAATTTAGATAATAAAGATCATTATTCTCACAACGTAAAGAGGTTAAAAGCAGATTTTTAGAAACATCAATAAATTTTAATTGGTTGGAACTGCAATTTAAAGTTTGCAGTTTACTAAAATATTCAATTCCTGATATATCTGTAATTGAACTGTTTGAAATATCAAGTGATGTCAGGTTGCTAATATTAGCAGTTAGTACGTATCCATTTTTTCCATCGGTATCAATACCTAGGCTAATTAATTTATCCTCAAACTTTCCATCGAAGATCTTTGTAATATCAGTACAGCTTACTTCAGAATATGTTCCTCCGGTTTTGTTTAAGCTTGGCCAGTTTGTATTTGAAAAAGCAACATTATCCACCTGAATACATTTTAGACTAGAATTGTAGGTGAAATCTAAAGCATAATTACTAATATAAGTATTACGTCCGTTTTTTAAATTTATCGACGTTAACTGATTAAAACTGCAATTGATTTGAGTCAGAGTTCTGTTTCTGGATAAATCAAGAGTTGTTAATTTATTATTATTGCAGATTAACTCATTTAAATACATGTTTTCTGTTACATCTAAAGTCGTTAAATTATTATTGCCACAATCTAAGCGTGTTAATGATCTGTTTTCTGAGACATTTATAGTACTAAGATTGTTTTGTGAACAAGATAAGCTCACTAAATCACTATTTCTGGTTACATCTAAAACTGCCAATTGATTTTGATTTACATATAAATCCTGCAATTTTAAATTTAGCGTTACATCCAAACTTGTTAATTTATTTTCACGACATGATAAAGTCGTAAGATCTAAATTTTTCGAAATATCTAAACTTGTTAATTGATTTAAGTGGCAGATTAAATTGGCAAGACGAATGTTTTTTGTAACATCAAGTACCGTTAATTGGTTATCTAAACAGGATAAATAAGTCAAAAGAGTGTTTTTTGAAACATCTAAACTGGTCAGTTTATTAGAATAACAAAATAAATCAGTTAATGCTGTGAAATCCTGAATCCCAGTTAAATCTGATATATTACTTGAAGAAACATTTAGTGTAGTTAGCGAATTTACATTAGCCGTAAGCACTTTACCATCGGCAGTACCGGAATCAATTCCCAATGCAATTAATTTTTTTTCAAAATTCACATCAGGAATAGATGTATACTGTGCATAAATAGAAAAACTTGCTAAAAACAGCAATAAAAGTAGTTTTGTTCTCATAAATTAAACTTAGGAATTCGAGGTACAAGTATACAATTTACAATTGTAATTTTATTACGGGAAGACGTATTAAAATGAATTTTTTTTCTTATATTTTTTACTATAATATATGTGCTTTATTTCAGTTAAAATCTAGTAAAGTAAAAATAATGGCTTTGTTATAGGAAGATCAGAGGTTTCTTAAATGTTTAGCATAAAAATCATAACACAGTGTTAATCGTTAGTTTTATGTAACAAAAAATTATAATTTAGACCCATATTTTAATTTCCATCAAAAAATAAATACATGAGTCCTATAAAAATAAATACTTTATCTGCCTTTGCATTACTTGTATTTGCAGGCTGCAACACTACTTTGCAAGCTCAAACATCTAAAGAAATAATTACTGCTCCGTTAGCCGTTATAAAAAAAGCACCACTTAGCGAAAACGAATTAAAAAGATGGAGTCATCTTGATTTAATCAAAGATTCTATTCCGGGAATGAGTGTTGACAGGGCTTACGCCGAATTATTGCAAGGAAAAAAAGGAGTAAAAGTAATCGTAGGAATAGTAGATTCTGGTGTTGATATCGAGCATCCGGATTTACAGGGAATGATCTGGACAAATCCTAAAGAAATTCCCGGTAACGGAATCGACGATGATAAAAATGGTTTTATTGATGATGTTCACGGATGGAATTTTCTTGGAGATGCCGTTCACGAAAATCTTGAGTTAACACGTGTTGTAAAAAAAGCAAACGACGGTTCTGCCGAATATAAAAGTGCTTTAGCACAATACGAGGAAAAATCTAAAAAAGTTCTTGAAGACAAACAACAGGTAGATTTTTTAATTGATGTTCACAATACTATAAAAAAGGAGCTGAACAAAACGAACTATAAATTAGAAGATTTAAGTAAAGTTACTTCAACAGATCCAAAAGTAGCGAGAAGTAAAATGGTTATGACTCAAATCTTAACGAATGCAGGACCAACTTTTGATCCTGAATCAGAATTAGAAGATTATAGAGAATCAGTTTATGATCAATTCAATTACAATTTAAATAAAGAATATGACGGAAGAAAAATTGTAGGCGATAATCCAGATGACATTAAAGACAAATATTATGGTAATAATGTAGTTTTTGGACCGGATAAAGAAAAAGCATTGCACGGAACTCACGTTGCGGGAATTATTGCGCAAATTCGCGGTAATAATTTAGGCGGAGACGGAGTTACCAATAATGTCGAAATCCTTACCGTAAGAGCTGTTCCTGACGGAGATGAATATGATAAAGATATCGCGTTGGCAATTCGTTATGCAGTTGATAACGGGGCAAAAGTAATTAACGGAAGTTTTGGAAAAAGCTTTTCTCCGCACAAGCAATGGGTTTATGATGCTATAAAATATGCTGCTAAAAAAGATGTTTTAATTGTACACGCAGCAGGAAATGACGGATATGACATCGATAAAACAGAAAATATTAATTACCCAAATGATTCTGAAGACAACATTAAAGAATTTACCAATAACGTACTTACAATTGGAGCAATCAACAAACAATATGGAGAAAATGTAGTAGCAGGATTTTCAAATTTCGGAAAAATAAATGTTGACGTTTTTGCTCCGGGAGAAGAAATTTACGCAACCGTTCCCAACAATAAATACAAATATTTGCAAGGAACCTCAATGGCATCTCCAAATGCAGCCGGAGTTGCAGCATTAATACGTTCCTATTATCCAAAATTAAAAGCAGTTCAGGTAAAACAAATTTTAATGGATTCTGGAGTTGCGCTTCCATCAATGATTGTTTTAGGTGAAAATCCAAATCCAAATGAAAAACCTGTAGCAGTATCTTCTGCAGTTTCATCGAGAACTGGTAAAATGGTAAATGCTTACAATGCTTTATTAATGGCAGAAAAAATGTCTAAAAAATAAAAACAAAACACATTATTAACCTAATGGAAGAGTGAAAACTCTTCCATTTTTATTGAAAAATATGATGCAAAAAATTCTACTATTTTCATTTTTGAGTTTCGGCTTAAACACAGCATTTGCACAAAGCGCTCCATATTGGCAACAACATGTTGATTACAAAATGGAGGTTTCGATGGATGTAAAAAACTATCAATACAAAGGAAAACAGGAATTGGTTTATACCAATAATTCTTCGGATACTTTAAAAAAGGTATTTTATCATTTATTTCCAAATGCTTTTCAACCGGGAAGTGAAATGGATGCGCGTTTGCATTTTATAAAAGATCCTGACGGTAGAATGGTAACCAAAGTAAAAGGTGCAGATGGAAAGGAAACGAAACAAAGCCGAATTGAAACTTTAAAACCAAACGAAATTGGTTTTCTAAAAATTACCAACTTAAAACAAGATGGTGTAACGGCTCAAACCAGAACTTCAGGAACAATCTTAGAAGTAACTTTGGCTAAACCAATTTTACCAAATTCAAAAACTACTTTTACTTTAGATTTTGACGGACAAGTTCCGGTACAAGTTCGTCGTTCAGGACGCAATAATGCTGAAGGAATCGAATTGTCAATGTCTCAATGGTATCCAAAATTAGCCGAATTTGATTTTGAAGGATGGCACGCAGATCCGTATATCGCAAGAGAATTTCACGGAGTTTGGGGAAATTTTGATGTAAAAATTACAATCGATAAAGACTACACAATTGGTGGTTCTGGATATTTACAGGACAAAAACGAAATTGGTCACGGTTATGAAGATGCGGGTGTAACAGTTACTTACCCAAAGAAAGCAAAAACATTGACATGGCATTTTATCGCACCAAATGTTCACGATTTTACATGGGCAGCAGACAAAGAATATACTCATGATATTGTAAAAGGACCAAATAATGTTGATTTGCATTTCTTTTACAAAAACAATCCAAAAACTACTGAAAACTGGAAACAATTAGAGCCTTTAATGGTAAAAGTAATGGATTATTACAATCAAAGAGTTGGAGCATATCCGTACAAACAATATTCATTTATTCAGGGTGGAGATGGAGGAATGGAATATGCAATGTGTACTTTAATGTTAGGAAACGGAACGCTTCAGGGAATTTTAGGAACCGCAACGCATGAATTAGGGCATTCCTGGTTTCAGCATATTTTAGCTTCAAATGAGTCAAAACATCCATGGATGGATGAAGGTTTTACAACCTATATCGAAGATAGCGCTTTGAACGAAATCGCGGCTAAAAAAGAAGTAAATCCGTTTAAAGGAAATTATGCCGCATATTACCAATTAGTACAATCAGGAAAAGAGCAGCCACAAGGAACTCACGGAGATCGTTATGATGAAAACCGACCTTACAGTATTTCGGCTTATGTAAAAGGAAGCATATTCTTATCGCAATTAGAATATGTAATTGGCAAAGAAAATGTTGATGCCACTTTAAAAAGATATTTCAATGATTTCAAATTCAAACATCCAACACCAAACGATATTAAAAGAACAGCAGAAAGAGTTTCCGGAGCTGAGCTAGACTGGTATCTAATTGACTGGACAGAAACTACCAATACAATTGATTACGGCATCAAGGATGTAGTGGATAATGCTGGAAAAACGACAGTAAGTTTAGAAAGAATAGGCAGAATGCCAATGCCAATTGACTTAACAGTTGAATATACTGACGGAACTTCTGAAAGTTTCTACATTCCGTTAAGAATGATGAATTTCATTAAACCAAATCCAAACCCTAACGTAAAAAGAACTGTTTTAGAAGATTGGGCATGGGCACAATCTAACTATAGTTTTACAATTGATAAAAATAAAACAGCAATCAAAAAAATAACCATAGATCCAAGCGGATTAATGGCTGATATAAAAGCTGCAAATAATGTTTATGAAGTGAAATAAAAAATTTAAAATTTATTTTTTAATAAAGCCAAAGCTAGATTTTATTCTGGCTTTGGCTTTATTGTTTTAATAAAGTAACTCGTTGGGTATAATTATTTTTAACACATAGAAACATAGAATTATTGAACTTAAAAAAGGCGTTTCACTTGCATTAGCAAACATAGCTATGTGGGAAACGAGTTTCTTTTTGATTTACTTTTTTCAAAATCATAAAATCTATGTTTCTATGTGTTTAATTAATTTTCTGTTCATTACACCCAACGGGTTAAAGTATTTAACTAGAATATGGAATGGTACGCAAATAATACCAATGCCAAATACGATGATATTTTACTACTAAAATTTAATAATTAAATTACTACCTTCGAGCCGTTAAAACAGCAAATGTTAATAATTTGGTGAATTGACAATCTAAAAACAAACTAATAAAACTTACCAATTTAAAAATGAAAATTAGAAAAATCGGCCCAAACAATGAATTGCATGAGATTGACAATAAAAAAAGAAAACCTTACAAAATTATCTTTCTTGCTATAATTATTCTCTCAACAGCAACTTTTTTTGGCTTTAAATATTTAAAAAAACCACCTGCTGCCATTTGTTTAGATTCAGATACAAAAGTCTATAACGAATACAAAGATGCAGTTGTACTGATAAAACACCGTTATGGTTATTTTGCAAAAATTAAAGGAACAGAAATTCAGCTTACTACTCCAGACGCAAAAGAAGAAACGGTTTTCGGAACAGGTTTTTTCATAGACAGGGACGGAAAAATATTGACCAACAGCCATGTGTTACAACCCTGGAATTCATCAGATGAAGAGCAGGAAAAAGTAAATACTACTATAAGAAATTTAAGATTAAAAATTGCTTCAATTCTTACTACTGATATTTCAGAAGAGGAGTATCAAAGTTTTATTGAAAGAAACTGGCAAGTTGCATCTGCTTACGAAAGTGAAGGCGATTATGAAGGTGAAAGTGAAAGTGAAGGCGAAGAAAGAAGTGAAGAGCCAGCGGGTGAAGAATTTGTAAGTTCAAATGATACAGAAGCAGATACAACCGCAGCAACAACAGATATTGCAGCTGCTATTCCGGTTAAAGAATACGTATCGAAAGAAGATATTGAGGTATATGTAAAAACAGTCGAGATTACAGTTGCACTTCATGATTCAGATGACCAATGGCTTACTTGCGAGGTCGAAAAAATTTCAGACGACACCAATATTGATTTAGGTATTGTGCAAATAACGGATCATAAAACCCCGCAAAGTGTTGCAAACATCATCAATCTTGATAATGCCGTGGAAGATGATGCCTCTTTAAATCCCGGACAAAAAGCAATAATGATTGGCTATCCTTTGGGAATGGATTTGGCACAGACAGATTCAGGTATAAAAGTGCAGCTTTATGATGGTAAAATAAGTAAAGAATCAGACGGGAATAAAATTCAATACAGTATTACTTCTACGCATGGTGCCAGTGGTGCACCGGTATTTAATGAGTGCGGTCAGTTGATCGCAGTCAATTTTAGCGGAGTAGATGAGGTACAGGGTTTTAATTTTGGAATTGTCGCGAAGCATATTCGCACTTTCTAATTAGAGTCTCTTAAGAATGTGTTATTGTTTCTCTGTGTAATTAAATAAAAATCACTTTTTTTATATGAATAAAATTTTTACTATATGTGCATTAATGGTATTTAGTGCAGTTTTTTCTCAAATCCCAACTCTGGACGTAGAAAATTTAAAAAAACATCCAGTCATTCTGCAGGAAGCAAAAATTGAGACCAGGATTTTAGGAAATCTTGCCACCACAACCGCCATTTACACATTTTACAATCCGGATAACAGAATTTTAGAAGGAAAACTTACCATTCCGTTACCTGAAGGAGTAAGCATAAGCGGCTACGCTTTAGATATCAACGGAAAATTAAGAGATGCAGTTCCTGTTCCTAAAGAACGAGCTAAGGAAGTATTTGAAAGTCTTGAAAAAAGAAATATAGATCCGGGGATTATTGAAAAAGTAGAAGGGAATAATTTCCGAACAAGAATTTATCCAATTCCGGCGAAAGGCAGCAGAACCATTAAAATTACATATCATCAGGAACTGAAAAATTCCGCTTCTGACTATCAATATCTTCTAACTTTTGCCAACGAAACGGTTAGTATTCCAAAATTTAATCTGAAAGTATTAATTAATGAAAGTCTGATAGCTCCCAAAATTACTGAAAATCCAGATGGAAGTTTTGCTTTTCAGAAACAAGGAAATCAATGGGTTGCTGAGATTAATAAAGCGAATTTTACGCCAAATGAAAATCTTAAAATAGCAATACCAAAAGCAAGTCAGGCTTCAAATATTTTGCTGCAGAAAACTTCCGGAGATAAATTTTATTTCGCAGCGAGTGTTTCCACAGATTTCCCTGCAAAGGAAAAATCAAAATCTCAAAAAATTGCAATTATTTGGGATAATTCATTTAGCGGATCGAAGAGAAATCATCAAAAAGAGCTAGACTTTCTTAACGCCTATTTTTTAAGCAACAAAGATATTTCAGTATCTTTTGTCCTTTTAAATAATGTTCTGGAGAAAACAGAAGAATTTACTGTTTCTGGTGGAAACTGGAGCGCATTAAAAAATAGAATTGCTGGTTTGAAATATGATGGTGGAACCGATTTTGGTGCATTAAAAGAGATTTCAGATGTAGAAGAGTATCTTTTATTTTCTGACGGAATTTCAAATTTTGGTGATTTGACTTTAAAATTCAAAAAACCAGTAAATAGTATCGCAAGTACGCCTACTTCTGATTTTAACCTTCTAAAACTTTTAGCAGCGCAATCAGGTGGAAATTTTATCAATCTTAATGAATTAGACACTCAGTCTGCTTTAAAAACATACAATAAACAGCCCGTTATATTTTTAGGATTTAAAGAAACTGCTGCTATTCAGGACCTATTTCCAAATGTGGGCACTGCAGTAAATGAACCAGTGAATATATTTGGAATTTCATCTCCAAATTTGGGCAAACTAACCGCTGTTTTTTCTGTAGGGAATAAAAAATATGAAGTGCCTGTAGATTTCAATACCGCTCTGCAAGTTGATAACTGGCCAATTGCGCAATTTTGGGCACAAAGAAAAATCAATGATCTTGAACTCAATTCAACTCAAAACCGTGATGAAATCAGAAATCTGAGCGAACAGTTTGGAGTAGTTAGTAAAAACACCAGTCTTATTGTATTGGATGACGTCAATGATTATGTGCGTTACGGTATTACACCACCTCAGGAATTATTAGCTGAATACAACAAAATCGTTTCAAGAAACAAAAAAGAAATTTTAGAGAAAAGAAAAAACCTTCTATCAAAATCTTTTGATATCACCCGTGAACTGGTAACCTGGTGGAATGCTGAGTATAAACCTGTTGAAAAAAAACAGTATCCTAAGATTTCTAATCAGTCATTAGCAGAATCTGCAAATAAAGATCAAGTACAAGATAATGTTGGTTACAGTAGTGCTGCAGAAATGTCCGGGTCAAAAAAATCCAATGGTAAAATAACTTTGGTAGAGGTAGAAAGCAAAGAAGAGTACATGAAAGATTTTCAGAATCTACAATCCTCTGAATTAATCTACCAAAAGTATTTTGAAAATCGTTCTAAATATGAAAAGCAGGTAACGTATTATTTTGATATCTCTAAATTGCTATTCAAAAAAGGAGATAAAGCACTTTCTTTAAAAGTTTTAAGCACATTAGCAGAGCTGGATCTGGAGAATGAAGAGTTATACAAGACTATCTATTATTTGCTAAAACAGAGAGGTAATTATGAGAAAGAATTATGGATTACCCAGAAAATTCTGGAATGGAGACCGTTCGATTCTCAAAGCCACAGAGATTATGCCTTAGCATTGATTGATAATAAAAAACCTCAGGAAGCTCTGGATGTCTATAAATCGATGCTTTATCAGGAATATACAGATGAAATTTCAGTAAGGGACAGCGGTATAGAGGAGATTTTGATTATGGAAATTAATAATATTCTGACCCAAAATAAAAATGTAGATGCGAGCAAAATAGATGATCGCCTAAAGGCAAATTTACCCATAGATATTCGCGTTGTAATTAACTGGAATAAAGACAATACAGATATAGATCTTTGGGTCACAGATCCGCTAGGCGAAGACTGCTCCTATTCTCATAAATCTACAGAAATTGGAGGAAGATTAAGTAATGA
Organism: Flavobacterium psychroterrae; assembly: GCF_018380615.1. Classification (GTDB taxonomy): domain Bacteria; phylum Bacteroidota; class Bacteroidia; order Flavobacteriales; family Flavobacteriaceae; genus Flavobacterium; species Flavobacterium psychroterrae. The sequence continues at coordinate 138,600 of NZ_JAGYVZ010000003.1, read as the reverse complement.
TTTCACTCAGGGTTTTGGTCCTGAACAGTTTTTATTAAAAAAAGCCATAAAGGGTAAATATAAAATCAAAACCAATTTTTTTGGAGAGAGACAAAATATACTTTCCGGACCCACAACAGTAATGGCAGAAGTTTATCTGTACTATTCTGATGGAAGACAAGAACGTAAAATTGCTGTTTTCCAGAGTCAGAAAGAAAATAAGCGCGAAAACGACAGCAAAATTCTGATTGGAGAATTTGAATTTTAGAAAAAGCATACAAATAAAAATACCGAAGATTAACGCTTCGGTATTTTTTTTGTTTAAGATTTTCTGCTCTACAAAAACAAGAAACCTTGAAAATTGCGAGAGTTTTTTATTTAATAAATTTTTTATCCTAAATGTTCCAGCATATCTTTTGTCATCGATTCAAGATCAAAAGTATGTTTCCAGTCCCAATCTTGTCTTGCTTCAGTATCGTCGATACTTGCCGGCCAGCTGTCAGCAATTTTCTGACGGAAATCAGGTTCGTATGTAATTGTAAATTCAGGAATATGTTTTTTAATTTCATTTGCAATTTCAGTCGGCGTGAAACTCATAGCCGCTAAATTGTATGAAGAATGTATTTTGATTTTTTCTTCAGGCGCCTGCATAATAGAAATAGTTGCGTTAATTGCATCATCCATATACATCATCGGCATTTTTGTTTTTGAGGATAAAAAGCATTCGTATTTTTTATCGGCAATAGCCTTATAGAAAATATCAACCGCATAATCTGTAGTTCCACCACCAGGAGGCGTAGACCAGCTAATTAGTCCAGGATAACGAATACTGCGAACATCGACACCATAAATATTATGGTAATATTCACACCATCTTTCACCTGCTTGTTTACTAATTCCGTAAACCGTTGAAGGTTCCATAATTGTATATTGAGGCGTATTTTCTTTTGGAGTTGTAGGTCCAAAAACAGCAATACTTGAAGGCCAGAAAATCTTTTTTACTTTTTTGGCTTTAGCCAGATTCAAAACATGAAACAATGAATTCATATTTAAATCCCACGCAAAAGCAGGATTTTTTTCGGCTGTAGCCGATAAAAGTGCCGCCATTAAATAGATATCAGTAATTTGATGCAGTTCAACAAGATGTTCAATCTGATTAAAATCTAAAGCATTAACCACTTCAAACGGACCTGAATTAACAACGTCAGTATTTAATTTTCGAATATCAGACGCAATTACATTGTCTGTACCGTATAATTTACGCAGTTTTTGAGTCAGTTCTGTCCCAATTTGACCGCAAGCGCCAATGATCAATATTTTTGGATTCATTATGTAGTTTTTAGATACGCAAATATAACGTTTTCGCAAATATTTTTACTTTTTAGAATAACAAATTGTAAATTTAACAACAATGAAGATTGTTTTTTGGATTATTCTCGATTGAAAAACAATTGGTTTAATTTCTTTTGCCACGAATTTCACTAATCGTCACTAATTTTTTACCGCAAAGCCCGCAAAGATTTTAAAATTAAGCAGTTTTATAAAAACACAAAGTTCGCAAAGCTTTGTGTTGATAACGCTTTGTGAACTTTGTGTTTTTACTAACCCCAGCATATTAAAAAGTCTTTGCGGTCTTTGCGGTTAAATTTACAGACACATATTCCAGCCAGTTAGAAATAATCTGTGTTAACCTGTTTAATCCGTTAAATCTGTGGGCAAAAAAATACGATCGATTTATAGAATCTTTAGCAAAAAACAGCATTCGTAATTGTAAATTTACTTTGTAACTTTGTAGCTTAATGTTTTTTCAAATGAAATATAAAATATCTCTTTTTCTGCTTTTTGTCTTTGTGTTGAATTCATGTCAAAATGAAGATGAAAAACGTCGTGCTGAAAATGAAAAAGAAGCTAAAAAAAAGGAAGTTATTTTTGATAACATCAATAAAGGCTGGGTATTTATTGACGAGCCAATCAATGAAATTTCAGAACAAAAAGTAAGTTCATGGAACGAATGGCGTGATTTTTTAAAAGAAATTGGAGATAAACCAAGAAAAACAATAGGGGCATTTCAAAAAAAGTCAACGGCAATTTCAAAAAAAGCAATGACTTTAAATAACAATATTCCAGCAGAATTTAATGTTCCGGCAATAAAAAGCCGAATTTCTATTTTGATTACCAAAGTGAAAATGATGGATTTATTTATTCATTTGAATCAAATCCCAGCTGAAAAAGTGACTTTCTTAATTGGAGAAATCAATAAAGAATTAGTTTCTTTAGAAAGACAAATGGATAATATTATTGTAAAAAGTAAAATTCCGAAAGAACAAGGAGAAGAAGATTTTCTGAAAATGTTAGACACAACACGTGCGATTCCTAACACAAAAGTAAATCCGATTCCGGCAACAAATACAGATCCAAATTCACCACAACGTGAGTAAAAACGCCTTATATACAATGTATGATAATCTGCCAAAAAATCAGCAGATTGCCACACAATTACTAGAACAAAATCAAATAAAAATGCATCTTAATGGATTGTTAGGATCAGCAGTTTCGTTTGTGATACGCTCTGTTTTCAAAAAAACCGAGTTGCCTTTTCTACTTGTTTTAGACAATAAAGAAGAAGCCGCTTATTACCTGAACGATCTCGAACAAATGACTGGGGAACAAGATGTATTGTTTTATCCAGCATCATTTCGTCGTCCATACCAGGTTGATGAAACAGATAACGCCAATGTTTTACTTCGTGCTGAAGTTTTAAACCGAATCAATTCCCGTAAAAAACCAGCCATAATTGTTACTTATCCCGAAGCACTTTTTGAGAAAGTAGTAACGAGACAACAACTCGACAAAAACACCTTAAAAGTTGCCTTAAACGATAAAATTTCAATTGATTTTATCAACGAAGTTTTGTTTGAATACGAATTCAAAAGAGTTGATTTTATTACAGAACCCGGAGAATTTTCGGTTCGTGGAGGAATCGTCGATGTATTTTCATTCTCAAACGATCATCCGTACAGAATTGAGTTTTTTGGAAATGAAGTAGACAGCATCCGAAGTTTTGATGTTGAGACACAATTATCTGTCGAAACACATAAAAAAATCACGATTATCCCCAATGTCGAAAACAAAGTATTTCAGGAAAACCGCGAAAGTTTTTTAGATTATATATCTGAAAAAACGGTGCTTTTTATTCAAAATACCGATGGACTTTTTAGTCAGTTAGACAAACAATTTGCAAGAGCGCAAGAAGCTTTTGATAAACTTTCGGGAGAAATAAAACACGCCACGCCGGAGCAATTATTTTTAAATCAGGCTTCGTTTATCAAGCGTGCGTTAGATTTTTCGGTGGTAGAATTGGTTTCAAAACCAATTTTTAAAATAGCAAAAACGTTCGAATTTCATATTAATCCTCAGCCATCTTTCAATAAACAATTTGATTTGTTATTGAATAATTTGAGCGATAATCATTTCAACGGATATAAAAATTATTTATTCTGTTCAAATGAAACGCAGGCAAAACGTTTCCATGATATTTTTGAAACTTTGGATGAAGCCAATTCAGAGAATATCCGCAAACAATATCATACAATTGTATTGCCTTTATATCAAGGTTTTATCGATGAAGAAAATCAGATAACGGCATATACAGATCATCAGATTTTTGAACGTTACCATAAATTCAACATCAAAAATGGTTATTCTAAAAAGCAAAATATTACGCTTAAGGAATTAACGTCACTTTCGGTTGGCGATTATGTAACCCACATCGATCACGGAATTGGAAAGTTTGGCGGATTACAAAAAATTCAGGTAGAAGGCAAAACACAGGAAGCTATAAAACTTGTTTATGCCGATAATGATATTGTGTATGTGAGCATTCACTCGCTGCATAAAATCTCCAAGTACAACGGAAAAGACGGAACGCCGCCAAAAATTTATAAGTTAGGATCGAACGCCTGGAAAATTTTAAAACAAAAAACCAAAGCACGCGTCAAACATATTGCGTTCAACTTGATTCAGTTGTATGCAAAACGACGATTGGAAAAAGGATTTCAGTTTGCGCCGGACAGTTATTTGCAAAATGAATTAGAAAGTTCGTTTATTTATGAAGATACTCCGGATCAAACCAAATCAACGCAAGAAGTAAAAGCCGACATGGAAAGCGATCGCCCAATGGATCGTTTGGTTTGCGGTGATGTAGGTTTCGGGAAAACGGAAGTTGCCATTCGTGCTGCCTTTAAAGCTGTTGATAATAGCAAACAAGTAGCGATTTTGGTTCCTACAACCATTTTGGCCTACCAACATTACAGAACTTTTACCGAACGATTAAAAGATATGCCGGTTTCTATTGGCTATTTAAACAGATTTAGAACCGCAAAACAAAAAGCGCAAACCTTAAAAGATTTAGCCGAAGGAAAACTTGATATTGTAATTGGAACGCATCAATTAGTAAACAAAAATGTAGTTTTTAAAGACCTTGGTTTATTGATTGTCGATGAAGAACAAAAGTTTGGAGTAAACGTAAAAGATAAACTCAAAACGATTGCTGCGAATGTTGATACGTTGACATTAACCGCAACGCCAATCCCAAGAACGCTTCAGTTTTCGTTGATGGCAGCGCGCGATTTATCTGTTATTACAACGCCTCCGCCAAATCGTTATCCGATAGAAACGAATGTTGTTGGATTTAATGAAGAGATAATTCGTGATGCGATTTCGTATGAAATTCAGCGAAACGGACAGGTTTTCTTTATCAATAATAGAATCGAAAACATAAAAGAAGTTGCCGGAATGATTCAGCGTTTAGTTCCAAATGCCAGAGTAGGAATTGGTCACGGACAAATGGAAGGTGCCAAACTTGAGGAATTAATGTTAGGTTTCATGAACGGAGATTTTGATGTTTTGGTAGCAACTACAATTATCGAAAGTGGTTTGGATGTACCAAATGCCAACACGATTTTTATCAACAATGCCAATAATTTCGGGTTGTCAGATTTGCATCAAATGCGAGGTCGAGTAGGACGTAGCAATAAAAAGGCATTTTGTTATTTTATCTGTCCGCCATATTCATCCATGACCGAAGATGCCAGAAAACGTATTCAGGCTTTGGAACAATTTAGCGAATTAGGAAGTGGTTTCAACATTGCGATGAAAGATCTTGAAATTCGTGGTGCAGGAGATTTACTAGGTGGCGAACAAAGCGGTTTCATAAACGAAATTGGTTTTGATACGTACCAAAAAATCATGAACGAAGCCATCGAAGAATTAAAAGAAAACGAATTCAAGGATTTATATCCCGAAGAAAATAATATTGAAACGAAAGAATACGTAAAAGATTTACAAATAGATACTGATTTTGAGTTGTTGTTTTCTGATGAATATATTAATAATGTTACCGAGCGTTTGAGTTTATATAACGAATTGGGTTCTGTGAAAAATGAAGAAGAACTCGTTATTTTCCAAAATAAATTAATTGACCGTTTTGGACCAATGCCTCCGCGTGCCAATGCGTTGATGAACAGTATTCGCATCAAATGGATTGCGACAAACATAGGTATCGAAAAACTGGTAATGAAAAAAGGCAAAATGATTGGCTATTTTGTTTCTGATCAGCAATCTGATTATTATCAGTCTTCTAAGTTTAGAAAAGTGTTGGAATTCGTTCAAAAACACAGCAATCTTTGCCAAATGAAAGAAAAACAAACGCCAAACGGCTTACGTCTTTTATTGACTTTTGAAAACGTAAAATCGACCAAAAGAGCGCTGGAATTAATGGAATTATTAGGAGAATAATATGAATTTTTAGAAGCAGAAAAATTCGTTTCATAAGACCATCTGTCCCGCTATCCCTTACAATCTTTTGTGCCGAACCCCGGCACAAAAGGATTTCCAGTTCTATCGGGGCTAAGTGATAAGTTTAGTGATACCATTCAACAATAAGCTTAGTGTTTTAATTCGTGCTAATTCGTGAAATTCGTGGCAAAAAAACATTAAGCTTTATTTATCTTTTACTTAAGAAAATACTTAGGACTAAAGAGTTTTCTTTGATCAAAAATTCAAAGCAAACTTTTATATGCAATATCAATTTATACTTCTGTTTTTATTTTTCGGATTAACCTCAACTTTTGCTCAGGGAAAAAATAATATTGTTTTAAACAATACGCAAAGATCAGAAACAATTGATCCTTTACGTCCTGCAAAAGCAGCTTTTTACTCCGCTATTTTTCCTGGATTGGGACAGATTTATAATAAAAAATACTGGAAGCTTCCTCTGATTTATGGCGCAATTGGCGTGAGTACTTATTTTTATATCGACAGCCAGAAAAGCTATAATATGTACAGAGACGAATACAAAAACAGACTTGCAGGTAATACCGGAAGTTCTGAATATTTAGCCAACTTAAGCGAGAGTCAATTACTTTCGGCACAAAAACAATTTCAGCGAAACAGAGATTTATCCGCATTGTTTATCGTTTGGTTTTATGTTTTAAATATCATCGATGCTAATATTGATGCCGCATTATCCCAGTTTAATGTAAGCGAAAATTTGACTTTTAAACCTACAATAAATTTCAGAAATGAAAATTTAAAATCTGATTTTGGGTTTGCGCTCAATTACTCGTTTTAAAAAAAAGGCACCGAATTACACAAAACTTAATTCGTGCTAATTTGTGAAATTTGTGGCAAAAAACAAAAAAGGGCGTATGAAATTTTTCATACGCCCTTTACTTTTTAAACTAAACTTAAAATTATTTAACAATCAGTTTTTTAGTAACATTCAAACCTTTAGAATTAATATTTACAATATAAATTCCCGATGATAAGTGATGATTAATTTGTCCTGAGGTCGATAATTTCTCTGTCAAAACAGTTCTTCCGTTTACATCAGAAACTGTTATTAAAGCAACATCGCCATTTTCTAATTCAGGTAATACAACTTGAAATTGATTATCTGTAGAAGGGTTTGGATAGATAGTTGCTGCTTTTTCTTCTATTGAAAATTCTTCAACATTAAGGGCAGATTTAGCAGTTGAAACACTTGCTAGTTCTAATTGCCATTGTGCGCTAAACCATCCATCCTGAGAATTGCCATATTGAGCAGATCCTGTTTGGTTTTCTACATGAATAATATTTCCAGATTGCCATCTGTTTCTGATTCTGATCCAGGTTCCGTCAACATTATCACTTGACCATTGTGCGCTCCAGAAAGTTGAATCTGAAATACTACATTGAACAGATCCTGTTTGACCTTCGATATTAATCAATTCGCCTGTCGCAACATTTTTCAGGACATAATAAGTCGCATCAATCGCAATTTTTTGCCATTTGTAATTGTTGTTAGAAGCTGTTGCTCCATAACCTACATTTGCTCCGGCATCAGATAAATAAGCTCCTGTCCATCGGTTTTTGATGGTATAATACGTTCCTGTAGAAGTCGTAGAAACGATTACGGCACAATTACTTGTTTTATTTCCGTCAACTGTTGTAGCCGTAATTGTCGCATTTCCATTCGCTACAGCGGTAATTAAACCAGATGCATTTACAGACGCCACGGCTGTATTATTTGAACTATAAGTTACAGCTTTATTTGTTGCATTTGCAGGAAGAATTGTTGGAGTCAATTGTTGTGTTGCACCAACGGATAATGAAGCTGAAGTTGGACTCAAACTTACGCTGGTAACAGCAACGCCAGTTCCCGGGTTAGAATCATACCAAATATCGTTCATATACCAACCCGTTTTATTTCTGCTTAAGTTGGCTGTTTGACTTGTACCATCGTTAAAAATTATATTGGTCGAAGTTACGTTGGTAAACGTATAACTGTACCAGCCATTTCCTGCGTTAGTCATGTTAACGCCAGGCCAGGATGCATCAGCTAAAACTCCGGTTGGTAAAGCACTCCAATAATAAATTTTAATTCCGGTTCCCCAAGCTGATGGTTTATAGAAATAAACCGTAAAATTACTGTTTGGATTTACCGTAATAGTTGCCGTTGCGGTTTTATTTCCGTCTTGCGTTGTTGCTGTAATAGTTGCCGTTCCTGCCGAAACTGCTGAAACCAATCCGGATGAATTTACAGTCGCAACTGCGGTATTGTTAGAACTCCACGTTACCGTTTTATTCGTAGCATTTGCCGGAGCAATTGTTGCCGAAAGTTGTTGTGTATTTCCCGCATACAAACTTGCAGTTGTTGGCGAAACACTAACCGAAGCCACCGGAATTGCCGCCACAGTTATTGCCGATGTTGCGGTTTTATTGCCATCAACAGTTTTAACTGTAATAGTAGTTGTTCCTGCCGAAACTGCTGAAACTAATCCAGATGCGTTTACCGTTGCAACAGCTGTATTGCTAGATGTCCAGGTTACGCTTTGGTTTGTTGCATTTGCAGGTGCTAAAGTTGCATTTAATTGTTGTGTTGATCCTAAACCAACAGTTGCTGTTGCAGGACTAACTGAAATTCCCGTAACTGCTACAACCGGCGCATTTGTATTGGTTAAAACCAAATATTCATAAGCAGCAAATGTTCTTGTGCTTCCTGTTGTTAAAGTTACCGAAGCATTACCGTTATACGGATTTACATAAGTTCCCGCTAAAGCTGCAGGAATTATATATGATTTAGAAGCATTACGCAAATTCGACATTACGATTACTTTTTCAGAACCTAATGTTTTGGTAAAAATGCTAATATCGTCATTGGCATAAATCGTTAAATCTCCTCGTCTGATAGCTGCGCTTGCAGTTCTGAAATTTAGAATTTTAGCAAAATCGGCTGCTGCAGTTGGATTTTGAGACCAGTTGAATTTGAATCCCGTCCAAGGCCAATCTGTTTTAGGTTCGTAATCGATTTCTTGTCCGCTCATTAAAAAAGGAACACCTTTCATATAAGCCGAAACCAAGAAATTAGCAACGATTCCGTTATGGTTATTGAAGATTACAAAAGGTCTTTGTACGCCATTATCATTGGTATAAGTATCATGATTTCCGGTGTAACGAACAGCCTGATTTGAACCTGTTGCGTTTGCATATTCATAATCATTTATGGTCTGAAAACGTTGTGAAACCGGACCTCCGGCTGCTACATCTTTTAAGGCGTTCCAAAACCACCTGTCGCCAAAATTCATATCAAAACCAGCCGTAAAGTTGGCTTGTCTGTCTCCTTCGGCTAACATTAATAATTTATGAGAAGAGATTCCGCGGATGTTTCCGATAACTTCTGACCAGAAATCAAGCGGTGGATTATTCGCATAATCACAACGGTAACCGTCGACATTTGCTGCAAGAATCCAGTAACGCATGGCATCTTTTATGGCATTTCGCGTAGCTGAACTATTAAGGTCAAGTGCTGCAATATCAGAGAAATTTCCTAATTGCTGAATCGTTGTTCCACTTCTCAAATAATATTCAGGATGCGAAACTGTCCAGGCATTATCCCAGGAAGTTCCGTTTATAGCAATATCTAAAATAACCGACATCCCACGGCTATGAGCGCCATCGACTAAAGTTCTTAAATCAGCAAGAGAACCATATTCTGATCCCACCGCTTTAAAATCTTTAATACAATAGGGCGAAGCTGAACTTTTAGAATCTGTACCGTGTGGGTAAATGGGCATTAAATAAATAACATTGGTACCAAGTGCTTTTATATTATCTAAACGGGCGGTTACTCCGGCTAAATTTCCGTTAGCACTAAACGGACGAATATGTACCTGATACATGTTTACATCTCTGGTATCCGGAACACCTGCGAAAGGCGTACCGTATTGAGGTGGATCTTGTGCATAAACGGAACTTGCAAATAATATCAGAAAACATATTAAAGTTTTCGTGATATGAAATAGTCTGGTAATTTTTTTAATTTCCATAATTTTAATTTTTTTGCATGCTTGTCAGCATCTTAACTAAAATTCATTCTCACTTGCATTGGTTTTAAATTTGACAAACATTTGTGGTTAATAGTTTTCAAGTAGTAAAATTTTAATTTTGTCCATAAAAAGACATAGGTATTGCCACGAATTTCACGAATTAGCACAAATTTTAATCTGCAGTCTTAATTCGTGTCAATTCGTGAAATTTGTGGCAAAAAGCTTAGAGACTTAGGAGCTCAGAACCTTAGCATCTTAAATTATAACTTTTTCAATCCCTTTAATTCTGTAGCATTTCCTTCTTTGATGCTAATGGCAACACCTCCGCCCGGAGCTAAATACTGTTTTAAAATTGTTTTTGAGGTTACAACAACTTTAGTAACAGTATATTTTTGCGGATTCTGGTTCCAGTTTGCTTCTTTCGCGTCAGCATAAATAGTAGCGATGAATTTTTTTCCGGCAGGTAAATAATCAAAAGTAATATTGGCCGTTCTTGCGTTTTCATCTGTAATTCCGCCTACAAACCAAGCATCTTTTCCTTTAGCTTTACGAGCGATTGTAATATAATCTCCAGGTTCAGCTTCAAGGATATAACTGTTATCCCAATCAACAGCAACATCTTTTATGAACTGAAAAGCATCTGGAAAACGCTCGTAGTTTCCGGGAATATCTGCGGCCATTTGCAACGGACTGTACATTGTAACATAATACGCCAATTGTTTTACCAAAGTTGTATTGACACGTTGAGAACTTCCGGTTCCGTAATACGAAAGATCTGTTTGGAAAATTCCAGGCGTATAATCCATTGGTCCGCCCATTAGACGTGTAAACGGCAAAATCGTAGTGTGATCCGGCACTAAACCTCCCATAGATTCAAACTCAGTTCCGCGAGCAGATTCCTGAGCGATCCAGTTCGGGAAAGTTCGGTTTAAACCCGTTGGACGAACCGCTTCGTGACTATCGATCATAATTTTATAATCGGCGGCACGTTTGGCTACGTTGATGTAATGATTCACCATCCATTGTCCGTCATGGTGTTCGCCACGCGGAATAATTTTCCCTACATAACCTGTTTTTACAGCATCATAACCGTTGTCATTCATAAACTGAAAAGCACGATCTAAACGACGCTCATAATTAGTTGCAGATCCTGAAGTTTCGTGGTGCATGATAATTTTTACTCCTTTTGAAGCGGCATAGGCATGAACTGCTTTTACATCAAAATCCGGATAAGCGGTTACGTAATCAAAAACTTCCTCTTTCCAGTTGTTGATCCAGTCTTCCCAACCAATGTTCCAGCCTTCGATAAGGATGGCATCAAAACCATTTTTAGAGGCAAAATCAATGTATTCTTTTGCACGTTCTGTTGTAGCTCCGTGTTTTCCGTTTGGTGTTAGCTTAGAAAAATCATCCGTTAATTTTACATTGTTTTCTTTTCCAAAAGCCCATGTACTTTTTCCGGCAACAAAATATTCCCACCAGATCCCGATGTATTTCACCGGTTTAATCCACGAAACATCTTTGTAACTTGTAGGTTCGTTGAGGTTCAAAATTAGTTTTGAAGCCAAAATTTCTGTTGCTTTATCGCTTACAACAATAGTTCTCCAGGGCGATTGTGCATCTGTCTGGATATATCCTTTTGCACCAACGGCATCCGGCGCTAAATGACTTACCATTTTGTTGGTTTTAGCATCAACTTCAAGATACATTGCAGGATAATTAATCAAACCAGCTTCGTGAATATTGATGTATAAACCATCATCAGATTTCATCATGGATGGCGTTTGCACAGATAATTCCTTGATAGGCCATTGTGCATTGATTTCGATAGTTGCTTTTTTCATCAACGAAGGAACTTCAGAAATTTTCGAAGTTGTATATGCATATTCGTTCGTATCATAATCTCCCGGAATCCAGAAAATTTTATGATCTCCTGCCAGTTGAAATTCGGTACGTTCTTCCTTAATGACAAAATAACTCAAATCATTTTGTTTTGGAAACTCATATCTAAAACCCAATCCGTCGTTGAATAAACGGAAACGAATTCGAATATATCTGTTGTTGTTTTTGGCTTGAGCCAAAGTAACAACCATTTCGTTGTAATTGTTGCGAATTGTTTTTTCTTCACCTAAAACAGGATTCCAAGTATCATCTACTGTAGATTGTGCTGTATTTGTAACGGTAAAACCATCCAAAAACGAAGGCATATTTTGTAGTTCTAAACCCAAAGAACTTGGTTTTATAACTGCTTTTTGTTTATATGATAATTGGTAAGATGGAATTCCACCTTCTTTCAATTCAAATTTTAAAGAAAGATTTTTGTTTGGGGAAGTTATTTCCTGAGCGTGAATCCAGAAGGAATTGGCGCATATAAAAAGTAACAACGCTATTTTTTTGCTTAAACGAATTTGAAGCGGCATTTTTTGGGATTGAAAATTCATGTTATTTAGTTTTTTGCAAATCTAATTTAATTTTAAAGTTGCGTGGGTATTAATTCTTCAATATTAGATATTGAAAGGGAAGTAAAGTGATTTCGGCGCCAAGAGTCACTGAAGTTTCTGTGATAGCATCTTTCCAGGTTGCTTTTAATGAATTGGCTACCAGATATTTTACAGAATTATTGGTTAGGTTAGAAAGTACTAAAACTTTTTCGGAATCTTTTACCATCGTAAAAGCACTTATGGCATCGCTGCTATATCCTGTGTAAATTCCTCTTTTAACGGCGTTGCTGGTGTTTCTAAAAGCAATTATTTTTTTGTATTCGGCTAACATTGAGGCATCTGCGGTTGTCCAGTCAATTGGAGTTTTAGCAAAATAATTAAGCCTTTTGTCATATCCTACTTCTTGTCCGTTGTAAATCATTGGAACAGATTTCATGTATGCTGCAACAACAAAAGTGGCGATAGATCCTTTTTTACCTCCAAAAAGTTCTAACGGCGTTCCTTCTGAAAGGTTCACATCATGATTGCTGGTATATCTTACCACTCTGTTTTCAGTATTATAATTGTTCGCATATTCTGTAGCATTAGAATCCTGAATTGTAGTTACTGATTTACTTTCTTTAAATATTTTTTCTAATGTGCTGAAGAAGTTGAATCCAAAAGTATAATCAAAACCAGAAGCAAAATGATTGACTTTTGAACCTTCTGCTAACATTAATATGGTCTGATTTTTTTTGATGCTTCTTAATTTCGTAATTGCATCTGACCAAAATGTTTGCGGAACAAAATCGGCATAATCACATCTAAAACCATCAATGTTGGCATTATAAACCCAATATTCCATAGCATCGATCATCGCGCTTTTCATTTCGGTATTATTGAAATTCAATTGTGCTACATCATTATAATTTGTTCCCGGCGGAATAATAATATTTCCTTTGTCATCTTGTTGATACCAATTTTTATGTTGTGTAATCCACGCATTATCCCATGAAGTATGATTGGCAACCCAATCCAGAACAACTGCCATATTTTTTTTGTGAGCCTCTTCAACCAAAACCTGAAGATCCTGTAAAGTTCCAAAATCCGGATTTACAGCTTTGTAATCCTGAACGGCATAAGGCGAACCTAATTCTCCTGAAGCTTTTACTTTCCCGACAGGATAAATAGGCATTAAATAAATAACATTTGCGCCTAATTCCTGAATTTGCGTTAATCTTTCCTGAACGCCTTTTAATGTTCCTGCCTGACTAAATGCACGAATGTTGACCTGATAAATTACGGCATCTTCCTTACTTGGCATTTTTTCGAAAGAAGTTCCATATTGTGTATATGGAGAATCTGGAGTTTTTGCATCGTCATCAGAAGAACTGCAGGAAAGAAACGCTAAAGCAAGCAGCAATGTTTGAACGATTTTTATATTTGATTTCATGTTTTTTTGAATTTGATTTTAATAAGTCCAGAGTTTGTTTTTAAGTTTAAGATATCCTGCCTTTCGCTCAAAAAAGGCAGGTATCACTCTAACTAATCCAGCTTATTAATGTTAGATTATTTTTTAACTATTGTACAAGTTGCAGTTGCAGGATATCCTGTTGTTGCCGGATCTACATCGTTTATTGTAAAGGTTATTTCGTAAGTTCCCGGTTCGCCAATATCATAAGCACCGCCATTATCCTTATTGATTGTATTTGTTGACGCATCAGCTGGTCCGTAGTTTACATCCCATTTATCATTTAATCTGAATTTTAAAGCTCCTGCTAATAAATTGGCAGTTACTTTCCAGGTTTTAGTTTCATGGTTGTACGACATTGGTATAGAATGATTCCATCCGTAATCTTTATCTTCCGGTGTTGCTGCATGAGTTGAAGATCCTACGATTCCCCAGGCATAGGGAGTAGAAGTCCATTTTAGAGTATTTAAATTTACTTTTATCTGAAAAGATCCTTCTCCAGGTAAATTGAAATCAGTATCACTCATGTTTTTTAAATCAGCATTTGTAGCGCCTGCGCCGTAAAACTGCGCCCAGTTTCTGGCTGTATTTAATTTAAATCCGGTGCCATAACCCGGAAGAACAGTTACATAACCTTGGTAAACACCTTTTGATATTGCACTTAAAGCTAAAGCCTTGTCGACATTCCATTCTCCCTGATATGCTCCCGGCATATAAATTTCGCCAAAAGCAACACTTTTTTCATAAGGTGTAACGGTTAAAGTAATAGGATCAGAGTAGATTTTTCGATCCAGTGCGGCTTCTACACGAACTACTAATTTTCCGGCAATATCCGGCTGAAGTCCTAAGTCTGTAGCGATTTTATTTAAATCTATGGCAATAAATGACTTGCTTAAAACATCTTCGCCAACAACAATTCTTTTGGCTTTTTCCCACGCATTGCTGCCGCTGGTGTCGCCAACTAAATCAAATTGAATGGCATACGTAACCGGCGCATCAATGGGGAAGGTTACTTTTGGCCACGAGACAAGTAAAGCATTATCATCTGCGGTATCTTCTGTCAGCACTATTGTACTTGAAGAAACTTCAATTGCAGAAGGAAAACTAACAGATTTTAATGTCGTTAACTGACCTTCACTTTCACAGGAAGCGCCCAGAACAAGCAAGCTTCCTAAAAGGAATAATTTACTAATATATTTTTTCATGATTGTTTTGTTTTTAGTAACCCGGGTTTTGTTTCAGTCCGCGATTTGCATCTAAAGCAGATGTTGGGATTGGGAATAATTTTCGGAAAGCAGGAGATGCAGGTCTGAATTCGTTTGCCAGTAAAAACTTCTCAAAACGAATCATGTCTTGTCTTCTGTGACCTTCCCAGTTGAGTTCGAATCCTCTTTCGTTATAAATATCATCAAGAGTTGGGTTTGCAGCTAATGCATCTAAACCGGCACGTTGTCTGATTTGATCTACAAAAGGTTTTGCAGCTCCGGGATTTCCTAATCGGGCATTACACTCCGCCATCATTAAAATTACATCAGCATATCTAAAAATTGGAAAGTCATTTGAAGCTCCTCCGCCACTTTTTGCACCTGCGGGATAAAATTTAACATTACGAACTCCTGCCTGAGGATCAGCTCCGGGATTGTCAAGAGAAGCTACTTCAAGGGTATAATTATATCCTCCCGGTTGTTCGCCCACTAAAAATTGTTGTCTTCTAATATCTGTTAAAGCATATTTAAGGAAGAAATCCTTAGGAACAATAGTTCCGTTCCAGCCCGCCATTCCAAATAACGCGGTACCATGAGGACCATATACACTACGAACGGCATAAATGTTACGGGAAACGACATCCAGAGTGGCGTAAATAGGCAAAATGGTTTCATCTTCCGGAAGTACATCTCCAAACAATTCATAATATTTATTACCTAACGGGCTAGAAGCATTTGCTGCTCCGGAATGTAGTGCAAACCCACCTTCGCTCACTTTGTTACAAGCCGCTAAACATTCGCTCCATTTTGCTTCGCCTGTATAAACCTGAGCGTTTAGATATACTTTTGCAAGTAAAGTATAACCTGCCCATTTATTGAATCTTCCGTAATAATTTCCCCCTCTGGTTCCAGAAAGTAGTTCTACATTTTCGGTTAATTCTTTTACAATAAAGCTGTAAATTTCCTTACGGCTTGATTGCGGAATTTTATCTACAGTAATATTATTATCTGTAAAAAAAGGAACATCGCCATAATCATCAATTAGTAAATAATAAAAGAAAGCGCGTAATACTTTGGCTTCGGCAATTTTTGAAGCTTCGGCATTTGATTTTTCTAATAATCCAACGGCTAAATTGGCATTGAAAACTGATTTGTATAACCAGTTCCATGTATTGTTTATGATAAAATCTGTTGGCAGCCATTCATGTTTATGCAAACGTGCAAAATCTTGTTGCCAGTCTCCTGTATTTCTATGCGGAATCACTTGCTCGTCAGACGACATACAGTTCATGTCATACCAGCCGTTATCAGCACCTGCATATCCAACACCTGGTATATTGTTACGTTGAAAGTCGCCCGGAATTTCGGCATAAACGCTTGCAAGAGCAATATTGGCTCCTTCAGGCGTGCCATAAAATTCGTCGGCAGGATATTTATCGTACACATTTTCGCTGATATCTGTACATCCAAAAAGGGCTAGGAAACAAACGCTTCCTGCTATTAATATATTTTTAATTTTCATCTCTTTTACTATTTAAATTTTACAGTCAGACCAAATGCAACACTTCTTGTGCGAGGGTAAATTCCCCTGTCGCCACCAAAGTTATCAGCTGGATTACCACTTCCACTTATATTCAATTCCGGATCAAGACCTGTATAATCTGTAATCAGTAATAAGTTGTTTCCTGTAAGAGAAAGTCGGATAGAGTCTACGTATTTATCTGTAAATCGGAAAGTATATCCGGCAGTTACATTTTCTAAACGAATAAATGAACCATCTTCTAACCACAAATCAGATCCATATGGAGAAGAATGAATTCCTTTGTCAACAGCACTTTCTAAAATGTTTGATTTACCGGTGTTCTCCAGCATGCTTAAGTTTTGGTTCAGTGCGTTGTAGATTTTATTTCCTCCGGAACCTCTTACAAGTACAGAAGCGTCAAAATTTTTGTATCTGTATGAAGGGTTAAATGCAAAAGTGTAAGTTGGTAATGCTGAACCTGCATAATAGCGATCAGGGCTTTTAACACCTTGATCAATAACACCGTTTCCGTCACGATCTTTTACTGTTTCGACACCATTATCATTTATACCGGTATGTTCTAAGATATAAAATGCTCCAACCGGTTTTCCTTGTACTAAATAAGAATTTGCAGCTCCCCAGCCTACATAATCTGTGTTTAAAGGAATACCATTGATACTTCCGCTCAAATTAAGGACTTCGTTTTTCATTAAGGATACATTTCCGGCTAATGTAAATGTGCTGTTTTCGGTTTTGATAACATCATATGCAAGAGCAATCTCAAGACCTTTGTTTGAAATACTTCCTACGTTTGCTTTTATTTGATTGTATGGATAGGGTGGTTGAGGTACCGTGTAATCAAATAATAAATTATCTGTTGTAGAATCATAAACATCTACACTACCTCTTAATCTATTGTTTAACAAGGCAAAATCAAGACCAATATTAGTCTGTTTTTTGGTTTCCCATTGCAAATCAGCATTTGCATTTTGAGTAATGTTGAAATTGGTAATAGGCATTCCTCCAAAATAAGTTGTTCCTGCACTACCCACTAATGACAATGAGGTTTGTGGATAAAGACCTTGTTGATTACCGGTTTCTCCGTATCCCACACGCAACTTTAATTCATTAAATAAAGTTTGAGTTGACATGAATGATTCTTTGTTAATTTGCCATGCAACAGATGCTGATGGGAAATTTCCCCATTTGTTGTTTGCTCCAAATACAGATGAACCATCACGTCTGATACTTGCTGTAAGTAAATAACGATCTAATAAAGAGTAGTTTAATCTTCCTAAATAAGAAACTAAAGTTCGGTCATTTTTATAAGAAGAAATATCTGAAGATTGTACTTTCGAAAAATCTCCAAATTGTAATGCGTTGTAAGTAGTTTTATCATTTATAAAACCTCTTGCCTGCGCATAATTTCCCTGATACGCCTGACTTTGCCATTCATATAATGCCAATACATTGAAACTATGGATCCCGAAAGTTTTTTTATAATTAAGACTTATATTGGTTAATTTTTCATTTTGTCTTTCGTTTTTAATATTAGCATATCCTTTTTGATCAATTGCCAAAGCATCTGTTGATTCTGCCGGCATGAAATATCCAATAGTTGTATTTGTTTTTCTCCAGCTTCCAAACCAGTTTGCCGAAAAACCTTTGCCTAAATCTAATTCGGCTTTTAAACTTCCAAATAAATTATCACTTTGTCTTTCATTTGTAGCGGTTTGAGCCACTGCGTAAGGATTTAAATATTGAAAAACCGTTGGATCTGTATAATAGGTTCCGTTAGTATTAAAAACAGGATCAGTTGGTCTTGCCAATAATGAATTTGTAATCAGATTTGACTTATACGAAACGGTTCCTACTTCGCCAATACTGCTTGTTACATTATTTACTCCGGTATTTAAATTAAAAGTCAATTTTAATTGATCATTAAGAGCCAATTGCGTTGCCTGAATACGACCAATATATTTTTGATTACTGGAGTTAATTACAACTCCATCTTGTAATATAGCAGTTAATGAAGCTCTGTAATTGAATTTATCAGTTCCTCCTCCAAAAGAAAGAGTATGCGTTTGAGTGATTCCGGTTTGCGTTAAAAGACCGTACCAATCTGTATTTGAACCATGATTTGCAGATGCCGGAACCCCAACACTCTGAGCAGTTGCCCACCATTGGTCAGCATCTAACATCTCCAGTTTTTTTGGAATAAAATCGATTGAAGTAGAACCAATATATTCCATAGTGGTTTTTCCTGCTTTGTTCTTTTTAGTTGTTACAATAATAACTCCGGGCGCTCCTCTTGAACCGTAAACAGCTGTAGCCGAAGCATCTTTTAAAACATCTATACTTTCAATTTCGCTTGGCGGAACCTGATTTAGTAAATCCATGTTTCCCTGAATTCCGTCAACGACTACAAGGGGATCATTTCCTCCAATTAAAGAAGAAATTCCACGAATACGAACACTTGGTCCTGAACCCGGTTCACTACCAATTTGAGTAATATTTACACCGGCTGCCTTTCCTGCAATCAATTGCAACGGATTCACAATTGCGCCCTGATTCATATCTTTTGCAGCTATGGAAGAAACGGCTCCCGTAACATCTTTTCGGGCTGTAGAACCGTATCCTACAACTACTATTTCCTGCAAATCTGTAGCATCAGGCATAAGCTGAATATTGATAACGGTTTGGTTAGCCACTACTTTTTTTTCTTTATAGCCAACAAAAGATACAATGATTACCGAAGAAGCACTTTCTACAGTAAGTTTGTATTTTCCGTCAAAATCAGTTACCATTCCATTTTTTGTTCCCTCTTCAATAACCGAAGCTCCCGGCAAAGGCAAACCATTTTCATCCGTAATAATTCCGGATACAGTTTGTTTTTGAAATTGTGTATTTTGTGTTTTGAGTTCTGGCTTTTTTAGAATAATCTGAGTGTCTCTAACTTTAAATTCAGTGGGAGTTCCTTTAAAAAGTTTATCTAAAACAATATTGATATTCTGGTCTTTTACTGATATAGAAATAACACGATCAAGGTCGATGTCACTTAGTTTGTAAATAAACCTGAAATCTGTTTTTTGTTCAATGGTCTCAATAACCTTCTCGATTGTTGAATTGTTTAATTCAAGAGTTACTTTTGTTTTTTGGGCATAAGTATTTCCTCTAATATTAAACATGGCGACCAAAATAAGTAGTGTAGTTAGTTTCAATTTTAGGTCATTTTGGAACAATGAGTATAGGAACCCAATGTTCTTAGATTTTTTTTTCATAATTTTGTTAATTGATTGTAGTTAATTCGTTATATTCAATCACTTAGTAAATCGGAAATTGTTCGCAGCTCTTTCCGATTTTTTTATTCCTGTAGTTTTAGTTCTTCATAATTTGTCATGTTTTTTGTGGTTATTTAATTAGTATCTGATTGTTTTTTATGATGTAATGTATGCCGTGAATGTCATTGAAATAGCTCATAACTTTCTCAATAGATTCGTCGTTAAAACTTGCATTGAATTTTTCGCCGGCTAATTTTTCGTTTTTGTTTACAATTGTAACATTGTAGCGTCTTTCCAGCTTGGTAATTATATTTTTGAAAGTCATATTTCTAAAAGTCAAACCGCCATTTATCCATGAAGTATAAATATCAGTAATGACCGGTTTTGTAGAAATTAAAGTATTTTCTCTATTGAAACTTCCTTTGTAACCCGGTTTTAAGATGGTGTTTTTTGCAGCATCAAAATCTTCATTTGAACGGTACATTCCCACAGAACCTTCAACCAAAACAACATCTGTTTCTGCATCTTCAGGATAATTAGAAACATTAAAATGAGTTCCTAAAACACGCACATTCAAGGCATCTGCATTTACAATAAAGGGATGTTTTTTATCTTTGGCAACATCAAAGAAAGCTTCACCATCCAAAAAAACTTGTCGGTTTTCACCCGCAATAAATTTCACGGGATATTTAAGAGTTGTGCCTGAATTTAAGTGAACAAGCGTTCCGTCTGACAATTGCAATTTGAATTTTTTACCGTACGGAATTTTTATCGTGTTGTAAGTTACCTGCTCTAAATTAGAACTGTTTCCGTAAACAATTTTATCTCCGTTTTGATTTCCAACCACATTTCCGTGCGCATCTTTTACCTGAACCGAATTATTTTCGGATATAATCTGAACTTTTCCATCTTCTAATTGCAATACGATATCAGTACTTTTAAAGTCGAATTTAGGTTCTGTTTTAGCGGTATTGAAAATTCCTTTTTGATAAGCAAGACCAATTCCTAATAGAACCACTAAAGAAGCGGCAATCGAAATGTATTTTTTGAAATTTGATTTTTTACGAGTAATTTCTATTACCGTTTCCTTTTCTTGTGAGTTGGCCAAAATGTTTGCAAAAATAGAATCAGCAGTTTTGGGATCCATTTTGGGTATTTCGGTCAAAAGATTTTGAATATCTTCTACCGAAGGGAAATCATTCGTAAGTTTATTTTTTTTATAATAGTCGATTACCTCGCTTGTTTCATCGGGTGTACATTGGTTCAAAACAAACTTTTGTAAAATTGTTTTTATTTCAGAATTTGAATTCATTACGAATTGATTTAGGTCCGGGTTTTATATAATACAGTTGAAAGCAAGTTGAGTACTACTCAAACGTTGTAAATTTTTTATTTTTAACGTTTTCGAAGGAGATTATTGGGGTGATAAAACTTGGTAAGTGTTGATTTTATTGAGGTTTATGTTAAAAAAGTTTTTTAAAAATATTTTAATTTTTTTGACGATAAATGAGTTGTTTTTCATTTCGAGGAATAAGGAATCTCCGCAACGTGACTAAACCCAACAGGTTTTTAAAACCTGTTGGGTTTGCTATTCACTTCAGTTTTGTCATCTCGATCGGAAGGAGAGATCACACTAGAAACTCCGCAAACAAAATCGCCAATCTTTGTAGAATTACGAGTGAGATTTCTCCCTTCGGTCGAAGATGACAAACTTTGCACTCTTTGCGTAAACCTTTGCGAACTTCGCGCTAAATCAAAAAAAATCACTCTAAAAGAGTGATTTTGATGGTTAACTTGGTTTTGTGGTTTAGATAATTTCGTCATGAACCTGAAAAAAGACTCGCATTGATTCTAACGCTTTACTCATTTGATTCCTGACTGTATTGATTGAGATGCCGAGTTCCTGACTAATTTCTTCATAACTCATGCCTTTTTTACGGGACATCTTAAAAATTTGCTTTCGTTTTGGCGGCAATTGTTTCATTGCTTCTTTCCTGAGTTTTTTACAATCTTCTTCTCGAATCGAATAATCTCCATATTCATGAGATTTCTGACTTTCGTAAAAAATGGCTTCTTTCAGCAAAGCATCATTTGCAGCTTTGTTGAGGCAGTTAAATGCCTGATTTCTGGCAATGGTAAAAATATATGCTTTAAAAGATTGTTCGAGATTTAAGTTTTCACGATGTTGCCAGACTTTCATAAAAACATCCTGTACATTTTCTTCAGCAGCTTCTTTTGATTTTAATAAACTAATACTATACCCATATATATCCTGATAATATAAATCAAAAAGCGAACGAAATGCTTTTTCGTTGCCATTTTTGAGTTCACTCACCAATAATTTTTCGCTATAGTCTTTCGTTTCTAACATTAATTTAATTAGTCGTATTTAAATCTAATTATATTATGATACTATCAAAATGGGTACTGTAATTTGCTGACTGATTAGCAAATATATAAAAATATTATTCGCAACAAATTATATTAAAAAAAACTTAATTATATTTTTTTTAATATAATTTGTATTGAATCCCGCTAAAGCCAATTGTAAATCGCTCTTTTTCAAGTCTGTGTTTTTTAACTGATATTTTTAAATTGATTATTTAGATGTGTAATTATTGCGAATATTCTTATTTAAGATGTTGTATTTGATGATTAGACAATAGGATATAACAAAAAAATCCTTTTATCTTTTTTAAAAGACAAAAGGATTTTATAAGATGGAGAATTTGAAAATGTAATTGTGTTAAATTAAATTTTTATTTAGTTTTTCAAATCTTTTATAACTTTAAAAGCAACATCAACCTGATCTTCTCCAACTAAAATGGTGAATTCATTCGAAGTAGAAATTACCTCGTTGATAATGATTCCTTCCCAAGCCAAACGTTGAAAGATGAAATAGTAAATTCCCGGAACAACGATATTTTCTTTCGGTAATTTTACGGTAATAGAAGCTAAATTATCTAATTTCTGAATTAATTTTTCTCTCACAAAGTGCTTTTCAACTAAATGATTTACACTGCTGCTAACAACGATATTAGTTTCATTTACACCACGTGATGAGGTATAAAATATATCAGATAAGGCATTTATGTCAGAGATTAAATCGGCTTGTTTGTTTAAAACCGTTTCTGATGCAGCAAAAGTATAATCCGTCAATTCAGATCGAACTGTGATTTCACCAATATTCTTGATTACCTTATTAATTTTATGATTTAATTTAAAATCCAGTTCTTCGGTGAGTCGTTTTAAGGACATTACAACTGCGCCTTGTTTGACTTCTTTACCAAATTCACTTTCTAATTCGGTCATAATATTCCGGGAAAGAGAAGTTAGGTTAATGATTCCAAGCGATAACGCATTTAATAAAAAGGGTTTCGTTTTAATGTAATTTTCGACGATTGAAGAAACGGTTTTCATAATTTTTTTCTTTTTTTTTGTAACTTAATTGTGGTTGTTTGGTGTAATAGCGATGTTATAAATCTTGACAAAGATAAATAAAAAAACAATTTGTTACAAATATAACAATAAAAATTTATGTTAAAAATGATAAAAAGCGTCTGTAAGATGTTCAATTGCAAATGTTTCGCCGCTTTTATGAATGGCAATAATATCAAATCTAATATTCAAATTGTCACAAAAATCCTTTTGCCTATCGTTTATGTAGGCATTTACTGCTTTAATAAGAAGTTGAATTTTTTTAGGCTTGACAAAATCTTGTGGAGCACCAAAATCCAAACTTGATCTGGTTTTAACTTCAATAACCGCTAAAATTTCATCTTTTAGTGCAATAATATCAATTTCAGCCTTTTGAAAAATCCAGTTTCTATCCAGAATTTTATAGCCTTCTTTCTGAAGAAATTCTACAGCAAGATTTTCTCCTTTTTTCCCTAATTCATTATGTTCGGCCATTTTTTTAATTGTGAATTATAAGTTGTGAATTATGAATTATGATGTAGTGAATAATTTGCGCGCAAAGTCGTAAAGACGCAAAGTAATTTGGTTAAAACTTTGCGTCTTTGCGACTTTGCGAGAGATATATTGTGGTATTTTTTTCTTATTTAAAAGAAATGAGCGACTATATTATTTTTGAAAAGAAACAGTACTTCCGGTTTCGTTAACTTCGATTGTAATAGTGTTTCCCATTATCAAAGCCCGATTGTCCTGGATATGTCCTGCCGGAAAGTTAAAAATTACCGGAATATTGTATTTCTTAGTCACATCATCTACGATTTCAACTGCATTTTTCCCCCAAGGAACTTCGTTGTCTTTCATTTTGGTCATTCCGCCAACGATAATTCCTTTTAGGTTTTCGATACAACCATTGCGTCGTAAATTCATCATCATACGATCAATATGATATAAATATTCGTCAAGATCTTCGATAAATAAAATTTTATCCCTGCAATCAATTGCTGATGGAGAACCTAATAAACTGTATAAAATAGACAAGTTACCACCAACTAATTCTCCGGTTGCTTTCCCGAATCTATTCATTTTATCTGGCGCGACAGAATAAGACAATGGTTCACCAAACAAACTCGATTTCATGGAACTAATTGCAGCAGGAGTAGCACGCGGAATCGTAACCGGCATAACTCCATGAATGGATTTATAGCCCATTGTATTCAAATGATTGTGTAAAACCGTTACGTCACTAAAACCAATAATCCATTTTGGGTGTTGTTTGAACTTGGTAAAGTCTAAAAGATCCACCATTCTCACAGTTCCGTATCCGCCACGAACACACCAAATTGCTTTTATATTAGGATTATCAAGTTGATGCTGAAAATCTGCCGCACGTTGCTCATCGGTTCCTGCTAATTGATTAAAGTAAAGTCCAATAGTGGTTCCAACAACGGCTTCTAATCCCCAACTGTGCAATAAATCAATGGTAGGTTTTAAGTTATCGTCGACATTTTTTCTTGCAGTGGCTAAAATAGCTATGGTATCTCCTTTTTGTAAATAAGGTGGTGTTATCATGTTTTGTTGGGATTGACAGTTGAGTGATTGTAAGGCAAAAATAAGAAATATGAATTTACAAAAACAAAAGTGTTTTCTGAAGTGTTGAATTGGGCTCGTTTTCATGTTTTCGCGGGTTCATTATTAAAGATAAACAAATATAGATATTTTAAAAAATAAAATAATTAGAAAATTCCTACAAATTAATTTATTTGTTTAAATTGAGCTTTTTTAAAACAACAGAGTTTATGAAGCTTATCAGATTATATTTTTATTGTATTGCCATTTTTTCATTTTCATTTTTACACTCACAATCCAAAAAATATACAATTCACACCGTTGCATTCTATAATTTCGAAAATCTTTTTGACACCATAAATGATCCAACGACGCACGATGACGAATGGACGCCAAGCGGAGCGCAACATTGGACAAAAGAAAAGTACGAACAAAAATTAAAAAACCTTTCCAGAGTTTTATCCGAAATAGGAACACCCGAAAATTCAAACGCACCAACATTAATTGGAGGTTCTGAAATTGAAAATCGCGGTGTTCTTGAAGACTTAATCAAACAGCCTAAATTGCAGCATTTTGATTACGGAATCATTCATTTTGATTCGCCGGACAAACGTGGAATTGATGTTGCATTGCTATATCAAAAAAAATATTTCAAACCTACGTCATATTCCAATATTCCTTTATACATCTATAAAAATAATTCGATTGTAAAAGAGGAAAAGAAGGAAGAATCAGATGATGAAGTCCAAATAAAAACGGAAAATAAGAACCGAATTTTCACAAGAGATCAGCTTTTAATAACAGGTTTTTTGGAAGATGAGGAGATTCATATTATAGTAAATCACTGGCCGTCGAGATCTGGAGGAGAAAAGAAGAGTAGTCCGTTTCGAGAATTAGCAGGAAATTTAAACAGAAGAATTATAGATTCTCTTCAGCAAATAAACCCGAATGCAAAAGTCATTACAATGGGCGATTTAAACGACGGTCCGTTTAACAGGAGCGTAAAAATAGCGTTGGGAGCAAAAGCAAAAAAGAGTGAAGTTCCGGAATTTGGCACTTTTAATCCGTTTGAAGAAATGGCAAATAAAGGCATGGGAACAATTGCCTTTAGAGATTCCTGGGATATTTTTGACCAGATTATAATCACCGAATCTTTAATAAAACCTGATTTTGCAACATTCAAATTTTGGAAAGCCGGTATTTTCAACAGGCCTTTTCTTGTTCAGAATTCAGGGCAATATAAAGGATATCCATTGCGCCACAGTTTAACCGAAGTGGGTTTTAGTGACCATTTTCCCGTTTATATTTATTTGATACAAGAGATGAAATAGTGGCAGTTTGCAGTCTCAGTATTCAGTCTCAACTTATTGGAAACTCTGACTTAAAAATTTTTACAATCGCAACTTACTGAAAACTGCGACTGAAAACTGAAAACTTTTTCCTTAACTTAGCTTCATACAAATTATCAAAAAAAATGTCAATAGCAAAGCCCTTCAATCTTACAAAATGGATCGACGAAAACCGTCATTTACTTAAACCGCCAGTTGGAAATAAAAATCTTTATGTCGATTCCGGTGATTATATCGTGATGATTGTCGCAGGACCAAATGCCCGAAAAGACTATCATTACAATGAAACCGAAGAACTTTTTTATCAGCTTGAAGGCAGTATAAAAGTAATTATTCAGGAGGATGGCGAACGCAAAGAAATGGAATTACATGCTGGCGATATGTACCTTCATCCAGCAAAAATACCACATTCTCCAGTTCGTTCAGAAGGTTCTATTGGTTTGGTAATAGAGCGCAAACGTGCCGGAAAAGGTTATACTGACGGATTGCTTTGGCATTGCGAAAACTGTAATCATAAACTCTACGAAGTACTTTTTGAATTGCACAATATCGAAAAAGATTTCCTGCCACATTTTGAACATTTTTATAATTCATTAGAACTAAGAACCTGCGATAATTGCGGAACCGTAATGGAATCTGATCCCAGATTTGTTGCTAAGAAGTAGTTAATTAGAAATTATTTCCCAACCTTTCGCACAAATTCTCTTGTGCGGTTTTCGAATATAAAAGGTGTATGGGCGGGAATTACAAATTTTGTACACTTTTTTTTAATTTCACAAAGAAGTTTAAAGCACTCACTATAATAGCATTAAAATATTGTCAATTAATTTAAGAAAATGAAAAACCACTTTAAAATCATACCTGTTCTAATTTTACTCATTATTGGGTGTGAAAGAAAAGTAATAGAATTTGAACAGCCTAAAATATTAAAAGCAAAATGCAAATTTGATTTAGCTATAATTGATTTTAATGAAGATGCAAAACAACTAACATCAAAAATACTTGATACAACAGCAACAGAGTCTTATTCATGTACAGATGAAAAAATGTATGATAGAAAAACTGGAAGTGTTTTGCCAACTGGCGTAAAAAGATGTGGTTATATGACTATAGAAAAACAGGATAGCGTAGCACATTTTGATGAGTTGTTTTTCCATAGGATTTATATTGAAATAGACGAAAAGAAAAAGATTAAAGCAGTCGTAGGTTATGCAAAATTTAGACAAGAGAAGGAACTTCAAAGACTTATGAAGTCTTTTTATGACAAGTACAAAACTACAGTTGATGGTGTAGAAGAATTAGGTTCCGATTACTATACAGGGCAAGATGTAAATTATGAATGGGGATTATATGATAGATTTATTCAAGTTCATATAGAAAATGGAAGAGAAATTGAAATCAGTACAAATGCGAAGGATAATTTTAATATTGAATATTTCTATGTTGAATTTTTAATGGTTCCAAGAGAAGAATATCAGCGAATGAAATTTCTAAACTTCAACGAAATAGTTAAAAATAAAAGAATAATGACAGTTGTAAAATCTTATTTTAATTTTGAGTCTATTGATCCATTAAGTGGAAGAAATTCTTCTCAGACATTGGATATATTACAAAGTAATACTTCTAAATAAAACTTAATCAGCTACTTTGACGTGTCAAATCATCAAAGTTTCTGTTTACAATTATGTGATAGCTTGATATGTTTTTAGAAATATTGGATAGTATAAAACATATACGAAAGGATTGACTACGATCGAATTTCATGTTGTAACGGGAATTTTTTACAACTCAAACTTTTTCCCCTGTTCAGGATAAATAATCTCCAACCCTAAATCATTTTGCTTTTGCAATTGCTCTTTAAGCTTTTCGATGTTTTTTGTTGGCGGTTTCAAATGTGTTACAATAATATTGAAGCCTTTCAGCGTGTCTTTTCCCGATAAATCAGCTAAAACGTGAAGTTCTTTCATTAAATAATTTGGAGTTAAATGTCCAAACAAAAACTGATCAGGTTGTTCGTTAGGGAAAGAAACTTCAATAAATATTCCTTTTAATTGTTTGCTTTTTACAAGAGGCGCAATCTCCGTCCAAAGAGATTTTAGTTTATCGCTTTTTTCTACAGCATCAGCTCCCGTGTCTCCTAAATAAAGTACATATGAATCTCCGTTTTTGATTAAAAACGCTGTACTTTCAAACGGATTCACATGACTTAACGGAAAAGCTTTTGCAGTCATGGTTGTATTTGTGATTGGAGTTTCTTCGCCAATATTTAAAGTTTGAAAATGATATTTATTCAATGGTTTTCCAGGACCTTTATCACCAAAATTAGCCCAGGTTTCATCATTAAAATAATGATTTTCCATCATCTCCATACATTTAGATGTAGCATAAACTGTTTTGGAAGAATCGGCAGGAGAATTAATAATCAATCCCGAAACGTGATCTAAATGCGCATGCGATATAAAATATCCTTTTATATATTTTCGTAAAACTTCACTTGTAGAAACTTTAAAAACTTTGTTTTCGATTGCTTTTGCAATTCCTGCATTTATAGTTCCGGCATCTAAAGAAATAAAATCGTTAGTATTAATTGGAGCGACTAAATAAGCGGATAGATTTTTTTCATCAATTCCGCCTTTTATTCCTAAAGGAACAACCTGAAATGAAGCTTTTAGCTCTTTTTGAGAAAATGCATTAAATGAAATTAAAACCAAGCAAAGCAATAACCGATTGAAATCAGACATATTTAAATAATTTTATGATTACAAATTTCATGAATTAAAGGGAATAAATCGCGGTATATTTCTTTAATTCATTTTTATTAATCCTAAATTTACTTGATTTTAACAAAGGCGTTCGGTTGAAATTCAACTTGAAATAATATCTTTACATAAAAATATAACAATTTTAACTAAAAAAGTTACAATGACAACAATAGCATCGCAATTTGGAATGAATGAGGCTCTGGAAAAATTGGGCATCAAATTGATAAATGAAGGAACATCGACTGGTGTAAATAATTTTTCTTCGGGAGAAATTTTAGACAGTTTTTCACCGGTTGACGGAAAATTAATTGCTTCGGTAAAAATGTCAACACCTGAGGATTACGAGAAAGTAATGCAATCAGCAACAGAAGCTTTCAAGACTTTTCGTTTAATTCCTGCGCCACAACGTGGAGAAATTGTTCGTCAGTTTGGACAAAAGTTACGTGAAAACAAAGAAGCTCTTGGTAAACTAGTTTCGTATGAAATGGGAAAATCATTGCAGGAAGGATATGGAGAAGTTCAGGAAATGATCGATATCTGTGATTTTGCTGTTGGATTATCCCGCCAATTACACGGATTAACCATGCATTCTGAAAGACCCGGACATAGAATGTATGAGCAATATCATTCATTAGGAGTTGTTGGGATTATTTCGGCATTCAACTTTCCCGTTGCAGTTTGGTCATGGAATACTGCTTTAGCATGGATTGCCGGAGATGTTTGCGTTTGGAAACCTTCTGAAAAAACACCTCTTTGCGGAATTGCTTGTCAAAATATTATTGCTCAAGTTATTAAAGAAAATAATCTTCCAGAAGGAATTTCATGTTTAATAAACGGTGATTATAAAATAGGAGAATTAATGACGGCTGATTCCAGAATTCCGTTAGTTTCTGCGACAGGTTCAACCCGAATGGGGAAAATTGTGGCGCAAGCCGTTGCAGGACGTTTAGGAAGATCATTATTAGAGTTAGGAGGAAATAATGCTATTATTGTTACTCCGGATGCTGATATAAAAATGACAGTTATTGGAGCTGTTTTTGGCGCAGTAGGAACTGCCGGGCAGCGTTGTACCTCTACAAGACGCCTGATTATTCACGAAAGTATTTATGATAAAGTAAAAAACGCTTTAATTGCTGCTTACAAACAATTGCGAATCGGAAATCCGCTTGACGAAAACAATCATGTTGGTCCATTAATTGATACGCATGCCGTTGAAATGTATGCAATTGCTTTGAATAAAGTAGTTGCCGAAGGTGGGAAAATTTTAGTTGAAGGCGGAGTACTTTCAGGTGAAGGTTATGAAAGTGGCTGTTATGTAAAACCCGCAATTGCAGAAGCTCAAAATTCCTATGCAATTGTACAGCACGAAACATTTGCTCCGGTTTTATATTTGATTAAATATTCTGGAGATGTTGATAATGCTATTGAAGTTCAAAATGAAGTAGGGCAGGGATTATCATCGGCTATTATGACCAATAATTTACGTGAAGCCGAAAGATTTTTATCAGTAGTAGGTTCAGATTGTGGAATCGCAAACGTAAATATTGGAACTTCAGGAGCAGAAATTGGCGGAGCTTTTGGTGGAGAAAAAGAAACTGGTGGAGGACGTGAATCAGGATCTGATGCCTGGAAAATTTATATGCGTCGTCAAACCAATACAATCAATTATACAACGAGTTTGCCTTTGGCACAAGGAATTAAATTTGATTTGTAGGACCTATATTTATAATTACAACCGCTTTTTCCATTCATTTTTGGGAAAAGCGGTTTTTTTATGCTAATATTTTATAGTATTTTACTTAAGTTTGGTCTAAATTTCAAATAAATGAAATATAAGATATTTTTATTGTTAGTTGCAATCTCTATCGTGAGTTGTAATAAAAAGTCAGATCTAAAAGTGGCAGTATCAAACACAGATACTTTGAATCAGGCTATTTCTCACGAAGAGGAGGAAGGCGAAACAGAAGGCGTGACTTTGCAACAACTGGAATTTCCAAAAACCGGCAAAAATGCCGAAGATTTTGTTTTAGAACCTTGTGAAATAAAAATGAAGGCCGAAGGTTTTCTAGATGATGATACACTTAAAGACATCGTAATTGTTTTGCAAAATAAAAACGACAACACAGACTCCAGAGCTACATTGGTTCTTTTAAAACAAAAAACAGGAGACTATAAATTACAGGAAATTTCATGGGAAGCGGTAGATCCTGAATATACTGATGGTGGCTACAGAATCTATGATAATGAAGAGATTTTTATAGACAATGAAAAGACATTGCACATTATGCTTCAGGCAATGGGACCTCCCGGCACGAGAGAAACAGTATATAGATATGTAAACAATGATTTAGTTTTGGTCAAAATTGGCACTTTTAATTCAGGCGCTGGCTCTCAGTTATCTAGTGAATATAATCTTGTTTCGGGACAAGTCGATCATGAAGTATTTAATACAATGCAGGATGATAGCGTACCAGGTAAACACCAAATTAAAAAGTTTAATTTAAAAAGACAGATGTTGTTTATTAGTGACAATCCAAACGATGTTTTAAAAGATTTACCAGGATCTGATGATTGGTAGAATAGAATCAGGATTGTTATAAAAGAATTGTTTAAAAAGAATTGTTTAAAAAGAATTTATAAAATTACAGAATGACTTTGATGTTTTTAGCGGGACTTACACCTTTTGGATATGCTTTTATAGGAGTTGTACTTTTATCTTTTCTCATTTCTTATTTATGGCTGAGACCTTCAAATAAAAAAAATAATTTAGGTTGTGTTTCAATCGGAATTCTGGCATTAATTATTGGGTTTATTTTGATGTTTCCTGCTACTATAACTTTTGAAATTATGGAAGGCGATAATGTCAATGCCAAATTAGGAATGCTTGTTTTTTGGGTTTTTATTTTATGTCTTGTTGTTTACTTTTTAGTCGCAAAAAAGACTACGAATGTCAAAAACATTCTACTTTCATTTCTCAAATACATTCTTTTTCTCATATTTCTTGGCTTGTTTTTGTCGATGTGTTTTGGGATGGCATATTATATTTACTTACGTCTTTTGACAACCGAAAAAAATACAGATCCAGTTTGGATGGCTTTTTTATGTATCTTTTTTTTAGCTGTACTTACCGTGGTTATTGCCGGATTATTTATTAGAAATAAAGAAGCGGATAAAAAACAAAAATCGAGTTTTTATGCTTTGGAAGAAGCAAAGTTAAAATCGGACTTAGTAGAAGAACTTAACTTATCAAATAAACAATTAAACAAATTTCCTGACGAAATTTTACAGTTCAAAAACTTAAGATTCCTGACTTTAAGCCATAACGATATTCATGAAATTCCTAATGAAATCAATAAATTGGATAAACTTATTGGTCTGGATTTAAGTCATAATCCAATTTCGGATATCGAAAGAAACCGTCTTAGAAAACTGCTTTCTAAAGAAGTAGAAATTGTATTTTAATCAATTTAACCAATGAATTTCTAACAGTAAATATGAACGATTTTTTTACATTGCTGACTCAAAATAAAGCAGATCCCGGCGCACTTATCTTTTTGATACTTTTTAGCTTTGGCATTGCTTTATTTCAAACTGTAATTTTTGCAGCACTTTATAATTTAAAATTTCCAAATTGGTTATTTTTTGTTTTAACTCCACTGCTTGTTGGTGGTAGTTACTTAATCGATGCCAGTTATCCGTTTGCAATTATATTTGTTTTATTTCTCACACTTTTTTTATTCACTATTATCGGAATGATCTATTCAGGTATAATAAGCAGTAAAAAAGAAAAAATAGAAAGAGAAAAATTCAATCGGATTCATAATATTCCTAAGACACCGCTTAAAGACAAACTTCTTGGATTTCTTGTCTTAGTGGCTATAATTGCTGCTTTTTATTGGCTGGCCGTAAGTGAAAACCTAAAACTACTTTTTTTAATTATCCCGGGTCTTATTCTGGTCAGTTCTATATTTTTTCCAAGTAATAAAAGTAAGTTTCTTAAGATGGAGTCTATTCTGCCAACTTCAAAAGTAGCAGCAATCGCCATGGGTTTAGTAGAGATTGAAGGAGATTTAGAAGAAATAGAATCTATTAGTTCTCCTTATTTTAAGAAACCATGCATTGGATATTATTATAAAATTGAAAAAGAAAGTCCGCCAGACGATGACGGCAGAACTACTTATTCAACCATTTTTAGTGAGCTCAAAACAGGTAAATTCAAGATCAAAGACGAAACTGGTTCTGTAACGGTAGATGGCGAAGGATTAGAATATTTTTTTGACAGAGTTGATAATCAACAGGGGGAAAGACCAGATATTCTGAAACTTATTTAAAAACCAACGATTATATGCTATTGATAGGTTACGCTGCATCAGACAATGGCGACACGATTATAAAAAAAAATTGTCCGGATACTATATTTGGCGTTGCAATTCCTAGAAGTATTTCGTTTAGAAATAAGTACAAACCATTGTTAAATTCTTTTTTAGCCACATTATTTTTTATTTCGCTTATACTCATTTATATCATTTTAAATTAAAGAAAATATGACTGTTCAAAACATTGCCCTACTTCCCGGATTAATTCTGATTATTATATTTTTTAATTTTTTTATAAGAATTTATAATAAGCTGGTTATGCTAAAAAATAATAATGAAAAAGCCTTTAGAAATATCGATGTAATCCTGATGCAACGTGCAGATGAAATTCCTGAGTTAGTAAAAATTGTCTCTAAATTTACAGAACATGAAACCAATATGCTTACGAATCTTACTAAATTAAGAACCGATTTTTTGAACGCGAAAACAGTAGAAGAAAAAATCGATAATGCAAATGAGTTTTCAAAAACATTAAAAAGTGTTTTTTCAGTTTCAGAGAATTATCCAACACTTTTGTCTAATAGTAATTTTCTGGAATTGCAAAAAAGAGTTTCACAAATGGAAGATAAAATTGCAGACCGACGAGAATTTTTTAATGACAGTGTAAATCTTTATAATGTAGGAATTCAGGAGTTTCCTAATGTTATTCTAGCGACGATATTTGGCTACAAAATGCAGACTTTATTTGATGTTTCACCAGAAGATAAAAAGTACGATGGAATTCAATTTTAATGTTTTTTTTGGCTACGAAGATGCTATTAATAGCTTAAACGATAAGGTTTTAATTTACGGATTTGCCAGCATTGTTTTTGGAATAGTAGCTTTATTATTTTTCTCATTTATAATTAGAAAACTCGGCTTGGATGCCATTAATAGTTATTTTATTAATCCATTAATGTTGTCTTTAGGACTTACGATGTTTGTTTCTATTTTGCCTACAATTGTATTTTATGTTGTAGCCTTAGATCTACCCGCGGTAAAGATTGTTTATAGTTGGATAGCCATTTTTATTGGAATGTTTTTGTTTGTAAGTATTAATTTGAAAACAATCAAAAGTGTATTTAAAGAATCTAATAAAGTGAGTCAACAAGAAGAATTTAGAAACAGAAACAGATAGACAAAATATCTTTTTACTTTGAAGAATTAAAGAAAGGCTTCCAAAATTTTGGAAGCCTTTTTCTTTTAAAATATTCTTATTTCTTTATAATCGTCTGATTGAATGAACCATCGTTAGTATTTACTTTTACTAAATAAGTTCCCGGAATTAACGGGGTCAAATCAACACTTTCTGCATCTTTTCCAACGCTTTTAACCAATACACCAGATAAATTATAGATTAAAATTTGTTCTATTTTCTGACTCGAATTTGATAAATATAAAGTGTTCATTACAGGATTTGGATATAGAATTGTTTTTGAAGATTGAATGGTTTCAACTGTTTCTTCTGCTTCAGTAATTTGTGCTATTCTGGCTGTCCCGCTGCCGTATTTTGTACTTATATAAAATAAATTGGCGACAGATCCTTTAATAATTGTGTGAGAACCCGAAGCAATTGAAGCTGTAACAATTCCTGCAGATGCTGTGTATGAAACATTATCAACCTTAACTGTTCCTGTAAAATTTGAATCAAAAACTAAAGTCAACGTTGACGTGCTTGTTGTTGTATAGGTAATAGAAGTGCTTGACTCAATTTTTAATCTTGCCGTTAAAGTTAGTCCTGCATAACTCACAGATCCTGAAGATGAATTCATGTTTCCTGTGATGTTATAAAATGAACTCGTTTTTCCTGAAGTTGTAAAATTGTGAATTTGATCCGTACCAGGATTGCTTGTTGTTACTGTGATTGTTCCTGATTCTGTAGCCGCAGTTCCCGTTCCGGTTGTAGCAATTGAGTAAGATACAGTTGCTGTTGGAGTTCCGGTAATTGTGATTGTTTTTGCTGAATAATTTTTTATATAACTAATACCAGATGCTGGTAATCCGGTTACTGTCGCATCAGTTGCGCTTCCGCCCCAAGTAAAAACGATAGAAGCAATTGCTGTTCCGCTGGCTACTGTTTGACTTTTGTTAGATGGCGAAGTAAGCGTTTGAGCGCTGGCAGATGAAACAGTAATTGTTCCTGATCCTGTCGCTACAGTTCCAGTGCCGCTGGTAGTTATGGAATATGATAAAGTAGCCGTTGGAGTTCCTGTAATGGTAATGGTTTTGGCTGATGCGTTTTTCACAAAACTAATTCCAGATGCCGGTAATCCGGTTACTGTTGCATCA
This sequence comes from Flavobacterium psychroterrae, assembly GCF_018380615.1. GTDB lineage: Bacteria > Bacteroidota > Bacteroidia > Flavobacteriales > Flavobacteriaceae > Flavobacterium > Flavobacterium psychroterrae. The sequence continues at coordinate 103,121 of NZ_JAGYVZ010000003.1, read as the reverse complement.
GTTGCGCTTCCGCTCCAAGTAAAAACAATTGAACTTATTGCTGTTCCGCTCGCTACCGTCTGACTGTTATTTGTTGTAGATGTTAATGTTTGTGAACTTGCAGGAGGATTACCTTCGCCTTGTACAGCAACTAATGAACCTGTGTAGTTGGTAAGTGTCGATTTTAAAGCTGTAATTACCAAAGATGATTTATCATCGATACTATTGTCAAATGTCCATTTTAAATCTCCTCCGGAAACACGTCCTGCGTATTGCGTTACTTTATTTTTTGCAGTGGCCGGCTGATCTGTCACTAAGTTTTTTACATATAATGATGCATTGGTATCGAAATTATTATACGTGTTTGCTCCTGATTTAGATTTAACATTACTGCTCACAACTTCACCTCTTGAAGTTGCTGCATAAGCATCAAAATCTGTAGTGGAACTAATTTTTCCTGAAATATTATATAAAGGATTCGTATCGCCATAAGCTACGAATCGCATATTGTTTGTAGCGATATCTGCATCAAAAGTATTATTAAAAGCTTTGATCGACCCACCTGCCTCACCGGAGAAAGTTCCCATAGTTCCTGCATTGTTTACCTGATTGGCTTCGTCCCAAATATCTGAACCTTGTAAAGATGTCAGCATTGGATGTTTGCTGTTGCGGAAATAATTTCCTTCAACAAATAAAGAAGAACCCAATGTAGATCCCGAACCATATTTTGAAACACCGTCAAAATAATTGTTATAAATATGTGCCGAATAATAGCGTACACGTGGATGACGAGAATCTGAATGGTCGAACCAGTTGTGGTGATACGTAATGTATAAACCTGTTGTAGTTCCTTCGCTTAAGCCTAAAAGACTTGCTTTTCCACTGTCCCAAAAGTGATTATATGCTAAAGTTATATACGTTGATGTTTTATTATCCAATGCGCCGTCTCCTTTTATCTGGTCAGCATCACTTCCGGCATTTCCATAAAATAAATCACAATTGTGAACCCAAATATGGTCATTATCCTGTTGCATTCCAATATTATCTCCTGCAGTACTATTGCAGTTCATAACGCCAATATTACTTACTTCTACGTTTGAAGCTGCTTTAAGACGTATTCCCCAACCATTGGCAACAGCATCATTTCCAACGCCTTCCAGGGTTACGTAACTTGATGCATTATTTGCATTTTCAATTACGATATCTCCGCCTTCCATTACGCTAAAATCTGTAATATTTCCGATTAATCGAATAATAAATGGACGTGTATCTTTCCCTTTTTTAATGGCATAAAGAATATTTTGTAAGCCAACACAAGGATTTGTGCTCGCTCCTGTAATGTCCATTGAGATGGTATTTTTTGTATTTTGAGTAATATATAGAATTACCGCACCAGTTTTTGTAGTACCATCAGCATTATAACCGCCAGGAACGCGACCTCCGTCAAAAGCAAAACCATTTCGATCTTGTGCTAATACAGTTAAATTACTAGTGGTGGATCCTGTTCCTTCCGTTCCTGACAATACTGGTTTTACTTTTATTGTGTATGTTCCAGCTTTAAGGCCCGGAACATCAGCTCTGTAGTAAGAACCGTAACTTCTAATAAGTTGATCGTCAATTTTTTTGTCAACAAATCCGTTTCCGCTATAATAAACATTGTAGGATTGTGCATTGCTAACGGGTTGCCATTTTACAAATGCAGATTCTAACCAGCCTGAGGCTTCGTTAATTGTTACTTGCTGTGCCCATATTTGCGAACAGACAAACAATAAGGCGAAAATAAGTAGGTTTTTTTTCATAATTGTGGTTTTTTAGTTAATAAAGTTTTTTGTGGTTTTTTTAATATCGAAATCACCTGATTAATTGTAATCGATTGCACAAAAATATATTTAATTTCTTAATTATGTAAAAATTATGCTATAAAAATATTTAAACAATAAAAAATTACATATTTAAATATTGATTATGTAATAAATTACACTAAATGCAATTTATTACATAATGTAAGAAATCTTTGTAAGAGGTTGTTTTTATTGTATTTTCAAAAAATTGAAAGTAGTGGTGATATTGCTAAATTGTCTCTAAATTCAAGTTTTAGACAGTTTAATAATTTAAATTAAAAAATAAGAAAAAGGCTATATATTAATATCCTGTTTGGTGATATTTGGACTCAAAATTGCTTTTATTTTAAATAATTTTAATGAAATTGAAGTGGTAATTAGTTTAATAAATTCTATTTTAATACGTTTTATTTAAGTCTTTTTCCTGTTTTTCACTCATAAAAAGTTCGCACAAAACACAAAAGAGCCGTTAGGCTAGATTAATTTTGTAGTGCTGGACTTCAGCCCGGTTTAGATAATGTTTTAGGTCATAAAAAAGGCTTCCGATCAGGAAGCCTTGTGTTTTTTAATAGTTAGATTTAATTATTTTTTAATGATTTTTTTAGTAAAAGATCCTTTTTCAGTTGTTACCCTAACAATATAGTTTCCTGTTGTGAGGTTGCTAAGATCAATAGATTCAGTCTCTTTTTCAATAGTTTTTAATAGTGCTCCTAAGACATTATAGATTTCGACTTTTTGAATATTTTCTGAAGAAATATAAAGCTGATTCGTTACCGGATTAGGATATAAGATTAATTTCTGAGACTCAAAATTATCATTTAATCCTAGAGTGCTGTAAGTAGTTTTTATATAGAATAAATTTGCGGTATCTTTTTTTGCTATTGTATGATTTCCGGCAGGAATAGCGAGTGTTATAATTCCTCCTGTTGCAGTATAATTAACTCCGTCAATTTTAGCAGTTCCTGCTGGCTCAACAAAAACTAATGTCAATGTGCTTGTTTGAGTTGTTGTGTAAGTTATAGTTGTAGCAGTTTCCATTTTTAAACATTGTGTCAATGTTAAGCCGTTGTAAGTAACCGTTCCTTTATTTGTTGCCAGATTACCAGTAAATGTATAAAATGTGCTTGTCTTTGCCGAAAGAGTAAAGTCATGAATTTGATCTCCGGCACTTGGAGTAGTTGTGGTTTCAAAAGTTACTGTTCCTGATAATTTGGCAGGAGTTCCTCCGGTACCATTCGTTGTAATTGAGAATGAAACACTAGCTGTTGGAGTACCTGTAATGGTTATTGTTTTATCAGTAGTGTTTTTTATGAAACTTATTCCAGACGCAGGCAATCCGGTTACTGTTGCGTCTGTGGCATCGCCTCCCCAGGTAAAAATCATTGGTTCAATTACTATTTGTGCAGCTACAGTTTGGTTAATATCGCTATCAGTAGTCAAAGTTTGACTGCTTTCAACAACTGGGATTTCGCCTTGCACTTTTATTAGCGTACTTGTATAATTAGAAAGTGCTGATTTTAATGCTGGGATAACAAGCGAAGATTTATCGTCAGTTGCATTATTAAATGTCCATTTTAAATCACCGCCTGAAATTCTTCCCGCATATTGTATTACTTTATTTTTTGCTGCCAAAGGAGAATCGATTACCAGATTTTTTATATATAAAGAAGCGTCAGTATCAAAGTTGTTATAAATATTTCCTCCTGCAAAAGATTTGACAGAAGCCGGAACCTGATCTCCACGATTAGTTACAACATAAGCATCAAAATCAGTTGTTGAATTTATTTTTCCTGAAATATTGTATAGAGGATTTGTATCTCCATAAGCTACAAAACGCATGCTGTTAGTTGCAATATCAGCATCAAAAGTATTATTAAATGCTTTAATGCTTCCTCCGGCTTCACCTGAAAAAGTTCCTACTGTTGTTGCGTTATTTTTTTGAGCCGATTCATCCCATGCGTCTGTACCTTGCATTGAAGTCATCATTGGATTCTTGCTGTTTCGGAAATAATTCCCTTCAACAAATAAAGAAGATCCCAAAGTTGATCCAGCTCCATATTTTGAATTACCGTCATAATAATTGTTATAAATATGAGCAGAATAGTAGCGTACACGTGGGTGACGAGAATCTGAGTGATCAAACCAATTATGATGATATGTGATATATAATCCAGCTGTGGTTCCTTCGCTTAAACCTAAAAGACTTGCTTTTCCACTATCCCAAAAATGATTATATGCAAGTGTAATATAGGTTGAGCTTTTGTTATCAAGAGCTCCGTCACCTTTTACTTGATCTGCGTCACTTCCTGCATCTCCGTAAAATAAATCACAATTGTGAACCCAGATGTGATCGTTGTCCTGTTGCATTCCAATATTGTCACCTGCAGTGCTATTGCAATTCATAAATCCCAGATTACTAACTTCAATATTAGAAGCCTTTTTCAATCGAATTCCCATTCCGTTAACGACGGCATCATTTCCTATACCTTCTATTGTAAGATAGCTATTTGCGTTATTGGCATTTTCAATGGTAATATCACCGCCTTCCATTATTGTCATGTCGGTTATGTTTCCAATAAGTCGAATGATAAAAGGACGATTATCTTTTCCTTTTTTAATTCCGTAAAGAATATTTTGTAAACCTACGCACGGATTTGTACTGGCTCCTGTGATATTCATCGAAATAGTATTTTTCGTGTTTTGAGTAATGTAAAGAATTACGGCATTATCTTTTGGGGTTCCATCAATTTTATATCCTCCGGGAACTCGTCCGCCTTGAAAAGCGAAACCTGCACGATCCTGAGCTATCACGGTTAGATTTGATGTTGATGTCCCGGATCCTTCAATTGTTGCTGTTACTGGTTTTACTGTAATAGTATAATTTCCTGTAGTAAGTCCGGGAATGTCAGCACGAAAATAAGATCCATAGCTGCGAATCAATTCATTGTCGATTTTTTTGTTTGTTTGACCTCCTCCTGTATAATAAACATTATAAGAATCAGCGCCGGAAACAGGATTCCATTTTACAAAAGCAGATTCTAGCCAGCCTGCTGATTCATTAATTGTTACTTGTTGCGACCACATTTGGTAAGAGGTCAATAATAAGAATAGAAAAAGTAGTTCTTTTTTCATAATTGGTGGTTTAAGGTTAGATAAAGCGTGGTTTTTTGTGGTTTTAATTTTCGATTGACAAATTTTGGGGATATTGTAATCGATTACACAAACATAATCAAAATTTCGACATTATTAGTATTTTTTACTTAAAAAACACATGAAGTAAAAAAATCGTATTTATTTTAATTAATTTGTAATTTATTACATAAAATGTAATTTATTGCATATTAATGATGTCGTTAGTTGCGAAGTTTTTTGAAAGTATTTTTTTATTTTTTTCAGAAGTACTTTTTCGTTTTTTTTAATTAGTTTCTTCCAAAATCGTAAGAAATAACATTGACAAATTGTATTTCTTTAATAAAAAATGATTAAATTTTGATAGAAAGAAATTTGAATCTTTTAAAATATGAATATTCTATTGGAGATATTCCAAATATGCGAATAAAAAATAATGGGATATATTTTAGAATTCGATTGGATGTGAAGTGGCTAGCTTTTTAGTTGAGAAGACAATGGAATTTAAAGAGCATAAAAAAAGCCTTTTTGAAAATATCAAAAAGGCTTCGTATGTATTGTTAAAAAAATATTAATTCTTGCTTGATAATTTAGATAATAATCTTAAGAATTCAACGTACAACCAAACTAATGTAATCATTAATCCCATTGCGCCGTACCATTCCATGAATTTTGGCATTCTTTCCTGAACTCCTTTTTCGATTTGATCGAAATCTAAAAATAAGTTTAAGGCTGCTATGATAATTACAAAAACACTAATTCCTATACTCATCATTCCATTTCCATAATGAACAGGAGTGAAATTAAAGATCAAAGAAGCTACCCATGAAATTAGATAATAAGTTGCAATTGCCAAGGTAGCTGCAATAACTACAGATTTAAATTGCTCTGTAACTTTTACAATTTTAAATTTATATAATCCCAGGCAAACTAAAAAAGTTACCAGTGTTGCGCTTACTGCATTAACTACAATTCCCGGATACATAGCTTCAAAAATCGCAGAAATCCCTCCAATAAATAATCCTTCAAATAAGGCATAACCCGGAGCTAAATACGGTGAAAGATGTGGTTTGAATGCTGAAATTACAACTAAAATTAGTCCAACGATAGCACCACCAATTGTAGGTAACATTGCATTCATTCCGTTAAATGCCATCCACCATGTTAACATTGCAGATCCGCATAATATTAAAAACAAAATAGCTGTTTTATTAATTGTACCTGACAAAGTCATTTCCTGATTGTAATCAATAATTTGAGTCTGGTGTACTTCTTCAGCTTTTGAAACAGCATTTGATGAAAAACGTTTGTTGCTTAAAAATGGATTTTTAGAATTGAAGTTCATAATAATATTGGTTTTAAAACTCATCAAATATAATCGATATTTTTTGATGTGCCCGTAATACTATGGAATTTTTAACAATTACGACCAATAAAAAAGCCATCAATAACAATTGATGGCTTCTATATAAATTATGAAATTGTTTTTAATTTAAAAGATCTAAAACAAGTGATGGAAATAAACCTAAAACAATATTTAAAGTAATTGAAATTACTGCAACTGCATAAATAAGGAAAGGTTTTCCCGTGCGTTCCTGATTTGGTTCTTTAGAATACATTGCCAATATTAATTTGAAATAATATCCAACACTAATAATCGAGTTTATCACAGCAACAATTACTAAAGCAATATATCCAGCCTGAATAGTTTGATTAAACAAGAATAGTTTAGCAAAAAATCCGGAGAAAATTGGAATCCCGGCCATTGACAGCAATGATGCTGTTAAGATTGCCGCTAACAAAGGATTTGTTTTTCCTAAACCGTGAAAATTCGTAATATCTTCGTTGTCTTGGTTTTTACAGACATATAGTATAACACTAAAAGCAGCTATTCCGGCTAATGCATAAGCAGCGGCATAATACAATAAAACACCTGCTGAAGTTGCAATAGTTAATAAAGTCATCAACATAAAACCTGCATGTGAAATTCCTGAGAACGCCAGCATACGTTTTACATTTACCTGACGTAGTGCCATTATATTTCCTACGGTCATAGATGCGATAGAAATAATAACGATAATATTTTCAAAAGTTCCTAAAAGATCCTGATTGTCTAAAGAAGGCACAAGATTTAATGCCGAAACTAATTTATAAAGTGTTGCAATTGCTACAACTTTAGCCAAAGTACTCATTAATGCAGTAGTTAAAGCTGGAGATCCTTCGTAAACATCCGGAGCCCAAAAGTGAAAAGGAACTGCTGCTACTTTAAATAACATACCAATTATCATTAAGATCATTCCAATTGGAAACCAGATTGGCAATTCGGCAGATAGAGAACTTTCGTGAATTTCCGCAACATCAAAACTTCCCATTGCTCCATAAATCAAACAAATTCCAAATAAGATAATCCCTGATGCAAATGATCCCATCAAAAAGTATTTCATACCTGCTTCGTTACTTTTTAGATTTAATCTTTCACTTGCAGCTAATATGTAAAGCGCAATTGATAAAATTTCGATTCCCAGGAAAAACATCGCTAAGTTCCCAAAAGAAACCATAGCAACCCCACCAGCTAATAAAAAGATTTTTATAGCAACAAAATCTGAGATCTTGGTTGGGTGATTTTCGTAAAAATTATGACTTAATGCTACTAAGAAAATAGTTATAATAATAAATAGTGATGAAAACGTAGTAGAGAACTTGCTCACTGTAATCATGTTATTATAGTAACTTGCTGTTGATCCAAATTCGTAATAGTTGATTGCCAAAACGCCCAATAAACCAAGAATGGTAATAGGAACAATGGCCTTTCTTAAATTAAGAATTTCAAACAATAGGCAAAAAATACCCAATCCTGTTATAGCTATTAATGTATTCATTTTTGTTTTTTTGATTTAGGAAATCTCAAACTAATGATGCCCTAATTTATTTTTATTTAAAATATTAATTTTTATTGATAACGTTTAGAATTGTCTCTAAACTTGGAGTAATCAAATCTGTAATTGGTTTTGGATAAAATCCGAAGAAAATTAAAACCGCAATAATTACTACAAATGAAACTCCTTCATTAATAGAAACATCTGCAAAAGTTTTAGAGTTTGTTTCTCCTAACATTACATTTTGAAACATTTTAAGCATATAATAAGCTCCTAAAATAATAGTTGTTCCGCCTAAAACAGCAAACCATATATTAATTTGAGAAAGACTATACAAAACAGTAAACTCTCCAACGAAGTTAAAAGTACTCGGTAAGGCTACTGAAGCCAATACCAAAATTAAAAACATAGAAGTAAATTTTGGTGATTGCGTGCGAATACCACCTAATTGTGAAATTTCTCTGGTTTCATATCTTCTATAGATAACTTCAGCAGCGAAAAATAATCCAACTACTACAAAACCGTGAGCAATCATTTGTAAAACAGCTCCGCGGAAACCATCAATTGTTAATGTATAAGTTCCTGCAGCAATTAATCCAACGTGTGCTAACGAAGAATAAGCTAATAATTTCTTTAAATCCTTTTGTCTTAAAGCTACAATTGATCCGTAAATAACTCCGGCAATTCCTAAAGCAATGAAAATATTCATGTATTCTTTTGCAGCCAATGGAGCAAGAGGCAATTGCCAACGAATTACACTATACAATCCCATTTTTAACATGATACCGGATAAAAGCATTGTTCCAACGGTTGGTGCTTTTTGGTAAACATTTGCTTGCCAGGTATGGAAAGGAATAATTGGAATTTTAATCGCATAAGCGAAAAAGAAAGCTAAGAATATCCAAAGTTGCTCAGAAGCTGATAAATTTAATTTGTATAAATCTTCAATCATGAAACTGCCTGCTTTTGTATATAGGTAAATAAAAGCAACAAGCATGAATAAAGATCCTGCAAGAGTATAAATAAAGAATTTAACCACTGCCTTTCTACGTTCTTCCGCATCACCATTACCCCAAATAAGGGCAATAAAGTAAATAGGAATAAGTGCTAATTCCCAAAAGATATAATATAAAAGACCATCTGCTGCAAGAAAAGTTCCTGTCATAGCAAATGCCATAAATAAAATTAAAGCATAAAAACCTTTAGCATTTTTATATTCATTTCCAAAAGAAGAGAATATAATAATTGGCGTTAAAGCCGCAGTCAATAATAGCATTGCAATTCCTAATCCATCTGCATTAAGTGCAAATGAAATTTTAGGCTGATTGATCCATGCACTGACAAAACTGATACTTTCGCCTGCGTAAAAATGATTTAGTAAAACAATTGAACAACCTAAAGCTACCAAACTAAAGAACAAAGCTACTTTAGATGCTAGTTTATCACCAGCAAAATAAGTGACAAATGCACCAATTAAAAGAATAATTAATATAAGAGAAACGTTCATAGTTGTAAAATTATTTAGCTAAAAATATATAGGAAACAATGGCGCAAAGACCCAAAACAAAAGCAAACAGATATAATCCGATACTTCCGCTTTGTAATTTTCTACCTTGAAAACCTATTTCATTGGTTACTTTTCCTAATCCGAAAACAAGTGCTGATAAACCTGTTTCAATAGTGTCTCTAAAGAATTTTGATAATCCGTTAATAGAGCGAACAAATATTACATCGTAAATTTCATCTACATAATATTTGTTGTATAAAACTTTGGTCAAACCTGTAATGTTTTCGTCAGCTTCAGGAACGTTGTCTTGTTTAAAGTATTTAATGTAAGCAATTAAAATACCTAATAATCCGCCTAAAACTGCAACTCCCATTAATGTATATTCTGTAGTTCCTAAATGATGTTCTTCGCCAGCCACTTTTGTGAAAAGCGGCGCTAAATATTCATTTAACCAGCTATTTCCAGGCAAACTAATTAATCCGCCAAAAGTAGCCAGAATTGCTAAAATTATAAGAGGAAAAGTAATCAATGCGCCACTTTCATGTAAATGATGTTTTTGCTCTTCAGTTCCTCTGAAATCTTTAAAGAAAGTAAGGAACATCAATCTGAACATATAAAATGCAGTCATGATTGATGCAATAGAACCAATAACATATAAAGGAATACTGTGTTCGAAAGCCGTTAATAAGATTTCATCTTTAGAGAAAAATCCTGAGAAAAACGGAATACCTGAAATGGCTAATGATGAAATCAACATTGTCCAGAAAGTAATAGGCATTGCTTTACGCAAACCACCCATTTTACGCATATCCTGTTCTCCGTGTAAACCGTGAATTACAGATCCTGATCCTAAGAACAAACAAGCTTTAAAGAATGCGTGTGTGATTACGTGGAAAACAGCAACTTCATAAGCACCAAGTCCTAACGCTAAAAACATTAATCCTAATTGAGAAACGGTAGAGTAGGCTAATACTTTTTTGATATCTGTCTGAACTAAACCAATTGTTGCAGCAACTAATGAAGTCACAGCTCCAATAATAGCAATAACAGTTTGAACATCCGGAGCTAAATCAAATACAAAATTTAATCTTGTTACCATAAAGATACCAGCTGTAACCATTGTTGCAGCGTGAATCAATGCAGAAACAGGAGTTGGTCCAGCCATCGCGTCTGGTAACCAAGTATATAACGGAATTTGTGCTGATTTACCACAAGCACCAATAAATAAGCATAAAGCAGCTAATGAAAGCAACGGCAAATTCAAGTTTGTTGCGCCAACAATAGCAGTTTTTAAAGTTGCATAATCTAAAGTCGAGAACATTGAACCAATAATGAACATTCCGATTAATAAACCTAAATCTCCAATTCTGTTCATGATGAAAGCTTTTTTTGCAGCATCATTGTAATCCTGGTTTTTATGCCAGAATCCAATTAATAAGTACGAGCAAAGTCCAACGCCTTCCCAACCAATAAATAAAACTAATAAGTTACTTCCCATTACAAGCGTAATCATGAAGAATACGAACAGATTCAAATATGCAAAAAACTTGTGCATATTTTCATCATCGTGCATATAACTGATAGAATATAAGTGAATCAATGAACCAATACCAGTTACAAAAAGCAACCAAAGTAATGATAATTGATCTAATAAAAATCCAAGATTAATATGTAAATTACTGAGCTGAATCCAGTCAAATAAAGTGATTTGAATGACTTGTTTTGTTTGGCTGATTTGATTGAAAAAGAAAAGTGTAACGACAAAAGAAACTACTACCGCAGCAGTTCCAATAATTCCTGAAACAGTTTTTCCTAAGCTTTTGCCAAAGAAAACATTGATTAAAAATCCTAAAAAAGGAGCTAATACTAAAACTAAAGCTAAATTGGTATCCATTTCCATTTATCCTTTTAAATTTTTTAAATTATCGATACTAATCGAACCTAAATTTCTAAAGATCGAAACTAAAATAGCCAACCCAACTGCAACTTCTGCTGCAGCAACTGCCATCGAAAAGAATACAAAGACTTGTCCTTGTGCGTCTTGATGATAAGTTGAAAAAGCAACAAATAAAAGGTTAACAGCATTCAACATGATTTCGATAGACATGAAAACGATAATAGCATTTCGTCTGTACAATACACCAAAAATACCAATACAGAAAAGTACAACACTTAAAAAGATGTAGTTTTCAATACCTATTTGATTTAATATATTACCCATTATTTATTTAATTTTTCTTTTTTAGACAATAATACAGTTCCAATCATAGCTACTAAAAGCAAGATCGAAGCGAATTCAAACGGAACCATATATTCGTTCAATAATATTTTACCCAATACCTTAATCGACTGGAAATCCTCGCCAGTTGAATCATATTCTCCAACAATTGGTTTAGAATTTATGAAAATGGCAATCAATACAACACAAATCAAACAGAAAGATACAATTGCGCCTAAACGTGTAATTCTTGGTCTGTGTACATCTCGTTGTTCGTTCAAATTCATCAACATGATCGTAAACAGGAACAAAATCATAATCGCTCCAGAGTAGACTATAATATGTACGATAGCCAAAAATTGAGCATTTAATAATAAATAGTGACCAGCAATAGAGAAAAAACAAATCACTAAATAGATAGCACTATGAATTGGATTTCTGCTAAAAATAGTCAGGAAAGCGGTGATTACAGTAATAAACGCTAAGAAACAAAATATAATTTGTACAGTTGTTGCGTGTGCAAAATCAGGAATATGTATCATTTAATTAGCATTATTAAGTTGAGCATTTTTGATCGCCACATCAAGAGGCATCACTAATCTGTCTTTTCCAAAAATGAAATCTTCTCTTTCATAGCTGGAAGGAACCAATACCTTTGAAGTCGTCAAATAAATGGCGTCTTTCGGGCAGGCTTCTTCACATAGACCACAAAAAATACAACGTAACATATTGATTTCGTATATCGAAGCATATTTTTCTTCTCTGTACAAATGTTTTTCGTCAGCTTTACGTTCAGCAGCTTTCATTGTGATAGCTTCAGCCGGACATGACAAAGCACATAATCCGCAAGCGGTACAGTTTTCACGACCTTGTTCATCACGTTTCAACTGGTGTTGACCGCGATAAACCGGACTCATTTCACGCACTTGTTCAGGATAGTGAATTGTCACTTTTTTTCTGAATAAGTGTTTAAGTGTGATAAACAATCCTTTCACAATCGCCACAAGATACAATCGTTCCCAAAAAGTCATCTCTTTATTTGAGACCATCTTCTTTCTACCCGATAATGATATAGTTTCTATTGACATTTTTTAATGTATGATTTACGATTCTTAATTTGAGTTTAATTCAAATCTATAATCTGTTTTATTTTTAATTTGAAGCTAATCCTGCTATTCGCTATATCTTTAATTTTTCTAAAGAAAAAAAATTAAAGGATGCCGCTTCTATCAGGGCTATGACTTAAGGAGTATTAAAACCCGAAATATGCTGCGATTTGATGTCTTAAAATAACAACTCCGGTAATCATGATATTAACTATTGAAAGCGGAATCAAAATCCTCCATCCTAAATGCATTAATTGGTCATATCTAAATCTTGGAATTGTCCAACGAACCCACATATAGAAAAATATAAAGAAACATACTTTAGCAAATAATGCTACCATTCCTAAAACGTTTCCAATATTTACACCAACATTTTCTACCATCCATTGCATTCCGGGATAATTATATCCTCCAAAAAACAATACAGAAATAATAGTTGCAGATGTAAACATACTTGCATATTCAGCAAATAAATAGAATCCCATTTTCATGGATGAATATTCAGTATGATAACCTCCAATTAACTCAGATTCACATTCCGCCAAATCAAAAGGAGTTCTGTTTGTTTCTGCAAATGAACAAATCAGGAAAATTAAGAATGATAAAGGCTGATAGAAAACATTCCAGTTCATTCCTTGTTGCTGTAATGAAATTTCTTTTAAGCTCATAGTTCCTGTCATCATCAATAGTGCAATCATTGATAATCCCATTGCAACTTCATAAGAAACCATTTGCGAAGCTGCACGAACAGCCCCCATCAATGAGAATTTATTGTTAGAAGCCCATCCACCAATCATAATACCGTAAACTCCAACTGAAAGAACTCCAAAAATATACAGTAAAGCAATATTAATATCAGTTGCCTGAAGAATTACATCTCTGCCAAAAACATGAAGTTTATCTCCCCAGGGAATTACAGCACTTGTCATTAAAGCAGTACTCATGGCAATTGCCGGTCCTACAACAAATAAAAATTTGTTAGGCGTATTTGGGAAAAATTCTTCTTTCGAAAATAATTTCATACCATCAGCAAGAGGTTGCAATAATCCTCCCCATCCAGCACGGTTAGGCCCTACACGATCCTGAAGAAAAGCCGCAACTTTACGTTCAGCCCAGGTAGAATACATTGCCATAATCATCGTTACGGCAAAAACCACAACAATTACAACACTCTTTTCTATAATAAACGCACCATCTACCATCATTAAGAATTTTTGTTGTTAGTGTTTAATGGAATCTCAGCCATACTAATTTTTTTACGGTCGATATCTCTACCTTCTAGTATTGTTTTTTCTGTATCAATTATTACTTTCTCTAATTTTTGAGTGTAATTGTTTTGGTTGATAACAGAATCTTTTTCAAATTCTCTTGGTCCTTCAATAACCCAGTCATTCACATTTTTGTGATCAAAACGACAACTGTTGCAAATGAATTCCTCTACTTCATGGTACTCATCTTTACGACCAGTTACACGTTGAATTTCTCCTCCAAACATCCAAACAGTAGTTTTTCCACAACATCCTGGAGTTGTACATTCTCTGTGTGCATTGTAAGGTTTGTTGAACCAAACTCTTGATTTAAAACGGAAAGTTTTATCAGTCAATGCCCCAACAGGACAAACGTCGATCATATTTCCTGAGAATTCATTGTCGATAGCTTTAGAAATTCCAGTAGAAATATTAGCATGATCTCCACGATCTAATACTCCGTGAACTCTGTTGTCCGTCAACTGATCTGCAACTTGTACACATCTTTGACATAAAATGCAACGGTTCATATGTAGTTGAATATGTGGACCAATATCTTCTGGCTCAAATGTTCTTTTTTCTTCAATAAAACGTGATTTTGGGTTTCCGTGCTCAAAACTCAAGTTTTGAAGATCGCATTCACCAGCCTGATCACAAACCGGACAGTCTAATGGGTGATTGATTAACAAAAATTCAGTAACAGATTTACGGGCTTCGTTCACACGATCCGATGATTTACTGTTCACTTCCATTCCGTCCATACAGCCTGTTACACAAGATGCCATTAATTTTGGCATTGGTCTTGGGTCAGCTTCACTTCCTTTTGCCACTTCAACTAAACAACAACGACATTTACCGCCGCTGCCTTTTAATTTTGAGTAATAGCACATGGCTGGCGGAACTAAATCTCCACCAATCATACGTGCAGCTTGCAGGATCGTTGTTCCTGGCTCTACGTCTATACTTTGACCGTCTATGGTTACTTTCATTTCTTTATGATTTGAATGTTGAAAGTTGAAATATTCAAAGGAGTTTCCATTCTTTTAACTATTAACTTTATAACTTTCTGCTTTATTTTTTTACTATTTGAAATGCTCATTATATAATTCTATAACCTCTTCTATTTGATTGACTTTGTAATAATTACTAGAGTCCATCCATTTTTGATCTAGTTCTGGGTAATCCTTAATTTGTTTGGAAAGCCCTTTTTTTAGATTCATTGAATTCAATTCTGTTAAATTGTTGTCCTTGATAATAAAATATTTAACACTAGCATAATAACCTAATACTCCACCTGAGTTGTTTAAATATACTTTATAATAAGATAATTTACCCCTTATAATTTCATGATAAAAATAATTTTGATCGATAATACTCACAAAATTATAATTTCCATTTTTTGTCTCTTTAATAAAGAACGACTTGATTTGATTTGGTTTAAATTTTAACTTCTCACCATTCTCTGTAATAACATTTATTTTATTTCTGACCGTTTGAGGGTCAAACTTTTTCGAATCAAATAAGATAACAGGAATGTCAAAGCTACATGTTATAGTGTCATCGTCATTTGTTATATAATATCCTTTGTAGTTTTGGCTGTAAAAGATTGTACTTATAAAGCAAAATACTAAAGAAAAAATTATTTTATTCAATATGGATTAATTCTTATACAATCATTTTACCGCCTACTAAATGCTTTACTTGCGAGAAAGGTTCAGTAACAAAGTGATCTCTATTTTTTATTTTTTCAGGGAAACGAACGTGGTATTCAAATTCATCTCTAAAGTGGCGAATTGCTGCTGCTACTGGCCATGCTGCTGCATCTCCAAGCGGGCAAATCGTATTACCTTCGATTTTACTTTGAATGCTCCATAATAATTCGATATCTTCTTCACGGCCCTGACCGTTTTCGATTCTCCACAATATTTTTTCTAACCATCCGGTTCCTTCACGACAAGGCGTACATTGTCCGCAAGATTCATGGTGATAGAAACGAGAAAAATTCCAAGTGTTTCTTACTACACAAGCAGTATCATTATAAACGATAAATCCTCCTGAACCTAACATCGATCCGGTCGCAAAACCACCATCACTTAAAGATTCGTAAGACATTAATCTGTCTTCACCATTTGCAGTTTTAAAAATTAATTCAGCTGGCAAAATTGGTACTGAAGATCCTCCGGGAACAAATGCTTTCAAAGGTCTGCTCGAAGACATTCCTCCCAAATATTCATCAGAATTCATGAATTCGTCAACACTTAATCCTAATTCAATTTCGTAAACTCCCGGATTTTTTATGTGTCCTGAAGCTGAGATCAATTTAGTTCCTGTAGAACGACCTATACCTATTTTAGCATAATCATCACCAGAATTGTTGATAATCCATGGCACAGTTGCAATAGTTTCAACATTATTTACTACTGTAGGATTTGCCCATAATCCTGAAACTGCAGGAAATGGTGGTTTGATACGAGGATTTCCTCTTTTACCTTCTAATGATTCGATAAGTGCAGTTTCTTCTCCACAAATATAAGCACCAGCTCCACAATGAACATATAATTCTAAATCGTAACCTGTTCCTAATATATTTTTTCCTAACCAACCGGCTGCTTTAGCTTCGGCGATCGCTCTTTCTAATATTTTGAAAACCCACATATATTCTCCACGAATGTAGATATATGATAAGTTAGCGCCTAAGGCAAAACTTGAAGTGATCATTCCTTCGATCAATAAGTGAGGAATAAATTCCATCAAATAACGATCTTTGAAAGTTCCCGGTTCAGACTCATCGGCGTTGCAAACTAAATGTCTTGGTTTTCCTGATTTTTTGTCAATAAAACTCCATTTCATTCCGGCTGGGAAACCTGCTCCACCACGACCACGAAGACCTGATTTTTTTACTTCTTCAACAACTTCGTCTGGCGTAAGTGTTTTTAAAGCTTTTTCTACAGAAGCATAACCACCATTTTGGCGATATACTTCGTAGGTTTTGATACCCGGAACATTGATTTTATCTAATAATATTTTTTGTGACATATTATTTATCGTGTAATATTATTTTATCATCTCTACAATCAGCGATTAACTGATCGATTTTGTCTTCTGTCAATTTTTCTTTGTAGAAATCTCCCAACTGCATCATCGGAGCATATCCGCAGGCACCTAAACATTCTACACCGGCAATGGTAAACATTCCGTCCGGAGTTGTTTCGCCCATTTTAATGCCTAATTTTTCAGAAGTATAATCCATTAAATTTTCAGCTCCATTTAAACAACAACAAGAAGTCTGGCAAAATTCAAACATGTATTTTCCAATTGGTTTCTGGTTGTACATGGTATAAAAAGTAACTACTTCATAAACCTCAATTGGTTTTATATGCAAAATTTCAGCAACTTTATCCTGCAACTCTGTACTTAACCAGTTATCATGCGCATCCTGCACTTCATGCAAAACAGGCAACAAAGCTGATTTTCTTTTGTCTTCAGGATAATGACTGATTAATTCATTGATGCGATTCATCAATGCTTCAGTCATGTTTATTTCTTGTTTGTAATGTTTACGTTCCATTTTTATTTTGGATTTTAGATTTTAGATTTTAGATTTTTCAATCTTGATCTATAAATCGGCATTCTGCAATCTTTTTTATTTTAGATCCTCGATTTTTCAATCTAAAATCTAAACTCTGCAATCTGTTTATGCGTCTAATTCTCCTGCAATTACATTTAAACTTGATAGAATAACAATTGCATCTGATAATAAAGCGCCTTTAATCATTTCAGGATATGCCTGGTAATAAATAAAACAAGGTCTTCTAAAATGTAATCTGTATGGAGTTCTGCTTCCGTCTGTAACTAAATAAAATCCTAGTTCTCCATTTCCGCCTTCAACAGGATGATAGATTTCTGCAACCGGTACAGGAACTTCTCCCATTACTATCTTAAAGTGATAAATTAAAGATTCCATTGAAGTATAAACATCTTCTTTTGGAGGAAGGTAATAGTCAGGAACTTCTGCGTGGTATTCATTTCCGGCTGGCATTTTATCTAAAGCCTGACGAATGATGCTTAAACTTTCGCGAACTTCTGCATTACGAACACAGAAACGATCGTAAGTGTCACCTGATTTTCCAACAGGAACAATAAAATCGAAATCTTCATAAGAAGAGTAAGGATGTGCAACACGAACGTCATAATCAACTCCGGCAGCACGTAAGTTTGGACCTGTAAATCCATATGCCATTGCTTGCTCTGCTGAGATCGCACCTACGTCTACAGTTCTGTCAAGGAAAATTCTGTTTCTTTCGAATAAATTTTCAAATTCTTGCCAAGCGACAGGAAAATCTTTTAAAAACACATCTAGTTTGCGGAAAGCTTCTGGTGACCAATCTCTTTCGAAACCACCAATTCTTCCCATATTTGTTGTTAATCGAGCACCACAAATTTCTTCGTAGATCTCATAAACTTTTTCTCTAAATTGAAATACATATAAGAAACCGGTATAAGCACCAGTATCAACGCCCAGAATCGAATTACAAATCAAGTGATCCGTAATACGCGCCAATTCCATTACGATAACTCTTAAATATTGAGCACGTTTAGGCACTTCGATATTTAGTAGTTTCTCTAAAGTCATCCACCATCCCATATTGTTAATAG
This sequence comes from Flavobacterium psychroterrae, assembly GCF_018380615.1. Taxonomy (GTDB): domain Bacteria; phylum Bacteroidota; class Bacteroidia; order Flavobacteriales; family Flavobacteriaceae; genus Flavobacterium; species Flavobacterium psychroterrae. The sequence continues at coordinate 84,562 of NZ_JAGYVZ010000003.1, read as the reverse complement.
GAGAGGAGCAATAGTTCATACGGTCTGTAAGAGGAGTAATTTGGTAAAAAGGACGATTTTCGGCAATTTTTTCGAAAGCTCTGTGAATGTAACCAATAGTAGGTTCAGCTTCAAGAATTCTTTCTCCGTCCATCAACAGGATATTTTGAAAAATACCGTGAGTGGCCGGGTGTGTTGGACCTAAATTCAATACTGAAAGCTCGCTTCCGTCTTCGTTTAGTTTATCCTTTACTATTTTAGCATAACGATGCTCTGGTGGTAATAATAGTTCTGACATTTATAATGTTGAATTATTTATTTTTTAGCAATTTGTTGTTGTTCTTCCAAAGAATCTGTCATCCTTATCAGTTCTTCCGCTGTCTTCCATTGGGAATTCTTTTCGCATTGGGAATGATATCATTTCATCCATATTCAAAATACGTTTCAATTGTGGATGTCCAATAAAGTTAATCCCGAAAAAATCGTATGTTTCTCTTTCCATCCAGTTTGAACTTAAGAAAATGTTTGAAATGGTTTTTATCTCAGGTTTTTCGCCGTTAAGATATACTTTGATTCTAATACGTTTGTTTTCGTACCAATTGTGCATGTGATACACTATTGCAAACTGACGATCTAATTCGTTGTCCGGATAATGAATACCGCATAAATCGGTTAAAAAGTGAAAACGTAAGTCAGAATCGTTTTTCAAAAAAAGAATTAAGGCTGTGATTTTATCAGCAGTAGTTTCCAGTGAAAAAATATCTCTTTCTTCTTGAAAGTTAAAAACACTTGCGTCAAATGTTTCTGTAAGTTTATCCTGAATCAGGGTATTTTCTAAAGCCATCTTATGAAATGTTATATGAAGCTAGTAATTCTTGGTACTCTGGTGAACTTCTGCGTCTTACAGATTCTGATCTTACCAATTCTTGAAGTTTCATTACTCCATCTACTATTTGTTCTGGTCTTGGTGGACATCCCGGTACATAAACGTCAACTGGAATCACTTTGTCAATTCCTTGTAAAACTGAATAAGTATCGAAGATTCCGCCTGATGAAGCACAAGCTCCAACTGCAATAACCCAACGAGGTTCAGCCATTTGTTCGTAAACTTGTCTTAAAATAGGAGCCATTTTTTTAGAAATAGTTCCCATTACCATTAACATATCAGCCTGACGGGGAGAAAAACTCACACGCTCAGAACCAAATCGTGCTAAATCATAATGTGAAGCCATTGTTGCCATAAACTCGATTCCGCAACAAGAAGTTGCAAAGGGTAAAGGCCAAAGAGAATTCGCGCGCGCCATACCTACTACATCATTTAGTTTTGTGGCGAAAAAACCTTCACCAACAACACCTTCAGGAGGGGCAACCATATTTACTTTTGAATCGCTCATTTTTATTTTAGATTTCTGATTTTAGATTTTAGATTTGGGGAAATCGTAAAAGTTAAAATCAATTTTTAAATCAGTATATTAATTCGAGGAAATCAAATCTTAAATTGTAATTCTAAATCTATTCGGATAACCGATTCTTAAATCTAAAATCACTAATCTAAAATCTAAAACCGTTTTATTCCCAGTCTAATGCTTTTTTCTTGATGATATAGAAAAAGCCAACTAAAAGAAGTGACATGAATACGATCATCTTTAACATTCCTTCAATGCCAAGTTCTTTAAAGTTTACTGCCCAAGGATAAAGGAAAATCACCTCTACATCAAACAATACAAATAAAATGGCTACCAGGAAATATTTTACTGAAAAAGGAATACGGGCGTTACCAACAGATTCGATACCGCACTCAAAGTTTTTATCTTTAACTTCTGAGGTTCTTTTGGGTCCTAATTTTCCAGAAATAATGATTGTTCCTACCACAAAACCTACAGCCAGAATAAACTGCATTAAAATAGGAAGATAACTGTATTGATCAGATTGCATAAACTTAGGGTTTTTACTTAAAGAATAAGCCACAAAGATAACTTTCAACTCTGTAAATCACAAGCTAAAAAAGGATTTAAGTGTATCACTAAAGGGTCATTAATTGTAATTTTTATTGATTATAAATAATAACAACCTATTTTAAGTTTTTTTTAAGATTTGAGCAAAAAAAAAACGTCTCGAAATTAATCGAAACGTTTTTAAACCATTCAGAGGCAAAAAAAATAAATTGCTATATTTTTCTTAGATTACTGCTACTTTAGCAGCAACTTTCCCTTTTCTTCCTTCTTCTTCTTCGTAGCTTACACGGTCACCTTCGCGTAATTCTTCCGCGTTAATTCCTGAAGCGTGAACGAAGATATCTTTTCCTGTTTCTTCGTCTGTAATGAATCCATAACCTTTAGATTCATTGAAAAATTTTACTGTACCTGTACGCATTGTAATTGTAATAATAATTTATAATGAAGCAAATGTAATATATAAATTCATACAAAAGACAAGAAGGTGTTAATTTTTTGTAAAAATTATTGATTCACAGTGTTTTCGCTATTTATATTGCATCAATTTTGATATGGAACTACTTTATTTAAGAATCGTCAATTGTAAGAAAAAAAGTTAAAAAAGTAGCTTATAGTTTACAAATTTTTCTTAACTTTTGCACAAGTCAATTGCTTAATTAATGGTTATGTGAGAGAATACTTGTATTTACTGAGATTGTTCGTTTTAATGAATATATTTTCTTAAACCAAAAAAGGTATAAAAAGGAAAACGGCAGCTAAATTTTTTAGCTGCCGTCTCATTTTTTAAATTCTCAGAAATTTATATTGAGTCAATTTTAATGTGTAATTCTTTTAATTGTGCATCATCAATTTTAGCCGGTGCATCGATCATTACATCACGTCCTGAATTGTTTTTTGGGAATGCAATGAAATCTCTAATCGTTTCCTGGCCTCCTAAAATAGCAACTAATCTGTCAAGACCAAATGCTAAACCTCCGTGTGGTGGTGCTCCAAACTGAAAAGCATCCATTAAAAAGCCAAATTGTGCTTTTGCTTCATCTTCGGTAAAACCTAAATATTTAAACATTAACTGTTGTGTTGCTTTATCATGAATACGAATTGAACCTCCGCCAATTTCATTTCCATTCAAAACCATATCATAAGCATTAGCACGAACTTTTCCTGGTTCTGTTGCCAACAAATGCATGTCTTCCGGTTTTGGAGATGTAAAGGGGTGGTGCATAGCGTGATAACGACCAGTTTCTTCATCCAATTCTAATAAAGGAAAATCAACTACCCATAACGGAGCAAATTCTTCCGGTTTACGCAATCCTAAACGAGTTGCTAATTCCATACGAAGCGCAGAAAGCTGACCACGTGTTTTATCAGCCGGACCGGAAAGTACAAAAATCATATCGCCAGATTTTGCCCCAGTAATTTTTGCCCATTGTGTTAAATCGTCCTGATCGTAGAATTTATCTACAGATGATTTAAAAGTTCCGTCGTCATTACATTTTGCATATACCATTCCTGATGCGCCAACTTGCGGACGTTTTACCCAGTCAATTAATCCGTCAATTTCTTTACGGGTATAATTTCCTGCTCCCGGAACTGCAATTCCCACAACTAATTCTGCAGCATTGAATACTGGGAAATCTTTGTGTTTTGCAAATTCGTTTAACTCACCAAATTCCATCCCAAAACGAATGTCCGGTTTGTCATTTCCGTATGTTTTCATGGCATAATCGTAGGTAATTCTAGGGAATTTATCTACATCAATACCTTTGATTTCTTTCAATAAATGTCTTGTCAGACCTTCAAAAACATTCAAAATATCTTCTTGTTCCACAAATGCCATTTCGCAATCGATTTGTGTAAACTCAGGCTGACGGTCTGCACGCAAATCTTCGTCGCGGAAACATTTTACAATCTGGAAATATTTATCCATTCCACCCACCATCAATAATTGTTTGAAAGTTTGAGGAGATTGTGGCAATGCATAAAATTGTCCTTCGTTCATACGGCTTGGTACAACGAAATCTCTTGCACCTTCCGGAGTCGATTTTATTAAATAAGGAGTTTCAACTTCGCAAAAATCTAAATCAGATAAATACTTACGAACTTCCATCGCTACTTTATGACGGAACAATAAACTGTTTTTTACAGGATTTCTTCTAATATCTAAATAACGATATTTCATTCGAATATCTTCTCCACCATCCGTTTCATCTTCAATAGTAAACGGAGGCGTTAATGCTGCATTTAGAACAGTCATTTCTGTAACTAAAATTTCGATTTCACCAGTCGGAATATTTTTGTTTTTGGCTTCACGCTCAATAACAGTTCCTTTTACCTGAATTACAAATTCTCTACCAAGAGTTTTTGCCAATTCAAATACAGTCTTATCGGTACGACTTTCGTCGAAAATAAGTTGTGTAATTCCATAACGGTCACGTAAATCGACCCAATTCATAAATCCTTTGTCGCGTGATTTCTGAACCCAACCCGCTAGTGTAACTTCCGTATTAATATTTGAGGCGTTCAATTCGCCACAATTATGACTTCTATACATGATCAAAATTTTAGATTGCAAAAGTAAACACAAAATTCAAGATAATATAGTAAAGTGATAAAGTTGATAGATGTAAATTTGAAATATTTTGTTAATTCTTAAATTTTGACGCTGTAATTTCTTTAGATTTGAATCACTAAAAGCAAACTATAATTATTATGAAAAAACTTTTTATAACTGGTCTGTTGATTTTTAGCGCTTTGAATGTTATCGGTCAAGCCAAAAATCAAATAAAATTTACGGCTAAAATTACTAACAGAAATAGCGACACTTTAGTTATTAGAGGAAAGGATAATTTTAAACAAGTTATTCCAATTAATAAAAATGAAGTTTTTGCTGCTAATTTTGAAGCTCCGAAAGGATTTTATATGTTTTCTGACGGAATAGAATCTTCGAATTTATATTTAAAGCCGGATTCAGATATTAATTTAACGATGAATGCAAAAGAATTTGACGAGACTATACTATATAAAGGTAAAGGTGCTGATGAAAGTAATTTTATGGCACAACAAGCTTTAAAAGATGAGCAATTTCAAAAAGAGGCTTTCGCCAAAGAACCGGCAGAGTTTGCCACTTTATTAGCGGCAAAGAAAAAAACAGATATTGAAAATGTTGAAAAAGGGAATTTTGATCCTGAATTTAAAACAGCATTAAAAAATAGTTTTGAAAGTTTCAATCAATACGCATCTCAGGAATACGACAGAGCATCAAAAGCGAATAAACTAAACGGAAAACCTTCGCCTGATTTTGATTATGTTAATTATAAAGGAGGAAAAACAAAACTTTCTGATTTAAAAGGGAAATATGTTTATATCGATCTTTGGGCAACTTGGTGTGCGCCTTGCAGAGCCGAAATTCCTTACCTACAGAAAATTGAAGAAAAGTATCACGCAAAAAACATTGAGTTTGTTAGTATTTCAATTGATAAACTGAAAGATAACGAAAAATGGAAAAAATTTGTGGCAGATAAAAATCTGGGCGGAATACAATTATTTGCTGATAAAGATTGGGAATCTGAGTTTGTAACAAGTTATGGCGTAACCGGAATTCCGAGATTTATTATTGTTGATCCAAAAGGAAATGTTTTAAGTGCCGATGCTGACAGACCATCGTCTCCAGAGCTTGAGAAGCAGTTAGATACATTATTAAAGTAATTTATTATAAAAATTACAACGATATAGAAGATTTGCAATTTTTAGTAAATCCCAGTAAAACCAATGCTTAAGCATTGGTTTTTTTATTTTAGGTAAGTTTCCAATGTTAAGCTTTTACTCAATGTTACCAAATTGTTAACTAAAAGTTTTTTTAATGTAAACAATTAATTATATTTGATAAAGATTTGAAAACATAAATACCTAAAGATATGAAAAAGTGTGTAATTTTAGTTGCAATATTGTTCTCTGGAATTTTAGTTGCACAAGAGGTAAAACCAGAATTAGAAGCTGTTGGAAACAAAGTAAAAGCTACTTATTACTATGAAAATGGGAATGTACAACAAGAAGGCTTTTTTAAAGATGGTAAATTAGATGGCGTTTGGGTTTCGTATGATGAAAAAGGCAATAAAGTTGCCGTAGGAGAATACACAAACGGATTGAAAACTGGAAAATGGGTTTTCTTCAATGAAAAAAACCTTTGCGAAGTTGCTTATGAAAACAGCAAAATCAGTTCAGTTAAAAACTTACAGAAAAATGCATTAGCAAACAGAAATTAATACAATTTCAAATAAAATAAGAACCGCTTTTATGAGCGGTTTTTTTATGGAGTAAAACATATTGTATTTGTGGAGAAAGATAAAATATTGTGAATCTGCATTGCGAATTTACCGCCGAGTCCGCAAAGTTTATATATTATACGAATGTTTAGAAAACACAAAGTTCACAAAGCTTTGTCTTGATCTGGCTTTGCGAAATTTGTGTTTGAAATCATAAAATAATATTTGTGTTCTTTGCGGTTAAATTTTTTATGCTTTTATTTTTTTACAGGATTTATTTCTTCTTCCGTACCAAATTACAAAACCCGTTACAGGCAAAGCTGCTGCAATCAGACTTATAATAAAAGCAATTATTTTTCCAGGCAGATCTAAGATTTGACCAGTGTGAATGCCGTAATTTATTTCGACAACCTGCAAACCTAAACTCTTTTTTTCGAAGGTTTGACTTTGAATTAATTTACCATCATTTGGATGGAAATAATAATTGCTTTGATGATCGTATCTTAATGTATGCGGATAAGCTCCAGAATTTATCAGATCACCTTTTTGCTGCGGATAGGTTACAAAAATCATTTCGGCTTTTGGCTGTAATTTTATTGTTTCAAGAAAAGCACGATCAACGGCAATAATTTTATTAGAAGTAAATTTAGTTGTATCAATTATTGGTGCTCTTGTTTCTAAGGTTTTATCTCCGCCAAAATTGAAACTTTTGTAAATGCCGTCTCCAACCCATTCATAAGTAAAAGTCAAACCTGTAATGGCAATAATAACAGCAATAATAGCAATGTAAAATCCGGATGTATTGTGCCAGTCATAATTTACACGACGCCATTTTGCGGACCATTTTATAGAAAAACTTCTTTTAAGATCATTTTTGCGTTTTGGCCACCATTGAATAATTCCTGAAATCAATAGTAAAATAAAAATGATTGTTGCTCCGCCGATAATATGTTTGCCAATATAATCCGGTAATAATAAATACAAATGAATGTATTCTACAATAATAAAAAAGTCCGTTTCAGGATTTTCACTTTTTAAATATTTTCCTGTGTACGGATTAAAATAAAGATATCGATTTTCTTTATCATAATAAGTATAAACAATTGCAGCTCTGTTTTTTCCGTAAAAGGAAACCATAGATTGTTTATAATTTGGCAGAATTTCTTTTGCCTTTTCCTGTAAAACAGAAGGAAGGACAAAAGGCTTATTTTGAGGTTCAACCAATCGCCATTCTTTGCGGGTGATGTCTTTTATCTCATCATGAAAACAAAATATACAGCCTGTAATACAGACTATAAAAACAATAAGCCCGGAAATTAATCCGAGCCATTTATGTAAAAAACGTATTTTTCGTTTGAATCCCATTTTTGAATAAAAACGTAAAAGTATACGCTAAATCTCGCGGGGACAAATTATTTATGCCAATTTTTAAGAAACTACCTTTTTTGGCTTTAAATGATAAGCGACATACAATGTGATTGATGCCAAAACAATCCAGAAAACATCAATAAAGAAAACCTGAATATGATTTTGCATGAATGAATTCCAAAACCAATTTCCGGATACAATTCCGTTTGTTATTGGAATCAGAAATCCTAAAATGCTTCCTGAAATCAAACAGAACTTATTAGTGAATGCATCATTCTTTTTAATTATAAAGAAGATTGTGAGAACTAACCATCCGCCAAAATAAACTAAGAAAAGATTATCCTGAGTTAATGGATAAAATATTTTAGAGGCAATAAATGCAAGTGCCGTAATGGGATACATACTCAGACAAATTGCCAAATAGATACGAACGACGGCTGCGTTGAAGCGTCTTTTCTTTTCAGGTAAATTATTTTTTTGTCTCGCAATTAACCAAATCATCACGCCGGAAATAATTACAAAACAAGTGATAATTCCTAAAACGAAACTCACAATTTTTAAAGCATATCCGCCATAATCTCCAAAATGTATTCGATACAAAACATTTTTTACAACATCGAGATAGTTGTTTTGTGTGATAGGATTTTTCTTTGCAACTTCTTTTCCATCAGCAATTCGGTAAATTACTTTTCCAATTCCTGTGAATTTTTTATGACTTAACATTTCGCCTTCAACTACAACATGCATATTTACATCGCCATAATTCTGAATTAAAACGCGTGTAATTTCAAAATCTTTCCAGTTGCTTTTTGTTTTTGCAACTAGCTGATCTATATTAAATGGAGTCGCTAATTTTTTATTGTCAAATTGATAAACAGGATCGTTGTATTCTAATTCTTTGTACAATTTATCCTGATCGCCTTTGTACAATGCCATTACAGCAGGCGCGACGATTAAAAGTTTGATCATAAAGAAAGCTCCGGTTACAGCATAAACAAATTGAAAAGGTAAACCAATCATTCCTAAAGCCGTGTGAGCATCTGTCCATAATGTTTTTAATTTTTCCTTTGGACGGAAAATATAAAAGTTGGAAACGATTTTTTTCCAATGTAATAAAACCCCGGTGACAATTGCAAATAGAAAAAACAATGCTACAAAACCGGAAAGATAATACCCAACCGGATATGGGATTTGTGCTAAGAAATGTAAACGGTATAAAAATTCACCTAACGAATAAGATTGTTCATAGGTGTAGGTTTTGAATGTTTGAGTGTCAAGATAAAAAAACGTTCCTTCTTTTTGTTTGGCTGGAGCCAAAGTATCTTTGGTGCCTTCAAGATAAACGGCAACTCTTCTTTCGTTACTTGGTTTAGAAATCGTGATGTTTCTTCCGTGTAAAACGTATTCTTTGTCCAGTTTATTTAAAGTTGTATTATAGTCTAATTGAATTTCTTTGGTAATTGCAGAAGATTCATTTCTTTCCCAATTGATGATTTCATCCCTGAAGAAAGAAAAAGATCCTGCGAAAAAAATCACAAAAAGAACTACACTAATAACAATTCCGCTAACGGTATGTGTATGAAAATAGATGTTATAATTACGGTTATTCATAAGTTACTGTGCTATCGGATTGTAGGTTTGACCCAAATAAATAAAAAGAGAAAAAACTAAAGTAAGAAGTATATAAAGACCCCAGATTTTCCAGGCGCTTTTTGCTAAAAAAGCAATTACCATTAGTGCTACCCAAAGTATAAATCCGGTAAAAGCCATTGTCATTAAAATAGTAGCACGGTTGAACCAAGATGCTAAAGCCAAATGAAAAGTGACTGAAACAAAATAGCCGCCTATTATAGCAGCTGTAATTTTGGCAAATCGTTGCCATGGAGATTTTGTTAGATATTTAGGATTTGCTGGCATATTTTGGTTAGAAATAAGTTAGTGGTAATAAAATTCGAGTAAAGCGACAATTATAAAAAGAGCAATAATAGCGAATCGGTTAATTTTTTTTAATGGAGTTAAAATGATGATTAAACTTCCAATAGTCATTAATTGAATAAAAAACATTAAAGTTCCGCAACACAAAGATTGTGTAATTAACCACAATGAATAGGCAAGAAGCAGAAGACCTAAGCCTACGAATTTCGTTGGTTTTGGATTGCTCTTCATCCATTTTTCAAAACCTAAATCATAAGATAAAGTGGCTCTTTTTGAGGTGTAATAAAGAGTATAAAAAGCTAAAAAAACGATAAGACTTGCTATTGTTATCATGATTTTATGAATTTAAAAAACACCTTTCTTTTTAACGAGAAAGGTGCCTTGTATTGTTTTTTATTAGAATTTATATGAGAAACTTGCAGCTAAGCTTCGCATGTTTTTTGGGTGTATAGTTGACCAACCATCATAAGTATCAACATTTGCGATATTATCAAGTTTAAGAGTCAAAGTGAATTTTTCTGTTCCGTAGAATACAGAAGAATTAAGTACAGTATACTCCGGAATTGTAAATTGTCCGGTAAGTGTACGGTTCATGATTTTATTATTACTTGCATAATTTCCTCCAAAACCTAAACCAAAACCTTTTAAGTCTCCGTCAAGAAATCTGTAGCTTGCCCAAAGATTTGCTAAGTTTTGCGGTCCTGCACTTTCTGGTCTGTGACCTACGAAATCAGGATCTCCAGCAGTTAAAAGAGCATCATTATAACTGTATCCAAAAACAATGTTTAAACCATCAATTGGGTTTGCAACGATTTCAGCCTCGAAACCTTTGTTTTTTTGTCCGCCATCTTGGTAAGATGTTTGTGTTGTTGCAGTATAAACTGTATAAACCTGATCTTTAACTTCAGTGTTGTAATAGCTGAAAGTTGCATAAAGTCTGTCTTTAAAAACATTCAATTTTGTTCCAACTTCAAACTGGTTGGCGTGCTCAGGAGAGAATGTTCTTGGTAAAGAAGTTCCATTTGCTAATATATCGCTAGTTGGTAATGTGTTAGCAAAACCATCCATGTAGTTTGCGAAAACAGATACTTTGTCAATAATTGGCTGGTAAACCAATCCAAATTTAGGTGAAAAAGCAGTTTGGTTATAATCATCAGTATCTGTAGTAACATCACCTTGCGTCATGAAACGGTCTACACGTAAACTTGCCATTGCAGATAATGCAGGAGTAAAGTTGATTACGTCAGATACATAAACACTCATTACTTCTTGTTTGGTTTTGTTATTGTTCATAGCAGCTGAAGATAAAAGTTTGTCAGCACCTGCTTTTGTCAATTGACCACTATCTCCATCAGTAATGTATTTAGTTGGATCAGTAATGCCATAAAGATTTTCGTTTACTGTTTTAAGATCAAGATTTCCAATATAGATTCCGCCATTTGCTACATATCCGGTACCATTATCAATTGAACCTCTATTGAAATAATCTAAACCGGCAACAATTCTGTTTCTTAAGTTTCCTATTTTAAAATCACCAATAAAATTTTGTTGAATATCAGTGATTAAAGTGGTTGCATCCTGATAGTTCATTTGACGACCAAGTACAATCCCTTCTGTTATACCAGGATAAAATTGAGTTCCTTCATATAAATATGAATAATATCCTTGTGATTTTGCTGAGTTTCTTGAAACAACCGTTTGAGAACTCCATTGATCATTAAATTTGTAATTCATTTGCCCTTGTAAACTATAAGAAGGAGTTTCCATGGCAAGTTGATTACTTGTGTATGAACGCTTATTGTCATAACCTAATTCATCTATATTATGAACTTTTAAAGGCGCACCTCTGTCTAAGAATAACATTGTTTGATTAGTTGATTTGTTATTCATGAATTCCGTGTTAATGAAAAACGAAAGTTTATCATTAACCTGATAAGATAAAGATGGTGCAAAAAAGAATGATTTTTTGAATCCTGCATCCTGAAAGCTATTTTCGTTATGATAAGCTGTGTTGATACGCAAGTTTACTTTGTGTTCGTCATCTAAAGGAGTGTTAACATCAGCAGTCACTCTGTTTAAACCGTAACTTCCTGCTGTATAATTTATTTCTCCGCCAAAATGATCGTAAGGTTTTTTAGTTGTTAAATTGATCAAACCTCCGTAAGAGATTAAACTGCTTCCAAATAAAGTTCCTGATGGTCCTTTGATTACTTCAATTTTTTCAATGTTAGCAGGATCAAGACTTCCGTTTGATAAAGCAGGTAATCCATTAATCATACTTGGCTGAACAGCAAATCCTCTTAAAGAGAAATAAGCAGCACCATCTCCACCACGACCTGTAGAAGCCCAAAGTGGTGATAATCCTGGAGCATTTTTAAGTGCGTCGTCAATATTTGTAACAACTTGCTCTTTTAAAAGTTCGCTTGTAATGGTAGTGTAAACTTGTGGGTTTTCAAGATTTTTAAGTGGTAATCTTGAAACTTGCTGAGTCTCTTTACGTGCTAGTGGATTTTTTTTATTTCCTCCATTTACTACAATTTCGTCTAATTGTTCTGAGTTTGAACTAATAGTAAAGTCTTCAACAATATCATCTCCATTATTAAGAGAAACACTTTTCTCTTTTGATGAATGTCCAACAGCAGAAACTCTAATTACATAGTTTCCCGGTTTAAGATTTTTAATTTCATAAAAACCATTACTGTCAGTATTCGTTCCTATTTTAGTTCCTTTTAAAACTATTGAAACATTGTCTGCAGCCTGATTGTTGGTTAAGCTAATTTGACCTTTGATACTAGCTTTTTCCTGAGCTGTGATATTTGTAACAGCTAATAGAAAAAAACAAAAGCTCAAAAAAGAAATTGTAAATTTATATTTCATTTTATTTAGAATTGATTTTAATAGCGCAAATTTAATCGTTGATTATCAATCAGGCAAGCTATTCTTATTTATTCTAAATAAAATATTTTTTAAAGGGTAAAATTTACGTTTATTCAAAAAATTAACATCTTAAGCAAGATTTAAGCTAATATTAAGAAAAAAAACCTGTTCAATTGAATGAACAGGTTTTATATTATTGTCGAAAATGATTACAATTACAATTCTAAAGCACGTTTTGCGTCTCCATTCATCAATAACTCAACTGGATTTTCTAAAGCTTCTTTTACAGCAACTAAAAAACCAACAGACTCACGTCCGTCGATAATTCTGTGGTCATAAGAAAGTGCCACGTACATCATTGGGTGAATTTCAACTTTACCATTTACAGCAATTGGACGCTCAATAATATTGTGCATTCCTAAAATTCCTGATTGTGGAGGATTGATAATTGGAGTACTTAACATACTTCCAAAAACACCACCATTAGTAATTGTGAAAGTTCCGCCAGTCATGTCGTCAACTGTAATTTGCCCATCACGAGCTCTTAAAGCTAATCTTTTGATTTCAGCTTCAATTCCACGGAAAGTTAAGTTTTCAGCATTACGAACTACAGGGACCATTAAACCTTTTGGTCCTGAAACTGCGATAGAGATATCAGCAAAATCGTAAGCGATTTTATAATCACCATCCATCATAGAGTTTACATCAGGATATAATTCTAATGCTCTTGTAACTGCTTTTGTAAAGAAAGACATGTAACCTAAACCAAGACCACCATGTTTTGCTTTGAAAGCATCTTTGTATTCGTTACGAATCAAGTTGATTGGTGTCATGTTAACTTCGTTGAAAGTAGTTAACATTGCAGTTTCGTTTTTAGCAGCTACTAATCTCTCAGCAACTTTACGACGCAACATTGATAATTTTGTACGCTCAGATCCACGGTTTCCTCCAGTTGGAGTTCCCATAGAAGGCACTGCATTTACAGCATCATCTTTAGTGATTCTTCCGCCTTTACCAGTTCCTGAAACAGTTGCCGGTGCTATATTTTTTTCGTCTAATATTTTTCTTGCTGCCGGAGATGGAGTTCCAGATGCATAACTTGTAGCCGCCGGAGCTTGAGTTGGAGCCGCTTTTGGCGCTTCAGCTTTTACCTCTGCTTTAGGTGCTTCAGCCTTCACTTCAGCTTTTGGTGCTTCAGCTGCCGGAGCATCACCTGCTGGTTTTACACCATCAGTATCAATTAAACAAACTACAGCTCCTACTGCAACTGCATCACCTTCTTCTGCTTTAAGCGTAATAATTCCGCTCATTTCAGCCGGTAATTCAAGAGTTGCTTTATCTGAATCTACTTCAGCAATAGCTTGATCTTTTTCTACATAATCTCCGTCTTTTACTAACCAAGTTGCAATTTCAACTTCTTTTATTGATTCCCCTGGTGATGGGACTTTCATTTCTAAAATCATCTTTGTTTTTGTTTAAAGTTTTAATTGTTTAAAGTTTCATGTAATTAAACCTGAAACTTTAAACTTGAAACATTTTTTTTATCTGAATAAATCTTTATCGAATACCATTCTAATTGCATCTGCATGACGACGTTTTGCACGTGTATAACTTCCTGATGCCGGAGCAGCGTAAGCTTTTAACGAAGCTAATCTCCATTTTACAAGATCAAAGTTCATTAACATAAAGCTGTAAGCTCCCATGTTTTTAGGTTCTTCCTGAGCCCAAACATAATCATCAGCATTTGGATATTGTGCGATGATTGCTTTTAACTGTTCAACTGGCAATGGAAACAATTGCTCGATACGAACAACTGCAACGTCATTTCTTCCGTTGTTCTCTCTTTCGGCAACGATGTCATAGTAGAATTTACCTGTAACAAAAACTAAAGTTTTTACTGCTTTTTTATCTACTGTATTATCATCAATAGTTTCCTGGAAACTTCCTTTTTCTAAATCTTCGATAGTCGAAACACATCTTGGATCACGTAATAAACTCTTAGGTGTAAATACAATAAGAGGTTTACGGAATTTTGTTTTCATTTGTCTTCTCAACAAGTGAAAGAAGTTAGCTGGCGTTGTACAATCTGCAACATACATGTTTTGTCTTGCGCAAAGTTGTAGGTAACGTTCCATTCTTGCAGAAGAGTGTTCTGCTCCCTGACCTTCATATCCGTGAGGTAATAATAAAACAATACCGTTTTGGTTGTTCCATTTATCTTCGCCACAAGAAATATATTGGTCTAACATAATTTGAGCTCCGTTAGAGAAATCTCCAAACTGTGCTTCCCAAATTGTTAAGGCATTTGGAGACGCTAATGCATATCCGTAATCAAAACCAAGAACTCCGTATTCTGATAATAATGAGTTGTAGATATTGAAATTTCCTTTTTTACCTTCAAGGTTATTGATAAGGATTACTTCTTCTTCAGAATCTTCAACTTTAACAACAGCATGACGGTGAGAGAAAGTACCACGCTCAACATCTTGTCCAGAAATACGAATGTCATAACCTTCCTGAAGTAATGATCCGTAAGCCAAATGTTCTGCCATTCCCCAATCTAATAAATTGGTATCGAAGAACATTGTTTTTCTGTCGTTGATTAATTTTTGTATTTTACTGATGAATTGTTTGTCTTCCGGTAAATTAGAAATTGCATTTGCAATTTGAGTAAGACCTTCTCTTGAATAAGAAGTATCTACATTTTCAAGCATTTGCGTATCTGTTACCTGAACAAATCCGTCCCATTCGTTTTTCATGAATGGAGTTATGATAGTCAAATCTTTTTTACGGGAAGCTTCTAAATTCTCCTCCATGGTAGATTTGTATACTTTTTCCAAACCATTTACATAAGAGGCATCGATTACGCCATCTGACAATAATTTCTCTGCATAAATATCTCTTGGATTTTTATGTTTTGAGATGATTTTATATAAAACCGGTTGTGTAAAACGAGGTTCATCACCTTCATTATGACCGTATTTTCTATATCCTAATAAGTCAATAAATACGTCACGACCAAATTGCATTCTGTAATCCAAAGCAAAAGATATTGCATGTACAACAGCTTCAGCATCATCAGCATTTACGTGTAAAACTGGCGAAAGTGTTACTTTAGCAACATCTGTACAATATGTAGACGAACGTGCATCAAGATAGTTAGTTGTAAAACCAACCTGGTTGTTGATTACAATATGAATTGTTCCTCCGGTTTTGTAACCGTCAAGCTGAGCCATTTGAATGATTTCATACAAAATACCCTGACCTGCGATTGCAGCATCACCGTGAACGGCAATTGGCAATACTTTGGAGAAATCATTAGGGAAATATTTCTCTTGTTTTGCTCTTGTGATTCCTTCAATTACAGCTCCAACCGTTTCTAAGTGAGATGGGTTTGGTGCTAAATTGATATTGATATTTTTTCCTGTTCTTGTTTTTTTGTCAGCCGTAAGACCTAAGTGGTATTTTACGTCACCATCAAAATATTCCTGATCGTAATCTTTACCGTCAAACTCTCCAAAGATATCCTGAGTAGATTTGCCAAAGATGTTTGCCAAAACGTTCAAACGACCACGGTGAGCCATTCCCATTACGAATTGTTCAACACCTTTTTCAGCAGCTTGTTCAATTAAAGCATCAAGAGCCGGAATGATAGTTTCACCACCTTCTAATGAAAATCTTTTTTGACCTACATATTTAGTATGCAGGAAATTCTCGAAAGAAACAGCCTGGTTTAATTTATCTAAGATAGTTTTCTTTTCTTCAGAATTGAAGTTAGGCTGATTAACATTTACAGCTAATTTTTCCTGAATCCATTTTACAACACCAGGATTCCTGATGTACATATATTCAATACCAATATGTTGGCAGTAAATAGATTGAAGACGCGTAATAATGTCCTGTAATGTAGAAGGTCCCACTCCGATAGTCTGAGCAGCATCAAAAACTGTAGAAAGATCAGCAGTTGTTAATCCGAAATTCTCAATATCTAAAGTTGGAGAAGAAGTTCTACGATCACGAACCGGGTTTGTTTTTGTAAACAAATGTCCGCGGGTACGGTATCCATCAATTAATTTTAGAACGTTGAATTCTTTTTGCAGTTTTTCTGAAACCTGACTGTAATCTGTGTTTGGGCTAGTCACATATTCAACAATCTGTTGAACTGGATTTTCGTCATTATAAGTCGTTTGTCCAAAGTCGAAACCCTGAAAAAAACTTCTCCAGCTTGGCTCAACGCTATCTGGGTTTACTAAATACTGATCGTATAATTGTGCGAAAAACTCTGTATGCGCTGCATTTAAAAATGAAAACCTATCCATAATATTAGTGAATATACTTTTTGTTAAATAGAATGGCAAAAGTACAACAATCGACTTTATTTAAACCTTTTTTTTACGTACTTTTACGTAAAAATTTGTTAAAAATAGACTCAACTATGAATAAAATTCAATTTTCAATCGATTGCAAGAATTTATTTGTGATTTTAGCAGTCTTATTCTCTACTTCCTCAATTGCACAACAAAATTATGTAATTGACAATAGTAATCACTTTTGGGACAAGGTTCAGTTTGGGGGAGGACTTGGTTTAGGAATAGGTTCCGGATACACAGATATCTCCGTTATGCCAAGCGCTATCTACAATATAAACGAAATTGTCGCGGTTGGTGTTGGATTGCAATTTGGTTATTTATCATCAAAAAGCTACTATAACTCATTTGTTTACGGCGGAAGTGTGGTTGGACTTGTAAACCCAATTCCTGAAATTCAATTATCAGCCGAATTAGAACAAGTTCGCGTAAATACAGATTATAATTCGACTCCATACAGACCCAGTTATTCAGATAATTATTGGAATACCGCCTTATATTTAGGCGCAGGTTACAGAACCGGAAGTGTTACCATTGGTGCACGTTACGATGTTTTGTATGATCCAAAAAGAAGTCTTTATGGATCTGGGTTTATGCCTTTTGTGAGGGTTTATTTTTAAGAGGTACAAAGTTGCAGAGTGACAAAGGTTCAAAGGGTTAGCGACGATTGTTTTTTCGCTCCAATTTGTCATCCTGAGGAACGAAGGATCTTAGCAAGTAACTCCGCAAAGATTTGAAAGATAGTTGGTCGAGTTTCTTATGGAGATTCTTCGTTTCAGAATGACAAGATTGTGGTTATTTTATGGATGTGATTGTCGTTATGGTCATGATTGCGAAGAATGGATTAAAATCCATCTTTACAATATGTTTTGTTCCTCCGGAACGCTTTAAAATCCTATAAAATGATTTATTTTTTAGCAATGTCTTCATGAAAAAAAGCCTCTGTCCCTTTGCAACTTTGAACCTTTGTCCCTTTTTACTTAAAATTCTTCCTAAACCAAACCTTCTGCCATTCTCTTTTTAAAACCAAAAACGAAACCTGTTCTGCAAGAATTACCAAATCAGAACCGTCGAGTTTTTTTATTTCACTTTCAGATACATCGATGATATAAAGCAGATTGAGATATTCAGCAAATTTGTACTGAATCATTCGGTAGATTTTTTCGTGAAGCTGAATTTTTAGTTCGTCGGGAGAAATACTTAACGGAAAATCAATTCCTTCATTGGCTAAATTAAAGTCTTTATTAATTTGCTCAATCAGACTTATATATAAATTTTCTTTTTCGGCATCAGCCAATAAAAAATCGGTATTTTCAGGAATCGGAAACATTGATGCTTTTTAAGATTGGCACAAAGTTAAAACTAAAAAATCATTTAACTGTTGATTCACGTTCAATGATTCTTGTAGGAAGTTCGATAATTTGATGCGTTACGGGGCGATGTTCTTTTATGTCGACAATTTCATCAATTAAAAGAGAGACTGCCTGATGTCCCATTTCGAATCCAGGCTGATCAATTGTAGTTAATTTAGGTGAAATAACCGTACTCATAAACCAATTGCTAAACCCAAAAACAGCCACTTGTTCTGGCGTTTTTATTCCTGCCTCATTAAAATATTTGATAATCCCGATAGCAACTAAATCCGTAATGGCAAAAATGGCATCAATATCTGGGTTTTCAGTCATTATTTTCTGGGCATTTTCGTAGCCGTCTTCAAAATCCGTATTGTTGTCGCAAACATAAACCAGTTTCGAATCGTACTCAATTCCGTGCGCTTCAAGTGCTCTTTTATATCCAAGAAAGCGATCAATCGAGTTTTGCGGAACATACGATCCTCTAAAATGGGCGATTTTTTTAAATCCTTTATTAATAAGGTAGGTAACGGCATCATAAGCCGCTTTTGCATCATTAATAACGACTTTCGAGCAATCGACTCTTTTAGCGATTTTATCGAATAAAACAACGGGCGTATTTTTTCGAATGGCTTCATTAATATGAGTAAAATCATCTGTCTCGTTTGAAAGCGACATTAAAACGCCGTCAACTCGTTTCTGAATTAATAAAGCAAGCTGTTTTTTCTCTAGTTCATATTTTTCATTTGATTGTAATATAATGACAAGATATCCTCTTTTTTCGGCTTCTTCTAAAATGCCATTTAATACACTCGAAAAAAAATGATGAACAGTTGCGGGAATGATCACGCCAATGGTTTTAGTTTCATTGGTTCGAAGATTTACCGCAACAGAGTTTGGAATGTAGTTCATGGTTTCGGCCATTTCAATCACCCTTGCGCGTGTAGCTTTACTAATATCTGTATATCCTTTTAAAGCTTTTGAAACCGTAGTAACCGAAATTCCTAATGCCGAGGCTATATCTATTAATTTTGTGTCATTCATGAAATAAAAGTACTAAAAATAAACTGCATTGATAAAAAATTAACTTCCGAAAACGTTTTAGGTGTTTTCGAAAACGTTTTCGATTTGAAATTGCTATATTCCTTATAATTAGTTATTAAGTTTGACAGTGATAACCATAATTACTAACTAACCAAACAAAAAAATGAAAAAGCTACACCAATATTTAGGTACATTACTTTTGATGTTTTGCCTATTTTCTTTACCAAATAATCTGTTTGCACAAACTCAGAATAAAATCTCGGGAAAAGTACTTGACGACAGCGGAGCAACAGTTCCCGGAGCAAATGTATCGATCAAAGAAACAGGCAAAAGTACTGTTACAGATGAAAACGGAGGATATTCATTCTCGAATATCGAAGCAGGAAATTATACTATAATTGCAACGAATGTAGGTTATAAAACCTTCGAGAAAAAAGTTGCAATAAAGGAAGGAGAATCATTAGACGTAAATTTACTTCTTGAAGGAGAATCACAAAGTTTAAATGAAGTCGTGGTTACAGGATCTTCGGCACCGCGATCAAAACTGGAATCCAGTGTTGCGATTACAACAATGGGAGCAAAAGCAATCGAAGACAGAGCGCCATCAAGTACGGCAGCTTTATTACAGACAATTCCCGGATTTGTGGTTGAAGCATCAGGAGGAGAAATTGGAAACAACCTTTTTGCAAGAGGAATTCCATCTGCGGGAGCTTATGAATCTGTACAAATTCAGGAAGACGGATTGCCGGTTTTTGAAGATGGAGCTTTGCAATTTGCCAACGCCGATACTTTTTACAGACTTGACGAAACCGTAAGTAAAATGGAAGCCGTTCGTGGAGGTTCTGCATCAATTTTTGCCAACAATGCTCCGGGTGGAATCATAAATTTTATTTCGAAAACAGGACAAAATGAATTTAAAGGAAGAGCAAAATTCACCACTTCAGATTACGGAATGTTCAGAACAGATCTTAATTTATCAGGAGCTTTAATTCAGGATAAATTATTCTTTAATGTTGGAGGTTTTTACAGAGCCGATAACGGAGTTAGAAATACAGGCTTTACAGCAAATAAAGGCGGTCAGATAAAAGGAAACATCACGTATAAATTTGATGACGATGATTATTTAAGAGTTAATTTCAAACATCTTGATGACAGAAACACGTTCTATTTACCAATTCCGCTAAAAAGCAATAACGGTAAAATTGAAGGAATTCCGGGATTTAATCCAAATTACGGAACGTTGACATCAGTAAATTTCAGTCGTTTGAATGTGCCTCAATACGGTGGCGGAACTTTTAGCGCAGATTTAGAAGACGGTTCTCACCCAATTATTAACTCAATTGGAGCAGAGTTCAAAAAGAAAATATCGGAAAAAGTGACTTTCAAAAACTCTTTCAAACAAACCAATATTGATTTAAATTACAATGCTATTTTCCCAAATGGCGGACCTTGGACGCAAGATGGTTATGCAACAAGCGTTCAAAATACAACTGCTAGTAATCTAACATATTCTTATGTTGATAACGGACAAACGCTTGATCCAAATGCTTTAATCATGAGAGCTGATCTTTGGCATATCGAGAAAAAGATGAACAATTTTGCTAATAATTTCTCTTTTAATTTTGACTTAGATCCTGTAAAATTAACTGCTGGTTACTATTATTCTAACTGGAAATCGAACCAATATTGGAACTGGAATTCCTATTTAGTAGGTGTTTCAGATAATCCGAGATTATTAAATGTAAAAGACAATACAACAGGAGTAGATCATACCTGGAACGGTGTAGAAAGAATTACATGGCTTGAAAGAGATGCGCAAACAAAAGGACTTTTGAACGATATCTACGCTGACGCGGAAATTAAAGCTACTGATAATCTGACTTTCAACGCAGGTTTAAGATACAATAAAGACAAATATTCAGGTTACAGAGACAATGCAAGATTTTTTGCCGAAAACTTAGGACTTTTAGACAATAATACGGCTGATGACGCGGTGACAACTGTAAAAGGGAATCCTTATACCTATTGGAGATATGATGTGAGCGAATGGTCGTATACTGCAGCAGGAAATTATAAATTTAATGATAAAATGGCTTCTTATGCTCGTTACAGCCATGGTTTCAGATCGCCAATCGAAGAATCATTTTATGATAATGCAGCAGATTTAAGCAAACTTGAAAACACAGAAGTAAACCAAATTGAATTGGGTTATAAATATGCCAATTCCTTCTTCTCTGTAAATGCGAATTTATTTCATATGGGATTGAAAAACGTAGCTTTTACCGATATTTTATCTGATGGATCTTCTGAAAATAAATTTGCCGATGTAAACAATATTGGTCTTGAAGTAGAAACTAATGCCAGATACGAAATGGTAAAACTGAACTTTACATTCACCGTTCAAAAACCAGAATACGATAATTTTACAGGTACAAATGCTGATGGCTCTACGTTTGATTTTAACGGAAATACAGCAAGAAGAATTCCTAAATTTTTCTGTAATTTAAGACCGGAAGTAGACATTACAAAAGATTTTACAGCGTATGTTCAGTTCTCTTATTATGATAAAAAGTTCACGAATCAGGACAACAAACAAGTTTTACCGGCTTATAAAGAAGTAGGAGCAGGTTTAAATTATACCTATAATAATCTACGTTTTGCAGTTGATGCTTCGAACTTATTTAACGAAATTGGTTTAACAGAAGGAGATCCAAGACAAACAACATCTGCAGCAAGTGATGTGTTTATGGCAAGACCTATTTTAGGACGTGCCTTTAGATTTTCGGTAGCGATTAATTTTTAAATTTATGTAAAATCAGACTTATGTAATTCTTAAAAAATATTTAACACATAGAAACATAGATTTTAAACGCTTAAAAAAATAAGAGAATGAAATAAACTAGTTTCCACGCATACCTATGTGAATTAATGTTAGTGAAACGCCTTTTGAGCGCAAAAAAAGCTATGTCTCTATGTGTTAAAAATATAAACAATGCGTTTAATCAGTCATACACGGAATCGTAGAGACGCACAGCAGTGCGTCTCCGCACCGTAACCACAAAGCATAGATAAACAAATAAAAAATGAAAAACATAGGAATCAAAATCTCTCTTTACCTCAATTATTTTGTCTTTGCTATTTTATTAAACAGCGTAGGCATTGTGATTTTAAAATCGCAAAGAAATTACGGAGTAGATGAAGTTCAGGCAAGTATTCTCGAAGCTTTTAAGGATATGCCAATTGCCATTGTATCTTTTTTTATCGCCTCTTTTTTACCAAGAATCGGCTATAGAAAATCGATGTTGATAGGTTTGGGTTTGGTGACTTTGGCTTGTATTTCTATGTATTTTGGAAATTCATTTGATAATGCTAAAATTCTTTTTGCAACCGTTGGGGTTTCATTTGCCTTGATAAAAGTTTCTGTTTATTCCCTGATTGGAACCGTGACCGAAACCAAAAAAGAACACAACGCTTTAATGAGCAGTATTGAAGGTTTTTTTATGGTTGGGATTGCGTTGGCTTATTTTTTATTTCCGGCTTTTAATAACGAAGACGATCCTAATTCATGGCTGAATGTTTATTGGTTTTTAGCAGGATTATCATTCTTGTCATTTCTGTTTTTACTTTTTGTAAAATTCGAAGAAGCCGAAATTTCAGCGGGAGCAAATCTCAAAGACGATTTCATGCAAATGTTTAAACTAATGGCAAAATTGCTTACCGTTATTTTTGTTATAAGCGTCTTTTTGTTTGTCATGATCGAACAGGGAATCCTTTCGTGGCTGCCAACATTCAATACAAAAGTGCTTCATTTACCAGAGAATATTAGCATTATGATGGCCAGTATTTTGGCGATTTCATTAGCGATTGGGAGATTGATTGCAGGAATTGTAACTAAAAAAGTAAACTGGATTTGGGTTTTAAGCGTCTGTATATTCTGTGCAATGCTTATCGTAATTTTTGTATTGCCAAAAACAGTTGGATTAGAAGTTAAGAATATCAACACACTTTCGGATATTCCGTTAATTGGTTTTGCATTTCCCTTAATCGGATTGTTTATTGCACCCATTTATCCATTATTAAACTCGATTGTTTTAAGCGCTTTGCCTAAAAATCTGCAAAGTTCAATGACCGGATTAATCGTGATTTTTTCTGCTCTTGGCGGAACATTAGGTTCCAGAATAACCGGTTGGCTGTTTAAAAATGAAGGACCGGAAAACGCATTTTATTTTACTTTAATTCCGATGACCTTGTTACTGATATCATTCTTTATTCTCAAAAAAATAACTGCAAAAGATGAAATTTAAATTACATATAACCCAAACAATCGAAAAATTATTGGCTCAGGAAGATACTGATGGCGATAAAAAAATAACGATCGATGATAACGGACCAAAAAAGTTTTTGTTAAATGATGAAAACGGAAATTCTGCGGTTATTGAGGGAACTTATCAACTTTCGAACTTATTGCAGGAATTGGCTTTGGCTAAAAAAAACAAAACAGAATTTGCAGAAATAGATTTAAATGAAATCACCGAAGATCCTGTAAAACGAATTTCAAGAAAAATAAAAAACTTGTATTGGAAGGGGCTTACGCGTACAATTGATGCTATTGGAGTAAAGAAAATTCTGGAAGACGATAAAATCGAAAATGAATTTGCTTATTTGTATGTGCCTTTTGGTGACGAAATTGTTTTTGATTATTTTAAAAAATTAGAAGCTACAATTCCAAAGTTAAAAGTGGTGCAAATGCCTAAAAACATTTCGCCGGAATATGTTTTATCGCTCAATAAAAAACCGGGAATTTTGGCTTTGGCACTTCAAATTAAAAACAATGAAATTTCGGGAGTTCCGTTTGTCGTTCCTGGCGGAAGATTCAACGAAATGTACGGTTGGGATAGTTATTTTATTGCTAAAGGACTTTTGATTGATGATAAAATTGATCTTGCTTTAGGCATTGCCGAGAATTTTAAATATCAGATCGATCATTACGGAAAAATTCTAAACGCGAACAGAAGTTATTATTTAACCAGAACGCAACCGCCGCTTTATACTTCGTTAATTATTGATGTTTTAGAAAAGTCTAATCCTGATATTTTCTGGATTGAAAGACATTTAAAAACCGCCATAAAAGAATACAAAACCGTTTGGATGGAAGAGGGAAAACGACTTACTGCCAATGGCTTGAATCGATATAAAGCCGAAGGTATCGGACTTCCGTTTGAGGTTGAAGAAGGGCATTTTGACGATATTCTGGAGCAATATGCGCAGAAATATAATTTGTCTACGCGTGAATTCGAAAAAAAATATCTTGAAAGAGAAGTGGTTGATGAGGAACTTGATAAATACTTTATTCACGATAGAAGTATGCGCGAAAGCGGACATGATACAACAAATAGATTGGTTGGCGTTTGTGCCAATTTAAATACTGTTGCCATAAATAGTTTGCTTTATAAATATGAAACTGATATTGCTTTTTTAATTAAGAAATATTTTAAAAATGAATTTCAGTATTTTGAAGATAAATCGTATTCAAGTGAATATTGGATTTCGAAAGCAGAATTGAGAAAAGAGAAAATCAACAAATTGTGCTGGAATGAAGAATCCGGTTGTTATCTTGATTATGATTTTGTAAATGAAAAGCAACATTTTTTTGAAGCTGCACCAACATTTTATCCGCTTTGGGCAAAAATAAGTACGCCGGAACAAGCAGAAATTTTGGTAAAAAAGATATTACCAAGGTTTAAAATGAAAGGTGGAATTGCCGGATGTACCCAAGAATCAATTGCTGGTGTTGATGAAAATGCACCAATCCGACAATGGGATTATCCGTTTGGATGGGCGCCGCATCAAATGCTTTTATGGGAAGGTTTACTTAATTATAATTTTAACGAAGAAGCGCAGGAAATGGTGTATCGCTGGCTTTGGCTGATTACCAGAAACGCGGTTGATTATAACGGAACGATTCCGGAGAAGTTTGACTTGTCTATAAGTTCGCACAAAATCTTTGCAGAGTACGGAAACGTAGGAACCGAGTTTGATTATATCACCGAAGAAGGTTTTGGCTGGATGAACGCTTCTTACCAATATGGATTGACAATTTTAGAAGATGATTTAAAACAAAAATTATCGGATTTAGTTGATCCGGATGATTTGTTTTAAAATAGCCACAGATTAAAAGATTTTCACAGATTATATTAGTTTTCAAATAGTAAACCTGACAGGTTTAAAAACCTGTCAGGTTTACTATTTGTAAAAATTTGTTGCACGAATTACACTAATTTTCACTAATTTAATTATGCTGAATCCGTGAAAATTAGTGTAATTCGTGGCGAAAATCATTAAAATCCTTTAATCTGTGGCAAAAAAAACTAAACTTTTCTTCCCATTAAGTTCTCGCCAAATGTTCTTAAAATAGCTTTCTTTTCAATGTTAATGTCCATTTTTTCTAAAGTTTCAAAAGCTTTAAGAGTGTACATTTCTATCGCTTCCTGCGTTGCTTTTGAAGCTCCTGACTCGTTAAAAATAGTTTTTGCAGTTGCTATTTTATTTGTATTATCTTCTAATTGTAAACTGAATAATTTTTCTAATTCTGAAGCTTTTTCAAGAGATGAAAATTCACGTGCTTTCAGGTATAAATAGGTTTTTTTGTTGACTATAATATCTCCTCCAACTTGTTTTCCAAAGGTTTTAGGATCTCCAAAAGCGTCTAAAAAATCATCCTGAAGCTGAAAAGCCAAACCTAAATTCAATCCGAAATCGTAAATTAAATCAGCTTCTTTTTTAGTAGTTTTAGCTACAATCGCACCCATTTTCATGGCAGCTGCAACTAATACGGCTGTTTTATATTCGATCATTTTAAGATATTCCGGAATTGTGACATCGTTTCTTTTTTCAAAATCAACATCCCATTGTTGTCCTTCGCAAACTTCGAGAGCCGTTTTGCTAAACAATTTTGCCAAATCCCTAAAAATGACAGGCTCGTATTGTTCAAAATATTGATAAGCAAGGATAAGCATGGCATCACCGGAAAGAATTCCGGTATTCAAATCCCATTTTTCATGCACGGTTTCCTGACCTCTTCGCAAAGGTGCATCATCCATAATATCATCGTGAACAAGTGAAAAATTATGAAAAACTTCCACCGCCATTGCTGCCGGAAGTGCTACTTTATAGTCAGTATCAAAAACTTCGGATGCCATTAAAGTTAGTACGGGACGCATACGTTTTCCGCCAAGTCCTAAAATATATTTAATGGGTTCATAAAGGTTTTTAGGCTCTTTGCTGATGCTTTGGTTTTCTAAATAATTGATGAAAAAATCCTGGTATTGGCTAATATCGTGCATAAAATATAATCTGAATTGCGAACCTCAAAGATACAATTCATTATGAATTATTTCTTTCTTATAGTTTTAAATGATAGTTTCTGTTTGAATTTTATATTTAATCAGTTAATTAACAGTCTGTTAAATTTATTTTAAAAAAAACTTGGAAACTTTCTTGGTGTTTCCAGTTTCCTGTTTATATTTGCACTTTTAATTGGAAACTCTAAACACTAGAAAAGTTTCCTTAAGAGTTTTGAGTAATTTATAACCTCATTAAACCAGTAATTTATGAAAACAACATGGACCTTAGATTCTAGCCAATCAGATGTTTTAATTAAAATGAGACATTCGATAATTGCCTACATGGGAGGAACTACAAATAAATTTGATGGTTATGTGAATATTGAAGACAATGAAATTGAAGATGCTTCGGTTGAGTTTTCACTAGACATTAATAACAAAAAAGATAGTTTTCAACAAATAGACACTTATTTACAACTTCAGGATTTTTTTGATGTAAATGAACATCCTATTATTAGTTTTAAATCAACTTCTTTTCAAAGAGTAAACAACAATATCAATTTCTTTAAAGGAGATTTGACTATAAAAGACGTAACCAGAGTAGTAGAACTTGATGCTGAGTTTATTGGTATTAATAATTACAATGGCGAGAAAAAAGTAGCTTTTGAAATCAAAGGTGACATTAAACGTCAGGACTTTGGTTTAGATTATAATTCGTTCAATCATAATGGAGGTTTAGCTTTAGGAAAAGATATTAAGCTTATCGCAAACTTAGAGTTCAGTATATAAATCTGACACAATGAATAAATTAATGTAAAATTATTACAAAAATTACGGAAACTATTTTTCTGATTTTAGTTTCCTGATTATATTTGTAATGCAATTTGAAAATTAAGATGAAAGAGAAAATTATATCAAAAGCAAGCGAGTTGTTTTTAAAGCTTGGTTTTAAAAGTGTTACGATGGATGATATTGCCGGAGAAATGTGTATTTCTAAAAAAACGATATATAAATATTTCTGTAATAAGGAGGTTTTGATCGAAGAGAGCACATCTACAGTTCATCAACAAGTACATGAGGTTATTGATACTATTGTAGCGAAAGATTATAATGCGATTCATGAGAATTTTGAGATAAGAGAAATGTTTCGTGATATGTTTAAAAATGCAACTGATACTTCGCCTTTATATCAGTTAAAAAAGCATTATCCTGAAATTTATCAAAATATAATGACACATGAAATTGATCAGTGTAACCATTATTTTAGAGATAATATCTTAAAAGGAATCCGCGAAGGTTTATACAGACCGGATTTGAATATCGATTTATATGTAAAATTTTATTACACGCTTATTTTTCATATTAATGAAACTACGGTTTCTGAAAGAGAAGCACAGAAAATAGAATTAGAAGCACTGGAATACCATACCAGAGCTATGGCAACCGAAAAAGGAATACTGGAATTAGAAAAGCAACTTAAAAAAATTATCATTTAATCATCAATCTATGAAACGAATAATTCTTATATTTTTGTGTTCAATTGGCTTGTCTGCCAGCGCACAAGTTAAAACACTAACCCTGAAAGATGCTATTTTATATTCGCTTGAAAATAAAGCAGATGCAAAAAAAGCAAAACTAGAGGTTGAAAATAGTGAGTATAAAATTCAGGAAGTACGTTCAAGAGCGTTACCTCAAATTTCTGCAAACGGAAGTTTAACTTACAATCCTGTAATACAAACTACAGTTATTGACGGAGCCGGTTTTGGTGCTCCGGGAACTACAATTCAGGCAGCATTTGGTCAAAAATGGACTTCAACAGCAGGAATAGGATTAACTCAGACAATATTTGATCAATCTGTTTTTACAGGATTAAGAGCCGCTAGATCTACACGCGAATTCTATCAGATAAACAATCAATTAACAGAAGAACAAGTAATTGAAAGAGTTGCTAATAACTATTACTCTGTTTATGTGCAACGCGAAAGATTAGTTTTATTAGACAGTAATTATGTTAATACAAGTAAAGTTCGTGACATTGTAAAAGGACAATTTGATAATGGTCTTGCTAAAAAAATTGACTTAGACCGTATCGTAGTTAAAATGTCGAACATTGATACAGAACGTCAACAAATTAAAAATCAAATTATTTTACAGGAAAATGCTTTGAAATTTTATATGGGGATGCCTATAGAAACTGTGATTGAGATTCCAAAAGAAGAATTTGAAGTGATTCCTGCTGCATTGACAGAAACGCCTAATACAGAAATGAGAACAGAATACTTGCTTTTGAAAAAACAAGAAGAGCTTTTAGTATTCAACAAAAAAGCTGTTGAAGCTGGATATTATCCTACGCTTTCGTTAACTGCCGGTTACAATTATATTGGTCAGGGTCCTGAAATGCCTTGGTTTGCAAAACCTAAAGATGGTGTGTACTGGTCAGATTACTCTGCAATTGGATTAAACTTACACGTACCAATTTTTACAGGATTTGGAACCCGTGCCAAAGTAAGACAAGCCGATGTACAAATCAGATCGCTTCAGGAAGATATCAAAGACACGAAACTTTCACTTGATTTAGATTACAGAAATGCAATCGCTGATATGGAAAATAACCTTATCACTATTCAGAATCAAAAAGAAAATATGCGTTTAGCGACCGAAATCCTAAGCGATACAAAAAACAATTACCTTCAGGGATTAGCATCATTAACAGATTTATTAGATTCTGAAAATGCATCACTTGAAGCTCAAAATAACTATACCAGAGCAGTATTGAATTACAAAATTGCCGAAGTAGCACTAATCAAATCAAAAGGCGAACTTAAAACTCTTATTAAATAACTAAACAAAATGAAGAAAACTATTATAACAATCGTAATCATAATTGCAGCCCTTGGTGTGATTGGATATGTCTTAAATAATAATAAGAAAGAGAATAAAGCTAAAACAGATATCGTAGCAGAGAAAAATGCTGCAATTTCAGTAAAAGTAGCTCCGGTAAAAACAGAAGAAGTTTCATTAGATTTCGTTACAAACGGAAACTTTCAACCTATTCAGCAATTGACTTTCTCTGCTGAAAAATCAGGAAAAGTAATCAGTGTTTTGGCTAAAGAAGGAGATTACGTAAAAGTAGGTCAGACTTTATTAACAGTAAGAGGTGATGTTATTAATGTAAGTGCTCAACAAGCACAAGCAGTTTACCAAAATGCAAAATCTGATTACAGCCGTTACGAAAATGCTTTTAAAACAGGCGGTGTTACAAAACAACAATTAGATCAGGCAAAATTAGCTTTAACAAACGCTCAGTCTAGTTTAACACAAGCTAATATTAATGTTGGAGATACAAGAGTAAAAGCTCCAATTAGCGGATTCATCAATAAAAAATACATTGAGCCGGGATCTATCCTTGCAGCAACGCCGGCAACTGCTTTGTATGATATTGTAAATGTTTCTAAATTAAAATTAGTAGTTACAGTAAATGAAACTCAGGTTGCAAGTTTAAAAAAAGGGGATAATGTAAACGTAACAGCTAGTGTGTATCCTGATAAAACTTTTACAGGAAAAATTACATTTATTGCAGCAAAAGCAGATGAATCTTTAAATTTTCCTGTTGAAATTGAAATTGCAAATAATTCAAACAATGACCTGAAAGCAGGTATGTACGGAACTGCAAATTTTGCATCAAAACAACAAAAACAACACTTAATGGTTGTACCTAGAAATGCATTTGTAGGAAGTGTGAGCAGTAACGAAATCTTTGTAGTTGAAAATGGTATTGCAAAATTGAAAAAAGTAACTGCCGGAAGAATTTTAGGAGATCAGGTAGAAATTGTAAGTGGATTGTCTGACGGACAAACTGTAATTGTTACAGGTCAAATTAACTTACAAGACGGTAATACAGTAGAAATTATTAAATAATTTAAAGCAGTAAGTTATACGCCATAAGCATTAAGCTTATTGCCTAAAGCCTACAGCCTAAAGCAAAATATATGAAATTAGCCGAAATATCCATAAAACGTCCGTCGTTAGTAATCGTATTGTTTACGATTCTGATACTTGGTGGATTGTTTAGCTACAGCCAGTTAGGCTATGAGCTGATCCCGAAATTTGAACAAAATGTTATTACAATTTCTACTGTTTATCCCGGAGCTTCTCCAAGTGAGGTAGAAAATACAATTACCAAAAAAATGGAAGATGCGATTGCATCACTGGAAAACATTAAGAAAATTGATTCCAAATCCTATGAAAGTTTGTCTGTTGTATCTATTTCTTTGACTTCAACAGCTGATGTTGATGTTTCTATGAATGATGCTCAGCGAAAAATTAATGCCATTATTAGTGATTTACCGGACGATGCCAAAACGCCATCGCTAAGTAAATTTTCTTTGAGTGATTTGCCAATTATGACTATTGGAGCCAATGGAAAAATGGATGAGGCTGCTTTTTATGACTTAATTGATAAAAAGATTGCTCCCGTTTTATCTCGTGTTCCGGGTGTGGCACAAGTAGATATTATTGGTGGTCAGGAACGTGAAATACAAGTAAACCTGGATGCTTTAAAAATGCAGGGTTACGGGCTTTCTATTCCTGAGGTACAACAAAATATTTTGACTTCGAACTTAGATTTTCCAACAGGAAACATTCAGACTCGTGATCAGAAAATATTAATTCGTTTAGCGGGTAAATATAAAAATGTTGCTGAATTAAGAAACTTAGTAGTTTCATCTAAAGGCGGAATTCAAATCCGTTTAGGAGATATTGCTGATGTACAAGATGATCAAAAAATTGCTGAAAAAATTTCGAGAGTAAATCAAAAAAGCGCCATTATTTTACAAGTAATTAAACAATCTGATGCTAATGCGGTTGCTGTAAGTGAGCAGTTGATTGAAAGTATTAAAAATCTGGAAAAAGATTATAAAACTAATTCTTTAAAGTTAGAAATAGCCAAGGATAGTACGGTTTATACCTTAGAAGCTGCAGATTCTGTAATTCACGATTTATTGATTGCGGTAGTTTTGGTTGCTTTTGTAATGTTGTTTTTCCTTCATAGTATTCGTAACTCATTGATTGTAATGGTTTCGATTCCTGCTTCGTTAATTGCTACATTTATTGGGATTTATCTTTTAGGATATACCTTAAACTTAATGAGTTTATTAGGATTATCTCTTGTGGTTGGTATTCTGGTGGATGATGCCATTGTAGTATTGGAAAATATTTACAGACACATGGAAATGGGTAAAAGCCGAATTCGTGCCTCTTATGACGGTACAGCTGAAATTGGTGGAACAGTAACTTCGATTACTTTGGTAATTGTCGTAGTGTTCTTGCCTATTGCAATGAGTTCTGGTTTGGTTTCGAACATTATCACACAGTTTTGTGTAACGGTAATTATTTCTACTTTATTCTCACTTTTAGCATCATTTACAATTATTCCCTGGTTGTCTTCTCGTTTTGGAAAATTAGAACACATTGAAGGAAAGAATGTATTTGGGAGAGTAATTCTTGGTTTCGAAAAATTATTAACTCGTTTTACTGATTGGGTTACTACATTGTTAAACTGGTGTTTAGATCATTACTTCAAAACAATTATAATTGTTTTACTATTGTTTTTCGGTACTATAATTCCATTGTTTGGAGGAGGATTTATTGGAGGAGAATTTTTTGCCAAATCAGATAGTGGGGAGTTTTTAGTTCAAATAGAAATGCCGAAAGACGCCTCGTTGGAACAAACCAACTTTATGACACAAAAAGCAGAAGCGTATTTAAAAGGTGAAAAATATGTGTTTAGCCAAATTACAACTGTGGGACAAACTTCAGAAGGAATGGGTGCGGCACAAGCGACAGCTTATAAGGCAGAGATTAACGTAAAAATGATTGATCAATCAGAGCGAACAGATGATGCTTCGGTTTATGCTGCAAAAATAAAACGTAAATTAGAAAAAGTATTGGTTGGCGCCAAAGTAAAAACGGTTCCGGTTGGTATTTTAGGAACAGCAGAAAATGCTACTTTGGGATTAGTTGTAACTGGTCCATCTGTAGAAAGCGCTATGAAATTTGCCAAATTAGCTGAAGCTGAATTGCGCAGTATTCCTGGAACAACAGAGATTAAATTGACTGTTGAAGATGGAAATCCTGAAGTTAACGTACAAGTAGACCGCGATAAAATGGCTGCATTAGGATTAACACTTCAAACAGTGGGTATGACCATGCAAACTGCTTTTAGTGGAAATACTGATGGAAAGTTTAGAGCTGGTGAATACGAATACGACATCAATATCAAGTATAATGCTTTTGATAGAAAAAACATTACCGATGTTAGTAATTTAATATTTATTAATAATGCGGGACAACAAATTAAATTGTCTCAATTTGCTTCAATTACCGAAGGTTCTGGTCCTAGCCAATTAGAGCGTAGAGATAAATCTGCTTCTGTAACCGTTCAAGGACAAAATGTGGGAGTTGCTTCTGGAACTATTGTAACCAAATGGCAGGAGAAAATTGACAAATTAAAGAAACCAATTGGTGTAAATTATATATGGGGAGGGGATCAGGAAAACCAAAGTGAAGGTTTTGGTACTTTAGGAATCGCTTTATTGGCCGCTATTATATTAGTTTACCTGGTAATGGTAGGTCTTTATGACAGTTTTGTTCATCCATTTGTGGTGTTGTTTGCCATCCCGCTTTCATTTATTGGAGCTTTATTAGCCCTGGCTTTAACTAATAACACACTTAACATCTTTACTATTTTGGGTATTATTATGTTGATTGGTCTGGTGTGTAAGAATGCGATCATGCTAGTCGATTACACCAATCAGAGAAGAGCAGCGGGTGAGAGCATCAGAAATGCATTAATTCAAGCGAATCACGCTCGTTTACGTCCGATTTTGATGACTACAATTGCGATGGTATTTGGTATGTTCCCAATTGCTTTGGCATCCGGAGCAGGAGCTGAATGGAAAAACGGATTGGCTTGGGTAATTATAGGTGGATTGATTTCGTCTTTATTCCTAACCTTAGTTGTTGTTCCGGTTATTTATCTTATTATGGAAAAAATAATTGCCAGATTATCTAAAGGAGAAAAAATCGATTATGAAGCTGAAATGGTTGCCGATTATGAGCATACAGAATTAAGTGAAGACGGTTTTAATCCTAAACATACACACTAAAAAAATTAAATTTCAATTTTTTTAAATTCCAAATTCCAATCCCGAAACTTCGGGAGGAAATGGTGAAAAATAAAAATCCCAGATTCCTTACGGAGTTTGGGATTTTTTTTGGTTGAATGTTATTCAGGATTATTTATAAAAGTCTGGATCAGCTGATTTGATGAAGTTATAAAGAGATCTTCAGATGCTTTTATCAGAATTCAATAATGAAGACAAGGAAGTTTTAAAAATGAAAAAATCCCAAATTCTTAACTGGAATTTGGGATTTTTTTTTGATTTCTCTTAACTCAGATTTGGAATTTGGGATTTAAATTATTGGAATTTAATTCCTTTATTTTTTCACAATTTTTATTGTCTTAGTTTGTCCTTCAGATTTTACTTTTAATAAATAAACTCCGGAAGAGACATTTGATAAATCAATTTCAGAATGCGTATTATTTATTTTCTTAGCTAAAACAGATTTTCCGGAAACGGATATTATTTCTATTTCATCAATTGTAGAAGTATTATCGATATTCAATGTATGTTGTACAGGATTAGGATAATATTTGAAATTTCCTAAAACAAAATCCGGAGCAGAAAGCGATCCGTTTAATTTGGTTGTAACAGCAAGACGTTCAATGCTTTCAATTCCGTTTATCGTTTGAGACGCATAATAAGTAGTGCCGTCAACCAAAAGTGTCGTTAATGGTAAAGTAACTTCACTTGACTTAGTTGTTTTTCCTCCTAAAGGATTCTGATTACTATACCATTTTATATTTTGACCGTTAATGACTAAATCTGCTAAAGTTTGTCCAGGTTTAAATTCTATTGTTATAATGTTTTTACCATCTATTAAAGGAGCTGGCGGATCTATAGCAATACTCGTTATTACAAAGCATCCATTTTGGTCCCTAACATATATTTCATGAATTCCGAAAGGCACATTTGTAAAAACAGGGCTTGTTTGATAACCAGTCGACCCCATACTATAACTGTATAGTCCACTTCCACCTGTGGTATTTGCCGTAATAGTTTGATTATCTACCACTAGCGTGGCATGTAAAATTGTAGGCTCTGATATAAATATAATATTTGATAAAGAGTAGCCAGTTGCATCCATAACTATTATTTTATAAACTCCTGCCGTTAAATTAGGAAAGTAATTAGAGTTTGAATTTAAAATAACTAAATTATCATTATGATACAGAGAATAAGTATAAGGCATTATACCTCCTGTGGCATTTACATTTATTGTTCCATCATTACTTCCGTAACAGTTTACATTTGTGTTTACTGTTGTTGCAGTTAACGTATTTTGGTTTTTTACAACTATAAATAATGAACTTATATTATTTGAACTATCTCTGACTTCTATCATATACGTACCTTGTGCGAGATTAGTAAACACATTGTTTGATGTATATGCTCCACTATTTATTGAATATTGATAAGGAGCCAAACCACCGGTAGCAAGGATTTCTATTTTACCATAACTTTCAGAATTTACAGGGCTGGTAATCACTGCTGATACAATTAAAGGGGAATATAACTCAGCATTGCAAAAAACCTCACAGCCATTTGCATCTGTAACTTCTACAATATAACTTCCTAACGCTACATTATTAAAAACATTCTCATTTTGTGCGCCTATAATAATTTCTGAATTTTTTTTGAGTGTATATTTATAAGGAGCTTTTCCGCCAGTAACATTAACTTTTATTGTTTTGTTATAAATATCGGTTATGGCTGTGGCTGATAATAAAGATTGTTCAACAGGAATATGAACCGATGCCTGACAACCATTACTGTCTTTTACAAAAAAGGTTTGTACTCCCGAAGCTAAACTTGTATTTGATACTGAATAGGATACTCCAATGTCAAATGAATACGTATACGGAGCTTGTCCTCCGGTAGCTGTAATTGTAACAGAGTCTTTAACACCACATTCGGTAGACTTATTAACAGTCGCTATTGCTATTAATGAAGAAGGTGATTCTATTATTAAAGGAAGAGTGAAAACACATCCTTTCGCATCCTTAATATCGAATGAATACGTTCCCGGATATAGTGGAGGATATGAATTATCGCTTGAGTAAGGTAATTTATTTATTGAATATTGGTAAGGAGGGGTACCTCCGGCAGCCTTAAGATTCACATAAGAATTAGCATTCGCCAGACAATCTGTAATTTTTGTTTGAGTGACAGTCGCAGTTAAAGGAATTGGTTGTTCAATTACTATATTATTTGTTAGTAAAATACAAACATTAGAATCTTTTACACTAAAATGATAAACCCCAGCGCTTAGATTATTAAAAATATTAGAAGTCTGAAAGGGACCATCATTCATAGAATATTGATAAATTCCAGTTCCTCCTGATGCAATAACGCTTACAGTAGCATTACTAAAGCAATCTATTAGCTTAGTAATTGCAGCAATTGCAGTTATTTGAATAGGCGGGTTTATCGTAATCATATTTGTGGCAAAAGTTGTATTTGAAGCATCTTTTACAGTTACAAAATAAGTACCGGCGGTTAGATTATTAAAACTATTAATGGGTTGATAAGCTCCTCCATTTAATGAATACGTATATGGAGATTGTCCGCCTGTAGCATTTATAGGTATAGACGCATTACTTATACAGTCAATGGCTTTAGTAATTGCAACAGCAGCAACTAAGGGTTTATCTTCAATTATAACTTTAAAAGTATAAGATTCACATCCTTTTGAATCTTTAATTTTTATAATATGAATTCCGGACGATAAATTTGTAAACACATTACCAACCTGAAAAGCCCCATCATCTACAGAATATTGATAAGGAGCTGTTCCTGCCTGACCATTTAAAGTTATAGTTCGGTCTTCTACAAGAATGTCAGGATATATAGGCGTTGGCTGTGCAACAACATGTTCAATAGTAGTGACACAGCCAACAGCATCTTTTACTTTAATTTGATAAGTTCCGGGACTAAGATCTGAATAAGTGTTTTTAATGGAATACAAACGGGTATTAACAGCATATTGATATGGAGCTTCTCCTCCTATAGCATTAATAGTTAGGGTTGTTTTATCCTGGGCACATAATAACTCTGTATGTAAAGCCGTTGCGGACAATGGCAAATCCTGCAATATTGTGGTAGTTATTACTGGAGAAATACACTCATTACTATCTTTTACCAATACACTATAGTTGCCGGCAGGTAAGTCAAAAAAAGCATTGTCTGAACTATAGGTTTTTCCGCCATCAATTGAATAACAATGCGCGATTTGACCTCCTTTTGCAACAATGTTTAATCCTCCACTGTTTATGCAGCTTGATGTACTTATAGGAGTTACAGTAGCTGTTACAGGAATATATGGAAGCAATTCAAACGAAATATTATTAATGATCGTATTTTTGCTGTCTTTTATGGCGATCGGATAAAGTCCGGCACTTAAATTGTCAAAAGTATCACTTTCCTGAAAAGATTGTCCTCCATTTATCGAATACAAGTAAGGAGGTTCCCCGCCATAACCAATTGCCCGAAGAGCTGCGCTTCCCCAACAGGATACATTTTTAAGAATCATTCCTCCGGCACTTAAAGGAAAATCAGCATCTCCAATAGCAATTGTGGTAAAAACACTGCAGCCTCTAGAGTCTCTTACAGATATAGGTTGTAAACCAACAGGTAGATCTGAAAAAATATTACTGGATTGATAAATAGCACCATCTATAGAATATTGATACGGTTCTGTACCACCTGCTGCAATAATAGTTGTGTTCTGATTTTCTGTTACAGCAGTTACAGTTAAAGGCGGTGGCACAGTTATAGTATGTTCTATTGAAACTCTGCAAAGTCTCGCGCCATCCGTTACTTCTATATTATAAGTTCCGGCAATTAAAAATTTAAAAGAATTATTGCTGGTATAGGGACCTCCGTTTAATGAATATTCATATGAGCCAGTTCCTCCTGAAGCATTTATAGTAATTGAAGAAGTTTCTTCATTGCATTTTATTGGAGTATGTGAAACTGTTGCATCCAAAGGAGGAAAGGCGGTGATAATAAAATAATTAGTTGTAGTAATCCCATTATTATTAATCCTGCCATAAATATTTGTTACACCAGTAGCAGCATAATACTGCGTAGGATTTGCAATTACATTTGTGTTGTTTGTTGCATCATCCAGACTTAAAAAATAACTTATAGTTGTTTCAGCAGGATTTAAATTACCAATAAAATCTTTATCTAAATGAGTCAGATTAAAAGGCTGGTCAGCGCAAATGGAAACAAAGCTCACCTGAGCATAAAAAGAAGTAGTAAACAGTAAAAGAAAAAAAAGTAGAGTTTTTTTCATACGTATAGGTTTGTTAAATTTGTTTAACAAATATATACAAAAATGCGTACTAAAGTCCCAAGTCTGGAATTTGGATTTTAAAAATTGGAATTTTATTATTTAAGGTACAAACAATGATTATAATAATCGATAATCCCCTTACCTTCAAGTAAAACATCGGCTCCAATAATGCCGTGGACAGGTTTTGCCTTATATGCTTTTAAGGCTTCATTTACATGCGAAAGATCAAAAATTACCAGACTAAAATCCTGATTTTTCCAACTCCCGAGTTGTAAATTATTGTTTGCCGAAATTTGCGTTTTCATTCCCGTTCCTCCGGCTCCCGAAGCTTTGGTTTTAGATTTTTTTGCGTTTAATTCAAAACGTTCAATACTTTCAAATCCCACGCAGGAATTAGAAGCTCCCGTATCTAAAATAAAGTTTCCCGAAACGCCATTGATTTTAGCCTTTACAAGAAGATGTTGCGTTTTAGTGACTTTGAATTTTATTTTTTTGTATTTCTCTTTTTTGAGAACCTCGTGAAGATTTTCCATTTTTGATAATGATTGAAAATCAAAAATAAACCAATTACCGACAATAAACTAATCATGTAAAAGATATAATTTGGCAATTTTTCTTCAGTAGAAATAGAACCATAATATACAAAAGAACTCCAATAATAAGGCGATTTTTTAGCGTTTGGAATTGATTTATCCTTTAAAAAAGCAAGTTTTGCATTTGTATTAGCTTCAAAATACGGAACATCTTTTTTGATGTTTTTATAAAAATCAGTCATAAAAACCGATGTTGTATAATCGTTTACTTTCCATAATGAAAAAAGTAAATTCTGAGCTCCGGCAAACTGAAAACCTCTTGCAACACTCATAGCGCCTTCGCCTTTGTAGAGCTTTCCAAGTCCGGTTTCGCACGCACTTAAAACTACTAAATCCGGATTTATGTTGAGGTTATACAATTCTGAATATAAGATTTCCTGATCATAAAATTTAATACTTGCCGGAGTTTCAACATCTCCCGAAGAAGCATGTGTGCTTAAATGCAAAATCGAATATTGATTTGCATTATTTTTAAAATTCGAAAACGTCGCATCCGAATTTTCTAAATATTTTCCTTTAAAATTACTTCGAATAGATTCCAGTTCTTTCTTAGAATAACTCAATTCAAAAGCAGTTTTTTCGAAAACCGGAAAAACCCCTAAAACAGTTTTTTCAGATTTTAAAATTGGTTTTGAATTCAGATAAATATTTGCCGAAGTAGTATAAGCAATCCTGAAATCATTTAGTAAATAATGCATTTTGGCAAAATTTGTCGTTGATGATTTTTGCGTGATCAAAGCTTCGAAAGGCAGGAAATTTAAAATTCCGTCTGGAACAATGATGAGGTTCTTGTAAACCGTATTTTGAGGGAGTTTTAGTATATCATAAACTTTTTTCCCGTGGCGATTATATCCCGAAATATCATTGGTAATAGCATCAGAAGTATTGAAATATTCTATAAACTTAAAAATATAAATCATTGCCGTATGCGCCGTATAAATATGATTTAGATTAATTCTGTTATTTTGTAAAGTGAAATAATATAGGTTTTCAGCACCCATAAAATAATACACCATAACCGCTTTGTCTTTTTCTAGTTTTGATAATAAAGTTTTTAAATCGGAATTTTCGGGAATATTATCTAAGTTTCCAGATTGGATTTTTTTCAGGGAAAGCATCAATTCATTTTGCTTTTTAATATTCTGATTTATGAATGAAATATTAGCCAAGTTCCCTTTTTGCTGTTCCTTAATTATCAAATTATTTAAGTTTTGAAGTTCCTGTAAAAGTGATTTTTCTTCAACAGTTGCACTTTTGATATTCGAACGATAACTTTTTAAAATACCTGATTTTGTTTTTTCTGCTAATTGAAAAGCTTGTTCGAGATATTCAATTTTATTTTCCTGATGATATAACCGGTCATAAATCGAAAGACATTTTTCAGTACGATTTCTGACCCTGATTTGCGATATGATTTTTGAGTTTTCATAAACAAAAACATTCATCAACAAATCTTCAATATGAAGAGAAAGCTGATAAGATTCAAGCGCTCTTTTAAGTTGGTTTTCTCTAAGAAAAATTTCTGCTTGTAAATCCAGAACATCAATTAAAACCGTTTCCGCATATAATTCGTTTTGTTTAGGAAGAATATTTTTTGAATTATAATTGGGAATTAAAATTTTAAAAATAGCTTTTATTTCTTCTGAACTTTCGGCAAATTTTCTTTGATCAAAAAGTAACAAAGCTTTTTCATAATAAAGTTTTGCAACCTTTCGAGGTTGTGGATTGGGAGTTTCAAAAAACAATTTTTCTGCTTTTTTCAGATATGAATTTGCAATGTCATAATGTTGCCATTGTCTGTTTAATGAAGATAAATTTCTATATGAATTTGATAAAGTTTCAGATTGATCTTTTTCATTTTTTAAATAGTTTACTGCCAATTCAAATGACTTTTTAGTGTTAGAATAGGAATTCATTTTAACAATAAAACCATTTGTACTTAGCAAATAACTATTTCCTAAATTATTGTATAAAATTCCTTTTTGCGCATTTGATAGTTTTTCTATTTTCAGCGTATTTTCTAATAATTCTATTGCCTGATTAATTTTACCCGAACTCTGATATACATTTGATAAATTCAAAATCGCAGCAAACTTTTGCTTTTGTGCATCAGGATAATTTTTAGAAGTATTGACGATAAAAAAGTATTGTTTAATCGTGTTTTCGGCACTGTCATAATCGCCCAAAACCGTGTATAAATTACCCAAAGGTTTCAAACAAAACTCAATAATGTCATAATTGCTAAGTTTGTTTTTCTGATACAATTGCCAGGCTTTTTCGTAACTTGAAATGGCTTTTTCGGTTTGCCCGAATTGGTTTTCATAATACGCCTTATTGCAATTTAAAACCACAATTGCTAATAGTTCATCTTTAGTTTTAGGTCTTGGATTCCTCCAAAAATCAGCTTCAATCTGGTTTAAATTTTCTATGGCTTTCGCCGAAGGATTCTCAACAAAAGCATCAATTGCATTATATATTTTATCTTCCTGATGCTGTCCGAATAGCATCAGTGTTGAAAAGAATAACATATAGCAATATAGTTTTGTCATAAATGTTTTTGTTTCACAGAGATTCGCAAAGATTCATAGAATGTATTTAAAGTTTTTTTGCCACGAATTTCACGAATGATCACGAATTATTTTAATTTGATTTCGCGATATGAATTAGTGAAAATTAGTGAAAATTAGTGAAATTCGTGGCAAAATTTCTTCGTGCATCTCTGTGAAAAAACTTCGTGCATCTCCGTGTAATAACTATTAAAATTTCCAAATTCCATAAAACTGAAAATAGTTGAAATTCTGTTCGAAGTTCATGACATAACGCGCCCCTAAACTTGGACCAATTCTGGCGAAACCTAAAGTTAAATCGAATAAAACACCCGTTTTTAAATTGGCAAACGAGTTTTTGACCGAACTCGATTCAATTCTCGTATCTATTAAAAACTGATCAGTTCCGCCTTCAAAAATTTCAATTTTGGTGGTTTGGTTTTGTTCAGATGAAACATCAAAATTCGCCTGAATTCCTGCGCCAATGCCAATATAATTATTAATATTATACCGAATCAAAATTGGAATTTCCCAGTTTACATCTTTGTTTTCAGTTGTCGTTGTGAGGCGCTGAAATTGTTTTGTGCCATTTGCGCCTACAACAATTTCTTCAATTATTGTTGCGCCGCTTTCGTATTTATTAATGGCGTTCAACCAT
This sequence comes from Flavobacterium psychroterrae, assembly GCF_018380615.1. GTDB lineage: Bacteria > Bacteroidota > Bacteroidia > Flavobacteriales > Flavobacteriaceae > Flavobacterium > Flavobacterium psychroterrae. Next base: position 42,802 of record NZ_JAGYVZ010000003.1, on the reverse strand, counting down.
TCAGCCTGCCAATAAAAACGATACGATTTAAAAGGCGAAATTGTTGCGCCCACAAAATAACTTGTTGATTTTTCAAGATCAGGATACACATTATAACCCGCTTTTGCACCAATCGAAATTCCGGGCAAGAATCTGGTAGTTGCATAATTGGTAATGATAGGTTCATTTTTGTCAAATATAATTGCCGTTCTGCTTTTGGTTTTTACTTTATGAAAATCCTCTGCAAACTTCAGGGAATATTTTACAAAACCTTTTGTACTGTCTTTTTCATGTACATTTTTTTGCTCGCTTCCGGGTAAATAAATGTTTTTGAACGTAAAAAAGATCTGATTCTTTTTTATTATTGTATCGAGACAACTTGTGGTTGGAACTTCGCCTTTGGGACAAATTGGACATTTAGGATACATATCTTCAACCTGAAATGTTTTCTTATCAAACATATCCGGAATATCAGTTTCTAACCGAATCATTCTTGCCGGACCTTCGCCATTATTTTGAAAACGGGTTTTAAAATTCACTCGTTTAAAACGCACCAACCTGTAATTCATAAAACTTCCGTTTGATCCCATTTTGTTTGGATCGTGAGACGTTACGATTTCCATTTCGAGGTTTTTTATTTTGTGGTTTTTATAACTTCTGTTCGGGACAAAAATACCTCGCATGGTAACCGTTGCGCTGGTATCTTTGATCATTTCCGGAGTTGTTTTAAAAGTATAAAACACGTTGTGGGTTTCACTTGGGTTTACATCATCAAATTCTAAAATAGAAACATTATGATAGGTTTTATTAGCATCTAATAATGATGCATCAAGATCTTCCTCGGTAGTTGTGTTTCTGTATTTTCTGGTTTTAAAATTGCTTTCGGCGGAAGCCAAATAAGTATTCGAATCATCGAGATCATTAATTGATGCAATAGTTTTTTCCTTTACTTCACGTTCGTTTGCATAGGATCTAAAATCGACCAATTCGAAATTATTGCTTTTAAATTGTTTCTCATTATAGAATAAATAGAGCTTTCCGCTGGCAACATAATTTTCTAAGTTTTGATAACCTACAACGACTACCATTTCCTGATCCGGAATAGGATCGCAATTTTTTATAATGGCAAATCCGTTCTGGTCTGCGATTGAGGCAATGTCTTTATAATTAGTATCGGTAATATCATTTACGGCTACTCTTTTAGGTCGGGTTGCGGGAGGTTTTCCGTTGTCGTAATTGTTGGTTACGGCAAGTCTTGTGGTATACGTGCCTTTGTTTTTATAGACGTGTTTGGGTTCGGCTTCTTTGCTGTAGTGTCCGTCACCGAGTTCCCATAGATAAGAATAACTAGGTTTTGGCGCTCCGGCAATTGGTATTAATGGCGGAGTTTCCGGTTTGTAAGTTACAGTGTTTCCGTTCTGGATAAAAACAATATTGGCTCGTCGGGTTATGGTATCATTTACTTTGGTTTGTCCGGTTAAGAAAATAGAGAATAGAATAAAGAGAATAGATGATAGTGGTTTCATAACTAGATATTTTGGGTTCTAAAATAATTAGAATTAACCTGTTAAGTACAATTCGTAAAAATTTAATTTAACACATAGAAACATAGATTTTTCTTCTTTTAAATAAAGATTAAAATGAATGATACATCATTTACACATAGCTATGTACACTTAAATAAGTGAAACGCCTTTTTTGAGCATGCTAATCTATGTTTCTATGTGTTGAAAATAATTACAATTAGTTCAGAAATCAATTTGAAAACTGGATTAAATGTAAAAAAAAGTGATGAGCAAATCATCACTTTTTTTTAAAAGTATTTTGTAAGTTACTGAATAGCATTGATTGCCGCTACAAGTTGTGCTTCGGTGCCTACAATTGTTTCGGCTAAAGTAAAGGTGTAAACATCATTTGCAGCAATGGTTACGGCTTTGATTGCATAACGCCATTGACCATTATCTTCGGTCACAAAAATCACGTGACATTTTAAACCTATTGGTATTTGACCGTAATGTTCACTAAATAATCCTGCCGCTGTATAAGTATCTAGTTTGGCAAGTGCGTTTGTTCCTTCGCCATCATATGACAAATAAACCGCGCTATTATTGTTGTCGTAACCATCTGGCGCATCAGCAAGAAGCGTAGTTTTAGGTCTTGGATCGCTGTAAAAACGATCAACATTTGTCCAGCCAAAGTTGCCAAAAGTCACATAATAATTAGTTCCTTCGCCTTGAACACCGCCAGTTCCGTCAGCATTTGGTTTAGGTTGTTCCCAGGCTAATTCGCCTTTATCATCGATTATGCCATTCCATAACGTCATTGTATTGTCGACACCATCTGTTAAAGCTGCCGGAATGATTAAATTCATATAACAGGAAGTTTTAAGTTCAACTCCGCCTTGCGTGGCTTTGATAAAGAATTCTCCGCCGGAAATCAGCAAGTTTTTCTTTCCGTCAGGCATAACGCCCATTGTTGGTTTGTTGGTAATCAGCATATTTCCTTTGTCAAAAAGTTCAATGTATTCAATATCAACAACTCCGGTTACGGCAACTCCGTTTTTAGTCAGACAATCACCGTTGATGTTTAATTTTACACCTTTGGCAGATGTTAATGTTATTACACCAGTTCCGGCAGTGATGGTAAAGTTTTGTGTGTTTTTCTTGATTCCTTTTTCGGTTATTCCTTTAAAAGCGGCTGCTGATGGAGGCAAAACAAGATTGTTGTTATCGCCGTCACTATTGTCGCAGCTTACAAAATTGATAACTAATAAAAATAAAAGTCCGATTGTTTTAAAGTTTGTGTTCATGATTTCTAGTTTTTATAAATCTGCCTTGATTATTTCAAGTGGTTTTCAGATTCTGGTTGTTAATCTTATATTCTTATATCAATTAGGGTTTGATATTGTTACCCGTGTTTTTAAAATTATTTCAACTTTTTTTATACTGTTATATTAAGTTGCTTTATAAATTGTTACCCTTGTTTTTGATTTTATTTTGAAAGGCATTTGTCTTCAAATAAATTTCCATCTTCGTCTAAAGCGACCAGAATGTCTTTTTTCCGCGAAAGCGTAATCCCTAAATAAATCCAGACAATTGACCAAAGCCCAAATGTGATACAGGTAATAAATAGATGTAACGGATGGTTGATTTTTTTTTTGGCTTTGGATAAAACGGCATAAGGTAATTTTGTGTTATGCTCTATAATCACAAATCCATTTCGTGTTTTGGCAGAAAGCATTTTATGAAATCGATCCAGGTTTTTCTCTTCTATAAATTGATAAGTTTCCATTTCTCTTAGTTTTATGATTGTTTTTAGGGAAAGTTTTTTAGCACGAATTTCAAATCCACGAATTAAAAAATCTGCGATAATCTATTTCATCCGTTTAACCTGTGGGCAAATTTTCGTTAAATCCATTTTTAGGAATCCTAAAAGCTATTTGTTACGTTATATCAATATTATTTGTTAATTGTTACCCCATAATGTGAAATTTATTTACAATTGTTTTCTAAATTAGCTTCAAAAAGTTTTTTTATGGGCAAAATGAAGATTCATGCTGATCAAATGTATATTGATGGACTTGCTGCAAACGATTCGGCAATTATTCAGACCATTTACAAAAAGTACGTCCCAAAAGTGGTGATGTTCGTTATGAACAACTCCGGAGATAAAGAACATGCGCAGGATATCGTTCAGGAAATCATGATTTTACTTTTTAATCAGGCTAAAGCCAATGCACTACAATTGACTTGCCCGTTTGATGCCTACTTTTTTTTATTGTGCAAAAGAAAATGGCTCAACGAACTCAAAAAAACATCAAATAAAGGGGTAACAATTAATGAAGATGCAGTATCTATGAATGAATCTGCATTAGAATTAATTACTCACACAGAGGAATTTGATGAAAAACAACAGCTTTTTGATACCATGTTTCTAAAATTAGGAGATAAATGTCAGGAGTTGCTAAAGCTGAGTTTCACCACAAAAACAATGGAAGAAGTAGCCGAGAAACTTAATGTTACTTACGGTTATGTCCGTAAAAAGAAATCGTTATGCGTGGGGCAATTAACACAGTGGATTCAGGAAGCCAAAAATTTTAAATCGCTAAAAAATAATTAGTCATGAACGAAGAACGCTATATATTATTCGATCAATATCTTCAGGGAGAAATGACTGTGGAGGAAAAAGATAGTTTTGAGAAACAATTGTCTGAAGATCATGAATTGTCTTCGGAGTTTGAAACTTTCAAGGAAGTGCAGTTACGCCTTACAACCAAATTTGAATTTGAAGAAGAAAGAGAAGCGTTTTCAGCCAATTTAACTGCGATTTCAGAGAAGCATTTTAATACTCATATTAATAAACCAAAAGTCTTGTTGATGCGACCTTGGTATTATGCAGCCGCTGCATCGATTATTGTTTTATTCGGGTTATTCTTTTTTGATTATAATAATCCAACTTTTGCCGATTATGACAATCCGGAACCAGCAACTTTTGTAGAAAGAGGAGACGTAAATGAAACTTTAAATAAAGCACAAACAGCATTTAACGATGGAAAATATGCAGCGGCGATTCCTGTTTTTGAGGAAATTCTAAAAGAAAATAATACGCCTGAAATTAAATATTTTTATGGGGTTTCGTTATTAGAAGAAAGTAAATATACTAAAGCTGAAGCTGTTTTTAAAGAATTGATATCTGGAACATCTGTATATAAAGAAAAAGCAAAATGGAACCTGGCCTTATCTAAACTAAAACAAAAAAAATATAAAGAGTGCGAAGCAATCTTGCAGACTATTTCGCAGGATTATGAAAACTATGATGATGTTGAAAAGCTTCTGGATGAGTTGAATTAGATTAGGGTTTCACAAAAGCCACAAAGAATACACAGAGATTCGCAAAGAGATAATATACTTTGCGGATTTTTTTTTGCATAGATTTGAAATATATAGTCTCCACAAGATATTTCTACCAATAATAATTTTATAAATAACAAAGCAATACTCCGTTAGGAGTTAGATGTTGGTAGAAAAAAAACAACAATTAAAAATGTCCTGTAGGGACTAAACCATTATATAAAACCCGCGTAGCTAAAAGCAAACCCAAAACCCAAACCCAAAACAAACCCAAACAAGAAAAAAAATCCGTTTTTAATCCGCGTTTTCACGAAGTGAATCCATATCATCTGCGTGCCATTTCGCCACAATAACATTCAATTGGGAAAGTTTTTAATAATATCGTAATTTTGAACCTTTAAAAATTATAAAATTGAATCCAACAACCATAATTACCGATACACATACGCATTTATATTCTGATGAATTTGATCAGGATCGCGACGAAATGATACAACGCGCCATAAACGCCGGCGTAACCCGTTTTTTTATTCCTGCAATTGATGCTGCTGCAACGCAATCAATGTACGACTTAGAACAAAATTATCCGGATCATGTATTCCTGATGATGGGTTTGCATCCCACTTATGTAAAAGATAATTATGAAGAAGAACTAAAACATGTTGAAACTGAACTGGCAAAAAGAAAGTTTTATGCCGTGGGCGAAATTGGGATTGATTTGTATTGGGATAAAACCCATCTTAAAGAGCAGCAAATCGCTTTTAAGAGACAAATTCAGTTAGCAAAACAATATAAATTACCCATCGTAATTCATTGTCGTGAAGCTTTTGATGAAATTTTTGAAATTTTAGAAGAAGAAAAATCTCCTGAATTATTCGGAATCTTTCATTGCTTTTCCGGAACGCATGAACAAGCGCTTCAGGCGATTTCTTACAATATGAAGTTAGGAATTGGCGGAGTTGTAACTTTTAAAAACGGAAAAATTGATCAGTTTTTAAATCAGATAGATCTTAAACACATTGTTTTAGAAACAGATTCGCCTTATTTAGCGCCAATTCCGTATCGCGGAAAACGTAATGAAAGCAGTTATTTATTAAATGTTATTAGCAAATTAGCCGATATTTATGATGTTTCTGAAGAAGAAATAGCAGCAAAAACGACTCAGAATTCTAAAGACGTTTTTGGGATTTAACCCGTACCTTACAATACTTTAATTTTTTTTTTGTTCTTTTGCCCACTAAAATAGATATTTAATGCAGAAATTTGATGCCATTCGACCGTTTTATGATTCCGAAATAAATGAAGCACTTCATGGTGTTGTCAATCATCCTATGATGAAAGCCATGATGAATTTTACTTTTCCAGAATTAGAAGATGATGCTTGGAAAGATCAATTGAAAAAGACACATTCTATTCGTGATTTTCAATGTAATTTCATCTATAATACTATTCAAAAAGTACTCGATAAAAGTTCTGAAGGACTTACAACTTCAGGTTTTGAGAAACTGGAAAAAAACACTTCTTATTTATTTGTTTCTAATCACAGAGACATTCTTTTAGATACTACCTTATTAAATGTTTGTCTTTTTGAACATGGTTTAGTCATGACAGCATCGGCCATTGGAGATAATCTGGTTCAGAAAGCATTCTTGAGCACTTTGGCAAAACTAAACAGAAACTTTTTGGTTTTGAGAGGTTTAACGCCAAGAGAAATGTTGCAGAGTTCTAAATTATTATCAGAATATATAGGACAATTATTGCTTCGCGAAAATCGTTCGGTTTGGATCGCACAAAGAGAAGGACGTACCAAAGACGGAAACGACGAAACCAATCCCGGAGTTTTAAAAATGATAGGAATGGGTTCTGATGAAACCAATTTAATGGATTATTTTAAGAAATTAAAAGTTGTTCCGGTTTCTATTTCATACGAATACGATCCTACAGATGTTTTGAAAATGCCACAATTAATGGCAGAAGCAAACAACGAAGTTTATATTAAGGAAAAAAACGAAGATTTCATGACCATTTTAAGTGGTATTATGGGAACTAAAAAAAGAATACACATTTCTGTAGGAGATGTTCTGGATACTGAAATTGATCAGATTGTGGCTGAAAATGACAACGCAAACAAACAAATTCAGGCTTTGGCACAAGTTATTGATGATTCTATTTTGAAGAATTATCATTTATGGCCAACTAATTTTATTGCTTACGATATTATAAACGGAACGGATAAATTTGCTCATTTATATAAGGAAAATGAAAAATCGCTGTTTGAACGTCGTTTAGAAATGCGTATTGGCAGTACCGAAAATCCGGTTGCAAGACAAGGGTTTTTAGCCATGTACGCAAATCCTGTAGTCAATAAATTAAAATACCAGGATGTCATCTAAAGCTAAAATATTGCTAATTTATACCGGTGGAACTATTGGTATGAGTAAGGATTTTGCAACGGGTGCGCTTAAAGCATTCAACTTTGGAAAATTATTGCAGAATATTCCTGAAATTAAACAATTAGATTGTGAGATTGAAACGGTTTCATTTGAAGATCCCATCGATTCCTCAAACATGAATCCTGCGGAATGGACAAAAATTGCAGAAATCATCCAGGAAAATTACACTTCTTTTGACGGATTTGTAGTACTTCACGGTTCAGATACAATGTCATATTCGGCTTCAGCATTGAGTTTTATGCTCGAAAATTTAGCAAAACCGGTTGTTTTTACGGGATCGCAATTGCCAATAGGTGATTTGCGTACCGATGCTAAAGAAAACCTGATTACAGCAATTCAGATTGCTTCGTTACAAGAAAACGGAAAACCCGTAATCACCGAAGTTTGTCTGTACTTTGAATATAAATTATACCGAGGAAACAGAACTTCAAAAGTAAATGCAGAACATTTTAAAGCATTTACAGCGCCAAATTATCCTGAATTGGTAGAATCCGGCGTTCATCTTAAATTAAATTCACATTTATTTCTTCCTGTAAATACAGATGCAAAACTAATTGTCCACAAGAATTTAGACAATCATGTAGCGATTATAAAAATGTTTCCGGGAATGAGCGAAATTGTTTTATCCTCGATTCTTGCCATTAAAGATTTAAAAGGAATTGTACTTGAAACCTACGGATCCGGAAATGCACCAACCGAAGAATGGTTTTTGAATTTGATTCAGAAAGCCATTCAATCAGGATTACACATTGTCAACGTAACGCAATGTTCTGCCGGAAGTGTCAATATGGGACAATATGAAACAAGTACAGCTTTAAAATCTCTTGGCGTTATCTCAGGAAAAGACATTACTACCGAAGCTGCCATAACAAAACTAATGTATTTATTAGGTCACAATATCCCAAAAGAAGACTTCAAAACTATTTTTGAAACTGCTTTACGTGGAGAGATTTCGTTGTAAATATAAAAATTCCAATATTTTAAAATTCCAAATTCCAAATGTGAGAATTAAATCTCAAGGTTGGAATTTGGAATTTTTTTAGTAATTAGAATTTCCCTTTCCAAGATTGGAATTTGGAATTTTAAAATATTGGAATTTCCTTTTAATTTTTATATTGAATCTCACAAGTCTCTAAATCTTCTTCAGAAGCACTACGGTTTTTATAATACACATAAACAATTACCGAAATTATAGAAATAACTCCCTGAATGGCAACCGTATTTCGGGTTCCAATAATATGAGAAACGTAGCCAATAATCAAACTTCCCACAGGAATCATTCCCTGATATGCCATTAAATAATAGCTAATACTTCTGGATCTCATGCTCACAATACTTTGCGTTTGAATGTAAATATTGATTGATGAGGTTTGCGCCATCATTCCTACACCGCTCAAAGCCATACAAATAAGCGCAACGCTTAAACTATTTGAATAAGCAAGGATAATAATGCTAAAACCTAATAATAAACTTGCAGCGATCATTATTTTACCCATATTATCTGATCGTTTAAGATTTGCCAGATAAATAGCCGACACAATAGAACCAATTCCCGCAGCGCTTTCAAACCAGCTGAAAGTCTGAGCATTTCCGCTAAAAATATCTTTGGCAAAAACCGGCATTAAAGTATTAAAGGAAATGACGAATAAACTACTGCACATTAACATTAAAAGCATTTTTGCCATTTCGGTTTCTTTTTTCACATAATCCAAACCTTCGATAAAATCTTCCAACATTTTAAATTTGTCAGTTGCTTTGATATGCGGCGTAATTTTCATCATCAATAAAGAAATCAACACAGGAATATAACTTAAAAAATTCCCGATAAAACAAATGTCTTCACCATAATTGTGCAGAATAATTCCGGCAAGAGCAGGTCCGGCAATTCGGGCAAAATTGTTTAGAGTGGAGTTTAAAGCCACAGCGTTTGGTAAATCTTCTTTATTATCCACAATATCAATCATCATGGTTTGGCGACACGTCATATCAAAAGCATTGATGACTCCCTGAATAAGGCTCAAAGCCAAAATAAAATTGATATTGTATATTTTTAAGTAAATCAGCAAAGCCAAAGCTCCAGCCTGAAGCATTGCCAAAGATTGTAATAAAATCATGGCGCGGTGTTTATCATAACGCCCAATAATGCTTCCTGCCAAAGGTGCAAGGAAAAGCGACGGAATCATACTTAAAAAAGTGGTTAATCCCAATAAAAAAACAGAACCCGTTACGCTATAAACCATCCAACTCACAGCTGTTTTTTGAAGCCAGGTTCCAACTACAGAAACAGATTGTCCGTAAAAGAATAATTTGAAGTTTTTTGACCTTAACGCTTTAAACATGATTCCTAATATTTTTTACAAAGTTCGGGATTATGATTTCATTAGAAAAATTAATAATTTTACTGATAATAAGTAATTAAACTTATCAATATGGAAATTTATCAATTACAATATTTTATTAAAACTGCTGAAGTACTTCATTTTACTAAAGCTGCAGAATTGTGTTTTGTAACACAATCCGGCTTATCCCAACAAATGAAAAAACTGGAAGAAGAACTGGGTATGCCTTTGTTTATTAAGATTGGAAAGAAAGTTCAACTTACCGAAGCCGGATCTGTTTTCCTGATTCATGCCAAACAAATCATCGAAAATGTACAAAGTGGCAAACAGGCAATCGACGATTTGAACGAAATGATTGGCGGTGAATTGCGAATAGGAGTAACCTATATTTTTGGACTTTTGGTTTTACCAATTGTCAACATGTTTGCTAAAACGTATCCAAATTTGAGAATTGTTGTAGAATACGGCTCAACGGAACCTTTAGAAACTAAATTACTGAATAACGAATTAGATTTGGTTTTGGTCATTTCATCCAAAGAGATAAAAGAAACCATTCAGAAGATTCCGTTATTCACTTCAAATCTGGTTATGGCAGTTTCAAAAACACATCCTTTAGCTGTTTTGGATAAAATATCCTTTAAAAAGATAGGAGATTATCCACTTGTATTACCTGTAAGAGGATTTAGTTCAAGAGAATTTCTGGATGAATTGTTTTTAAAAAATAACATGAAACCTAAAGTTTCAATTGAATTAAATGCGGTTCATGCTCTTTTACAATTGGTGGAAGAAAGTAATTGGGTTACAATTGTAACCGAGAAAGCCCTAAAAGGCTGGGATAATTTAAAAGCCATCGCAATTACCGGAGTTCCCACGCAAAGAGAATCATTTATGTTAACAATCGAAGGAGCTTATCAAAAAAAAGCTGTAAAGTTATTTATGGAAGAATTTAGAAAAAGCATGTAAATAAAAGTTTGCCACGAATTTCCCGAATTTCCACGAATAAATATTAATCTATTGCTGTTCATAAAAAATTAGTGAAAATTAGTGAAATTCGTGGCGAAAAATAAAAATATTCAGCAGAATAAAAAGTCTTTCAAACTAATGCCTGATTTGTTTTTCTAAGTCAGTTTTTTTTATGTTATTTGCAAACCCAATTTAGAGAGGTGTCCGAGTGGTTGAAGGAGCTAGCCTGGAAAGCTAGTATATGGGTAACTGTATCGTGGGTTCGAATCCCATCCTCTCTGCTAAAAAGCTGTTATCCCTTATAAAAAGAGGGCTAACAGCTTTTTTGAAAAAAGACTGTGTCAAAATTGTGTCAAATATTTATAGTTTAAAAAATGTAAGTTTTTTAAATCATAAAAAAAAATGCAAAATTCTGAAAAATCTACTTCCTCACGTAATAAGAGCATAGCTTTTATAGATTACAAACCCGCAGAACTTAAAAAGAATAAAGAATGGATGATTGTTTATTACTCAAAGCATCCAGTAACAGGACTACTTGAGCGTCAAAGATTGCGTGTGCCTTGTTTGAATAGTATTACAGACAGGACTATTCATGCTAAAAGAATTGTCTTAGAAATTAATAATAAGTTGGCAGATGGGTGGTCTCCTTATATGGAGCAGACAGGGAAAAACTATAAAACTTTTAAAGAAGTAGTTAGTGGTTTTTTGAATAACTTAAATAAGCAACTTAAAGATAATGTACTTCGTCAGGATACTCTTAGAACCTATAATTCTAATTTAAATTTGTTTCAACAGTTTTTAATTGAGAAAAATATAAAAATAACTTTTGCAGTCGAGATTAATAAAAACCTTTGTACAAAGTATTTAGACTGGGTATATATTGATAGATGTAATTCTCCCAGAACGAGAAACAATCATTTAATTTTTATTAAATTGTTTTGTTCTTTTTTAGTGAATAGGGGAGTTTTAAAAGAAAATCCCGCATTAGGTATTAAACCAATGAAAGCTCCGCCTAAAACTAGGCAGGTTTTTCCGCAAGTAATTAAAAATAGAATCAATGAGAAACTGCTTTCTTATGATAATGGTTTTTTCTGTATTTGTATGACAACTTATTTTTGTTTCATAAGAAATACAGAATTAGGAAAACTAAAAGTTGGTATGGTTAATCTTAAAGAGAACTCAATTTTTCTGCCAAAAGAAATTTCTAAAAACAAAAAAGATGAGTTTATTACAATCCCATCTCAATTTTTGGAAATATTAAAAAATCATATCGGAAATGGTTTTTCACAAGATTACTTATTTTCTAGCGATAATTTTAAAGTTGGAGCAATTCAAATGCCAATTCGTAAAATTGCAACAGCGTGGGAAAAAGTTAGAGAAGAACTTAATTTGGAGAATAAATATCAGTTCTATTCCTTTAAAGATACCGGCATTACAGATTTACTAAATAGTGGAGTGCCGGCAATAAAAGTTAGAGATCAGGCTCGCCATTACGATATTAAAATTACAGAATTATACACCCCTAGAAACAAGGGCTGTGATGCAACAATACAAGAAGCAAACGTTACTTTTTAACCCTTTAATTATTGAGCCTGAAAAACAGCGTTTTTTTTGGAAACTTTGGAAACTTTGAAATATTTAATTTTAGTTTATTGGTTTTTAGTCATTTATGTGGTTTTTATTTTGGAAACGAGATACTAAATAAGTTTCCAGACTTGTTGAAATTGGAAACTTTGTATAAAATAAAATGTAGATTTTTTTCAATCAGATCCGCAGCTGCAGTTTGTCCAGGAATAGAAATAAATCTACATCTTTAAATAACAAAAAAATACCGTTACAAAACTTGCAACGGTATTTTCTAACTAAAAATAAAAAAAACTAACTAAAAAAACTTATTTCTGATCTCCACTTTTAAACCGAATGCATAGCAATAAATTTCAAAACCACCATCTTTAGCCGTTATGGAACTAAAATCAAACGGAACATAAGTACCGGTAGCATCACTGCTATTTACCATCAGATAAACCTCATTTGTCCTTACGTCCTGATAGATTCTAAGCAAATGATATTTCCCACCATAATAATTAAATTTCGTAAAAATTTTAATATACATTCCATTTAGCTGGAAAGTATCAGCCATTTGAAACAGCCTATTTTCGCCTAAATCCTGAGTCATTGTATTTTCTCCTGTCTGATTGTCAAAATGGTTAATACTCCATGCCGAAAATGAAGAGGTGCTACTAATATTTAAAACACTCTGAACAATAAAAGGAATTCGAACAGCAGAAGTAAAACCATAAACATTTCCTCTATACTGTGGACTATCATAAACCTTAAAGAACTTCAAGTTCTCTTTAGGAAAATTATTTACAGATACTTGTTGCACCGCTGATAAATCCTTATCAAAGAAATAATCCTGCGAAAGTGCATTTATCAAATTATCCATAGAACTATTATCAATTGCAGGCTGGCAAAGTTCACCCCAAACCTCCTGATAATTAAACACCAAAGGATTAATATTATACGCCGTTTCTGACTGTATCATAACCATATCAGGACGATTCAAATCCTTTACAACACTCTGAGAGGATGAAAGGGAAGCAATCAAAGTATTATCCATCTTCATGAGCAATACATTTCCGTTTTTAGCCTTTAAAAATTTTATAATCCTTTTCTCGGCTGGTGGTGGAAATGAAATTGAAAAAAACTTCTTGGATAATTGAGCAAAAAACTCATTGGCACTCTCAGCAATTATTGGAGGATTGCAGGAGTTAAGATTAAAATTATTGTAATTTAAAAACTGTGTACTCCAGTCTCTTGATTGATCTGATTTTAATTCAAAATCATCACCCGATCTCTTTACACTTTGTTTTGAAGCAAAAGAACAAATCTCATAACCTAATTCTCCATCTTCACCCTGAGTCATTAAAGCAACAGTATTACCTTCTCGCTTTTCAAAGTATCTATTTTGATTTGCTATCATTATTTTTTCTTAGCTGCTTTTTTTACTGGTTTCTTCTTGGCTACTTTCTTTTTAACTATCGCTTTTTTAGCTGTAATTTTGACAATCTTACCGCCTTTAACATACTTGAAACCCTTTTTCAATGTTCCGTCTGTTTTAAGCCCCGTTGCTTTTACAACACTGCTACATAATTTCTTTAATCCTTTTACTGTTTTTTTCTTTACTGCCATGATTGATTGTTTTTGTGATTGATTGATTTTTAAATTGTAGATTTTTAAGGCAAAATTCCCTGGAGAAATGAAGTGCCGGCTTTCAAAAAAATCTACTTTATTAATTTACCGTGAACGATAATTTTTTGATTTGGATTGTCTGTGGTTCTGCCGATGCTTCGGGTGTTGCCCGCACAATTTTTTTACTAAAAATATTGAATTTCAATTCGTCGAGCGGTTTATCCTGATAACGGTTTTTATCTGCCCAAATGTAATTGTCCTTATAATTGGGCATCTTTTCGGTAAATAAAACTACATCTGCATCAAACTGGCTTTTACTTCCGCCACGCATTTTGCCGTCTGTGGTTTGTTGGAAAATAACAATGAATAATTTCCCGTCATATTTCTTTCTCAAATCTTTGTCGACTTCAAAGCCTTTATGCATTTCCTGCATTTTAGAGAAACTGTCAATTATGATAACATCATTATTAACGATCAGCTTATCTAAGTCAGAAACACTTTTGATTTCAGGAGCTTCAATGTTTTGCAAAGCTTTTGCATTTAAATATTCATCTGCTTTACTGTAATACAAACTACTCTCTGGGTGCTCTTCTATACTGGCATGACCCGTTTTGTAGTTTTGTGCCAATGCATTCATAAATTGGAAACACATTCTTGTTTTCATTGAACCCTGACCGCCAGTAAGGGAAATCACGACACTCTCTTTTTCCTTGTGTTCAATATTCCCTAAAAATGCTGAAATATCCGTGTTTTCAACTTTAAAGAAATCTACCTTCAAAGGCTTGTTTGCCATTTTATAGGCAAGTGAATTTTTATTTACATTATTCTGTGCAACGGGCTTTATTTCCTTTACAACAGGTTTTGCAATAATCTGTGTTTTGATGGCTCGCTTTGCAATTGTTTTTTTAATTGAAATACGTTTTTTGTTTTTTATCACTCCGTTTAAACCATCAAACAAATCCAGTTGTTTCGCTTTTGGCTTTACTTCTCTTTTTACAGTGGGTTTTGGCAATTCTTTTTTAACAGGTTTCTTCTTTGCAATTTCTTTAGTAGGCTTTTCTGCAACCTTTTCATTAGTATCTGTGTTTACTGCTTCACGCCCTAAAATATGATTACTTGCTTTTTGTGCCTGCGCTGATGCTTTTAAGAAAAAACGATTATCATCACTAAGCTCGTCTATTAGATGATTGTTCCAACTTTGTAAATACTTTGCTGAATTTTCTTTTGTATGGAATAAAATTCCTGATTCACTGCAAAGGAACACCGCGCCCAGCTCTGCAATTAATTCCTCAAAGGCATAATTCCCGCTACCGCCACCTTTTCGGGTTCCTGTCATATCCCTGCCCAGTCGCTTTTCTGCTCCCGTGCTGTGTACCGCTTCGTGAAAGAAAGTCGAATAATAAAAGGCTTCACTCGTGAAAGCTTCAATCTTTGGCATATTGAGTTCATCGCTACTGGGGCGATAATAGGCTCTATCTCCTATGTTGGTGTATTTTGGCGGGTTTTTATATCCATCAATTAACGCCTGCGCTTCGGCAATCGGATTTACTATTTTCTTGTCTTTTTCCGCTGGAAAGTGCAATCCCTCGCAATCATCAGCACGAAATACATTGTAGTATTTTAAAACGGGGAATTTGGTAAGGTTCTTTTTTAAATCTTCCTTTGAAAGAGCGTGCGTTTTTACAAAATCGCCAAACTTTTTATTGTCGTTTGTTTTAAATTTGAGGTTCTCACTGTGGTAATCATGAATTAGGGTGTAATAAATCACACGTCTTGCCTTGCTTCCTTTTTTAAGTTTTGCTTTAGCTTCCTCGATTTGATTGAAGGTTAAATAATAAGGCTGTACGAAATTTGCAGGAACTAAATAAGGCTGTTTGTCATCGTCGAATTTGACATCAAAATTCAAAATAAAATTTGCTCCTGAATACTCCTTTTTAGAAACATAATTCATAACTGAATTACTAGCCCCTGAACCTTTCCATTCTTTTTGCCAAGGTAAATGACCCACCTTTTTAATGGTATTAATAATCAAATCGGTAATGTAATTGTAAATTTCATCCGGAGAAACTGCATTCAATCCAGCGTTATGATCCTCAGAAATATATTCTAAAGTGGGCAATAGCATTTCTGCATCAAAGTATCAGGTAGCTTTGCAAAGGTTTTACAATGAAATTGCAATGCCTTTGCAATGTAATTGCAAAAAAAATACCCGCTTCTTTGCAGAAGCGGGTATTCAGTCATGTGTTTTTTTATGTAAACGTAAATCTATTTTGGCATAACTGCGCCACAACCTTCTAATGAAACACCTGTTTGCTCAGCCATCAAAAACATTCTACCCATTTTTGCCTGTAATAGTATTAGGTCCCATTTTTGTTTAATATCAGCCTCAATTTGCCAACCTTTAAAAAACAGTAATGTTCTTGTTTCTTTTACACGAAAAACTATCTCATCAGATTCTAATTCTTGTGTTAATAACTGCATTCTGTCCTTTTTTACCGCATAAAAATGAAAATTAACAGTAAGTTCGGTTTCAGAATTTACACCTTTCTGTTCCCATATTTCCCACATTTTCTCATTTCTATCGAAATGTTGTAGTAACTCGTGATTCATGTTTTTAATTGATTACTTTTTATAATTATTATTTAATTTCTTTCTCCGGATAATGTACATTATATTCAGGACGTTGACTACCCCAAAATATTGGAATATCTTTTGCAGGAGTTGTGTCGTGATCTTGAATAACTGTAGTTCCTAGAGCAATAAGCCTTTTTAACTTTGGCATTTGCTCTACAAATTTTATAGACTTAAGACTTTTACAATCTTGCAGTTGTAGGTGTTCGATGTTCTTTAAATTTCCTATTGGACTAAAATCCTCTAGTTTCCAACAAATGTCAATATCTAATCGCTTTAACTTATGCAAAGTTGTAAAGTCGGAAATATCAGTTAAACTTCTAACTGCTCCCAGTGACAAATACTCCAAATTTGTTAAAGTCTCAATCCCTTTTAATGATTTTATTTTAGACCTTGTAATACTTAAACTTTTCAAATTGGGTAAACAACTTAATTTTGTCAAGTCTTTTTCATCGAAATCAGAGACATACAAACGTTCTAAATTTGTATTATTTAAAGATTGAATGTTAACAATATGTTTTTTAGACCAGACTGATAAATTTAAAGAAAATAAAGACTTCGGCAGTTTTGAACAATCTAGTATGAAATCAGAATCTTTATATAAAGAAATAACTAGTCCTCTTAAATTTGGTAAATCATAAATAAAAGAATTATCCCCATCTCCATATTGATTACCAATATCTAAATCTAATACATCGCTAAATCTTTCAACAAACTTTTTTAAAAAAGAGTTGTCGTATTTTCCACTTAATCTAATAGAATATTTATTTTGTAAAAAATCAGAATCAATATTTTCTAAATCTGAGTCTGGTTTGATCATTAAATATGGATCATGTTTTGCTCCTGATAAATACATAGTTTAAAATGTTATTGGTAAGTTATACTTTTTTGCTATTTTTATTGCCTCTTCCTCAAACAATTCACGTCCTGCCTTTGTGTCTAATTTAAATCTTCCACCTACAGGATTGACCTTATTTAAAAGGTAATTTACTTCATCACCTTTAGATAATTTCCCTTTATACTTCTCTAAAATAAGAAATTGTTCATACATTTCTCGCTCTAATTTAGTAGAACCTTTCATTTTATGAATTATTTCAGCACCCTCTTGTACGGTGTGAGAAAGTTTTCCTGTTTTACTAAAGTGATTTGTTATCCTTTTAAATACATCTTGAGATTGTCCCACATAACCGTTAATATCATCACCATGTTTCACTACTAAATCGTAGACACCTTTATTGTCTTCGATTTTATCGAGGATTTTCATCGTCTTTTTGATGATTTTAGCTCCACCAATCACACTTCCTGCTAACGGTATTGCAGATGCAAAGCTTAACGCCGCATCTCCATAATTTCCTCTCGCTAATGATATTGTTCCGCTAATAATATCCGCAGCTTCTCCAACTACTGGAATTAATCCTATTAAGTCTAATGCTGTTTGAGTTGCATCGAGATAAGCATCCCAATTGGTTGGTTTACCCCCATGATCCGCTGCATCAAATTCATTTAATGTTTTCCACTTTATTGGAGAGTATCTTGGGATACTTATACTTGTATTAAACTCAGGTACAAATCTATCTTTTGAGAATGGCTTTTTTAATCCGGAAAAATCTACGTCAGGAAATGCTTCTTTTGCTTGCTCTAAGGTTCCTTCAAAAGTGGCGTGTTCATTTTTGTAAGCCCAAACTTCTTCACCACGAGATGCAACTTGCGATTTAAATTGACTTACGAAAACTGTTCCTGATGCAGTAAATCCTGCCGAAGTAGTACGCTTTATTTGTGCAATACTTTCACCTACACTTACAAATTCATGTTTAATTTGATTGAGTTTAGTACCCTTCTCATTTACTATAACTATGTTGGTGTCTTTTTGATTTTCTTTTATTTCACCATCCCCGCCTAAAGTTACCTGCACACCCTGATTTTCACTTTTATTATTAAAGTAGGCTAAAACTGTTGCTTTACTGCAATTGGCAAGTCTAATGTTTAAAGGCATCGTTCCGTCTGATGCTACTTGATTTAGATTGCTAATTCCAGACAATTTTACTGCCTCTTTATCATCATTTTTTATAGCCCATTTTAATAGTGTCAATTCAAAATCTGTCGGCTTTCTTGATGGTGTTGCTTTGTAGATATATGATTCACCCGCTACAACTTCTTTAACTATGTTTTTTTCTTCATCAAAAGGACCTTCAACTTTCATCACTTTAATATCAACTATTTTAACTTCAGGAGCTTCTAAGGGTTCATTATAAGATATTCCATCTTTTGCTGTTTCGGTTATCGCTCCTTGAGCATTAAAAACTATATTTCCTTTGGAGTACATATTATAATTCCCTCCAGTTGTTTTTATTATTTTACCTCCAACGATTCTTATTCTGCTCATAATTCGATTATAAATTTAAGATTAACAAAATCATAAACACGTTTTTGTCCTTCTTCGTAGAAAGTTTTTTCTGCAAGTTCCTGAATGTCTTTATAGCTTAAGTAAGCAATCATGCTTCCATCACTCATATTTATTGTTTGCCCTTCATAGGTCAAATAAAAGACTTCAAAATTAATTGAAATCCTAGCGCTATAATTTTGAATAATATTGTCGTTTGAATCCCGAAAAATTAATTGTTTATCTTTCAAATTATAACGAAAATACGATTTGTTTTTACGATTTGTGAGTATTAACAAATCGTTGTTCATCACAATAGTTATTTCTTCTACTGTTTTTATCATAAGTTAGTGGGATTTAGATTTCTCGCCACTATTGTTCTGTATTTCTTTTTCGGAATGTTTATTTATTTCACCGTTACTTGAAGATTCAATTCCTTTTACACTGTTTTCCTGTCTTTCCTTTTCAGTATGTGAATTTAGATCCCCTTCAATATGCTCCATAAAATTACCTGTTACATTTAGCATATGATTTCCACCTACATTTGTATTAAGCATCATGCCAACTGTACTGGTTTTATCTGCTCCGGCACTTTCCATAATATTCATTCCTGCACTTGTGCTAATACTCTGTGAAGCATTTAGATTAATATTTTCAGCATTGACTGTAAAATTTTTAATTGCATCAGTGGTAATATTACCTTGTCCATCTTGAAAAACCTTGCTTCCTGCTTTATCTTCTGTTAAAATAGAACCATCAGCATCGTTAATTACAATTTTACAACCACTTCGGGTCTGTATCATTTTTATATCGTTTTGTGGAGAGCCATAGCCAGAAGATTCATTTCCGTTATATTGCGCTCCCATAACATAAGGATTCTGCACATTATTACCTTCAAAACCTATTAATACTTCTTCTCCTATCTCGGGAATAAAATAAAATCCTTTTCCTGAACCTGCATAAGGCAATACCATTCGAATCCATTCAGTTACCGCACTGTCACTTGAACCGTAAAACTCCACTTTTAAACGTCCTAATCCTTCAGGATCATTATTATCACGTACTTTGGCTGGCTGGCTAGTCGCATTTGCGAAGACATGAATGTTTGTATAATGCGGTGCTGAAACATCGGCAGGAATAGCTTTAAACTCACAAGAATAATTTCCATGTACCTCGGAATGATGTATAACTTCTACAGCTATCAACTCATGTTCAACGGTTTGATTTACTATTGTAAAAACCTGTCCTAGCCCTATTGGGAAATAAGATATCCCACTATAAAAAACACTGTTTGCATCACTACCCGATGTTTGTAGGGTAATCATTTCGGCTACATCTTCTTTATCATAGGCATTTGCGGTATAAACACCACTGCTTAAATCTGAATTTGCTATTGTTCCTTGATTAAAAGTCACAATTGATGAAAAACTGTCTTTACTTCCTGTTGATGTTTTAGTAGATGAATTGCGAAAATCAGTAACATTCTTATAATCGTAACCTGTCAAAGAGATTTTATGACTAGTCATATTTGTCTGTATCTTAAAACTATGAAGTGAAGCTCCGTTTATCAATTTGACTTTACTTGTTTTTGTTTGTCCAAATTGCATACGCATTCCATCAAAATAAAACCATTGTCCGTAACGTGCAGATATTCTTTTCAGAAATTCAAAGCTACTTTCATTATATTGTATAAGGTTTTTAAATTCTTTACTGTAAGTAGATTTTATAGAGTCTCTTTGATAAAATTCCCCGGGTCCCTCAGCAAAAACACTAAGTACAATATCATCCATAGTTCGTTCCTGATAAGTTCTGGTTTTTCTCATGTCATCAAGAAAAACAGTATGACTTATACCAGTAACGTGCAAACCAACTGGGCTACCGTGAAGATCAACAGAGGATAATTCAGTTATAATACCTTTACTCATAAGCCTGATTCCCGTTATACTTTTAAAAGTAAATATAACTTCATCGCCTAAATAACTTCTTAGGGCTTTTGCCTGATCTGCGGGTTTTATAATTGCTTTACCTGTATACTGCCAAACAAATGAAAAATGATGATGATCGGCTACTTTTTGCGACAGCTTTAAATCATAATAAACAACGTTTTGGGTAAAACTCCCGATAGTAATATGAACTTGTTCTGAAAATTTTGACATTCTATGTTCTCGTTTTAGTAAGGTTATTAAATTTATTTTAAACTTTATAATCAAGGCGTAATTATCAAAAAACTAAATAAAAACTCTAAATTATCAACTAATTTGAGGTTTAAAAAGACAACTAATTTTGAAAGATTTTCTGAAATTGTGCGAAAAATACATAATTTTTAATTGTAAACATAATCTTTCAAAATTAAAATTTTACTTATGGAGCAATAAAAAAGGCATTTTTAGAATACTCTAAAAATGCCTTTTTTATATAGTTGTTTGACTTAAAAAGTTATTTTGACTGAAAATCAATTTTAAGCCTACTTCTTATAAGAAAAGTATATTTGTCTTTACCTTCGTCTAATATCTTATTAAACAGCTTTATTTTGATTTCTTCATCATTTATGTAATTCGAAAGCTTGTTAGCAGAGGTTAATTTGGTGTTTTTAACGTTGTTTTCTTTTGGATTCTCTAAAACACGAATAATAAAATTTCTATTTATTAATGCATTGGTGGGATTGTCTGATTTCTTTACCATTGGTCTAAAATTGGTTTTGCAATTGTTTAGTTTTTAATTGTTCTTCTCGGTGCTCTTGAAGAAGAATTTTTAATTCATCTGAAAGAAGATAACCGTCAGGTTTTCCATTTCTATCCATAAAAATAATTAGCTCTTGTGTTGAAATCATTTTTGCAAAAAGCCTTGCTCCCTCAGTTACATTTTTACGAGTCTCCTTTATAATCTCCTGAATCTCTTTTCGTATATAATCTTCTGAAAATTGACTTCTAAATAAGTCTTGTAGCTGGGCTTTGTTTCTTATATAATTCAAAGTTTTTAAATTCATAAATTTGGGTTTGCTAATTATTCAATTTGGTTTACTACTCGTTTTTTGATTGATGATTGATGTTTTTATTTTTTTTCCTTTTTCAGAAAATCACTTAATTCATGTATTCTTTTTGAAGCGGATTTAAAAAAGTCAATTTTTAAATTCAGGTTGAGAATTTCTTCTTTTTTAACACTTATGATTCCGTTTAATTTTTCTATTTCTTTTTTTTGCTCAAAATATTTATCAAGTGCAAAAAATAATATTTCAGGAGTAGTTTTAAAATTTTCCTCCTTTCCAACCCTTTCAAGTTGCTTTTGTTGCGATGCTGTAAAACTTCTGATGTAGGTACTTTTCTTTATCATGTGGTTGAATTGTAGATTTTTTTTGAATAGATCCGCAGCTGCAGTTTGTCTTGGTTCACAAAAAAATCTACTTTTTAAAGGTTAGTTATGGTTTGTTCTTTTTCTTCTATTACTTCAATCTTATCAAAAATCCCCATCGGCACAAAAATTTGATTAGCAGTGTATAATTCTTTAAATGCTTCAATATTTGTATCTTCATTAAAATAGAATGGTTGGGTACAAATAGCGCCAGTAACTGACTGTTGAAAATACATTGCCCCAATTCTTTTGCTTCCCCATTGATCTGCAAAATCTTCTTTTTTTGCTTCTCTTAATTTCATAAATACATATCGTGTCATAATGATAGATTTTAAAATGGTAAATCGTCTGGTCTTACTGTTGCTTTTTCTACTTTGTCATTAGGCGTACTGAGATTAATTTCCGTTTCTTCGGGTTTGATCTCATTTATAGTACTTATGTAAAAGTGAGGTACAGAATTTCCGTTTGCATTTTTCTTTTTCTTAAGTTCAATTCTCCATTGTTTCGCTTTGCAGTACAAAATTAGATTCTCACTAAATCTCTGTGAACTATTGGCTTTATTGCCTAATTCGTCCTTTTGATAGGTAAAAACAGGGGCTTTTTCTATCCATTCATTTAAATTGGATGCATCTGAGAAAAATTCGTTTAAGAATTTAACTGTATTATCTCCTATTTGCATCATGGCATTTTTATTAATTAGCGTATCCATAGGAGCCTCGATTTTTTCCTTTTGTTGCAAATAAAATTGAATACATTGAAGCATGAAGTTGTAATCTGTATTCCATTCTTTAGAAGAATATTCTTTTGTTAAAATGTTCTTATCATTAAAATCATCTGATATTTTTCGTGAAAAGGGATATTTATTGTCTCCTGTTTTTTCGTGATAATAATCACTATTGTAATAAACTAATAATCTACGTTTTGTTGATGACAACATTTCGGGAGCAAAGTTTGTTGTTGCTCCAACTTTTGCTGAATCATCGAAAGGAATATTATATTTTACACCTCCTTTTTGATTGGCAATAAAGTTGTCTGTAATCATGTTGTAGAAATATTCCATAGGTTGATATGGTCCTAAATCATCAAATAGTACAAACTTCTTTTTCGGTGTCACACCGTCCATTGGAAAATTATCGTCTTTTAATGTTTTTCCGCCAATCGCAATGGATTCTAACATCGTAAAAAGAGATTTTTGCAAAAATGATTTTCCCGTTCCGCCATAACTTCCTTTTACCGAAGAACCACCTGCATAATCAACACCCAGAACCATATAAGCTTTACTGGCACTTTTATACTGGTGCAATAAATATCCAACAGCATACATTTTATTAAGCAAATGAAGTTCTTGTAAATAGTTTTCATTATCATCCAGCTTGTCGCTGTTTATTTTAAAAATATTAGTATCAATTCCGGTTAAATCAGCATCTTTTTCCCAAATATGCGTGAAGTATTAATCAGTACTTTCAAGTAGTTACTGGAATTATCCAAGATTTTTATTCTTTTACGCTCCATTTCATCCAAATAAGTTTCAAAAAACGGATTTGATACTTCTAAGAAATGATTGATTTTTTCTTCTTCCCAAATATTAACTTCTAAGTTTTTAGAGTAATTAATCAAATCAATTTTATCTTTATTGACTTTCACAGCTTTATTGTTGAAAAAATAGTACTGAAAATCTATCCCGCAATTGTTTTTTTGATATTCAAAATAAGGTAATGATTTAAGGGAATTTTGATTAAAAAAAGGACTTCTTAGGATCATATTATAAATATTAATATTATGGTAATTGTCATCAAGCCATTGTGTTACACAGCGCTTTACATCACTTGGAAAAGTTTTTGATATTAAGTTATTTTGAATTTGAATAAAATAACCGTCCTCTTCTTTTCCTGTATCTGCACTTGAAAAAGGTTGTTTGTAAAGTCTAAAGTTTTTGTGCTTTAAAAAATGAAGTAATTTTTTTGGATTTAATTTTACACTTTTGTCTCCATAGTCCCAAAATTGAAAATTCAAAGCTTGTGACAATAGTTGTTTAAATTTGCTTTGCACTTTTTCTAACGAATCATTTTTATGTTTGCAAACCCAGTCCCTTAAATCTTTTTTGTTTTCTTTTTTTAAATATTCAGGGAGCCAAAGAACTTTAATGTTTATAAATTGCATTCCCATTGCAACAGCCTGTTTTATTCCCGTTTCGTCTAAATCAGGAACATAATAGATTGTTTTTACAATTTTAGAAAGTTTAAAATATTCATCTGAATTTATTATTTCAGCTTCGCTATTAAACCAAATTACATTGTAGCCTAATGATGCTAAATTTAATCCGTCACTCCCGCCAGTAGCAATAACTGCACATTCAAGTTTTAAATCCTCAATTTGTTCTTTAATCTTATTTTTGTCATATTCATTTTTTGCATATTTTTTTGATTCTGCAAGTCTTTCTATTTCATCAAAATCAACCATGTTAAAAAGTCTTTCCCATCCATAAATTATACGAGTAGGTTTGTTGCCTAAAAAATGATGTTTGTATAAAAATTCATCACCTTTTGGTGCTTTTGGCTCATACATTTTGCAAAAATCCTTTTGTTTGTATGCAAAGATTGGGTAATTGTCATTTGCAATAATGGTTTTTAGCTTGCCTGTTTTAGTAACCTTGCAATAGCTGTTAACACTATAAAAATCATATTCTTTGCAGATTTCAGGCGTTAAAAAAGGTGCTAAAAAATGGTAATTATCTATTTTCTTTGCATAATCGATTTTGTAATATTCCAAAGGTTTTTCTGTTGGTTCAAACTTGGTTTCAGGTTTGAAAAATTGACCTTTGATTTTTGATAAACCAAATTTTTGAAACAAATATTCGCACGCTTCAAGAAACTGGAAGTGATGTTCTTTTTTTACGTGGTCAATTGCGTTTAGACTTTCTTTAGTTGAGTGGTTATACACAACATATACACCTGTGTTTTCTTCACCTTTTTTATTGGAGAGTGTAGAACTTGCAGATTCTTCGTTATGGGTTTTAAAATGTTTACTTTTATTTTCTTTACCAACACTCTCAGGGTAAACCTCGTGAAAGTATGTAAGTCCGTAATCGGAAGCATCCCAAAGTAATTGTAGGTTGTACGGTTGGTTAGTCATTTATAAAGAATATTATAAGTAGATTGGTTTTGTAACTTCTTTTTCCTTAATTAAAGTTTCGTAACAAATGGCGAGTAGTTGGTCGTAAATAATGGTCAAATCTTCCTTTTGTTTGTGACTGAATAATGGCGAAAGTGGTAGAATGTCTTTTTGCAATTCTAATCTTTGTATATATGCAATTAGTTGGACATGGGTAAATAGCGCCATTATTTATATAGGTTATTTTTAGTTTGTTCTTTTTTTTTGACTTTTACGAGTAATTTTCCGATCTCTAATTCAACAATATTATTTTTTTGTGTTCCAGAAACTATTTTTTGAATGGAGGGATTAGAATATGGTACGCCGTTGGAATTAAAAATTTTCTTTTTGTTCAAATGCTCGATAATTTTTGGAGAATATTGTTTTCCGAGAACTCCTACGATAATTTCTTTTTGTTTACAGTTTATCATTTAACATGGTATTTCAAATTGAATAGTTGTGATTTTCATATAATTCACGTAAATATTTGTTAGTTAAATCGTCATTGGCAGGTACGTAAATGATTTTTTTACTTGACATATACCGATAAATTCCTTTTATTTTTTGATGTAATCTATATCTTCTGTATTTTTTATTATTTGACATGATCCATTGTTTAAGACATTTTTATTTACTTTAGTGATTGCCAACAGGAGAAAACTCTAACCTATTTATTTGTGCAATTATTCGTCTCTATTTTGCATATTGTAAGCCTAAAACAACCGTTAGGAATTTTACACATTAGCCATATAATCAGTAGTAGTAAGGAAATAATCAAACTGAATTGAAGTAAATCAAAAGTTATTGAATTGGGGCTTGAAATATATCTTTTATAGTTATTCATATTTGGCACTTGTTTTGAATTATATTTTAATAGCGTATAATACTCTATTAATTTTGTAACTTGCAGGTTGCTTTTAATCTGTTTTTAAGTGGTTTTGTATCTGCTTTCGACAGCGAATATATAAACTTTGTTTCGATTTTATTTAGCTAAATATAAACTTTTTTTATATTATCCGTAATAATATTTTTAAATGACTAAAATTCAAAGGGTTAGGAAAATTTGTAAATGGTTGATCTTTATTGATTATGCTGATAACGATGCTGATTTAGCCAAAAAATTGGGATATACTAAATCTTCATTTTCTCAGATAATGAATGAAAAAGTTCCCTTATCTGATAAGTTTGTAAATACTATAGTTAATTCTAATGAAAATATAAACATTGTTTGGATCAATGATGGAAAAGGTGATATGTTAATTGATAAAAGCAATGGAATCATGCCTTTCTATGAAAATTCTATTGTTAAGATAAAAGAGGTGGAAGATCGGATAAAGTTTTATAAAGAAATGATAGAATTTATCGAACAAAAATTGCAAGATTCTGAGGATGAAAAAAAACGATTAAAACTATTAGCTAAATAGCTATATAGCCCTCTAAAAACTGAATAAAATAGGATATTTTTTTTGATTAATCAAAATTTAGTTTTTATCTTAAGTTTCCAAATATTAGGAAACCAATAAATAAAAGGAAACTAAAAGGAAACAACAAAAAATAGAATCAAACCAATAAAAACGGGTTTCTTCGGTTAAGTTTCCTAAGTTTCCAAATTTATTTTGGATAATAGGGGGAGTAAGGGGGAAAAGGTAAATCAGATTTTTTTTAAGAAAAGAATTGAATAAGGTGTTTTAAATAACGAGCCAGTCTTCTGTTCCTTATTTGCTGTCGCAAATACATCATAAAAGACTGGCTCGTTATTTAAAACGATTTTTTATACAACCGCTTCGCTATTGTAATTTTATTGCTTAAATGGTCTTATTTGGGTTCTCTTAGAAATGATCGGGGTGTAAGGGGTAAATTACTGTATCGATGTGTCTTAAGGCGATGCAATATTACCGTCCGAGATGTTGAATAAGGTATTTTTTAATAAACTAGACAGTCGTCTATTCCTTATTTGCTGTCGCAAATACATCATAGACGACTGTCTAGTTTATTAAAAAAGAGTTTTTATACAACCTCTTTGCTATTGTATTGAAGTGTAAAAAATAGCAGTTTGTAAGTTTTTATAAATTTAAGAGAGTAAAAAAACGTGCGAAACCTTGTTTTTATTGGGTTGCCTCTCTGCATCCTGTGTCAAATTTGTGTCAAAAACAATCAAAAAAAGGCATTTTTTAAATATTAAGCATTTGATAATTAAGCGATTAGTTTTTGGATTTCGGAAAATTAAAATCCCATCCTCTCTGCAAGTATTGAATCCCGCAATTTTCTAATATTGAAATTGCGGGATTTTTGTTTAAGTCTAGTGTTATTTTTTTATAGCAGGAACTTTTACACTTTTAACAGCTATATATAGACCATGAATTTGGTTATTTTAGAAAAAAAAAAGAGATTTCAAATTTGAAATCTCTTTTTGCATAAACTTATATTTTATAAAAGGTTTTTATTTCCCTTTTAATAATTTCTCTAAATATTCATTTTTATCTTTTTCAACCTGAACTAAACGTTCATAAAGTTCTACAACTTTGTCTAAAGGATTGAATGTGCATTCATAATTAGTAGCGTTAACGACTCCGTTTCCACTACTACTGTCATAAAAACTATTAAAATAATTAATCATATTTTCTTCTGAAAAGTTTTTAATTGCTTCAACAGAAACTCCAAGAGCTTTTGCCACTTCTGTAAGTTTTTCTTCGTCTATGTTTTCGCTGTTTTCGATAGCTGAGATTGCTTGCTGATTTGTTCCTAAAGCCTGTGCAAGTGCTTCTTGTTTCATGTCTTTAAGTTCACGAATACGGCTTATTTTTCGCCCTATATGATATGGTTTTGTTGTTGTGCTCATACATCAAAGATATTTAAAATTTTTAGAGAAAAATAAATTTTAGTAAAAAACAGACTGTTTTTGTAAGATACGGTTTTCAATTTTACACAACCGGAATATAAATATCAAATTTTGCTCCCTTACCAAGTTTACCGGTTGCTTTAATAATTCCGTTGTGGTTTTCTACAATCTTTTTTACAATTGCCAGACCAATTCCTGTTCCTTTATAATCATTTTTATTATTAAGTTGCTGAAACATTTCAAAAACCCGACTTTCAAATTGAGGATCAAATCCAATACCATTATCGCTAATTGTAATATGACAATAATCTGCAGATGACGGAAGGTTTTTTGTTTTAGGTTTAGTATAAATGCTTTTTATAATAATTCGGGGAGTTTCGCCTTTTTTCGAAAACTTTAAAGAATTGCTTAACAAATTATGAATAAGTTGCGCAAACTGTGACGAAATCACATAAGCTTTGCAATCTCCGGAAATTTCGATAATTGCATTTTTTAATTTTATTTCTTGTTTTAAATTATCTAATACATTATTAACAATCTCATTAAGACTTACAATTTCAAATTTTTTCTCCGTTACGCTTGTTCGGGAATAATTTAATAAATCATTTATAAGTGCTTGCATATGAAAAGCCGAAACTTCAATACGCTCAAAATAGTATTTACCTTTTTCGGTTAAATTATGATGTTCATCTGTTAATATTCGATCCGAAAAAACCTGTATTTTCCTTAAAGGTTCCTGAAGATGATGACTTGAAATATAAGTAAAAGCCTCAAGTTCGTTGTTTGCAAGAATTAATTCGGCAGCACGTTTTTCTTTTTCATTATTTTGAAAAGTAAGTTCAGCGTTTGCAATAATAAGTTCAGCAGCACGATCTTCTTTTTCATTATTTTGATATTCCAGCTCCATATTCGCGATAAGCAGTTCTACAGCGCGTTTTTCTTTTTCCTTATTCTGAAAAGTAAGTTCTTTATTGGCAATAACAAGTTCTGATGCGCGATCTTCCTTTTCCTGATTTTGATATGCCAGTTCTGTATTTGCGATTACAAGTTCAGCGGCACGTTTTTCTTTTTCATTATTTTGAAAAGTAAGTTCATTATTTGCGATCAGAAGTTCAGCAGCCCGATCTTCTTTTTCCTGATTTTGATATGCCAGCTCCATATTAGCGATAACCAGTTCTGCAGCGCGTATTTCTTTTTCTTTATTCTGAAAAGTTAGTTCTTTATTGGCAATAACAAGTTCTGATGCCCTGTCTTCCTTTTCCTGATTTTGATAAGCAAGTTCTGTATTTGCAACAATTAATTCAGCGGCACGTTTTTCTTTTTCATTATTTTGAAAAGTAAGTTCATTATTTGCTATCAGAAGTTCAGCAGCCCGATCTTCTTTTTCCTGATTTTGATATGCCAGCTCCATATTAGCTATAACGAGTTCGGCAGCGCGTATTTCTTTTTCTTTATTTTGAAAGATAAGTTCAGAATTTGCGATACTTAATTCATCGGCACGTTTTTCTTTTTCATTATTTTGATACGCCAGTTCAGTATTTGCAATGACAAGTTCTGCGGCACGATCTTCCTTTTCCTGATTTTGATATGCAAGTTCTGTATTGGCAACAACTAATTCGGCAGCACGTTTTTCCTTTTCTTTATTTTGATACGCCAGTTCCTTGTTAGCAATAATTAGTTCTGCGGCACGTTTTTTTCGGACTTCAATTTGCTCTGCGAGTCTTTTATTAACAAGTAGCAATTCATCGTTATGATTTGCTTTATTCCGTTCAGGAAAAGTATTTGAATCAAGCGGAATAATCTTTTTTTCACTCATGTTTTCGAACGCATTTATCCAAATATAAACTAACAGAATTAAATGTCTGAATTTAAAATATAATAACTGAATTTATAATTGAAAAATGGCGGAAATGCTCAAATGTAATTATTTTTTAGTTTAAGTTTTTTCTTATTTTTTTTTGCAGTTTTAAATAAAGAAAACCCCTTGTGAATTATTTTTCGCAAGGGGTTTATTATTTTTAGATTAAATTAATAACTAAAGCCTAATCTCAAACAAACTAAAAGAACCTTCTTTATAATGTTCCGGTAATTCGCTTGTCCATTCGATCGTGCTAATTCCTTTATAATCGAAACCACAACTTGTGTAGTATTTGTTTATTCTTTCGTTTCCGCTATGTGTATCAAGTCTGATGTATTCTTTACCATTTTCTTTGGCGTAAGTTTTAGTCCATCCAATGATTTTTTTGACATAAGATTGTCCTCTAAATTTTGGATTCGTAGCAATTCTATGAAGATATATCGCCGGGTCTTTACTTGCTTCTTTCCAAATGATTAAATCATCAAAAGTAAGTACAAATGTGCACGCAACTTCATCACCTTCTTTGATTATAAAATGACGGTTTTCAGCAATTTCCTTTTCGATAAGTGCTCTTTCAAAACCTCTCCAGCTTTTGTTATTGACAGTTTTTTGATAAGATGTAGCTTCGTTATAAATATCGAAAACAGCGTCGATATCTTCCTTTGTAGTTTTAAAAAATTCCATTATTGGGTTGTATTCTGTAAATTAATGAATGCTGTAAAGATAAATTTTCATTGGCTTAAAGCCATTAAAATTCTTTGTTTTAACTTTTTTTATCAGAGTTCAGCCAAACTACATTTTGCTCAGATTCATGATTTTGACCAATTATATCGCGATACAATTCTGGTCTTCTTGCTTTTATGTAGCGATTTCCTCCAGCCTGAATATTTTTTTCAGGAGTAATTATTGCTGTTGCAAAAGAGTCTTCAAAAGATCGGCATTCGGCTATGATATCTCCAAAAGGATCAACAATCATCGAACAGCCATTTTTTAGTTGGTCATCATCCATACCAATTGGGTTTGAAAAAACGGCATAAATGGCATTATCATAAGCTCGTGCCGGCAACCATTTCATTAACCAGTCGCGACCTTTCATTCCGTCGAATTCCAGTCGTAAAGAAGTAGGATCAGCTTCCCGGTTTTTCCAAAGTTGAGGTGCAACAAAACCAGCTCCAGGTCTGGTCGAAGGCGTACACATTGTAACGTGTGGCATGAAAATAATATCAGCTCCCAAAAGTTTTGTGGCTCTGACATTTTCGATAATATTATTGTCATAGCAAATTAAAATGCCGCATTTCCAACCTTCGATTTCAAAAATACAATAACGATCTCCAGGGGTTAAATATGGATTTATAAACGGATGAAGTTTCCTGTATTTTGCAACTAATCCATTTTTGTCAACGCAAACATAAGCTTTGAATAAATTATCATTTTCATCTTTCTCAAAAAGACCGGCTAATATGATAATATCATGGTTTTTAGCAATTTCAATAAGTTTTAAAATGCTTTCTCCTGTGGGAATTATTTCTGCTAAATCCAGCATTTGTTCTTTTGATAAATGTCTTGCAAAAGTATATCCGGTTATGGAGCATTCATGGAACGAAATCACATCACAACCTTCGTTTGATGCTTTTTTTGAAAGTTTTTCTATTACAGATAAATTATAGTTTTTGTCGCCACTTTTATTTTCGAACTGAGCTGTGGCTATTTTTAGATTTTTCATATTTTACGCTATTAATGATTAGTCAAAATTAGCGTTCAGGAAAATCTATAAATTGTATAAAACCGACATTTTAAAGTAAAACTGAAGAAGGAGTTTTGATTAGATTATTGGCTAGTTTTCCGGTATTAAATAAATATTCTCTTGGAGAGATTCCGGTATGTTTTCTGAATTCTTTTATCAAATGAGATTGGTCTGAAAATCCTGCATCATAAGAAATTGTGGTCAAATTAGTTGCTTCAGATTTATCTTTTAATAATTTAAGAAAATAATGCAGCCTTATAACGTTGCCAAATTTCTTTGGATTTAATCCAATGCATTCTTTGAATTTTCTTTCCAGATGTCTTTCTGTATAACCTGTATATTCAACCAATTGTTTTACAGAGAAAAGTCCTTTGTTTGCAAGAATAAAATCCAGCGAACTATTTATTAGTAACTGATTTGGAATCGATTTTTTATTTGCCAGTTTTCTAAAAAACTGATTTAAAAGTGCTATTTTCTTTTCATTATTTTGTTCCGATAATTGTTCCTGAAGAATTAAAGTATCTAAGCCTAAAATAGCATCAATAGAAATAATGGAATCCTGAAATTCATTGGCAGGAATGCCCAAAAGTTGGTATATTCCATTCGGCTGAAAAACAACGATTACTAGAGAAATCTCCTTATCAGAATAAATCTCTTTAAAACCATTAAGTTGTCCGTACAAAAAGGAACTTGGTAAATAATTTTTTACTTTATAATTGTTAATGTCCGAGATCAGTTTGTTTTTTAAAGAAAACACAATCCCGGTATTGCCATCAGAAAATAGACGAAGTTTCTGGATATCAGTTTCCTTGCTATCTAAAAAAAGATAATGTTTGATGTAAGGTGATAACTCTTTTGGCGGTGAAACTTGCATGTATTAGTACTTATCTTAAAAATTATTAATCCTGTATAGCAATCTTTACTTTTGGTAAAATACGATCTGTAAACAAAGTATAAGCTTCTTTTGAAGGATGCAAACCATCACCTGCAACTAAATTTGGATTTTCAATTCCCTTTTGTGTAATATCAGTTATTGAAACGAAAACTACGCCATTTGCTTTGCAATAATCTTCGGCAAAAGTATTGTATTGTGCAATTTCGGTTGAGATTTTTGTTCCCTGACCCTGCATTTGAATTGTTCCAAACGGCGTATAAGCATAATCTGGAATTGAAATTACGATTACATTTTTTTTGTCCCCTTTTGCCAGAGTAATTGCTTTTTTTACCAATTCAGGAAATTCGTTTTCATAAATAGAGAAATCTTTTCCTTGATATTGATTGTTCACGCCAATTAAAAGAGTAACTAAATCATAATTAGCATCTAAATTCTGATTATTTATTGCCGAAATTAGATTTGTCGTGGTCCATCCAGTTGTCGCAATTACTTTTAATGAAAAGTTAGTTTGAGGATAAATGGCTTTTAGACTTGCTTTTAATTGTTCAGGATAACGACAGGTTTCGCAAACACTTTGACCTATTGTATAACTATCTCCTAAAGCTAAATAATGGACAGTTTTTGAAACCGTGTTAACAGGAGGAACTTGTGTAACTGGTGGAATAATGGGATCTGGAGTAACAGCGATTTCTGACTTTGTTTCATCAGAGCTGCAGCTTAAAAGGAATATGGAGAGAATAACAATAACTATTTGTTTGAAATGTGGGTTCATAATTTAGGTAAATTAAGTTTCGGTTCATTCTAAACAAATAGTTACGTTAAATAACTTATTTCGGTTTTTATACCATTTCTGTTTTCATCAGAATTTGTTCTTCGATGGCATTCCAAAGTCCGATTCGTTTTTCTAATGCAAGAATTGAAACTTCTTCCACTTCTTTCCATTTTTGGGCATCATCTTCACATAAATCAGATATCATTTGCATCGCCATTGGTCCGTGTTCATCAGCATCTAATTCAATATGTCTTTCAAAATAATAGAGCAATTTGCTTAAATCTGTGTCAGGAAGATTTTTTTGAAAGTTTTTCAAAATCGCAGTAAACATACTCGGTATCAAATCTTCTCTTCCAAAAGTAAATGCTGCAGCAATTTCATGAGGTTTTCCTTGTTCGATTACTCTAAAAGTAAAATCTAAAAAACCTTTAATATCCGGGTGCAATGAACTTTGTTTTATGGCAACAAAAATATTATGAAGCGAATTTACTTCAGATAAAAAATTGTTGATTCCGTTTGTATCGGCACCACAATCTTCCATTGCTTCAAGATACATTTCATAATGACTTTGTCTTCTTCCGTCAATAGTTAAATCTGTTTCTTCGGCAAGAACAATTTCGTTGATTAAATATCTTGTTTCAGGATTTTTTGTAGCAAACCAGGGTGTTGTTGTACAAGTAAGTTTAGCTTGTAAAGCTTTTAATAATGACATAAAATCCCAAACCGCAAAAACATGACTTTCTAAAAAACGATGCAAATCATCAATGCTTTGGATTTTATTGTATAAGGAATGTTGTAAAAGTTGATCTTTTTGAGGTTGAATGCTATTGTGTATAGTTTCAATATTCATTTGCGTATTTTTTTGCAAAGATAAAAAGCTTCTTGGATAACAAGAAGCTTTTCATATTGATTTTGTATATATTTTAATAGTTGTTTGTTATTTAAATGCTGGAATTCCAGTTACATCCATTCCGGTAATTAGTAAATGTATGTCGTGAGTTCCTTCATAGGTAATAACACTTTCAAGATTCATCATATGGCGCATGATTGAATATTCTCCGGTAATTCCCATTCCGCCTAACATTTGTCTGGCTTCGCGTGCGATATGAATTGCCATATCAACATTATTACGTTTTGCCATTGAGATCTGAGCTGTTGTTGCTTTTCCTTCGTTACGCAAAACGCCTAAGCGCCATGTTAATAATTGGGCTTTTGTTATTTCGGTAATCATTTCTGCCAGTTTTTTCTGTTGTAACTGAGTTCCTCCAATTGGTTTCCCAAACTGGATTCTTTCTTTGGCATATCTTAAAGCCGTGTCGTAACAATCCATCGCCGCACCAATTGCTCCCCAGGCAATTCCGTAACGAGCAGAATCTAAGCAACCAAGAGGCGCTCCCAATCCTGATTTATTAGGTAAAAGATTTTCTTTAGGCACCTTTACATTGTCAAAAATTAATTCTCCGGTTGATGATGCACGAAGCGACCATTTATTATGAGTTTCAGGAGTTGTAAAACCCTCCATGCCGCGTTCCACAATTAAACCGTGAATTCGTCCTGTTTCATCTTTTGCCCAAACAACAGCAATATCTGCAAAAGGGGCATTTGAAATCCACATTTTGGCTCCATTTAAAAGATAATGATCTCCTTTATCTTTAAAATTGGTAATCATACTTCCCGGATCAGAACCGTGATCTGGTTCGGTTAAACCGAAACATCCCATAAATTCTCCCGTTGCCAGTTTTGGCAAATATTTCATTCGTTGTTCTTCGTTTCCGTATTTCCATATAGGATACATTACTAAAGAAGACTGAACAGATGAGGTTGATCTTACGCCAGAATCTCCGCGTTCGATTTCCTGCATAATTAAGCCGTATGAAATTTGGTCTAAACCTGCACCTCCATATTCAACAGGAATATAGGGTCCAAAACCACCAATTTCTCCAAGTCCTTTAATAATTTGCTTAGGAAATTCTGCTTTTTGAGCATATTCTTCTATAATAGGAGAGACTTCTCTTTTTACCCATGCACGTGCTGATTCGCGAACTAATTTATGTTCATCTGTCAGTAAATCGTCTAGGTTATAGTAATCTGGAGCTTGAAATAGGTCTGGTTTCATTTTTGATAGTTTTACAAAACAAATTTACGGAATAAAAATATAACAAAACAATGTTAAAATGTTATATTTTAATATCTATGAAAGAAGAAAAATAGTATAAATGCAAATTTATTTTAGTTTATTGAAAATTTATAAGCTATTTTTGAGATTCCAAAAACAAAATGAATGAGGCTGATCATCTCTTTTTTACTCTTTTTTGTTCTGAATAATGCATTTGCTCAACAAAAAAGTGCCTTAACAGAACAAGAGTACTTAATTTTACAAGATAAGATTCGATTAAATGGAAATGCAAATGTTGATAGTGCTCTGGTTTATGCCAATAAAATGGCTAAATCGAATAACTATAAACATTTAGCCTTTGCAAATGGGGCAATGTCCTATTTGCTACAAATGAAAGGTAATATAAAACAATCTAAGGAAAAATATAAATTATCTCTTGCTTTCCTGAAAAAAATGCCTGATTCGCGAGACAGGACACAATTGGAATCTTACATTTATAATTATAACGGATTAACAGAATGGAAAAGAGGAAACTTTAGTAAAGCCCTGGATGTTTATCAGGAGGGAATGAAGCTTTCTATAAATATAGGAGACATAACTCAAATCCTTAAATTTAAGGCTAATATTGCTTTAATAAACGAATCCGTTGGAAATTACCAATTAGCAATTAAAAATTTAAGACAACTCAATGATTTTCTTGATAAAAATGAAGGCTTATTTACTAAAGAGCAATTTTTAAACAGAAAAAGTAATATCAATCTTAGTTTAGGTAGTTCTTATGAGAACTATTTCATGAAAAATCTGAAAAAAAGATATTTACTTGACTCTTCAGAATATTTTTATAAGAAAACTGTAGATTATTCTCAAAATTTTGCTGAGAATAAAACGACTGCAAAGTTAAGTTTAGGAAATGTTTACAGCTGGAAGGGCGATTATAAAAATGCTGAAAAAACATATTATGATATTGTGTTTTTTTCACAACAAAATAATCAACAAGATTTATTATGTGTTGCTAATTATAATTTAGGCGACATATATTATACAACAAAAAAATATGATAAAGCATTGGTTTTCTTTAAAAAGACAGATTCAATTTCAGCTTTAACTAACAGTAATCATGTTGACTATCTAAAATCAAATTATTACCAGGCTAAAATTTACAATATTCTTAAAAAACCTGAACTTGCTTACAAACACTCAAAAATTTATTTAGATAATTATGAAAAATCTGAAGCTAAATTAAGAGAAGAGGCATTAGAGGTCAATTATAAATTAGGAGTAGGCGGCTTAGCAAATGAAATGATATCTATTCAGGAAAAATACAAATATGAAGTTTTTTTGAATAAAGCTTTAAAAGTTTTTTATGTCGTTTTATTTGTTGGTATTGTGTTTTTATTAATTAAAAATATTAGAGATAAAAATAAGGCTCACAAAAAAATGAATGCTTTAATTGAAGAGTTCAAAGCCAATTTAGAAAAGAAAAGTCTAGAACCTGAAGAAGTTTTGGTTGAGGCAGAAGAACAGGAAGAAATTCAATTTAAAAAAGAAAACGTCAACTTAAGTATTGATGAGGCCAAAGAGAATAAAATAGTCGAGAAATTACTTGCTCTTGAAAGTAAGCACGAATACTTACATGCTGATTTCACGTTGTCGTATGTGGCTAAAAAGATAAAAACAAATACTACTTATTTATCTTACGTTGTTAATAAACGATTTGGGAAATCATTTGGAGAATATTCAAATGAGCTTAAAATTAATTATGTGATTAACGAGATGATTACCAATCATATGTATCGTAAATATTCTACTCAGGCAATTGCAGAAAGTGTTGGGTTTAAAAATGCAGTATCGTTTGCTAAATCATTTCGCAAACGAACTGGAGTATCTCCAGCTCAATTTGCGAATAATATATAATATGTAATAAAATGGGTTAGATCGTTGCTTTCTCTCATTTCTTGCTGAAATCTGGAATCTAATTTCTCCCATAGCATGAATAGTTTTTTGTTGGTTTCAAACTATTTTTCGATTTAAAATATGCAATTCAAGATTTTATTTAACCATTTCCCCCTTTTCCGGTTCCTTTTCCTGGATCAATAGGTTCTTCGCCTCCACCACCTCCATCACCTCCAAAAACTTCTTTTTGATGATTTTTTGTTAATTTTTCTAAGTTAAAATCTTCTAGTTTTAATTTTGTAATTTTCATAATAATTATTTTTTTAGTTTTTGAGTTTATAATTTTATTGATTTCCGCTTCCAATACCTTTACCTGGATCTACTTCATCCGGAGTTAAAGGAGGATCACCACCACCACCTCCAAGTACTATTTTTTGTTTGCTAATATCCAATTTTTCTATTCTGAAATCGTCAAGTTTTAATTTAGTATTTTTCATTGATTTTATATTTTATAAATATTGATTTATTTAATGAGTTCAACTTCCAATTCCTTTAGATGGATCTACATAAGTATCACCTCCACGAACTGTTTTTTGTTCCTTTTTAGATAGTTTTTCCATCTCAAAATCTTCGAAATTTAATACCTGTTTTGTCATGTTTTTATAAATTAGGTTTATTGATTTATCAAAACTAGACAAAAAGCAAAACCCTTAGTCGAGATTAGGGGTTTGAGAGTTTTTGACAATGAAAAAACACTTTAATATGCTGTAAAACAATTGTTTGTGTTTTTATTCAGACTGATATAATTTATAAATTGTATGTAGTATAATTAATAAATTGTATGCTTTGAGCACTTTTTTATCAATAAAAACACCAATATTTGCATTGTAATTATGATTTTAAAGATTCGAAAAGATGTTAAAACTTGTTCAAAAATTTCTACAAATAAATAGGTACTCGGAAATTAAAAATGAGTTTAAAGATTTGTTTCTTTCTCATCCTAATTATCCAAGCTTATTTGCGATAACAGATTCTTTGGATTTGCTTTCAATAGAGAATGCTGCCGTACGAGTTTCAAAAGAACAAATAGTGGATTTGCCATCTAATTTTTTAGCATATTTTAAAGAGGAACTTATACTAGTAGAAAAGGCAAAAAATTTTGTTCGTATTAATACAATTAAAAGAGGAAGCATAAAAATGCCATATGAAAAATTCCTTTTAGACTGGAATGGAGTTATTGTGGCAATTGAACCTAATAATGTAATTGCGAGAGATAATTTAAAGGTTGAATTCAGTTGGTTAAAATATACGTTACCTCTTTTATTATTAGTTGGGATGTCTTTTTTCTATAATACCTATAACTTGTTTAGTGTTGTTTTTTTAACAACATCAATTTTGGGTTTTTTTATAAGTTTATTTATTGTTCAGGAAAAGTTGGGATTTAAAAATAGTATTATTTCAAAATTCTGTAATCTAAGTTCAAATTCTTCTTGTAGTTCTGTTATAAACGGTAAAGAAGTAATAGGAGATAAATGGATTAATTTTTCAGATTTGCCGCTTATTTTTTTTGGATCAAGTTTGATAGCAATTTTAGTTCAGCCTTTAGAGTCGGCTATTTTAGTTGGATTTTTAAGTTTATTGGCGATACCTGTTTTGGTCTCTTCAATTTGGATTCAAAAATTTGAAATTCAAAAATGGTGCATAATGTGTCTGGTAGTATCAGTTTTGATTTTTGCACAAAGTGTTATTTGGTTTGCATCTGATCTGTTTACGTTAAGTTTTAGTTTTGAGATTTTATTTCCGTTCTTATTAGCTGTAGTTTTTCTTGTGCCAATCTGGTCTATTTTAAAATCGATGATAAAAAATATTTTAGGAAATGAGAATTCTTTAAAAGAGATGAAAAAGTTTAAAAGAAACTACTCTTTATTGGATTTCTTATCAAAAAAAGTTCCTTACACAAGTGGGTTTGAAGATTTAAGAGGTTTGAATTTTGGAAATAGAAATGCAGCAGTAAAGCTTTCTATTATTATTAGTCCGAGTTGCGATCATTGCCATAAAACATTTCAGGAAGCATTTGATTTGGTATTAAGATTTCCGGATAAGATTTATTTAAACGTTTTATTCAATATTAATCCAGAAAATGCAGAGAATCCATATAAAGCAGTTGTCGAAAGACTTTTAACCATAAATAGAGCAACGCCAGGAAAAACGGTTGAAGCAATATCTGACTGGCATATTAAAAAAATAGGTCTCAAAAAATGGTTGAAAAAGTGGCATGTTGATTCAGTAAATATGATGATCAATCAGGAAATACAAAAGCAATATGAATGGTGTTCTAAAAATAATTTTAATTATACACCGGTTAAAATTGTAAATGAAAGAATATTTCCTTTAGAATATGAATTAAGCGAATTGAAATATTTTCTAAACGATTATATAGAAGAAAAAGAAACCGAAGTTCTTGAAAAAACAGCATAGTTTCAGGATGATAAATAAGTTAAGCAGTATTGTTGTTTTGGAAAAAGATTAAATGAAAGAGTAAATAAAAATATCAAAAACGAATTATCATGATAAAAAACATCTTAAACCTTGAAGGAGCTCATTTATTAAGTTCACATGAGCAAAAAGTTATACAAGGCGGGCAGCCAATTCAGCCATCTACTTGTCATTGCTTTTGTGTTAGAGGAAATGTGTCCAGTAGTGCATCTTGTTTTGCATATTGCCCTGACGGATCAATTCCTGGTTTGAGCGAAGGAAGTACAGGAAATTGTAAGTTTCCATTTGAATAAAATTTAATTGTAGCAAAATATATAGATGTTAAAAAGTATTTTGAGTTTAGAAGATGCACAGCATATTAGCAAAAATGAGCAGAAAACAATAAAAGGAGGAATTCCGGAATGTTGGATATATGCAATAGAAGCTGGTTGTGTTTTAATACCCGTAGGCGGAACCTGTCCTGTAAATACATTAGCAGGTATTTGTGATACAAGTCGCCTTTGTTGTTAATTTTTAACCGTTTTAATAGAAGTACGAAATAGCCTTTTTTAGAATTTAGTCATGTTTTTTTTAATTTGTAGGCGCTCGATCGTGGAACATTGAGCAAATTTCCCAACATTGATGATTGGTGTAGGGATTCTTAAGAAATTGGTCACTGAGTTGATTTTAATTGGTTAGGGTTAACCAGTGCCATGTCCTACAGAAATTGTATTTCTAATAAATATGGTCTTTAAATACCTGACAGAGAAGATTTTAATCTTCTCTGTTTTTTTATGTTTTAAATTTTTATTCCGTTTAATCTATTTCTTATAACTCTTTTCTTAATTGTTTTTTAAGGAGAATATTTTCATCTTCTAATTTTTGATTAAATTTCAGAATTGTTCCTATAATCTTTAAATACAATCCATGGTTAATAATGTCAGTATTTGTTGAAGTTTTATTTTTTCTTTTGAGTTGATGAATATCCTTATCTAAAATTTTGGCAAAAAGCACCCATTCATTTTCTCTTATTCGAGATATTCCTCTTTCTTTTTTAGAATAAGTAGTTTGC
Source organism: Flavobacterium psychroterrae (assembly GCF_018380615.1). Taxonomy (GTDB): domain Bacteria; phylum Bacteroidota; class Bacteroidia; order Flavobacteriales; family Flavobacteriaceae; genus Flavobacterium; species Flavobacterium psychroterrae. The sequence continues at coordinate 1,853 of NZ_JAGYVZ010000003.1, read as the reverse complement.
TCCATAGCGAGCATATCTGCCATTTCCTTTTGAGTAAATCCTTTTTCTTTTCTAGCGTTTATTAAATTTTCATGTTTCATCTTAAATGAATTAAAAACTAATATACTTCTATTTCTTAATAGATTATGAATATTTTTTCATTTTTCCTAAAAAAAGCCTAAAAATATCCTACAAAAATAAAAACTATAAACATGTTTTTTCCTACTTTTGAAAAATGAAATTTTCAAAATATTTGGATTTTAACTTGTGCGCAGAGTTCCTATATTATGAAATTTTTCAAAATATTAATAAATTAAAAAAAAGTAAAATGAAAAATGAAAAAAAGTTTTTTTTTAGTAAAGAAGAAAATGTTCTCGACTTATTAAACAAATTGGACAGGAATCAAATGAAACAAATTATAGGTTCATATTCTGAAAGAACGTATGCCGAGAGTACAGGTACAAAAAAGCCAAGACCTGTTACAAAGTAATTTTTAACTTAATTAAAATTAATGTTTAAAGGTTGCATTTTCATGTTACAAGCACGAATTAATTTTCGTGCTTTAATAAATTAAAGTAAATGAGAACAACACACTTAGTAGTTAAGGTTGCTAGCAGATGCAATCTTAATTGTACATATTGTTATATGTATAATATGGGGGATGACAGTTATAAATCGCAGCCAAAATTTATGTCAAAACATATTGTCAAATCTATGTTAGTGAGAATAAAAAAGCACTGTATTGAAAATAACCTAACAGAATTTTTAATAATTTTTCATGGTGGAGAACCGTTACTTGCCGGAATAATTTTTTTTAAAGATTTTATTAATCTAGTAGATCAAATTATTCCTAAAACTATTGAAATGTCCTATACCATGCAATCAAATGGAGTATTAATAGATAAAAAAATCTGTGAAGAATTAAGTGATTTAGGAATTGGAATAGGGATTAGTTTAGATGGGACTTCAAGTTCGAATAATAAAAATAGAATTTATCATAATGGTAAAGGTTCTTATAATGAAATAATCAAGGGATCTAACTTTATCAAAGAAGTTTATGGTAAAGAATATAGCGATTTTTTATGTGTAATTGATACAGATGAAAAACCGAAGGATGTTTATGAACACTTTAAAAAATTAGAAGCACATTCAGTTCATTTTCTCTTTCAAGATTTTAATTATATTTTATCAAATCAAAACTCAGTTCCAAAAATTGGATCTTGGTTAGTTGAAATGTTTAATCTGTGGTATGAAGACCAAGATTTAAAAAAGCCAGAAATAAGACCCCTAAACGATTTAATTGGTTTAATATTAGGATTGGATAAAAATTCGGAAAATTTTGGAAAAGGGATTAACGATACATTAGTTATAGAAACAAATGGGAGTATTGAAACAGTTGATACATTAAGAATATGTGGAAATGGTTTTACAAAAACAAAGTTTAATGTTATAAAAGATGAGCTTAGTGCAATTTATCAAGGTTCTGAACTAGCACGCAAATATTATAATGGACATGACAATCTTTGTCGAGTATGCAACAATTGCTCACTTGAATCTATTTGTGGAGGAGGATATTTAGGTCACAGATTTTCGCCGATAAATCAATTTGATAATCCTTCAATTTATTGTAAAGAGATTGTTGAAATAATTTGTCATATTCAAAATCAATTATTAAAAGAACTACCATCTGAAACTATTAAAGAATTAAAAGTGGAAGCTTTAAATTATTATAAAATTATAAATGAATTCATTGTTGTCCGATAAAAAAAGAAGCCAAAAAGATGGCTTCTTTAAATGAATCGTAAATTTGTGTTTCGACATACAAAATACGATGAGTAAAAGTAATTATTTTTCTAGTAAATCTGTTTTCGGAC
>NZ_JAGYVZ010000039.1 GCF_018380615.1 Flavobacterium psychroterrae | reverse complement strand
ATATATAGACTATTATAATAATGATCGAATAAAACTTAATCTAAAAGGAATGAGCCCGATACAATATCGAGCTCATTATTATCAAATTTAATTATAAATTCGTCTAAACTTTTGGGTGCAGTCCAAAACTGTCGGGTTTCTTATTTTATATTATAACTATAATGCAAACTAACTTAACGAAGACAACAGGAATGTCAAACACAATCTTGTCATTTCGACGAAGGAGAAATCACACTAGAAACTCCGCAATCAAAATCGCAAATCTTTGTCGAATCCTGAGTGTGATTTCTCCTTCGTCGAAATGACAAAAATTACACAAAGCTTTGCGAACTTTGTGTTTTTACAAAATCCAGCTGATATAAAATCTTAGCGTTCTTTGCGTCAAATTTTTTCATATTTCTACTTGTCAAAATTTTTCCATCAAGTTTTTTATAAAAGTTTCGAAAAATCAGGTTTAAAATAATTCGGACCTTTTAATACTTTCCCGTCTTCTCTGTAAATTGGCTGACCGTCTTCGCCTAATTTACTCATATTACTACGTTGAATTTCATCAAAAACAGCCTCAATTTTATCCTGCAAACCGTGTTCGATAATTGTTCCGCATAAAATATACATCATGTCTCCAAGAGCATCAGCAATTTCAACAAGATCATTGTTTTGAACTGCTTCAAGATATTCCTCATTCTCCTCTTTCATTAAATTATAGCGAAGCGTTTTTTTAATTTCGCCTAAATCTGCAATTGGCGTTTGACTGTGACCTATTTTAAAAGCAGTATGAAATTCAGTAACTGCATCAAGTTGTTTCCTCATGATTTTATTTGCTTAAATGAAATGCCAAATTAGCAACTATTCATATACAATTCTCTAAATTTGTCAAAAATAATTTTTACTATGTTTAGTCAAGGACAATTAATATTCGCGCTCTGTTTTTTTATTGCATTTGTAATCGTAATGATATTTGCCTATCGAAAAGATCTGGCATTACACAAAATATTTTACAAAGGAAACTACAAAGTACTAATAGCATTTTTGATTTTTATTGCCCTTCTGTTTGTGATCAAATTTTACTTTAAAAGATAATTTCAAATATTTATTACTATATTTAGAAGAAATAATTTCTGAAAAATTTATAATTAAACTTATTCGGAAACGTTATGTTTAAAGCTTTTTTTGATCAATATAATTTCATAAAGTTCACTTTTATTGCAGCACAATTAGCGTGACTACTAATAAAATTTATAACTTTACGACTCAAAATAACCGACTACAATGAAGATTCTAAAATATTTATTTCTATTACTATTATTAAGCTTAGTTGCCCTAACTGTTTTTGTCGCCACCCAAAAAGGGATTTTTTCTGTAGAAAGAAGCAAAGTGATCAATTCACCAAGAACAACTGTTTATAATTATATAAATGATTTTAGAAATTATGAGGATTTTGAATCATGGGCTATTGAAGATCCTACGATAAAAATGACTTTCCCAAATAAAACTACAGGAAATGGTGCTTCATTTTATTGGGATGGAACCGAAGGAAAAGGAAATGCAATTACCTTAAAAGCTATAGAAGGAGAAAGTATTCAGCAAAAAATGAAATATGACGGTACCGAAGCTGATGTAAACTGGACGCTTAAAGATACGCTCGCAGGAAAAACAAAAGTTACCTGGAAATCAAGCGGAACAATGAGCTTTTTGTTCAAAGTTTATGCGGCTCTAAACGGAGGCTCTGACAAAGTTATTGGAACTATTTACGAAAAAAGCCTTGCTAATATTGATAAAAATTTAGATTTTGAAACTAAAACTTTTGCTGTAAAAGTAAACGGAATTGTAAAGAAAACTGAAACTGCTTACATCAAACAAACGTTTACCAGTGAAATTGCAAAAATCAATAAAAACGTCAGAATTGTAATCCCTAAACTTATTGAGTTTAGTCAAAACAATGGTTTATCGACTAACGGGAAACCTTTTATAATTTATCATACTTACAACACCGCAACAGGATTAGCAAAAATCTCTATTTGTTTGCCTACAAATAAAGAAATCATGACAACATCCGGAAGTGATATTCTAGGCGGAACACTAAACGGATTTGAAGCTGTAAAAACAACCTTGACAGGTGATTACACGCATTTAAACGAAGCAATGGCAAAAACCACAGCTTTTATCAACAAAGAAAAAATTACTCCTGAATTAAGCTGGTCTCATCTTGAAATTTTAGCTGTAAGCAAATTAGATGTAAAAAGTCCGTCTAAATTGGTAACAGAGATTTATTATCCGATAAAACCAAAAGTGGTTCCGGTTGTTAAAGAATTTCCTGCATACAATCCTGCAGCGACATCAACTACTCCAAAACCAGCAGCAGAAGCGCCAAAACCGACACCAAAACCAACTACTGAAGAGGAACAATCAGAATTCTAAAATAATTGGCATTAAACCTTTTGTTTAAAATTCATTCTAATAAAGTAAATCGAAAAATTTGACCGACGAGAAGGAATTTATAGCTCAATTATTAAATCCTAAAACGCAAAACACAGCGTTTCAAAAACTCGTATCTGATTACCAAAAACCATTGTATTCTCATATTCGCAACATTGTTTTGAATCATGATGATACCGATGATGTTTTGCAGAATACTTTTGTAAAAGTTTTTCAATATCTAAAAAATTTCAAGGGAGAAAGTAAGCTTTTTTCCTGGATGTATCGAATTGCAACTAACGAAGCATTGACTTTTTTGAATCAAAAAGCGAAACTAAGCGGTTTATCATCTGAAGCGTTGCAAAATAAAACCATCGACAATTTAAAAGCCGATGTTTATTTTGACGGTGACGAAATTCAGATAAAACTTCAAAAAGCCATTGTAACATTGCCGGAAAAACAACAATTGGTTTTTAAAATGAAATATTTTCAGGAATTAAAATACGAAGAAATTGCCGAAATTCTGGGAACTTCGGTTGGTGCTTTAAAGGCATCTTATCATCATGCAGTAAAAAAAATTGAAATATATGTTACATCAAATTAAACCTTTTGTTATAAAACATATCTTATAAACATTATGAAAGCATTTAAATTAGAAAACGAACCGAAAATAGCCACTGGATTTAAAACTCCGGAAAATTATTTTGATGATTTTTCGGCAAAAGTTTTACAACAGATAAGCGAAGAAAAAGAAGTAAAAGTAATTCCGATTTACAAACGCAAAAAGGTACTTTCATTACTTGCAGCTGCAGTAGTTGTAATTGCAATGATGATACCTATAGTAAACAATTACAATAATACCTCGAAAGAACTTGATGAAGATACTTTAGAAACATATTTAGCCTATCAGTCTAATTTAAATCAATACGATCTAATTCAAAATCTAGACGCGAAAGACATTAAAAAACTGAGTAAAAATGTTGCAATTGAAGATGAAACTCTTGAGGATATTCTGGCAACAAACCCTAATATTGAGCATTTAATTTCCGAATAAAACAACTTAAAGATGAAAATCAAAAATATATTTGCAATAATGCTATTTCTGATTAGTTTTTCATTTTACGCTCAAAGCGGAAAAACAGATGAGAAACGTGAAAAAATCAAAGCTTATAAAGTTTCTTTTTTAACAACAGAACTTGAACTGACTTCTACAGAAGCAGAAAAGTTTTGGCCTATTTATAATGCGTACGACGACAAACAATTTGAATTAAGACATCAAAAAATGAAAACGTATATGCGTAAATTAGATGATGACAACATCAATTCAATGTCTGAAAAAGATGCCTTAACACTTTTATCCCAGATGGAAAGCACAGACAAAGAATTATATCTCTTACGTGATAAATACAATACTAATTTAAAAAAGGTATTGTCAGCAAAAAAAATATTGAAACTTAAAAAATCAGAAGACGATTTTAATCGTAAATTATTGCAGCAATACCGAGATAAAGCTGCAAAAGATTAAGATTTATTTTACCGTAACAACAGCGACAGGAACCCTATATAATAATACTTACTTTATTATTTAGGGTTCTTGTTATTTTTATTTAAAATTGATTCTAACCAGTTTATTATAACCTGCTGCAATTGCAGTATTTTTATTTAAAAATCGAATTGTAAAAAGCTTGGTATCATTTGATAACTGAACCCATGAAGCTCCATTATCAGTTGAATATTGCAATCCTCCAGATCCAACGCAAACCAATTGCATACCGTTACTTCCCGGAACGTACTGCACACATGAAGCATATCCAAAACCTTCATTTTGTCCAATCAGCTCCCATGTTTTTCCTCCGTCTTTAGTAAATGCTTTGTTATCTTTATTTTTGTCCGGAAAATCATAATCACCACCTGTAATAAAGCCTAATTTTGAATCATAAAAATCAGCAGTAAAAATTCCTGCCATTTCTTTTCCCTGAGTTATAGGTGTATCAACAACTTTCCATGTTTTTCCTTTGTCCGGAGAATAAAATGTTCTTGCTTTTTTTCCTCCCGAAACAAGCCATGTATCATTTCCTTTTATTACAATATTGGTATTACTTGCAGAAAAAGCAGCTTCGCCCGCAGCATTTGTAGGCAATTTATCAGATAATAGTTTTGTCCATGTTTCTCCTCCATCACGAGTAATAATTACAGAAAAAGTATCTTCTGTAGGATCACCAACAGCAATTCCCTCTTTATCATTCCAGAACTGCATACTGTCATAAAAAACTTTGTCATTAACTTCTTTATAAACTAATTTTATTTTTTTTGTTTTTTTAGAAACCTGATAAAGTAACGCAGGATTTCCTACACTTAGTAAAAAAACATCATTTGGAGTCTGAGCAATGCTTCTAAATTCTAACTTTAAAGTATCACGATAAATATGCTCTTCATACTTCTCATTTTTATCTAAATCATAGTAACCAAAACGAGAATTATCTCCACCGTACCAAATTTTATTTTTGTCTATTGATATCGCACGAATACTAATTTTATCCTTAAATAAAGTATCAACCTGAATACTGGAAAAGTAACCATTTAACGCTACTTTATCACTGTGATGCAGGGTCTTGAAAGACATAAATAAAACAAATGCGCAACAAAATAAAAGTACTTTTTTCATATAAATAATTGTTTAATGGGTGCTAAAATACAATTATTTACAAAATATAAAATAAGTTAGGTGTTTTTTTCTGGCACAGTAATTGGATATCCCAGAATATTAATCTTAATATGATTTAAAAATGAAAACGAAAATACTTTTAATAGCCATGTTAGCAATAGGTTTAGGTTCTTGTGCAGTGCAAAGCCAGACTACTGTTTATGCAAAAAATTCAGATATAAGCGATAACCTAGATTTAAGAGCAGTAGCTTCTATTTTTGGTGAATCGGCAAATCTTCAGGATTTTGAAAGACGTTTGAATGATCCAAAATATCAAATATCTAATCTTGATTTAAATGGAGATGATCAGGTTGATTATTTACGTGTAATTGAGTCTGTAGAAGACAGAACTCACGTTGTAATTATTCAGTCGGTTTTAGATCGTGATGTTTATCAGGATATTGCTACAATTGATGTAGAAAGAGATAATTATAATAAAGTTAGCGTTCAGGTTGTAGGTAACACCTATTTATATGGAGACAACTATATCTATGAGCCGGTTTATAGCGTTGCGCCAGTAATTTATACTTCGTTTTGGGTTACGAATTACAGACCTTACTATTCTAGCTGGACGTGGAATGTGTATCCAACCTATTATGCTGCCTGGAGACCTTATCCAATTTACAGATACAGAAGCAACATAAATGTTTGTATCAACGTAAACAATCATTATAATTATGTAAATACAAGAAGAAGTTACAGAGCTCCGGTTTTATATGCATCAAGACGTACGTATGGTTACGAAACAAGACGTCCTGACTACAGTTTTGCTCAAAGACATTCTAATGTAACAAACAGATATGATTTAGATCAAAGACGTATTGCAAGCAGAGAATCATCAGGAAGAAATCAAAATACTTATAATACTAACAGAACGACTTCTTCAAGAGTTTCTAATGATAACAGAACTCCAAATAGAAATTATGCTGAAAACAGAACTTCTGGTACAGACAGAAATTATAATACAAATCGTGGGACAACTACAAACAGAACTCCTGCAGCAACTGTAAATAATTCTAATAATTCTGCAAGAGTTGAAAATACTCCAAGAACAGAAAACAGAAGAGATTATAGCCAAAGCAACACAAATACTCCAAGAGTAAATTCTCAAAACAGTGTGAATACTAATAGACCTGCTCCAACTCAAAGAACAGAAACACCTAGAAGTTATTCAGAAAACAGAGGAAGTTCAGAAAACAGAGGAAACTCTGCAAGACAACAAAGCACTCAAAACACACAACGTTCTGAAGCTCCAAGAGTAAGTCAGGAGTCAAGAAGCAGCCAGCCACAAAGAGAAAGTAGTTCTGGTTCAAGAAGCGCCGGCGGAAGAAGAGGTTAATATTAAATTCGCATTTCTAAATAAAAAACTAAAGCACAATTTGACGATTGTGCTTTTTTTTATCTTTTTTCTTATAATTGATTCTAATTTGTTTTAAAACAGTAAATTTGCAACCGTCTTTTATAAAAACATACATGAGCGCATCGCATAAAAACTTACACAGTAAGTTGTCTATAGGGGGTTTATTGATCACATTAGGAATTATTTATGGAGATATTGGTACATCTCCATTGTATGTAATGAAAGCCATACTTGGTGATTACGCCATTAATTCTGATATTGTTTTAGGTGGAATTTCATGTGTCTTCTGGACATTGACATTACAAACCACAATAAAGTATGTTCTTATCACCTTAAGCGCTGATAATCATGGCGAAGGGGGTATTTTTGCACTTTATGCACTGGTCAAAAAGACTAAAATTCAATGGCTCATTGTGCCCGCCATAATTGGTGGTAGTGCCTTGCTTGCCGATGGAATTATTACGCCGCCCATCTCAATATCATCTGCCGTTGAAGGAATTAGAGCGTTTTATCCTACAATGAAAACCCAGACAATAGTATATATTGTTATCGGGATTTTATTTATCCTGTTTACCATACAACAATTTGGAACCAAGCTCGTTGGAAAATTCTTTGCTCCAATGATGTTAATTTGGTTTGCCATGTTAGGAACATTGGGAACAATCCAAATTATAAGTCATCCGGAAGTAATAAAAGCGGTAAATCCTTATTATGCTTACCACTTATTATCCATTCATCCTGATGGTTTCTTTGTCCTTGGGTTTGTATTTTTATGTACAACCGGTGCCGAAGCTTTGTACTCAGACATGGGACACTGCGGAAGAAAAAATATCAGAATCAGCTGGATCTTTGTAAAAACTACTTTGGTATTAAACTACTTTGGTCAGGCAGCCTATTTAATTCATCATGAAGGTAGTACATTGCAACAATTAGGCGGAGAAAACGGAAATCCTTTTTACCTCATCATGCCACACTGGTTTTTACCATTCGGGATCGTTGTTGCTACCCTAGCTGCTGTTATCGCATCTCAGGCACTTATCAGCGGTTCGTTTACCTTGATAAACGAAGCAATGAGATTGAACTTCTGGCCTAAAGTAAAAATCAAATATCCTACTGAAGTTAAAGGACAATTATACATTCCGTCCATTAACTGGTTATTGTTTTTTGGTTGTGTTGGAATCGTTTTACACTTCGAGAAATCAGGAAATATGGAGCATGCCTACGGTCTTGCCATCATTTTATGTATGATTATGACCACTATTTTACTTAATTATTATTTAATAATGAAAAGAGTAAAATTGTATTTGATGGTACCGCTTATTACAATTTATCTTCTGATAGAATTTAGCTTTTTAATTGCCAACATTACAAAATTTGCCGAAGGCGGATATGTAACATTAATCATTGCAATGATGCTGATTTCGATTATGACAATCTGGTATCTTGCTAAAAGAATCAATAAAAGCTATACTAAAATCATCAAAATTGACGATTATAAAAAAGTATTAATGGAGTTGAGTGAAGATTTATCAATCCCTAAATACGCAACGCATTTAGTTTATATGACAAATGCTAATCGTGTAGATGAATTAGAGGAAAAAGTAATTTATTCAATTTTACAAAAACGTCCAAAAAGAGCCGATATTTACTGGTTCGTTCACGTAAACATACTTACTGAACCTTATAAAACTCAATATAAGGTTACTGAAATTGCTAAAGATGACATTTACAGAATCGATTTTAATTTAGGATTTAGAGAACCTACAAAAATTAATTTAATGTTCAGAGAAGTAATTCGTGACATGGTGAAACGTGGCGAAGTAGATATTACCAGCCGTTATGAATCATTGAACAAAAATAATATTATTGGAGACTTTAAATTTGTATTGTCTGAGAAGTTTTTATCTAATGATAACGACTTAAGATGGCACGAAAATATCATCATGAACTCTTATTTCTTTATCAAGAAACTGAGTTTGTCTGAAGAAAGAGCATTTGGTTTAGATAGCAGTTCAGTTAAAATAGAGAAATTTCCAATGGTACTTCACGCTCCGGAAAACATTGGATTGACCAGAATTATAAAATAAATCCATTTACAAATACATTCAAAAAACACTCTTTTAAAACTTTATCAGAGTGTTTTTTTTCTTATAAAAGAAGTTAAAATAACAATCAGAATTAAAAATTTAACTTTCAATCAATTAATAGTACCTTTGCAACTCAAATATTTAAAATGAGATTACACAGAAATTTAGTTTATACTACCATCGATTCTTTAAATGCAATTTTCAATGAAGGAGAATATGCAGACAAAGTGGTAGCAAGAGCATTAAAAAAAGACAAACGTTGGGGAAGTTCTGACAGGAAGTTTGTTGCTGAAACGATATACGAAATTGTTCGTTGGAAACGATTATACGCAGAAATTGCCGAAGTAAAAGAACCTTTTGACAGAGAGAATTTATGGAGAATGTTTGCTGTTTGGGCAGTTTTAAGAGGATATCCAATTCCGGATTGGAAACAATTAGAAGGAACTCCTGAAAGAAAAATCAAAGGACGTTTTGACGAACTTTCTAAAGTTAGAGCATTAAAAGAATCTATTCCGGACTGGATGGATGAATTGGGTGTGAAAGAATTAGGTGAAAAAGTCTGGGCAACAGAAATTGCTGCTCAAAACCAACCTGCTAAAGTTATTTTAAGAACGAATACTCTTAAAGGAACTAAAGAAAACCTGAGAAATACTTTGATGGATTTAAATATTGAAACAGAATATTTAAAAGATCAACCGGAAGCTTTAGTTTTAAAAGAAAGAGCAAATGTATTTTTGACAGACGCTTTTAAACAAGGCCTTTTTGAAGTTCAGGATGCTAACTCACAATTAGTTGCCGGTTTCTTGGATGTAAAACCAGGAATGCGTATTGTTGATACGTGCGCCGGAGCCGGAGGAAAAACACTGCACATTGCTTCTTTAATGGAAAATAAAGGACAATTGATTGCAATGGATTTGTACGAAAGCAAACTAAAACAATTAAAATTGAGAGCGAAAAGAAATGGCGCTTTTAATATTGAATATAGAATTATTGACACAACAAAAGTGATTAAAAAATTACACGAAAAAGCAGATCGTGTATTAATTGACGCACCTTGTAGTGGTTTAGGAGTTTTAAAAAGAAATCCTGATGCAAAATGGAAATTGAAACCTGAGTTTATTGATAATATCCGTAAAGTTCAGGCAGAAGTTTTAGAAAGCTATTCTAAAATTGTAAAACCGGGCGGAAAATTAGTTTACGCAACTTGTTCCGTATTACCATCAGAAAATCAGGAACAAGTAGAAAAATTCTTAAAAACTGAAATCGGGAAGCAATTTACTTTCGTTAAAGATCGTAAAATATTAGCTTCTGAATCTGGTTTCGACGGATTTTATATGGCGTTGCTGGAAAGAAAAAATACTGTAGTTTCAGAGTAAGTAAATCTCATAAAAACAAAAAAGCCTTTAAATTAATTTTTAAAGGCTTTTTTGTTTTAGTTTTACTAAGACGGACACATATCTGCAGAAATCAAACAATAAGAAGGTACATTTTCGCAAGTAGGAACCTGAGTAAGTGGCTTAGCACATCGTATTTGATATCCATTTAAATAATAAATATAGTCGCCTCCTTTAATTTGTTTTAGTTCGCTTTTACTTAATTGCTGAACCTTTGGCAGATCTAGAATAAATTTCATAACTATCAGTTTTTAAAGTTAATACCTGATAAATATAGCAAATTTTTCTTACTTTTAATACAGTTACACTAAACTTGGTTTACGTAATAGCTTACCATTCGCATTTTCTTTAAACTTTGGAACAAAAACAATTTCTTTTGGTTTTTCAAATTTATCGAGAACATCAAAAAAGTCCTGGGCAAATTCCTGTTTTTCTCCTTCAATAACCAGAATCAATTTTTCGCCTAAAGAACTATCCGGAACGCCCGTGACAAAAAACCTGTTATGGATTTTACCAATCAGTTTTGATTCTATCTGCTCCGGAATAAGTTTAACACCTCCGCTATTAACTACATTGTCAATTCTTCCCAGAAAAATAAATTGATTTTCTCTTACAACCTCAACTAAATCATTTGTAACAATAGGATCTTCAGAAATAGTTGGAACTGTAATTACCAGACAACCACGGTCATCCTGAACAATTTTGACATTTGGTAAAACAGTAAAAACGTTCTCCCCTACTTTTCGAGCTGCGATATGAGTAATAGTTTCAGTCATGCCGTAAGTCTCGTAAACTTCAGTTTTAAGTGGTAAAACCTTATCTTCAAGTGAAGCATCCATTTTAGCTCCGCCAACTATTAGTTTTTTAACATTTACTAAAGCATCAATTGAATTTTGAACCTGCAAAGGCACCATTGCAACAAAATCATACATTTTACTGTTTAACGCTAACGGCTGCGTACTTGGTTCGACAATATCTAATTCCAGTCCTAAAATGATAGCACGAACCAACATCATTTTTCCGGCGATAAATTTTACCGGTAAACAAAGTAAGGCTTTATCGCCAGGTTCTAATTCAAAAAAATCTCCCGTTGCTAAAGCAGACTGAATCATCGCTTGTTTTTCTAATTTCACCAACTTAGGAAGTCCGGTTGTACCTGAAGTTTTCATTTCGATATACTCCTTATCATCGAACCAATCCAGTAAAAATTCACCTATTGCCTGCTCATCGCCATCACCCTCTTTTATATAATCATAAGCAACATGGCGCAACTCTTCTTCGCTTAAATGAAAACCATCTATTTTAAAATAATTATGAACATTTTTATGTGTTAATTGTGACATGATATTATTGATTTGAAATTTCTACAACATTTATTTTACCTGTTAATTTTTCTTTCCAGTTGTTCCAATTGTACTTTTTACTAAAAATAAAAAGCAAAATAGGATAAATTACAACAACTGGAAGTATTACATCTAAACCTGCAGATGGTTCTGACATATCTTTAAAAAGAGAATGTGTCTGAAAAACGGACCAATCTGATGTAACTAATAATGCTCCGACCAAATTATTGGCAGCATGAAAACCTAAAGCCAACTCGATTCCTTCATCCATAAGTGTAATAACGCCCAGAAACAATCCTGTCCCTATATAATAAAACATGATAACATAACCCATTTTTGCAACTTCGGGATTAAAAACGTGCATGGAGCCAAATATTAACGACGTCATCAGTAACGGAAACCATCTGTTTTGAGCAAGATTTGCAAATCCCTGCATCAAATAACCTCTAAAAACATATTCTTCGGTACTGGTTTGTATTGGAATTAATATGGATCCAACAGCAACTAAAATCAAGAACGGAATCAATTTAAAATTCCAAATAAAATTTTCGGGAGACTTAAAATATAATGCTGTAAAACTTACGATTGAAAAGAAAGACCATAAAACAAATGAAAAGCCAATACGTTTCCAATCGACTTTACTTCTGGATGTTGTAACCGATAAAAATGTTTGATGATGCAAATATTTCACCACATAATAAACTCCGGCAAGTGCAAAAGCGAAAGAAATAATAACCAAAAACAAAGTAAGATTCGGCTCAAATATTTTCATTACTGAAGCATTATCAAATGAAAAACCTTTTTTATTATTTAAAGTTTTATACAAAACCGCAACTGAAAAAGGAATTTGTCCAATAAATGACGCGATAATAATTAAAACTGATCCTATAAGATACAACCAGAATTTATTGTGAGGTTTAATTCCTTGTTCTAAAAACATATTTATAATAATTTAAAAATGAGAATTCGATTTGATAAGTAAATCTTATTTTTGGTATTGCTAAAATACCGAAATTTTAGTTTAATTATCTTACAACATACTAAATTTACTAAAATGATACAAATTTACCATAATCCACGTTGCGGAAAATCGAGAAATTGCTTGGCTTTTATTGAGCAAAAAAATGAAGAATATGAGATTATTCCCTATTTGACAGAAACCCCAACTTTTAAGGAATTAAAAGAACTTCTTGAAAAATTAAACCTTCAACCAATTCAGTTAGTTCGAATTAAAGAAAAAATATGGATTGAAAATTACAAAGAAAGAGAACTTACAAATGATCAAGTCATTCAGGCTATGATAGATAATCCAATTTTAATAGAACGCCCAATAGTTATTAAGGACGGAAAAGCAATTATAGGAAGAGATTTAGAACTTGTTGCCTCTTTTTTAGACTGATTATAAAGAACCAAATTAACATATTTTTGTGATTTTGCTCTTTAAACCAAAAGCTACATTTGCCGTCTAAAGAGTAAATGAAACCAAAAATAAAAATGAAACAAATCAAATTTGCTGTATTACTTGTATTCTTTCTTACAAGTTTTTACAACTATGCACAACAAGGTCCACCAGCCGGAAACAAGGTAAAAGTTACCGGAAAAGTTTTAGAAAAAATAAGCAAACAACCGCTTGAGTACGCTACAATTTCGATTACAGCGCCAAATGATACTAAAGTCATTGCAGGCGGAATCACCAATCCAAAAGGTGAATTTGAAATAGCTATTGCTCCCGGAAATTACGATATCAAGGTTGAATTTATTTCGTTTAAACCAAGTGAAGTTAAAGGAAGAAATATTCAGGGCGACACTAATTTAGGCGTCGTAAATTTATCCGAAGATGCTGCTCAATTAAATGAAGTTGTAATTCGTGCCGAAAAATCGACAGTAGAAATAAAACTGGACAAAAAAGTATATAATGTTGGTCAGGATATGATGGTAAAAGGTGGAACTGTTAGTGACGTTCTTGACAACGTTCCATCCGTTTCTGTTGATACTGAAGGAAATGTAAGTTTGAGAGGAAGTGATAATATCCGTATTTTAATTGACGGAAGACCTTCAAATGCTATAAACGTTGCCGAAGCTTTACGTCAGCTTCCGGCGGATGCAATTGAAAAAGTAGAAGTTATCACCAATCCATCTGCACGTTATGATGCAGAAGGTGGATCAGGAATTATCAATATCATTCTTAAAAAAGGAAAAAATCAAGGTTTAAACGGAACTTTTATTGCCTCAACAGGTCTTCCTGAAACGTATGGATTAAGTGCGAATTTGAATTATAAAACCGAAAAATTTAATTATTTCACTACTGCGGGATATAATTACAGAACTAATGAAGGTGCAGGTTTAACCAACTCTGAATATTTTAATCCGGACGGAACAACTAAAAACTTTCTTGATGAAGATCGCGATACCAAAAGAACAAGGGAAGGATTTAACGGAAGAGCAGGTTTTGAATGGACAGTTGCACCAAATACTTTTTGGACAAATGCTATTAATTACCAAAAAAATACGGGAGAAGACAGAGACTTAATCAATTATAATAATTATGATGCAGCTCGTAATTTTACCGGAACATCTTATCGTTTAAACAACGGAGATACAGGAAGCGAAAACGTAGAATATACATCCAATTTAATCAAAAACTTCAACGATAAAGGACACAAACTTACTGCCGATTTATCGATTGCAAGAAATACAGATGACAGTAATAGTTTAATTACAGGAACTGACGATTTCAACAATACGTTAAACAATCAGGTTCAAAAACAAGTTCAATTGCAAGCTGATTATGTTTTACCATTAGGAAAAGGAAGCCAGTTTGAAGCTGGATATAAAGGTAGTTTTGGTGATTTGAACAATGAATATTATGTACTTGACAGTGAAGGCGCCGCACTTCCTAATTTATCAAATACACTTGAGTACAAAGAAAATATTAATGCTCTTTATACTTCATATGGTTTTAAAGTAAATAAATTTTCATATTTATTTGGTTTACGTTGGGAAGACACAAATATTCAGGTAAACCTATTAGATACGAACGATTTCAATACTAAAAAGTATAACAACTTATTTCCAAGTGCTTTTATTAGTTATGAAATTTCAGATCAAAGTAACTTTACTGCAAGTTATAGTAAACGTTTATCAAGACCAAGAGGGCGTTTCATGAATCCGGCGGTAAATTACTCCAGTAACATTAATATTTTTCAGGGAAATCCGGATTTGGATCCATCTTTGACAGACAAATATGATATTGGTTTCATTAAACGTTGGGACAAAGTAACTTTTAATACCTCAGCTTATTTTGAAGATACTAAGGATGTCTTCAGCTTTGTAAGATCTCCTACAGGCGATGAAGTAAATGGAATTCCGGTTATTTTAAGCCGACCAATTAACTTAGGAAAAGAACAAAAATTTGGTTTTGAATTTACCTTAAATTACACTCCGTTAAAATGGTGGAAATTAAATAGTAACTTCAATCTTTACAACGTAAAAACTACTGGAGAAAACAGCTATACAGATGCTAATGGTGAACTTGTAGTTCAAAATCTTGACAATCAGGCAAATTCATGGTTTGCCAGAATTAACTCAAAAATAACTTTACCATACAAAATCGACTGGCAATTAACCGGAATGTATAACGGAGAGCAAAAAACAGCTCAAGGTAAAAACTTTGGTCAGTTTGGTATGAATACCGCTTTAAGTAAAGATGTTTTAAAAGACAAAGCAACAATTGCTTTTAATATTAGTGATGTTTTCAACTCAAGAATTATGAAATCATATACTTATCTTGAAAACCAAACCTCATATGGTGAAATGCAATTCCGTAAACGTCAGTTCAATTTATCGTTTACATATCGTTTTAACAAAGCGAAAAGCGATAGAGATAAAAACGCAGCACCTAAAAATGAAAATGGCGGTGAAGGCGGAGGAGAATTCCCCGGATAAGATAAATTAAAAATTTAATAAAAAAAATTCCAAATTCCAATTTGTAAAACTTAATTATTAAGTCTTCGAATTGGAATTTGGATTTTTTTTATTGGGATTTATTATTTTTTATTTGGATTTATTATTTTTTTTGCATAAAAAAAAGGACTCGTAAAACGGGTCCTTTTTTTATGAAATCAATTTAATATTTAATTGATTGTTCTTGTCTTTTCTTTGCTCTTTTCTCTTTGATCATTTCCCAGCTTGCTCCCGTTACCCAATAAGATACGAAACCAACTAAGAAAAACATCAACCAAAACCCTATAGTTAGTATGGTCAAGAAAAGTAAAAAACCTAAGTACTGTGAAAATTCAAACATGTTTTCCGGAATTTTTGAATGTAAGCACAAATGTATGTTATATATTTTTCGTTAGCAATAAAATCCAAATCAATTTTCATAAAATCACAATTATCCGTATATTTAAACTCATTTTAAATAAGGGATTTTTTCGATTATTATTCAACTAACTAAATCACAATAACATGAGCTTTTTAAGGAGCTATTTCCCGCTATTCGTTACAATCTTTTCTATTTTAAAGAAAAAATACAAAAGGATTTTCACTACTCCCGATAGCTATCGGGACAGGGCTAGGGATTTCGTTTTCAAAACAAATTTTAATCATTAAATTAAAAAACCCGTTTTAATCAGCGTTTTTATGAAGTAAATCCGTTTCATCCGCGTTCCATTTTATTACAAACATTTTACAAATACATATAACTTTTTAGATACTATAACATGAAATACAGAATAGAAAAAGACACGATGGGCGAAGTACAAGTCCCAGCCGATAAATATTGGGGAGCTCAAACAGAACGATCAAGAAATAATTTCAAAATTGGACCATCGGCATCCATGCCGGAAGAAATCATTGAAGGTTTTGCTTATCTTAAAAAAGCTGCCGCATATGCGAATGCTGATTTAGGTGTTTTACCTGCCGAAAAAAGAGATGCAATTGCAGCCGTTTGCGACGAAATTCTTGCCGGAAAATTAAAAGACGAATTTCCATTAGTGATTTGGCAAACAGGTTCAGGAACCCAAAGCAATATGAACGTAAACGAAGTTGTTGCCAATCGTGCGCAAGTTTTAAAAGGTTTCAATATTGGCGAAGGCGAGCCGTTTATCAAAGCCAATGATGATGTCAATAAATCACAATCTTCAAACGATACCTTTCCAACGGCAATGCACATTGCAGCTTATAAAGTGATAATTGAAACCACTATACCGGGAGTTGAAAAATTACATGCAACATTATCAGCGAAAGCTGCGGAATTTAAGGAAGTTGTAAAAATAGGACGTACACACCTTATGGATGCAACGCCATTGACATTAGGGCAAGAAATTTCAGGTTATGCCGCTCAATTATCTTTTGGATTAAAAGCACTTAAAAATACTTTAGCGCATTTGTCTGAAATCGCATTAGGAGGAACCGCAGTTGGAACCGGATTAAACACCCCAAAAGGATACGATGTAAAAGTAGCTGAATACATTGCAAAATTCACCAACCTTCCGTTTATAACTGCCGAGAATAAATTTGAAGCTCTTGCCGCACACGACGCCATTGTTGAAACACACGGAGCTTTGAAGCAATTGGCTGTTTCCTTAAACAAAATAGCGAATGATATCAGAATGTTAGCTTCAGGACCACGTTCCGGAATTGGAGAAATTCATATTCCTGAAAATGAACCTGGATCATCAATAATGCCCGGAAAAGTAAACCCAACACAATGTGAAGCACTTACTATGGTTTGCGCACAAGTTATAGGAAACGATATGGCAATTGCCATTGGCGGAATGCAGGGACATTATGAATTGAATGTTTTTAAACCTGTTATGGCAGCAAATTTTCTACAATCGGCACGATTATTAGGCGACGCTTGTATCTCATTCGACGAACATTGCGCACAGGGAATCGAACCAAATTACAAACGTATCAAAGAATTAGTAGATAACTCATTAATGTTAGTTACTGCTTTAAACACAAAAATAGGATATTACAAAGCAGCCGAAATTACGCAAACCGCTCACAAAAACGGAACTACGCTAAAAGATGAAGCTGTTCGCTTAGGTTACGTAACGCCGGAAGATTTTGACGCCTGGGTTAAACCTGAGGAAATGGTTTAAATTAATGGTGAATTGTTAATGGTAAATTATTAATTCATGTTTGATCTAAAAAAGGGTTTTATAAAAGTTCAAACTTTTATAAAACCCTTTTTTAATAATATTGTCATTCGAAAAAAAACTGTGTTGATTCAGCAAATGTGATTTCTCATCCTTCGAAATGACATAACACTATCAATTACAAACTATAAATTAATAATTTGCAATTAAAAAATTATTTCCCGTCTACATAATCTTGTAAATAGCTAAATCTTTCTGTTAGTTTCCCGTTTTCGGTTATTTTTGCTCGTTGTAGAATTCCGTCTTTATCATTATTAAAGAAAGCTGGAATTACGTATTCCATAAACTGTTCACCAAAACCTTCACTGGCATCTTTTGGGATTTCACATGGCAAGTTATCAACTGCCATCACCACAACTGCTGCAGGGTGAAAAAACTCAACTTCTCTATCTTCTAAAGGAAAATAACCATAAATAGGTTCCTCAATTGTCGAAGAACGTAAAGTACAGGCAATTGGCCCTTTTACATCGCATGAAATATCTGCAACCACTTTTAATTTGCAATCACTCGCATTCAACATTTCTCTGGACAAAATCATTGGCGCTCCTGTTCCGTAAAAATGTCCTGCAAAATAAATATCAGATACTTTAGTGAACTTTTCAAAATCAGAAACATATGCTTCAGGATGTTCTGTAAAATCTTTAAAATCTAAAACTTCCCCATCTATTCGTTTATTGTATTCTAAAACATCTAATTGAACATAAACTGGCTGTGAATAGTTTTTGGTCAAATAATTCTCAACCGTAATTTCCTTTATTTTTATTGCGTCCAGAATTTCTTTTGCTCCGCTCCCCACTTTTCCGGTTCCGGTAAGTACAAATTTTAATGCCGGTAAATTAATTCGTTTCAAATGCATGATTAGCGCATCTTTGCCTTCAAGAGTTTCTGCTTTTGGCAATTTAAATAATTCGAATTTTATTCCAAAGGCACGAATTCCGTTATAAACACCAACCATTCCGGCATATTTTCCAAATCCAATTAAACGACGATTCTGATCATCAACAATAGTTTCATGATCGTATAAATCGATATTTTTCTCCAGAATTGCTTTTAACAATTTCTGATTATAAGGCTGCTTTTTAATTGTATGCGAAAAAAAGAAATACGCTTTATTGGGAATCAAATTTTCTACGGGAACTTCCTTTACCCCAAATAAAACATCCGAGTTAGAAATATCATCGGTCACGGTAATTCCAAGACTTTTATATTGAACATCAGAAAAAATTCTAATATCTGAACTTTCTACCTCAACGATAGCGTCCTGATAAGTTTGTTTTAGTTTTGCAAGTTCATTAGGTGAAAATACAACACGTCTGTCCGGTGGATTTTTCCTTTCTTTTATAATTCCAAATTTCATTTAAATCAGATTAAAATAATTATTAATATAACTTTTTGAACTTTATTTGTTTCAAATATAACAAATTTAGTTAAAGTTTTGTTGTTAAAATACAATTTAGAATACTTAAAAACCGTTAAAAGCTGACAAACAATCAACTAATTAATTTAGCTCTTAAAATTTTGTTAAACCAAGCTTTAGAATTATTAAAAAAAGCCGAAACATAAACATTGAATTCTATATATTTGTTTTTAAAGAATGATGAAATGAGCCTCCTTAAAAAAACAAATATACCACAAATACTTTTCTCAATACTAGTTTTA
Organism: Flavobacterium psychroterrae; assembly: GCF_018380615.1. Lineage (GTDB taxonomy): Bacteria > Bacteroidota > Bacteroidia > Flavobacteriales > Flavobacteriaceae > Flavobacterium > Flavobacterium psychroterrae. Next base: position 7,640 of record NZ_JAGYVZ010000039.1, on the reverse strand, counting down.
AGCTCTTGTGGAAATGACAAAAAAATACAACCAAATACTATTGCTGAAGTTGAAGATACTTTGCCTAAAATGAAACCATTAGGTCCCGAAGCCAAAATTTCGCAAGTTTATATAAATTCAGTAACAGGAAGAATAAATCACTTTTATGTTAAAAACTGGCCGAACAATACTATGAACGGAAGTTTTTTAGTGGCAAAAAACGGTCAGATTATTTTTGAACGATATAATGGTTTTGCGAATAAAAACGAAGGAACTAAAATTACGGCAGAAACTCCTGTTCAAATTGCTTCGGTCAGCAAAGTTTTAACAGCAACAGCTGTTTTAAAATTAGTCAATGCCGGCAAAATTGATTTAGATCAAAAGGTAAATACAATCTTAAAAACATTTCCATACGAAGATTGCACTATCAGAATGCTATTATCACACAGAAGCGGAATGCGCAATTATGCTTATTTTACGGATCACGATAAATCAGTTTGGGACAGACATAACCAACTAACCAATAATGATATTTTAGAAATTCTGGCTACTAAAAATGTGGGGCTGGAGGCAAAAACAGGAACGCGTTTTAGTTATTGCAATACAAATTATGCTATGCTTGCGCTGATTATTGAAAAAGTTACTGGTCTAAAATATAAAGAAGCAATGTCTGAAATGATTTTCAAGCCACTTGGAATGACGCATACTTATGTTTTTGATGATGATAAGGACAGAAAAAAGATTGTTCCTTCATACAAAGGCAATGGCGTAGAGATTGGTTTTGATTATCTGGATAATGTTTACGGTGATAAAAACGTATTTTCAACTGTAAGAGATCTTTTGAAGTTTGACAGAGCCAGAAATGCACCAGGCTTTTTGAAACCTGAATTATTAAAACAAGTTTATACCGGATATAGCAACGAAAGAAAAGGTACAAAAAATTACGGTCTTGGTATTAGAATGATCAATTGGGATTCTGGTCAGAATTATTATTTTCATAACGGTTGGTGGCACGGTAATACCTCATCTTATATTCCGTTGCAAAAAGAAAATGTTACCATTATTGCTTTGTCAAATAAAATGACGACAAAAACGTATGCGGTTCGTAAACTGGCACCAATTTTTGGTGATTATCCTTTTAAATTCAAGGATGAAGAATAATATTATTTTTCTGAAAAATTTATTACAAACATAAGTTCAAATAGTATAAATTTGCAAACTCATTTTGGGGGTCGACTGGTTTTGACAGCAAGTCGAATTGGAAAGTAAGCACGTCGAGCATTGAGACCTTGCTCGTAAATATAAGATCTTACAATTTTACACGGCGAAAATAACTACGCTTTAGCTGCATAATCTGAATTATAGTAAGATTAGCCACGTCCCTATCAGATAGGGAAGCTGGATTCTCCTTGAAAGCCTTGGTTTGTGGCGGTCAGTCCAGGAGAACCGTAAAAATAAACCTAGATTTCCATGAGCTTCGGGTGGATATCGAAATTAAGAAGATAAGTGTTGAGTGGTTGTTCCTGACCTAGCTCAACAACGAAAATCTAATCAGGAAATAAACGTGTAGAAAGCTCTTTAATTGCTTGTTTGGACCCGAGTTCGATTCTCGGCGACTCCACTGAACGGGATGATATCTAAATCATCCCGTTTTTTTTCATAAATCAAGTATCCTTTTTCCTTCATTAATGCGGTGTTATGAGTAAAAACACTTCTCATTGTAGGTGTTCGATAAATGCCTTCTTGATAGTACAAATTGCTATCGAACACCATATTTATAAAATCTCTTTTCTGCAAAGTATTTGATTTATTGTACACATAATGCATATCCGTAAGTAAATTTAAATTATTCTCCAAAATTAAAAATACCTTACTTTGATCTGTATTAAGTCTTTCTATGGTCTGTTTCAAATTTTGTATAGTACCATTGTAAGTTGCATACCATCTATCATAAGTTTCTTTTGCAATTTCATTTTTAATCCACTTTTCTTCAACTGAGAACATTTTTTCCTGTACACTTTCTAATTCAAGTTTTTTTTCTTGAACTCTTTGTTTATTAGCGTTCATTTCTACTTCAATAGAATTATTGCAACCATCTTTTATTTCAAGAATCCTCTTTTCGGGCAAACTCATTAACTCGCATACATTCTGAAATTGATTGTGAGCCTTTATTGCACTTATATTATTGTGTTTAGAAGAATTACATTTATAGTAATAAAAATATTTCCCAGATTTTCCACGAGATGGTGCTCCTGTTAATGGAACACCACAATGACATTTTAATAATCCACGTAGTGGAATATTTTCATCAATTATTGTCCTTGTTTTTTCTGGCTTTTTCATTTTGCTTTGCACCATTTGCCATGTACTCATATCAATAATAGCTTCATGAATTGCAGGAAAAAGACCACCAGGATATTCTTTATACGCTTGAACATTTAACATACCAGCGTAAACAGGATTACTGAGGACTCTTTCAATAGCTGTATTACCTTTCTTTTTAAATCCAAGTTCATTCGCATTTTTTTTGATAAGATATAATGGAACGTCCAGTAAATAAGAATCATAAATAAATTTTACAATTTTAGCCTCTGACTCATTAATTATCAATCTGCGATCTTTTCTTTCACCCTCTTTAATATATCCAAATGGAGCACTCGTTGCTATATATCTACCTTCCTTCGCTCTAGCTGTATAAAGCCCTCCTCTTATTTTTATGCTTCTATTAATATTATCTTCCTCAGCCAATAATAGTTGTAAACCAGCCCTAAAAAAACTACCAGGTGTATCGTAGTCAAATGTAATCCCTTCAGTTACACTGACCACTTGAATACTATATCTTTTCTGAAGCATTTTTACCATATTCATTGCTTCTCCTGCATCACGACTAAACCTGTCTAGTTGATCTACTAAAAGATAATCTACATTTTTATAATACTTCACAATAAAAGCTTGTAATTTTATAAAATCAGGACGGTCAAAAGTTTTAGCGCTTTTCCCTCTATCAATAAAGGAATCCACCAGTTCTACTTTATTAAATTGTAACCACTGATCGGTATACATTTCCTGACGTTCTATTGAACCGTTACTTTGTCCTAACTGACTAAATCGTAAATATCTAATTGCCCTTTTCATAATATTCCTTTAAAGTAGATGAAACAATTATTTCAATGATTAAATTTACTAACTTTTGTTCTCGTTCCTGTTCAAGAACTTCAAAAGTTTCAAAAATTATTTCATCTACATCCCGCCCTTTCAATTTCTCATTTTCATTATCCATCATACACCTCCTTACTTTTGATAGCAAAAGCCCTTAAGCGGGCTTTATTAATTAAATTAAATTGATTCAATTACTCATATGGGGAAATAAATAGTACTCCTTTGATTTCTATTCCGTTTAGGCAGGTAACTAATGTAGCCATACTCATTTAGCTCACGAATGCATTTATGGTAGGTTACAGGCCCCGTGATCTTCGCGATTGTCATGATTTCAGACCTATAGACTTCATAGGGTTTACAAAACCCTTTTCCGTCCTAAATTGAAGCAATGCAGCATATATACCGATATGCGTGACGCTAATACGATAATCTTTTTCTATTGCCTTAAAGAAATCCGATAAAGGTTTTAGTGTTTTCATTATATTTTAATTTATCAGCTTATACGCATACTATTCCTTTTCGTATGGTTCACCTGTTGACTCTCATTTGTCTTTTGTTGCTGTTTTACAGTTTCCATTGTTTTATTACCCAATGCCGTTGAGAGCGTTATTTTTCTCGAATGCTCATCATAAATATTTACCGATTTAAACTGAGGATTAACTTCAATATAAAACCGATGTTCATTTCCGTTTTTAACTAAGGTTACAGGCAGCCGATTTCCTTGTTTTAAATCATCCTTTAATTTATCGGCTTGAGTTTTATTTGATAATTCCTTTAAAGGAAGTTGCTGTATGGCTTTTTCAAGATCGTAACCATACCCGGAATGAAATTCTTTGATAAGATAATTACCGCTAGCATCTTTGTCGTTAAGATTCAATTGTATCCAAGTTTTTTCCTTTTGAACCGCTCTTCCTGCCAACAAATTATAAGCCTGTGTTGTGTCAACAGAATTCCCTTCCTGTAATTTGAAATATTGACTTCTATTTTCTTCAAGTTTTAACTCATTAGACAGACTAGCTTTATAACCTTCAAATTGATACTGTCCGCTTTGGTCTTTAACAAAAGACAACTCATGATCCAGTCGTTCTTTTTCGTTGACGTAATAGGAAACCGGGATAGTAAATTGCTCATGACCTTGTTTGATTTGCTGATCAATTTGATTTGACAAATCTCTAAAACCAATACGCTGCACTTGATCGTACAGCGCTTGGTTGTTTTTTTCTTCTTCTTTTGCATCTTTCCGAACCGCAATTTGGTCTATGAGTGGTGCAATAATCAGTTTGCGAATGAGCCGTACTAATAAATTAGGATAAAGTTGTTTTAATAACTTGTTCTTTTCCTGCTTGAGCATCTCCAAAGCGAAACGTTCTTCTATATTTTTACTGCCCTTATACTTTGTTACAATCCGCTCGTAATGATGAAGCTTTTCTTTCATCAGCGATCTATTGCCCGAAAGACTGAAATTAAACAGTTTACTAAAACGCTCTTCCCTGGAGCGCCACTGGTTTAATTCCATCTCTACTCTGTTTATGGGAAGTTGTTCATTCATGATTAATGACTACATGGATTGGCTTTTCCTTTTTTTCTTAGCTTCCTTTGGCACTTCAGGGCCATCATCATCGGCAGTTTGGCTTTGCTTTTTACTGCCTTGTTTTTCGGAAGTTTGCTGGCTTTCGGATTGCTTTTCTTCTTTAGACTTACGATTATCAATGCGCTGCAAATTGCTGTCATATACATTAATTGTCTTGAATTGTGGGCTGGCTTCAATATACTGCTTGATTTCATTACCTTCTTTTTGGAAAGTAGCCGATTGCAGGTTTCCCTTTTTCAAAGAATTTATCAAGTCTTCTTTGTATTTTGGGGTTTCCAGTTCTTTAATTGGATGTTTGGAGAGTGCTGCTTCTAAATCATAACCGTAATTTTGATGGTAATGGTTTAGTTTAAAGTTTCCATTAGTTTCGGATTGCTTAAAATCGATTTGAACCCAAGAATTGTAAATTTCTCCTTCCTTATTAGTAAGATCTTTATTTACTGATCTGCCTTCCATAAGATTGTAAGCCTCTTTCATGGTGATGTTGCTGCCTTTATTGATATAAAAGGTTTGCTCCAAATTTTCTTTGGAATTTTCTTTTTGCAATTCGACTTTATAAGAATTAAAAAAGTAAATGTCGCTTTGATCGGATTTTTTAAAATTTAACGTCGCTGTAGCGGTATCATTACCGTATTGCGCATTATGCGTCAAAGTAAAATTAGGCTCTTCCTTCTGCATTTTTTCTTTTAATTGAGATTCCAGTGCTTCACCGAAACCGGTATACTTAATCTGATCTCTTAAGTATTCAAAATTTTTCTCGCTCATGATTTCAATTTTTAATTATTAAATAGTTTATAGTTTGGGAAGTACAGTCACCTGTACCAGTTTTGTATTCTTGACATGTTCTTCTAAATGTCTGCCGCCATTTTTCTCCATTAGCTGAATGGCTAAATATTTTTTTTCCGGAATTGTAAATTTTGGCAGCGCAAATACAAATATGTTTTCTGCTTCGGCTTCAATTTTATCAACATTATTCAGGATATAAATTGGCGCAATTTCTATTTCCTGTGTAGCAGTGCGTTTTATTTTTTTTGTATCTCGAATAAAAAAACGAAGCTGGTCTATCTCATAATTGATTTTAGAATTGTTGGTTATCTTTATCCTGTAATACATTACTTCATCACGAATAAAAATTCCATTGAGCCTAAAATCAATATCGTATCTACTTTCCTTTTGACCTCGCAGCTTTTTTTTGTCGTATAGCGCTAACTTTGAATATTCCTCAATATCCTGATCATTAATAATTTTATCTGAAAAATAAATTTCCTGTCCATCCGGCTTAGTTTTATTAAGGGTAAGATTCAGCTGTGGAAACTCTTCATTATAGTCCAGCACGAAAGAGTAGAATTTTCCATCTGCAGTCACCACCGTAAGATTGGTCTGAAAAAATCCCCTTTGGGCTGCCTTAACCTGAAGGATATTTTCAAGACCTTTTGCTTTTTGTACCAATATATCGGTACTTCCCTTGTCGACACTTTTTATGGCAAAAGGAAATACAATATTGGTCGTTTTTGAATAGGCTATCATTAAGGAGTCTGATTCTGTTTGGAATAAACGGTTTTTACTTGTTTGCTGTGCCAATACACCGATGGTCATAAATAATAAATGCCCCATCATCAATAGTTTAAAATTTTTCATCTCTATCATTTTTAGTTTTTAATTGGAATCTTTTTGTTTCTGTTTTTCATCATGCAGTAGTACCTTACAACCTGCTTTTACAACTACTTTAACCAGTTTTACTTTTTTGCTTAGCAGACTTTTAGCCGCTTCAATTCCTGCTCCCGCAGCCTGAGCTCCCCAGGAATCGTCAAGAGATGCAACTCCTAAAGTTTGCATAGAGCGATCAGCCGAGGCTTTGGCAACATCACGATTAATGGCTCCCGGAATATATATACCAACAAGTCCATCAATATCATAAACAGACAAGTCCACTGGCAATAGGGAGCTGTTGTATCTGATACTAGTAATGTTAATAGTTAATCGTTCTCCTTTTAAGGAAGCAACTCCAAACAAAAAATTGTCTTTTGGGATTTTAATACCGTTTATAAAGATGTCGTTCATGAGTCGGAACTTAACTGTGGAGCCATTTACAATAGTCTGAGTTTCATGAATAATGGCTTCTATAGTATTCTGCATTAAATCATCATTTTGAAATTCATCTAAAGAGTAAAAACCATTCTGTTTGTACTCAGAACTGTTCAATGTTTTGTTTTGTAAAGAAGAAACAGGATCTTCATGCTCCTTGGTTGAAATAGTAAATACTTGTCCACGCTGAGCCTCGGAAGCTTTTTTTAATTTTTCTTGTACTCTGCCCGGATGTTGGATATCCAAAATACTCTCCAGCATTCCTCCGAGTTGCTGCAGTTCAGGATCCTGACTTTCCTGCCCATCACTCATGGATTGCATCATTTGTTCCAGCCTGTCCACATCATTGGAATGCATTGCCGTTTCATTTGATTTTACAATTTTAGTATAATCTCTGTTTTGCTCTGGAACTGCTACTGGTGTATTGATTACTTTTTGCAATGCTTCCAATTTTTGATGAACTTTTTCTTCATTTGGATCGCGATAAACAGATTTATTTAAACCATGTCGCTCTTTTCTCTGAGTAACAGCACTACTGTCTTCAGTGGAATCAATCTGAAATGACTGGCCTAAATAATTTGGATCTTTTTTGATAAGTTCATCAAGCTTTGCCGAATCAAGTGCAGCCATATCCTTAAAATTTAAAATTATGGAAATCACAGGACGATTAACAGCATTATGTAAAGCTTTACATAACTTTGTTTATGCAAATCAAAATATTATGCAAAAAAAAACAACGTAATTGTATTATTACCAGTTCTTTATATCGAATTTACTTTACATAATATTCTTAGTCATACTCAATAATATTGTTATTTAGTGGTAT
>NZ_JAGYVZ010000038.1 GCF_018380615.1 Flavobacterium psychroterrae | reverse complement strand
TATAGACTATTATAATAATGATCGAATAAAACTTAATCTAAAAGGAATGAGCCCGATACAATATCGAGCTCATTATTATCAAATTTAATTATAAATTCGTCTAAACTTTTGGGTGCAGTCCAATCTTTCGGGTTTATTTTTGTTTCAGGTTTCAAGTTTAGGTTCTGTAACTAACTTTTTAAGTTCCCGTAAAAACTTGAAACCTTAAACCTGAAACAAAAAAATTAACTACAATAAGAATCTCAAACGTTTGAAATCTCGGTTAAACTCAAAAATCATTAAAAAATAAACAATAAATCCGATAAATAATTATTATTTCATAATTATATGCATGCATAGTATTTTTTATGATAGTTATCATAAATTTATTTATAATTTAGCGATAAATTTACCGGATAATTCAGGAGTAATGAAAATAAAAATAATTGGCATAGGAAGTTATATTCCAAATAAAGAAGTAAGCAATACAGATTTTGGTGATCATGTTTTTTTAAACGAAGACGGAACTCCATTTGCTTATCCTAACGAAGTTGTAATTAAAAAATTTAAAGGTATTACGGGAATCGAAAATCGCCGTTATGCCGAAGATCATCATACCTCATCTGATTTAGCTTTTTTTGCTGCCGAAAGAGCAATCGAAAATGCTAAAATCGATCGTGAAACTTTAGATTATATTATTTTTGCCCATAATTTTGGCGATGTAAAATCGGGTACACATCAAACAGATATTTTACCAAGTTTAGCGACTCGTGTTAAAAACAAATTAGATATAAAAAACCCAAAATGTGTCGCTTACGATATTCTTTTTGGATGTCCGGGATGGATTGAAGGCGTTTTGCAGGCAAATGCGTTTATCAAATCCGGAATGGCAAAAAGAGTTCTGGTAATTGGTGCAGAAACTTTATCAAGAGTTGTTGACGATCATGATCGTGATTCAATGATTTATTCTGATGGTGCAGGTGCTTCAATTTTAGAAGCTTCTGATGATGAAGAAACTGGTTTGTTATCTTACGAAAGTGCTACTTATGCAAATGATGAAGCTAACTTTTTATACTTCGGAAAATCATACAATCCAGATTTAGATCCGGATATTAAGTATATTAAAATGTATGGCCGAAAAATTTACGAATTTGCATTAAGCCAGGTTCCATGCGCAATGAAAAGCTGTCTTGATAAAAGCGGAATTGGAATTGATGATGTAAAGAAAATTCTGATTCACCAGGCTAATGAAAAAATGGACGAAGCGATTGTTGCTCGTTTCTACAAATTATACGACAGAACGGCACCGGAAAACATTATGCCAATGAGTATTCATGATTTAGGAAACTCAAGCGTTGCAACAGTTCCTACTTTATATGACTTATTAATTCAGGGAAAATTAGAAAATCACGAAATCAACAAAGGCGATGTTGTAATTTTTGCTTCTGTTGGAGCAGGAATGAACGTAAATGCTTTTGTATATAGATATTAATAAGTTTACAGTCGCAATCACAGTTTTCAGCTACTGAATACTGTGACTGTAAACTGTGACTGAAAACTTAAAAAAGTCCGTATTTTAAAATGCGGACTTTTTAGTATATTTGCGACCTAATTATAAATCAAGAACGAGAGATTGTTTCGTTCCTCGCAACGACTATGTACGAAAAAACGTTTCCGAATAAAAGATTCAAACTTACTTTAGAGTTTTTACAAAAACACGTTAAAACATCAGAAACCATTTTTGATTTTGGTGTTCCAAATCCATTTTCTAAAATAATGGAAGAAAATGGTTATACCGTAAAAAACACAAAAGGTGAAGATTTAGATAACGATCAAACTGCGTTACAAACACAGGAATATACCGTTTTTACTGCATTTGAAATTTTCGAACATCTTCTAAATCCTTACACAGTTCTGGAAAATGTAAAATGTGATAAATTACTAATTTCAATTCCGTTACGTTTGTGGTTTTCTCCGGCATATCGTTCTAAAACAGATATGTGGGACAGACATTACCATGAATTTGAAGATTGGCAATTAGACTGGCTTTTAGAAAAAACAGGCTGGAAAATTATTGACAGACAAAAATTTACGCATCCGGTAAAAAAACTAGGATTTAGACCCTTATTAAGATATTTCACTCCAAGATATTATATTGTAGTTGCTGAGAAAATAAAAGCTTAAACAAATTTCAATCCCGACAGCTATCGGAATAAATTCCAAATTCCAATTTGAACCAGCTTTAAATTGGAATTTGGAATTTTAGAAAATTGGAATTTATTCTAAGAATTGGAATTTGGAATTTAAAAAATTGGAATTTAAAATGAAATATTACATCGTTATTCCCGCGCACAACGAGCAAGACCTTATTGGTTTAACCTTAGATTCTTTAGTTTCTCAAACTGTTTTACCCGCAAAAGTTGTTGTTGTAAATGACAATTCTACAGATAAAACAGAAGAAATTGTGTTGGGATATGCAAAAAAATATCCATTTATTTCTGTAGTAAACAAAACTTCGGATGCAATTCATATGCCGGGAAGCAAAGTAATTCAGGCTTTCCAGAAAGGTTTTGAAACGTTGGATTCTGATTATGATATTATCGTAAAAATAGACGGCGATTTAATTTTTCCCAGTAACTATTTCGAAACTATTATTAAACATTTTGAATCTGATCCAAAAATTGGAATGGTTGGCGGATTTTGTTATATAGAAAAAAATGGCGACTGGATCTTAGAAAACCTAACCGATAAAGATCATATTCGCGGTGCATTAAAAGCATATCGAAAGGAAACTTATCAGCAAATTGGGGGTTTAAAACCTTCTATGGGTTGGGACACTGTTGACGAATTACTATGTAAATATTATAACTGGAAAATAGTTACCGACGAATCTTTACATGTAAAACACCTTAAACCAACTGGCGCAAACTACAACAAAACAGCACGTTATAAACAAGGCGAAGCCTTTTATACGTTAGGATACGGTTTTACAATCACAGCAATTGCATCTGCAAAACTGGCGATGATGAAGAAAAAACCATTTTTATTTTTTGACTATATCAGAGGGTTCTGGAAAGCAAAAAAAGCAAAAACTCCTTTATTAGTTACTCCGGAACAAGCTAAATTTATTAGAAATTACCGTTTGCAGAAAATGAAACAAAAGTTAATTTGATTAGGAAAACAACCGAAATTCGTTAACTCATAACCCAAAACTCGTAACTTCTTTTTACCTTAGCCAATATTTGTAAAACTTATGATGCTAATTCGTTATTTATCCCAAATAGGGAGATATTTTTTAATGCTGAAAGAAATTTTCAATAAACAGACCAAATGGCCTGTTATGAAAAGTTTAATTTTAAAAGAAATCGATGATTTAATTATTGATTCTCTTGGAATCGTTTGCTTTATTTCCTTCTTTATTGGAGGAGTTGTTGCGATTCAAACTGCTCTGAATTTAACTAATCCATTAATTCCAAAATATTTAATTGGTTTTGCTACACGTCAATCCGTAATTCTGGAGTTTGCCCCTACTTTTATATCTGTTATTATGGCAGGTAAAATGGGATCTTACATTACTTCAAGTATTGGAACAATGCGTGTTACTGAGCAAATTGACGCTTTAGAAGTTATGGGTGTTAACTCATTAAATTATCTTGTATTCCCAAAAATAGTAGCTTTACTAATGTATCCTTTTGTAATTGGAATTAGTATGTTTTTAGGTGTTTTTGGCGGATGGCTTGCTTGTGCATACGGTGGATTTTCTACTAGTGAGGATTTTATTCAGGGTGCTCAAATGGAATTTATCCCTTTTCATATTACTTACGCCTTTATCAAGACTTTAATATTTGCAATGTTATTAGCTACAATTCCTTCTTTTCACGGATATTACATGAAAGGTGGCGCACTTGAAGTTGGTAAAGCAAGTACAGTTTCATTTGTATGGACATCGGTTTGTATTATTCTTTTTAATTATATATTAACTCAATTATTATTAGGATAATGATAGAAGTAAAAAACATAGAAAAATCATTTGGTGACAGTAAAGTTTTAAAAGGTGTTTCAACAGTTTTTGAATCTGGAAAAACCAACTTAATTATTGGGCAAAGTGGATCAGGAAAAACAGTTTTATTAAAAACGTTATTAGGAATTCATACTCCTGATTCAGGGACTATTGAATTTGACGGACGCATTTATTCTGAATTGAATCCAGATGAAAAGAGAGAATTAAGAACTGAAATTGGAATGGTTTTTCAAGGAAGCGCTTTATTTGATTCGATGACTGTTGCAGAAAATGTAGCTTTCCCTTTAAAAATGTTTACCAATGATAACAAAGCCAAAATCAAAGAACGTGTTGATTTTGTTTTAGAAAGAGTAAACTTAGTTGATGCACATCAAAAATTACCTTCGGAGATTTCAGGAGGAATGCAAAAGCGTGTGGCAATTGCACGTGCTATTGTAAACAATCCAAAATATTTATTTTGCGATGAACCCAACTCTGGTTTAGATCCAAACACGTCTACTTTGATTGATAATTTGATTAAAGAAATTACCGAAGAATATAATATCACAACCGTTATTAATACGCACGATATGAACTCGGTAATGGAAATTGGAGAAAATATTGTTTTCTTAAAAAAAGGATTAAAAGCGTGGCAAGGAACTAAAGAAGAAATTTTTAGAACGGATAATAAAGATATTGTTAAGTTTGTTTATTCTTCAAATCTATTTAAGAAAGTACGTGAAGCTTATTTGAAAGGATAGTTTAAATATTTAAATTCCAAATTCCAATTCTGTTGGAAAACTCAATAAAAAAATTCCAACTTCCAATACTGTAGCAGTTGGAATTTGGAATTTTTTTATTGGAATTTCCTTTTTATGATTGGAATTTGGAATTTTTTTATTGGAATTTAATTTTACTTAATTAGAATTTATAAGCTCAACCTCAGCATTTGGATTAAAAAGATATGTTTTACCGGAGCTGATTTCAATACATTCAAAACGTTTTGTTCGAACAGCTAATTTCTTGAATATTTTTCCGTTTTTAATTCTGAAAACACTTCCATACGGAATTTCAAAAACGTAGTTTTTATCATTTCCTGCATCATATTGTTTTAATGCAAGAGACAAAGTTGTATCTGTGTCGCTGCTTGCAGATGGATTTTTAAAATGTCGCGCTAATAACGGCAATAAACCACCCGGAAAAATCTCCGGACGTATAAAAGGAATCATCATACGCTGAAAAGTATGCTTCCATTCATTTCCGTGAGGTTTTATATTTCGCCCAAATTTTTCAAACGCCACTAAATGAGAAATCTCATGAATAAGCGTAATTAAAAAACGATATTTATTTAAACTCGAATTTACCGTAATCTCATGTTTTCCGCTCGGTCCTCTCCTATAATCTCCATGACGCGTTTGACGCTCATTTACGATTTTTAGATGAACCTGATTATTAACAATCAAATCAAATACAGGCTTAACAGCGTGTTCCGGTATATATCTTGCTAGAGTTTCGTTCACAATAATTATGAATTATTAAGTATGAGTTATGAGTTTAATATTGAGATTGGAATTTGGAATTTTTAAAATTGGAATTTCAACTAAGGATTAGTAGAAGAAACTTCTAAAACTTTCCCATTGTAATATTTATTTCCGTTAAGAGTGAAATCGTAAATGTAAGTTGCCATTCCTTCGGCAGAAATTGGCGCCTGATAACCGGGGAAAGCTTCTTGCAGCATTTCTGTCTGAACTGATCCTAATGCTAAAACATTGAATGAAATTCCTTGCTCCTTATATTCTTCTGCTAATAATTCGCTTAGCGTAATTACAGCTCCTTTACTTGAACTGTAAGCAGCTAATCCGGCAAATTTAAGACTTCCTCTTACTCCGCCAATTGAACTTATGGTTACAACATGGCTTCCTTTTTGAAGATATGGCAAACAAATTCTGGTAAGGTTTGCCACTGCAAAAACATTCACTTTATAAATACTTTCAAAATCAGCCTGAGTGGTTTCAGCGAATGGCTTTAATAACAAAGCTCCGGCATTATGAACTACTGCATCAACTTTTTTCCAGGTTGAAGATAAAAAATTATCTACTTCCAGCAAAGCAGTTTCATCTGCCAAATCAACTGAAAGGCAAGTAATATTTTGATGTTCTAAAAGCGTTTGAGGTATTTTTCTGGAAATGGCTAAAACCTGATTTCCGGCATTAGCAAATTGTAATGCTAATTCGTAACCAATTCCTCGACTGGTTCCGGTAACAATAATATTTTTCATAAAGCAAAAATAAGCAAATCAGATAGAAAGACCGATTATTTATTCATTCTAATTTCTTGTGTTGGCGAAGTTGTAATTTTAGTTACAGCTGGCAAAAATTCCTGAATAAACAATGTCATATGCGGAATATCCATTACTTTGAATTCATCTGAAACATGGTGATAAAAATCAAAATTCTCAAAATCAAAAGTACTTATTGATTGACATGGTTTCTTGAAAACATCATAAAAAGAATAATTGTCGGATCTGTAAAATAATTCATATTCGGCTTCTTTTGGCAAAAAGCCAATAGTTTTTTTACCTGTATATTCGTTGATTTTTTGAGCCATATTCGATTTGTCAAAGCCAGTAACATACGCCAGATAATCACGTTTCATAGGAACGCCAATCATTTCGATATTTAATTGTGTGTATAAATTAAAATCTTGCTTTTTAAGTTTTTGCACTAAACTTTTAGAACCTAACAAGCCTTTTTCTTCTCCGGCAAAAAACACAAAAAGAATACTTCGTTTATTTGATTTTGTTTCACTAAAATATTTCGCCATTTGGGCAACAGCTGTAACTCCGGAAGCATCGTCATTAGCTCCATTAAAAATAACATCGGCTTGCTTTTTTTTCTCTAATCCAATATGATCATAATGTGCGCTTAAAACTATAAATTCTTTTTTGAGAACCGGATCAGTTCCTTCTAAAACTCCAACGATGTTAGATGCGGCAGATTTAAAATTTGTGAGCGTATCACGATAAGAAGAAAAATACGGTTTTACATTATTTTTCCTGAAGAAATCTTCTAAAAAAACCGCAGCTTTCTCTATTCCTTTTGTTCCGGTTTCACGACCTTCTAATTCATCTGAAGAAAGATATTTAAGAAAATCTGAAACTTCTGTCTCGTTAACTTTATACGCAATTTCAGTAGATTTTGAAATTTCTTTTGAAGTCTTTTCACTAATCGACGGATTTGTTTTACAACCTAATAAAACAAACGGAAGAAGAAAGTACAGCTTTTTCATAAAATGAAAATTGTTTTTGACTTCAGAATTAAATTTCTAAAGCAGATGATTTAAAATATTTTTTATACACTTTAAATACCTGAACAATTCCTAAAACAACAAAAAATAACGGAATGAATACAGGCATTACATACTTTGAAAATGAATTTGTTTTTTGAAAAACAGTCTGCAAAATTACTATTAAACTCAACATTCCTAAAAAAACACCTATCAAAGTTCCTGCAATATAATAATATTTTAACTTTCTTTCTATTGTAATGAACTTTCCGTTAAGCAAATATAAATTCCAACTGGTCCAAAATGGTACTTGTAAAAAATTAAAACAATTTAAAACTACACCAATTACAAATGGTGAATACATTAAATATTCTTTTAGATTACCATTTGCTTTTGTTTCCTGTTTAAAATTGAAATAAAAAACAAAGGCTAAAACAAACATAAACACAACAGCAAAAAAATCTATAATTTTCATTATTCCTTTATTTTTCATGAGTTGTTTTGCAAAAAGAAGTGTAAAATAAATTACAAATGTTTCGACAAATACAACTCCAAATAAAAAGAAAATCAAGGGATGAAGTCCTGATTTCGAATATATTTCTAATCCTATCAAATTCAAATATCCCAACGGAATTGATCCAATGAAACTCACCAGGAATCCTATTGCAATATTTTTTAATCCTTTCATTTTTAAAAATTTACAATCTTACTATTCTGCACTAAGTGCAATTTATATTCGCGAATTCCAACTTTATAATCTAAATACGGAACTCCCATTTTGTGATTTTCAACACTAATTTCATACATATAGGTAATATGTCTTGCCAGTTCTTTCCAGGCAAACCAAACAGAATGTTTTGGATCATAAATATGGGTTGGTTCGCTTGCGGCTCCGTTAAGTTCTACAATTTGAAAATTTTCCCCGCGTTCTAATTCTTCAACAGTATTGTACATAATATCAAAACGTCCGAAGTAAAATTCAGGGATTTGAGTTGCAATTTCATTGATCATCGCTGTAAGTTTTGGTGTGATCAAATCGCTTCCATCCAGAAATTTTGCACCGCGGGCATGATTCCCAAACGGAACTAAATTTACCATTTCGCCTTTTGGTAAAATTCGGTGCAATTGATCTCCATATTCTTCTTTCAATACTTCGAACTGTAATTGAAATCTGGGAGTTTTATGAATTAAACTTTCAATGGTTGAAATTCCGTCACCGGTGACAATTAAAAATTCTTTGGAAACAATTCCCGTAATCTTTCCTTCTTTTTGAAGTGGATGACGTACATAAAAAACACCAACTTCATTTTTAAACGGAATTAAATCCTGTATTAAAAAATCGAAATTTGCTTTCTCTGCATATTCTTTTAACTCATTTAAAGTTCTGATTTTTTTTACGCCAGAGCCACGTAAACCAATATCAGGTTTGGCGATTAATGGAAAATAAATGTTGTTTTCAACTATCGAATCTACTATCTTTTTTAAATCTGTACTTTCTTTAATTAAAATCGTTTTTGGATAATTTTTTTTAGGAAGCAAATCATAAATCTGTTTTTTACTTTCCATCAAAAATCCTCCGTTTTTAATTTTTGGATTTGAGGCATTAAAAAAGAAAACTGATCTTGCTCTGATCGCATAATATGCCCAAAGAAAATAAATAGGAACATATAAAACCTGAAATGGCCAATATTCCCAATTACTGATTTTATGAAAAAATAGTTTCATGTTTACTTGTTTTTAAATACTTATAAATGAGGTTGAAAAATCTTGTGCTTTTACTAAATCATAATATCTCATTACGCCTTTATTCTGTTCAATAATGGCTTGCGTAACACTCAACGTTTTTATTGTATTTTTTCTATTGATAATTAAACCATTCTCAGAATCATTATTTTTAGTAAAACGATGAAAATCAAAAATGTCTGAAGCACTGATTTCACTTTTATATTTTAAAAAATCATTAAACCAAATGGCTCTTTCTTTCCTAACTTCTGCAGGATATAATGTAACCGACGACCAAATGTAGTTTTGAGTTTCATTTAATTGGGTTGTTCTTTTTTGCAAACCATCCCAAATCAATTCGTATAGTTGATTTTTTTGATACAAAACCAGCGTAAATGGTTCGATATCTTCTAAATTAATTTGCTCCCAAAAATCTTTTGGCGAATTATTAGAAATAATATCCAAAGCAATTAATCCGCGGCTTTTTCTATACAGAAACTCATGATTATGTTTTATAAGTCCGCCGTTGAGCAGTACTAAAACAGTTCCGTTTTCATCGATCGCAAACCATGTTCCTCCCGCTTTTGGATCTTTGGGAAACATAATATTTTTACCATTCAGATAATAATTTCCAGGTGCAATTGCTCCGGGACGAATTACTTTTTCATCGCGATTTGAAGTTATAATTACAACTCCATTATTGTTTATAAAACTTACTGTACACATTGTTTTCTATATTCTATGGTCGAACGCGCTACGCCAAAATTTTCATTGATCGAAATATTCTCAAATTGCAAAACCGCAACTTTTATTAAAGCCTGATGATGAATGCAATGTTCCAGATTACACAATAATTCTCTATAATAACTACTTTGGATCCTGATGGAAAGTCCATCAATTAATTGTTCTAAATACATGGTTTTATTTTCGCTATTCAATCCCGTTTTTATATCTAGAATGCGTTGTTTCGCAAATTTTGTCTCGGTTTGAATCCGATAATTTCTTTCGCGGTTATCATAATTTAAAATACCTAAATCATATCCGCTTTCAAGACATTGAAACATTTCAATAATATGTCTTGTATGTTCACCAATCGTTGCGTTGCTTAAAGCCTGGCAAGATTTTGAATACTCATGATCAGACAACTGATCTAATAGATTAATTAATTCATCTAAGCTGTGACGTATTGATTTGAGTAACATGGTTATTTGAATTTTAAAAGGTTATACAATTTGTTTTTATTTAAATAAAGTAATGTTAAGCAACACATAAAAGCAATAGTGGCTAAGGAAAACAATAATCCGCAGTCATTTTTTACCTCGATTCCCAGAACAAATAAATGGGAGAAAATTGCTCCGGTCATTATTCCGCAACCGACCAAAGCACCAATCCAGGTCGTTCTTGGAATCAGGATTAAAATCGCCACAATCAATTCTGATATTCCTGAACCAATTCTGCCGTAAGGTTCTATTCCAAGAGTAGAAAAAATATAAATACTTTCCGGAGCGCCACTGAATTTAAAAAATAGTGTCTGCAACAAAATTGCGGCAACTGCAATTCTTAAAATCCACGCTATAATCTGTGTTTTCATTACCGCCATTATTTATAAATATTTTTCCAGTTACGATCTGCTTTTGCTTTTAGATTATCCTCATCTTTATTCCAGCTTTTTAATGTATTATTAAAATATGCGTTGTAAAATAAATAGAGTTTGCCATCACTAATTTTAAACGTTTCTGGATTTATTTCGACTTTTTCTCCGGCGCTTCCCATCGCATACGCACACCATCCACCATATTGAGGTTCGTATTTTGAAGGATTTTTTTTAAGAACGTGGCTTTATTTTCGCCTGACGAAAAATTATAAATTATTCCCTGATATGAAGCTGATAATTCTTTTTTCCCTTTGATTGCTTTTCCCTGATTAAAATATCCTACCGGATCATAACCCTGAATTGCTACTTTATTTTCTAAATTATACTGACCAATTCGTTTGGCATCATTTTGAGCAAATGAAATTCCCGAAATCAATATCAATACAAATAATACTAGCTTTTTCATCTTATTTTATTTGAAAGTTTTTAATACTGAAACAAGTAATTCGGTCGTAATTCGCTGTTTAAAATCCGCAGAAATATATTCGAATACAATATCACTTTCGGGATTTACTATAAAAACTGAAGGAACTGGTAACAAACTCGTATTGACTCCATTAGAATGTACGTTAATTGTTGATTTATAGTTTTCAGGAGCTTCAAAAGCAACGCCAACAGCTTTAATAAATTCTGCTTTTGAGTCTGAAAGTAAGGTGTATTTTACTTTATCTTTTTCTTCGGTAATTTTTAAGTTTGCCGGAGCATCAGGACTTACCGCAATAATCTGGTAACCTAAATCAAGAATTTCTTTTTCGGCTTCAGCCAATGCTTGTAAATGTAAATTGCAATATGGGCACCAGCCACCACGATAAATAACAAGAACTGTTTTTTTCTTTTTAAGTAAATCAGAAATTTGAACATCTGTATTTTCAGATGTTTTTAAAATAATATTTGGAATTTTCTCTCCAATTAATAACGGAGCAATATCAGTCGCAAATTTGGGAATTGCATTTTGTGCATTAGTAACCGCAGTTATGGCAACTAAAACAATAAAAAATAACTTTTTCATAATTTTTAATTTTACATCTATTTGATAATGTAAAATTAGTTTACTGTGAAAAAGCAAAATGTCGGCTAATTTACACTTAGCCTTAAATAATTATATTTTGGTAATATCTGTAATGATAATTTCTTTTCTGTTGTAATTTAAAAGATTCTTAGATTCCATTTCATTCAATAATTGTGTCGCCGTCTGCCTTGAAGTACAAATAATTTGCGCGATATCATTTTGGGTCAGATAATTTTCGATTGTAACAAGATTTCCACTCCATATACCTTCTTGTTCTGCCCAGTCTTTTAGAAATTGATACAATCTAGTTTTTGCATCTTTAGAAATTAAATTGGCATAACTATTTTTGATACGTTTCATTTTCAAACCAACAAACTTGGTGTATGAAAGTGCCAACGTTGGATTTTTGAGTAATAAATCTTCAAAATCAGACATTAGAAAGCTACAAATTGCAACATCGTCTGAAAGGACCTTTGCATATTCTTCATTTTTATTATCAGATTCTAAGGTAAGTTCTCCAAATAAATCTCCTTTTTGAATAATATCTTTTATAGTTTCATTTCCATCATCATCAATGGCAACAATTTTAATATTTCCTTTTTTAAGTAAAAATATCCGAGGAATATCTGAAGTTGAAAAATAAATAATTTCTCCTTTAGACGCTTTTTTAAAACCTGTAATAATACACAATTGCTTGATTTGAGAATAGCTCAGGGTTCTAAACAATTTATGATCGCGTAAATACCAGTATTTTAAATCTTCGTACATAAAAAAGTTTATTTAGGTAAAGGTAGCTAATTTTAAAAGTCAAACAAAAAACCCTTTCAGACACAATAGTCTGAAAGGGTTCAATCATTTATATTTAAAGAAATTATCCTGCGATAACTGATCTTGAAATTACTATTTTCTGAATCTCGGAAGTTCCTTCGTAAATCTGAGTAATTTTTGCATCACGCATAAAACGTTCTACATGATATTCTTTTACATAACCGTTTCCACCGTGAATCTGAACTGCTTCCACAGCCGTATCCATTGCTACTTGCGAAGCAAATAGTTTTGCCATTGCTCCACTTACATCATAGTTTTTATGTTGGTCTTTGTCCCAAGCCGCTTTCATACATAAATGACGCGCTGCTTCGATATTAACAGCCATATCTGCTAATTTAAACGCAATTGCCTGGTGATTGCAAATTTCAGTTCCAAAAGCTTTACGTTCTTTAGAATATTTTAAAGCCAACTCATAAGCTCCGGAAGCGATTCCTAATGCTTGAGATGCAATCCCGATACGTCCGCCTGCAAGAGTTTTCATTGCAAATTTAAATCCGAAGCCATCTTCACCAATTCTGTTTTCTTTAGGAACTTTTACATCACTAAACATTAAAGAATGTGTATCAGAACCACGAATTCCCATTTTTTGTTCTTTTGGACCAATAGAAAATCCCGGCATATCTTTAGTCATAATCAAAGCATTAATTCCTTTATGCTTTAATTCCGGATGTGTTTGTGCAATTACTAAATACACAGATGCTGTATTTCCGTTTGTAATCCAGTTTTTTGTTCCGTTTACAATATAGTGATCTCCCATATCTACGGCAGTAGTTTTTTGCGATGTTGCATCACTACCTGCTTCCGGCTCACTTAAGCAAAATGCTCCATGAATTTCACCAGATGCTAAACCGGGTAAATATTTTTGTTTTTGTTCTTCGGTTCCAAATTCTTGTAAACCCCAACAAACTAATGAGTTGTTTACTGACATTACTACAGAAGCTGATGCATCAACTTTAGAAATTTCTTCCATAGCAATTACGTATGAAATCGTATCTAAACC
Source organism: Flavobacterium psychroterrae (assembly GCF_018380615.1). Classification (GTDB taxonomy): domain Bacteria; phylum Bacteroidota; class Bacteroidia; order Flavobacteriales; family Flavobacteriaceae; genus Flavobacterium; species Flavobacterium psychroterrae. Next base: position 16,941 of record NZ_JAGYVZ010000038.1, on the reverse strand, counting down.
ACTTCCTCCGTATTTAGGATCAACCATCATTCCCATAAATCCTAATTGTCCCATTTTTTTTACTTGCTCGGTCGGAAAAATTTGTTTTTCGTCACGTTCAATAACTCCAGCCCACAATTCATTTTGAGCAAAATCTCTTGCAGCTTGTTGAATCATTAAATGTTCTTCGATAAGATTGAAATCCATAATTGTATTTTTTTATTGTTTCATCTAAACCAAATTTCAAATATTTTGCTTAGCTGATGGTTAATTTTGTTTTTTGAATGTTTTTATTCCTTGAAAAAAGGCTCCCAAAGATAAATTTTAAATGTTGAATTAACAATGCACGCATATAAATTTAATAGATCGACAGTAAATTACGATATCGTTTTCGTAATAATTATAAAATTAAGCAATACAGGTATTAAGTTAGCAACGTTTCCTTTAAATTTTAAGAAATTAATATGGGATAAAATAACATGAAATATAACCATCATAATAAAATTTGAACTAGAAAAGATTAAACAAACCTTAAAATACGTAAAAGTACGTAAAATTACTCTTACTAATTTGATTACTAATTAAATACGCTTAAAAACATTAAATCCATCACAAAAAAAACTTTATAAAAAACGGCGTATAATTGATAAATTAGCATTATTTTTACCCAAAAATTATAAAATTGATGAATATGAAAAAGATTTTACTTGTACTGACATTCTTATTAAGCATACAATTCTCGACCGTTTCTGCACAAACTCAATTAGAAGTAAACGGCGTAACTGTTCCCAGAAAAATTGAATTTCAGGGTAAGACTTTACAACTTAATGGCGCTGGCGGAAGATCTAAAATGTGGCTTGAAGTTTATGTGCAGGCATTATATTTATCTCAATTAAGTCAGGATCCAAAATTTATAATTGACAGCGATACTGAAATGGCAGTTAGAATTGAAATTACATCTTCAATGGTTTCTTCAAATAAACTGACGAAAGCAATGAATAGTGGCTTCGAAAAATCTGCCGGAAGCAATCTCGAAGAATTACGACCAAGAATAGAACAATTCAAAACCTTGTTAAGTGATGCTATTACTGAAAAAGACGTTTTTGTTTTGGGTTATAATCCTCTTGATCAAACTGTCAATGTTTATAAAAATGAGGTTTTGAAAGGAAAAGTTTCCGGATTTGACTTTAAAAAAGCATTATTTGGAATCTGGCTTTCTGACAAACCGGTTGATGATACTTTGAAAAAACACTTACTGGGAATTTAATTCTTAACTTATAAGATTACAAGAAAGCCGAAAACGCAATGTTTTCGGCTTTCTTTTTTTGTTTCATAAAAATTGAGGTCAAATACATTATTCGCATTATTCTATTTTATACTTTTACGCAAACTAAACATATCTCAACAAAATGAAAGATTTATTACAGCAATTTGAAAATAAACCACCTGAAATTGTTTTTAACTGGAAAGATTCTGAAACAGAAGCTGAAGGTTGGACTGTTATTAATTCACTACGCGGAGGAGCTGCTGGTGGAGGAACAAGAATGAGAAAAGGCTTAGATATGAATGAAGTTTTATCATTGGCCAAAACTATGGAGGTTAAATTTTCTGTTTCGGGACCTGCAATTGGAGGCGCAAAATCCGGAATCAATTTTGACCCAAATGATCCTCGTAAAAAAGGTGTTTTGCAACGTTGGTACAAGGCTGTTTCTCCTTTATTAAAAAGTTATTACGGAACTGGGGGCGATTTGAATGTGGATGAGATTCACGAAGTAATCCCAATGACCGAAGAATGTGGTGTCTGGCATCCGCAAGAAGGCGTTTTCAACGGACATTTTAAACCAACCGAAGCTGATAAAATTAATAGAATTGGTCAATTGCGTCAAGGTGTTATTAAGGTAATCGAAAATCCTAAATTTTCTCCGGATGTAACCAGAAAATATACTGTTGCCGATATGATTACAGGATATGGCGTTGCCGAAGCGGTTCGTCATTTTTATGCAACATATGGCGGAGACATAAAAGGTAAAAAAGCAATCGTTCAGGGTTTTGGAAACGTAGGTTCTGCTGCTGCTTTTTATCTTGCAGAAATGGGAGCAAAAGTTATCGGGATTATTGATCGCGATGGTGGATTAATTAAAGAAGAAGGTTTCTCATTTGAAGAAATCAAAACTTTATTTTTAAATAAAGACGGAAACAAATTAGTTGCCGATAATATGATTCCGTTTGAAGAAATCAACTCAAAAATCTGGACCATTGGTGCTGAAATTTTCACGCCTTGTGCTGCATCAAGATTGGTACAACAAACTCAAATCGATAGTTTAATTGCAAACGGATTAGAAGTAATTTCTTGTGGAGCAAATGTTCCTTTTGCTGACAAAGAAATTTTCTTTGGTTCTATTATGGAAGAAGTGGATCATAAGGTTAGTTTAATTCCTGATTTTATTTCAAACTGCGGAATGGCAAGAGTTTTTGCTTATTTCATGGAGAAAAAAGTTCAAATGACTGATGAGGCTATTTTCAATGACACATCTGAAATTATAAAAAATGCGATTGTAAAAGCGCATGCTTTGAATTCGTCAAAAACAAATATTAGTGCAACTGCTTTTGAAATTGCATTAAAACAATTAGTGTAATTTTTTTATACTTTTATTCTAAGACGAGCTAATTGGCTCGTTTTTTTTTGCCCACAGATTTGATACGGATTTTACGCAGATATACTTATCAAATACTTTTGATGAAATTTTCTCGCATATTTGGCAAATTGAGCGGATTTTCCTTTTTAGTTGCTACAATTCGTAATAACAATTTTTTAAAATAGATCTTGCTAAATCTCCCTAATCTGCGTGTAAAAAATTTAAGCCACAGATTAAAATATTAAAGTGATTTTAAAACTTTAAGAATAAGTTTTCTCGCAGATTGAGCAGATTTCCTTTTTAGTTGCTACAGTTTTTAAAATACATCTGCCAAATCTGCGAGAGAAAACAACTCATTACAAAATAGCATCAGCTCTTTGTTTGTAAACAATTTTTACTACTTTTAAACGTTTTTATTAAATACTATTACAAAACTCAGAATCAAAATGACTTTTACGGATTCTTCAGATAAAAGGAAATCACTATTAATATCTACAGCTATTTATGCTGCATTATTGTTGCTTTTATTTTTCATACGCTTTTGGCCTCCTTACAATCCTGAAAATAATTCGGCACTTGCAGCCGGCGGTGGCGGTGGCGGCGTTACAGTAAATTTTGGAGATAGCGATTTAGGTTCCGGAAAAAATTATAAAAGTGAAGTTTTAAATGTAAAAAATGAAACCAAACAAGCTCCGGCGAAAGCAACTCCGGACGAATCAATCATAACTCAGGAAAATACTGCGACTACTTCAGAAGACGTAATAATCCCTGTAAAAGAAAAACCTAAAAAACCAACACCAATTGTAAAACCGGAAGCAAAACCTGTTCCTGAGAAACCAAAAGTTTCAAATTCTACAAACGATGCTTTATCGAGTATTTTAAAAGGATCTAAAAAAGGCGGAGACGGAGATGATAAAGCGGCTGGAAACAAAGGAAAAGCTGGCGGAAGTTTGAGTTCCGGAGGATATTATGGAACCGGAGGTACTGGTGGCGGAACCGGAGGAGGAAATGGTACTGGAAGTGGAATTGGCACAGGAAGCGGTTACGGAGCCGGAAGCGGCGGTGGTTCTGGCGGTGGATCAGGGTATGCGTTAGGAAACCGAAAAGCACTCTCGAAACCTGCACCAAAATACACGTGTAATGAAGAAGGAAAAGTTGTAGTTGAAGTTACTGTTGACCAAAACGGAAAAACAGTAAGTGCAACTGCCGGAATAAAAGGAACAACAAATACAGCAAGATGTTTGCTGGATCAAGCCAAAATTGCTGCCATGAATACAAAATGGGATGCTGATGATAATGCTCCGGCAAAACAGGTGGGAAAAATAATCTATAATTTTAGTTTAGATTAAAAACTAATTTCACTGAGTTATAAAATAGAAAAGGCTTTCTGAAACATTTCAGAAAGCCTTTTTTATGTTTTATTCCTTAATATGTCATTTCAATTGCCGGAGAAATGACAATCGTTAATCGACAAAGTTTGCATTCCTTTGCAGAGTTTCTTGTCATTTCTCCCTTCGGTCGAAGGGACAAACTTTATAGCTGGTTTTCCTTTAATCTTTCCTCTTTCTTCTATACTCTTTCTTCTATGCTCTTTCTTCTATGCTCTTTGCGTGAGGGATAGAAGCCGAAGTAGCGCGGATGATAGCCCGACCGGAATAAAAAAATGGGCGAATCAACGTTATGCTGATTAGCCCATTTTTTTATTGTGGTCACGCCCTGATAATTTTACTTCGGACTTGTTGCAATTACAAACTTTAAATTATTCTTTACGCCTATTTGCAAAACGTCAACTAAATCCTGAACCTGCAAATTAAACGGAATTCTAACGACAACGGTTTGTTCTTTATCTGCTCCTATTTTCGACATTAAACTAGTTTCCAGATTTTCAAAATCAACCGGTTCTTTGTCAATGTAGAATTTTTTATCTTCGGTAACCGATAAACTTATCAGTTGTTTGTTGGTTTTTTCATTTGATTTCGCTTTTGGCAAAGTCATTTTGATAACATTAGGATTTGCAAGCGTTGAAATAATAAGAAAAAACAACAGCAAGAAAAACATAATATCACTCAATGATGAAGTCGCCACTTCGGCATGAAATCTTCTCTTTCTTTTAATAGACATACCTTATGCTCTTTGAATTATATTGACAAATTCCAATATTTGTTTTTGGATCTTTAAAGCAAAATCATCGATTTTTCCGTTTAGTAAATGGTACGCACTATAGGCAACAATACCTACAATAAGCCCTGATCCTGAACTAATCATTTTTTCGTATAAACCTCCGGAAATGTTTCCGATACTAATATTTTCTGTTACAGATATGCTGTAAAAAATTTTGATAACTCCGGAAATTGTTCCAATAAAACCAAGAGTTGGCGCAATACCGGCAATAAGTCCTAGATGTCCCAAACGTCTTTCCATTTCTCCAATTTCAATATCGGCAGCGCGATCCATGTTTGATTCAATTTCTGCAATTGGTCTTCCAATTACGAGAACACCTTCTTTTAAAATATTTCCAGCTGCAGTATTGCTTCTTTCAACAATTGTTCTAGCCAATTCAATATTGCCAGCGTTCAGTTTATCTGCAATATCCTGCATTAATCTGGCATCAATTTTTGAAGCTTTACTAATATATAAATAACGTTCTATAATGACATAAAAAGTGTAGAATAATAAGATGGCTATTGGAATCAGGAAAAAACCTCCTTTTAGGATAAATCCTAGAACTGAGATCTCTGTATTTGGTGCAATTTTTTCGATAACTACGTTAGATGCGGCGTTTGCAATGGTATCTGTTTGTAATTGAATGAAACTAAACATATATTAATTCTTGTTTTTAATAATTAATTCTAAAAAATATTTGAAATTTGCAATAAAGATAATTTTCGCTCTAATATAAAACTAAAAAAATCGAAAATTATTTCAAACAGCAACTATTTTATCCAAATTACATGAACTATCAGGAAACTACGAATTGGATGTTTAATCAACTCCCGATGTATCAACTTCAAGGCGCATCTGCATATAAGGAAGATTTGACTAATATTAAATTATTGGCGGCGCATCTTGACCATCCTGAAAAGCAGTTAAAATGCATTCATGTCGCGGGAACAAACGGCAAAGGATCAACTTCGCACATGTTAGCATCAGTTTTACAACAAGCGGGATATAAGGTTGGATTGTATACTTCGCCACATTTAAAAGATTTCAGGGAAAGAATTAAAATCAATGGCGAAGAAATTTCAGAAGATTTTGTTTGCGAATTTGTCGCCAAACACAAAGACTTTTTTGAAGCTAATGATATGAGTTTTTTCGAAATGTCTGTTGGTTTAGCGTTTGATTATTTCGCTTCAGAAAAAACAGATATTGCCATTATAGAAGTTGGTCTTGGCGGAAGATTAGACGCTACTAATATTATTACACCTCTAATTTCGGTTATTACCAATATCGATTTAGATCATACACAATTTTTAGGAAATACTCCGGCAGCAATTGCCGGTGAAAAAGCAGGAATTATAAAACCAAATGTTCCGGTTGTTATTGGAGAATATACAAATGAAACCCAGCCTGTATTTTTGGCTAAAGCCGAAGAAAATAAAGCACCAATATTTTTTGCTTCCGATTTAATTTCAGAAGTTTTCCCATCTGATTTAATTGGGGATTATCAATTTCATAATAAAAGAACAGTTCAACAAACTATTGCAGTTCTAAATTCTCAAAATGAATTTAAAGTTTCAAATGAAAGTTTAAAAGAAGGTTTATTGAATGTTGTAAAAAATACGGGGTTACAAGGAAGATGGCAACAATTAGGCGAAAACCCAAAAATTATTTGCGATACGGCACATAACAAACATGGCTTGGCGGTTGTAATGAATCAGATTCAAAATGAAAAATTTGAAAAATTGCATATTGTTTTAGGCGTTGTAAACGATAAAGATTTGGATTCTATTTTGCCCTTGTTTCCTAAAAATGCGCAATATTATTTTTGCAGACCTGATTCGTCAAGAGGTTTAGCTACCGAAATATTAAAAGAAGCAGCTGAAAAATACAATTTGATTGGTGAAAAATACGATTCTGTTGAGCTGGCTTTCGCCGAAGCAAAGCAAAATGCCTCAAAAAATGATTTTATTTATGTTGGTGGAAGTACTTTTGTCGTGGCCGAATTACCTTTGAACTAGCAGAATTTTAAATTGTCTGAAAAAGACTAAAAAAACTTCTCTTATAATAAATTCAATTACAACGAGATAGAAAAAACTTTAAAAAAACTTTAAATTTTTAGCGTGTTTTGTTTGCAGAACTGAAAAAGTGGCTTATATTTGCACTCGCAATCACAAACGATAGCAACCTAGTAAAATAGGGCGATTAGCTCAGCTGGTTCAGAGCACCTCGTTTACACCGAGGGGGTCGGGGGTTCGAACCCCTCATCGCCCACTTTGAGGGATAACAGAAATGTTATCCCTCTTTTTTTTGTATAAAAGATATCCTTTTTCCTCCATTTTACTGGCATTATGAGAAAATATCTCCATCATTGTAGGTGTTCGATATATACCCTCTTGATAGTATAAGTTGCCATCGAACACCATGTGCACAAACGCACGTTTTTGTAATGTATCTGATTTGGTATAGATATGTCTTATATCTCCCAATAAATCCAGATTACTTTCTAAAATCTCAAAAGCTTTACCTTGGTTTGTGCTAAGTCTTTCTATGGATGCAGTAAGGGTCAGGATATGATCACTATATGTAGAATACCATCTTTCGTAAGTATCTTTATTTATTTCGTCTCTGAACCATTTTTCTTCTACAGCATTTAATCTCTGCTGTATTTCTTCAAGTTCATTTTTTTTGTCTATTGCTTTTTTCTTGTTTGTTTTTACTTCCTGTTCAATTGAGGCATAACTGCCATCTCTTATATTCTTAATCTGTTTTTCTGAAACACTCATTAGGTCGCAGGCGTTTAAGAACTGCTCATGTGCTTTTACAGCACTTATATTGTTATGTTTGGAATGCTTGCATTTATAATAGTAGAAGTATTTTCCAGATTTGCCACGGGAAGGAGCACCTGTAAGAGGTGTACCGCAATGACATTTTACAACGCCTCTTAATGGTATCTCATCATCAACGGTTACCTTTACCTTATCTTCCTTTTTCATTTTGGACTGCACCATTGTCCATGTTATCTTATCCACTATTGGCTCGTGAATGGCTGGAAAAAGACCACCCGGCAGATCCTTGAACGGCTCAACCTTTACGAGTCCCGCATAAACAGGATTTGCCAGCACACGGTCAATAGCCATATTGCCTTTTCTGTCAAAACCTGACTGGTAAGCTATTTCCTTAATTTTATATAATGGCACATTACGAAGAAACATATCATAAATTAAACGGACAATTTTAGCTTCCATCTCATTTACTTCGAGATGTCGCTGTTTTCCTTCTCCAACTTTAGTATACCCAAAAGGTTTTTCTCTGGTAAGAAAACGACCTTCTTTAGCACGAGCTGTGTAGAGTCCTCCACGTACTTTAATACTCCTGTTAATATTATCTTCTTCGGCAAGCAGTAATTGTAAACCTGCCCTGAAAAAGCTTCCGGGCGTATCATAATCGAAGACTATCCCTTCGGTCACACTTATAATCTGAATACTATATTTTTTTTGGAACTGCTTGACCATGTTCATCGCTTCGCCAGCATCTCTGCTAAAGCGGTCAAGCTGGTCTACAAGAAGATAATCAACCGATTTATAATGTTTAGCTATAAATGCCTGCAGTTTTATAAAATCTGGACGGTCAAAACTTTTTGCACTTTTCCCTCTGTCAATGAAAGAATCAACTAGCTGTATATTATTATACTGCAGGTACTGGTCAGTGTACAATTCCTGTCTTTCAATCGAGCCATTGCTCTGACCCAATTGACTAAATCTTAAATATCTAATCGCTCTCTTCATATAATTCTTTCAATGTTAATGAAACAATAATTTCAATCAATATTGTTTAAAACTTTGATCTCACCTTTTTTGACGTTAAGTTTAATCTCACCAATATATTTAATTTTCCCTTCTTCAATTTCAAGAGGTATTTCCATAGGCAAATCATGTGTTGATTTCATATACCCAGTATTTAAAAGTAAACTCAACTGGTAAAAATCATATTTTCCAGCTGGTCTAACAATATTAAATAAATAAACCCATTTCTCATCTTCAACAAAATCCCCCTTTGCCTTATCAATTACTATTCCTCCATAATTGTATTGATAATCACCTAATGCTTTAAGAGAATCATGAATCTTAACAGTTAAAATGCTTGGCAGTACTTTTTTCTTAATTCTAAAAACAAAATCAGGAGAAATTGTCCTTCTATTTTCTAATGATATTGTTCCCACAAGCATGCCTTCTTTTTTAGAACTATCCATAAAAGTTTTTAATGATTCTGAAGGCAAACTCCCACAAGATATAAATAACAACAAAATCCCAAACCTTATTAATTTTTCAACATGTTTTCTCATTATATTCTTTTTTTTTAATTTTATAAATGGCTAAAACCGCATATTGAGCAGGAGTTTTTTTCTGTTATATTTCTTCCCAAGGATTGATTTTTTCTTCCAAATTCTTCCACACTAATTTAATATTTTCAATTAGTTCTTTTCCAGCAAAAGAAATTGTCTTTTCATGATTTTGATAAATAACCCAATCTGCATTTTCATTCGTAAAAAAAACATCTAAGTAATTATACTTTGACAAATTAATTTCGGCATAAATTTCTTCTTCTTTGCCTTCATTAAACAAATAAACATTTCCAATATTTATTTTTTTTACAATTTGGTTTAGCTTTTCATAACCAATATTACTTTCAAAGTCTACTACTTTAAAATAACACGTATTATTTTCCACTCTCCCTTGTAAAGGAATCCAAAAATCACATGGATCAATTTTACATTTTTCTTTTAAAATTAATTTTACAAATTCTTTAGTCATAAAAATTTCAAATTTATCTTTCTTTCATTTTATTTCATTTTTTAACTTCCTTCCAAATATTATTTCCTCAATAAAATGGATTAGTATAACTTTTTTTAATTGTACTTCACTAAACAGGTTTACTTTCTTTAAACGAATATAAGAAATATTTTTACTGCAAATTATTAACTTTTTTAAAACAGAAATAAAAATTGTATTTCACAATTTCAAACCTGTTTTTTACCAAACAGGAAATTTCTGAAGAATTTTGAATATCTTTGAACTATGAGCACACTATCAAGACCAAAACATATTGGAAGAAATATAAGCCGTATTCGTGAACTTCGTGATATGAAGCAGGAAGCATTGGCTCAAGCTTTAGGAACAAGTCAGCAAACGGTTTCTGCCATTGAAAATAGCGAAACTATAGATGATACAAAACTTGCCGAAATTGCAAAAGCACTTGGCGTAAGCGCAGAAGCTATTAAAAACTATAGCGATGAAAGTATATTAAATGTTATCAGTAGTCATGATAACTCAACAATAAATGCAATCAATATCCAACCTACCTTCAATCCGCTCGATAAAGTCGTAGAACTTTACGAAGAAAAGGAAAAACTTTATGAACGTTTAATTCAAGCAGAAAAAGATAAAATTGAATATTTAGAAAAACTTTTTAAAAAATAAATCTAAATTTAAGATACAAAAAAAAGAGACTTATGTCTCTTTTTTTTGCATCCCGGATTTCGAAAAATCAAATTTTATTTTACCAAGGACTTATTACTGTTTCATCTTCTATATCATTACTAAAGAATTTTCCTGTTGGTCCGTTTTCATCTGTAAGCGTATGTTTGATGATAAAAGCAGCTGCACTTTCTACTGATCCTGGGCCGCTATGATGATTAAAATCTGTAGCCGTATATCCGGGATCTATCACATTTACTTTAAATGGTAAATCTCTCAACTCATAAGCCAAAACAATTGTATACGCATTCAAAGCTGCCTTTGATGTCACGTAACTTGTTGCTTTAAAATTATAATATTTCCAATTAGGATCACTATGCAACGCCAAAGACCCAAGACCCGAAGTAATATTACTTATTCTGGCACTTTCAGATTTTTTAAGCAATTCCAGGAAAGCTTGCGTAACGCTAATAACTCCAAAGAAGTTTGTGTCAAATACATTTTGAATATCATTAATTGAGGTATCAAAAGCACTTTGAGGCAATGCTCCGCTAATTCCGGCATTGTTTATTAAAATATCTAATTTGCCTTGTTCACTTTCGACAATATTTGCTGCAGCTAAAATTGTATCGGGTTTTGTCACATCAATTTGAATTGCTTTGATGTTTTGAAATCCATTTTCGCTTAATTCTTTTACTACAGCTTGTCCTTTTTCAAGATCACGGGTTCCTAAATAAACAAACAATCCTTTTTTAGAAAATTCTTTTACCAGTTCTAAACCAATACTTCTATTTGCTCCTGTAATTAATACTGTTTTCATCTTTTACTGTTTTAAATTAATACAGCAAAGATCATTTGTTTAAAAACGATATCATTTGCCATTTGGCAAAAAGCGATTTAGCGTATATTTTTTCGAATCCGGCTTAATGAAGATTGTGTAATACCCAAATAAGATGCGACATAAGAAAGCGGAACACGATTGACAACATTTGGATAGATATCTAAAAACATCAAATAACGGGTCGTAGCATCTTCTGCAACCAAAGGACTTCTTCGTTCTACTTTTTGTCTTAATGCTTTTGAAATAATTTTATGCACAATTGCTTCCCAGGGAATTATTGTATCTAAAAGTTCTTTCCATTCTTTTCTGGAAAAAACAACCAATTTACAATCTGTAGTAGCTTGCACATAAGCTGTTGATGGAATTTCGTTATCAAAACTTTCCAGATCTACCACAAGATTATTTTCTTCAATGAAATATTTGGTAATTTCTTCTCCTTTATTATTGTAATAACAAACACGAACAATACCGTCTAACACAAATCCAACTTGTTGTGAAACCTTTCCGGCTTCAGAAAAATATTCGTCTTTATTAAACTCTAATTCAGTGGCTTTGGTTAGAATCAAATCAATTTGATGCTGATTTAAAGTTCCAAACTGTAAAATATAATCTATAAACTCTTTCATAGTTGCAAGTTAGTCAAAGTTATTTTTGAAAAATTTGCCATTTGACAAAAAAATAAAACAATGTTTTTTAAACGATTTAACCACATTTTACTATTTTTCAAATAATTTTTCGGTTTTAGTCAAAAACGATTCAGTAGCTTCTCCAATATTAATATCCATTCTCTCAGCCAAAATAGTAAGCCACCAAATAGATTCACCTATTTTATGTTTAAGTTCTTCTTCTGTATTTTCTTTTGGCCATCTTCCTTGTTGCGACATTACGTGACGTCCTACTAACCCGGCATCTGTTAAAAATGCCAATGCATCTTCTTCAACAGTCCATTCACTTTCGTGATGTATTCGTTCCAGTTCATGATAACGTTTTCTAATTACTAAAGAGCGTTCTTTTAGTTGTTCAAAATTTATTGACATAATTTAATTTTTATTAAAGGATTCTTTGAATGCAATAGGACTTAAGTTTGTTTTTTTCTTGAATAATTTATTAAAGGATTGCGGATGTTCAAATCCCAATTTATATCCAATCTCCGAAACTGAATAGGTTCCATTTGCGATATATTCTTTTGCTTTTTCAATTAATTTATCATGAATAAATTGCTGCGTATTCTGACCACAAAGATTACGAAGTAAATCACTCAGATATCTTGGAGAAAGATTTAATTGATCTGCTAAAAACTGAACAGTTAATACACCATTTAACAATGTTTTTTCAGTATCAAAATAATCATTTATTTCAGCTTCCAATTTGACAAGCACATCGTGATTAACTGCTTTACGGGTAATAAACTGCCGGTTATAAAACCGATTACTATAATTTAGCAACAATTCAATTTGCGATATAATTACATCCTGACTAAAATTATCTATACGTTCATTCAGTTCATTTTGAATAGAAGCAAAAACGTCCAAAATAGTTTCCTTTTCTTTCTCTGATAAATACAAAGCTTCAGCAGCCGAATAATTAAAGAAGCCATAATTTTTTATATTACTGTTTAAAGAATATGGACGGATAAAATCAGGATGAATATTCAATGACATTCCGCTATAATCAGCCTCTTCATCTTGCATTTTCAAAATTTGTCCAGGTGAAACAAACGACATTCCTCCTTCTTCAAAGTCATAAAAACCTTGACCGTATCGAAGTTTTCCTTTAAAATGAGTTTTGAAGGATATTTTATAAAAATCCAAAATAATTCCTTGTTCAAAATCTTTAGGGTCAAAAATAGCTTCTCCATAATTTATAATACTTATAAGCGGATGAACTGGCTTAGGTTGCGCCATAGCAGAATGAAGCTCAGATATTGTATTGAATATTTTAGGCTGATTTTTCATGATTACTTTAATTAAACTATAAGATTGAATAGCACTCTTATTAAAATTTTACAAAATGCTCTATAGGCGCGATATTCCAACTAACGGTACTTTGATCAATTAAATCATGTACAACAGAATCACTTAACTCAGTCATTAGTTTATGCATGGCAGATGTACCATCTTCAGTAGTTTCCCATACCAATAAATCATAAACAATATCTTTTTTTAATTCAAAAATGCTTCTGGAAACAAATCCTTTTTGCCTTTTCAAAAATGTATCAATCTCTGCATTAGCAGTAATAAATTGTTCTATTGTACAGTTATTTAATCTAAACGTAGTTAGTTCTATAGCTTGATTTTTCATATTTAATTTAAAATTTAAAAAGTAAACATTGTTTTAATATTCTCAACTTGTGTTTCAATTCCTAACATTCTTTCGTCGTACAATTGATTAGCATCAATCCCTGCAACATATCGCAATTGATTTTTATTATCTGTCGCCGCTTGATAAACAATTTCAGCAATATTTTCTACTTTAGAATAATTACTAATTTTCTCCGCACTATAACCTTTACTTACTTCAGCAGTTAATTTTTCATAAGCATCATGTTGCCCTAATTCCATAGATCGAAGAGCAAAATCAGTTTGCATTCCTCCCGGAGCAATAATTTTTACTTGTATTCCAAATTGAGCTAATTCGTATGCCATACTTTCAGAAAAGCCATCAATTGCAAATTTAGTAGCACTGTAAATTGAACAAGTCGGAAATCCTATTAATCCAAAAGTCGAAGTAATATTTATAAATTTACCACTCTTTTTGTTACGAAAGTGAGAAGTAAAAGCTTTTGAAACTCTAATCACGCTCAGTAAATTAGTTGTTATCTGGCGTTGAATTTGTTCGTCACTTAAAGATTCCAACACACCAATTAAACCATATCCTGCATTATTCATAACAACATCAACAGAATATAAACTGGTAACCTCTTCAACAGTAGAAATAATTTGTTGCGAATTTGTTACATCCAAAGGAAGTATAATAATATTATTAAGTTTATTTAATTCGGTTTCTTTTTCAGGATTACGCATAGTCGCAATTACGCACCAGCCTTTACTCTGAAATAATTTTGCAGTTGATTTCCCTAAACCCGATGAAGCTCCTGTAATAAAAATTGTCTTTTGCATTTTTCTAATGTTTAAAATTATAATACAAAAGTCTAAAGATACTAGTCAAAGAATGTAGCCATTTTGAAGCATTTATTAGCCAAAATGACACGAGCTTAAGATTCTATTCGAAATTCCCTTTTATAATTCCTCTATTTGATCCTTTAATAAATGCTATAATTTTATCTCGTTCTACAGTAGACTCAAAATTATCTTCTATTATTTTTAATGCCTGAGTAATATTTCGCTTTTCCTGAAAAATAATTTTATAAATCTCTTTTAATTCAATTATTTTCTGATTTTCAAAATCCCTTCTCTTTAAACCAACCAAATTCAAACCACAATAAGATAGCGGTTCATGAGCAGCTAAAATATAAGGAGGAACATCTTTTACAATACGACTCATTCCGCTTATCATAGAATTCTCACCAATATTTGAGAATTGATGAATTGCTGTTAAACCACTAATATTAGCCCAATCACCAACGTAAACTTCTCCAGACATACCAACATTAAATCCAATGACACAGTTATTACCTATAAAACAATCATGCCCAATATGAGTATTTGCCATATTTGATAAAATATATTTTAGTACATATTTTACCTTTTTGAATAATCAATTCATCCTTTTTAAACTTTTCTTCAACGAAATAATACTTTATAGCATTCTCTGTCTCCAAGTCTAGTTCCTGAAAACTATTTACTACATTAATTAATTCTGTCATAATTAAAACGATTTGAAAAACAAATTTATCAATAATCGAAGAAAAAGAATCAATATTGGATTTTGAATAATATAAGAAATTATAAAAACTGTGAAAAATGATTTGAGACAGGTTCTAAATTTTAAATAATATGGATCAATACATATTGTTATGGGGAAATATTAAAATCGAGATATTTGTATTTCAAATTATCCCCATGCAAGATTCTTTTATCGACCTTCTCAAGTTATTGCTTCCTGAAATAATAGTAGATTACTTTGAGCTTACTTCTTATAAAAAAGAAGATGAAATACTTCATCTTCACCTAAAAGAGATTAATGCAGTACCTAAAGAATACAGAGAATCTAAATTAGTTCAAAAGGATTCTCTGATGAGATAACAGTTGAGGATTTCCCTATTCGTGGACATCAGATTTATCTGCATATTATCCGAACAAGATGGCTTCAAGAAGATACTGGTAAAGTAGTATTCAGAGATTGGAATTAGTAACAGACGGAAGTCGGGTAATCCAGGAGTTTGCGCCTTTTTTAAAAGAGATTAATAGATTCCAGTCCAAATGATTGTCATATCATTGCTTCTTTTTACGGAGTTTCGGGCAGGAATTTACAATGCCGATACAAAGATTTTCCAAGTGATTTCAAAGTTTGGGATCAAATATCACATGCAAAAAAATGGTTGCTTTTTACACAAAATATTGGAAAACGTTTATCAACTATTTTAACCAACAAATCCGGTAAATGCAGAAAAGACATAATAATAATAATAATAGCAATGGCTGCAGGAACCAAGGCAGAAACAGTTATTGCTGTAATCGAAAAAAACCCTCTTAAACTACGCAACCTAGTCAAGGAAACTACTTTGGATATGACCGGTAATATGGGATTAATTACTAAAAGATGTTTCCAAAATGCAAATCGGGTCACAGATCGTTTTCATGTTCAAAAGCTGGCTGCAGAAGCCCTGCAGGAAATCAGAATGAAATACTGCTGGCAGGCTATAGAGGATCAGGAAAATGAAGGTATGGAGAAAGCTGAAATTAAATAAAAACTTCGATTCAAAAATACTTGATAATGGAGACGCACTTAAGCAATTACTAGCCAGAAGCCGCTATTTTTTACACAAAAACAAATCCAAATGGACAAAAAACCAAACACAATTTGCAGGGTTATTGTTTGAATTGTATCCAGATATTCAAAAAGCATACAGGCTAATCCAAGAGCTTACAGGCATATTTGAGAACACAAAAGATAAAATGCCAGACTTTTGCAAAATTAACCAAACGGCATGAAAAGGTAAATCAATCGGTATAAGTCTTTAAATACAATATCAAGAACAATAATGAATCATTATCAACCATCTTGAATTATTTTGATAACAGAAGCACTAATGCTTCGGCAGAATCTTTTAATGCAAAAATAAAAGCATTTAGATCAAAATTCAAAGGAGTTAGGAATGTGGAATATTTTCCTGCTCCACAGGCTTTTGTGTTAATCCCTCAAAATCAAACAGAACGTGCTGCAATACTATTTGAATTGTATCCTGATATTTAAAAAGGATATAATCTAACTCAAGAGCTCCGTGGAATCTTTGAGAACACAAAAGATAAAATCATAGGCTTTGCTAAACTAGCTAAATGGCACGAAAAAGTAAATCAATCCGGGTTTAAGTCTTTTGGTACAATCTCTCGCACAATTATAAATCATTATCAACCATATTGAATTATTTTGGCAACAGAAGCACTAATGCTTCGGCAGAATCTTTCAATGTAAAAATAAAAGCATTTAGATCAAAATTCAGGGGCGTTAGGAATGTGGAATACTTCCTTTTAGGCTAACTAATATTTATGCTTAAATTTTCCTGATCCGTTTTTGTGTTGATCCTCCCTGAGTACATTATCTAAAATTATGTCTTTTTTTGAAAAAATTCTAAACAAAAAAAATCCTCATCAAATAATGATGAGGATTTTAAAAAGAAAGGCGACGACATACTCTCCCACATAACTGCAGTACCATCTGCGCAGGCGGG
>NZ_JAGYVZ010000037.1 GCF_018380615.1 Flavobacterium psychroterrae | reverse complement strand
TTTGAGGTGGTCACTTTGAACCGGAATCAACTGATCTCTTTTACAAGAATAGGGTGGTCACTTTAAACCGGAATCAACTGATCTCTTTTACCGGAATGGTATGCTCACTTTTGCCAGAATTTGCATACTTTCTGACTTTTCAAAAAAAGCATTCTGCATAATCGGAATTACTGGCATATAATTCACACTACCCTTAAACAATTTCTCAAACGAGGTATTAAACTCATTGATTTTATCGTTGATAATTACTTCCCACTGGTTTAACTGATTTTTGTAATCATCCCAATCTTCTGGTCTTAGTTGATATTCATATAATTTGATAATTAAGGAATTGATATTTACCCATTCCTCCAAAGGCATATTTTGAACAGGCATTGTTTTATGTGTCGAATCAAGATCTATCGCAAGTGTTTGTAAGCGATGACCATATCCCTGAGAATTAAACTGTTTTTTATCTGGTAGAGCAGTTCTGATAACATCTAAAACACCTACAATGAAATCATTAGTCGACCTTTCCACAACATTTTTTAAAATATCAATAATGTAATGTACATTGACTTCATTTTCATCTACTGATAAATGAATAACATCATATTCCCTCTTTATTTGTTCAATGAAAATAGCAACATACTTTTTTCTTATAACATCCAGTTCCGCTGAATAAGAATGCATACCTAACATCAATTTGGACAAGCTTTTGCTGTCCAAATTTTGGAAAGCAAATTCAAACTTACTTTCCTCGAAAAGCGGTAGTTTTTCTTTTTGATTAGGTATATTTTTAAGCCAAAACAAGATTTCTCCAAAAGATTTCCAACCAAATGTTGTCAAAGGCACTTCTTCTGGAAAATCAAGTTTATTGATTACTTCAGTTGCTAAATTGAAAACATTTTTATTGGGTAATAATCTCCGATTGATGTTATTTATTTTTTCTCTCCGTTCATCATCTACTTTAAGTATATCAAGTATTCCGTTTCTATCATAATTGCTTCCAAACATAAAATCGGTAAACATTGTCCAAGCACCACCACAAATTGTTTTACAATCATCTATAACTTTACGATTGCTTTCAACATAATTTTTAGTACCCAGCCATATAAAAGATTTTAAGATTGAAGCATATACAGCCCAGCTTTTGATATGGACTTTACTGTTTAAATCAGCAATAAATTGATTAGGTTTCAATATTTCAAGATGGAACATTTGTAATAAGAACAAGTACAAATCTTTCTCGTCTATTAGAGGAATACACTTATAAGCATATGTTTCTTTGCAATTTATGAATTCGTCAAAAAGTATTTCGACCAACTTTTGAGAACGGATTAGGTGCAATCCTTGAATATATTTTCTATCTAATGATTTTTTGACCAAATACTCATTTTCTAGCTTTTCAATTATGAATTGATAATCAATATTGGAATCCAATTTAGACATGTCAATCTTAACCCCTAAAGAATCTGAAAGACTCACGATTCGTAAAAACTCAATTTGCAAGTTGTTATCCTGATGCGTTTCTTTAACTAATTGTTGAACCTGCTGTTTCAACTTATTATGTAATGAATTTCCTTGAGTGATTGAGTAAACAAATTCTAATAATGGAGCACCATCTCCAATTTGAATCCACGCCTGTTCAAAGTCTGTAAAGTGCGTAATTTTATTTCGCTCGTTTAATTTTGTGTAAATTATTTCGGCTTCTTCCTTAGATAAGGATAAGTCAATTTCTTTATACTCAAATTCTACTCCGATTGCTGATGCCCTGTACCAATCCTCATTTCTAATAGCAACTAAAAATCTAATATGCTTTAAATGTGCTGATTCTTTTATTATTTGAAGCCAATCTGTTGAGTTTGGATTTACATTAATTAAAAATACAGTTGGAACTTCCAGTTTCTTGCTTATAGAAGCAACAGCTTGAATTGACTGTTGAGTTATAATTGGATCTTGTTGAATATTCAATTCGTAAGAAAGCCAATCATTGACATAATTATGAACATAACCATATAATAATACTGTCTTTCCTTGACCAGATGCGCCTTTCAGTATAATAGTGTTATTTTCTTTTAACTCATCATTTATTGTTTCTAGATATTTTTCCCTATTAACATCAAGACCCAACAAAATATGTTCGTACCTCGTTAAAGTCGCATTGTAGAATTCTCTTTCTAAAAGTGCCTGATTAGCGTTCTGTGTTGAAACCTTGTGTAGTGGTTTCAATATTAAACCATATTGATTATGTACTGCAATTCTCTCTGCCAAATACTTTGCAAAATCCTGAATCTTGCTGTAAAAATCTTTAGTAGTTATAGGCTGTTGTTTCTCAGCAATAAATTGCAACCAATTCAACAAAAATCCAATTGTAGGAATGGGATCAACTTCAGGGAAGTTGCATTTAATTAATTTTTCTATCTCGTCTGCGATCTCTTCCTCATTAATCTCTGTAAACTGAGTTTTATTTTTAACTAATTTCCATTCATCTTCCGTTATCTTGTATTTTTTCAGTGTTGTTTTCTCTTTTTCGGAAATAGTATCTTTGTGCTTTTCCCAATTCTTTAGTTCTTGGCTTATTTCACCATAGGAAACCAGTATTGGAATTGCGTCTGAATATTTATCTAAAAACCTCTTAATGAATGAAGTTTTCTGCTCGGATAGAACATCAGATAATGTAATCGGTTTTGCTAAATTTTTTAACTGTATGGCATATAAAAGTTGGCCATTATCACCCAAAATATCTAAATCTTCTTCTCCTTCTAATCTAAATACAAGATCATTTGACAGGGAGTATAAGATATAATGTAATGAATATAAAAATTGGGTTCTATAACCACGTAAAGCTGAAATTGCTGACATTAGAAGTTTTTAACTGATGAATATTGTTAGGCTATAAATTTAACAATATAATTAATTCATTTTATCAAATAAAAAAACATTGGAGAAACTACATTTTTATTAATGATTTTCCATTCCTTTAAAATCAATATGATACTTTTATTCCCTCTCTAAATTGTCAGTTAACTATCATACAATAAATTTGTCCATTTTAACTGATGCTTATTTCATATAAATGTTTACTCAAGTGTTTAATCTTCCTCAACTTCCAATAATAATCTACCTACAACAACCAAATTGTGCAATTCATCTATCAGTTTCTCAACAATAATATTCATTTGTTCAACCTCTCCTTTTTTGAGCATTGACAAGTTATGATGAAGTGTCAAATGTCTATTTATATACGGAAAGAAATCCGTCCAAAACTGCTCTATTAAATAATTATATTTTTGTATGCCAGCATCTGCATAAATACACAGTTCCCACAAAGTCTGACTTGACACATAATTAGGGAGATAATACGTTTTTACAAAAATATATGTCCTACAAAAGGATAGAAAAAATAATGTAAAAAGGGATTCTAAACCTTGGTAGTTTTCTTGTTCATTATTGGCTATTGTGGAAAATTGCAAAGCAATATTTTTGGTAGCCTTATAGTAAAAATATAAATCAGCGTGATAGGGCTTATGAGGTATCTCCCAATGAAAATCAGGAAGGTATTTATTAGATGAAAATATCAGATATTCACCTCGAATAATGTTGAAAAAGAAACTTTGATTTTGATACAAGTTAGCTTGTATCCAATATCTGCTATGGCTCAACAAAACAAAGTCATATTTTTCACCTATTTTACTTTTTAGAGATTGAGTGATTGATTTTAATTTTTCATTACTCGCACCTATTGTTATAAGCATCAAATAATATGTTGTTTTCTCACCGTAAGTGATTTGACGGTATAAGTAAATCTGTTCAACTTCAATCGATTTTAATATGGCTTCTATTGTAAGGCTGATAATTATATCTTTGGGTTTCTTCTCAATTTGACATGAAACATCATTATTTTCAGATGAACCCTTTTTTATCAGTTTTTTTAATTCATCAAATCTTTCTTCGATTAGACGATAAAGATTTTGCTGGGCAATTCCAACCGCTTCATACATTTCTTCTTTATAAATTGCCTCATCGTCTGCAGTTGCTTCTTTTGCTTTTACAAACAAATCAATAAGATAATATTTATTGTGGCTGTTTCTAACAAAGTATTTTTGAAGGTTTGGAATGTATTCTATAAGGTTAGTAATCCTTTGATCTAAACTCAGCGAAGAAGATTTATTTCCGCAGTACAGTTCTTCTAAATAGTCAAGATCATATTCAATCAGTCTTGCATAAGATGTAAAAATACAGTTTGAAGTACCTTCTGAAATGAGATTTTTAATCTGACACATATGAAGGTCATGATCGTGGTGAAAATTGTTTTCATTCACTTTAAACCTTTTTTTATACTTTTTCCATTGCCCAGTAATGAAAATAGAATTCTCTATCTCTTTATTTTGGTAGATAACCGCAGACGCACGGCAGTAAAATGCTATGAAGGGACAGCCTAAAGAATAATAATGATGAAGTCTTGAAGAGCTAATAAAAGCTATATTGATCTGATAGCGTTCTTTAACTTTTCTAACCCATTTGCTCTGCTGAAGGTTCTGTGCAACTGTATAATTATCAAGATTTATAATAAGATATGAGAACACTGATGAAGAATGTCTTGTGAAAAATATCTGAATGATAGTGTATTGATTAACCAATTGTCTGAGGATGTTTTCTAAAAACTCGTTTTCGAGCTTTTGAAATGAAAGTTTTTCTGTAGTTTTCATGATTCATTGTTTTTGTGGTTCTTTTGAGAATTATTGAAATAGGTATAAACTGATTCTAAAAATAGACGGGCAAATGCAAACCAAACCATAAGGTCAATGTGTTCCCCTAATTCTGGATCGCTTTCCATTTCTTTTGCGTTTTTTAAATCAAAATCCAAGTATTGAATTTTCTTCTGAAACTTTTCGTAATAAGTTTCTCCTACCACAGATAGGATAATACTAAGCAGTTCGTTTAGGAACTTGGAGAGAGTAATCGAATTTAAAATATACCTTAGGCTATCAAATCTACTATCATCGGGATTTGGATTTTCTCTTAGCTCAGCATAAAAGTGTAATAGTAATTGCAGGCATGATATTAGTCCCGCTGTCTTGACATCCTGAATATTAGCATCCTTTATTTCAACAATGCCTGAGAGCAGTTCATTCAAATCGTATTCTTGCAGGAGATCAGGATATTTGTCCAGTAATAAATCGAGTTTAGGATTTTTTAATTTGTCTATAAGCCCTGAAATTCCTCTTTCTAGATTTTGCCTTTCTGAACCTTGCAGTAACATATTCAATACCGTCTTTGCTTGTGCAACTGATTTCACAAGCCTTTTTCCTTTCTTAAAGTTTTTATCATTTTTCATATCTAAAAATTTAGCTTTAGTAAAGTTGGGAATGAGTAAAGGGATATTCTATTCCACTCGTGGATATAATATTCTCAAGTCTGTTGATTATTTTTAACCTTTTTAAAGCCTCTTTCACGCATAAGTTGGCTTGCATCCAGCATCTTGATTAGATGTATGTATGGTGTCATTACATCATAATTAGGTTCTTCTGCACATGGCGAAAGTGAAAGATGTACCATATCACATACGTAGAATTCATATTGTTCCTTAGTTATTTCAGCAAACGCTTTTTGAAAGACAATAAAAGGATTACTGTATTCTTCTTTAGTAAGAGAGGCAAGATGAACTATAAATTCAAAGTCCGCTGTCTCATTTACTTTCCATTTTTTGCTTTTCTTCTGTAAACAGTAACAGACTTTGATAAAAGAGCAGACAGCAGTGTAGAAAATAAAAATCTCGCAAGGATTATCTTGTTTGTATATTTTTCTTTTATAACTATACATTACTACTTCACTTAAAATATTTTTATAGTAATCAAGATGTGCAAAATCAAAAAAAGTTTCAAGGGCATAAAACGGATCTCCTGTCTCAAAGCCTGACCAAAAATTAGTTCCAAAGGATATTTCATTCTTTTTCATAGTGATGAAATTTAAAATTCACCATCAAAGTTTTATTCTTTGGAAAGGATAATCTATTCGGAATGTGGATATAATATCTGATAAAATGGATATTTTACAGGATATTTTTTTATCTTTGAAACTCAGATTTTTTAACCAGAATGGCTTTATCTTTGTGCCTTCAGAAAATTGATACTCGTTATGGAACAGAAAATACATCAGGGAAGAAACGTAAAACGCTTCAGAGAAATGCTTGGAGTTAAACAGGAGGCATTGGCTTTTGATCTCGGAAATGACTGGAATCAAAAGAAGATTTCTATGTTGGAGCAAAAAGATGTAATTGAAGATGATATGCTTAGACAAATCTCGGATGCCTTAAAAATTCCTGTTGAGGCTTTTCAGAATTTTGATGAAGAGCAGGCGGTGAATATAATTGCAAATACTTTTGGTAATAATGGTATTGGATATCAGAGAAATGATAATCCTACTTTCAACCCTGTAGAACAAGTTCTAAAGATGCACGAAGAGAAAATTGCTTTGTACGAACGGATGTTGAAAGAGAAAGATGAAATGATGGCAAGGCTTGAAAAATTAATCAAAAAATAATTTAGAAATAATTATTAATTCATAAAAGGCTCAACAGATTAATCTGTTGAGCCTTTCTAATATATGATAAGATAATTTAAATATCCTGTAATTTAATCTACTACAATCTATTAGAATTGTGAAATAAAAGAACTTTCCATACTCTTGAAATTTTCAGCTACTTTCTCCATATCTTTTCCCACTTTCTCATTTAATATCTTTGCATAGATTTGAGTAGTTGCAACATTCTTGTGTCCCATCATTTTGCTCAGGCTTTCAAGCGGAACACCTTCGCTTAGAAAAAGGGTAGCAAATGTATGCCGTGCCAAGTGGACTGTTACCTTTTTGTTTTCAAGACACGGTATCAGCAAGGAAATCCGATTGAGGCTGTCATTGCAGACACTGTTAGAAGGCACAGGAAATACTGACCCATTTCCCGAAAGACCTTCATATTTGCTTATAATCATTTTAGGAATATCCAACAGCATCACATTGGAAGAAGTAGCGGTTTTTCTCCTGCGAATGATAATCCATTCCCTGCCATCAAAAAACTCTTGAATATTGCTTTTCTGCAACCCTTTCATATCAGAATAGGAAAGTCCAGTAAAACAGCTGAAAACAAAAAGGTCTTTTACCAATTCATCTTTCTTTTTAGCACATTCGAAAGTAACGAGCTTTTCCAACTCACTTCGTAGCAAATAGCCACGATCCCTGTCTTTTTTGGTATTCTTGTATTCGCTGAACGGGTTGCAGAAAAGATGTTTCCTGCTTATTGCCAATCGGCACAATGTAGTAAGCCCGATCATATACACCCAGATGGTATTGTGTTCCAGATTTTGATCATTACGCAGATAGTAATCAAATTCCTGAATAAATTCACAATCAATATTATTGAAAGCAATATCCGAAGTTTTATATTTTGAATGGGCAAAGCTTCTGAGATGGATTAAAAGGCTTCTGTATTTTCCAAGTGTTCCGTATGCCCGAAGTCCGCTATCGACCTTTTTCTCAAAATCCAGTATAAATCTGTCGTAGAATTTGAAAAACGTCAGCTCACCACTTTCCATACCGAGAAAAACATCTTTTAGTTTATCGCTGTTCACACTTCCATCACTCTCTATAATTTTTGAATGGCATTTTTCAATACCCATACGGATGCTGTCGAGTTTGATGTTGAGGGTTTGTGCTTCCTTGCTTTTGCCTAAAACCCTGCCATATTTCAAATCCCATGTTGAAGCGGAAATATCTAATTTGGCACTGAATGTGGATTGCTTGCCATTGACGGTTATCCTGCACATAATAGGCACCATTCCGTTCTTCTTTGGTGCATTCTTTTTAAGGTAGAATAATACCTTGAATGTTGATCTTTTTGTAGTTTCCATAACTCACGATTTCTTAATGTTAAAATTAAAATTTATCGAGCTGGGAAACAATATGAAATACAATGCAATACACTGAAAAACAATCAATTAATTTAGATTAAAAGATTTTTAAAAGTAACGATTTGGTAACCTAACTTTTGTAATCCCTTGCATTTTCCTGCTTTTAACTGCAAAACCTAAAATCGTAAAACAGTTACAGATCCTTTATTTGCAACTGTTTTACCTGTTTTCTATCTTTGATGTGTTTTATCTAAAACTTTATTTTATAAACTTCCAAGTGATATTCTTTCATCATTATCTGCTCTGCCGGGTTGCCAATATGCCTTAACTCTAATTTCTGATTTTGGAGGTTAAAGGATTAATGTATTTTCCATATATCAAATATAAACACATCAAAAAGTATAATTTTATGGAAATCCATAATGTAAATTATTTTTCTAAATTTATAATGAGATTTGCATAAGGGATTGCTTCACTTTATTTTTTATTGGACTTCAGTGAACTTCGTTTGAGGCGATATCCTTTTACCAGCGAAGCGATGTAAAAGATAAAGCCGAAAGCCCGACCCGTAGGGATACGCCCATATTTTTTTAGATTTTAGATTTGAAAAAAAAATACTTTAAAATAGCTCTCTTCGAAGTTTTGTTGTTGATTACAATCAAGTGCGCAAATAAGAATTGGAATTTGGAATTTCAAGATTTGGAATTTGAGAAAAAAGTATATCTTTAGCCAACCCAAAAAAACAAAACCATGCAGGAAAACGACCAGGAAAATTTTAAAAGAGAACTCGGATTATTAGACGGAACCATGCTTGTGGTTGGTTCTATGATTGGATCAGGTATATTTATTGTAAGTGCCGATATTGCCAGACAAGTAGGATCAGCGGGATGGCTAACTTTAATTTGGCTGATTTCGGGGTTGATTACCATTATTGCCGCTGTAAGTTACGGCGAGTTAAGTGCTATGTTCCCAAAAGCAGGTGGACAATACGTTTACCTTAAAGAGGCGTATAACAAACTAATAGCCTTTTTGTACGGCTGGAGCTTTTTTGCTGTAATTCAAACCGGAACGATTGCTGCCGTTGGTGTAGCTTTCTCAAAGTTTGCCTCTTATTTATATGAACCTTTAAGTGACGAAAATATATTGTATGAATTGGGTTCTTTCAAACTTAACGCTGCACAGATTGTTTCAATTTTTACAATTGTGGTATTGACTTATATTAACAGCCGTGGAGTGAAGAATGGAAAAATTCTACAAACAGTTCTTACGATTATTAAAATTTTATCATTGTTGGGATTAATCGTTTTCGGATTAACATTAGCAGCAAAAGCTTCTGTTTGGGATGCAAACTGGGCTGATGCCTGGACAACTCGTTCGTACAATAAAGATACAGGATCATGGCTGCCAATAAGTGGAACGGCTTTAATTACCGGAATTTCGGCTGCGATGGTTGGATCATTATTTTCCAGTGATGCCTGGAACGGAGTTACATTTATTGCGGGAGAAATTAAAAATCCAAAACGTAATGTTGGTTTCAGTTTGTTTTTAGGAACTTTTATTGTAACGATTATTTATGTTTTGACCAATTTGATGTATTTGGCTGTAATTCCGCTTGACGAAATCGCAACAGCAAAATCTGATAGAGTAGCGGTTGTGGCTTCGCAATATATTTTTGGCGATATTGGGACTTTGATTATTGCAATTATGATTATGATTTCAACTTTTGCCTGCAATAACGGATTAATCATGGCGGGTGCGAGAGTATATTATACGATGGCAAAAGATGGTTTGTTCTTTAAAAAAGCTGCTGTTTTAAACGAATCAAGTGTTCCTGCCTGGGCACTTTGGGCACAATGTATCTGGGCTTCGGCTTTATGTTTGACAGGAAAATATGGTGATTTATTAGATTTTGTAATCATCATCGTTTTGATTTTTTATATCTTAACCATTTACGGAATTTTCATTTTACGTAAAAAAATGCCAGATGCCGAAAGACCTTACAGAGCCTTTGGATATCCATTTTTACCAATGTTATACATTGTGATTGCAACAGCAGTTTGTGTTTCGTTACTATTAACTAAATTCTCAACGTGTGGTTGGGGAGTTTTGATTATGTTAACGGGAATTCCGGTTTATTACTTAACGAAACCTAAAGAATAATAGAATATTAAAAGGTTCAGAGGAACAAAGGTTTAAAGTTTAATTGCCCACGGATTTGGCGGATTAAACTAGTTTACACGGATTTCCTTTTTTTAACTTTGTAGTTTCTTTTTAGATATAAAAAATGCCTTGTTTTTTTAGCAAGGCATTTTTTGTATTCTATTTTTGAGTAATATAAAAATCTGTGTAAACTAGTTTAATCCGCCAAATCCATGGACTAAAAAAAAAGACACTACCAATTTGCAAAAGCAAGAAATGTAGTGTCTTTTAATTTAAATAATCTGATTAAACGATTAGTGCATATTACACCATTTCGGTTTCAACCGAAGATTTTATAGATGAATTAATAATAGACAAAGTAAGAGGATCTGATTCTCCAGAGAAAAAAGCTTCTAAAACTTCCTGAAATACCGGATTTGTATTTTCTGCCAAAGAAAATAACGTCATAGAAGAACGTAATTTACGAGCGTCTAAATCTCCTAAAATTCCGTCAGCTGATTTTCTTTTAAAAGTCAAAAACAGTTCAGAAATTTCGATAAGATGCTTTCCTAAAATTGGATGTTCAAGGAATTCAGTTGCTTCTTTTAGATCGTTAATAGCATAAAAATTGGCAGTGTCACTCGTGCCCAAACCTTTAATCTGAGGAAAAATGAACCACATCCAGTGAGTCTCTTTTTTTCCTTTTTTGATTTCAGAAAGAGCAGTAAGATAAAGTTTGTTTTGCGCATCTAAGAAACGCAATAAATCATTGTTTGAGTGAGCCATTGTGGTAATGTATATATAAAAAAAGGTTGCAAAAGTAGTAAAAAAGAAAGGTTCTGCCTAATAAAAGGTTCATGCACTGAGTATTTTAACTTTTAGAGGAGGAAATTTCCTCATCGTTATAAAGCGAAAAAAAACTCATTTAGAGATGTTTGCAAATTATTCACTTCGTTGTGTTCGTCGAAAAGTCAAATTGATTCTAGGCAACACATTCCGAGCCGTTTTAGGTACATGATGCTGCCAGAAGCTATTGGTAGTTCCTGCCATCAATAAAAATGATCCGTGATGCAGAGGAATCTCTACTTGCGGAATCTCTTTTCTAAATTTATGACGGAGTTTAAACATCCTGGTTTCGCCAAAAGTCACCGAAGCAATTATCGGGTTCGGACCTGTATTGTGTTCTTTGTCGCTGTGCCAGCCAACACCATCATTTCCGTCTCGGTATAAATTTAAGAGAAGACTATTGAAATCTAGCTGTGTTTCTTTTTCGACCCTGCCTCTGATAGTCAATAATTCATAAGTCCAGTCAGGTCCGTTTTGATCTGCCCCGGGATTATCCTTGTCTTCATACCAGGAAATCATTCGGGGAACAGTATAGGTTTTATCATAAATTTCCATTTCATATTCTCTCCATTTGGTCTTGTGGAGTATTCTTTCGTAAAAGCGATCAGATTCTTCTTTTGTGAAGAAATTATCAATCAAAATAAGTTCTGCATCAGGCAGGTCAAATACTTTTTTTCCTGCTAGACCTGTGGCAAATAATTCGGTATCGCTAAATAATGTCATTGTTCAGTTATTTTGTATCAATTTCAATCCATACCGGAGCATGGTCACTTGTTTTTTCCCATCCTCGCACATGGCGGTCAACTCCGCCGGAAAGCATTTTTTTTGCTAGTTGCGGACTTAATAAAAAATGATCAATTCTAAGACCGGCATCTCGTTCGTAAGCCTTTCTGAAATAATCCCAAAAGGTGTAAATTTTCTCGTTAGGATATAAAGTTCTAATCGCATCTATCCATCCTTGTGAAACCAAATCTTTAAAAGCTTTTCGGACTTGAGGTAAAAAAAGGGCATCGTTTACCCATTTCTCAGGTTTATAAACATCCAATTCTGTTGGCATTACATTATAATCTCCAACTAATATTACCGGAACTTTTAAACTTAGAAGCGTTTCGGCACGATCTGCCAAACGCTCAAACCATCTTAGTTTGTATTCTAATTTTGGGCCCGGAGCAGGATTTCCATTTGGAAGATAAAGACATGCAATCACAATACCATCAATCAAAGCCTCAATATAACGACTTTGAATATCCTCGTCATCTCCCGGAAGAACTCTTGTTACTTCCTCAATCTCCATATTTCGGGCAAGAATCGCCACACCATTCCATTGTTTTTGTCCGTGCCAAATGGCATTGTAACCTGCATCCTCAATTGCTTTAGCAGGAAATTTATCTTGTGGTGCTTTTAATTCCTGTAAGCAAACAATATCCGGTTTAGCTTCTTCAAGCCATTTCAGTAATACATTTAAGCGTCCGTTGACCCCGTTTACATTATAAGTTGCTATTTTCATAGTAGATTTAATTAGTTGTATCATTAAATTTACAGCTTTTTGCGCTTTTATATTTACACAAAATCATGTTCTTATTTCAGAAACTGTTTGTTAAAGAATACTTTACGCGGATTTTTTTCTGCGTAAGCAAAAATTAGCTGCACAATATATTGATTGCTTTTATAAGGCGTAGCATAATTTTTTACTTCTAACGGATCCGTAATCGCAACATCTAAAGGAATATATCCCATACCATAAAAATGACCATTTTCTATCCAGATACAACTTCGTTCTTGTGATGTTCTTCCTTTCTCTATAATTGCAAAAGTGGGTCTGTTGCTTAATAAAAAATCAATCGCATTATCGACTTGCTCATTGTGGAGCGAAACATCTGGCAAGTCTGTTATATCTTTATTTTGAAATATTTCTCCGTCTTCAGGTCTTAGATATTTACAAAATCTATAGTCAATTTCAAATTGTTCTGCCAAACCCCGCAATATATTTGTCCCTTCGTGTATACTGCTGAAATGCTCAATACACGACTGAAATTTATTGAGCTTCCCAATTGCCAGATATTTGTATCCGTTACGGGCTTCGTATTGATACAATCCAAATTTGGGTTCAAAACGTTTTAAAGCTCTGTTGTAGGTTGGCCAAAGATGTTTGATTTCTGTACATTCTAACAAGAGTGCCATTAACTCGTTGCCACAAACTTCAAAGGAAATGGCGTGTATGTCCCTTAAGAAATGCTGCCTTTGCGGATTGATCTTGTGACCGCTAAAATGAGAAGCCACACGTTTTTTTAAGTTGATTGCTTTACCAACATAAATTACTTTTTTTACTTCATTATAAAAATAATATACGCCTGGTTTTTCAGGTAAATTATTAAAATCTTCAGGCGGAAGATTGGGTGGTAGTCGCTGATCTTGTGACGTGGCTTTGATCATTTTTTCGATATGACCTTCATCATCCCATTCGAGTAATCGCGAAAATAATATAGCGGTTGCATCTGCATCACCGCCGGCACGATGCCTGTTTTCTAAAGATATATCCAACGAATTACACAGATTTCCTAAACTATAAGATCCTAAGCCCGGTCTGATTTTTCTTGCTGCGCGAACAGTACATAATTTCCTTGCCGTCCATTTAAAACCTGCTTGTTCCAATTGATGCCGAACGAATGAATAATCAAAGTTGACATTATGTGCGACGAAAACACGATCAGTAAGCATTTCCAAAACTTTATCTGAAATGTCATCGAAGATTGGCGCATTAGCCACCATTTCATTATTAATTCCTGTTAAGGCAAAAATCGAAATCGGAATTTCTTTTTCAGGATTCACAAGTGTTTCATATCGGTCAATTACATTTTCCCCGTCATGAATGATAATGGCAATTTCGGTAATGCGGCTGCCACTGGCGTTTCCACCGGTGGTTTCAATATCTACTATGGCATATTCTTGCTTTTTCATCTCTTTAATATAACGTAATCTCTTCTTGTATTGTTTAAATGTTTAACACATAGAAACATAGGCTTTAATTTTTAAATATAAGATCTTTTTATAAAATCATGATTTTCTCACATAGCTATGTGTATTTAGACAAGTGAAACGCCTTTTTTTATTTTCTTTAAAACTATGTTTCTATGTGTTAAAAAAAATTATGTTCAACGACTTTTAGTTTTGAAATTTTATTCGGTGTCTGGGTAAATTAATTTCATGTGCTTGAGGATAAGGTTCCCGATGCGTTGGACTCACATCTTCCTTTATCATTTGTTGTGTTTTATATTGATCTTTAGCATCCATATAACGCGGATCAGGAATAAAAGGCATCTTGGCCATTTTAGTTATCGTTATGGTCGGAAAATGATAATCGACTTCGACAGTTCCTAAAAGGAGATAACAACCTCCTCCCTGAAAAGGAAATTGAGTCAGACAATCCGGAAAATGAGCTGTATCAAAATAAGTACCTTCATGATCAATCCACGTCCCGAAATACATATTGCCTTTTTTAGTAGGGACTTGTTTTCTTGATATTAAATACGCCAGCATTCTAACTTGTTTTTTATGATGAACCACTAAATCTTTAGCCATAATATCGCCGCGATGTTTGGTTTGAAGCAAATCAAAAACGGTACACGAAACAGGAAAACTCAATAATTCAATTTCATCAAAAGCATCTTCATATAAAGAACGTTCCAATGTTGGTAGTTTGTATTCTTTAACGGGTTCCTGCAGGAGCATCAAACTTCTATTTTCGGGTTTGAAATTGTTTAAAAGCAAACTGGCAATGACTAAAAGCTGATTTTTGGTTTTTCCTGTAAAACGAAAAGCATCTATAAAAATCAAAATTTTCATACTTTCAATCCCAATCGGAATACGATTGATGAAATCTTCTAAAGAAAGAAATTCTCCATTTTTCTCCCGATCTGATTCGATTAAATGAGCAGTTTTAGATTCCAGACTTTGCAAATGCATAAACCCGAGATAAATATCAGTGCCATAAACCGTAGTTTGATATTCGCTTTTATTCACACACGGATTGAGAACTGTTCCGCCGGACATTCTGGCTTCATGCACATAAACTTCGGTTCTGTAAAATCCGCCCTGATTGTTGATTACCGCCGTCATAAATTCTACAGGATAATTAATCTTGAGATACAAACTCTGGTAGCTTTCTACAGCGTAAGAAGCCGAGTGCGCTTTACAAAATGAAAACCCCGCAAAGGATTCAATCTGGCGGTAAATTTCCTGACTAAGTCCTTCAGGATGTCCTTTTTCAGCACAACAAGCAAAGAAATTATCTTTTACTTTTTGTAAAGCTTCCGTAGATCGTCCTTTTCCGGACATGGCGCGACGCAGGATATCGCCATCAGCAGCCGGAAGTCCGCCATAATGTTGGGCAATTTTAATAACGTCTTCCTGATACACCATAATACCGTAAGTTTCACCAAGATGTTCCTTAAAAACCTCATGAAAATATTGAAACTGATCCGGATTATTATGACGAAAAATATACTCTTTCATCATTCCGGATTGTGCCACACCGGGACGAATAATAGACGAAGCAGCCACCAGAATTTTGTAATTATCACAATTTAAGCGGCGTAATAATCCTCGCATGGCTGGGCTTTCGATATAAAAACAACCTATAGTTTTACCTTGTGCCAAATGAACATTACATATGGCTTCATCTTTAGAAATCGATGTGTCCCGAATATTAACTTTTATACCGCGGTTTTTCTCAATGAGTTTTACGCTGTCATCAATATGACCAATACCACGCTGACTCAAAATATCGAATTTTTCAAAACCAATCTCCTCGGCAATATGCATGTCAAAAAGCACGATTGGAAATCCTTTTGGAGGCATTTCCAAAGGCGTGTAATTGGTAAGGGGTTCTTCAGAAATGATAATTCCGCAAGCGTGCATACTACGCTGATTGGGATATTTACCTTTCAGCATCATATTCCCATATTCCTGTACAAATTTTACAACAGAATTGGTCTGGTGTAATGCCATTGGATTTTTGGCCAGCATATCTAGTTCTTCTTTTGGAAGACCAAACACTTTTCCGACTTCCCTAAAAATTGATCGGTGTTTAAATTCAACATTGGTTCCGCAAAAAGCAACATGATCACGACCGTATTTATTGAAGATATATTCTAAAATCGTATTGCGTTCTTTCCAACTCCAGTCGATATCAAAATCGGGAGGGCTTTTCCGATTTAAATTCAAAAAGCGTTCAAAATATAAGTCAAGTTCTATGGGGCAGATATCGGTAATTCCTAAACAATAAGCAATGATACTATTGGCACCGCTGCCTCGGCCAATGTGCATAAAACCCTTACTATTGCTGTACTGAACGATATCCCAAGTAATTAAAAAATAACCGCTAAATTGTAATTCGTCGATTACTTTGAGTTCTTTTTCGATACGGGCTTTTGCCAGTTTATGATTTTCTCCATACCGCCAAACTAAACCTTCTTGTGCCAATTTGGTCAACTTTGCAATATCAGTCTGACGATTTTCAGTATAAAATTTCTTGTTTTTAGGCGTTTTAAAAACATATTCAAAATTACAAGAATCAATTATTAGCTGCGTGTTGGCTATAATTTCAGGATAACTTTCATAATAAGGCAACAGCGATTCTAAAGCCAACATTTTTTCAGAAGTTCTGCAATAATCGGCTTCTGTCAATTTTGATAGAATAATATTGGTATCAATCGCGCGAAGAATTTTATGCAGATTAAATTCTCTTTTATTACTAAAAGTTACTGATTGAAGAACAACCATTTTTGCTGTTTTATTTTTATGTTCCGAAGTAAGAAGCCTTAAAACTTCATCCGGACGAATTCCGATAAACTCATTTTCACGAAGAAATTCCGGAGCATTTTCTAAAGTATAAATCACAAAAACCGAATCAAATTCAGGAGCAATTAGTGGTAAAGGTTCTCCACTAAAATTATGTTCCGTTAAAAAGCGATTCATTTCACCAAGTCCGCGGGCATTTTTAGCTAAACCAATATATCGGAATTGATGATTGCAGCGAAGTTCCATACCAATTAAAGGTTTAATTCCTTTTGATTCGCAATCCCTTATAAAATCATAAATTCCGGTTACGGTATTAATATCCGTAAGTGCCACTGCTTTTACATCGCAATCAACGGCTTGAGCAACTAATTCCTTAAGCGGAATTGTGCCGTAGCGTAGCGAATGATATGAATGACAGTTGAGATACATTTATTTGATACGTTTTAAAATTTCATCTTTATTATTAGGTTTAAAAGTAACCCCTGCGCAGCGCATTACGGCATCAAAACCATAACGGCTTTTCATTTTATCCATCGCGGCATATAATGATAACATTTCCTCGGTATCTTCAAAGAGATTAATTTGGTATGTTCCGCGAACCAATCCGCTAAAGCGAATACCAATCAAACGCAATCGCATACGACGCTGATATACTTTATCAAACAATTCCATTACATTTTTGGTCAAAATATGATCTGCTGATGTATAGGCGATTTTGCATTGTTTGGTTTCTGTATCAAAATTGGCGTAACGTATTTTAACCGTAATAGTTGAGGTTAACCATTGTTCTGATCGCAATTGAAAAGCCAGTTTTTCGACCATGCCAATCAATATCGATTTTAGCATAATAATATCGATTGTATCCTGAGAAAAAGTATGTTCAGTAGAAATGGATTTTCTTTCGGTATAAGGTTCTACGGGCGTGTTGTCAATTCCGTTGGCTTTTTTCCAGATATCGAGACCGTTTTTACCAATCATTTGCTGTAAAACTTCGGGAGGCATTTCAGATAAAGTCTGAATTTTACGAACGCCAATTCGGGATAAAAGCTGAAAAGTAACATTGCCGACCATAGGGATTTTCTGGATCGATAACGGATTTAAAAAAGCTTGTACATTGCCTTGCGGGATTTCTAGATTTCCTTTGGGTTTTCCTTCGCCCGTTGCAATTTTAGAAACGGTTTTATTGACAGATAACGAAAAACTAATAGGTAATCCTGTTTCTTTAATAACAGATTTTGCCAATTCATCAGTCCATTTATAACTGCCATGAAATTTGTCCATTCCGGTAATATCAAGATAGAATTCATCAATGCTGGCTTTCTCCATTATCGGTGCTTTTTCCTGAATGACCTGCGTAACATCATGTGACAATCGGGAATATAATTCCATATCGCCTTTCATTATTTTGGCTTGCGGACAAAGTTTCATTGCCATGTGAATAGGCATGGCTGAGCGTACTCCAAATTTTCGGGCTTCATACGAACAAGAGGCCACAACACCACGATCTCCACCACCAATAATAAGAGCTTTTCCTCTTAATTCTGAGTTGGTTAATCTTTCGCAGGATACAAAAAAAGTATCCAAATCCATGTGTACAATTGCCCGTGTCATCTCCTTGTTTTTGTATGTTACAAAATTAGTACAGATGATAACATTTTTTCGTATATTTGTTGTTCCAAATTATAACAAATTAATTATGTCCTTATTTTCAGATAACATCAGAGCATTGAGGGTTAAGCATAAAATATCTCAGGAGAAATTAGCTGAAAACCTAAAGATTACCAGAGGAAGATACGTTAAATACGAAGATGGAACGTCTGAGGCACCATACGATATCTTAAAGCAGATTGCCTTATATTTTCATATGAGCATTGATTTAATATTGTCTGTCGACATACGTAAAATCAATATAGAAAACCTGATAAAATTAGAAGGCAACCGACTTATTTTACCCATACAAGTAGATAGTTTTGGGGAGAATTATATCGAAATTGTATCTCAAAAAGCAAAAGCGGGTTACTTAAACGGATATGCCGATCCGGAATATATCGAGAGTCTGCAACAAGTTTCACTTCCGTTTTTAGGACCGGGGAAACACCGCGGATTTCCCGTTGAAGGAGATTCTATGCCGCCACATGAAGACGGTTCTATTATTATAGGACGCTATGTCGAAAGGCTGGGAGAGGTGATGGATGGCAGGACATATATCCTGATTACCAAAAATGAAGGAATGGTGTACAAACGTCTTAATAAGAATAAAAAGAATGCTTTGGTTCTGGAATCAGATAATCGTTTTTATCCAAACTATGAAGTGAAAGCTTCAGATATTTTAGAAATCTGGGAATACGAATGCAACATCGGGCGAAGCGATAAACGACATGAAGTGACAGAATCTCAAAGTATGAAAGATTTACTTCTTGAAGTAAAAAGAGAAATAATGGAGATTAAGAATAATACTTCGAATACGTAGAAAAGTTTTTTGCCACTCCCGATAACTCAATGTCATTAAGTTAAGGAGAAATCTATAAAATTACTTAACCGTTTAATCAGGAAAGTAATTAGAAAAATCTGTTTTTATCAGCGTTTTCGCTTTAGCGAATCAGTAAAATCAGCGTCTAATTTTAACGCGGATAAAACAGATTTACTTCGTAAAAACGCGGATAAAAACGGATTTGATCGGCAATAATTTTATTTTTTAAAAGCTTAACTTAATGACATTGCCCGATAGCTATCGGGAGTAGCTTTAAATAAGCTTTGTGCCTTTGTGGCAAAAAAAACTAAAATACCTTCACAAAACCCAACCCGTATTGCTGCCCATTATAAAAAGGCATTATCATAGAAGTTGAATTACTTTCAGAAGATGATTTGAATAGTTTTTTTGTGATATACGGATTCATCCAATACGCCAGTTTGGTACTCAAAATTCCTATTCCGGCTCCGGCAGCAACATCCGTTAACCAATGGCGGTTGTTGTAAATTCTAAATAATCCGGTTCCGGTTGCTACGGCATAACCGGCAATTCCGTACCAAATAGATTTATCTTTATATTCCTGCCACAAAAACTCAGCTCCGGCAAAAGCAGTTGCGGTATGTCCTGAAGGGAAAGAGTTGTTTGAACTCCCGTCTGGACGTTCTTCATGCACAATCGACTTTAAACCTAAAACGGTGGAAGCCATTATAACATACGAAGTCACAAAAATAACCGAACGATCCCGCATATTATTCTTGCCTTTTACGCCAAAAGCATTCAAAGCATAAACAGATGCCGCAGGCGCATATTGCGAGAAGTCATCAATGGTGATTTTCTCATCAATATCTTCAGTGACTTCATTTTTGATTTGATGATTAAAGTTTAAGAGTTGATCACTTTTAATTCCAATTACTCCATATCCAATCAATGCAGTGGGAATAATCAATTGTTTATAATTGAATTTTAAATGATTTGATGTGCTGTCAATTTTTGTTATTGAGTCGTTTTGTTGTGCATTTGCATTCAAAAAAAACAATAAAAATACCAGAGAAATCGCTTTGTAAAACATCTTTCGTTATTGTTAGAAGTTGCAATAATAACGAATGTTTGATCTGACTATTTTGGACTTAATTGAACCTTAAGCTAATATTAATTACTTGGTTTTAAATGAGATGGTTTGATTAAGATTGACTAAATATTACAGGATAAAATTACTATTTTATCTTTCTCTTCTCTATGTTTTGTCGATTGTCCCAAAAAGATAATATTTCTATTTGATCTGCATTGATTTCATAAAAAATCAAATAGACTTTCATGGGAATAACACGAGTAATTTTATTCGAAGTAAGTCTGCCTATAAATTCATTTGCTGAAAGAGTTTCTAGCAAATCCTCTACTTCTTCAAGAATTTTTAAACTGTAATCTGAGTTTTCGTTTCTAAAAACATAAAACTCTAGAACATTAGAAAATTCAAGTTTGGCGAGTTCTGACCAAATTATTTCTTTTTTAGCCATTCTTTCATCTCTGAAATTACATCTTCATTTTTGTGAAACTTACCATTTTTTATTTGATTTCGACTTGTTTCAATAGAAGATTGCTGTTCAAGATTTAATTCATATAAAGCTTGTTCAGAAGAATCAAAAATAGTCTGAAGAGCTTTTAAAAAATTCATGTCTTTAGAATCTCTAATTCTGGAGATTAAATTCTCTTTTATTTGCGCCGTCATATCCATATCAAATTCTTTTATTACTCAAAATTAAAGATTTATTTTCAAAATAATATAAATAATTTACACTTTCAACGAAAACCAAAAAGTACTTCCCAATCCTAAATTACTTTCAACACCAATAATACCATTTTGTGCTTCAATAAATTCTTTGCTTATTGCTAAACCCAATCCGGTTCCTGATTTTTGACTTCCCGGGATCTGGAAATATTTATCAAAAACTTTGTCTTTGTATCTTGCGTCAATTCCTTTTCCGGTATCGATCACCTGAAATACAATCTGATTATTTTCATTTTTTAATTTGATGATAATCGTGCTTTTTTCAGAAGAATACGTAATGGCATTCGAGAGATAATTAATTAAAACCCAGCCTGTTTTTTCGCTGTCGGCTTTTACATCTTGCAGATTTTCATCGGCATCAATAATTAATTTAATTTGTTTTTGATCGGCTTGAACCTTTACAGCTTCGGTAGCATAATTTACAATCGCATATGGATTACTTTTTTCGATATTCAACTGAATATTTCCGGTTTCTAATTGAGACAAATTGAGCAATTCGCCTGTGATTTTCAATAATCTTTGACTATCATCTTTAATACTTTCAACCAATTGTTTTTGGTCATCATTCATTTCACCAGTTTTGGTATTTTGAAGTAATTGAAGACTCAGTTTTATAGAAGCAATTGGTGTTTTTAATTCGTGTGAAACGGTTGCGATAAAATTGGTTTTCGCAAAATCCAGTTCTTTAAATAAAGTAATATTTCGCAGAATAATCACATCGCCAATATTGATTTCTTTTTCTTCTCCCGTTGGAGTTATCGTAATATTGATCGTTTCCTTATCAAAATAACTTTCTTTTCCATGAGCAAAAATTTTCATCGGTTGCTTTTTCTGAGAATCAGTTGCTAATTCTTTCAAGATTAACGAGCGGATCAAATCATTCGATAAAGCCAAAGTAGAAGCCGATTTCCCGATAACATCTTCAGATTTCATTCCGATAATTTTTAGGGCTTCATCATTTGCAAACAAAACCACTCCTTCATTATCTAACCCAATAATAGGATCGTGCATATTATTGATCAGGGTTTCCAGTCGTTTTTTCTCGAAGAATAATTTGTATAAGTTACTATTATTGTATTCCTGAAGTTTTTGCGCCATCGTATTAAAGGATTTTGCCAGATCACCATATTCATTATGATTGGTAAAATGCACGCGTTCCGAATAATTCTTATTCGCAATTTCCTTAATACTCTGAGTCAATTCTTTAATTGGGTTGGCAATATTATTGGGTAAATTTACCAGTAAATTAAAGGCGATTAAAAAACACAAAGTTCCCACAATGGCAATCCATAAATTAGCCGTTTCGGCAGTATGTTTGGCGATATCACTTTTCTGCTTTATGGCATCGAGATTGAGTTTCATAATTGCAAAAATATCCTGTCTGATTTGCGTTTTAAGAGTTTCATTCGAACCATTTTTTTCTAAAAAGGCAAAGCTTTTTTCAAGATTAGCGGTAGCTTCTTTTTCTCCGGGTTCAGTAACATTTTGCGTCTGTTTCTCCAGATATTCTTTAAAAGTATGAATCTTATCGTCGTTACGGATCTTGATTTCATCCAAAGACAAAATCATATTTCTCGAATATTCCAGCGTATTATAATTCGCTTTCAGAATATTTTCAGTGTCTGCTTTTATCAAAAAAACAGAATATCCACTTACTAATGAAAGTATGATAATCATTAAAAATAACAACCCAACTCCCAGATTCAATTTAGTTTTAATTCTCATGACGTTTATTTAAAAACAAGTTTTTTATATATGAACCATTAAGTTATTAAGTCGCATAAAGTCAAAGCTTAATCTTTCTTAATCTCTTAATGGTAAAAAAAATTACGATAAAATAACAAGGTCTACATTCGATAAAGACAGACTGTTTAACAATCGTCTGAAAATCGTTGTAGACAAAATTACTTTAAATAAATTCAAATGCGGTTTTCCGATGCACACAGTTGTAATATGTTTTTCTTCCACCGCGATCAAAATAGCATCTGCAATATTTTTGTTCTCTAATTTAATAACCTCTGCGCCCAATTGCACCGCCAGTTTAAAGTTATTAATTAAATGACGTTGCTTGTCCAATGCGATTTTGGTACTGCTTTCTTTAGGCGTTTCTACATACAAAACATACCAGCTTCCATTATAATAACTTGCCAAACGAGCTGCTTTTCGAATCACGATTTTAGCTGTTTTATCGTTACTACTAATACAAGCCAGTAATTTTTCATGTCTTAAGGCATGTAAATTAGGCACTTCACTTTCAACTTTTCGTACCACTTGACTAGCTACTTCTTTCAAAGCCAATTCACGCAATTGTAAAATTTGGTCAGATTTAAAGAAGTTCTTCAAAGCTGTCTGAATTTTATCAGCCGTATAAATTTTCCCTTCTTTCAAACGTGCAATCAAATCTTCAGCTGTCAAATCGATATTCACGACTTCATCTGCCAATCTCAAAACATTATCCGGAATGCGTTCCTGAACATCAACGTTTGTAATACGTTTTACATCTTCATTTAAACTCTCGATATGTTGAATATTCACTGCTGAAATTACGTTGATTCCCGCTTCCAGAATTTCGAGAACATCCTGCCAGCGTTTTTCGTTTTTGCTTCCTTCAACATTCGTGTGCGCCAATTCATCAACAATTACAACTTCAGGTCTAAGATTGATAATTGCTTGCACATCAAGTTCTTCGAGCTCTTTCCCTTTATAGAAAATGGTTCGCCGCGGAATAACGGGCAAACCAGATAAAAGTTCATGCGTTTCCTTTCGCATATGCGTTTCGATGTAACCAATTTTCACATCAATTCCGTTTTTCAACAGCGAATGTGCTTCCTGTAACATCCGATACGTTTTGCCCACACCGGCGCTCATCCCAATGTAGACTTTAAACTTTCCTTTTCGTGATTTCTGAATTAAATCGAGAAAGTGCTGTGCGTTATTTTTCTGTTCCATAAAAATATGCTTTAAGCAATAAGCTTTAGGCTTTAGGCAGGATCGCGTTTTAAAAGCTTACCGCCTAAAGCCTATAGCTTAAAGCTAGAATGAAATCGCCAACGAAGTCGTTACAAACGCATTCGTATCCGTTGGAAGATTGTCTTTTGTAAATATTTCATCTTTACTAGAAAGATTTCTTGCTTCTAATCTAAACATTACATTATCAGTAACTAAGTAATCAAAGTTAGCTGAAAATCCGTAAGTTTTAAAACCATTTGGAGTTCCTGTTGTAATAATAACCCCTTTTTCATCACTATAATATTCGCCACGAGCCGCAAGCTGAATTTTATCAGTTGGTTTGTATTGCAAAATCAAAACTGGCGAAAACCAAGTGTCGTATTTATTACTATTTTTAGCCGCTTGTTGCGATCCAACATCAAAACCAGCCGTAACATTTGTTTTATCTGTTACTTTAAATTGCCCATAGAAATTATTAAAATAACGCCATTTCTTGTCAATATCCGGTTGTTCATTTCCAACATAAGTACTCCAGTTCAAAACCACTTTATCCGATGGTTTGTAAGTAACCTGCGTTCCAAAAGCAGGCGTTTGATTGCCTTTTACTTTCTCAATACGTTGCCAGCCATTCAAATACATTCCGGCCAAATACCATTTTCCAGATTCTGATGTGTAACCAATTTTAACTCCTGTTTCATAATACGGAGAGTTCTCCGCCAAAATGCTTCGGGTTAACGTCTGGCAATCTTTTCCAATTGCACTTTCAAAACCAATGTGCGCTGGCATAATTCCCGCATCAATCCATAAATTATGGCTTTGCGAAATCTTCACACCCACATTTGCCTCATAAATATTTTTCAATAAACCTTGTTCAGCCGCCATATTGTATTCGGCATAAGTTCCTGCCATTAAAGCAAAATTTCCACGAATATTATCTTTCGAATAATTCACTTTTGCCAAACCCAAATTGATATTTACTTCATTACTTTTATTATAATTGTAAAAAAAGCTTGGACGTGTATGATCTTCTGGTTTTCCAAAATCATAACTATAATAAGTTTCTACATATCCCGAAAACGTAAATGGATTTTTTGTTTCTTCTTGTGCATGCAAATTGCTAAAACCGAAAGCGATCAAAGCGGTAAGTATAATTTTTTTCATTTTTTTAATGTGGTATTTTATTAGTAGATTTTACATCCA
Organism: Flavobacterium psychroterrae; assembly: GCF_018380615.1. Lineage (GTDB taxonomy): Bacteria > Bacteroidota > Bacteroidia > Flavobacteriales > Flavobacteriaceae > Flavobacterium > Flavobacterium psychroterrae. The sequence continues at coordinate 10,301 of NZ_JAGYVZ010000037.1, read as the reverse complement.
GTTTGTCAATTCCGACGAAGGAGGAATCTCCGCACAGAAATACACAATCCGAATAAGTTTTTTTAGGAGCTATTTCCCGCTATCCGTTTCAATCTTTTATGCCGAACCCCGGCACAAAAGGATTTCCACTACTATCGGGGCTAGGCCTTTTGGGGTAAAAAAGGGCTTTTAGTTTTTTTTCCTGCAAGGTTTCCAAAACCTTGTAGGTATGAATTTTAAGATTTAGTGTGTCATTTCGACGAAGGAGAAATCACATAAAGTAGGTAACCGCAATGTGTATCAGCAAATGTGCTCAACTAGTGTGATTTCTCCTTCGTCGAAATGACATAAAAGATGTATAAAAACATTCGAGAATCACACCTACAAGGTTTTGAAAACCTTGCAGGAGAAAACTTAGAACCTTAGCGACTCAAAACCTAAGAACCTTTCTTAGAAAGTTCATCTAAAGCCACATTCAATTCCAACACATTCACTGTTGGAGTTCCCATAACTTTTGGAGTATCAATTTTAGATTCAACCAAAGCTTTTACTTTATCTTCAGAAAGTTTTCTTTCTTTGGCAACACGTTTTACCTGAATCAAAGCACCTTGAGGAGAAATATTCGGATCTAAACCACTACCTGAAGCCGTAACCATATCTGATGGAATCTCCGATTTTTTTAAATAAGGATGAACAACTAAAAACGTGTCAATTCTTTTTTGAACCAAAGCCAAATATTCAGCATTACTTGGTCCTTTATTGCTTCCGGCACTTCCAGCCGCGTTATAATCAACAGCCGAAGGTCTTCCCCAGAAATAATTCGACTTATCAAATTTCTGACCTATTTTTTGGTATCCAACCACTTTTCCGTTAACCAGAATAGTTTCTCCTTTTCCGTGATTAGGAGCAAATTGTGCAATTCCGTAAATCGCAAGGGGATAAATAACTGCAAACAGAATTACGGTAAGCAGTGTAAATTTTAATAGTGAAAATATTTTCATTGTGTTTGTTTTTAAAGGTTCTAAGGGACTAAGGAGCTAAGTTTCTGAGGTTTTTTTCTTAGTACCTTAGAAACTTAGCATCTTAGAACCTTAAATAAAGAAGGTAACGATCAAATCAATTAATTTAATTCCGATAAAAGGGACAATCAATCCACCTAAACCATAAATCAAAAGGTTTCTTTTTAAGATGGCACTTGCACCGATTGGTTTATAATCAACACCTCTCAATGCTAATGGAATCAATATCGGAATGATGATTGCATTAAAAATTACCGCTGATAAAATAGCACTTTCAGGGCTGTGTAAACGCATGATATTCAATCCTTCAAGCGCAGGAATCGCAGTAATAAAAAGAGCAGGAACAATAGCAAAATATTTCGCAACGTCATTTGCAATAGAAAAAGTAGTTAAAGTTCCGCGAGTCATTAAAAGCTGTTTTCCAATTTCGATAATCTCAATAAGTTTTGTTGGGTCATTATCAAGATCGACCATGTTTCCGGCTTCTTTCGCAGCCTGAGTTCCGCTGTTCATCGCAACACCCACATTCGCTTGCGCAAGGGCAGGAGCATCGTTCGTTCCGTCACCCATCATGGCAACCAGTTTACCCAGGTTTTGCTCATTTTTGATGTAGTTCATTTTATCCTCAGGTTTCGCTTCGGCAATAAAATCATCAACACCTGCAGCTTCGGCAATAAATTTCGCCGTAAGCGGATTATCTCCGGTAACCATCACCGTTTTTACACCCATTTTTCGCAAACGGTCAAAACGTTCTTTCATTCCCGTTTTAATGATATCCTGCAATTCGATAACACCTTGAACCTGATTGTTTTTAATTACAACTAGAGGCGTTCCACCTTTAGACGAAATATCAATTACTTTTTGTGCAGTATCTTCAGGGAAAGCATTTCCGGCCTGAAGTGAAATGTTTTTTGCAGCATCCTGAGCACCTTTTCTAATATTGGTTCCGTCTTTTAAAATAACTCCGGAAGTTCTGGTTTCAGCGGTAAATTTGATTAAAGTAGCACCTTCAATAGATAATTTATTGGCAGTTTCGGCTCCTGCCAGTTCCACGATACTTTTCCCTTCCGGAGTGTCATCTGCCAATGAACTTAACACAGCAGATTTTATAAAATCTTCCTGAGAAACGCCTTTTGCAGGATAAAAATTAGTTGCTTTTCTGTTTCCAATCGTGATTGTTCCGGTTTTATCCAAAAGCAATACATCAATATCTCCTGCAGTTTCAACCGCTTTTCCTGATTTTGTGATCACATTGGCACGCAACGCTCTGTCCATTCCTGCAATACCAATTGCTGATAACAAACCACCAATTGTCGTTGGAATTAAACAAACGAACAAGGCGATGAAAGCAGCAATTGTGATAGGTGCTTTCGCATAATCTGCGAATGGTTTTAGGGTAACACAAACAATCACGAAGATTAGCGTAAATGCTGCCAACAAAATAGTTAAAGCAATTTCGTTTGGTGTTTTCTGACGGCTTGCACCTTCAACCAAAGCAATCATTTTATCCAGAAAGCTTTCACCAGGTTCAGAGGTTACGATTACTTTAATTTTATCAGACAGTACTTTTGTTCCTCCGGTTACAGATGATTTATCACCACCAGCTTCCCGAATTACTGGAGCACTTTCTCCTGTAATAGCACTTTCGTCGATAGTAGCCAAACCTTCGATAATTTCACCATCGGTTGCAATTAAATCTCCGGCTTCACAAACGAAAATATCTCCTTTTTTCAATTCAGATGAACTGATGTTTTTGATATCTCCGTTAGGTAAAATTTGTCTGGCAGGAGTTTCTTCACGTGTTTTTCTTAAACTATCCGCTTGTGCTTTTCCTCTGGCTTCGGCAATAGCCTCAGCAAAATTGGCAAACAAAAGCGTTGCTAATAAGATTAAAAACACTATTAAGTTATAGATAAAACTACCCTGATCTGTTGCTCCCATTAAAATGGAAACACAAACAGCAAGCATAATGGCAGTTCCTATTTCAACGGTAAACATTACCGGATTTTTGATCATCATTTTTGGATTCAGCTTCACAAAAGATTGCACTAAGGCTTCTTTTACCTGTTTGCTTTCAAACAACGATGTGGATTTATTAGTTGTCATTTTTTGAATTTTATTTATTAAGCTGATAATTTTTTAAACACATAGAGACATAGGTCTTACTTTGAGGTAAAGGCATTTTATTTGACATATAAACACATAGCTATGTGTAAAAACTAGTTTTTTAGAATATACTTTTTATTGATTTTTTATTTCTATGTTTCTATGTGTTTGAAAAATGTTCAGCATTAGAAAAATGAATTGTTATTTTAGTGTAAAGTACTCCGCTAAAGGTCCAAGTGCCAACGCTGGGAAGAATGATAAAGCAGCAATAATCGCGATTACGGCAAAAACCATAATTCCAAAAATAGAAGTGTCAGTTTTTAAAGTTCCTGCACTTTCAGGGATGTATTTTTTATTTGCCAATAATCCTGCAATTGCCAATGGTCCAACGATAGGAATGAAACGGCTTAATAACAACACAATTCCTGTAGTGATATTCCAAAACGGATTGTTATCTCCCAAACCTTCAAAACCAGAACCGTTATTGGCAGCACTCGAAGTATATTCGTATAACATTTCAGAGAAACCGTGATGTCCTGGATTGTTTAACCAGCCTGTTGCATTTCCGCTAAACCAATAACCCATTGCAGTATCGTTTGCAGCAAAATATGATGCTAAAGCAGTACCTGATAATATTAATAAAGGGTGAAGAATTGCAATAAAAGCAGCAATTTTAACTTCCCGTGCTTCGATTTTCTTACCTAAGAATTCTGGTGTTCGACCCACCATTAATCCGGAAATAAATACAGCCAGAATAATGAAAATATAGAAGTTCAGAATACCAACACCGCAACCACCATAAAACGCATTGACCATCATGGCAAGCAATTCCATAGCACCGGAAACCGGCATTGAACTATCGTGCATACTATTTACAGAACCTGTAGAAATTACGGTTGTTGCAATACTCCAGAATCCTGAAATCGCTGGTCCAAACCGAACCTCTTTTCCTTCCATAGCACCGGTTGCTTGCGAGATGCCCATTTTTTCGATAGCAGGATTTCCGTTAACTTCACTTATAACCGTTGGGATAACGAGTAATAAGAATCCAACCGTCATAACTCCAAAAATTACGTATGAAAATTTCTTTTTCTTTAGATAAAAACCTAAAGCAAAAATCATAGCAAACGGAATAATTAATTGAGACCATAATTCAACCGCATTGGTAAAATAAGTAGGATTCTCTAATGGATGAGCTGAGTTGGCTCCAAAAAAACCACCACCGTTTGTGCCTAAGTGTTTTATTGCAATGAATGCTGCAGCGGGTCCACGAGAAACTTCTACGTGATCGCCTTGTAAAGTGGTAATAGCATCTTTACTATCAAAATCCATTGGTGTACCGCTAAATGCTAAAATTGTAGCAACAATAATTGAAAGTGGTAATAAAATACGAGTACAACTTTTGATGAAATAATTATAAAAATTACCCAGTTTATCAGTAGTTCTTTCTTTCATTGCATTAAAAATGATTGCTGCAGAGGCCATACCGACTCCAGCAGAAACAAATTGCAAGAACATTAAGAACATTTGTGATAGGTAAGAAACTCCGCTTTCGCCTGAATAATGCTGTAAATTACAATTTACGACAAACGAAATGGCAGTATTAAACGCCAAATCCGGGCTCATTGATGGATTGTTATCAGGATTTAAAAACAACGATCCTTGAAACAGTAAAATAAAAAAGCAAAGAAAGAACCAAATCATGTTGATACTTAAAAGTGCTTTTAAGTGTTGTTTCCAGTTCATTTCTTCAGTGGAATTAATACCGCTGATTTTAAAAATAAATTTTTCAATTGGATTGAAAATCGGATCAAACAATGTTTTATCACCCAAATAAACTTTAGCAATATATTTTCCTATTGGAATGGCTAAAACTATCGAAACGATAAAAATACTGATGATGCCTAGTAATTCTGTGTTCATAATTTTGAGATTATTTTTGTTGTGAGATGTGATTTGTAAAAGGAGACTGACGCATAACATCTAACATCTCACTTATAACTTTTTACATCATTAAAATTTTTCGGGTTTGATTAATACATAAACCAAATAGCCAAAAACGGCGATGGAAATAATAAATAGTGCAGTCATGATTTAGATTTTTTCAAAAAATTCAACTGATTTAAAACAAATTGCAAAAAGCACAACGGCTAATGCGATTAAAAGAAAAGTGATTAACATAGGAGATTATTTTAGATTTTAGTCCCGATAGCTATCGGGATAGATTTTAGGACGATTAACCAAATAAACAGTTTAACCGATTAAACTTTACACGCCTGAAGTATTAATTTGTTTTATATATTCCGCTTTAAGCGTTTGAGGAAAAAGGTGAGAAATATTGCAGTGACGCACTTCCATAAAAGAAGAAACTGAAAAAATATACACATTAGAAATGGCGTTTTTAGTTTCGATACTTCCTGTAATAAATAAACGTTCAGCAAGAGCCAAACATTTTTTTGCACGAACGATATTACCGGAAATAATAGATTTTTTGGTAATGTCGGCAAAACGTTCCGCTTGTTTGTAGATTGAAGTGACTTGATTTTTCATGAGAATGAATTTTTATGTTCTTCCCACTTATGCCAAAAGTCAGACCGAAAAAAGGTAGTAATAGATAAAGTGTTGTCAATAAAGGCGTTGAGGTTTCGTGCCAAAAATTAAGCATAAAAAAAGCCTATCAAAATGATAAGCTTTTATTGAAATGATAGGATGTTTAATTAAAAATCAGGAATTAAAATTAAAAATAAATATTGCGTTTCTCATTCCAGTCCCAGCGGTACGCTATATTTATAGAAAATACAAGGTTAGTTGATAAAATCCCATCGGGGTAACATATTTTAGTTTTAAAAAGAAAATTAGGATATCGCTCCACTGGAGCTTTAATCAGAAATCAGGTTAATTAGCTATAAATGTAGCGCTCCTCCGGAGCTTTTTAATTTTAAATTTGAAATTTCATTACCATTGAAACATTTGCCATTGCCATTGGAATTTGGAATTTATCCCGATAGCTATCGGGATTGGAATTTATTTTTATTATTGTATACTATATTCCTCCAGTTTTCGGTACAAAGTCGCAATACCAATTTCAAGTAATCTTGCCGTTTCGGCTTTATTGCCTTTGGTATAATTTAAAACCTTCTGAATATGCAATTTTTCAACACTTTGCATAGAAAAAGCCGACATCGATTTGGTTGCTTTTTCTGGTTGATGCTGCATTTCATAAGGTAAAACATCAGTGGTTAAAGTATCGCCATTACTCAGAATAACAGATCTTTCGATAATATTTTTAAGTTCACGAATATTTCCCGGCCAGGAATAATTTTCTAATTTCTGAAGAAAATCATCTGAAATATTCAAGATTTTTTTATTCGTTTTTTCAGAGAATTGTTGAACAAAATATTGAGTAATTGGAACAATATCTTTTATTCTTTCTCTTAGGGGAGGAAGTTTGATTTCAAAAATATTCAAACGAAAATATAGATCCGAACGAAAACGATGTTCTTCACTTTCTGTTTTTAAATCTCTGTTGGTTGCAGCAATTAATCTAAAATTTGATTTTTTAGGAGTTGTATCACCAATCGGAATGTATTCGCTGGTTTCTAAAACACGTAATAATTTGGCTTGCAGTTCAATTGGCATTTCTCCAATTTCATCCAAGAATAAAGTTCCGCCATTTGCCTCTTCAATAAAACCTTTTTTATCTTTTAAAGCTCCGGTAAAAGCTCCTTGTTTATGACCAAAAAGCTCGCTTTCCAGAATTTCTTTGCTGAAAGTACTGCAGTTTAAAGCCACAAAAGATTTACCAACCCGATTACTGTTTTCATGAATTGCTTGTGCAAAAACTTCTTTTCCGGTTCCTGTTTCTCCGGTAAGCAAAACGGTCGAATCGGTTACGGCAACTTTTTTGGCAAGATCAATAACCTGCTCGATTCCTTTTGATTTTCCGATGATGGTATTGAAAGAATATTTATCACCAATACGTTTTTCGAGTTGTTTTACCTTTTTCTGCAAATGTGCTTTTTCAACGGCCTTGTATAAAAGTGGAATAATTTTGTCGTTATCATCACCTTTTACAATATAATCAAAAGCGCCGTTTTTCATCGCCTGAACGCCATCCGGAATATTCCCGAAAGCGGTTAGTAAAATAACTTCGATCAACGGAAAACTTCCTTTTATGTTTTGCAGAAAATCAACGCCATTTCCGTCAGGTAATTTTACATCACATAAAACGACATCAATATCCGTTTGTTCCAGTTTCTTAAAACCCGATTTTAAATCCTTAGCTTCAAAAACTTCAAAACCTTCTGATTTTATAATGCGTGCCAACAGACTTCTCAGTTTTTCTTCGTCGTCTATAATTAAAATTTTATGTGTCATTTGAGGAAAAGTCTTGAATCAAAATTGATTTTTTAACTACAAATTTAGGTTTAAAATCAGTTCTCTTTTTTGATTTATCGGAAATTATTTCAAAAATAATCAAATACAAAAATCATTCGTTAGTTATTTCTAAGAATGAATTTAGCAAAAGAACCGTATCTTTAAAAACTCTAAATAAGTTATTTCAAATGAAAATACCACAATTCAGAATAAAACCATTTTTACTCGCAATACTTCTTATTATTAATGGAGTATTTCTTTGTTCAGCAAATGCTTTAAATAAAACAATCGATCCTCCAAAATCGAAATTTATCTCATTTAAAATCAAATTAAAATCAGCTGAAAAAGTAAAAATTGAAGCAGCATCTTTAAAATTCAATAAACATTTAGCTTACAGTTTTACATTAGATGATGGTTATCGATCGGCTTATTTAACCGCTTTTCCTTTGTTGAACGGAGGGAAAATTAGTCCAAAGAATATTAATGAATGGAAAAACGATCAGGGTGGAGATGGAACAAACTCAAAAGGACTTTTTTATTCAGATGGATTAGGAAATAAAATCCCGTTCAAATTAGGTTTGGCGATTAATGGCGCAACAATTGGGGATTTTTCGGCATATCGAGGGCATCTTTCTTGGGCTGAGGTAAAAGAAATGTACGATACAGGGTGGGATATTTTGAATCACGGTTTACATCACGCAACCAAACACGGAACCAACTTCCTGACCGAAGTGACTGAAAATACAACTTCAATAAAGCAAAACTTAGGATTTACAATGTCGCAATTTGTGGTTCCTGGCGGAGAAAGCGATCCTGGATATCAATTAGAATACGAAAGAGACGCACTGGCGAATGGTTCTTTTTCTGTAGCTTCATATAAAGGTCGTGGACCAGTAATTAATGTAAATGAAAAAGTGAATCTGGATAAGATGATTTATGCCAGAACTTTTGTTCAAAGCTCAAAAGATACCATTGGTTTTAAAACTATGGATCGTTTTCTGGCAACATTTGATTCAGTTGCAAAATTACCCAACCCAATTTGGTACAACGAATTCACCCACGGAGTAGGGAATGGAAATCTTTGGAATTTAAGTATGCGTTTTCCTGATTTTAAATATTATATGACGGCGATTGCAAACAAATATGGTTCAAAAGGAAATGATTTCATCTGGATGGCACCATGGCAGGAAGTCTATGAGTATATTTGGTTGAGAGATAGAATTAAAATCAATTACCAACAGAAAGACAAAGAAGTTATTGTTACAGTTGAGGTTCCTGAAATTCAGGAAACATTTAGATATCGAGCCATTTCACTTACTATTGAAACACCTTCAAAATTCGAAATAGAATCAAAAGAATCCAATTTTGCGATTTCCAGCGATGGTAAAATCAATCATAAACTAATTAATATCAAACTGAATGAATAACATTTGTAGCTACAAATATTATAATTCTATTAACACGAAAGAATTTAAGCTTTGTTGTAAATGAATTAATTTTGCATAAAAGCTACATTATATATGAAAGACCCAATTTCAATCTCGATATTAGAATTAGCTATCATCACACAAGATAGCAACGCACCCGAAACATTTCAAAAAACAAAAGAAATAGCCCAACTCGCAGACAACTTAAGTTACAATCGCTTTTGGCTCGCTGAACATCACAATATGGCACACGTTGCAAGTACTGCAACAGTAGTTTTAATTGGTTATATCGCCAGCCAGACTCAAAATATCCGAGTAGGTTCAGGCGGAATCATGTTGCCCAATCATTCTCCTTTAATAGTAGCAGAACAATTCGGTACATTAGAAACACTTTACCCAAATAGAATCGATTTAGGATTAGGCAGAGCGCCAGGAACAGATCAGCCCACAGCCGAAGCCATTAGAAAAGACTTTTTTGACCAAGCACAACGCTTTCCTCAAAACGTTACTAAGCTTCAGGATTACTTTTCTGCCGAAAATGCAACTGCAAAAGTAAGGGCGTTTCCAGCCGAAGGCACCAATGTTCCAATCTGGATTCTGGGTTCGAGTACAGAAAGTGCTGCACTTGCCGCAGCTTATGGATTACCTTATGCATTCGCCGGACATTTTGCACCACGCCAAATGATTCAGGCTTTTGAGTTCTACCGCGAAAATTTTCAGCCTTCAGAATTTTTACATAAACCCAAAACAATGGCTTGCGTCAATATCATTGCAGCCGACACAAATGAAGAAGCCGAAAGACTATCTACAAGTTTGTACCAGATGTTTTTAAACTTAATTCGAGGTGATCGTAAAGGCTTGCAACCGCCTGTAGATTCGCTGGATGATATAATGAGCGAAGAAGAACGTTTTCATGTCAATCAAATGACCGCATGTACATTCACAGGAAACAAAGAGCAACTCATAACAGATCTTAAGAAATTCATTAATTATTCTAAAGTAGATGAGCTAATGGCAACAGGTCCAATTTTCGACCATCAGGCTAAACTCAAAAGCATCCACATTACAAAAGAAGTAATCGATAGTATAAACACTATATAAGGACACTTTTCTTTTACCTATTATATTAAGGTATGATTTTCGATCACCTACAACCCGACAGTTTTGAAAACCTGTCGGGTTTATTTTTGCTACCTATATATAAGGAGAGATTTTGCCGGAAGTTATCATAATTTGATTAGAAGTTTTGAATTTTAAATAAGTGTCAGGAGCTATTTCCCGCTATGCGTTGCAATCTTTTGCTTTTTAAAGAAAAAAGCAAAAGGATTTCCACTTCTATCGGGGCTAGGGGAGCGGTTTCCAAAAGAACATTTGACATAAAAGAGAAATAAAA
>NZ_JAGYVZ010000036.1 GCF_018380615.1 Flavobacterium psychroterrae | reverse complement strand
AAGGTGGTTATTGCGGCGGGGCTCACCTCTTCCCATCCCGAACAGAGTAGTTAAGCCCGCCTGCGCAGATGGTACTGCAGTTATGTGGGAGAGTATGTCGTCGCCTTTCTTTTTAAAATCCTCATCAGTATTTGATGAGGATTTTTATTCTTAATTCATTTTATTTTATAAAGTGATCCAAGGTACCTTAGCTCAGATGGTAGAGCAATGGACTGAAAATCCATGTGTCCCTGGTTCGATCCCTGGAGGTACCACATAATATAATATGCTCGGATGGTGAAATTGGTAGACACGCTGGACTTAAAATCCAGTGAACAGCAATGTTCGTGCGGGTTCAAGTCCCGCTCTGAGTACTAAAAACTTCAATTAGCTTTGCTAATTGAAGTTTTTTTGCTTAAAAGGAATTAGGGATCAGGTGCAAAAATGGGATCAGGTGCAAAAGTTGGGGATGGATCAACACGAAAACCTGTGGAGTTGAAAAATTAAGCATAAATATTAGTGAGTCTAAAAAGGAAGTATTCCACATTCCTAACGCCCCTGAATTTTGATCTAAATGCTTTTATTTTTGCATTTAAAGATTCTGTCGAAGCGTTGGTGCTTCTGTTGTCAAAATAATTCAATATAGTTTGATAATGATTTATAATTGTGCGAGAGATTGTACCAAAAGACTTAAACCCGGATTGATTTACTTTTTCGTTCCATTTGGCTAGTTTAGCAAAGCCTATGATTTTATCTTTTGTGTTCTCAAAGATTCCACGGAGCTCTTGAGTTAGATTATATCCTTTTTGAATATCAGGATACAATTCAAATAGTATTGCAGCACGTTCTGTTTGATTTTGAGTCCATTTCGATTTGTTTTGTACAAGAAATAGAGGCTTCTGGCTAGGAATTGCTTAAGGGTGTCCCCATTTGAAAGTATCTTGGATTCGAAATTTACATTTGACTTCTTAGCTGTCTCTATGTTTTCATTTTCTAGATCTATTGCTTTCCAGCGCTATTTGATTCTGATTTCCTGTAATGCTTCTGAAGCTAATTTTTGAACATGAAAACGATCTGTGGCCCGAGTTGCATTAGTAAAACATCTTTTAGCAATTAATCCCATATTTTCTGCCATGTCTAAAGTAATTTCCTTGACTAGATTTCGCTGCTTAAGAGGTATTTTTTCTATAACGGCAATAACTGCATCGGCTTTGGTTCCGGATCAACACGAAAACCTGTGGAGTTGAAAAATTAAGCATAAATATTAGTGAGTCTAAAAAGGAAGTATTCCACATTCCTAACGCCCCTGAATTTTTATCTAAATGCTTTTATTTTTGCATTGAAAGATTCTGCCGAAGCGTTGGTGCTTCTGTTGTCAAAATAATTCAATATGGTTTGATAATGATTTATAATTGTGCGAGAGATTATATCAAAAGACTTAAAACCAGATTGATTTACTTTTCGTGCCATTTGTCTAGTTTAGCAAAGCCTATGATTTTATCTTTAGTCTTCTCAAAGATTCCACGGAGGCTCTTGAGTTAGATTATATTTCGCTGTTTAAGAGGTATTTTTCTATAACTGCAATAACTGCATCGGCTTTGGTTCCTGCAACCATAGCCACTATAGTGCCTTTTCTGCCTTTGCCGGATTTGTTGGTTAAAATAGTATATAGCTCACCATTAGAAAGGGAGGTTTCATCTATGGATAAACGTTTTCCAATATTATGTGGAAAAAGAAGCCATTTTTTCGCATGCGATATTTGATCCCAGACTTTGAAATCACTTAAGAAATCTTTGTGTTGACATTGCAAATTTCTACCAGAAACTCCATAAAAAGAAGCAATGGTATTGCAATCATTTAGACTGGAATCTATTGATCTCTTTTAAAAAAGACGCAAACTCCTGTGTTACACGAATTCCGTCTGCTACTAAATTCCAATTTCTAAAAACTATTTTCCCGGTATTTTCATTAAGCCATCTTCTTCTAGTTGTATGGAGATATACCTGATGTCCACGGATAGGAAAATCCTGAACTGTTATTTCATCAAAGAACCCTTTTGAACTTAATTTAGATTCTCTGTATTCTTTTGGTATCGAATTAATCTCTTTTAGATAAAGATGAAGTATTTCATCTTCCTTTTTATAAGTTGTAAGTTCAAAGTAATCTACTATTATCTCAGGTAATAATAACTTTAGGATATCGATAAAAGAATCTTGCATTCGAGAATAATTTGGAAATGCAAATATCTGGATTTTAATATTTCCCCACAACTATGTATTGATCCTTCAAAATTCATCATAGTGCCAAATCATTTAATTAAAGAAGATTGATTTTTGTAACTTTGTAAAATGAAACGAACAGAAACCCTCGAAGATTTTTATACGATAAAAATAAAAGGAATGCCCGAGAACCTTCAAAAAGAAATAGGACATTTTAATGTTTTTAAATTGGATGATTATGTTGGTTCTACTTGTAATCCATTGCCTTATACTCGTAAAGACTTTTATAAAATAAGTTTAATCATTGGCAGAAATAAAGTGCATTATGCAGATAAAATTGTCGAAATAGAAGATCAGGCTTTATTTTTTGCCAATCCGCAAATTCCGTACAGTTGGGAACATATTGATGAGAATCAAACCGGGTTTTTCTGCATTTTTACAGAAGCATTTTTTAGTCAGTTTGGAAATTTAAAGGAATATCCTTTGTTTCAACCCGGCGGAAATCCTATTGTTCCTGTTTCTAAAGAACTGGCAGAATCCTTAAAGGCAGTTTATTTAAGAATGTTCGATGAAATAGATTCTGATTACGCTTTTAAATATGATATGCTTCGCAATCTTGTTTTTGAGATTATTCATTTGGCATTAAAAACACAAACCGTAACTTCTTCATTATATAGTAAATCAAACGCTACGATTAGGGTTTCTTCTTTGTTTTTGGAATTGTTGGAACGCCAATTTCCGATTGAATCCATATCTCAGCAAATTAATTTTCGTTCGCCTTCAGAATTTGCTAATCAGTTAAATGTTCATGTAAATCATCTGAATAAAGCTTTAAAGGAAACGACCGGAAAAACAACTTCGCAGATTATATCTGAAAGAATTATTCAGGAAGCGATGGTTTTACTCAAACAAACCAATTGGAATATTAACGAAATTGCGTGGTGTCTTGGATTTGAAGAATTGTCTCATTTTATTAATTTCTTTAAGAAAAATACGCATCTTTCACCTAAAACCTATCGTGTAACCGAAATTGTTTGATTTTTGTAACTTCTTGTTTGAATCCTTTAATTTTAGATAACGATCGCGCCTATACCTTTGTACCATAATTTAATCTAAAAATAAAATCATGGAAAATAGCAAAGTTTGGTTTATCACAGGGGCGTCAAAAGGTCTTGGATTAGTATTGGTTAAAAAATTATTGGCCGAGGGTAAAAAAGTAGCAGCAACATCAAGAAATGAAGCAGCATTAATTAAAGCAATTGGAAGTGCATCTGAAAATTTTCTTCCTTTAGAAATGGATTTGACAAATGAAAAAAGCGTCAAAAATGCCATTGAAGTAGCCGTTAGTCATTTTAAAACAATTGACGTTTTAGTAAACAATGCCGGTTATGGGTTGTTAGGAACATTAGAAGAATTGACTGATGCAGAATCGAGGAAAAATTACGAAGTAAATGTTTTCGGGTTATTAAATGTAGTAAGAAATACGATGCCATACATGCGCGCAAACAAATCAGGACATATTTTTAATATATCTTCTATTGGCGGATATAACGGAGGTTTTCCGGGGTGGGGAATCTATTGTTCTACAAAATTTGCAGTTGCCGGTTTAACCGAGTCTTTGGCTGCCGAAGTAAAAGAGTTTGGAGTAAATGTAACTTTAGTTTATCCAGGTTATTTTAGAACTGATTTCTTAACAGATAGTTCTTTATTATTACCATTAAACCCAATTGCAGAATACAAGGCAGTACGAGCGTCAGAAAGTGCTCATAAAGATTCTATTGACGGAAATCAACCGGGAGATCCTGAAAAATTAGCCAATGCTTTAATCAAAATGAGTACAGAAGAAAATCCTGCATTACATTTGTTTTTAGGACAAGATGCTTATGATATGGCAAACCTTAAAATTGAAAATGTGCAAAAAGAATTAGAGAACTGGAAAGAGGTTTCTGTTTCAACAGGATTTTAATTAGAAATTAGAAAATTTGGCAATTAGATAAATTAGATACTGAATGGCTTTATTTTATAATAAATTTTGAAACTAATTGAATTGCCTCCTGCTTTAGCTGGAGGAAAATAATAAATTAAAAAATGGCTTTAGCCGAATTTTAAATTCGACTAAAGCCATTTTTTGTATGTAACTTTTTGTAAAGATTCACATTGCGTTCTATGCATGCCGGAGCCGCACTGCTGTGCATCTCTAAGATTAGGGAATCGAATTTTATCGAATTATTGTATGCCTTTACAATGAACAGGGTTAATAATTATCTGATTATTAAATTGACACATTATCTAATTAATTTACCAGCATTGATTGTACTTCACTAAACTTCCCGTCAACTTCATCAATTTGCAAACCTAATATGTGAGCAATTAAAGGATAAATAGAAACATTTTGAAATGATTTAACTTCTTTATCCACTTTAAAAGCGGGACCTTTTGCATAAAATATAGCCTGCATGTCTTTTGTTTTATTGTCATAGCCGTGCGTTCCGCCTTTTATATTCTGGTTTTTTTCACTAACTAAACTATATCCTTTTTTAGCTTCGATGACAAAATCATGCACACGCGGATTTGTACCGTAATGCAATCTTTTAGGGACTTCACTTGATTTCCAAAACTTAATATGCGGTACTTTTTTCAATGCGTTTGCTATAGAATCTTGATAACCAGGTTTAGCCTGTAAACTCATAATAGGGTTAATAACTGCTTTATATTCTAACCATTCGGGTTTTAAATAATGTAAGATGACTACTTTTTTATCATTGCTAATATTGGTCATTCCGTGATCTGAAACAATAATTAAATTGATTTCTTTTCCAATGGATAATTGATTGAGTTTAAATGATAATTGACCCATTAACGAATCCATCTTTTTTATTGCTTTTTCATTTTCCGGAGAAAGCGGACCAAAATTATGTCCCGTATGATCCGGTTCGTCAAAGTATAAAGTAACTAAATGCGGACGTTGTTTTTCCGGAAGCTGAAGCCATTTAATAACCGTGTCAATTCTATTTCCGTATGGGATTTTGTCATTATATTCTTTATAATAACTAGGTCTTTTTTTATCGGTATCAGATCCGGGCCAAAAAAAAGAGGCTGTTTTTACACTTTGTTGTTCAGCCACATTCCAGATTGGATTTCCGCCATAAAATCTGGAATCATTTTTAGCATTTGTAGATAATGCAAAAGATTCATTTAAACCGGCATCGTAAAATACATTGTTAATGATTCCGTGGTGATCCGGATAAAGTCCCGTAACTATCGAATAATGATTTGGGAAAGTTTTACTAGGATAAGAAGGGCGCATTGATTTAGCATGAACACCTTCTTTGGCAATTTGGTTTAAATTTTGAAGCTTAAAGTGTTTTACATAATCCCAACGGAATCCATCCATAGAAACTAAAACTACATAAGCGTTTTTATTAGATTGAGAATATAAAAAAGTGTTAAGAAGTAAGAATGTAAAGGATAATAGTTGAGTAGTAAATTTTCTCATTTTGTAATTTTAAATAGAACTGTAAAGTTACTGATAAACGATTTTTTAATGTAAAAGAGAATGTTAAACAATCTTAAATAAAAAAGGTTTGCAGAATACATGAAGAAAGTTTGCCACGAATTTCACTAATTTTCACGAATGCTTTAAGTGAAAAAAGTTTGCCACAGATTAAGGGATTAAAATAGATTAATCTGTGAGAATCTTTTTAATCTGTGGCGAAAAAAAACAGTCATGCAGATTAGAAAAAATAATTCGTGGAAATTCGTGTAATTTGTCGCAAAAAAAACGCCAGATTTAATATCTGGCGTTTTAAGTTTTAAGAAAAGAACGATTACATCATTCCTGGCATACCGCCACCCATTGGCATTCCGCCTCCGTTTTCTTCTTTAATATCAATTAATGCACATTCTGTAGTAAGGATCATTCCCGCAACCGAAGCAGCATTTTCTAACGCTACACGAGTTACTTTTTTAGGATCGATAATTCCAGCTGCAAGCATATCAACATATTCGTCAGTTTTTGCATTGTAACCAAAATCACCTGAACCTTCAGACACTTTTGCTACAACTACAGAACCTTCAAGACCTGCGTTTTCAACAATAGTTCTTAATGGAGATTCAACAGCACGAGATACAATCTGGATTCCAGTTGCTTCGTCAGCGTTGTCAGCTTTAATGTCAGCTAATGCCGCTTTTGCTCTTAATAAAGCAACACCACCACCAGCAACGATTCCTTCTTCAACAGCAGCACGAGTTGCGTGTAGAGCATCGTCAACTCTGTCTTTTTTCTCTTTCATTTCAACTTCAGATGCAGCACCAACGTAAAGAACAGCAACACCACCAGCTAATTTAGCCAAACGCTCTTGCAATTTTTCTTTGTCATAATCAGAAGTTGTAGCTTCCATTTGACCTTTAATTTGGTTCACACGATTTTTGATCATGTCAGCATCACCAGCACCACTTACAATTGTAGTGTTATCTTTATCGATAGAAACTCTTTTTGCAGTTCCTAACATTTCGATAGTTGTATTTTCAAGAGTATAACCTCTTTCTTCAGAAATTACAGTTCCACCAGTTAAGATAGCGATATCTTCTAACATTGCTTTTCTTCTGTCTCCAAAACCAGGAGCTTTTACAGCAGCAATTTTAAGAGCACCTCTTAATTTATTTACTACAAGAGTAGAAAGAGCTTCTCCGTCAACATCTTCAGCAATAATCAATAATGGTTTCCCTGATTGAGCAACTGGCTCTAGAACAGGTAGTAATTCTTTTAAAGAAGATACTTTTTTATCGTATAATAAGATGTATGGAGAGTCAAGTTCAACTTCCATTTTCTCAGGGTTTGTTACGAAGTAAGGAGAAAGATATCCTCTGTCAAACTGCATACCTTCAACAACATCCACGAACGTGTCAGTTCCTTTAGCTTCTTCAACAGTAATAACACCTTCTTTACCCACTTTAGCAAAAGCAGTAGCGATTAGTTCACCAATTACTTCGTCATTGTTTGCAGAGATAGAAGCAATTTGTTTGATTTTATCAGAATCACTTCCAACAACTTTAGCTTGTTTTGCAAGGTCAGCAACGATAGCTTCAACAGCTTTATCAATACCACGTTTCAAGTCCATTGGATTTGCTCCTGCAGCAACGTTTTTTAAACCTTCTTTTACGATTGCCTGAGCTAAAACTGTAGCAGTTGTAGTTCCGTCACCCGCTAAGTCGTTAGTTTTAGAAGCAACTTCTTTAACCATTTGCGCGCCCATGTTTTCTAATGGGTCTTTTAATTCGATTTCTTTTGCAACAGAAACACCATCTTTAGTAACAGTTGGTCCGCCAAATGATTTTCCAATGATTACGTTACGACCTTTTGGTCCAAGAGTTACTTTTACAGCATTTGCTAATGCATCAACACCACGTTTTAATCCATCACGTGCTTCAATATCAAATTTTATATCTTTTGCCATTCTATTTTTGCTTTAGGCAGGAGGCATTAAGCTTTAAGCTTTTCCTACTGCTGAATTAATATTTGTTTTAATTTGTAAATTTTACTTTTTATGCTGTTGATTTTTACTATTTGACTCTCAGCAATTTCATTATTAAGATATTGCAAATCTTTAGCTAAAATCAAAAGATATTCTGTCTCGCTGGCAGAACCTAAAGCTATATTGAGAAATTGATTGAATTCTTTGTCGCTATTTCTTCCACAGCCTTCACTAATATTAGTTGGAATTGATGAAGAAGCTCTTCTAATTTGACTTGTTAATCCGTATAATTCTTCTTTTGGAAAAAGAGAAGTTATTTTATAGATTTCTAAAGTAAAAGAATGACTTAGCTGCCAAATATCATATTTTTTAAAATCTCTCATTTGTTTTTTGCTTTAAGCTTTAGGCAATATGCTTTAAGCTCTTCCAGGAAGCTTATAGCCTAAAGCTTACAGCTTATTGCTTTTTTAAATGATTGCAAGGATATCATCCTCACGCATAATCAAATAATCAGTTCCTTCAAGTTTTAATTCTGTTCCTGCATATTTACCATATAGAACAGTGTCGCCAACTTTTACGGTCATAGTGTGATCTTTAGATCCATTTCCTACTGCAACAACAGTTCCTTTTTGTGGTTTCTCTTTGGCAGTATCTGGAATAAAAATCCCTGACGCAGTTTTAGTCTCAGCTGCAACAGGCTCAATAAGTACGCGGTCTGAAAGCGGTTTAATGTTTAAAGTCATGATTTTATATTATTAATAGTTTATATTTTTTTAATGCTAAAATAACTTTCAGAAATTATGCCATGCTCTGAAAACTGACATTATTTCTTAAAAAAAATGCCAGCTTTGACAGGCTGGCATTTTTATATTTATTTCAAAAAATTATTATTTTGCTGCAGGAGTTGCCGGAGCAGGTGTTTGTTGAACCGGAGTTGCTGGTGTATTAGCAGGAGCTTCTGTTTTTTCAATAAGTTTAGAATCAGTATCGCTTAAAGATCCTGTAAAGCTTAAACTTGAAAGTAAGATTAAAGCAATCAAAATAGTAGCCAATGTCCAAGTACTTTTATCTAAAAAGTCAGTTGTTTTTTGTACTCCACCTAACATTTGAGTTCCACTAATTGTAGACGACAATCCGCCTCCTTTAGGGTTTTGAACCATGATTACTACGATCAATAGAAAACAAACTATTGTGATTAAAACTAAAAA
Source organism: Flavobacterium psychroterrae (assembly GCF_018380615.1). GTDB lineage: Bacteria > Bacteroidota > Bacteroidia > Flavobacteriales > Flavobacteriaceae > Flavobacterium > Flavobacterium psychroterrae. Next base: position 31,238 of record NZ_JAGYVZ010000036.1, on the reverse strand, counting down.
AATTGAAAATGTGCTCATTGCTTAATTATTATTGTTATTTTGTTGTAAAATCTTTATATACGAAATACGGTCTGCAAAGAAACTAATTTTTTCTGGATATTTCAAAATTAATATTTCATATGCTTGTATTGCTTTTGTATATTTCTTTTGTTCTAGATATACTCTGGCCAAAGTCTCTGTCATTAAGTAAGAATTATCCTCTTTATTAGGGTCAAATTGAACCGCTGGAACTATTGCAGTTTGTTTAATAGGAGGAATTTTTGGGTTTGTTTCAATGAATTTATTGATTATTTCTGCCTTTTTCTTTTTCTCATCAACAATTATTTCAGCTTCTACTTTTGGATTGGCTTTTTTTTTGGCTTCTTCAGGACCTTCTGTTCTGTCAATTGGTTCTGTTCGTGCTAATTGCAGCCATTCCTGAAAAGAATGTTTTTCATTAACAGAAAAATCCAATGGTTTTCCTATTTCCAGATTTTCTTCAGCAATTTTTACTGCTTCAGGAATTTCAATTTTTGTTGGTTCTTCCTGCGTTATTGTTTCTTCAAAAGTTACTGTTGTTGATTCTTCAATAGAATCTAGGATTGATTTTTCGATAGGATCAACTCTTACTTCCGGAATTTCATCGTCTACTATTTCTTCAAAAAAGGTTGGCATAGTTTCTTTGCTAGGAGTTATAATAGGTTCTTCAACAATTGGCTCTATTTTTTGCTCTTCGATTTTTGAAGTTTCTACAAAAGTTATATTTGTCGCTTCTATAATAGAATTTAAAATAGATTGCTCAATAATTAAATCATTTGGTTTCTCTTCTGTTTTTACTGGTTCTTCAAAAGCTGGTGTTACCTCTATAAAAGTATCTAAAATTTCTTGCTCAGAAACGGGCTCAATTATAATTCCCTCGACTTTTGAAGGCTCTTCAAAACTGGTAGGGGGCACTTCTTTAAAAGAATCTAAAATTAATTCTTCAGTAATAGGCTCAATTTTTAGTTCCTCGATTTTTACTGGTTCTTCAAGAGAGGTTGGTGACACTTCTTCAAAAGAATTTAAAATCGATTGCTCATTAAGAGGAATGCTTGGTTTATCTATTATTATTGCGGGTTCTTCAAAAGTGGCGTTTGTTGCTTCTCTTATAGAATTCAGGATAGATTGTTCAACAGGATCAATTCGGGTTTCAGTTGTTTTTTTAATTTCCGAAAATGAAATAATCTCGCTGTCGACCACTTTTATTTCTAAAAGATCTCTTAATTTTCGATCATAATATTCACTTTGGATAGCAGTAAAATCTTCTGAAGTGATAAAATCAAATAAAACCGAACGATCAGAAGTATGTGCAGCCGTAACTTTTAGGGCATAATTATACTTAAAACTATTTTGACTGTAAAGACCTTTTAAACGTAATGCTCTCGCACTTTGAAAATAAGGAAATTCATTCAAAACACTTCCTAATGCTTCCGCTTGCTTTTCAGAAATAGCATCCGGTTTGTTCATTAAGTAGGTATAATCAGTTACATTCATTTTTTATTGTTTAATCGTTTTTTGCTTAATTGTTTTTGTTTAATTATTTAAAAGAATCGATTAAACAATTAACCGATTTCCACAAATAAAAAAATTAACAATTTTACCATTTTGCCAATGAATCATTAAAGATATCTTGCGTAATTCTTTCAAAAATAGTTTGAAGTGCCGTGTTTAAAATAGCTCCTGTTGGCAAACCTGTTCCTGGAAAATCGTAGTAGAATTCGAATGATTTTTCGAAATCATCAGTTTCTTTCTTTTTATTCGTAAATCTTACTTGTACACGAATTGTCAAACGGTTTTGAGCCGCTCCCGCTTCACTACCTGTTGTAACAGCAGTTGCCGTCATAGGAGTTGTTCTGTAATCTGTAATTTCTCCTTCATAAACTAAATCGCCACTTTCGCTAACTAAGTTTAGATTAGTTTGATTTTGAATTAAATCCTGCAGAGCTAATGTAAATGTTCTGTCAATTCCAGGTTCAATCAAATCAGCATTGTTTTGAAAAAAGTTAACCTGAAAAGTTTTGGCATCAATTTTTCCTGTCCCTGTAAAGTTGTAAACTCCACAACCGCTTAACATAAAGAGGCTCATTAAGGCCAATAAAGAATATATTTTTTTCATAAGGTTTAATGGAAACTTCCAATATTTTTAAATTTCGAATTCCAATTCTCGGGAGAAATTCCAATGCCGAAGCCTCGTGAAATTCCAAATTTCAATTTTTTTTTCAAATATACTAATTTGGAATTTGGAATTTATGTTGTCTAATTTGGAATTTAAATATTGGAATTTATTTATTATTTATAAATCGAATTGTTTAATTTTTCGGTACAAGGTTCTTTCAGAAATACCTAATTCATCAGCAGCAGCTTTTCGTTTCCCCTTATTTTTTTCTAATGACTTTTTGATCATTTCAATTTCTTTTTGCTCTAAACGCAAAACTTCTTCTTCTTCAATTGTTTCGGCAAATAAATAATTATCGTCTTGTATCTGATAATTATCTTCGCGGGTTGCAGGCGTCATAACAGCAGTTCTTGGTTCTTCTTCAAAATCAATTTCGCTTTCATTTTCCTGAGAACCGTATATTTTCTGAATCAAATTTGGGTTGATATCCTGAACTTTTGATGATCCGTTTTTCATCAATTCCAAAGTAAGTTTCTTCAAATCATTCAGATCACTTTTCATATCAAAAAGTACTTTGTATAAAATGTCTCTTTCGGTACTAAAATCACTTTCCTTTTTCTTATCATTAATTACAGATGGTAAATTGCTTCCTTCAGTGGGTAAATAAGAGCGTAAAGTAGCCAAAGTAATATCGCGATTCGTTTCTAAAACCGAAATTTGTTCCGCTACATTTCGCAACTGACGAATGTTTCCGTTCCATCTGAATTTTTGTAAAAGCTGAACCGCATCATCATCTAACTTTAACGGTGGCATTTTATATTTATGCGCAAAATCGGCAACAAATTTTCTAAATAATAAATGTATGTCTTCGTTTCTTTCACGTAAAGGCGGTAAAGTAATTTCAACAGTTGTCAAACGATAATACAAATCCTCGCGGAATTTTCCTTTTTCAATAGCATTGAATAAGTTTACGTTTGTTGCTGCTACGATTCTCACATTTGTTTTTTGAACCTGAGACGAACCTACTTTTATAAACTCTCCATTTTCAAGTACACGAAGCAAACGAACCTGAGTTGTAAGGGGTAATTCTCCAACTTCATCAAGGAAAATAGTTCCGCCATCTGCCACTTCAAAATAACCTTCACGTGTGCTTGTTGCGCCTGTAAAAGCTCCTTTTTCATGACCAAAAAGCTCACTGTCAATTGTTCCTTCCGGAATTGCTCCACAGTTTACCGCAATATATTTACCATGCTTTCTATGCGAAAGCGAATGGATTATTCTTGGAATATTCTCTTTACCAACACCACTTTCTCCAGTTACCATTACCGAAATATCAGTAGGAGCAACCTGAATGGCTTTTTCAATGGCGCGATTTAATTTCGGATCATTTCCAATAATTTCAAATCGTTGTTTTATTGCTTGAACTGTTTCCATTTATGTTTTGTTTCAAGTTTTGTTTGTTTCAGGTTTCAAGTTACGGAATGAATACGAGTCTTGAAACCACAAATAATGATTTTATTTTTTGCCACTGATTAAAGAGATTAGCACGAATTTTTAAACTAACCACAAATTACACAAATTAGCGCAAATTCATTTAAGAATTTATTAATCGTTTATGTACTAATGATTTGTTTTGAAAGTTTGCAATTATCCCAACAGGAGTATCTGCAAGTTTCATATAATTTAATGTTTGAGCGAGATGATCATTGCAAATTTCTTTTACAGATTTCACTTCTAATATTATATCGTCATAAACTATAAAACCTGCATAAAATTTATGAGGTAAAATAATTCCTTTATATTCTATTGAAAACTCCTTTTCTCGTGAATAAGGAATCTGATGATTTTTAAATTCAATTTCTAATGCATCTTTGTATACAATTTCAAGCAATCCAGGTCCTAATAATCTATGTACTTCCATACATATTCCAACAATCTTGTAATTTTCGTTTTTCTTATAATAATATTCGTTCGAGTCAGACATGAAGACTAATTTGTGAAAATTTGTGAAATTTGCGGTTAAAAAAATTAATTCATGTTACTCAGTCCAACAGCTTTTCCTTTTAGGGTTCCTGAAGTACAGCTTTCGATTTTTACATTTACAAAGTCTCCAATTTTATAATTTTCTTTTGGAAAAACTACCGTAATACTTTGAGAGTTTCTTCCTGAGAATTCTTCTGTTGATTTTTTAGATACTTTTTCGACAAGAACTTCAACTATTTGCCCAACGAATTCTTCACTACGGAACCAAGCATGTTTTTGTTGTAAATCGACAATTTCCTGCAATCTTCTGGCTTTAGTTTCGTCTGTTACATCATCTTCCATTTTTCTTCCCGCCAAAGTTCCCGGACGTTCAGAATACGAATACATATAACCAAAATTATATTTTACATATTCCATTAAGCTCATTGTATCCTTGTGATCTTCTTCAGTTTCTGTTGGAAAACCTGCGATCATATCCTGCGAAATCGAAGCATTCGGAATAATCGATCTGATTTTATCAATCAAAGTCATATATTCTTCACGAGTGTGCAAACGATTCATTTCTTTTAGAATTCGGTTGCTTCCGGATTGAACAGGCAAGTGAATATGTTTACAAATATTAGGATGTTTTGCAATAACGTGCAACACACTTTCGTGCATATCCTGCGGATTTGAAGTCGAAAAGCGAATACGCATTTTAGGAAATCCAACAGCAACCATTTCAAGCAATTGATCAAAATCAACTGCCGTAGCTTTTTGCATATCTGAAGCACTGACGAAATCTTTTTTCAAACCACCGCCATACCAAAGGTAACTGTCAACATTTTGACCTAAAAGTGTGATTTCCTTGAAGCCTTTATCCCATAAATCCTGAATTTCGCCCATAATACTTTGAGGTTCACGACTACGCTCACGTCCACGAGTAAAAGGCACAACGCAAAACGTACACATATTATCGCAACCACGAGTGATTGAAACCAAAGCTGTAATTCCGTTGCTCATCAAACGAACCGGCGAAATATCTCCGTAAGTTTCCTCTTTGGATAAAATTACATTAATAGCGTCACGGCCCTCTTCAACTTCTGCCAATAAATTAGGCAAATCTTTGTAAGCATCTGGTCCAACAACAAGGTCTACTATTTTTTCCTCCTCCAGAAATTGACTTTTCAAACGCTCCGCCATACAGCCCAAAACGCCCACTTTCATCTTCGGATTAATACGTTTAACAGCATTGTATTTTTCCAGACGCTTACGAATAGTTTGTTCGGCCTTATCTCTAATCGAGCAGGTATTTACAAGAACTAAGTCAGCTTCTTCAAGAGTTTGGGTAGTATTGTATCCGTTTATTGATAGGATGGAAGCTACGATTTCACTGTCCGAAAAATTCATCGCACAACCATAACTTTCTATAAAAAGTTTTTTAGTATTCTCAGGTTTATTTTCTAAAACAAGACTTTCGCCCTGTTTGCTTTCTTCAATAATCTTTTCCATTGTATAATTTCAAAGTGCAAAGATAACGTAAATGCGATCAAAGTGACAAGATGGCAGAAAAGAAATTTTAGAATTTAGAGTTAAGATTTTAGATTATTAGAATTTTAGATTGTTGGAACCGACAAAGAATAAGGGAATCTAAAATCAACAATCTAAAATAATTATAGCCACAGATTAAAAGATTAAAAAGATTAGAGTATCCTTAAAGCTTTGGGAACTTATTCTGAAATATTTCAGCTCAAACTAACTTGGCGAACTTTGCGTAAAACTCTGTAAACTCTGTGGTTAAATTTTGCCACAGATTAAAAAGGTTTTTGCCACAAATTTCCACAAATTAATTCGCGCTAATTCGTGAAATTCGTGGCGGATATTTTTTTTGTTCTAGGAAGCAATTTCCAGCTTTCTGCTACAAGTCCTCATAAAAAGCGCAAAGTTTCTAATGTTTTAAAAAGAGCTTCCGCTGGTCGCTTTTTTAAAACAAGAAACTTTTGCGCTTTTTACTCCGGGCTTTTCACTACAATCCGGGCTAGGAATTTAGAGGATCGAAAAGAACATTCTTGGGGCATAATCATATAATAGTTATACCTATATATATAATAGGTAGGATTACAGATAAATCTGTAATTTTAATAATCATAATATTAAAATACCTCAAAAATGAATTAGCAAGGTTGATATTTAAAAAAAATAGATACTTTTGTTGCAGAAAAATAGAGCAATGGCAAAGAATTTAGTAATAGTGGAATCACCTGCAAAGGCGAAAACGATAGAGAAATTTTTAGGAAGTGATTTTCAGGTAGAGTCAAGTTACGGACATATAGCAGATTTACCATCAAAGGAAATAGGAGTAGATGTAGAGAATGGTTTTAAACCTAAATACGAAGTTTCTCCAGATAAAAAAGCCTTGGTAAGCAAACTGAAAACATTATCTAAAAATGCCGAAATGGTTTGGCTGGCAAGCGATGAGGACCGCGAGGGTGAAGCGATTTCGTGGCACCTTGCGGAAGAACTAAAGCTGGATATAAAAAAAACCAAGCGAATTGTTTTTCATGAAATTACAAAGTCTGCGATTCTTAAAGCAATCGATAATCCCAGAGAAATAGATTATAATTTAGTAAACGCACAACAAGCACGTCGTGTTTTAGACCGTTTAGTAGGTTATGAATTATCTCCTGTTTTATGGAGAAAAATTAAAGGAGGACTTTCTGCCGGGCGTGTACAATCAGTTTCCGTACGTTTGATTGTTGAGAGAGAACGCGAAATCCAAAACTTTAATGCAGTTGCAAGTTATTCTATTGTAGCCGAATTTGTAAATGAAGCAGGAAAAGCTTTCAAAGCTAAATTGCCAAAAAACTTCAATACTAAAAAAGAAGCCGAAGATTTTTTAAATAAAAACATCGGATCACAATATAAGGTAGCCGATTTAGAAACTAAACCTACCAAAAAATCACCAACTGCACCATTTACAACTTCTACATTGCAACAAGAAGCAGCAAGAAAATTGTATTTACCAGTTGGAATCACCATGCAGCTTGCACAACGTTTATACGAAGCGGGACTTATTACGTATATGAGAACTGATAGTGTAAACCTTTCTAAAGATGCAATGGATGCCGCTGAAGCTGAAATCATAAAATCATACGGAAAAGAATTTTCAAGACCTCGAACTTTCGCCAACAAAAGCAAAGGAGCACAAGAAGCGCACGAAGCAATTCGTCCTACTGATATGTCACGACACACGGTAAATATCGATCGTGATCAGGCGCGTTTGTATGATTTGATCTGGAAAAGAACATTGGCATCTCAAATGAGCGATGCACAATTAGAAAGAACAAACGTAAAAATTGAAGCGAATAATCACAGCGAAATTTTTACAGCCTCAGGAGAAGTTTTACTTTTTGAAGGTTTCCTGAAAGTCTACCTGGAAGGACACGATGACGATGAGGAAGAACAAGAAGGAATGTTGCCAGCCTTAAAAGTAAACGAAAAGTTAGTTAACAATTATATTACAGCTACAGAAAGATATTCACGACCTCCGGCAAGATATACAGAAGCATCTCTGGTAAAAAAATTGGAAGAATTAGGAATTGGACGTCCATCTACTTACGCACCAACTATTTCGACTATCATCAACAGAAATTATGTTGAAAAAGGAACACTTGAAGGTCAGGAACGTAATTATACACAACTTACCTTGCAAGCCAGTAAAGTAGGAGAGAAGTTACTGAAAGAAAATACAGGATCTGATAAAGGAAAATTAGTTCCAACAGATATCGGAACTATTGTTACAGATTTCCTGGTTAAGAACTTTGGGAATATATTAGACTATAACTTTACTGCAAAAGTAGAACAGGATTTTGATGAAATTGCCGAAGGAAATATTGACTGGGCAGTTATGATGAAGGAATTCTATGATAAGTTTCACCCAAATGTAAAAGAGGTTGAAGCGAATGCAGAACGTGAAAGCGGAGAAAGAATTTTAGGAAAAGATGCTGATGGAAGACAAGTTTCTGTTCGTTTAGGAAAATTTGGACCAATGGCTCAAATTGGAGAAGCGGATGATGAAGATAAAAAATTCGCCAGTTTAATGTCTGATCAGAATATTGGAAACATTACACTTGAAAAAGCTTTAAATTTATTTTTATTACCTAAAAACTTAGGTGAATATAAAGGAGAAGAAGTAGAAGTTAGTAATGGTCGTTACGGTCCTTATGTTCGTCACGGAAGTGTATTTATTTCATTACCAAAAGGAGAAGATCCGTTAAGTCTTTCAAAAGAAAGAGCAGAGGAATTAATTGATGAAAAAGCAATTGCCGATGCTCCAATCGCGGTTTACAAAGGCGAGGGTGTTCAAAAAGGTGTAGGACGTTTTGGTCCGTTCATTAAATGGAACGGTATTTTTATTAATGTAAGTAAAAAATACAATTTCGATAATTTATCACAACAAGAAGTAGAAGAACTAATTGAAGATAAATTACAGAAAAATATAGATAAAGTGCTTCATAATTGGGAAGACGAAGGAATTTTGGTTGAAAAAGCACGTTGGGGACGCTCTGTTATTACAAAAGGCAAAATCAAAATTGAATTAAGTAAAGATGTTGATGCTACAAAATTGACATTGGCCGAAGTTCAGGAAATGATAGCCAAAAAAACACCGGCAAAAAAAACACCGGCAAAAAAAGCAACAACCGCTAAAAAAGCCCCAGCTAAAAAACCAGCTGCTAAAAAGAAATAATAAATGGAATTTGATTTTCTAGAACCAGTTAATGACGGAATTTTAAAATTCATTAGTTCATTGTCTTCACAAGAATTGGGTAGTAAAATAGTTTTGCATACCAAAGATCAGTTTCCTGATATAAATAAAATTACCTTTGCGATAATTGGTGTGTTAGAAGACCGCCGTAATAGCAACGGAATTAATGATGTCAATTTAAATATAGTTCGCAAGAAGTTGTACGGCATGTTTCCGGGTAACTGGGATGCATCGATTGCTGATTTAGGAAATATTCTTGCAGGTGACTCTGTAGAGGATACCTACTTTGCTCTGAAAAGAGTAACCGCTACTTTAATTAAAAATAAAGTGATTCCTATAGTTCTGGGAGGTTCGCAGGATTTGACCTATGCATTGTATCGCGCATATGATGATCTAGAGCAAATGGTAAATATGGTTGCTGTGGATAATAAATTTGATTTTGGAAAGGAAAACGAAACGGTTTCGGCTAATTCCTATCTTACTAAAATTATTATAGATGAGCCTAATAACCTTTTTAATTACTGTAATATAGGATATCAAACCTATTATAATTCTCAGGAAGAAATTGATTTGATTGAGAAATTATTCTTTGATGCTTATCGTTTAGGAGAGATTTCGAATAAAATTGCTCTTGCTGAACCGGTTTTTAGAGATGCTGATTTGATAAGTATAGATTTGAATTCGGTAAAGTCATCAGTTTCAGGTAATATGATTACTTTTGAGCCAAATGGTTTCAACGGAAAAGAAATATGCTCATTGGCAAGATATGCTGGTATCAGTGATAAAGTTTCTTGTTTAGGAATTTTTAATCATAATAGTACAGCGCCTGAAGCAGTAATTATTGCGCAGATCGTCTGGTATTTTATCGAAGGGTATCATTATCGATCAAAAGAATATCCGTTTGGTAGTCGGGCAACGTATTTAAAATATATTGTACCACTTGAAGATGAAGAATTAATTTTCTATAAAAGTGACAAAACAGATCGTTGGTGGATCGAAATTCCATCAGAGTCAAATGGTCACAATAAATTGAAAAGAAATACGTTATTACCGTGTTCATACGACGAATATTTGAGCGCTTGTAACCAAGAACTGCCGGAAAGATGGTGGAAAGCACAACGAAAAAATGCTCTGTAGAGCAAAATTTTAGATAAAATTATAATTTCAAAAAAATAATTAAGAAAATTTAGTAAGAAAATAATTCTAAACTATAAAATTTAACGTTTTACGTCGATTTTTTCCGCTAGTTTATCGATGAAATATTTTTTTTTTATTTTTTTTAACATTATTTTTGAGCGGTAAAATAAATTTCGCAACTAGTATTGTTTTTTAGATAAATAATAAATACGTTTACGGACTTATAATAATGAATAGATAATCCCAAATTTATATGAAGAAGTTTATTGCATTTGCAGCAATGTTAACACTGGTAATTGGCTGTGGTAAGTCAGGAGACAAAGGTGAGTTAGTTGGTGTTACAGGAGGCAAATGGCATCCTGAAAAACCTTATGGTATGACATTAGTTCCGGGTGGATCTTTTATCATGGGTAAATCAGATGCTGATTTAGCTAATGTTGAAGATGCTCCGACTAAAACAGTAACAGTTCGTTCATTTTATATGGATGAAACAGAGATTACTAATAGTGAGTACCGTCAATTTGTAGAATGGGTAAAAGATTCTACAATGAGAGTACGTTTAGCTATTTTAGCTGACGAAACAGGGCAAAAACCAGCTGGTGATGCTAAAGGTAAAAAAGGTGGAAGCATCTCAGATTATGCATTTAATGATTCAGAGCCGGATAAAATGACGGCGTATGATAAATACATGTATGATAACTACTATAGTGTAGGAACAAAAGATGATCCTTATGCTGGTAGAAAATTAAACAAAAAAGTTAAGTTAATTAAAGATACTAAAGCATACCCGGATGAGTATTATGCTGAAGTAATGGATTCTATGTATTTGCCAATAGAAGAATCATATAATGGTTTGAGAACAATTGATGTAAATAAATTGAAATTCCGTTATTCTTGGATGGACATTCAGGCTGCTGCAAAAGCTAAAGTTGGAAAAAGAAAAGATTTCGTTAAAACTGAACAAGTTAGTGTGTATCCTGATACAACAGTTTGGATTAAAGATTTCGCTTACTCATATAATGAGCCAATGCATAATGATTATTTCTGGCACAAGGCTTACGGTGATTATCCTGTAGTTGGTGTGACTTGGAAACAAGCTAAAGCATTTTGTGCTTGGAGAACATTAAATAAAAACAGCTATATCAAATCTAAGAAAAAAGGACGTGACTTAGTAAATGCATTCAGATTGCCAACAGAGGCAGAATGGGAGTATGCTGCAAGAGGTGGTCTGGAATCAGCTACATATCCTTGGGGTGGTCCTTATACTAAAAGTGACAGAGGTTGTTTCTTAGCAAACTTTAAACCAAGCAGGGGAGATTATGCTGCTGATGAAGCTTTATATACTGTAGAAGCTAAATCATATGAAGTAAACGGTTACGGATTATACAACATGGCAGGAAACGTTTCAGAATGGACAGATTCAGCTTATAATCCAAATGCTTACGAATATGTTTCAACAATGAACCCTAACGTAATTGACGGAAACAATCAAAGAAAAGTGGTTCGTGGAGGTTCTTGGAAAGATGTTGCTTACTTCCTACAAGTAAGTACTCGTGACCACGAATATGCAGATTCAGCAAGAAGTTATATTGGTTTCAGAACTGTACAAGATTACATGGGAACTCAAACAACAGGAAGCGGAAAAAAGAAAAGTAAATTATAATTAAATTCAAATAACCAAATCAAATCTATTTTAAATTAAAACCTAAAAAAAAAGTATTATGGCATTATTAAGTAAAAAAGCAATGAATTTCGCTTATGGTATGGGAGCGGCAGTAGTAATCGTTGGAGCTCTATTCAAAATTACTCACTTTGAAATTGGACCATTAACAGGAACTGTGATGTTGTCAGTTGGTTTATTAACTGAGGCGTTAATCTTTGCTCTTTCTGCTTTCGAACCAGTTGAAGATGAATTGGACTGGACTCTTGTTTACCCAGAATTAGCTAACGGTCAGGCTAGAAAAAAAGCGGATAAAGTTGAAGCGCCATCTGATGCTCAAGGATTATTATCTCAAAAATTAGATGTAATGTTGAAAGAAGCTAAAATTGACGGAGAGTTAATGTCAAGCTTAGGAAACAGCATCAAAAATTTCGAAGGAGCTGCAAAAGCAATTTCTCCAACAGTAGATTCTATTGCAGGACAAAAGAAATATGCTGAAGAAATGTCATTAGCTGCTGCGCAAATGGAATCATTAAACAGCTTATACAAAGTACAATTAGAAAGTGCTTCAAGAAACGCACAAGCAAATAGCGAAATCGCTGAAAATGCTTCTAAATTAAAAGAGCAAATGCAATCAATGACTGCAAACATTGCTTCTTTAAACAGTGTTTATGGTGGTATGCTTTCTGCAATGAGTAACAAAGGATAATTAGTTTTTGACTATTATATTAAATTTATTAATAAAGAACTAATTAGAAAAAATGGCAGGAGGAAAATTAACCCCTAGACAGAAGATGATTAACCTGATGTATCTGGTTTTCATCGCAATGTTAGCAATGAACGTATCAAAAGAAGTTATATCTGCTTTTGGTTTGATGAATGAAAAATTTGAAAGTGCAAACACTAGCTCATCAGAAACAAATACAAGTTTATTAACATCGTTAGATCAAAAAGCTGCTGAAGCAAAAGGAGAATTCGCAATTGCTGCAGTTACAGCTCATAAGATTGAAACAATTTCAAAAGAATTTTACGATTATATTGGGACTTTAAAAACTCAATCTATCAAAGGATTTGAAGTAGAAAAAGAAACCGGAAAACTTCCTTACGAGTCTATGGACAGAGGTGATAATATCGACGACTGGTTTACAGGAGACGGTTACACTAAAAAAGGGAATGAAATTATCGCTAAAATCGAGAAATACAAATCAGATATTAAAGCTGCTTTAGGTACAGATAAAAAATATGCTGTTATTATTTCTGAGGTTGAGAAAAAATTTGATGTTTCTGACGTAAAAAACAAAGAAGGTATAAAAGAAAAATACTTAGAATATCACTTTAAAGGTTTTCCTGCAATTGCATCAGCTGCTAAACTTTCAGCTTGGCAAAATGACGTTAAGAAAACTGAAACAGATGTTTATAATAGTGCTTTAGGAAAAGCGGCTGTTGCTGCTGCTTCTTACAGTAATTACCAGGCAATTGTTGTTTTAGATAAAAATGCTTACTTCCAAGGAGAAAAAGTAACTGGTAAAGTAGTTTTAGGTCGTTATGACGAAAACACAAAACCAACTTCATTCCAAGGTCCAGGACAAATTGTTAACGGACAAGCTGTTATCTCTTTAACTGCTGGTGGAGTAGGGGAACAAAATATTAATGGTCAATTTACATTCTTAGAAGACGGTAAAAATATTCCATTAAAATTTAAAGGAACTTATGTTGTAGTACCAAGACCAAACTCAGCTACTATTTCTGCTGATAAAATGAATGTTGTTTATAGAGGTGTTGTTAACCCAATCTCTGTATCATTCGCTGGTGTTGATGCAAACAAAATTAATGCAAGTGCTCCTGGATTATCTTCTGCTGGGAAACCTGGGAAATATAACATGAGCCCGGGTTCAGGTACAGAAGCTACAATTTCTGTTACAGGAACTTTACCAAATGGAGATAAAGTTACAGATAAGAAAACTTTCAGAATTAAAGGAATTCCTGGTCCAACAGGTACAATTAGAGGAGAAATGGGTGTTGTTAAAGGACCTAAATCTAACTTAGAAATTGCTACTATTGGTGCTAAATTACTTGATTTTGATTTTGAAGTTGGTTTAGATGTTGTTGGATTTAATATGAAAATTGCCGGACAACCTACAGTTGTAGTTTCTGGGAACAGATTAAATGCACAATGTAAAACAGTTCTTGCAAGAGCTGGAAAAGGAGACCAGGTTACTATTTCTGAAATTAAGACTAAACTTGTTGGAGCTGGTAGTTATTTATTACCAAGAACTGCTCCGGTAATTTACGAAATACAATAATAAAGTAGGTAAAACTACATTCAATATCTTATAATGATATCATGATGAAAGTAAGAAATTTTTTAATAGCTATTGTTTCTATCGCTGGAGGTTTTTCTTCTTATGCGCAATCTAATTTGCTAAATGCGAAAACACCTGCTCAGATAGGACTTAAAACTCCTGCGCAACTTATCTCAGATAATGATAAGCCTTTAGCTTATGGTTATGTGGATGATAGAGATATCTTGATGGGAAAAACTACTTGGGAGATCATTGATTTAAATGAAAAAATCAACTTTCCATTATACTTTCCTGTAGATACGGCTAATATTGGTTCTGACAGACGTTCATTATATGACGTCTTGACGAAAGCTGTTAAAAACGGCAAAATAACTGAAGTTTACAGCGACAGTTATTTCAATACTAAAAAATCTTTGAAAGATATTCAAGGTGCATTATCTCGTATTGATACTACTGACGCAGGTAGAGAATTGATCAACCAATACCCGGATGACTACAAAACACGTGTTGTGAAGAAAAAAGTTGTTACAGGTACTGGAAAAAAGAAAGTTGTTACTTATGTTGATGAAACAGTTGGAGCAACAAGAACAGTTCCTGCAGAATATATCTTGAAACAAGATTTAACCGCTGCTGATGTTACACAATATAAAATAAAAGGATACTGGTATTTTGACAAACGTCAAAGTGAACTGAAATATCGTTTACTTGGAATTTGTCCTGTAACTCCGGATGTTTACACAATGAACAGTGACGAAAAGGATTATATTGAGTTATTCTGGGTTTTCTTCCCTAATTCTAGAGAAGCATTGCACGAAGCAAAAGCTTTTAACGATAGTAACTCAGCACTTCCAATCTCATTCGATCAGATATTAAATTCAAGACGTTTTAATGCAGTAATCTATAAAGAAGAAAACTTGTACGGAGATCGTGAGATCAAAGATTACATGAAAGATAATGCACAAAACCAATTGTTAGAATCTGAAAGAGTAAAAGAAAAGATTCGTAACTTCGAACAAGATATGTGGAACTACTAAGTACCTCAATTATATTATAACAAAACCTCTTACTACGTTTGTAGTAAGAGGTTTTGTATTTTACGCTAATTAGCATTAAAAAATATTCGTTATCTTTATGATTCATTAATCATGAATACTGCAAGCCTTAAGTTTAGTAAATTAAAATCTTTTAAATTTGAGCAGCACCATATTTATAGCTGCCTACTAATAAGATTATGATATATACGCTAAGAAATTTCTTTACCACCTTAATTTTAGAATTCAACTAAATGAAAACTAGAAATAGTTAAATCTCATTTATGATGTTTCCCGTTGTGAAAATTTATATTTGTAAGAAAAATACAATAAATAAAATAAAGTTTCGTTATGTTTATTATAAATACTATTTAAGATGAAAGGGAAAAGTTTTTTTATGGCCATAGTTCTTATCGCTGCAAGTTTTACTTGTAAAGCACAGTCTAATTTGCTAAATGCAAAAACGGCTGACCAAATAGGATTAAAAAGTGAAGCACAGAAAATTTCTGATAATGATAAGCCTTTAGCGTATGGTTATGTTGATGACCGTGATGTTTTGATGGGGAAAACAGTATGGGAAATTATTGATTTAAATGAGAAAATTAATTTCCCTTTATATTTTCCGGTGGATACAGCGAATATTGGTGCTGACAGACGTTCGCTGTATGATGTTTTGACTAAAGGTATCAGAACCGGTAGAATAACCGAAGTATACAGTGATAGTTATTTTAATACTAAAAAATCATTGAAAGATATTCAGGGTGCCTTATCTCGTGTTGATACAACTGATGCAGGTCGGGAATTAATCAACCAATATCCTGACGACTACAAAACTCGTGTAGTAAAGAAAAAAGTAATCACTGGAACCGGAAAAAAGAAAGTAGTTACTTATGTAGATGAAACTGTTGGGCCAACAAGAACGGTTCCGGCAGAGTATATCCTGAAGCAAGATTTAACTGCGGCTGATGTGACACAATATAAAATTAAGGGATATTGGTATTTTGACAAACGGCAGAGTGACCTTAAATATCGTTTATTAGGAATTTGCCCGGTAACTCCGGATGTTTATACAATGAATAGCGACGAAAAAGATTATATTGAGTTGTTTTGGGTTTTCTTCCCAAATGCCCGAGAAGTGTTACACGAAGGAAAAGCTTTTAACGATAAGAATTCGGCAACTCCAATTTCATTTGATCAAATCTTCAATTCAAGATATTTTAATGCTATAATTTACAAAGAAGAAAATATGTACGGAGATCGTGAAATTAAAAGCTACATGAAAGATAATGCGCAAAACCAATTGTTAGAATCTGAAAGAGTAAAAGAGAAGATTCGTAACTTCGAGGAAGATATGTGGAACTACTAAGTATCTAAATTACATTATAACAAAAACTCTCACTACCTTTGTAGTCAGAGTTTTTATTGTATTTTACCTTTTTACACATGTTAGATTATTTAATTGTTGGATCTGGATTAGCCGGAATTTCTTTTGCAGAAATTGCCCTTAAAAACAATAAGACTATTTTAGTTATTGATAATAAATCCCAAAATTCATCGAAAGTTGCCGGTGGTTTATACAATCCTGTAATTTTAAAGCGTTTTAGCGAGGTTTGGAAAGCACAGGAACAATTGGTTTTGATGAATGATTTCTACAATGAAATCGAAGATAAATTAAAGGCAAAGTTCAATTTTAAACTTCCAATTTTAAGAAAGTTCTTTTCAATTGAAGAACAGAATAATTGGTTTGCTGCATCGGATAAAAAAAATCTGACTCCTTTTTTATCGACTAAATTAATCACCAAAAAATATAATAGTATAGATTCTCCACACGATTATGGAGAAGTTTTACATACAGGATATGTTGATACGGCTTTATTGCTTGACAGTTATAAAGAATATTTACAGGAAAATAACTTGTTATTGGAAGAGTTTTTTGATAGTATTTATATTGAATTTTTCGATTACGGAATCCAATATAAAAACATTCAGGCGCGTCATATTATTTTTGCCGAAGGTTTTGGTTTACATAAAAACCCCTTTTTCAATTATTTGCCACTGGATGGAACAAAGGGCGAGTTATTTATAATAAAAGCTCCTGATTTAAACTTAGATGTAATTGTTAATACAAGCGTCTTTATATTACCATTGGGCAATGATTTGTTCAAAGTGGGTGCTACATACAACTGGCAGGACAAAACCGATTTACCTACTGAAGAAGGAAAACAGGAATTAATAGACAGAATTAAAGAAATTATTACCTGCGATTTTGAAATCGTAAAGCATTTTGGCGGAGTTCGACCAACGGTTAAAGACAGAAGACCCTTGATTGGAACGCATCATGAGCGCAAATCACTTCATATCCTTAACGGATTAGGAACCCGCGGTGTGATGTTAGGTCCTGCAATGGCAAAAGCGTTATTTGATAACATTGAAAATGAGATTCCGCTAGATCGTGAAATTGACATTCAAAGATTTCATAAGAAATATCTAAAGACACTTATTTTTGACCGGCCTTAGGATCATAAGAAACAAACATATTAATATATAGATTTCTTGCGAGGCGAAGAACAAATGGAAACAATATGATTAAGGAGATAACAATTGCCAGAAAAGATTCTTCGATTGAAGTTTTAAAAAATACAAACGAAACAATAAAAGCTGCAATTCCAACAGCTACATTTAATCCATAACTTACATACATTGCGCCATAAAAAAACGAAGGTTCGATTTGATATTTTAATCCGCAATGGCTGCAATGATCGTTCATTTTTAGAACTTTAGTCAAATGAAGCGGATTTTTGTCCGAATACATGCTTTCATTTTGACATTTTGGACAACTTCCTGTTAAAATACTATTTAGTTTCGATCCTTTTTTTAACATTTGCAAAAAATTAAATTACCCATTGATTTGGAAGTGTAAATTTACACAATCAATTAGTTATAAAATAACAATACATGCTTAATATACACAATTTATCGGTTTCTTTTGGAGGTTCATATTTATTCGAAGAAGTAACATTTCGTTTAGGTGCAGGAGATCGGGTTGGACTTGTCGGGAAAAATGGTGCTGGAAAATCAACCATGCTTAAAATCCTGGCTGGAGATTTTAAACCGGATTCAGGACAAATAGCAACTGAGAAAGAAGTTCGAATGGGATTTTTGCGTCAGGATATCGATTTTGAGCAAGGAAGAACCGTTCTTGAAGAAGCTTATGAAGCCTTTACAGATATTAAGATTGTAGAAAAAAAATTAGAGCAAATCAATCATCAATTGGTTACCAGAACTGATTATGAAAGTGAAGAATACAGCCAGATCATCGAAGATTTATCTGATTACACACATCGTTTTGAACTTTTAGGAGGTTATAATTATGTGGGTGATACAGAAAAAATTCTTTTAGGTTTAGGTTTTAAAAGAGAAGTTTTTGATAATCAGACTGAAACATTTTCAGGAGGTTGGAGAATGCGTATCGAATTAGCGAAATTATTATTACAGGCAAATGATATTTTGCTTCTGGATGAGCCTACCAATCACCTTGATATCGAAAGTATCATTTGGTTAGAAAATTTCCTTCGTAATTATCCTGGAGTTGTGGTCATTGTATCGCACGATAAAATGTTTCTTGATAATGTAACGAATCGTACAATCGAAATATCATTAGGAAAAGCATACGATTTCAATAAACCATATTCTCAATATTTAGAATTGCGTCATGAAATTCGTGAAAAGCAATTGGCAACGCAAAAGAATCAGGCGAAGAAAATTGAAGAAACAGAAAAATTAATCGAAAAGTTCCGTGCAAAAGCTTCTAAAGCTTCGATGGCGCAATCGTTGATTAAAAAATTAGATAAAGTAGAACGAATTGAAGTTGATGAAGACGACAATTCTGTAATGAATATTTCTTTTCCAGTTTCAAAAGAGCCGGGAAGAGTAGTAGTTGAAGCAGATCATGTTACTAAATCATACGGTGATAAAACAATCTTAAAGGAGATTAACTTATTAGTAGAACGCGGAAGCAAGATTGCTTTTGTGGGTCAAAACGGACAAGGAAAATCGACTTTTATCAAAGCGATTGTTGACGAATTTGAATATGAAGGAACTATCAAACTTGGGCACAATGTACAATTAGGATATTTTGCTCAAAATCAGGCAGAATACCTTGATGGTGAAATTACCTTATTGCAAACCATGGAAGATGCTGCAATGGACACTAACCGTTCTAAAGTTCGCGATATGTTAGGTTCGTTTTTATTCCGTGGCGATGATGTGGAGAAAAAAGTAAAAGTACTTTCCGGAGGTGAACGTAATCGTTTAGCACTTTGTAAGTTGCTTTTACAGCCAATAAATGTATTATTGATGGATGAGCCTACAAATCACTTAGATATCAAATCTAAGAACGTTTTAAAGGCAGCTCTTCAAAAATTTGGCGGAACTTTATTACTGGTTTCTCACGATCGAGATTTCCTGCAGGGAATGTCGAATATCGTTTACGAGTTCAAAGATCAAAAAATAAAAGAATATTTAGGAGATATCAACTACTTCTTAGAACAGCGTAACCTTGAAAACATGCGTGAAGTCGAGAAAAAAGATGTCGCAAAAGCTGCTGCTCCTAAAGAAAGCAATAAAACATCCTACGAAGATCAGAAAAAAGGGAAAGCGCTACAAAATAAATTAAGTAAAGTTGAAAGCCAAATCAAACAATTAGAAAGAGACATTCAGCATGACGATAAATTGCTGGCTTCTAATTATGACAAACATATCGAAGACGCTTCTTTTTTCACCGCATACAACAAAAAGAAAGCTGACCTGGATCAATTGCTTCTTGATTGGGAAGTCGTTCAGGAAGAGATTGATAATTTTACAGTTTAATTTAGTTTTCAATCTCGGTTACAGTTTTTCAGTTTCTGGAAAATAAAAAAGTTTATATATTAACCTTTGTCAAATTTTCGAACTTGATAAAGGTTTTTTTATGATTTTCGAGAGCTATTCCAGCTTTCCGTTTCATCCCGATGGCTATCGGGACTTACAAAAAAAATGCATTTCTAATGTTGCAAAAAGAGCTTCTTTCATCGCTTTTTTTCAAAAGGAAATGCATTTTTTTTTGCTCCGGGCTTTTCTCTTCAAATGAAATTCACTGAACTCCAATTAAAATAAGAATATAGTGAAGTAATCTGGGCTAGGAGATTACGGTTTTCAGTCGCAGTTTTCAGTTTCAGGCTTATAGTTTTCCACAGCGTTCCTCGGGATGACTGTCTTTGTTAAAATAAAAATCTGCTCAATCTGCAAAATCTGCGAGAAATAAAGCAAATCCCTTATCAAATAAAATTTGTTTTTATCATAGAAATCGGCATGACAAGCTATACGAAAATAGTATTATGAAAATGATTGTTCTAGCCCCGATAGAAGTGGAAATCCTTTTGTGGCGGGGTTCGCCACAAAAGATTGAAACGGATTGCGGGATTAGCTCCTGAAAAAAAGATTTGGTTTTATCATAAAAATCGGGATGACAGTCTTTGTCAAAACAAACACAATCTTGTCATTTCGACCGAAGGGAGAAATCACACAAGTAAAGAACGCACTGTTGTCGAATATTGGGTGTGATTTCTCTCTTCGGTCGAAATGACAAACACAAACACAAACAAAACACAAACAAAACAGAAACAAACAAAACCAGCGTAAATCCGTTAAACCCGTATAATCCGTGCGCCATCTAAACGCATTTCACAACTTGCAGTTCAAAAAAAACTACATAATTATCCCAATAGATTTTGAATGCATAATCGCTTCACTGCTATTTTTATAATAACAAACCGAAACATCTAGATTCTCTAAATTTTTCATGATCGTTTTGGTTGCTTCTTTTTGGTGTCTTCCGGTTTGCCTGATATAAACTGCAATTACCGTAACCGGAAATATTTTACAGATTCGTTCATATAAAATCGGATCGTGTTGCGAATCATCGCCTAATAAAACATATTTTAGATTGGGGTAAAACTCTAAAACGTGCTTTATTTTATCAAATTTATGATCGTGGTTTCCGCGTCCGCTCATGAAAAAATCAGTAAGTCCTCTTCTAATATCCTTCAGTAAAATTACCGCTCTTGGGAGATTATGGATTTTGGTGAATTTAACAATAAATCGGTATAAATTCCATTCGCTGCTGGAAACATAAAAAAATGCATTTTCCTCTTCCTTATTGTTTCTTCCTGCCGAACTCAAAGCCTGATAATGTGGCACAACATCTGTAAATACTTTGCGGTCATTTACATTTTTAAACAAAAGAATGTATATTTTTTTAAAGAAATTCTGAGTGTGAGAAATTAAAAAAGTATCATCAATATCAGATATAATTCCAAGTTTTCCTTTGTGAGGTCTTATGAAACTGCCTTTTTCGGTTATGGTTTCTGAACCTTCTTTGATACTCACTTCATAAGACATCCATCCAAAAGAAGTTTCTTCGTCAAGCGGAATACAAAATTTAAAATATCCATCGTCTAATGTTTTAGTTCGGATTTCCTGATTGCCACATTTTAGATAAATATCAAAATTTTTAAGTGTTTTTATCCTGAATTGATTGATAATAGAAGTAGCATTTTTAAAGTTTTTCTTCTGAAAATCATAATCATACGTTCTTTTAAAGACATGTCCCATCACAATTAATTCTTCTTCATTTGCGTAACCTCGATATAATTGTAAAATTGGTTTCATTAATTGCGTATATTTATATATGGATGTTGTAAATTAATTATTTTAATTGACTTTAAATATAAAATCGTGAAAAAGAATATCATATTTGTTGTAAATCCCATTTCAGGAGACCTTGATAAATCAGATTTGATTGAGGCTGTGCAAGAATTTGCAACTACAAATCATTTTGATCTGGAAGTTTATGAAACTACAGGCAAAAGTGATCAAAAGGAAATACAATCGCTTTATAATCAATATTTACCAGAACGTATTATTGTTGCCGGAGGTGACGGAACCATAAAAATGGTTGCCGAAGCTGTCGAACAATTTGATGTAATAATTGGCATTTTGCCCGCCGGATCAGCAAATGGTTTGTCAGTCGATTTAAACTTGCCGGCAACAATTGAAGAGAATCTAAAAATTGCCTTTTTACATCATTATATCGATATGGATATGATTTGCATCAACGGTAAAAAAAGTATTCATTTAAGCGATATTGGTATTAATGCAGACTTGGTCAAGAATTATGAAGAAAGTAATTTAAGAGGTTTCTGGGGTTATGCTTTGCAAGCTTACACCACTCTTGTAGATTCTAACGAGCCTTTTGTGGCGACTATTAAAACCAAAAAAGAAACGGTTGAACACACTGCCAGAATGATTGTTATCGCTAATTCTCAAAAATACGGAACCGGCGTTACCATCAATCCGCATGGAGCGATGAATGACGGAAGATTCGAATTAGTGATTCTAAAAAGCCTTGATTTATTATTACTTGGAAAAATTATTACAGGAAATATGCCAATTGATTCTGATGATATCGTGATTATTTCGACAGATAAAGCCGAGATTACGACAAATTATCCAGTGAATTTTCAAATTGACGGAGAATATTGCGGCGCTCAAAGTTCATTAGAAATTCATATTCTGCACAAGCAAATGAAAATTGCGGTTCCTTAAATATATTAATATTTAGTTCCTAAGCGCAATCTATTAAGTTAAGTGGGAATTATAAAATTACTTAACAGTTTAATCAAGTAATTAGAAAATCCGTTTTTATCAGCGTTTTCGCTTTAGCGAATCAGTAAAATCAGCGTCTAATTTTGACGCGGATAAAACAGATTTAATTCGTAAAAATGGGGGTAAACACGGATTTGATTTGCAATAATTTTATTTCTAAAGCTTAACTAATGACATTGCCCCCGTTTTATTATTTAAAAGGATTTCGTTCCTGCCAATCGGTTTTTGGTTCCAGATAATTGAATAATTTGGCGATATTATGATTAATTAAAGCATTGCTGTGTGTAATTAATCCGTACATTTTTACTGGTTTTGCACCAACTGAACTTTTGATTTCAAGAGCTGTTCTGGCAAAAACAATTTCGGTAAAACCTTGATTGATAGAATACGCAATCATGTCGTACAACATATTTAAATACAGCATTTTTTCGCGCTGAATGGTTTCGTCGTAACCTAAAAAGTACGTATCCATTACGCTTCCGTTTTTGATTAAAGTGTTGAAACCTATTAGTTTTTCTTCTAAAAAATAACCATAAAATAAAAAGTTGTCTTTCATGATTTCCTTAAAAAAACTAAAATGATTTCTGGCGAGGAAAAAAGTGTTGAAAGGCGCATTTTTAGCCACATGAAAATACAAATCATAAATTACATCTTCATACTTTTTAATATCCGATAAAGACATTTTTTTCTTCTCGATTCCTTCCGCTTTTTTACGCGCGCGTTTGTATTGATCCCTGTATTTTTTTGATAAAGCATCAATATAATCCTGCTCCGTTTTCCAATTTGTATTGATTTCAAAAACCATATTGGGTTGCGTCGAGAACGTATAATTATTTTTGAATTCAGCTTTTAGTGGCTCAATTTCACTTTCGGTAAAATCTTTTATACTCGTTATATGAACTTTTTTACCGTTGTCTTTCAAATCCTTCTTAAGCTGTTTGATTGCTTTATGAAGTGTTTTGATTGCTTTAGATTCTTTTGCATCTTGATGAAAAACAAAAGCATTTTGTCCCGTAAGCATATTATTACCAACGAATAATACATGCGAAGCAAAATTTTTGAAAGCAAAATTACGTACCGAAGTTTTTAAACACTGATCGCGATCTCCAAAAGATTCCAGTTTTTCGGCAAATAAAAATTGAGTTAAAACAATCCCGATAAGTTTGTCTTCATTGAAAATTGCAATAAAATGACAAATCATATTTACCGGACAGGAGTTTTCCAGCACTTCGAGATATTCTCTCGTCAAAAAAATATTATTTACAGCCAGCGAATTCCATTCCTGAGGCAATAGTGATGCGCTTTTGTAAATTTGAAAAGAGTAAGTTGTATTCAAAAGAGTGAGCTAATTTTTTCAAAATTAGGTAATATTTATAATAACTCGCTTTGTTTAAGTTATTATTAAGAAAAACCCATTTAAATTTTGAATTCAAATGGGTTTTTGTTTTTATAATTATGCATATGCGCAGATAATTCCGCCCATTAAAGTAAGCGTAACAATCCAGTATCCGGCATGAATAAAGATGTATCTCCATGATTTTCTTTCGAATAAACCATTAACTCCAATAATAGGAAAAGCAAAAAATAATCCAGACATAAAACCATGTAATACGCCGTGTTTAAAGGTTCTGTAAGCCTGTCCGTAATCTGTCATGAATGCTTTAAACGACGGTTTTGCACTATCAATTAACGGTGGTCCGCCAACCATGCCAATCGCACCAGATTGATGAACGGTTAACGACATTAGCGTAAGTGTGATCATTAAGGAAAAAATATAGGTAAGCCCAAATATTTTAAGCATACTTCCGGTTTTAAGCTGTTCCTGTGTGAGATTGCTTTCGCGCATCCAGATTGTTCCAAACACTTTTGGGTTGTACCAAATAAAACCGACAAATATTGTAATAAATGCTGATAAAACTAAAGCAAGAGGGTTCATGTTCATAATATTAGGTTTTATGATTAGTTAATCCAAATTTAAGTAAAAATTTACAAGTTTGATAGTTTGAAAATGTGAATGTAAAAACACAAATTCTTCTATTTTTTATTGCTTGAAATTACGGATGTTTTATCGGATAAAAATTATATATAATTTTAGATACTATTTTTTAGCAATTTGCTTTTTTTTCATAACTTTAATTCTTCAATTTGCATTCGAAATAAAATAAAATATATTCTAACCTTTTTAATTATAAAGTTATGGTAGTACAATATCAAGGTGAACAACACGGAAAATCAAAAACATTTACACTTCGAATAATAGGTAATAATTTGTCTAAAAGCAGTTCAAATTACCAAATTGATTTATTAGAAGGCGATAAGCAATTGCCATTATTTACAACGGCAATTCATCAAAGTTTATCTAATTGTCTGAAGGAAATTTATTTATTCAGAAAACATAACGGAATACAATTCAAGGCATCGTCAGAGAAAATTGCACCGCTTTTAGTACCTTATGATTTGGTTTTATTCAACTATAATAAAGGAGCTTTATTTATGGCTTAAGCCAAAATTTATTATCAAAATATTATAAAGACTGTTCTACTGGAATGGTCTTTTTTTTGTTTAAAGTAGATTGTTGCAATTTTAAAATTCACGGAAACAGATTTTTCTTATATTTGAAATATGAGTGCAAATATCAAAAACATAGTTATCAGACCCGCCACAGATAGTGATTTGCCACAACTTGCTGAATTTTTACAGCATCTTGTTGAAGCAGAACGTCCTTTTGACCCCACATTAAAAGAGGGCGAAATTTTTTATTATGACATTCAGGAACTTATTTTAGACAAAGCGACAGAAGTTCTGGTTGCCGAAATTGATAATCAAATTGTTGGATGTGGATATACTCAAATTCGGTCTGGGAAAGAGTACGAAAAGCACGAATCCTTTGGATATATTGGTTTTATGTTTGTTAAACCGGAATTTAGAGGAAATGGAATCAGCCGTTTATTACTTCAAAACCTTAAAGAATGGGTTTTATCTCAAGGCATAACCGAAATCAGGCTTCAGGTTTATCACGAAAACGAAGCTGCAATAAAAGCCTATGAAAAGGATGGTTTCAAAAAACTGATTACAACAATGCGTTGCGATATTGGTTAAATTATTTTCTCTCGGATAAAATCTCTATTTTCTAAAATATCAGAATTATATTCTTTTATAATCTCCTTTATATTATTTCCGAAAATCTTAATGAAATTTATAGCTTCATTTTTATTTTAATTATTTGATTATCATTATTTTATAATTATAAATAAGCAGTCATAAATGCAGGAACGTATATGTCCAGTCATATACGTTCCTATTTTATTTTAAATATTTTCTGAACTATGCAAAAAAAATAATCGCATATTATGGAAATAACAGAAAGTAAAAAATTAGAGAATCTTAAAAAAATAATTGAAAAATATTTCAATTTAAATTCAGATCATGATACATCGGAATTTTATACCGCTCAAATCAAAATCAATTATTATGAATTGGGTTGTGTCATTACAAATATGCTAAAAATGTGCATTTTAACATTAGAGAATGAAGGGCATATAAAGTCAAGCACAAATAAAAATCCTGTAAATGTTTCCTTGATTTTAGAAATGGTGCTGGAAATGTTTCCTCTAAATGAATTTGAATTTTTAGGTGAAATTAATGAAATGGTTGTTGGGGATTTGAAGGGAATTAGTAAGTGATAATAAACTGTTTTCAAACAGAAGCGATTGATTTCGTAACTTATGCGGTGGACATTTGATGCGCAACAAAAGTTGTTTCAAAAAAAAATATAGGCATATAAGTAGGTTTATGTTTATATAAATGATTAGTTTCGTTTGCCTATAAATTAGTTATCATGCTTTTTCGGCAGTTAGAAATAAAAATAGAAAAGTGAATTAACTCATTTGTCTTTAAACCTATGATTTTATCAAATAATTATCAATTCATTAGCTAGTTTCAAAATTTAAATTAATACCTAAATACCTTTAAGAAAGTCAAACCAAAAACTCCAAAATACTAATCTAAAAATGAAAAGAATATTTTTAATACTAATTTGTAGTGTCTTTTACGTGATTGGTAATGCACAAAATTTCAATCCAAAAATATTGAGCTTACCTGAGAATCCTTCTAATGACGATTTCTCTTTTTTAAAAGAAGAATTAAAAGTTGTACAGGTACTTATGTTGGGCGAGAAATCACATTATGATGGAAATGTTTTTGAAATGAAAACTAAGATTATTGAATATTTGTATAAAGAACTTGGTTTTACAACAATCGCATTCGAATCAGGGGTATATGATGTTTGGAAAGCTCAGAATAAAATTAATAAAGGGACAAATGTTCAGTTAGCTTTTAAAAATTCTTTATTTAGCATTTGGTCGAATACCAATGAATTTCAAAGTTTTGTTCAATTTTATGAGGCAAATAAATCAAATTTAAAGCTATTTGGATTTGATAGTCAAATTTCTGGAAAATATGGAGATGAAAACTTATTCATTGATTTGTTTGAATATTGTAGTAACAACCAATTGGAGCTAAAATTAGATAGAGGAGATTTAGAACTACTTATTGAATCAATCAATTATTCGAATTTTTTTGATGAAAATGATATTACTTATAGTCAGTATAAATCATCTTTTGAAAATTTACTTAAAGCAATTGCAAAAAAACCGAAAACAGAATCCAGTTTCTATTGGTCTCAAATAATAAAAAGCTTGCTGGCATCAGGTGAAAAATGTTATTTAAAAAAGCCACAAATTCTAAATCCCTTTCATACAAGTTCTAATGACAATATAAGAGATAAACAAATGGCTGATAATTTATTAGAGTATATTAAAAATCATCCAAACGAAAAGATAATCTGTTGGGGAGCAAATCAGCATTTTGTTAATGATATGTCTTCGGTAACGGCGCCAATTATTAAAGATTTTGTTCCAATGGGATCTTATGTAAAAAAAGAATTAAAAGAAAAAATGTACAGTTTTGCAGCTGTTACTGCTGCCGACTCTGTTTTTCTTGGAGGAAAGTGGAACACAACAATAATCGATAAAAAATCTTTTGAATATTATTTGAGAAGTAAAAATAAGGCTCATATGTTTATTTCATCAAAACAAGATGAAATGGAGAAATCACAGTTAAATAGATTGTTTAGTCCTGAAGTTTTTGTTGAAGCAAAATTGAACTCAATTCATGATGGCTATTTTTATTTTAATAATGTATCTCTATCCACTTCAATTGCAAAATTTGAAGTAGACACTAAAAACAAAAGCAATTTTGTAAACAACACTAGTACACCAGTTGTAGATAGTAAAAATGAGCAGGGTGAAAAAGGAATTGTTCTAAATGAAATTATTGTTCGTGGCCGCAAGTACCCTTACACAATAGTAAAACATGTAATTGAAAATTTTGGCAAAAATTATCCTTCAAAGGATTTTAATTCAAAACTGACTTCAAATATTGATGTTAAAGTTCAGGATACAACGATATTAAACCTCGATTTTGTCGCAAAACAATATGACTTAGGTTATGATAAAGAGAACCGAAATTTTAATCAGATTCAAGAAATACGATGGAACATAAAAACAGGTTACAGTCCAAAAGGTTTGCGAGGTGAATTTTATTACGTTTACCTTAGTAATCCTATAAAATTTAGTCAATATTTAAATGAAAAGAAGTTTAAAAAATTTGTTTTTAAGGCAGATGACGATATAATGTATAATAATAGAGAGGTTTACGTGATAAATTTTTCGACACTTCGGGATCAATATAGTTATACGCACAGGAATTTTTTATGTGATTTTTCAGGAACGCTTTATATAGATAAAGAAGATTATGCCATTGTAAAAATAATTGAGAAATGGGATGTTAAAAAATACGAAAGTAGTTTTGATAAAAAATTAGAGTTAATAGGCTGGCCGGAAAATTATGTCCAAAAAGAATCTACGCTGGAAATTACAGAAACAGATTTAAAAAAGTCCAATGGGCTTTATTATATAAGTGAGGTAAAAAATAAAATTTATGGTAATTTAACAGACAAAAATAACCGCATTCATCCTTTTCAAATTATTGTCAATTCATTTTTGAATGATTTTAATGGTAGTCAGGTTGAAAAATTCACGTACAAACAAGAGAAAACTATTTTTGATAAGGTTGAATATAATAAAACATTTTGGGACAAATATGAATCTCCTCTTAAATAGTAAGTCCGAATTAGGCAGATGATACTTTTTTGAGATTACACTAAAAAAAGTAAAGCTATAAAACTTACACTCGTGTTTGGTTTAAATTAGTATGACGTTTTTCATATATTACTAATGAGAAATTAGATTTCGTATAATTTTTTCATGCATATCTGCAGGTTACTTCCTGTTTTACAGACGTTTCAAGCAAGAATAAACAAAAATATTGCTAATGAGAAATTATCTCTACTTACCTTTTTTAGTCATAATTCTAATATTTGTTTCGTGTAAACAAGAACAAATAAAATTTAATCAAAGCAGCTGGAATACTCGAAATGATATTGACTATAATCATAGAGAATTAATGATTGAAGATCTTTCTAAAAATTACCTAAAGCCTGGAATGAAATTCATAGAAACAGAGAGACTACTTGGAAGAAATAAATTGAGTGAAGAACGGGATTCTCTTCAACTTAAATATGAAATTTATACAGATTATGGAAGTGATATTGACCCAATAGAAACAAAAAATTTGATTGTAAATTTTAACTTAGACTCTACTTTAGCTAATATTCGAGTAGATCATTGGGAAAAATAATGCCTGTTCATAACTGCTAATACGATGGATTTGGATAATAGTCTTAATGAAAGTTAGTTTTGAATTTGGGAGGCATTGTCAAATCCGAAAAAATCCAGCTTGCTCGGATATGCGTAACGATAGTGCGGAAATTCTTTCCGTACCCGTTGCAATAATAACTATTAGAATTTAATATTTTACTAGGATTATTTTGATACTTTGCGAGCACGAATTGCAAAATAATAGTCCAAATTTAATACCAGGAAAATAATAAAATATGATAACGCTAATAAAAGAAATATTCATTTTAATTTTAATACTGTTTATTCATTATTTCTCTCAAAAATGGCTCGAAGAATCTGAACAAAATAGAAAAAGTAATTTTAATAAAACTTTAGATAATGATTGGTGGAGTTATATTATCTTAATAAAACTGACATTTGTTGCTCCAAAATTGGTGATGGTTAATCCTATTATTTCATTTTTGTTGTTTCTTTGAAAACATACTTCCACAGAAAATGTAATTGCTCCTGTAAATTTATCTTTCTCGACTTCAGTTAGCAAAACATCACTTAATCTGTTATGTGTCATTGTTAAGTTTCCATTGATAATTTTTACTATAAAAAGTGATGATAAGTCATTGTTCAGAAACTCACCTTCAAAGTCTTTTAAATTTGTATTAGAATTAGATTTTGGATTTTCATCAACTTTCTTTTCAATTTCAGTAATTTTTTTCTCTTTTTAAATTTATCAGATAGATAAAATTCTGCAATATCCATTCCTGCTTTGTATGAAACAAAATTTTCATCATTGCTCAAAAGTATTATGGATAATTTATTGTCTTGAAAACGACCTAAATAAGATTTAAAACCAGCATCGCTTCCTGTATGATTATATACCGTAAGTCCTTTGTAGCGTTACCATATCCTTTTTTGTAAATAAGTTTTCCGTCTTTAACAATGCCCACTGCAACACCCGCAGTTTTTGAATTATAGCTAGAAAATAATGAATCAATTTTCCTTTCTGCATTTGAATTCGTTTGTGCTGATAAAGTGTTTACTATAAAAAGATAAATTAGAATAAATTTTAATAGATGTTTCATTTGATTACTTAAGTTCTTGTTTTTTGTTCTGTTTCCGTATAATTGTCACTAGCGTTCTTGATCTTAAGGTTGTTATCTATTAAGAAAGCTGAAACTTTCAGTTAAACGTATTCTAAAATGGACAAAACAAATTTTAAATTTAGCACAAAAAAGCGCAATAGCGTAAAACGTGTGTTAACTGCTGACAAATTTTATTTAATTTCTTTTTCAATTAACTCAATAACTTTTAAAGCAACACCATTTGATGATTGGAAATTTTGCCCTGTAACAATTCGGCCGTCTTGTTCAACGTAAGATTCATTTCTCTTTGAAAATTTAAAATCACCACCTCTTTCTTCAATTGTCTTCTGAATCAAGAATGGAAAGTGTTTAAGATATTCACCATCTTGTTTTTCAAAAGAGTCAGGATAACCGCTTATTTTTTTTCCTTCTACTAAAAATTTACCATTTTTAGTTTTCAAGTTAACAATCCCCGCCGTTCCATGGCATACCGAAGAAATGATGCCATTATTATCTTCGTATATTTTCATAACAAGGTGTTGAATATCTGAATTTTCAGGAACATCATACATTGCGTGCAAATTCTGGCAAAAGTGAGCATACCATTCCGGTAAAAGAGATCAGTTGATTCCGGTTTAAAGTGACCACCCTATTCTTGTAAAAGAGATCAGTTGGTTCCGGTTCAAAGTGACCACCTCAAAA
>NZ_JAGYVZ010000035.1 GCF_018380615.1 Flavobacterium psychroterrae | reverse complement strand
CAAGCCTTTTTATTGTATAATTTCAATGTTTTTTATAACTCGCTGGTTTGAAGTTTTTTATAATGCGAAGTTTTTTTGTCTTTGAAGGATTTTGTTGTGTTTTGCCTGTTTTGGGTAGTTGGGTCACGAAGGCACTAAGGCGCGAAGGTTTGTTTTTTTTTGCTTTTCCTGGCTTACCGTGGGTCTTAATAAAACACAAAGCTGGATTTTATTGGATTTTATAGTTTCGCGCAAAGTCGCAAAGGCGCTAAGTTTTGCTTTTTGGAGCGTTTTATTTCTCTTTTATGTCAAATGTTCTTTTGGAAACCGCTCCCCTAGCCCCGATAGAAGTGGAAATCCTTTTGCTTTTTTCTTTAAAAAGCAAAAGATTGCAACGCATAGCGGGAAATAGCTCCTTATTTAAACTTCAATCTTAAAAAATTCCAAATTCCAAATTCCAAAAAGCTTGTCCCGATGACTCAGAATTGATCCGTTGAGTTGTCCTGAAAAAGGTTGACTCGATTAATAATATAAAATTAGTTAAATCGGAGCAAAATTAGTTTTGTTCCGATTTATTTTTTTCCATCCTCTTAGTTTTACCAAATTTTGTAAATGCGCTTGATTTGGAGTAAGCATATTTATAGATAAATGAACTCTAATTTGATTATAAAACAAAATAGATTCATCAACTTGCTTTTTTAAGTTCGCAAAGTTTTCAAAGATTTCAAACAATCCAAACTCTTCCTTTAAAATACCATTGACCCTTTCTGCAATTGCATTTTCATAGGGATCATAATTTTGAGTCATACTTATAAGTATATTGCTTTCAGATAAATATTGAGTATATTCTCTACTGCAATATTGAAGACCTCTGTCGGAATGGTGAATAAGATTATGACTGTATTTTCTATTATTAACAGCCATTCGTAAAGCTTCCAATGTAGAAGAAGCCATTAAATTATCAGCTAAACAATAACCCACAATTTTCTTTGAATAAGCATCAGTTATTAAATGCAGGTAATATGTTTTGTCTTTAGATCTTAAATATGTAATGTCTGCTACCCAAACTTGTTCAGGTTCATTTAGCTTAATTTCTTTGATTAAATTTGGATATTTACGCATCCAATGCCTAGAATTGGTGGTCTTATAATACCTTCTAACTTTTGGAACTAATAAATATTCGTCTCTTAAAAAATCAATTAATTTATCCCTGCCAATTTTTATTTGATGTCTCTTAAGATCATCTTTCAACATAAAATAAAGTTTTTGCTCCCAGTTTTAGGTAGTTTTTGACGTATGGACATTACCAAAGATTTAAGATGCTCTTTGTCAATACTAGATTTTAGCTGCTGTGATTTTCGTTTGTAATAAGCTTGTTTACTATAACCAAACAATCGACATATTGTCTCGGGACTAATTCTGTAAATATGACCTATTTCTTGGACTGCTTGGAACCAGACTTTTTTACAATTTCTACTTTTAGCTCACGTTCAGCTATTTCAATAAACTTTTTTAGAACCAATAATTCCTGTTCTCTCTTGGCTAATTGAGCCTCAAGTTCTTTGATACGTTGAGATTGGGGATCTTTCATAGGTCTTCCACGGGTTAGTTTGTCTTGATAGGTAAATTTACCATATTTTTTTAACCAACGTGGAATACAGCTATTTCCATGAATATTATAACGCCTGCGAAGTTCTGCTTTAGTAAATAATCCCTGCTCGAATTCTTTTACAATTTGCCTTTTAAATACCTCACTATAAGTTTGTAGGGCTTCCGATTTTTCCGATTCTTTTCTCTCTGTTGACATAATTAACTTAATTATAGTCAACCTTTTTTAGGACAAGACACGTTGAATAAAAACCCCTACTATATATAGGTAGCAAAATAAACCCGACAGGTTTTGAAAACCTGTCGGGTAGTGGGTGCGAAATTACTCCTTATATATTAGGAGTGGAAAAACTGCTTATAGTTATCTTGAAAAATTTTCGCTTTAATAGATGTCAAAATCCGTTCTAAAGATATTTTGTGACTACTCAAGTTTTTATTGCAATATAATAGAACACGTCTTTAATATATAATGAGATTTGTGTAACAATACTAGTTAGAGATTTTGTAAATCTTGGTAATGTCTTTTAATATTTCTGTGAAGTTGATATCCAGGTCAATTAATTTCCCGCTACTTATATCAAAGATCCATCCGTAGACTTTTAAATTTCTTTCATTGTATGCTTTTTGGACTTCGGCAGTTTTAATAACATTGACGCATTGTTCCTGAACATTCAATTCTACTAATTTTTTGTATTTTTCTTCTTCGTCGGTAATGGCATCAAGAGTTTTCTGGTGAATACGGTAAACATCCCTGATATTTCTTAACCACGGGTTTAATATTCCTAAATCTGATTGCTGCATAGCGGCAAATACACCACCGCATCCATAATGACCACAAACTACAATGTGTTTTACTTTTAAATGTACAACCGCATAATTAATTACCGACATCGAATTTAAGTCGGTATTTGGAACTATATTAGCTATGTTTCGATGTACAAAAACTTTCCCGGGTTCTAATCCCATAAGTTCTTCGGCAGAAACACGGCTGTCTGAACAGCCGATGTACAGAAATTCCGGAGATTGTCCTTTTGAGAGTTTTTCAAAATAATGATTGTTTATTTGGAGTTGTTTGTTGATCCAATTTCTGTTGTTCTCAAAAATTTGAGTAATATCCATACTATTATTTTTAATTATAAAATTATAACTCTAATTCTTATGACGGTCATTTTATATAAAATTGTTTGAAAATAATTCTTCTAAAGATGTCCTAATATTGTGGCGCTTGTCTTGTATCAGCTTAAAACTTATAAAATACACCCATTTTTATTCCAAAAGGAACTCCGGGAGTATAAGTAATATCTGTAACTGGTGCTACCTCGTTTTTTAATTGAGTTTCGGTAGCAAACTGAGCTTCATTCCATTTTACGTTTAATAAATTATTAACCTGGAGATTAGTTCCCCATTTTACACCATTATATGAAAGTATCAAATCGTTTACAAAGTACGCAGTTGTTTTGATGCTGTTATCTTCTACAGCAGGTCGTCCTCCCAGATAACGATATTGTAAACCCACAGAAAATCCTTGCAGAAAATCCCAGTTTACTGATCCGGTACTAGTTAATACAGGAGCTAACGGAACATAATCTGCACCTTGGGGTTCATTAATAAATCTGGCATGTGAATAATTAATATCTGCATTTAGATACAAGTTTTGTAACGGCTGAAAACGGATTCCTAAACCAACTCCATAACGTCTTGATTTTCCGGAAGGTTCTACTACGGCATCATCACCTACATAAACAAATTCCTGCTGTAGAAATAAATACCAAATAGTGGGCGTAATAATCAATGTTTTAAAGGGATGAAGTCTCGCTCCAAAATCTGCGCCTATAGAATAAGGCAGGGTATTTTCTTTTTCAGGAATTGCCACTCTCAAATCATTAGAGTGGAAACCCATACCTGTTTTGAGCAGCCACATAACTTTGTCATTGGCAGCATAAGAGAAATTTAGTTTTGGACTTAATCTAGTTCCATTTGATGATTGTCCAACAGGCATTTGTTCCTGATTGAGAAGATCATGCATATTAAAAATAAAATAATCCAACCTTAATCCGGGATTAACGATCCATTTTCCCGTTTTCCAGATCAATCCGGAATAAGCATGGAGATTGGTTTCTACTCCGGTAGCATCCATCTTTTTATCTAATAATAAATCCCGGTGATAAACATAATTAAGTTGCAATGTGCCAATATCGTCATTTCGGAATCCAATACCTGATATTACTTTTACAGAACCGTTAGGAAGGACAAAATTTTTGATATGCTTCAATTCAGTACCATAAATATTTCTGCCATCCTTTTGCTGAATTTCATCTCCATAAACTGGATCATTCAGGTAAAATGTAAAATCAGAATATAGATTAAAATTATATTTCGAATACCAGCCCATAGCTTCAATATGTTCTGATGGAGAGATAATATGTTTAAAATTTACCTGAACATTTGTGCGTGAAGTGCTCCCTCCTTCTGTAGGATCAATACTCCCCCAACGATCAATAATTCCTTCATTAATGGCTCGTTCAGGATTTTGACCTGAGGCATTCCACGAGGAATTGAAGGTAGAAAACTGAACATTCAAATAATCATTGTCATTAAGCCACTGATTGTATTTTGCGAAGATATTTAACCTGCTAAAATTTTGTTTTACATCAAATGGCCCGTCTGTATAATTATATTCTGTGGCAACATAGAAATTTTCCCTTTGCTCCGGATCATCAATAATATTGAACATTCCCAACATTCTTTTAGTATTAAAAGAACCAGCTTCGAGTTTAATCATACTGTTTTTTAAACGGGTATAAGTTTGAAAGTCTACATATCCTGCGGTACAAAAATCATCGCGATCCGCATAATAGGCACCTTTACCAAAATCTATATTATTAACGGTTTCCGGAATAACAAAATGTAAATCTGAATATCCTTGTCCGTGTGCATGAGACACAATATTCACAGGCATTCCGTCTACATTGACACTGACATCAGTTCCGTGATCGGCATCAAATCCTCTCAAAAAAAGCTGTTCTGCTTTTCCACCGCCTGCATGTTGGGCAATAAATAAGCCTGGAACTTTGCGTAATAAATCCTGAGCAGAATTTACCGGAAATTTATTAAGATCGACTTTTGTAACCGCTTTAAGGAAATTATTGTTGTTGATTACTACTTCGGAAATCTGGATTGGTTTATGCTGAAGAAAAATGACATTTTTATACTCTTTTTCATTGTTAACAATCCACTTTACCTCATCATATCCTTTATAACTGATGGTAAGGGTGTCGGGAAATGATTCAATATGATATTTAAATAAACCATCAGATCCTGAATGAGTATGGCTGTCACCGTGATTGTAAACTATCTGGGCATTCTCTATTGGGAATTTGTTATCCGTATCTTTAATGAATGACTGACTTTCTTTCTTTTGTGCCAAAGCCATTTTACTCATCATTAGGAAAAGAAAAACAATTTGTATTTTATACATGCAACTAATTTTAATTTTCTTAGACGAATCTCTTAGGGATAATTTTCTGAATAAGCAGCGTTATGCATGTTCCTGCAACAAAAGGAAAAGTAAGTACCCCTCCAACAGCTGTCAGGATATTACTTTCAATCAATAAGTCATCTATAATTACTGTAATAAATACAGCTATCAAAACCCATAAACCATCTGTTTTTTTTACTCCTGAAAAAACTATAGCGGAAAGCACAGCATTGAATCCGAATAATCCCATATGGATTCCTTCTATTGATTCTCCTCTGGTAAATGAAATATATGCTCCTAATAAAGCACCGACAAAACCATATAAAGCTGCGAGAGGTGAATTTATAAAAACTCCTATAAAGAAAATGATTCCGGACAATGCTCCTCCCTGAAATATCACTTCTCCAAAACCGTTAAGGGGGGTAATAAACTCACTATAATTTAAATCTACCGGTTTTGCAGTGATCATTTCCGAAGGTGGAATATTAGTAAAATTATGGAGTGCAAAAACAAATACCCAAATAATTAAAATGAAAGGAAAAGTAAACGCCGGAATTTTCCTGGTTATAAAAAAATGCTGAATAATACTTGCCAGGGCGCCACCCAAAACAATTAGAAACCAGATCAATATTGTAGTCTGAAAGAAAAATGACAGAGCAACTCCCACTAAAGCCGCACTAAAACCATAAAGTCCTGCTTTGATTTCTGATTTATCATAACCGAGTTTCATAGCTGTAAATGTACTTGCGCTTGTCGCAAGGAGAGTTGCAATACCGCCCTGCCAGCTTCCCGTAAAAATACCAATAAGGAACAAAAGCCCTGTCCATCGGTTTTCCTGAAGCATAATTTGCCCTATTCCTTTTAATACATTGTCGATAAAAGGAATTTTTATAAAAATTTTATTCATTGTAATTTTTTTCTGTTTTTTATTTTACCATCCTAAAAAGACCATTCCTATACCACATATTGTCACTACTGCACCACTTACAATACCCATATAACGTTCGAGTTTATCGGTATTAAAAAAGGTTGAATATCCGTATCGCCCCAATAAAACCATTCCAAGCATTGTAGCTACAGTAGTAAGTGCAAATGGAACTACGAGTGCAACAATTTCAGTAACAGAACGATTTAATCCCGAATAAAAAAGAAGCGGTGTAAGTGGTTCACTCGGTCCCATTACAAAAATCATGAACAATACAAACGGAGTTACTTTTATTCGGCTCTGAGGCATTACTATTTCTCCATGATTGTGTTCATAAACATAAACATCATCTCCTAATACATCAAAATGCTTGTGGGGTTTATTTTTAATAGTTTGAATGATTCCATATATAAGATACATGAGTCCGAAAACAAGCAATGCCCAACCTGAAATATTCCCTCGGATATCCTGAAACCATGAAAACTTATTGAGCTGCCATCCCATAAAAACCCCGACAGAGCCTAAATCCAAAGAACTCAAAACGTGACCAAAGCCACAGGCAATTGTAAGCAGAATTGTTTTACTCTTGCTCCATTGTTTTGATTTTGACAAAACAATAAATGGCAAATAATGATCCGGACCAGATATGGTGTGGATGAAACTTATTGATACAGCACTTAGTATTAATGCCCAAATAGTAGTATTCATAACTTATTTTATTCTAATTCCCAAAGGATTCCCTGAACCTTTAGGAAAAAATTATACATTACTTCTCCTCCATGTCCCAGTGCTCTAATCACAAATCCATTATCCTCCATTGCTGAAATGCCGATTTCCATTTCGTTTTGAGATTCAATAATAGAATGGATCGTATCGACTAATAGATTTTTATCGACATTTTCTTTGGTGCTATAAAAGATTAAAGTACCCTGATGGCTAAATTCTTCCAGATTACCAATTGTACTTATAGGAATCAAATTGGGTTGGATAAGTACATTATCTTTTAGTACCAATTTATTTTTATGGTAAATCTCTATAAGATTTTGAAACCTTTTCAGTTTAAAAAACTCTCCATAATGTTTTCTTCCACAAGTGATAATCTCACTAATTATGACCTGACTATTTGTACCAATACGGATTTCGGCTTTACTTTTGAAATTAGAATTTTCATGTGGTACGACAGGATGTGGAACATAAGCAAAGGAAGTATTATCCTCCATTGAAATAGTAAGTTGCTGTACAGCATCATTTTCCATATTGAATAATCTTTGATAGGATTGTGACTGAAGCTGCAACTGAGCTCCTTTCTCTAAAACAATATCCAGTTGGTAACGGTCACCGCACAAAATGCCGGGTGAAGTACTAATCACGATCTGATAAAGTTTATTATCCTGTTTTCGTTGTCCTACCGAAACTACACGAAACGGAGGGGTCACATAAAGATCCTTTACATAGGAACACCCTTGTTTATGACCTGCTATAATATGTAGGCGACTGTCCATTTATCTTAGCAGATTGGGTTCTTCACATTCTTCCAGTAAAGCATATTTTTTAAGCCATCCTATAATTTCCGGAACACCTACATCAGTTTTAAGATTCGAGAATATAAATGGTGTTCCCTTTCTCATTCTTCTTGCATCATCTTCCATAACCTGAAGACTAGCCCCTACATAAGGCGCTAAATCAATTTTATTAATTACCAATAAATCTGATCTTGTGATCCCAGGGCCTCCTTTTCTTGGAATTTTTTCACCTTCGGCAACATCAATAATAAAGATGGTAACATCGGCAAGATCCGGACTAAAAGTTGCAGATAAATTATCACCGCCACTTTCAATAAAAATCAACTCAATATTCTCAAAACGGTTTGCTAATTCATCTACCGCTTCAAGATTCATACTTGCATCCTCGCGAATAGCGGTATGAGGACAACCGCCTGTTTCAACGCCAATAATACGGTCATGTGGTAAAAGACTATTTTTAGCCATGAACTCTGCATCTTCTTTAGTATAAATATCATTTGTAATTACACCAAGGTCATACGTTCCGTATAAATGTCTGCTCAATCGTTCTAATAAAGCAGTTTTTCCAGAACCTACCGGTCCGGCAACACCTACTTTTATATATTTTCTATTTTCCATTTTTATAATTTAATTTTTGTTTTAATTACGACATATAAAGTCTTGAATACAGCCTTTCATGCTGCATACAACGAATGTCGAAAGATGTATTACAGAGACCTACTTGCTCTCTTTCTAATTTTATAGTTTCCTGAGCTATTTGTTCCATAATTGGATACAAGCGGAACAAAATATCCTGTCCGTCCAACTGTCCAAGAGGTACTAATTTTACTGCGTTGGTAATCATTCCTGCAGTTGAAGTATAATAAAACCCGAAAAGTGCTTCTTGTAAAGGAATTTTCAACAGGCAACAGTACATTCCAAAAACAATGCTGTAATGAGAACTTGCTTCGTGATTTCGAACTGCTTCTTCATAAGATTCCATAAACTGGAAATTCTCATATCTTTTGAAAATTTTAATCAAACGCAATCCTAATTTCTGACTTGCCTGACGGATTTCTCTTGGAGATTTCAATGCGTTACATTCCTGGTCCAGATCTAAAATTGTTTTCAAATCATTAGATTCTGTAGCTTCGTACGCTAATTTCACAAAGGCTCCATCGTTATATTTGAGATTATATTTAAGCATATTCTCTACAAATTCGTGTGCTGTTGCCGCATTGTGTACAACTTTATTTTGTACAAAAGTTTCAAGTCCGTTAGAATGAGAATATCCGCCGATAGGCAATGTAGGATCAGAAATATGCAATAGACTTGCTAAAAATTGTATGTTATTCATCTTTTGGGGCTGCCATTTTTAGAATTTTTGTAAAAATTGTTGAACCCAAACTTCCGTGTCCATGAGGTTCTACATTGGATTTAAGAAGATTCAACAATTTTACGGATTGTTTTTCGGGTTTAAAACCACTTACTTCAAGCCATCTGTACATTGGCATTTCAAAAGGCAACAACACTTTGTCCTGTTGTATAAAAAGCGGAATATGCTTATTGCCAATTTCATAACACACTGTACCAATTTCCAGCATTGAAGAGGGAGAAATAACGATAGCCTCTGTCTCCAGAATATTCACTACGATTATTTTTTGTTCATCTTCAAAAAGAATATCACCTTCCCGAAGGCGTTGACCTTCTCTTAAGAATTTAATTGCAATATCTTCTCCCTGACGTGTCTTTTTACGTTGGATTCTCTTTGTAGATTCAAACCATTCCAAGTCCAGATAATCTATTGGCTTTAAGCCAAAGGCAGTATCTGAAATATTGCCTAAAGTTTCACTAATAGTCATTATTGTTTGGATTTTTTTCTGAAATCAATTGCTTTAGAAATACCTGCTCCAAATGTTGAACCGCCTATTCCTGCAACAGTACTTTTAGTCCAGCCCTCATCTGTTTTTGTATGCAACATGGAAAGTTCTGCGAACTTAAATTTCAATGCCCAGCCGCTTCCCAGAAAAACCGCTAACATAGGATAAGCACGTAAACGATATCCGGTAAAGTTTTCCATCATGTTAGAACTATCAAATTGTTTTCCCCAAACATAATGAGCATCTACTTGTGCTATCAAGCCAAAATACTGACCTAACATTAACGATGGACTATACCAAAGCCCTGCTTCATTCTGCTTATAAGTTGTTTTTCCATTTACAACATCTTTTGCTGATGCGTAATTCACCCCAACTAAATCATTGTTATTAATAAAATATCCTACTCCTATTGGGATTGATGCATTTGCAGAAGGGCTTGTTCCAATTTCACTGCTGTTTCCTGATGGAGTACTCGTTTTAGAATAATCATAAGAACCATAAATCAATATTTGACCTTTCGGCCCTGATTCATCTTCTTTTATTCTTTTCCCGCCTATTACTTGTGCATTCATTGAAGAGGAAAACATAACCGCTCCAAAAAAGCCCATTAAACTGATTTTATATAAAGATTTCATGTAAAATTTTATTGTTTGATAAAAAGACGCCGGCTTATACCTAACCATTTCGACACAAATATTATGCGTCAATTTTGAACACAAATTGCGCGAATTTGCACTAATGTTTAAGATTAACTTAGTTTATGAAATTAATTTTCACGAGTGAATGCTTGACAATTCGTGTATTGGTGTTTAGTTATTTACTTATGTTGAAATGGTAAGGCTTTCGCCGAGTCTTTTTAAGATTCTTATTCGATTAAAACAAATAGTACAATTGTGTTAACGGAAGTTTTTCTGACGGTTCACAAGTAATATGTACACCATCTACGGTTACGTGATAGTTTTCAGGATTAACCTCGATTACCGGAGTTTTATCATTGTGTATAAGATCAGCTTTAGAGATATTTCTACAATTTTTAACCGGAAGGATTATTTTTTCTAATTTATATGCAGCGATAGATCCGTTATCAATTGAAGCCTGAGACACAAAAGTGGCACAAGTTCCAAATTTTGCGCGACCGTGAGCTCCAAACATATTTCTATAAATAATAGGTTGAGGAGTTGGGATAGACGCATTTGGATCGCCCATTTTAGCAGCGATTACAAAACCGCCTTTTACAATCATTTCCGGTTTTACACCAAACAATGCAGGTTTCCAAATTACCAAATCAGCTAATTTGCCAACTTCGACAGAACCAACATACTCAGAAATACCGTGAGCGATAGCAGGATTAATTGTATATTTAGCTACGTAACGTTTTGCACGGTAGTTATCATGTTCTGTATTTTGATCTTCTTCTAACTGACCGCGTTGCTCTCTCATTTTACTTGCTGTTTGCCAGGTTCTGGTAATTACTTCTCCCGGTCTTCCCATAGCCTGAGAATCAGAACTCATAATACTAAACACTCCCATATCATGTAAAATATCTTCGGCTGCAATAGTTTCAGGGCGAATACGAGAATCGGCAAATGCGACATCTTCAGGAATATTTTTACTTAAATGGTGACAAACCATCAACATATCCAGATGTTCATCAATTGTATTAATCGTATAAGGACGAGTTGGGTTTGTAGAAGCCGGCAATACATTTGGATACATTGCTGCTTTGATAATATCCGGAGCATGTCCGCCACCGGCACCTTCAGTATGAAATGTATGAATTACTCTTCCATTGATTGCTCTCATTGTATCTTCTAAAAATCCACCTTCATTTAAAGTATCAGTATGGATAGCGACCTGAACATCATATTTATCTGCCACTTTTAATGCAGTATCAATTGTTCCGGTTGTAGCTCCCCAGTCTTCGTGAATTTTCAAACCTAAAGCTCCGGCTTCAATTTGTTCTGCCAATGGTGCTTCTGCTGAACAGTTTCCTTTTCCAAAGAATCCTAAATTCATAGGAAAATCTTCTGCAGCTTCTAACATTTTCTGAATGTTGAATTTCCCCGGTGTACAAGTTGTTGCATTCGTTCCGTCATTAGGTCCTGTTCCACCGCCAATCATAGTTGTAATACCACTATAAAGAGAAGTTTCTATTTGTTGCGGACAGATATAATGAATGTGCGTGTCGATTCCTCCCGCAGTTACAATATATCCTTTACCTCCGTGAATTTCTGTAGACGCACCAATAATCATATTGGGAGAAACTCCATCCATAGTATCGGGGTTTCCGGCTTTACCGATCGCTACAATTTTTCCGTCTTTGATCCCGATATCTGCTTTTACAATTCCCCAGTGATCAATAATAGTCGCTCCGGTAATACAAAGGTCTAAAACTCCCTGATCTCTTGTACAGGAAACATTTTGTCCCATTCCGTCACGAACTGTTTTTCCCCCTCCAAAAACAGCTTCGTCGCCATAATGGGTAAAATCTTTTTCGATTTCAATTATCAATTCAGTATCTCCCAATCTAATTCTGTCTCCAGTAGTTGGACCTAATATATTTGCATACTGTTTTCTGTCTACGTTTAAACTCATCTTAAATGTTCTTAAAATTTAATTCATTGGCTTTAGCTAAACTTTCTTTTTTGTTAGTATCAGAATCTACAGATCCGTCAACTAGATTATTAAAGCCCATTGCCTTTTTATTTCCCCCAATTGCAACAAGTTCTACTTCTTTTTCTTCTCCCGGCTCAAAGCGAACCGCTGTACTTGCAACAATATTTAATCTCTTTCCAAAACTCTTTTCACGATTAAAGCTCATTGCTTTATTTACTTCGAAAAAATGGAAATGTGAACCTACCTGAATAGGGCGATCTCCTGTATTGGTTACTTTTAATTTCACGGTTTCTCTGCCTTCATTGCAGATGATAGTGCCTTCTTTTACAAAAATCTCTCCTGGTACCATATTATTAGGGATTAACGAATTGGATTATGAACTGTTACTAACTTG
Organism: Flavobacterium psychroterrae; assembly: GCF_018380615.1. Lineage (GTDB taxonomy): Bacteria > Bacteroidota > Bacteroidia > Flavobacteriales > Flavobacteriaceae > Flavobacterium > Flavobacterium psychroterrae. Next base: position 28,287 of record NZ_JAGYVZ010000035.1, on the reverse strand, counting down.
GTTCCATCAGGAAAAGTAGCTTCGATCTGAACATCATGAATCATATCTGCAACGCCGTTCATCACATCGTCTTTAGTAAGAATTTGTGCGCCTTCCTGCATCAACTGGGCTACTCTTTTTCCATCTCTTGCACCTTCCAGCAAATAATGACTGATTAAAGCAATTGCTTCAGGATAATTTAATTTAAGACCTCTGGCCTTTCTTTTTAGAGCAAGTTCACCTGCAGTGTGCAGCATAAGCTTCTCGATTTCTCGTGGTGTTAAATGCATGATTGTGTTATTTAAAAATTAAAATATTTAGGAATAAGGCAATAGAGAACCTGTCATATCGCAATCCAGACACAAAGCCTAAACTGATATGATAAATAAATTACCTTAAAAAAGATTTTGAAAAAAGAAACTCCTTAAGAGAAAGGAATTAGAAGTGAATGGTTTAAAATGTAGAAAGGAACTCTAACTATAGTATTGTAAAGTCCTAAATATTTTTGATTTTGTTGTAAAGTAGAAACAGGAGCAAAAGGAATTGCATTTTGTTTCATTAAAAGATTAAGAGGTAAAAATCCTTTTGTATTATTACATTTCTGATCCTCATCAACAACATCTTCATTTGAAGTCTCAGTATATTGTTCAAAATTTAATACTGATGAATTGTTTTTAGAAAGAGAAATGATTTCTTTTTGGGCAGGAGAAACATTACTACTTTTATTAAGTACTAGTGATACACTTGTATTATATTCATGAGCTGTTACTTTATTTACAGATAAAACTGCAATAAGAGCTAATGTTATTAATATTAAAAATGTATTTCTCATAATTGTTTTTACTTTCCTGAAAAAAGTGACTGTTGTAATAATCACCTTTTTCAAGACTATAAATTTATAAATTAAATCTTACAAATATTTGTATTAGTAGTTAAAGTTTACACAAAAGAATACGCGAAAAATTACTTAAATTAAGTGTACTATTTGCGGAGGTGTTCCTTCTGCATTTGATACGACAACATCAATTTGGATTAAAGCGTTTTTAATTAAAGCTGATACGCCAATTGTTCTTCTTGCAGGAATACCACCGGGGAAAAATGATGTATAAACTTCGTCTACAGCAGCAATATCCGCGATATTTTTAAGAAATAAATTTACTTTAACCACATCGTCTATTGTGTGATTGATACTCTCTAAAATTGCATTGACATTTTTTAAACATTGTTCCGTCTGCTCTTTGATTCCACCAACTATAATTTCACCTGTTTTTGGATCCAAAGGCAATTGTGCCGAAATATGATTGTAATGAGAAAATGCTACCGTTTGTGAAGATAGAGAACAGTTTGGTGCATTTTTAGTATTGTTTGCCTTTATGACGATTCCATGCCTGTCTTCGACAGCTTGTGGAGGCGTGCCATCTCCGTGTGACACTACAGCTTCAATTTGCACTAAAGCATCCATTGGTAAACCTGAAACTGCAATTACTGTACGCGCTGGAAAATAAGCTATCGCTCTGGCAATAGCCGAATCCGGAAAAAATGTTGTATAAACTTCGTTTACAGCTTCAATATCTGAGAGGTCTTTAAGAAAAATATTGATTTTAACAATATCATCAAAAGGAACATCGATACTTTCTAAAATTGATTTGATATTTTTTAAGCATTGTATTGTTTGATCCTTTACTCCGCCAATTACCAGTCTTCCAGTTTTAGGATCAATAGGCAATTGAGCTGAAAGATTATTATAATGAGAGAATGATACCGTTTGTGAAGACAGAACACAAGTTGGTGCATTTCCGGTATTATTAATGAGTTTTATCAGATTACCAGCTTGTGGTGCATTTGGAATTGTACCTTCTCCGTTTGAAACAAGCGCTTCGATTTCTACCAATGCATCCATAGGTAAAGCGGCAACTGCAACTATAGTAAGTGTGGGAACATACGCTGAGAAATATGTTTTATAAACTTCCTCTACAACAATACTGTCTTTGATATTTTTAACAAATACAGTAATTCTAACGACATCACTCATTAAATGGTCAATGCTTTCAACAATTGCTTTGATATTTTTAAAACATTGCTCAGCTTGCTCTTTTATTCCGCCCGCTACTAATTTACCTGATTTTGGATCGATGGGTAATTGAGCCGAAAGATTATTATAATGAGAGAAAGCTACAGTTTGTGAATATGGTCCGATACTTTTTGGAGCATTTTCGGTATTTCTTGCTAGTATTGAATTAACTTTTTTTGGAATCATTAGTTTAATATTTACTTTGTCAATTATGTGAATTCTTTTTTTATCTGGGCTAATCAAAAAATTAAAGTCATGATTAGGCAAACCAAAAATATCGTTGTTTACGATTTAAATTATCCACAATAAGACATCAAAATATAATGATCCGACTTTCTTTTTAAGACGCAGAATTTTTCTTATTTTTTCAACAATCGGCAGCTATTTATTAGTTTATAAGCATTTTTTTTAGAATAAATTCTGAGAAAATAAAAAAAGTACAGAAACAAGAAAATAGAAAAGAGTACAAAAAAATATTTTATTTCTAAATAGTAGTTTTAAATTGTTTTAAAGGCAGTGTAACAATAAATTCAGCTCCATTATCTTTTTCTCCTATGGCTCTAATATCTCCATTATGCCTTTTTACGATTTTTTTACAAAGTGCAAGACCCAGACCATTTCCTTCATATTGGTCTTTGGAATGCAATCTTTCAAAAGCATTAAAAATCCTTTCATAATGACTGGAATCCAATCCAATACCGTTATCTTTTATACTAATTTGCAATAAATCGTTACCATCATTATGTATGATAATAGATGATATTATAACCCTTGGTGGCTGATCTGCTTTTGAAAACTTTAATGCATTATGGATTAGATTATAAAAAAGCTGCTGAATCAGTATTGGAGCTCCTTCAATATCAGGAAGCTCACTTGCGATGAGAATTGCTCCTTTTTCTTTTATAACGAGTTCTAAATCTATTTTTATATTTTCAACTATTGCATCGAGATTTATATTCTCAACTGGCTGGGTTGTTTTATTAATGGTCGAGTATGACAAAATTCCATCTATTATAGTCTGCATACGCTCAGCCGAATAATGAACTTTGTCGAGATATTTTTTTGAACTTTCGTTAATATCCTTTTCCGTTTCATTTCTTAAAAGACCATTAAAAAATTTAATTTTCCTAACAGGCTCTTTCAGATCATGGCTTACTACATTGGCAAAATGAAGCAAATCATCATTTGATCTGCGCAACTCTTCTGTATTCTCAGCAACTTGCTTTTTTAGTTCTTCAGAGAATTGCTTTTGTTCATTAATATCCTGTACAATTCCAATAATAGTGGTAGGATTACCCTTTTCGTCCTTTATAATTTTACCATTAATCTTAACCCATCGAATAGAATTGTCTTTATTTAAAATTCTGGCCTCATAGCACATTTTTCCAGTAATCTGGGCTTCTTTGTGTGCTTTTTCTCGCAATAACTGATCATCAGAGTGCAATTTTGAGATAAGCTGCTCATTGGCTACCTCCCCTTCAATAGACCAGATTTCATTGAAATTTCCCGATGTCTTGATTTTTTTTGTTTTAAGATCTATTTCGTATGTTCCCATACCTGAGGAATCTAGTGCCATCCTTAATCTCTCATCTGAGCTAAGTATTTGCTTCTGCGCAAGATTAAAATCTGTAACATCAGTCGCCGTATTCATCACACCATATATTTTTCCATCCGAATCGTATAATGGAGTAAAGCTGTAATTGAAATAATGCGTTAATAACACGTCACTTATTACCAAATCAACCCTTGCATTTTTTGCATGGAAAGCCAAGCCTGTTTTTAGTACACTCAGTACCTGGTCAAATATTTGCTGGTTTTCCAGTTCAGGCAGAATATCTTTGTAACTTTTCCCAATAACATCTTCCCCTTTACCCCAGGTTGTGATCATAGCAGGATTAGCTATTTGAATTTTTAATTCATCGCTGACATAAACTGCTATTGGAAATGGTGCAGTTTCCACTATACTTTTCAAAAGAAGCAAGTTGTCGTACATAATAGCAGTTAGATTTAATTTTTTCACGAATGTAACACTGTTTTATACTTAATTTTTACAATAATCTTTTAGATTATTTCAATATTCCAATAAGCTATGTCGCCTTTCGACTTTAATTTTGACTAAAACGATAATATACATTAAAAGTCTAAGCGCATTCTCCATCTAAAGTAAAACAAGAATAATGCTTTAAAGTCTTATTGATTTTTATTGCTTCTACATTTATCACTGCAATATTTGACGCTGTTCCATACTTTTTCCCATTTTTTTCTCCATGAAAATGGTTTCTGACAGACAATGCAGGTCTTAGTTGGCAGGTTTTGTTTCTTAACTCCTCGCATTTTCTTGTTTATTTCTAAAACTCCAAACAATATCACTTGCGTATTTTCGGGTTTCTTCTATATCTACTATAGGGTCTGGATAATCTTTACCTATTTCGCATTTGTAAAATTGCTGTTCAATACCATTTAATTTCCATGGTTCATGAATTAATTGTGATGGAATTTCAGCCAGTTCAGGCAGCCATTTTTTTATAAAAACACCTTCCAAATCGTGCTCATGTGAGTTTTTTATCGGATTATAAATTCTAATGGTGTTGCCTGTTGTTGTACCCGCCTGCATCTGAATCTGCGGATAATGAATTCCGGGTTCATAATCTAAAAATTGTCTTGCCAGAAAATGCAATTCCCTCCAGTCCTGCCACAAATTGAATGTAAAAAAGGAAACCAGCATCGCCCGCATTCTAAAATTGATATAACCTGTTTGAACTAAACATCGCATGCAGGCATCAACAATAGGAACACCGGTTTTTCCTTCCTGCCAGGCTTTTATATAAGTTTTGTTTTTGGGTTTTACCAAGGAATCGTAATCCTTGTTTATATTTTTAAATTCAATTTGACAGTCATTTTCAAATTTTTGCATAAAATGGCAATGCCAGTGCAGTCTCGAAACAAAATTAAGCATGGCTCTTTTGTTGGGCGATGCTTCATAAAACTGATTAGTATATTGATACACCATTCGCATACTAATGTTTCCGTAGGTTAAATAGGGAGATAAACGGCTACAGCCTTTTCGGCTTAAACCGGGTTTGGAAATGTGTTTACTGTAATTTACGTGTCTCTCTTTTGCAAAGCTCTCTAAGTACCGCCATGCCCAATATTCACCGCCCTGCTGAAAGTTTTTATTTCTGTTTGTAATTTCACTCGAAAGTACTTTTCCTTTTAGCTTTAGATAAAAATCAGGATCTAAATTTTCAAATTTAAAAGCTTTCAGTTCAATCATTTTAGGAGTTGCACGCATTGTTTTTTCCCAGCGATTATCCCAATCCTGTATTGATCGCAGCTTTCTGACTACACCATGAAGCTGGGATTGTTTCCAAAAAATATTATGATCATCAAAAAAAGACTGCATGGCAATATCCCTGTCAAAAGTGACTTTATTGCCAATTTCCTGATGCGAAAACACGGTTTGTACATCATAAAGACTATATAAATGCTCAAAAACAGTTTGAACTTCGTTATGAAAATAATAAATCTGCGTGTCAAATGACTTTAATTTAGACTGCATTTCCTGTAAGGATTCATAAATAAACCGCCAGTGACGTACATCAGAATCATCGTAAGCCATTATTGAAGGCTCAAAAAAATAAACTAAAAGAAGAGCAACGTTTTCCTGCTGAGCCAAAAAAAGAGGTTCGTGATCTGTAAAACGAAGATCACGTTTGAACCACATAATATTTATCTTTTTTTTGTTCAACTTTTAAGTAATGATGTAATTTCCTTATCAGGCTTTGCATAGCTCAACCTGTCTAACTGTATGGTTTTATGATAGCTGTCCAGACCGGAACAAGTAACAGTATTTGCTTTTTCTAAATTAACAAAACCATCTTCAGACAAGCAATCTTCGGGAATAAAAATCTGAACTATTTCCCCGATAATCATAGTGGTATTATTTATTGAAATATCTATTTGTTCTTTAAATTGAATTCCTAACTGTATGTTGCTTTCTAGTACAAAAGGAGCATGAAAATTATTTTTATATTCCGCACTAAGTCCTGCTGCATCAAATTCTGAAATTTCTTTGTTGTATCTTGCTGATGTCTGATGTGCTTGTATGTAAATATTTTCGTTGATATGATTAATGGTATAAAATCCTGTATCTATAATATTTCTCATAGTATCACGCTCGGGCGGACTTGGGCGAAAAATCATTCCTATTAATGGCGGATTAGCACCAATATGAAAAAAAGAACTAAAAATGGATAAATTAGTATTTCCTTCACTATCAGAAGTTCCTACCAATGCCACGCTTTTAAAACCGCCTAAACTATTGATTAAATGCACAACAGTTTGTTTGTCCATTTTTTCCAGATCACTGGTTTTAAAATTTATTTTGTTTTTCATTAGTAGAATTTTTCAAATCGATGAGTATCCATTTTTTATCACTGTTAAGTCTAAAAGTAGCAATATGTTCCTTATTCCATTCTTGGGGTCCTATAAGTGAGAGAAAATCAAAACCATCTGCATCTTTGTATAAATGATATATTTCACCAACAATAGGTTCAAAAGAAAATCTGGCGTTGTAGACCAATTCATTCCACTGAAATTCTTCGATTAAATCCTGGTACTGCATTTTTAGTTCCTTGAATTTGCTTTCAAATTCTTTGTTAACCTTATTTATGCCCATGTTTTTCCAGCCTGTTAAATCATCTGCTTTTATTACTGGCGCACCCAAGCTTGTAGCATATGGTAATACGCTTGCATTATAACCATGCTCATTAGAAAAAACTACATTATCTGGTTTATCATTTTTCATCATCTGCTAAAATTTTATTAACGCTTAGAGATTTTATTATTTGAAATTGCTCTTTGCCTGTTACATTTAAACCTGTCAATTTCTTCGGTTCTCTTTGCAACGTGTTTTGTTTTACAATTTTCGACCCTTTCACGCCATAATTTGTAACTGCTAAACTTTAATTCTTTCTTCATCAAAGCTTTCACATCACTTTCAGATAGACCAAATTGAAATTTTACAGCATCAAAAGGTGTTCGGTCTTCCCATGCCATTTCTATAATTCTGTCGATCTGAACCTCATTCAATACACTATTATCGATTTTTGCAATAATTGATTTCATCATAGATTGTTTAACAATTACTAAATAAAGTTAAACAAAAATAATCATTTTTTATAATTTTTAAACGACATAAAATTGAAAATCCACTTAATTTTTAAATTAATAGATTTGATATCAAAAAAGCAGTAATAAATATAATTTCAAATCAATTTATAACTTGTAATTCATAGATTTTTTAAACGACAAATCTTTAAAACAAAAACGAATCTTTAGAAATCAATTTATTTAAAAAGCACTATAATTGTTTGAGGTTTTGAAAAAATACATAAACAGAAAGTTGACGTTTTTCAAGAAGAACCATAAAATGATTTGTCCGGGAAAACCATTTACTAAAGATTCGTAAAGGTCACTCGATTTTGTATGAAGTGGGAAGAACTATTGATAGAGGATCTTCTCTCAGAAAAATTTAAATTTGTTTAAACATCCTGATGGCAAAATAATAGATAACTATTTTTTTTCAAAATAAAGATAATTAGTACTATCATTTACATCGCGTAATCGTATCTGCGAATTATTAAACTCAAACAGCTTCCAACTATTATTGAGTTTACCCAAAACAGATGAACTAAAAATTATTTTGAAATCTCTAACACCATATTGTAGCGTACTTTCCCATTGACCCATTTCTGAAATTCCCCCTTTTGTGGCGACTACGGATTTATCACTATTAAAAGTAAACGAATAACCACTATAAGAAGAAGTTTTATCTGAATCATCAAAATAATAAGGAATATTCCACGAACCATTGGTTAAGGTTGCTGCAAAATCAAGTGCTGCGCTATTATTTTCAGGACAATAATCTATAGCATATTTGATGGCGTTTTCGAACTCCAGATTATTGCTAATTGATTTTGTCTGATTGTTGTAATCAGTTATTGAAATTGGATATTGCAACGAAATATACTCGCTCGAATTCAAATTTTTTATAAAGTTAAAAAACGCCTGATCACTAGTAATAGATTGAGAACTTGCAATTTGATTGGCACTGTTATAACTATTAATACTAATGGGATAATTGATATTTAAGCCGTTGATTTTAGATAAAAGATCAGGATAAAGATTCCAATAATTAATTAAGTCATTAAAATCAGCTTCATTAGGAATCAGTTTCTGGATGTAATTATAATACACCATTGTTACGGGAAAATCGATTTTTACAATATCATCATCATAAGCATTGGCATTGATATTATCTATTACTTTTTGATAATCGCCGGTTGTGTTTACTGCAATTTGCTGATTGTTAACCGTAACGGTATAAGGTAGTTTTATGGTACAGTAACTGGAGCCGTCAATAACATTATCCTGCACGGTTTGAACCATTGCCACCCTTTGTAAGTAAGTAGTAAGAGGCGAAACATTGGTAACAGTTCCTTGTGTATTAGCATCTTGTTCATCAATTTCACTTTGACAAGACAGTAGGAACAGGACAACCGCAATTGATAAATATTTTTTTAAAGGCAACATATTTATGTTTTTACAAATGTAATAAATTTAAAGAAACTAGTTTTTAATAAATTCGGTACCAAAGGTTTTGATTTGTTGTTCGATACTAAATTAACAAAATCCAATAGCATTTATTCTTCTATAAAACAATCAGCTTTGCTTTTACCCTACTTAAATTAAAAACAAATACTTTTACACCGTACAAATCGAAAATCTAAATGCCACCTAAAAACCAATCCAACACTTGTGATGAAATTATTTTTTCGTCTTTCTTCAAAAGTCACGTAAAAGCACTTCGTAATTTTCTTTTTTACAAATTTGGCAATCTGGATCAGGCAGAAGATCTGACTCAGGAAGCTTTTGTGAAACTCTGGCAAAACTGCGCTTCGGTACCACTTGAAAAAGCAAAATCCTATATTTATACCATTGCAAATAACAGCAGTCTCAATGCCATTGCGCACCAAAAAGTGGTTTTGCGATATGAAAAAAATTTCACGGGTTTAGATAAAACCAATGAAAGTCCGGAATATCTTATGGAGGAAAAACAATTTCAAGACAAACTTTTGAAATCAATCGAAAACCTCAACGAAAAACAACGTACCGCGTTTTTGATGCATCGAATTGACGGCAAAAAATACAGCGAAATTGCCTTGGAATTAAACATTAGCGTAAAGGCAGTTGAAAAACGCATTCATTTAGCTTTAGTAAGCTTACGTAAAGAAATTGATTTATAAAAAGTAGGGTAAATTTAGTTCTACTTGTTTAATATTATAATAGCAGCACAATGAAAAAAGATCGCTTATTAGCAAAATGGCTCAGCAATGATTTGACGAAAGAGGAATTAGCTGAATTTGAAAGAAGTCCTGATTTTGAAAAATACCAGAAAATAAAAAATTATACCGCTCATTTAGAAGTAGATGATTTGGATGAAAACGATATGTTGTCGAATATTCTAAGCCAGAAAAAAGCGGCTCCCAAAGTGTTTCCTCTATACAAAAAATGGATGTTTCGGGCAGCAGCAATATTTGTATTAGTTCTTGGAATTACTCTTGTGATGAAATTTATTGTACCAGAAACGCAAACAGCCAATTATGGAGAAAAAACAACTTTTTCATTGCCTGATAATTCTGAAGTAGTACTAAACTCGGGTTCTGAAATACATTATAAAAAATGGAATTGGGACAATAACAGGCATCTTGAATTAAAAGGAGAAGCTTATTTCAGGGTAGCCAAAGGAAGACGATTTGAAGTGCATACGAATCTTGGAAAAGTATCGGTTTTAGGAACGCAATTTAATGTTAAAGTTCGAAAAAACAGGTTTGATGTCGTTTGTTATGAAGGACGCGTGAAAGTAAATTATGCCAATACTCAGATGTTATTAACGCACGGACAAAGCGTTAGTTTTGAAAACGGAAAACAAGTAAAAAGAAATATTATTGCGATGCAGCCCGAATGGATGGACAATCAGATTTGTTTTTATAAAGAAAATATCAGCAGCCTGTTAGACGAGGTTCAAAGACAATATAACATTACAATTGAACTCAATGCGAAAGATACAACTTCGCTTTTTACAGGAAAATTACCAACTCAGGATCTGGATGTGGCCTTGCAAATTATTAGTACAACCTATCATTTAAAGGCTAAAAAAGTCTCGAAAAATAAAATAATTTTTGACGAAAAATAAATGCTATTCCCCAAATCATTTCATTTTTTGTTTGGTCTGTTTTTCCTTGCCCTGAATCTTTCTGCTCAGGACAAAGGAAAAGTGATGCCTTTTAAAAAAATTATGATTGCCATTGAACAACAGCATCAGGTTAGTTTTAATTATACCGAAGATCTTATTGCCGGAATGCAATTAAATCCTCCAAAAAAATCACTTTCCTTAGACCAGAAACTGAGCTATCTTGCCCAAAAAACAAATTTATCGTTTGAAAATATTGGCAACCAATTCATTAATATTTATAAAAAAGAACAGGAACCTCACATCATCTGTGGGTACGTTTTTTCCGGGACAGAAAAAAAACCTATTGAAAATGCCAATATCCATTTAAGCACTAAAATTCAGGTTACAACAGATTCAAAGGGTTATTTTGAATTTAAAAAAGAAAACGCTAATATTCTTTTCATTAGTCATGTAGGATTTACAGCCAAAAGAATTGTAACAGGCAATTCTAAACCCGAAAATTGTCTTCAAATACTATTAGAACCTGAAATTACGCAACTGGAAGAAATTAAGGCCAATGCTGTTCTGGCTTCGGGAATTTCAAAAAACACCGATGAATCCTTTGAAATTAAACCCAAGAAATTTGGTATCCTGCCTGGACTTATTGAGCCTGATGCTTTGCAGACTATGCAGCAAATTCCGGGTGTAAACAGTCTGGACGAAAGTGTATCAAGCATTAATGTTCGAGGTGGCACGCACGATCAGAATTTATTTTTATGGAATGGAATACGAATGTTTCAAACGGGGCATTTTTTTGGTTTAATATCGGTTTTCAACCCAAATCTGGCACACACTATTTCTATTTATAAAAACGGAAGTTCTGCATTTTACGGCGAAAGTGTTTCGAGCGTAGTCGCTATTTCTTCTACTCCCGAAACAATAGAGAAAAATAGTTTCAGTGCTGGAATCAATATGATTAATGCCGATGTTTATGCGAAATATAATCTTTCAAAGAAAAGTTATATCGAAATTTCAGCACGAAAATCCATTACAGATTTTGTAGAAACGCCTACTTACAAGGAATATTTTGACAAAATATTTCAAAACACTACGATCACTGATTTTTCACAAAACCAAAATATCGATTATCAAAGTGATAAAAAATTTGGTTTCTACGATGCTACGCTAAAATATGCCCAAAAAATAGGAGCCAAAGATCAAATTGTACTTGATTTAATTACCATTAAAGATAATCTCGAAGTTTTCCAAAGTGCGACTGTCTATGACATCAACAGATCTGAAAACAACATTTTACGCCAGCAGAATTATGGTGGAAATTTATCATGGAAAAGAAAATGGAACAATTTTAATACTACTAAAATTAATATTTACAACTCTTCGTATGAGCTTTTGGGCAACCAGAAAACAACGAGTGAAAACCAGACCGCTATTCAGGAAAACACAGTTACCAATAATGGTATTAGTTTAGAAAACAACCATACTATTACTTCTAAATTTAGTGTAAGCGACGGGTATCAATTTAATGAAATAGGTATTACCAATTTAGAGCAGGTGACTAATCCTGATTTTTATCGCAGGGTGAAAGACGTACTAAGAACCCACGCCTTAATTTTAGAAGCAAAATACAACGATACGCTTTCCGGAATCTATTTCAAGACAGGAACGCGAATTAATTATATTGAAAAATTTAAAAAATACATCGTAGAACCCAGAATACAATTGGGCTACAGCATTAGTAAAAACTTAAATTTAGAATTGCTTGGCGAGCTGAAAAGCCAGAATTCCCAACAAATTATTGATTTGCAAAAAGATTATTTTGGCATCGAAAAAAGACGCTGGATTGTCTCCAATAATACCACAGTCCCTATTCAGAAAAGCAGACAATTATCCTTAAATTTATTCTACAAAAAGGGTGACTGGCTTCTGGATATAGAAAATTTTTATAAAAAAGTAAACGGAATTACAACTTCCAGCCAGGGTTTTCAGAATCAGTTAGAGTTTGTCAGAACCACTGGCAATTATGAAATTTGGGGATCAGAAATACTGGTTCAGAAAAAAATGAATCACTTTTTGACCTGGTTGAGTTATACTTATAACCACAATAATTACCATTTTTCTAATTATCAATACCCGAGTTTTCCCAACAATTTCCAGTTAATGCATACTCTATCATGGGCAGGAATTTATGAGAAAAACAACTTCAAAATTGCTTTGGGAACAAAATGGTCGTCCGGAAGACCTAAAACATCGCCCGATCTTTCGCAAATTGATCTTTCAGATCCTGTATTGGTTTACAATAAACCGAACAATACAAATCTGCATATTTTTTCACAGGTTAATCTTTCCTCTACTTATAAATGGGAAACGACAGGTGGAATTCAATACAAATTAGGGGTTTCCATCTTAAATATCCTTAACCGGAAAAATGAAATCAGCGAATATTACAGAGTAAGCTCTCTAACCAATTCCATTGAAGAAGTAGAAACATTCGCTCTGCAAAGAACTCCAAATGTGAGCTTTAGAATTTCATTATAGCAATATTTATAAGGTCTTTAAAAAAATTATACCCTTTTTTTTATTTTTTTTTATAAAATAACAATTCTTTGGTAGGGTAATTTTCATCATGACTGTTTTACTATTGAACCTTATCAAAAGTAAAACAATGAAATCAAAACAAATTAAATTCGCTTTAGCTGCTCTTATAGCAGCAACATTTTTTGTAAGCTGCAGTAGTGACAATAATGGTGATCCCGCTCCTACTCCAGAAGCAAAAAAAGAAATTGGTCTTTCTACAAGTACAACATTGGGGTCTTATCTTTCGGATAAAGATGGAAAATCTTTATACTTTTTTGCAGCAGATGCAAAAGGACAAGCCTCTTGTTCAGGCGGATGTGAAGCCGTGTGGCCACCATTTTATGTAGATAATTTAACAGCTGATAAATTAAGTACAGGACTTACATTTTCAGATTTTGCAACCATAACTACAACATCCGGTAAAAAACAACTTACCTATAAAGGGTGGCCATTGTATTACTACGCACCAAGTGTTAGCGGAACCAATACACAAGAGGCTGCAGGTAAAACAACAGGTGACGGAGTTGGTGGTGTTTGGTTTATAGCAAAACCGGATTATTCTGTCATGATTGTAAGCAGCCAGCTTACAGGACATGACGGCAAAAACTACAAATCAGATTATACTGTTGGCGACGGCTCTACTACCTACTTTACAGATGCAAAAGGGCTTACACTATACTCTTTTAAAAATGATAATTTCAAGAAAAACAATTTTACAAAAGCAGATTTTTCAAACAATGCTGTTTGGCCAATTTACGAAACAGACAAGATTGTTGTTCCTTCTGTTCTTGATAAATCTAAGTTTAGTGTTATTACTGTATTTGGTAAATCACAACTGGTTTACAACGGTTGGCCATTGTATTATTTTGGACAAGATGCCAGCGTAAGAGGGTCGAATAAAGGGATTAGTTTTCCTGCTCCGGCTGTTTGGCCAGTGGTTGTAAAAGACGCACCGCTTGCCATATAAAATTTCAAAGAAACTCATATAGTACCACTCCTATATTTCAAATTAGTTCAATCAAAACTGAACTAATTTGAAATAAAAAGAGCCTTATTTCTTCCTGAAAAATTAAAACATCACTATGAAAAGAAAAAAAATAGCATTTGTAATTGCCATCTTATTAGTACTGGTTTCGTCGGGCATTTATTTTTATTACGGATTTCTCTTTAAGGAAGCACGCAATATAGCATCAGAAATGCCTGATTTAAGTATATCGGCAACAAAATTACTTGACGATTATAACTCAAATCCGCAAAAAGCTGATGCATTATATCTCAATAAAACTATTGAAATCACTGGCACGGTAACCAAGCAAACAGATTCTGTGATGATACTTGAAAATACTGTTTTTTGTTTGTTTACTCAAAAAACAAAAAATCAGCTTCTCAATAATAAAATCACTCTTAAAGGCAAATGTATTGGTTATGATGAACTTTTTCAGGAAGTTAAATTAGACCAATGCACGCTTAATAAACAACACAATTAATAAAAATTATGAAGAAATTTTTAGTCCCAATCTGCCTTTTTCTGGCTACTATGGCCTATTCGCAAGATGATTTGCTTAAGGATCTTGATTCTACTCAGGTAGAAGAAAGTTATTCTACTGCAACTTTTAAAGCTTTGCAGCTTGTAACATTACAGACCACAAAAATGGCTGCCAAAAAAGAATTTTACTTTGTGGTCTCACATCGTTTTGGAACTGTTAAAGATGGTTTAGACAGCTTTTTTGGTCTAGACAACGCTACTACAAAATTGGGTGGTATTTATGGTGTTACAGATTGGTTATCAGTTAGTCTTTCCAGACATACCTTAAATAAAATGTATGAAACCGGGCTAAAATACCGAATGATGCGACAAAATGCCAGTTTTCCGGTTGACATTGTAGGTTACAGCGTTGCCGATATCAACACGTTTTTAGAAAAAGATCAATATCCTGGCTTAGAATTCAAGCATCGAATGACTTATGTACAACAGTTACTGATCTCCAGAAAAGTAAGCGAAAAACTATCCTTAGAATTAGTGCCCTCATTTGTACATAAAAATCTTTATAATCCGGACATTGAGAATGATAATCAGTTTTCTTTTGGAGGAGGCGGACGTTATAAAATCACTAAAAGACTATCTGTGAATTTAGAGTATATGCACAATTTTGATAAACCTGGCTTTTACGAAAACCCATTATCTGTAGGACTTGACGTAGAAACCGGCGGACATGTTTTTCAATTGATATTTACCAATTCTCAATCCATGAGTGAGAGCGGTTATGTTACTAATGCAGCCGGAAACTGGGGTAAAGGAGATTTCTTTTTTGGATTTAATTTATACAGAGTATTTTAAAATTATAACTTATGAAAAAACTAATAGCATTCACAATTTTACTTGCTGTATTAACGAGTTGCAGTGATTCTGATACATTTCAGGATATTGAAACACCGCCAGACACAGTAACACCACCAGGTCCCGGAACACCTAATCCTGAACCGATAGCCGCATTTAGCTATACTAAAAATGCTAAAGCAATTATTGATGCCAATTGTATAGGTTGCCACCAAAATGGAAGATCCGCAGGTTTCAGACCTCTGACTACATATGCTGAAGTAAAAACAGCAGTTGAAAACGCTGGTTTATTAAATCGAATTCAATTACAGACAGGACAACAAGGTATCATGCCTCAGGCAGGAAGAATGTCTCAGGCAAATATCGATGTTATTGTAAAATGGAATACAGACGGATTAAAAGAAAACTAATTATTATGAAAAAAGGATGTATCAATTTCGTTATATTGCTTCTCATTATTGTTGCAAATACCGATGGATTTGCGCAAAAACTGATCACAAAAACCGGAACTATAAAATTTCAGGCTACTGTGCCTACTTATGAAGAAATAGCTGCCGAAAACAAAAGTGTATCGGCGGTTTTAGAGCAGTCAACCGGAGATTTTGCCGCTTTGGTTCTTATAAAAGGTTTTCGCTTTAAAGTTGCTTTAATGGAGGAGCATTTCAACGAAAATTACATGGAATCTGAAAAATTCTCAAAAGCTACTTTAAAAGGTAAAATAGAAAATTTTGATAGTTCTAAAATTACCAATACACCCCAAAACTTTACATTAAAAGGAGATCTTACCATTCACGGAAAAACTAAACCGGTAATTGTAACGATGAAAATTTCGAAAGCTGCCAACGGAGTAAATGCTGTTGGTTCATTTGAAGTTAAACCCGAAGATTACGATATAGAAATACCAAGTCTGGTGCGAAAAAAAATTGCTGATAAAATAAAAATCAGTTATAATTTTTCATTAATTAAATGATCATTTTCAAATAAATCAAATCTTAGATAATAGAAAGTACCCACCACTATTAGCTAAATAAATATCTTTTTGATTTGGAAGATCAGTAAACATGACGAATGTTATGGGGTCAGTTTTATGCCAAGCTGACCCTTTTTTTAACCCCTAAAAAAATAAAATGATCTGTAAAAATTATGTTGTAGCCGGAGAAGACGTAGACGATTTTATGGTTATGGAAAGTAATGCGTATGTTTCATACACGCTTCGATTATTGTATCATTTTTTGTTTGCCAACGGATTTTCAAAAGAGAAACTTAAAACGCTACATCTGGATCTGCAGGAAGGAAATCACGTATTAGTTAATTATAAGAATCTAATGTTTACCGAATCTTTTTTTGTTGAGATGAAACATTGCTGTATAGACGACAAAATCAATATTAAAAGCTACTTTTTCAACTCAAAAAATGAATGCTGTGCAGAAGTTACTAAAGAAGTAGAATGGTTTGATCCTATACGCAGAGAAGTTATCTCGGCGCCTAAACAAATTCTGCAGCATTTTAATCAAAATCTAAGTGCTTAAAAATCATTAGTAGTGATGCGTTTACATTTATCATTGTAACCTGTTGGCTCTAATTATTTTTCTTTTACTTGCCTAAGTTTCATATTCATTATATATCGGAACCTAAAAAAAAGCAGAACAGATGATGTTAATAAACCAAGAGTTAAACCATACCAAATTCCCTTAACGCCTAAATTAAGATGAATACCTAAAACATAGCACGATGGCAGACCAATTAACCAATATGCAACAAAGGTTATCAAAGTAGGGACATTGACATCGCCCATTCCTCTAAGTGTTCCTAATCCCACAACTTGTGTACCATCAAAGAGCTGGAATATTCCGGCAATTACCAATAATTGTGAAGCCAGCATTATAACCTTAACATCATTTGTTATCAGGTAAGGCAGATATTGATTAAAGAGTGTAAAAATAAGCGCAAAGAAAAGCATGAATATAATAACCAAATGATAAGAAGCGTAAGCAAATTTCTCAAGTCTTTTGTAGTTCTTTTTTCCAAAGCTATTTCCAATTTTAATGGTCGCAGCCGATGCAATTCCACCAGCCATCATATAGGTCATTGCAGCAAGTGTGATGGCTGTTTGATGCGCCGCCTGCTCAGTCGAACCTATTTGACCTGCAATTACAGCTGCAACTGCAAATGCTCCTATTTCAAATACGTACTGCATAGCAACAGGTAATCCAATTTTTACTACATCGAGTATTTTTGAAAAATCGATAAACTTCACGGAGAAATACTGTAAATAAATTTTAAAATGATTTGATCTAAGGACATACCATACCATTACCAGCATCATTAAAACCCTGTCTACCAAGGTTGCAATTCCTACACCTTTAACTCCCATAGGTTCAATACCAAACAATCCTTTTACTAAAATCACGGCAATAACGACGTTAACCACATTTCCCCAAATAGTGATGCTCATGGCTTGTTTTGTAAAACCAAGTCCTTCTGCAAACTGTTTGAATGTTTGAAAGATCATCAAAGGCAAAATCGATAAACTTAAAATTAACAGATAAGGTTTTGCCGTTTCTACTACCTGCGGATCCTGATCAGCATGCTGCATGGCAAACATGGAACCAAAATATACTAACAAAAAAAGAAAAACTGCAGTTACCACATTAAGCCATAAACTGTTAGAAAGAAGTCGGGCGCATTCCTTAAAATTTGACTTTCCATTTTCCTGCGCAATTAAAGGTGTTAATCCGTAAGCTACCCCTAACCCAATAACTAAAACCACCATGAAAACGGAATGTACCAGCGAAACAGCAGCCAATGATATCGTTCCGGCATAATGTCCGATAATAATAGTATCAGCGGTCTGTACCAGTGTATGCCCCAGCTGTGAAATTACAACAGGTCCTGCCAGTGCTACTGTACTTTGGTAATAGATTTTATTAGATGTGTATTTTTTGAACATATTTAGAATTTGTGCTGCGCAAGGCAGATTAAACGAAGCGAAATTATTACGCCTTAAATTTTATGTGTGGGATGAAATTCTTGTAGTTTTCATTGATTGAATGCCATGCGACCTCATCTGCATACTTTTGTATTTTCTTAGATTTATAAAAAATGTTTGGCTTCTTTACCTATTCCGTCTTACAACTAAGAAAATATTCCCTTTTGATAATCCGAAATAAAAGCGCTGCTGGTTATTCCGGTTTGGGTTTTAAAAAATCGCATCATATGTCCGGGTTCCGAAAAATGAAGATCATAAGCGATCTCAGCAATTGTTTTTCCGGAATGTATCAGATCATTTTTTATTTCAAACATTAATCTCTGTTTCAATAGTTCAGTCGCGGTAACATTAAACTGTTTTTTTACACAATTATTAATAGTAATCCTGCTGACATTTAATAAATCTGCATAATAGTCAATTCTTTGTTTATCCCTAATATTCATTTCTAATAACTGTTTGAACTGGTAAGCATAATTATTCTCGGCTCTTTCGATAGAGAGATTATTTTTCTCGGCATATACTCTGTTGAACTTCAAAAGCAGGTAGTACGTTAGAGAGCGTATGATATGAATACTGTCTTTCCTGCCGTTTACAAGTTCCGCTTTTATTTCCATAAGCTGGTCCAGTGCTTTTTGAAGTTCATCGCTTTCAATAGTAATATTTAAACGATAATTCAACTGATAGAAATAAAGAAGACGATAAGTGAAAAATTTGTCTGAGAAAAAATCGTTAAGAAAATTTTCCTGAAAAACCAAAACAGTAAAGTCCAGTCCTTCTTTCTCCAAGTTCCATTGCCTTTTCTGAAAAGGTGAAATAAAAACAATTGTATTGTCAGAAATATTGATTTTCTGCTGATTTAAAATCAAAGATCCCTTCGCGGTTTTAAAAAGCAAAATTTCAAAAAAATCGGTATTATAACTATCTCGTTCCAAATATCTTTCACTCAGGGCATCTCCGTGCAATACATTGAGAAGCATTTCAACGCCACATTCGCTTTTATGAAATTTGACTGTTTTCATTTTATTTATTTAGTATCTAAAGGATTAAAATCTTTTATATGATTCCTTCAAACGTATTTTGAAATATATTCTTCACAGAAAATTATAACTTGATTGCGCAAATTTACAAATTCATTTGCAAATGGCTTACAACAACAAAAATGAGCCGTAATAAATTACAGCCCATTTTATAAAAAAGAGATTTATACGTTTTTTACGAAAGCAAATAGTTTTCTGTTGTTACAATCTTGGCGTAAAAAAATTCCAATGCAGCTAAAAAAGCATTGTGTACATCAGTAGCCTTAACATGCTGACCGTTAATCTCAAGATCTCTTGTGGCGCAGGCATCACCAATCACCGTGCACTCAAATCCAAAATCAAAAGCCGCTCTTGTTCCTGCGTCAATGCACATATGAGTCATCATCCCGGCAATTACCAAATGTGTGATATCATTTGACTGCAGATATTCCAGCAAATCTGTACCTCTAAAACTATTAGGAAAAGCTTTAGTGATTACTTTCTCGCCTTGAAGTGGTTTTACATTTTCGTGGATTTCTACCCCTTGCGTTCCAGGCACAAAAATAGGAACTCCTTCTCCGGAGATGTGCTGCACATGAACAACGATACCATTTTCTTTCCTGAAATGCTCCAATATTTTTTTTGCATTTTCACTTGCCGGAATTGGATTCACAAGTTCTAATGCACCATTTTCAAAATATTCTTTTTGTACATCTATTATTATTAAGGCTTTTTTCATTTTAATAATTTTTTAATTTTTATCTATTACAAAATTAAAACTTAGGCTATCGATACGAGATACCAAAACACCTTCAATACATACCATTTTGATAAGCAAAGTTTTATTTCACATCGATTTCTGCTTAAAGCAATTATTAGTATCAACATCAGCAAAATGATAAATAAGGGATCATAGTGCAATTTTGCTTCTGAAAATTCAACTATAGTATTTTAAAAAAAAAGAAGCGCTGCGGGTCTCAGCAACTACGGTTGTATTATCTTGAATGCTTTTTATTGCATTAAGTGCTTTAAATTTCATTGTTTTTCAAAAATTTGTCTTTTTAGACCTGACATCGATAATTTCATAATCATGAAAATGTACAGTTAAGATTACTGCATCAAACTCCCTTAAAAAAAAGTTATAATTTGCATATTTACATTTAAATGAATATTATTTCATTTAACTTTACTGTATGAGACCATTAGATCCTGATAAAAGAGAGAAAATTTTAAATTCTGTATTTGTACTTACGGGCAAACAGGGATTAGCAAGCGTTACTATTTCAGGCATAAGTAAAACAGCCGGAATTGCCGCCGGAACTCTGTACATCTATTTCAAAAATAAAGAAGAAGTTGTACAGTTGGCCTACGCGGCTGTAGAGGATAAAATGACACAGGCAATGTATTGTGACTTTGATATTAATGTACCAATAAGGCAATCCCTTAAGCAAATTTATATCAATATGCTCAACTACAGGCTCAATAATTATGACGAAACCGTATTTATCGACCAGTACCAACAGTCCGGCTACATCCAGATCAATTTTGAAAAACAACTCGCCGAGTATGAAAAACAGAATAAGCCACTATATAATCTTTTAGAAAAAGGACAGCAGGAAGGAATCATAAAAGCAGTAGATGCAATTATACTTATTAGCTTTTTTGATGGTGCGGTGCGCTCCTGCTCTACTGGCATCATCCAAAAATTATTTCCATTAAGCCAGCAGCTCATAGATGATTGCTTTGATATGATATGGAGAGGCATGAGCTAATAATTTCAATCTTAAATGAATATTTTTTCAACTAATACATTTTAATACTATATATCATGAGCATATTTAAAGACAAAACAATTATTATTACCGGAGCAGCGATGGGTCTGGGACTTGCAGCAAGTAAAGCCGTAGCATTAAAAGGAGCCAACCTGTCGATTGTAGATTACAATGCCGAAGCACTTGAAAAAGCAAAAGCAGAAATCCAATCCCTTGCGCCAACTGCAAAAATCATCACTATCGTCGCTGACGTTTCAGATGAACAGGCAGTTAAAAATTATGTAGACAAAACAGTTGAAGAGTTTGGAGGTATCGATGGATTTTACAATAATGCAGGTATCGAAGGAAAACAGGCACCATTAGTAGACTATGATATCAATGTATTTAAAAAAGTAATTGACATCAATCTTATGGGTGTGTATTACGGCCTGAAATACGTGATCCCCGTAATGCAGAAACAAGGCGGAGGGAAAATTGTAAACGTAGCTTCTGTAGGCGGAATAAGGGGTGTTGTTAACCAGATGCCGTATGTGGCTAGTAAACATGCCGTTTCTGGTATGACCAAAAATGCAGCCATAGAATATGGTAAAGATGGGATATATACCAATGCAATCGCACCTGGCGCTATCCTGACGCCAATGGTAGCAGAAGCTTTTAAACAGGTAAATCCCGCCGACCCAAAAGCAGCTGAAACAACATATGCACAAAGAAATCCCACAAGAAAGTTAGGTAAACCTGAAGATGTGGGTAACCTTGTAGCCTTTTTGCTTAGCGATGAATGTCAGTATGTAAATGGTCAGACTATTGCCATTGATGGAGGGGAATCAAACCTATATGGTAATTCATAAATTATTAGATTTTATTTGTAAACGGATTATGGTGTATACTATAATCCGTTTTTTTATATAATACTGTTTTCGTGTGGATCCTCAAAAAAACAATTTGGATTTTTTTTTAACCTGATCCGTGATTTGTAGTAATAAAAATATATAAAAACAAGTACACCCGCTAAAATAGCAGGTTTAAAGTAAGAACCTATCAGGAGCAAATTCGAAACTTTTATTAGAAGATTTGAAACTTTTGGCTGACTGTTTCCTAGAATAAAAATATCTATTTAAAATTTTAGTTTATTCTCCCATATTTTCCGGCATAAAAATCTCGATATGCTTCCATAATTTCTCCTGAAGAATTCATAACAAAAGGCCCTTCTGATACGATAGGTTCCGTATAAGCCTCACCTCCAAATAATAAAACATCAATCGCAGTATCTGAATTGTTTTTTATTTCAATTTCACCTTCTTTACTTCCAAATTCTACCAATTCTCCAGCTTCAAATTCTTCATCATTTAGGGTAGCTTTTTTTGTTGTTAAAAATGCTGCAGACTCAATTTTATGTGACAGATTTATCGAAAATTGCTTTCTTGATTCTATATGAAGATGATATAAAAACTGTTCAGCATAATTTGGAATTATAGCATTCAAATCCTCATAGTTACCTACAATTACTTTTATCCAACCTGCTTCATCGAGCAACACTTTTTTAGGAATTTCTTTGGCCTGAATCGCAATATGTACTGGATCTTCTGCTTTGTTTTTTGCGGGTAAATTAATCCAAAACTGAAAACCTTCAATAATTTTACTTTCAGTTTTGGAATCGTAATTAATAATTTCATCGTGTATAACTCCATTTCCTGCCTTCATCCATTGGGCACCACCAGAATGTATTTTTCCAGTATTTCCCGCACTGTCAAAATGCTCAACTTCGCCCTGAAGAATATAAGTCAATGTAGCAATGCCTCGATGTGGATGCGCCCCAATCCCTTTTGTATTTATGATTTCTTTAATAGCTGGGGCAACATAGTCAAGAAACACAAATGAACCTACTTTATTGGTATAGGTATTAGGCAACATTCGATTGATAATCAAAGGACCAAGGCTAGTTCTTTCACCTTTTGTCGAAAAATTGGTTTCCTTTTTCATATCCAAAAAAATTATGCTTTTACTTTATTATAAAAGATATAAGACACTGATAGAATTACTAGAAAGATAATAGGTGCAACAGCAACCGAAATTGCGTCACCACTTGCCATGTGTGCAATAAATGCAGAAACAAATGTCAATGCAAATCCGAAATAAGCGAATGATTTAATTTTATCTGAAACCATTGGAAATATCAATACTAAAGCTCCTAAAACTTTTAAAACACCTAGTTCAATTCTAAAATAATCAGGGAATCCTAAATGCACGAACGCAGCTTTCATATTTGGATTTGTAAAATATCCGTAAGCACTAAATACCATCATAGCACTAATAATTCCTGTCGTTGCCCAATAAATAATTTTGTTTTTCATTTTTGTTATTTTTAAATTGTTGTTATTATTGATGCAAATTTCTATCATGAATAAGGCTTAAATCGATACTATATGATAAAAAAAACCGTTGATAAATGTCAACGGTTTTTTAAATTTTTTTTATTATTCTGCAAAGCTTCCTCCACTCATTGCTTTTTGAAAAGCTTGTGGATTCCAATATTCACGGTAGTTTACCACTAAACCTTCACGAAAAGTTACAAATGTTGCATAACTCATTTCGTACGGATTCCCATTTCCTATCACAACTCCAGAGGCACTCCACTCAGCAATTGCAACATTTTCGTCATCAGTACCATAGATTTTAAGATTTGGCAATGATTTTACATCGATATAACTTGGATAATCTTTTAAATAAGCATAAAGAGCTTCACGACCTTCAAATCGTGCTGGAGTACCTTCTGGAGCAAAAGGGAATTCAGCAACTACATCTTCAGCACAAAGATCTGACCAGCCTTTCATGTCTTTGGCAAGAAATCTATCTATAGTATTTTGAAGTAATTGAGTTGCTTGGGTATTTTTTGAATTTTCCATTTTTGTTTAAATTTTAATGTTTTTTATCATTTTGATAAGGCAAAGTTGCACCAGAATTAGTTCTTATATAAATGAGATATGATAAAAAAAACCGTTGACATTTGTCAACGGTTTGCATAAAACTTAAAAAATAGAAATCTATTTTATGGATTGTTTCCTAATTCTACTCAAGGTTTCTTTAGTAATACCCAAAAAAGAAGCAATAAGATGTTGGGGAAAACGTTGTATAAATTGTGGATGGTTTTCAGCAAACTCTTCATAGCGTTTTTCTGCGGTATTGCTAATAGTAGAGCTTAATCTGCGTTGGTTGGCAATGGCATTTCTCTCGTCCATTGATCGTATCATTTTTACCAAGGCAGGAATTTTGTCAATAAGATCGAGCATATCTGCTCTTGTAACAATGAGTAAGTCGGTATCTTCCCAAGCATCAATATTATATTTTGAAGGCGTAAGCATTATTGAACTTTCGCGATCATTTGCCCAATAATTCTCAATATAAAGATGTACAATATGTTCTACACCTCTTTCATCAACACTGTATTGTCGCATAGCCCCTTTTACAATAAAACCAGCATATTTACTAACATCACCTTCTTGTAAAAAGTATTGTTTTTTTCGCAACTTTTTTGGTTGAAAAGCAGCTTCAATCAAACCTATTTCAACACTGGTAAGTGGCATAGTTGTATGCTGATTAATGTATGATAGAAGATTTTGATACATTGATTTATTAATTATAAATAGCATCACAAACATACAAAAAATGTTGCAGGCTTTTATAAGCTTAAGATTTATACAATATTTTTTTCTTCACTGAATTTCTTGTCCATCGGTCGGATAAATGACCATGTAGAATGAATTACCCGCCATTCATTATCTTCTTCTTTTTGATATACTTCGATGCAATTATATTCCATATCTATAAGGTTGGTTTTTGCGAAAACCTGAAAAGTAAGCACAGCCATATCCTTTCCTATTTGTACACGAGGACTACGAAAATCATAGGAGTCGGCAAACAACTTGCCTTTAATCGTTTCTAAAAATTTAGCAATAGTGGCATGATCGTCTACTCGTTCTGTAACGACTGCATCAAAATAGGTAAAGCTGCGTTTAGACCAAAGTTGCTCATACCCGGAAATGTCACCATTGAACCATTTGTCAAGTGCTGCTTTTTCCAACCCGATGATGTGTTCAGCAAGTTTATGTTCTTCTGTTGTATAATTTTGCTCGTAAGCAGGTATTTTTTTAGTTGTCATAGTCTTAGTCTTTTGTTCAAATGTAAAATTATTTGTAATCTTTTTTATATGGCCTGTAATGCTTAATTAGAGGCACACTTTGCTTGTTTCTACGACATGTTTTTTAATTCCTCACGCTGTTTTTTGGTTAAACCTTTCACCACCAAATCATAGGATTTATTCACGAGTTCTAAAATTTTGGAATCTGGTACATCCTGGTTAAAATAAATACTGATCCAATGCTTTTTATTCATATGGTAACCAGGTCTTATCCCTTCATAAATGTCTCGAAGTTGTTCTGATTCTTCTGGGTCACACTTAATGTCACAAAAGTCAAATGCATCAACATTGAAAAAGCAGAACCATTTGTCGAACACGGAGAATACCAGCAAGTTTTTAGCATAGTCCCCTTTTGCCTTATCAAATGGCATTTTTTCATTTACCAGCTTCAACGAAAGGCAATGATTTCTAAAAGTTTCTAAATCCATAAATTTAAATTTTAGATAGTTAATTTAATGAAAAAAAAATTAAAGAGTAGTATCCTCTCATAATTCTTCAGATTAATCCCTTGTCGCAACAATATTGTCTTATACTTTCTTCAACAGTTGGAAGTTCTCCAAAAAGTTCTTTCTGTTTTTGAGTGTTTTTGCTAATATAAATACCAGTATCGATCCATTTTATCATTTGAATCATATCATAAATGTTATCATTAAATTTCCCAACAACAGGCAGGATAAATTTAAGTACGAATGGCGGCATAACTGGCTTAGCTTGAATATTCTTTTTTAGGACAGTTCCAAAAGCGGTTTTCAGTATCTGTTCGTTTACAGGTCTGTCCCAACCTACATCTATGGAAGTGTTTAACTCTGTATCAGGCAAAATAACAGCTGCCATAGCAGTATATTTAGCTAATTGTGGTGTATAGATAATCCCGTATGTTCCAGTTAAAAATGTAGGTAGTATTCCTTTCTTAATTTTATCAATTATAAAATCCGGCGTTTGATCCAAGAACGCTCCCGGTCTAAGGGCAATGTAGGGTTGCTTTTTTTCTATAAGGTATTTTTCGATTAGGAATTTGTTATGAAAATGGGGTACTTTTATAGCTTTGTCCGATTCGAGGATTGAGATCAATACAAAACGAGGAATTCCCGCATTTTTAGTAGCATCAACCAGATTTTTGTAGCCAATTGTGTCTGTAGTTGCGCTGTCGCCTTTCTGACGACGTGTATATCCCGCTGCACTAGCAACTATTACGTCAAAACTATGCTCGGGTGACAAGGCGAGTTTTAAAGAAGCTGTATCCATCATATCGCCTACAACAAAATTTTCAACCCCTATTTCTATCAGTTTACTTCTATCACTACTGGCTCTAACCATAGCAGTAACATTTGCTCCTTGTATAAGTAACTCTTTTACGATCTGACTTCCCAGATATCCCGTTGCACCGGCAATGATAACTTTTTTATTTTCCATTTTTTATCTTTTATTTTTTTATTCTACAAGCAAAACTACCTTTCCGTTTACCCCGCCAACTGTTAAAAAATCCTGTGCAATTGCAGCTTCTTCAAGTTTAAATGTTTTGGAAACAATTGTCTTAAATTTTCCCGTTCCTATCAGATCAATGCCATTTTCTAAGCTCTTGAGAGAAATGTCGGAAGCTACAAATCGAGCATTAACGTTGAATTTTTCTGCCAGTAGCAGTGATGGTGGTGAGACAATACTTAATAATCTACCTCCTTGCTTTAACACTTGAAAAAGTTTTTCCTGAGCTTCACCACCTGCTGTATCCGCCACCAGATCAACATCTGTAGCAATAGTACTTACATCATATAATTTATAATCAATTACTTCGTCTGCACCTAGACTTTTTGCCAAAGCAACTCCGTTTCCAGAAGCCGTAGCGATAATATATGCTCCGGCAGCTTTTGCCATTTGCACCATTGCGCCACCAGCAGCACCGCCACCTCCTTGAATTAAAACTTTTTGCCCTTTCTCCAATTTTCCTTCTGTAAATAAAACAGATTGTGCAGTACCTATATTTACACTTATTGAAGCGGCCTCTTCAAAAGACAAACTTTGTGGTTTTAGTAAAACAGCGTTTTCATTCACAGTTACATATTGGGCATAAGCACTCGTCTTTGTAAGAGCGATTACCTCGTCACCCACTTTAAACTTTGATACCTCACTTCCAATTTCAATAATTATTCCCGAAGCTTCACCTCCTGGTATGAATGGCATTTGTACTGGACGGATTTTCTTCATAATTCCCGTTCGTATTTTAATATCTATAGGATTTATAGCAGCAGCCTTAACCTGAATTAAAACATCATTTTCATTTTGGATAGATGGTGTCGGAATTTCAACCTGTTCAATAACAGCGGAACTTCCGTAGTTTTTATATTGAATTGCTTTCATTATCTCGATGTATAAAGTGGATAATCGATATAACCTTGTTCACCAGGAGAATACAATGTGTTGTAGTCAAGATCATTGAGTGGGGCATTTTTTTCTAAACGGCTAACAAAATCAGGATTAGCAAGAAATCCACGTCCAAAACCAACAAGGTCTGCCGTATTATTCTGTAAAAGTTCTTCAGCCGATTCAGGAGTTAGACCATTACAATATATAAGAGTGTTACTAAATGCTTCACGAATTGCCTTATATGTTTTTTCAGGAATTGCAGGGTTGGCTGAAATATGAATATAGGCAATATCCAATTTGTTCAATTCCCTACTTAAATAAGTATAAGTTTGATGCACTTCGTCTGTGTTGTACCCTTTTTGGTCACTTAATTCAGAAAATGGAGAAAAACGAATTCCTATTTTATCAGCACCAATAGCACCAGCAATTGCTTTTGTAACTTCTAATGTAAAACGGCTTCTGTTTATGAGGTTTCCACCATATTCGTCTTCTCTTGTATTAACATTTGGATTTAGGAATTGTTCCAGCAGATACCCATTTGCACCATGAAGTTCTACACCATCAAAACCCGCAAGTATCGCGTTTTTAGAAGCGTTTACAAAGTCAGTGTGGATATTCTGGATAAAGTGAGCACCTAATTCTGGATAAAAGTGAGCAGTATAAATGAACTCAAAAAGGTGTCTAAAAAGTAGTTTAAAAATATAAAATTATTTTATTCTATTAGTTGTTTTTCTA
>NZ_JAGYVZ010000034.1 GCF_018380615.1 Flavobacterium psychroterrae | reverse complement strand
TAGAAAAACAACTAATAGAATAAAATAATTTTATATTTTTAAACTACTTTTTAGACACCTTTTTGAGTTCATTTATACTGCTCACTTTTATCCAGAATTAGGTGCTCACTTTATCCAGAATATCCACTGTCGGGGTAAATTACAATCAGGTAGTAAAGATTTTATATCAAAAATTTTCCGAAAAGAAAGCTTCAGCATATCTGTACAAACTCGAAAAGCAGACAATAGAATTAGCTGTTTTATCCAAAAAGATAGTACAGCTCACAGAGGAATTTGAAGAAAAGTACATTACAAAACCTTGATATAACAGCGAAATTTCAAGAAATATTAGTCTACAGACGTGTTTAATTCGCGTACAATGTATGAAACATGATTTTCAGTGTGCCATATATAAAGAATTGATAAGATACATCGGTAAGATTTTATTAATTGCTGTTTATCGAAAAAACACCTTTCGGTTATGTTCTAGCCAAGCTTTAATTATTGAAATTGCTGTAAGCCTGCAATTTTCGCTTAGTATATTATGACTTTAAAAGACAAAGAGTACCAGTGGCACTATAAACGTCATAGCTTCAAACATGCCTAATTATATTTATTAAAATAAATATAATTAGGTGTATCAGTAAAGATCGTGAAAGCGGTCTTTTACAGTTTAAAGCAGGAGGTGCAAGATGAGAAATGAAGAAACCGATAAAATAAAAATCACTATAGGTAGGGGCTTAATAGAGCCACATGCCAAAAATATAAATATAAAGCTTGAACAAAGAGAGAGCGTCTCTGGCAATGAGAAAGAAAGAGCCGAAAAGAATCAGGTGAAATTAACGATTGAAGAATTAAGAAGCTGTAAAGGTTTTGAAACAATTTCAGAATCTGAGGGTCAGGAAATAATTGAAAGCCTGTTTCAATTAGCAGTAATAGTTTATAATTTTTAAAACTAAGAATATGAGTATTGAAAATTTCAAAAAATTTCAAAAAGAAAAACTAACTCAAAAAGATGTGGTAAAAGAAATTTGGGGCTACACTCGGGTAAGCTCTAAACTGCAGTTAGTAAATAATAGTCTGGAAGAACAGCGAAGTGAAATAGTTCAGTTCGCATCTAGGAATGGCTATACACTTAAAAATATACTTGGAGGTACTTATGAAAGCGCCTCGGGAGATTTCACAAGAAAAGAGTTTACAAAACTGCTGGAAGAAGTTAAAAGCTCAAAGCAGAAACCTTTCGCTATTGCTATCAAATTTATCAGCAGGTTCTCCAGAACAGGGGGCAACGCTATAACGATTGTACATGAACTAGTGGATAAATTGGGTGTTCATTTGATCGAGACTTCATCAGGACTCTGCACCAATGATGAATACAGTAAATTAGATATTTACAGCAAGCTTTTGGATGCCAGAAGGGAAAACATGGACAGATTGGAGAAAACAATTCCTGGCATGAAAGCACTGCTAAGGTCAGGTAACTGGCTTGGCAAAGCTCCCAGAGGCTATACAATGCGAGGAAGAAAAGTTGGGGATTATGCCTTAATGCAGGACACGCAGTCTATTACAATCAATAAGGAAGGAGAGGTTTTAAAAAAGGCATGGAAATGGAAACTTGCAGGGGAAAGAGATTATGTGATCAGACAGAAACTTGAGAAATTGAATTTGATTATTTCAAAACAAGGTATTGGTTCTATGTGGCGAAACCCATTTTATTGCGGGATCTTAGTTAATGCATTAATTGAAGAACCAGTGAAAGGAAACTGGGCAGGGATAGTTAGTGAAGAAGATTTCCTGAAAGTTGATAATATGCTTTCGGAAAACAACGTAATTGCAGTTAAAGAATATTGTAAAACTAAAGTCAATGAGTTTCGACCCCTTACAGGATTTTTAAGGTGCGAGTGTGGTTGCTTGCTTACAAGTTATGAGGTTCGAAAAAAGAAAGCGCATTATTATAAATGCCAAAAATGTAAAAATGCCAGTTTTAATGCTCTTACCACTCAAAAATCAAAAATGGAAGGTTTGAATGATTCTTTCGAAAGATTATTGTCAAAGTATACATTAAACTCAAAATTTGTAGAGCCTTTTAAAATACAGTTAAATAAATTCTTTGATGCTGTGAACGCAGAGGCTAAAGAGGAAACGAAAAGCTTACTTCTAAAGAAAAAAGATATTGAAACTAAAATTGAGAATTTGGATAAACGCTATTTTGAGAATACGAATTTTGGAGATGATAAATACAATAGATATGCGATTCAGTTTGAAACCGAATTAAAGATGATTGAAAGCCAGATATACTCCAATGCCAAAAAAATATCTAACCACAACAGACATATCGATAAGGTAGTAGAAAAAGTCTCTAACATCAGTAAATACTGGAGAGAAGGAGATATTGAGAGTAAAATCAGGATTCAAAACTTGGTATTTCCAGAGGGATTGTCAATTAGGGCAGAAAACAGGCAGTATCTAACCGATAAAGTGAACCTTGTTTTTGGGTTGGTCTCAACATTTACAGGGCTTGAGAGAGATTGTAAAAAACAAAAAACCCATCAAAATTTTGATGGGTTATTCTCTGTAGCGGGAACAGGACTCGAACCTGTGACCTTCGGGTTATGAGCCCGACGAGCTGCCTACTGCTCTATCCCGCGATGTTTCGGGTGCAAAGATACACAGTAATTACTGTTTTGCAAAGAAATTTCGGAATTATTTTTAAATTTCGGCTTTTTTGTTGTAAATGTTTAAATAATAGGGCTTTAAATATTGAAACTGTAATAGCTAAATTTTATAATCCAGTAATTCAGAGTAGGGATCGCCTTTTAAACCTAATAAAAAAGCAAATGCAGGTTCGGTTTTATAGCCATTTTGTTTGAGTTTAATGATTTCTAATCTGAAGTTTTCGTCTTTTGATTGTAGAATTTCATGTTCAATGATCATGTGTTTGTAACCATTTTGATTTTTGGTGGGAATATTTTGTCCAAAAATTTCAATTTCAAAATCATTTATTTTAAAATTAGCGATAACAGATTCCGTTTCATTAATGATTGCTTCTCTAATTGTGAAATCAATTTCTCTTTCAAAAAAGGAATGCAACTTTTCTATAAAGTCAGTTTTGTTTGTCCAATAACAAATAATATCCAAATCGCTGTTTTCTATATCAATATTGATAGGAATTGTTCCAACCAAAATAGGATCGAACTCAGCGAGATTTGATACCATTTTATTTTTGCTTAAAACCTCAAAAGCATGAATCTGTTTTTGACTTCCGTTTTTTAAATATTCAATAGTGCTGAAATCGATCATTTAGTATAATGTTTAAGATTTTGAAACATTTAATCTGCAAAAGCAATAAGTCCGCTTTTTCTGTGTTCAGCGGTACTAAGTATTTGCTTTAGTTGTTCTACATCAGTATCTTTTTGTGTTTCTTGCTTGATGCAGTGTTCAAAAATTTGCTTTATGATTGGAGTATTCCATCTAAAATCTGAATAATAATCATAATTGTTATCGATGATTTTTTTCGTCTTTAAATTTTGAAATATTTTATGGTCAAGATTGCCAATAAATTCCAGATCTGATGGTGATTCTGGCGTAATTTGTTCGTCATGTATAAGATAGAAGTCTACCATAATTTATACTTTATTTCTTATTATAATTTTTCTCTTCCTTAATCTCGTCTTCGATTCTTTTTATTAATATTGATTTTAGCATTGGTAAAAACATAAATAGTCGTTTGGTATTCACGTGTGTATTTATTGGTTATTTCGCCTACAATTTACAAGACTGAATAACCCCAAGCCAAATGATTTGCCTGATCCAAATGCAGATATTCGTCACGCTGTAAATCATATCCAGGACTTATTAAAATATATTGTAAAACAAATTTCAGAAGAATAAATCCTGTCAAAATTATTGTTTTCTGGGTAATCGGGCTTTGGTTTGTTGGGTTGTTAATGGTTTGGCTAATTTATAATTTATTTTGAGTTTACAATTAGACAAATTAGACTCTTATATGTCACAAAATAAAAAAGCCTCAGATTTCTCTGAAGCTACTTTATAAAATTTCAATAGTAAGAATTGAAATATTGTGGAATTTGGAATTTGTTTTTCTTAGAATTTTAAAACATTTATTCCTCTAAAGCTGTTTCAAACTCCATATGATCAATCGTTTCAACTTCTGCCTGAGCAGGTTTTGAAGCTTTTAATGCATTGAATCTTTCTAATTGTTCTGTTTCTCCTTCTTCACCGCTAAAATATGGGAAAACATCCATGATTGGCGATTCAGAAACTGCCGGAATAGAATATTCGCCCATTGTGCTTTGCATTACATGAAGCGTATTGTCATAAGCTTCTCTCACATCATTTGCCTGAACTAACAAATACATATTCGATTTTCTTTCTTTACCGCTTTCTTCGTCGTAAGCCATTAAAGAAACTTTTGATTTAAACCAACGATCGGCGTTTTCAAAAGGATGAATTTCAGCATAATTAGCCACTTTTATATTCGTGATTTTAAATTCTTCACTAATATAAGCCGCCATTTCTTCATTTATTCTTTTCTCCGCTTCTGTGTAGGATAAAGCATCAACCAAATAAGGTTCGGTTAAAACTTTTTGTCCGCCAGTTTCATCAGTTTTTCTATATTTTACTTTGCATTCGTACCAAGTTGCGCTCATCTCTATAATTTTTAAGGATGTCAAAGATAGATTTTACAGGAAAATAAATTCTTAAATCTCAAAATAGATATTCACAATTTAAATTACATTTTGGTAAGGTGTTGAAAGTTAGATTTGTATCAAAAGTTAATGTTTTGTGCGTGATGAATATTTATAAATTGATAGAGAATTTCTAATTTGTCAAAATTTACTAAATTGAACTATTTAATTGAAATATGAAGAATCTAAAATCGAGTCAAATTCATTTCATTAAATATTTTATTCATTCAACTAAAACCTTTTCGTAAATTTTATTTATGTTTGCTAAATCGATTTAGCAATTATTAAAACTTCTTCTGACTTATGAAAAATATACTTTTTATCTGCTTTTTATTTATTATTTCGAATTCATTTTTAAATGCGCAGGAACTAAAATCTCCTGACGGAAATTTGACTTTGACCTTCAAATTAAATAATGACGGAACGCCTGTTTATTCTTTAAATTATAAAAAAAGAGAAGTTATAAAGGAAAGCAAATTAGGCTTTATTATAAAGTCGGATATAATTATGAATCGGGATTTTAAAATTACTGAAACAAAATTTCAATCAGAAAACAGTACATGGAAACCGGTTTTAGGTGAACAAAAAGAAATTCAGAATCAGTACAATGAATTAAAAGCAAATCTTGTTCAGGAGAAAAGTAAGCGAAAAATTTCAATTTATTTCCGATTGTTTAATGACGGATTAGGGTTTCGATATGAATTTCCGGTACAGGATAATTTGCGCCATTTTATCATTCAGGAAGAAACTACCGAGTTTAATTTAACCGGCGATCATAAACTTTTCTGGATTCCGGGCGATTATGATACGAACGAATATAGTTATACGACTTCAAAAATATCCGAGATGCAATCTTTGGTTTACAATGCGACTCACGTTCCTCTTGCGGCACAAGCAACGATTAAAAATTTAGCCACTCAAACGCCTTTAATGATCAAGACAAATGATGGGCTTTACATTAATATTCACGAAGCAGCTTTAAAAAATTATCCGGCAATGTGCCTGAATGTCGATGATAAAACATATTCGTTGAGTTCACATCTTGTTCCTGATGCTGTGGGAAATAAAGGATATATCCAAACGGGAAGTTTTACGCCGTGGCGCACAATTGTGGTGAGTGACGATGCTAAAAATATTCTGGCTTCAAAAATGATTTTAAATCTTAACGAACCTTGCGCTTTTGAAGATACTTCGTGGATTAAACCTGTAAAATATATTGGTGTCTGGTGGGAATATTTTACCGGCGGAGGATCGACTTGGGCATATTCTGACAATCAGGATGTTGTAATTGGTAAGACAGATTTTGCTAAATTAAAACCAAATAATACCCACGGAGCAAATACAAAACATGTAAAAGAATATATTGATTTTGCTTCAAAAAATGGTTTCGATGCTGTTTTGGTCGAAGGCTGGAACGAAGGCTGGGAAGATAATACGGCTTTTAAAAAAGAACGTATTTATAGTTTTACAAAAGCATATCCGGATTTTGATGTGAAAGATTTAAGTGATTATGCCAGTAAAAAGAATGTCAAAATTATTATGCATCATGAAACCACATCGTCAACTGCTGAATATGAGCGACAATTAAATGACGCCTTAAATTTCATGACTGATAATAATTACAATGCTGTAAAAACAGGATATGTTGGACCAATTATTCCAAGAGGCGAACATCACGATGGTCAGCAAATGGTGAATCATTATACTTATGTCGCACAACAAGCTGCGAAACACAAGATTATGGTAGATTCACACGAAGCAGTTCGTCCAACGGGTTTACACAGAACATATCCTAACTGGTTTGCTCAGGAATCAGCGCGAGGAACCGAGTTTGAATCTATGGAAGGAATTCATCCGGATCACACCACAATTTTGCCTTTTACCCGTTTAATGGGTGGTCCGATGGACTATACACCGGGAATTTTTCAGGGTGATTTATCATTTTACGGAGATAAAAAAAATAAGTTAAGTACAACATTGGTCAAGCAATTGGCATTGTATGTTACAATGTATAGTCCGTTGCAAATGGCTGCCGATTTACCTGAGAATTATATTCGTTTTAATGATGCATTTCAGTTTATAAAAGATGTTGCGTTAGATTGGGATGAAACATATATCCTTGAAGCTGAGCCGGGAGATTATATCACAATTGCCAGAAAAACCAAAGGAAAACAAGAATGGTTCGTAGGCGGAATCACAGATGAAAATGCACGAACGGCAATAATTGATTTTAGTTTTCTACCTGCGGGAAAATCATTTACAGCAATTATTTATGAAGATGGAAAAACGGCAGATTATAAAACTAATCCGCAATCGTACAATATTCGAAAAATGACTGTGAATAGTAAAACGAAATTAAAGCAAAAATTAGCTGCAAGTGGTGGAGTTGCAATTTCGATAAAATGAAAAATGTGAAACGGCACGCGGATGACACTGATTCGCTAAAGCCAAAACACGGATAAACACAGATTTTTTCCTTCTGGTATTGGTCTAAAAAAATTTGCTTAATCTGCTAAATCTGCGTGAAAAAAAGTTTACCCACAGATTTCAAGAATTAAAATAATTTGAATTAGACACGTTTATTATTTAAATGAGTTAAATTAATTAGTGGGAATTCGTGTAATTCGTTGCCTGTTCGCCATCGGCTCGGGCGTTGCGAAAAATTATTAAAAAAAGTTTTCTCGCAGATTTTGCAGATCAGGCAGATTTTTTTAAGCTTCGAAAGAAATTCGAGAAATTCGTGTAATTCGTGGCAAAAAAAACACATACAGATAAGTAAATATTTAAATCATTTGAATCTGTAGCAAAAAAATAAGATCTTAATTAAACAAAACTAAATATGAATACAAAAGTTTACCCTTTACAGTTTGAACCAATCCTAAAAGACAGAATCTGGGGTGGAGAAAAATTAAAAACAATCCTGAATAAACCTATCGTTTCTGAAATTACAGGAGAAAGTTGGGAATTGTCAACTGTAGAAGGAGATGTAAGCGTTATTGCAAATGGCGAATTAAAAGGAAAATCGTTAACAGAATTAATCGATCAGGCACCAAACGAAATTTTAGGTACTGCAGTTTATAAAAGATTTGGGAATCAGTTTCCTTTATTATTTAAATATCTGGATGCGCGCGAAGATTTATCGATCCAGGTTCATCCCAATGATAAATTAGCAAAAGAACGTCATAACTCTTTTGGTAAAACCGAAATGTGGTACGTAATGCAGGCTGATGATGATGCAAGAATCATTGTAGGTTTTAAAGAAGATTCAAGCAGAGAAGAATATCTGAAACATTTAAATGACAAAACCTTGGTTTCGATTTTAGATGATGTTAAAGCAAAAGCCGGTGATGTTTTCTTTTTAGAAACCGGAACAGTTCACGCGATAGGAGCAGGATTAGTTGTGGCAGAGATTCAGCAAACATCTGATATAACGTATCGTTTGTATGATTTTGATAGAAAAGATGCTCAGGGAAATACCAGAGAATTACATGTTGATTTGGCTCTTGATGCTATTAATTACAATAAAGTAGATACACATAAAAAATATGAAACTACTCCAAATACATCCAATGTAATTGTTGATTGTCCTTATTTTACAACGAATATTATTCCGCTTGACGGAAAAATTGATGGCAATAAAAACGGAGATACTTTTACGGTTTATATGTGTATTGAAGGTTCATTTGAAATTAGATATGAAAACGTAAACTATATGTATAGAAAAGGCGATACGGTTTTAATTCCTGCTGATATGCGCAGTTATGTGTTAGAAGGTTCAGCATCGATTTTAGAAGTTTATATTTCGTAAAGCCGGAAAAAGTCGCAAAGTAATGAAGTGGGAAATTCAAAAACTTTGCGACTTTAAATTATAGTTGCTGATTATTCATATTAAAAGTTTTAAATCGATTTGAATTCCTTTAAAATGATTAATACTAAAATTACCCGTTATTGCTGATGATTGTATTTGTATTTAGCATTAAAAAAATGATATGTTTAAAAAAATAATTACAAAATCGTTTTAGTAATTATTTTTATATATATTTGTGATATAATTAACAATAGCTTAATAAAAAAATTAACTTCCCTAATGAAAAAGATTACTATCAAGGATATTGCCACACAGGCGCAAGTGTCTATATCTACTGTATCTTTTGTCATTAACGATAAGGGGGAGAAAATGGGGATTAGCCCGGCGGTAATTAAAAAGGTGCAGGAAGTTGCTGAAAAGTTGAACTACAGACCTAGCATGATTGCGACAAGCCTGAGAACCGGAAAAACAAGATCTATTGGGTTAATAGTTGAAGATATTTCGAATCAGTTCTTTGCAGATCTTGCCAGAGTTATTGAGGATGAGGCTAAAAGAATTGATTACAGGGTTTTTTATTGCAGTACAGGCGGAGATGATGAGCGTTCGGCAGAATTGGTTCACAGTCTTTTACAAGCAAATGTTGATGGTTTTATTATTACACCAACTGAAAATCTGGAAGATAGCATTGATCTACTTTTAAAACTGAAAAAACCTGTTGTATTAATTGACAGATATTTTCCCGGACAAAGAGTAAGTCATGTGGTTATGGATAATTATGAAGCTTCAAACACGGCTACAAAATTTATAATCAGTAAAGGATGTAAAAATATTGCTGTTGTGAATAACAAATCTGAAATGATTCAGATGAAGCTGAGAGAAGATGGCTGCAGAGATGCTTTAAAAGAAGCAGATATGTACAATCCATCTCTTGTGCTTCATATGGATTATTACAGTACCGAAGAAAACAGAATTGCAACGATAGTTGATTTCTTAAAAAAGAATCCCAATATTGATGCTGTTATATTTTTAACAAATTATATGGGGCTTGCGGGGCTTCAAGCTTTTAAAGGAATGGGGATCAGAATTCCTGAAGATATTTCGGTGATTAGTTTTGACGACCATGATAGTTTTAAATTGCATTCACCGGCAATTACAGTTGTTGCCCAGCCCATTGAAGATATTGCTGTTAAATCAATACAATTATTGATGAGCCAAATGACGGATATGGGAAAATTTGAAGTAGAAAAAAGTCTTAAAAGAGGCAAATTGATTGTTAGAGAATCAGTTTAATTCAAAGACAAATTTTAAAATAAAAAGAAAAGAAACGATCCGTTTTTTTTTACCCGTTTTATTAAATCGTTTTAGTAGAGTTTAGGCAAATGAAGTGAAAATTCAGTAATTTTTTTGACCTGTTTACTATATCGATTTCTTGAAACAAAGTAGGAATACATGACTATTAAACCATAGTATTTATGAGGTGGAGATCTCTGAATACCATATTGAATTGAGTTCGAATTTTATTAATTATTAAAAAAAATCACGTTAAACAAAATCAAAACAAATAACCAAAAAAAAATGCTTATGAAACGAATATTGGCAGTGTTAGGGATGGTATTGTTAAGCAGCTTAGGTGCTGTGGCGCAAAACCGATTGATAACAGGCATAGTGGCTGATGCAGAGAATAAGGGAATTATTGCTGCATCGATTGAGGTTCAGGGAAAACCATTTAGCGCAATTACAGACGCTGAAGGCCGATTTAAAATGAATGTTCCGGAAGGAAAAGTGACATTAAATGTGTCTTCTATGGGTTTTGGATCAAAACAAGTAGTACTTCAGGAAAATGAAAACAGAGTTTCGGTTATATTAATTGAAAACACACAGGAATTAAAAGATGTTGTGGTAACTTCATTTGGAGTTAAAAAACAAAAGAAAAGTTTAGGATATGCAGTTGGAGAATTAAAAGGAGAGGAACTGACAAAGAACAAGGAAATCAACTTAGGAAATGCCCTTCAGGGAAAAATTGCCGGAGTTAACGTTTCTGCGCCGGTTTCAGGACCATCAGGTTCCAGCCGTGTTGTAATTCGTGGAGCAACATCGGCCTCCGGACTTAACCAGCCTTTGTATGTTGTAGATGGTATCCCGATTGATAACAGCCAGCAAGGAAATGCAGGAATGTATGGTGGAGCTGATAAAGGAGACGGAATGTCGTCTTTCAATCCGGATGATATTGCTTCGATGTCAGTATTAAAAGGTAGTGCTGCTTCGGCTCTTTACGGGTACAGAGGATCAAATGGTGTTATCTTGATTACGACTAAAAAAGGAAAAAGCGGAACAGGAATTGGGGTAGATTTTAGTACAAATTCTACATTTAATACACCTGTAAGCCTTTTACACTGGCAAGATCAATATGGAGCTGGAGCACCTGTAAATGGTGTAGCTACAAGATATAGTGATTTACAAGAACTTAGAGATTCATATTATTTTGCATGGGGAGATAAATACGACGGAACGCCTTCTCTTGCACTTGACGGAACTACTAAACCATATCAGGCATACGGTAAGGATAATGTTAAAAACTTTTATAGAACAGGATATTCTTATAGTAATACTTTAGCAATTTCTGGTGGAAATGAAACGACTAACTTCAGATTGTCTTTCGGAAACACTAAAGATGAGTCTATTTTACCTGGAACTAACTTTGGCAGAAATAATATTGCTTTGAGTTTAAATTCGGCTGTAAACAAAAAAATCAGCGTAGAAACTAATGCTCAATATGTTACAGAAAAAAGTCATAACAGACCTTATTTAAATGACTCTCCAAGAAATGCATCTTTCCCAACAACTTTTTTGACTCCGGGAACGGATATTAGATCGATAAGTAATGCGTATGATGAAAATGGAGGTGAAGCAGATTATTTTGGTGGAAATAATTATCAGACTAATCCATATTTTGCAACTCAACAAGATTTGAATGATGACCTTAGAAAACGCTTTATTGGTTCTGCTAAAGTGAATTATAATATTACAGATAAAATTTATGCAAAAGGGGTTATTGGTATTGATGATCTTAATTATGAATATACTGAAATTGAGCCTACCGGAATCAATTATAGTCTTGGAGGATCTTATGAAAACAGAGTAGAAAGCCGTTCAGAATATAATGCGTCTGGTTATTTAGGATACAAAGGTGATATTGCAAAAGACCTTTCTTTAGATGCTTTCGTTGGAGCTAACCGTCAACATAACAGATACAGCGGTATAAAAATGAAAGGAAATAATTTTATTGTTCCGTTCAAATATTTCTACGGAAATACGCAGCCGGTACAAAGTGATAAATTGTTTTCAGAAAGTGAAGTAAACTCTCTTTTTTATTCTGCTGATTTAGGATACAAAGATTTCTTATATGTAAGTTTAACAGGACGTGAAGATTGGTTCTCTACTTTAGATCCATCAAGCAACAGTACTTTTTACCCATCTGTAAGTACAAGTTTTATTTATTCTGAAGTAATTAAATTACCAGAATGGATGTCTTACGGAAAGTTAAGAGCAGGTTGGGGTAACGTAGGAGGAGCTTTGCCGGATGCTTATGCTTTAGCATTGACTTATACTGCGCCAGACGGACAAACTGATGCTCAGGGACAACCAATTTTAGGAGTGAATGGAGAAACAGTTCCTAACAGAACTTTAAAACCATATAATGTAAGTACAATCGAATTTGGTTTCGAAAATACATTCTTCAATAACAGAGTAAGTACAGATTTGACTTTCTATCAAAAGAAAACTACAAATGATATTACTGATGCTGATATTTCTCAGGCTTCAGGTTACAGAACTACAAAAATCAATGTAGGTGAAATCATGAATAAAGGGGTTGAATTTGCAGTAAATGTAAAAGCAGTAAAAACGCCAAATTTCACTTGGAATGTAGGATATAATTTTGCTTATAATAATAGTGAAGTGCTTAATCTTTCGGATAAAATCACAACAAAATCATTAGAAGGAAACAGAGATGCAAGAGCTTCTGTGGTTTTAGAAAAAGGACAGCCTTTTGGAGTAATCAAAGCCTATGATTATTTAAGAGATGCACAAGGAAATGTTGTATTAGATACAAATGGAAAATTCATGAGAGGCGATTTAATCATTGCCGGACAAGGTGTTGCGCCAACTTCAATGGGACTTTCAAATGATTTCTCTTATAAAAATTTCACACTTTCAATTTTTGTAGATGCTAAATTTGGAGGAGAAATCTACTCAGCTACAAACCAGTTAGGAACACGTTACGGATTATCTGAGCAAACACTTCCGGGTCGTGAAGGAGGAGTTGCTGTATCAGGTACAGATGTTAACGGAAATCCTGTAAACACAACAGTTTCTGCATACGATTACTGGAGAAGTTATAGTGATGTGACATCAAATTTTGTATATGATGCTGATTTTGTAAAGTTAAGAGCAATTTCTTTTAGCTATAATTTCCCAAAAACATATTTGTCAAAAACTCCGTTTCAGGCAATTAGTTTAGCATTTTCTGCTCATAATTTATGGACAATTTACGACAAAGTGCCAAACATTGACCCAGAGTCAAACTATTCAAATAGTAATGCACAAGGTCTTGAAAGAGCTTCTATGCCTTTGACAAGAAACTACGGTGTAACTCTTAATGTCAAATTTTAATAATTGAAAGATGAAAAATAAATTTATAAAAATATTCTGTATCGCAATTGTTGGTGCAATGACATTAACTTCATGCGATAAAGGATTCGAGGAAATGAATACGAATCCAAACGCTTTGACAGATCCTGCTGTAAAATCAATGTATACACTTGCGGAGATTTATGTTGACGGACAAGATTTTTCTAATACAAGAGGAAATAATTATTACGCAGCACAAATAGTACAACAATTCTCTTCATTAGGAGGTCCGGGTTCAAAATATACCTATTCGTCTGAATATTCAGGTTCTCTTTTTGGAGAATCATACGGAAAAGGATTGAATCAGATTTTTCAATTACTGTCTGTTGTAAAAGACACGCCGGAAAACTCAAATATGATTCAGTCTCTTAGAATCATGAAAGTATTGATGTTTCAAAAGCTGACAGATACTTATGGTGAAATTCCTTATTTCGAAGCAGGAAAAGGATATAACGGAAATGTTTTTGCCCCAAAATATGACACACAAGAAGCGATCTACAACGACCTTTTAAAAGAATTAGACGAAGCCGGTGACGCTCTTGATGCCAATAAAGCATTTGTAGGCAACGCTGATTTATATTATCAAAGTGATGTTGCAAAATGGAAAAAACTTGCTAACTCTTTAATGTTGAGAGTGGCAATGCGTTTATCAAAAGTAAACCCTGCAAAAGCCCAGCAATATGTTGAAAAAGCAGTTGCCAAAGGAGTTTTTACATCAAATGATGATAGCCTTGTTTTAAAACATGATGCAGGTCCGGCGGGAGTTAAAACAAACCCGATCACGTCTTCATGGGTTAGAAATGATTTGAATGGAGGAGATGGAAATGTAAAATTCAGTAAAACATATATTGATTTCCTGAAAAATAATAATGATCCACGTTTAAGAATCTATGCAAAATTAGAAGCAACGGGAGACAACTCTCCTGCAAGCCAGCAAGGTTTAGCAAATGATGCGAAAGAATTTGCGGGTGGAGATAAAAAATTATTCTCAGATCCTAATACTTCAACAGTATTACGTTTAGATGCACCAACTTTAATTATGTCTTATGCTGAGGTAAAATTTATAATGGCAGAAGCAGCAGTAAAAGGCTGGAACGTTGGCGGAAGCGCTCAAGTACATTATGAAGGCGGAGTAAAAGCAGCAATGGATATCCTGACTATTTTTGGAGATAAAGTACCAGCCGTTTCAACTGCTGAATACAACACTTATATCGCGGCTCATCCGTTTAAAATTGCTGGAACCGAAGCTGAAAAAATCGAACAAATTATTACTCAAAAATGGGTTGTATTGTTGTTCAACGGTTTTGAAGCATTTTCAGAATACAGAAGAACCGGATATCCGGCAATTGTTCCTGTAAATGATCCTACCGGAGAAACAAAAGGAACCGTTCCTAGAAGATTAATTTATGATCAGTCAGAGTTAATAACAAATGCTGCTAATTATAAAGAAGCAATATCACGTCAGGGGTTGGATTTAATGACAACCAGAATTTGGTGGGATAAACAATAATTAATTTGGTTAGGTTAGTTTTAAATAAGTCGGGTGCGATACCTGTCACCCGGCTTATTTTCTATTTTGATTTTCATTAAATTACAAGTTGATATCAAAGAAAGTTCAGCTGTTTTAAACCCCTTTTTTTCGCAACAGACAAAATTGCTTTTGCTGAAAAAGATGGAATTACTTCAAAAGACTGAATTGATAGCTGTTTTTAATTTTTATAAGAATAAGATAGAAGCTAATCCCGATAGCTATCGGGACTACAATCAAAAATCTAAAATTAAGTTAGGCAGTCGCAAATAGGGAAATGATTTCCGGATATTTTGTTAGTTACTTTTATTCTCTAATAAAAAACTAAAAGAGAAGGAATAGTGATAAAAGTCAATTCTCCTTCTCAACCTGCCAGCGATAAAAAATATAAATTTATTATTCGGTTAGAATGAAGTATAAAAAAAGATTTTATTGGTTTGTTTGCGTTTGTCTCGCCAATTTTTCATTGTCGTCAAATGCTCAAAACATAGACTTGAAAACCGGCTGGGAATATCGGGAAACCAAAACTGTAAAATGGTATCCAGCAACAGTTCCGGGAGAGATTCATACAGATTTGTTGAATAACAAATTAATTCCGGATCCGTTTTACAGAGATAATGAAAAAAAACTGGTTTGGATCGAAAAGAAAGACTGGGAATATAAAACCACTTTTAAAGTAAGTCCGGCAACTCTAAATAAAAAAAATGCCGAATTAGTTTTTGACGGATTAGATACTTATGCAACCGTTTACCTTAACAATCAACTGGTTTTAAAAGCAGATAATATGTTTCGTCAATGGCGGGTTGATGTTAAAAAACTAATTAAATCAGGAAATAATGATTTGGTTGTCGTTTTTAAATCGGCACAAAATGTAGTCGATTCCCTTGCCAAAAAAGATTTCCCGTTTGTGATTCCGGACAATCCACGTGCTTATGTGCGTAAAGCGCAATATCATTTTGGATGGGATTGGGGACCAAAATTCACCACTTGCGGAATCTGGAAAACACCTCGATTAGAAGCATACGACAAAAAAACGCCTGAGAAACCTTATGTATTAGATCGCAAAATCGAACTCGTACAACAACCGGATAATCTGGGTAAAACATTCTATTTTAAAATCGATGGAAAACCGGTTTACATGAAAGGCGCGAATTATATTCCTTCAGATGCATTTCTTT
The DNA here is from genome assembly GCF_018380615.1 of Flavobacterium psychroterrae. Taxonomy (GTDB): domain Bacteria; phylum Bacteroidota; class Bacteroidia; order Flavobacteriales; family Flavobacteriaceae; genus Flavobacterium; species Flavobacterium psychroterrae. The sequence continues at coordinate 25,982 of NZ_JAGYVZ010000034.1, read as the reverse complement.
CCAGAGTGACAAAAAAAGAATATGAAAAAGTAATCGGAATGGCAAAAGATGCCAATATGAATATGCTTCGTGTTTGGGGCGGAGGAATTTATGAAGACGATTATTTCTATGATTTATGCGATAAAAACGGAATCTATGTCTGGCAGGATTTTATGTTTGCCGGAACAATGATACCGGGAGATGATGCTTTTTTTGACAATGTAAAAAAAGAAGTTCAGTATCAGGTAAAACGTTTACGCCATCATAAAAGTATTGTTTTGTGGTGCGGAAACAATGAAATTGATGAAGCTTTTAAAGATTGGGGCTGGCAAAAAAGCATGAAAATGTCCAAACAGGATTCCACAAGATTATGGAAAGATTACGTTCGTTTGTTTCAGGATTCCATTCCAAAATGGGTAAAAGAAGTCGATACTAAACGACCGTATATAAGTTCATCACCATTATTTCATTGGTCGAGAGAAAAAAGTATTACCGAAGGAGACAGCCATTATTGGGGAACCTGGTGGGGATTAGAAGATGTAGAAAAGGTTCAGGAAAAAACAGGACGTTTTGTGAGCGAATACGGAATGCAGGCAATGCCAACATATTCTTCAATTGAAAAATTTACTTTGCCGGAAGACCGATATTTATATTCCGATATTTTGCAGGCACATCAAAAAGCCGGAAAGGGATTCCTGAAATTAGATTCGTATCTTAACCGATATTTCATTGATTCGACCAAAATAAAGAAAATGAATGTGGAGGATTATTCGTATCTCACGCAATGTTTACAATATTATTCCCTTAAAAATATTATAGGAATTCACCGTTCAAAAGCGCCTTATAATATGGGAACATTAGTCTGGCAACTCAACGATTGCTGGCCTGTAGCAAGCTGGAGCGTAACCGATTATTATGACCGACAGCCCAAAGCAGCCTGGTACGCCATGAAAGAAGCTTATCGTGATGATAAAACTCCCGAAATTGATTTAACACGTCCCATAAATTTAAAATTAGAAGACCCAAAAATCACTTTTGAAATAAAAGGGAACAAACTGATTTTGAAAGCGTCAAAATTCGCAAAATATGTAAACGTTTCCATAAAAGGATACACCGGAAAATGGAGCGACAATTATTTCGATTTAAAAGCCGGAGAAGAAAAAGTAATCACGTTTGAAGGCAAAATAGCAAAACCGGAGATTAGGGTTTATTCTCTATATGAAGTTTTAGGAAGGTACTAAGTTTTTAAGGTTCAAAGGTTCAAAGGGACAAAGGTTTAAAGGGACAAAGGTTTTCCGTAGAAGTGCACGGCAGTGGGTCTTTAGGTTCAAAGATTAAAAAAATCCGCATAAACCCGTTTTGTCCGTGTCATCCGTGTGCCATCACACAAGTAAAATAAAAAAATAAATAAAATGATTACAAAATATAAGCACATTGTTTTCGCCATAATTATGCTAGTTAATTTACCTGCAATTTCACAGGAAAAGAAAGCAAAACAAACCAATTTAGATTATACCCAATATGTAAATCCGTTTATAGGATCAGCGGGACACGGACACGTATTTGTGGGTGCGAATGTACCTTTTGGAGCCGTACAATTAGGACCCGTAAATGTTTTTGAAGGCTGGGATTGGTGCAGCGGATACAATTATGCGAGTAACACCATTTTAGGATTCACACACACGCATTTAAGCGGAACAGGAATTGGAGATTTAAATGATATTCTGTTATTGCCCGTATCAGGAAAAGTACCACTTACCAAAGGAACAAAAGAAGATATGGCAACTGGTTACGGATCGTATTTCTCGCATAAAAACGAAGTAAGCAAGCCTGGATATTACAGCGTTTTATTGGATAAATATAAAATTAAAGCCGAATTAACGTCAAGCGAAAGAGTCGGTTTTCATAAATACACGTTTAATACTACAACAGGTAATCACGTTTTATTAGATCTTGCTGATGGAATAGGATGGGACAAACCTGTAAAAACTTTCATTAAAAAAATCAACGAAACGACACTTGCGGGATATCGATATTCTGCGGGTTGGGCAGCTGATCAGCGCATCTTTTTCACGATGGAATTTTCTGAACCAATTTCTAATATGATGCTTTATGATGATAAAACTTCGGTAAAAGGAAATGAAGGAGAAGGATTAAAAATGAAAGCAGTTTTAGATTTTACCGCCTTAAAAAACAAACAGGTTTTAGTAAAAGTCGGAATTTCTCCGGTAAGTTCTGAAAATGCTGCTGCGAATATCAAAGCCGAGATTCCGGGTTGGGATTTTGATGCAGTAGTAAAAAGTGCCACTTCAAAATGGAACACAGAATTAAATAAAATTCAGATCAAAGCAGACGATAAAACGATGAAAGTTTTTTATACTGCAATGTATCACACCATGTTTGCGCCATCGATTTTTAATGATGCAAACGGAGATTACAGAGGAACAGATAAAAAAGTATACGAAAAAGCAAATTTTACCAACTACACCACTTTTTCACTTTGGGATACTTACCGCGCTTTACATCCTTTATACACGATTACACAATCGGATAAAATTAATGATATTGTCAAATCATTTTTAGCAATCTACGAGCAACAAGGCAGATTACCGGTTTGGCATTTAATGGGAAATGAAACCAATACCATGAACGGAAATCACTCCATCGCCGTTATTGTAGATGCTTACATGAAAGGTTACAGAGATTATGATACGGCATTAGCATACGAAGCCATCAAAAAAACATCGATGCAAACCCGTGACGGAATGGATTATGTTCAAAAATTAGAATATATCCCAGCCGATAAAATGCTGGAATCTGTTGGAAATGCTTTAGAATATGCCATCGATGATTATTGCGTAGCACAAATGGCAAAATCTTTAGGGAAGACAGATGATTATAATTATTTCACTAAAAGAGCTAATTTGTATAAACTGTATTTCGATAAGGAAACCACTTTCATGAGAGGAAAATTAACCGATGGAAATTGGAGAACACCATTTAATCCGCTTTCATCAGCACATCGTAAAGACGATTATGTTGAGGGAAATGCGTGGCAATATACGTGGTTAGTTCCACAAGCCCCTTACGGTTTAATTGAATTATTTGGAAGCGAAGATAAATTTTTAGCCAAATTAGATTCACTTTTCTTAATCACAGATAAAGTCGAAGGTGAAGAAGTTTCTCCGGACATCAGTGGATTAATTGGACAATATGCACAAGGAAATGAGCCAAATCATCATATTCCATATCTTTATGCATACGCAGGACAACCCTGGAAAACCGCAAAACTAATCCGTGAAATCGATGATAAATTTTATTCGACAAAACCCGACGGATTATGTGGAAACGAAGATTTAGGACAAATGTCGGCTTGGTATGTTTTTTCTTCAATGGGATTCTATTCGGTTAATCCGGCAAACGGAATTTATGTTTTAGGAAGTCCGCTAGTAAATTCGGCCAGTGTACATTATAAAGAAGGAGTTTCATTTACATTGAATGCCGTAAACAATAGCAAAACAAATATCTATATTCAAAAAGTAGAATACAACGGAAAACCGTATACAAAATCCTTCATCACGCATGATATGATTGTAAAAGGAGGAGAATTAAAATTGTATATGGGGAACAATCCGTCGACAACATTTGGAGTGAAAAAGGAAGATAGACCGTTTTAGATTTAAGATTTTAGAATATAGATTTTAGATTTAAGAAGTTAGTCTGTGCATTTTTGTCATCCCGAGGGACGAGGGATCTCCGCAAGTAACTCGACAAAGATTCGTGAGGTTTACGACAGCTTTGTCAAAGTTTTAAACTTTGACAAAGCTTTGCAAGTTGACATTGAATATTTTGCAGTTTAAAAGTTCAGAATTCCTGCGAGGTTTTCAAAACCTTGTAGGTATATATTAATACAAGTTTAGAGTATATACTCACAGTTTAAAGCTTATAGCCTACAGCTTAAAGCGTAAAACATAAAATAAAGAATATGAAAATAAAGAGTTTAATTTTTTTAGGAATATTACAGTGTTGCGTTTTTGTAAACGCACAAGTTAAAACTTTAGATCCTGTAGAATATGTAAATCCTTTAATGGGAACACAATCTTTGCATAGTCTTTCTAACGGAAATACCTATCCGGCAATTTGCCGACCTTGGGGAATGAATTTCTGGACGCCGCAAACCGGTAAAATGGGCGATGGATGGGCGTATATTTATACCGCCGAAAAAATTAGAGGATTCAAACAAACGCATCAGCCTTCGCCGTGGATGAACGATTACGGACAGTTTTCGATCATGCCGGTAACAGGAAAATTAAGTTTTATTGAAGACGAAAGAGGAAGTTGGTTCAGCCACAAAGCTGAGGTTTCGAAACCCTATTATTACAGTGTTTATCTTGCTGATTATGATGTGACGACCGAAATTACAGCAACGGAAAGAGCAGCACATTTTCAAATTACATTTCCGGAGAACGAGCAATCCTCCATTGTAATCGATGCTTTTGATAAAGGTTCATATATCAAAATTATTCCGTCAGAAAATAAAATTATAGGGTATACAACCCGCAATAGTGGAGGAGTTCCGCAAAATTTCAGAAACTATTTTGTATTGCAATTCGATAAACCATTTACAACCAATTATACATGGCACGATAAGGTTTTAGAAAAAGATAAACTGGAATTAACAGACAATCATGTAGGCGCAGTAGTTGGTTTTAAAACTAAAAAAGGAGAAATCGTAAACGTAAAAGTTGCTTCTTCATTTATTAGCGCGGAACAAGCTGAAGTAAATTTAGCAGCCGAATTAGGAAAAGCTTCATTTAATGAAACCGTAGCCGAATCTAAAAAAGAATGGAATAAAGTTTTAGGAAAACTAACTGCCGAAGGTGGAACAGACGAACAATTAAAAACATTCTATTCCTGTTTATACCGCACCGCTTGTTTCCCTCAAAAGCAATATGAAGTAAACGCAAAAGGCGAAATTGTGCATTACAGCCCGTATAATGGTAAAGTTTTACCGGGCTATATGTTTGCAGGAACAGGATTTTGGGACACTTTTAGAGCCTTATATCCTTTATTGAATTTAGTTTATCCTTCTATAAATAAAGAAATGCAGGAAGGATTAATCAACGATTATAAAGAAGGTGGATTCTTGCCGGAATGGTCAAGCCCGGGATTCAGAAACGTGATGGTGGGGAATAATTCTGCCTCTGTAGTTGCTGATGCTTATATCAAAGGATTACGCGGTTATGATATCAATAAATTGTACGAAGCGTTATTGCACGGAGCGAATAATGAAGGTCCGCTAGAAGCCGTAGGACGAAAAGGAGTAGAATATTACAACACTTTAGGATATGTTCCTTACGATGTGAAAATCAACGAAAATGCAGCCCGAACATTAGAATATGCTTATGATGATTTTACGATCTGGAAATTGGCGAAAGCCTTAAACCGCCCTAAAAAAGAAATCAGTTTATACGAAAAACGAATGATGAATTATAAGAATCTTTATAATCCTGAAATTGGTTTGATGAGCGGCAGAAATAAAGATGGAAGTTTCCCGAAAAATTTCAATCCGTTTAAATGGGGAGATGCTTTTACAGAAGGAAATGCGTGGCATTACAGTTGGAGTGTTTTTCATGACATTCACGGTCTGATCGATTTAATGGGCGGCGAGAAAAAATTCACCGCTAAATTAGATGCTGTTTTTACAACTCCGCCAGTTTTTGATGATAGTTATTACGGAGCTGTAATTCATGAAATCCGCGAAATGCAAATCATGAATATGGGACAATATGCACACGGAAATCAGCCAATTCAGCACATGATTTATTTGTATAATTATGCAGGCGAACCCTGGAAAACTCAATATTGGTCCAGAGAAGTAATGAACCGTTTGTACAAACCAACGCCTGATGGATATTGCGGAGACGAGGACAACGGGCAAACATCTGCATGGTATGTTTTCTCAGCAATGGGATTTTATTCGGTTTGCCCGGGAACGGAAGAATATGTTCTTGGCGCGCCATTATTTAAGAAACTCACTTTGCAATTAGAAAACGGAAAACAACTGGTTATAAATGCTCCAAATAATTCTGAAGACAATAAATATGTTCAGGAATTAAAATGGAATAATGCTACTCATACTAAAAATTATATCAACCATTTTGATGTATTAAAAGGCGGAGAATTCAATTTTGAAATGAGCAGCAAACCAAATTTACAACGAGGAACTTCAGCAAGTTCTTATCCATATTCTTATTCAACTTCAAAATAATACTATGCAATCACGTAGAAAATTTATAAAAAATACAGGGATTTTTTCAGCAGGATTATTGGCACTTCAAACCGATGTTTTTGCGATGAAATCAGATACTTTCAATTTTGCGCTTAAAGATTTTATTTCCAAAAGACCTCCATTAGCCGAAAGAAAATTTACCAGTAAAGCCGTTGAAGCAGCAATTGTCAGAATCAAAAAACAAATTGCAAATCCGGAATTGGCGTGGCTGTTTGAAAACTGTTTCCCAAATACATTAGATACAACCGTAGATTTTGAAATCATCGACGGAAAACCTGATACTTATGTCATTACAGGAGATATCGATGCAATGTGGCTGCGTGATAGTACAGCGCAAATATGGCCGTATATTCCGTTTGTAAAAGAAGATAAAAAACTTGCTGAACTGGTAAAAGGAGTAATCAATCGTCAGGCAAAATGTATTTTACTTGATCCTTACGCAAATGCTTTTTACAAAGATTTTACACAAGTAAGCGAGTGGAAAAACGATATGACCAAAATGCAGCCGGGAATTCACGAGCGCAAATGGGAAATTGATAGTTTGTGTTATCCGATAAGGTTAGCGCACGGATATTGGAAGGAAACCGGAGATATAAGCATGTTTGACAGTAAATGGAAAGAAGCCATGCTTTTAATTTTACAGACTTTCAAAGAGCAACAACGCTGGACAGATAAAGGCCCATATAATTTTCAGAGAGTAACGGCTTGGGCTACAGATGGCGTGCCTTTAGGCGGTTACGGATATCCTGTAAAACCATGCGGATTAATCGTTTCGACTTTCAGGCCAAGTGATGATAGTACTTTGTTTGGCTATTTGATTCCGAGTAATATGTTTGCTATTGAAGTACTTGGATATCTTCAGGAAATATTCTCTTTGCCGGCATTAAAAGATGATAATTTAGTCGCTAAAGCGAAAGAATTACAAGGACAAGTTCAAAAAGGATTAGAAGAAAACGGAATCATAGAACATCCGAAATTCGGAAAAATAATTGCGTTTGAAATCAACGGTTACGGAAGTTTTCATATGATGGATGATGCCAATGTTCCGTCATTATTATCATTACCTTATTTAGGCGCTATTGAGCCGGACAATCAGCTTTATCTGAATACCAGAAAAGTTGTGCTTTCAGAAAATAATCCGTTTTTCTATAAAGGAAAAGCTGGAGAAGGTGTTGGAGGACCACATACCGGAACAGATACAATCTGGCCTATGAGTATTGTTTTAAGGGCGATTACAAGTGTTGACGAAAAAGAAATAAAAGCGTGTATTAGTAATTTGATCAAAACAAATGCCGATACAGGATTTATGCACGAATCATTTCATAAAGATGATGTAACCAAATTTACCCGAAAATGGTTTGCCTGGGCAAATACACTTTTTGGAGAAATGATTGTTCATACCAGCATTCATTATCCTCAAATTTTAAAAGACAAAAACATATAAAAAACTAAAATAGATTTACCATTAAGTAATTAGAAAATTAGTTTTTTTAAAATTCCAGATAAAAAATCAACTAAATTTTTAAATCTCTTAAATGGTTCAATTCCAAAAAAAATAAGAATGAATAAAGCATATGCCGTTGGATTGGATATTGGAGGAACACATATCACCGCAGCGATTATAGATATTGTAGACATGAAAGTGATTGACTTTTCATTGCACAAAGAATCATTTGATTCTAATTTGCCGGTTGAAGAAGTAATGGCTATTTGGGAAAAAGCAATCAAGACTTCGATAGAAAATTCAAAAGCAAAAAATATAGTAGGATTAGCCGCTTGTATGCCCGGACCATTTGATTATGAAAACGGAATTTGCTGGATAAAAGACCAATCAAAATACGAGCATTTTTACGGATTGAATGTTCGCTATTTATTTCAGGGAACATTAAATCTTACAAGTGATTTTCCGATTCTTTTTGAAAACGATGCGGTTTGTTTTGGTAAAGGCGAAGTTTTTAAAGACTCTGATAATCTTTCTAAAAAAGTAATGGCAATTACGCTAGGCACCGGACTTGGAGCTTGTTTTATAGACAAAGGAATCTCTATTTCATCAGGAGATTTAGTCCCAACAGACGGAGAAATTTATAATATTCCTTTTAAAGACGGGATCGCAGAAGATTACGTTTCGGCACGCGGACTTTTGGCTAAATATTTCGCTTTAAGCGGAAAAAAATTAAACAATTGCCTGGAGTTGTTTAATTTGGCTAAAGCCGAAGATCAATTGGCAATAAAAGCATTCCAGGAAATGGGAGAAGATTTAGCCGAAATTGTAATGCCGTGGTTAGAAAAATTCTCAGCCAATAGTTTTATAATAGGCGGAAAAATTGCAAACGCAAGCGAGTTCTTTTTACCTGTTTTCAATCAAAAAATAAAAGAATCAGGAAGCAATATAACCGTTTCTGTTTCTACAGATAATGAAATCGCAGCTTTATTAGGAGCGACAAGTTTATTATATACAGCTTAATTTTTTTTTACCATATAAGTTATATAAGTTCATGTAAAAGAATTTTTTATAACTTGGTTTTAATTTTTTAAGTAGTGATAAACAACAAGCTTAAATGATCTTATATAATTTATATGGTTTAAAAATTACTTATATGGTTTAAAAATATTTTAATATGACAAATTCAAATCGCAGGAATTTTATAAAAACGGCAGCACTAGCTTCGGTAGCTGTTGCATTGCAATCTTTTAAATCTGATTCAGAAGAAGAAAAAGTATTCGATTCTAAAAAAGTAAAGAAACCCATTGTTCTTTCAACATGGCGATTTGGAATTCAGGCAAATGAAGCTGCGTGGGAAGTGCTAAAAAATAAAGGAACGGCGCTTGACGCTGTCGAAGCAGGAGTTAAAATCCCCGAAGGTGATCCCAAAGAAAGAAGTGTAGGTTATGGCGGACGTCCGGATAGAGATGGTCGTGTAACGTTAGACGCTTGTATTATGGACGAAAATTCTAATATAGGTTCTGTTGCTTGCTTAGAATATATAAAACATCCAATATCGGTCGCAAGAGCCGTAATGGAAAAAACGCCACACGTAATGTTAGTTGGCGATGGCGCTTTGCAATTTGCCTTATCGCAAGGTTTTAAAAAGGAAAATTTATTGCTTGAAGAATCTGAAAAGGAGTGGAAAGAATGGCTGAAAGACAGTAAATACAAACCAATTGCCAATATCGAGAATCATGATACAATTGGAATGATTGCCCTTGATGCAAACGGCAATCTTTCCGGCGCATGTACCACAAGCGGAATGGCGTTTAAAATGCACGGACGAGTAGGAGATTCGCCCATTATAGGAGCAGGTTTATATGTAGATAACGAAATTGGAGCAGCAACCGCAACTGGTCACGGCGAAGAAGTAATCAGGATTTCGGGTTGTCATCTTGTTGTTGAATTAATGCGTCAAGGAAAATCGCCTCAAAAAGCCTGTGAAGAAGCCGTTGCCAGAATTGTGAAACTTACTCAAAACAGAAAGAAAGATTTAAAGGATATTCAGGTTGGTTTTATTGCCTTGAATAAAGCCGGAGAATATGGTTCATATTGTGTTCAGGGCGGTTTTAATTACGCCGTTTATGATGATACAGGAAACAAATTAATCGATGCCGAATATTTTCTGAAATAATTATTGGTTAGCTCTGCAAAGAGCTAATTGTTTTTTTTTTAAATGCGTAAAGGTCTTTAGATTATTGCGCATTTTTTTATGGAAAAAAGGTTAAAATTGAATGCTAAATCTATAACGTTTTTGCTTCAAAATCAATTAGGATAATAAGTATAATAGGACTAAATTAGCATCGAAAAAAATCAATATTTCGAATTTTTACCTAAAAATTAAACCTTAAAAAACTATTGAATGAAAAGAACTTTACCCATTTTTGGCACATTCGTGCTTGCATTATTATTTTCAAATACAGCATTTTCCCAAGCAGGAACACTTGATACAACATTTGGGACTGGCGGTAAAGTAACAACATTTGGCGGCGGAGTTCCGGGAAACAATCTGGCGTATGATTCGGTTTTACAATCAGACGGAAAAATTATAGTCATTGGTAATAGCAATTCTAATACAGATGGATCTTCTTTTTTACTTGCCAGATATTTACCAAACGGAGCTTTAGATACCACATTTGGAACTGGCGGATATGTAACCACTTTAATGGAAACTCGCTCTTATGGTCAAAGTGTGACTTTGCAAACAGATGGTAAAATTGTGGTTGCGGGCAGTAGTTATACTGTATCACAAAACAGAGGCTATGATATCATGATTGTGAGATATAACGAAAACGGAAGTTTAGATACCACCTTTGATACTGATGGAATAAAAGTTGAAACTTTAGAATATTCACAATTTGTTAATGCATTATTAATTCAGGCAGATGGTAAAATGGTTGTTGGCGGGGCATTTGAATCTGTAGATGATCCCGGATCTCCAACTTTTGGCTTAGCCAGATTTAACTCAAACGGAAGTTTAGATCTCACATATGGCGTGAACGGATTTATATTTACTCCTAATATTGCAAGAGGAGAAATACTGGATATGAAATTTATAGGTAATGAAGATGTTATAGCCGTAGGAAGAAATAATTTCGGACTTGATTGTGTCGTAGCACGATATAATACTAATGGCGAAATTGTAAAGAGTTTTGGACCAAACGGAACCGGACTTATTGAAGAAGATTTTAGACAAATTGCTCAATTGAACAAATGTGTAATCTCAAAAAATAATGATATTTATATTGGCGGTTCATCCTATGACGGAGTAAAATATTCTGCTTTTATATCAAAATATAATGCAAATGGTGTTGCAGATAATTCATTTGGAGTAAAAGGTAAAATTCTTAAAGATTTTGGTACTAATATCGCCAGTTTTGCAACAGATATTACGATCGATCACAGTAATAATTTACTTGTAGGTTATGGCGTTGGATTAACAAGCGATTATAATTTTGGCATAGAATCCTATAGTTTGAGTGGAGTTTTAAATACTTCGTTTGGTAACAAAGGTTATCTTTTAATTAATTTTGGATCAGGACATGAGTATTTTGAAACGATGCTTGTTCAACCAGATAATAAAATTGTGATGGCTGGAAATAAAGGCGGTTTTATTTTAACCAGAATAAATAATACAGCACTGGCATTATCAACAATTGATTTTGCTAAAACAGCAAATGAAATCAATATAAGTCCAAATCCTGTAAATGATTCTCCAACTTTAAGTTTACAATTAAAAGAATCAGCTACTTTAAGTGTTGATTTATATGATGTAAAAGGAGTTTTAATTTCTAATTTAGTTAAAAATAAAAACTATAGCGAAGGATCTACTACTGAACAATTAGATTTATCAGGTAAAAATTTATCAAAAGGAATTTACTTTCTGAAAATAAACGGAAACGGAAAAGTCGCTAAGACAATAAAGATTGTGAAATAAAAATTAGATTTTATTCAGATTAATCAATGTCGATTATTTCCTGAATATTATAATAACGACTATATAAAAGAGTTAAATATTTTAAAATGCGGAAAGGTCTTTTTGATCTTTGCGCATTTTTTTGTTCTGTTTAGGATTAGATAAATGCGAGAAACAAATCGTTTGTAATTATTAGAATTTGGTCAAACCGAAAAATAAAGTTAATTTGGTTCCCAGCCACTTATAATATTTTCCGACATTTTAATAAATTCAAAAAATGAAAATACAATTTTTGTTATCCTTATCGTTTACATTACTTATTGCGTGCTCAGAAAACGCTATTTGTCAGCAAAAGCCAAAAGCGATATTGACTAAGGAATCTATAAAACTCGAAACAGATAATATTTTTGATAAGCTGGTTAAAATTAGAAGAGACTTTCATGAAAATCCTGAATTGGCAGGAAATGAAATCCAAACACAACAAAATATAAAAAAATATTTACTTGATTTAGGACTTGAAGTCGAAACGAATATTTATGGTTATGGTGTTGTAGGGATTTTAAAAGGAGAAAAAAAAGGAAAAAAAATTGCTTGGCGAGCTGAGATGGATGCGCTCCCAAATAACTTTGCTGATGAGGTTGATTTTAAATCGAAAGTAAAAAATGTTCAACATGGTTGTGGTCACGACATTCATATGGCAATAGGACTGGGAATAGCCGAAGTTCTGGCAAGAAATAAAAAATCGCTAAACGGAACGGTATATTTTATTTTTCAGCCCGAAGAAGAAACTTTTGTTGGAGCAAAAAAGATGATCGCTAACAATTTACTTTCAAAAATACAGCCTGACGAAATTTATGGATTGCACATAACAGCATTGCCGGTTGGGCAAATAATGGTAAAGCCAAATGAAATGTTTGCGTATCAAAAAAGAGTTCAAATTAAGCTTAAAGATCAATTGACGAAAGAACAGTCAAACGAACTCACAAAAAATATATACAATTCAATGTCACGCACAATAGCCGGCACAAAGCCGTGGGAAGTGCAAAATATGAATGACCCAAAAAAGGGACTTACAAGTCCTGATACAGATTATAGGGATTACTTGATTATGGATCAGAATTTTAAAATATATTCTAAAAATAATGAACTTGTTCTGGAAGCTTATTTGTATGAAACGAATTTGTCTAACATAAAAAATATTATTCCTAAAATCAAACAAATAGTCGAAACCAATTATAAAGACCAACTTATTTCGGTTTCATTTACGCAGGAAAACCCAACAATTTTGAACGACAAAAAATTGACGGAAATTGCGGTAAAAACACTGGATAACATTTATGGAAAAGAATTTGTAGGTACAGATTATGGACAGTTTCCTTATTTTAATGATGATTTTGCCTATTTTCAACAAAAAATTCCCGGTGTTTACTTTTTTCTTGGAGGTTCAAATATCGAAAAAGGAGTTATTGCAATGAATCATGCTCCAAATTTTAAAGTTGATGAAACGTGTATAAAAACAGGAGTAGAAAGTTTTTCATCCTTAATTGTAGAAAGACTTAAATAAACTAAAATGGAAAAAATATTATTATTTCTCTTAACGTTTACGATTTTATCCTGTAATTCAAATAAGTCTGAGCAAATGATGAATCAAAAAGCTACTGAACCTATTACAACAATTGAAAATGCTAAAAAATATATTAGCGAAAACTTTAAAAATAATAAGGAAACGCTATTAATTTCTGATGAATTAAATGACCCTGTTGGAATCAATATGGCAATTATTGGAAATGACATATTAGCATTAGGCTATAATGTAGACGGATTCGATCAAAAAGAAGGCTATCGAATTTATAAATATAAAAAATAAAATTCTGGATTTTCCTTTCAGGGCGATATAACGTTGAATTTAATTCGTAGTGCGATGTACTACGCTAATTCTTTTTAGCTTTCAGCCCTATTGTTAGATGTTTTAAATACTTAATGACTGATTCGTGCTATCTTGGTTTTATTTGAAAATCTATTTTAAATTTCGCTATTTTAAAAGATCTTCTAGTCTAAGTATATCTTTTTTGCTAGTTATCATATAAGATAACCGATTATTACAAATATAGAACAAACTTTGAATTCTCATAAAAGATAAATTATTATGGAAATAAATGAAACTAAAAAGTTAGAGAATATTAGAAAATTAATCGCTCCATATTTCAATACTTTAAAATCGGATAATGATAAATCAGATGATTATAAGGCGCAAATTATGGCGGTCAATTATTATGAACTTGGCTGTGTAATTAGCAATTTGCTTAAAATGTGTATTTTTTCGCTTGATAATGAAGCGCACATAAGATCAAGTACAAACAAAAACCCTATAAATGTTTCTCTTATTTTAGAGATGGTATTGGAAATGTTTCCTCTTGATGAACTTGAACTTTTGGGTGAAATTAATCAAATTCTAAATATTGATTCTCTTATTGTTACGGAGTAATTCTGTACTTTTTATTTCGCGAGGGGATGAAATTATTCTAAACCAAAAAAAGCTCCAGATTTCTCTGAAGCTTTTTGTTTTATGTTGCAGCAAATACTTAAAAATTAGTATTTACTTTTTTAGAACGATCTGCAATGTGCGACATAAGCCACGTTACTTGCCCGTCCTTAACAAAGTAAATTTTCTTTGTCTCTATATTTGGAATACCTTCCAATAAGTTAAGCAGAATGTTATTTGCCGAAATCAGGTATTTCTGGTCATATGTACTTAAAACTCTCGCTACTTCTTTATCGGTTTTAGCAACGTTGCTATATTTTGTGAAGTTGTTTTTTAGGACTGCATCGTAATTGATAACATCTTCTAAGGTGAAAGAAATATAATGATCTTTAACGTTTTCATTAAAATATAAAGTCGAAAATCCCCAAACTGCACCTCCGGATAAATAGATTTTTTCCTTTTTTAAGATAAGAGGATTCGCGTCAAGCATTTGTTTGATCTTCTTGCGCAGCACAATATTAAAATCAAAAGATTTTTCCTGATAAGTTGACATATCATTTACCTGGCTTTGATTTACAACGGTTTTTTTCACTGCATCAGTAACTGTCATAGTTCCAAAATCAAGTTCAATAGGTATAAACTCTAATTTATTGTCTTCAAGTTCATCAATATATCCGCCTTTTGAGGTTTGAGCGCCAATATCAAGTAAAAGAGCGTTAGAATAATCAACAGGAGGTATTGCACCTTTCACTAACATTTTAGCTTCTTCGTCAACGTTAATTACATCAACGCTTTTATTAGTTAGCGTAGTAATTTTATTTTTCAAAGCATCAATGTTACGCGCAGAAGAGAAAACAGGTGCAGCAACTATAAAAATATTTGCTTCAGGAACTTTAAATTCCTCTCTTATTTTCTTCAATTGATCTACAATTATATTGCTTGTTTTGTTAACATCGTCTTGAGGAACCTCTCCTGAAGCTGCAATATGATCGGCAAGACTAATTCTCTCATTTGAGAAGTAAAGAATTTTATAATCAGCTTTCTTGATATTGCTGATCTCCAGAATTGAAGTTTTTATAGCTCTGCGTCCAATTTCAATTCCCGCATAAAGATTTTTTTGGGAAAATGAATTGATCGAAAAAAATAAATTTAAAAGAATGAAAAATAGAATTTGGTTTTTGTTTTTCTTAAACATGGTATTTAATTATTGTTATAATATAATTTTGAAAAAAAACTTTTAAGCTTTTGGGTTATTTATATGAAAGTCACAATTTTGAATTCAAAACAATGCCTTTTAATATGAGATCGCAAATTTATAAAAACATTTACTAAGATAAACGCAGTTATTAAGAAAAACATACGATTTAATTATTCGTTAATGTTTGAGAGTTAATTCTATATGATTTTGTGTTTATAAGGTGTTGAAATTGAGTGTTTTTAAGAAGTGATTTGTCAAAAAATAAGGAATGGCGTCATTTGCTTTAAGAAATATTCCTGTCTAAAACAGTAGAAATATCTTTCTTTTTCAGGTGATTTTTAAGTCAATCGAAATTGTAATATCTATAAAAAGCGTCTTAAGTATCTTTCGTGGATTATTTCCATAAAAAAAAGCTTCAGATTTCTCTGAAGCTTCTTAGTAGCCCGTAGCGGAATCGAACCGCTCTTACATGGATGAAAACCATGCGTCCTAACCGATAGACGAACGGGCCATTTTTCTAATGCGGGTGCAAAAATGCAAATAATTTTTAAACACACAAATAAAATTTGAAAAAACTTTTCAGTAGTTATTTCTTAAATTATTAAATTTTGAAACTATCGATACTGAATAAATTGGGTTAATTAAGATGTATTTATTTGATTAATAAATGGTTGTTTTTGGATAGGAAAACCGTGATGAAGATTTTATCTATCTATTATTTGGAAAAATTATTTTGGGCGTTATTTGTTTTAAGAGAATATTCTTATGTTTTTGCTGTTGTTTTTTGTTCTTTTAAATAAGGATTTTAATTATTTTGAGATTTTTTTGCATGAAAAAAACAAAGTATTTTAATGTTGATACTTCAAGAAAGAAACATAAAGCCTTTATTTTTGATACCAGTTATCAAACATCTTACTTAACTCCTTTATTATTCTATTGATACTTACTCAAATCCAGATTAAGAATAGTACCAACTCTGCTAAACTCTTCATTAATCTTTGCATTCAGGATTATTTGTTCATTTTTTATTGGATGATCAAAAATTAACTGATGTGCGTGAAGCATCATTCCTTTGAGGTCGTAATTCTCCAACCACAATTTATTTTGTTTGTTACAACCATGTGGACGACTTCCTAAAATGGGATGAAAAATATGTTTGAAATGTTTTCGTAATTGATGCATACGTCCAGTTTCAGGAATTGCTTCTACCAAACAATATCGTGACGTTGGTTTATTGTTAAATTCTAACTCAACTTCGGCATTTTGCAAACGATGAAAGTAGGTTATTGCATTTTGTGTAATGTCATCATCATTGGTTAAATCATAATCAATTGTTAGTTCTTCGGGTGACCAGCCACGTAAAATTGCTAAATATTTTTTTTCGACTTCGCGTGTGGCAAAACGCTCATTCATAATTTTCAAAACTTCCTTATCCAACGCAAATAACAAGACACCAGATGTTTTGCGGTCTAACCGATGAATAGGATAAACGTGTTGCCCTATTTGATTTCTCAATTCCTGAATAGCATACACTTTTGCATCGCGCGCATAAAATGATTTGTGAACCAACAGTCCGCTTGGTTTATTAATGGCTACAATATATTCGTCCTGGTAAAGAATTTCTAACATTTGGCAAAAGTAGAAGAGATTTCGATTAAAATGACTTTTATTATTTATTTCTATACTTTTCTCTTCAACTGGGTTTTAAAGTCGGAGATTCTGAGATATTTTCATTTTATTGTGATCTACAAAAGCTGTGAGGTTTTGTATAGGAGTGGTTTAACTTTCAGTAAGATTTGGCAAATTCGAAGAATAAACATAATTTAGTCCAAGATCTGCTGTAGTCCCAGAACGTTGTGTGATATAATATGAGAAAAATTACTCTAATAATAATAATTTCATTTTTTGTTTTGTGTTGCGTAGACAAGGAAAAAAATGCTGAAAACAAAATAGTTTCATTTAAAAAGAGTGATACCATAACTGTAAATAGTAATACCACAGCTGTTTTTAAATGGACAACAGATCTGTGCGAAAATATAGGAACGTATAATCCTAAAAAGTATTCAGAAGAAGAGTTAAAAAACACTTATGATTTGTGGTTTACTTTTTCGGGTATAGCTTTAGAAACTAATTCTAACGCTCACTATGTAGAGGATATTGAAAAATTGAATATTTACAAATTGATGTCTGAATATATGGAGAAAAAATCTTTATATAATAGAAAAATAGTAGCTACTTCATTTTGGAACAAAATAAAAGCAGAAAAATTACAAGAATTAGAAGATGAATATCAATTACGAAAAATTACTATTGAAGCATATTCAAATCCGTTAGTTTTGTTGAATAATAAATATACAGAATATTGTTCTGAATATGCTAACGTTTTGTCAGGTAACGATACAATCCAACTTTTAAAATCTTGGTATAAATTAATTGAACAGGAAAAAAGTAAAAATGGTTCTCCCGAAAAATTTATGGAAAGATTTCACGAAAAATACTATTCAAAAGATAGATTGATTTATGCGAAAATTGAATTGATGACATATGGTTGGTGGAATTGTGGCAATAGTAAAATAAAAAGGGTAAATAATGACGGAACATTAGAAAGGGAGTTTAATAGATTATTTATCGACGTTAAGACAGAATGTGACGAACCATAATAAATTGCAATTCATAACAGTTACTACAGCATATTTTGGCAATTGGCTTAATATAGAAGTTGGATTTGTATTTTGAATGATTGGTAAATCGGAAAAGATGGGTTGATTTAATTCCAAAGCCGCTGTAGTGTCACAACGTTGTACTTAAATGCTTAAAAAAAACTGAAATGAGGATACATCTAAAAATTCTAGTGTTTGTGATGATTTTGACAAGTTGCCAAAATTCAAAAAAAGAAGTGTATTCAGCACTTGAAAAATTTGATAGTTCTTTAGATTCATTACTCATAAAAAAAGTTTACGAGAAACCTAAAGTATTAATTTTTCAAGATGATACCTTGCGTGGTAACCCAAAAATAATTAAAGAAACTTGTTATCAGATCATTGGAAAGGATTCTATCAAAATAGATGCAAATTGCCATCTTTATAAATTTAAAAATAATGAGTTAGTAATAAATTCAAGCCAAAATTTAATTGGAGAAAAATTTGTGCAAAAGTTTGTATACTTCAAAGATAAAATTGATAATAAATTAATTGATGATTTGAGAAATACTATATCCGATACGGTTTATTTTGGTTGCGTCAATAAATATGATGAAAACGGAAAGAAATTAAAAAAAGTAAAATATAGCTTTTCGAAAGAAATTAAAAAAGATGGAACAATATTAATTAGTGAGGATCGTATTTTAGAAATTTATAAATATAATCATGGTAATTCTGTAACTACTTGTAGAAAAGAATATTTTAACAAACAATACAATGTCGATAGCTTAAAAAATACCAAAATAAAAAAATTTGCTTCAAGTGAATCTAGTTCTTGGGATTTGGACAAATATAATTATTCATATAAAAGGGATAAATATGGTAACTGGATAGAAAAGAAAAGTAATAAAACAGAAAATCCAAATGTATATTATAGAAAAATCATGTACTAAAAAGCACCTCTGATCTCCTAAGAGTTCTTATTAAAAGCTGTGCGAATGCTAACTGATTTCTCACCCATAATATTATTCAAGACAACAATTTCCCAGCTGGCGCTATCGTCCCGATCGTGAACACAACGAGGTTGACAAACTAGGTGTAAACAAAAAAAGCTCCAGATTTCTCTGAAGCTTTTTGTCTTAGTAGCCCTAACAGGACAATTCTCGAACCATTTTGTAGATGATTTGAAAGAATTAAATATCATTCAATAACAAAGAGATTAATTTGCTTTATAATGAAATGAATACAGACAATTTTATTTTTTGTCCATTTTTGAGATCATGTCCAATTTATAATGTTCATTAAAATACCTTATACATTTTGTTGATAATTTATCATGAACTTTTATCAATTTGTATTGTTATGTTGTCACATGTTAAATAACTCGTTACTCCATTACTGGTACAAACAAAATATCTTCCATTTTCCTGATAATATACTGAATCATAAATCATTGGAATTATAGTTTTATTATTAAAATCAATTACTCCAGTTTTAAAAGGATCTGAAACTATGATATATTTTTTAGCTTCAATTTGTTTTATTTGAGCATACGAAACCGGAATTTTAATTGGCAAAATTTTATTTTCCACAGCATTTAAATCAATAATCCCGAATCTCCCATCTAAATAAACTAGTAAATAATTATTGATTAAAATTTGAATACTGTCATATATTTCAGGGATAACTAGTGTAGCTTTTTGGTTTAGTAATCCAAATTTATTATTGATGCTAACCACTGCGTAATTATAAATAATTGAAGTATTAATTTCATCGTATGCATTTGAAATTATTTCTCCTTTTGAATTGACAATATATTTTTTGGAATCTTTTTCGATCATGAATAAATTTTCAATATTTGTTTTTTCGACTTTTGGAAATAGTCCCGAAAAAATCATCTTACCTTTTTGATCTAAAAATCCCTGTTTTCCGTTTTTGTAAATTTTATAAAATACCGGATTGTTGTTTTTGTCTTGAAGTAAGGAATCACACTGGACTTCAAACAAAAAATGACTCTGATAATCATATACCATCGAGCTACTCCCTTTTCTACCAATTATAGGGCCGAAAAGTGTTCGATCTTTTCTAAAACTATCAAATTCCACAGGCATAATCGTTTTTAAAGTAGGCCCAAGAATTCCTGTTTTTTGATCTTTTGAAACCATGAAATTAAATGATGATCTGTATGGAGTTCTTTTTCCGTAATCTTCAATAAACCTTACATCTTTACTCGTAATTCGGTTTTCTGGTAAATATTGCGTTTCAATTTTATCATACTCAAAATTTAGCAATACATTGTTATAGCGGTCAATAATTCCATATTTATTATTGTTTTTTGCTATGTAAACAGAATCAACAGACGATATTATGCTATCATAAACAAAGGGAACATGGATTTTTTCATTAACATCTATAATTCCATATTTATTTCCTTTTTTCTGAATTAAATAATAGTTCCAATTTGATAAATATTGGGTGTTCAGATTTCTGTCAATAATTTGTTCTGAGATTAAATTTCCTTTTGTACTGTATTTTTGTGCCAATACTTTTGAATCTGAAGCGGAAGCATTATTTTTCAAAATAGTATAGGCACGATCATAATCATTGTTGAATGAAAAACCATTGACTTTTGAAATAATTTTGTTTTCATGTAAATCAAAAAATATAGTTTTTTCGTCACGAAGTATTAGAATCATAATTCCGTTTCTAAAATAAAACGAGTAGTCTTTTTTGTCAACTGTTGTACTGGCTATTTTATTTCCTTCAACTGTTAGAAAATCAATCTTATTGGTCATTTTATCAGAATTGTCAATGCAAACCAAGATCTGTCTTAATTCTCCCTTAGCAAACTTTTTATTGAATATTGGTAATTGGTCTATACTTGAAACGCTATGGATTTTATCGTAAAGATTGGCTTTAATGATAATTTTTCCATCCTCATTGACAATACCCGCTCTTTTACCATTATCATAGAATTTATAAAACTTTTCATTGGATGCATAAATAGGATAATTTACATCTATCTTTTCAAAAGTGTTTTTTGTTTTCTTATTGTTTTTATCAAAAAAACCGTATTTGCTATCCTTTTCATAAAATATTACATTATTGATGATATAAGAAATATTATCTTTTGAAATGGTCGAATTTAAATTTTCATCCACAATCGTGTCAAAATAATTATCTGTTTTACAATAAATAAGCTTACTTGTTTTGGAGTAAATTATTTTAATTTCGCTGAATTTCGGCTCAATCAATTTTTGATTGTTCAGGTCATAAAATCCAATCAGGTTACTTGATTTTATTACAACAATCTTATTGTCATAAATTTCCTCAATCTTATATTTTTCTAAAAATCTTGTCGCCAGATTATTTTCTATTTTTATTAGAAAGTGATCATCCCAATATTCATATCCTGCTTTTAATCTGAACTTTAAATTATATAGAACCACATTTTTATCTGTGACGATTTTCTCAATAGTGAAAACTTTCTCGGTATACTTAGGAAAGACATAAATGGTTTTATTTTGATTGTCAACAATTTTACACCAGTCATCCTTGTCTTTAACCAGATAAAAACCATCTGAAAAAACTTTGATTTCTTTATAAATAAGAGGAAAAACTTCTTTACCGTCTTTATCAAGAAGCCCAAAATATTGATTATCTTTTACGATGTAGTACTTCGAATCAAAAGGTTCTATTAATTTGTAATCTAGCGGAATAATCAGTTTGCCGTTTTCGTCAATAGCACCCACTGCGCGATCATCATATACAACAAGAAATTGATTTGCTAATCCCTTATCAATTTCTGTATAGAATGGTTTTATTATTTCATTGCCATTTGTGTCATCAAGACCAAATAATTTTTGATCGTCAGGTATTTTTTCAGCATAATTAGCCAATTTTGTTTGGGTTGTTAAAACTCTATCCGATTTTGGACCGTTATAACTCCAGTCCGTCTTTGGATATTCTTTCTCGGTAAATCCTTTATTTGTTTTTGATTCAAAATCTGCCTGAACCGTTCCATCTAAAGAGAATTTTTTAATTTTATTTTTGAAACAAGTTTCAAAGTAAGACTGCTCTCGGGTAACTAGATATTCTTTATCAAAACTTTGGCGCGTATAATCATATTTGTAATTATACTTTTGATAAACATGATCAAATTTATAATCGAAAATTTGAAAGGTACACAAATTTAAATTCAAATGTACATTTTTTCAGGTAACCAAATAGTTCTTATAACTGTCTTTAAAAGTAGTTTAATCATGATTTAAAGATATATATCTTTCCAACAATGTGATTAAAAGGGCTCCCTCATCTCTTGATATCCTTTGGGCGTAAAAATACGGGATACTGCCTGTCTCTTTGAAGTACAATGCTGGTTTTACATGGTCTGTCTCAATGCGCTCAATTATATCAATACGCCACCTGTCATTTGGGGAAAGATCATAACCTTTTGATGCGAGTACATAATCTCCAATTTCTATTGTAGAATCTACCTTTTTATTGCTTTTTACAATTTCTTCCAAGCTTCTAATGTTATTTTTCATAATGCAAAAATAATATTTTAAATGAATGATTTGCTGAAACTCTTAAACATAAAAAAACCTCTGTAATTAGAGGTTTTTTTATGTTTAAAGTTTGGTTAACTTGTTACAATTCCCTATCTTTATAGTGTAATTATCAGACTGATAACTTTGTGAAATACCTAGAGGAAAAGCCTGAATCATTCTTTAATGATTCCAATATATCAACCTGTTTAGTGCTGATATACTTAAATTCAAACCTCCCTGTATCTGGATAATAGTTTATATTAATATTTACACTTGTCCATTGGGGTATTCTTCCAAGTTTTTCAAGCCAATCTTTAAAATAGTATTTGAAATCTTCTATTTTGTTATCATGAAAATCATGATAACCCTCATCACAATAATGATAATCTCCTATTATCCGCACATCTATATTACTTAAAGCCATAGCAGCAAAATTAAAACCTAATTACCAAATTTGATACAATTTGATTGTCTCAAATTGTATCAAAATAATACTTCCATCATTATATCTTATAAATCATAATATCAGTATAGCTTGCATTATAATTAACTGTAGCGGTCATTGTTTCGGTATATGCACCATTAAAAGGATTACTCATTGGCGTCTTTGTTTCTATCCATTCGCACAATTCAATAATTGATGATTTATTTGATGTGAAATAAAAATACTTTGTTCTATCCAAGACCTGTAAAACATCTAAATAATCTTTGAGTTTCCAATAACCTTTATAAGAACTGGTTTCTGTTGACAAGTAAGGCGGATCAACTAAGAAGACAACATTATCCAAATCCTTATACTTTAAAAACAGTTCTTTATAACAAATACTAACTACTTCAATATCTTCCAAATAACCCTTTGTATCATAATTTGATTGTCGTACACAATTATAAAGAGTTTCTTTCCTGAATTGTTCCATACTAAAGGCATACTTCATACTAAAAAGTAATGAGCTTGAAACTGTGATATAATCCAGATAACCGCTTTTTTCTTCTTTCTGCAAGCGATTAAGTACAATGTCACGTATGTCACCAACAATTCGTTTATCTTTAGGGTAATCGGCTAAAATCGACCTTAAATCGGTAAGTAGCTTATTTGTTTGATAAACATTTTCCAATCTTAAGCGATAATTGTCAAAGTCATTATAAATTACTCTCGCTTCAGGGTAAATTGATTTTACAGTATGACTTAGTAAACCGCTACCACCAAACAAATCAACATAAGTTGCTGTAGGTGAATATTTTTCCAAAGCAGGTTTAAACTGCTTTAAAAATTTTCTTTTTTGCCCCATAAATGGCAAAGGTGCTGATGTAAAAATTTTCTTTTTTTCCATTCGATTTTGATTGATGATTGATTATATTTGCACTTCCTAGGATAATTAAACATGACGAAAAGCCACAGCAAGAAGACCTTATTACTGGTCCTCCAACGCTGTGGCTTTGTCGCTTAAAATAATTACCCTAGGAAAGTATTATTATGTTGGGGGACTTTTTTTATTCCCTCCTCCGGAGAACTATTGATTTCTATTTAAAAAGCCCTCAATTTCAGGCTTTGTCATTATAGAAGCTATACAATGACCTTTATTTTTCCATTGAGTAAAGTCGATACCGTATAGAATGTAATAAATCAATAAACCAATCCAGGATAATGATTTTTCTATTTTCTTTCTACCCAGACAACTTGATAAAGTTTCACCAAACAAACCAAAAGCATAACCGCTTTTTGAAAATACTAAACTCCAAAAATCAGCAAACAAGTAATTGGCAAAAACGTCAACTTTAAATGCTTTACCAAACTTTCTTCTTGACGTTATTTTATACCATTTTCGATGGCGAACATTTATAAATAAACCTGTTATTTCATCCAAAATGTAGACTAACCCAAAAAGAAATAATGACACAAGCGATAAGATAAAACACATATTATTGAAGATTTAAAATTATTAATTCTTTTACTGTCATGGGTTCATACCCAAAAACCTCTTTATTTAACATAGCCAACAGCTCTGCATTTGTTTCAGCATTCATCGAATTGACAAACGAGGTTGAGATTCCGGTGCGCAAATAAGCGTTATATTCTACTTGATACGCATTGTAAAGTGCGCCGTGCAAATCTGGATTCTTAGACGATAAATAATCATCCGCGCTGAAACGTTCAGATTTCAAAATTTGGCGTTGCTTTTGGCTTGAAAACCCTTTAACAGTTTCCGTTCCGTCTGCCAGATAAACTGGCTCCAAATTAAAAGAGTAAAATTGCTTTTTCTTTGTATATGCGATTTCTCCCGACCAATCCAGATAAAAAATACTTTTCTGAAGTCCAAGAAATATATTTTCATAATCCACACCATTGTAATGGTAAGTGCCGATAACTCTGTCATATTTAATTCTAACAACTTCTTTTCCTTGCTGACAAACATATGACTTAGATACTTTTTGACCTTTCATATTGTATACTGGCTCTTTCTCTACTAAAAAAGGCAAATTATCAAATGAAATGTCGGTCAACGTATTGCCGCTAGTTTCAAATTTTTCGAGATAATGCTCTAATACACTTTTTATGCTCATAATTTTATATATAGTTAATTACGAATTATATTCTATTAATTTTATATCTACCAAATCGTAATACGTAATACTTGATGATATAGTCATATTATTACTTGTTATTTCATCTTGTATCATATTGGAAACTACTTGACCATTATATAAAAAAAATTTTCCGTCATAAATTCTAAGTTCAAAACCCTTTATACCTGATGAATAAGGAAAAGCACTTGTGTATACTCCATTTTTGTAATATATACAAGTAAAATAACCACCTTCGTATTTTGTAGCAAGGGTATAATAATTATTGGTTATATTGTCTTTCAATTCAATGTATTGAAACTGAAAATCTCCCGACCATGTACTAAAAAGAGGTGAAAGTTCGGGTTTGAATTTTATTCCTATTTTTTTTGTACCATCAATTGTTTTATTCCATATTGCAGAACTAGCAATACCATAAGTTGATAAATGAATTTCGCCTTCCCTTGTCAGATCAGGAGTACCAGTAAGAACTGTCCAATCTTCAGGTTTTGGTTTAAAAACATCACCTAAAACAATTAACATTCTACCCGTAAATGTTGCTAGAAGTCCATTATTCAGCATAACATCGAAAGTACCTTCGTTTTCTCCCGTCGTTACATTTACATGTACTAAATTGTCGCTTTTGAAATTTATTGAATTTATAGTTTGTCCAGTAATCTGAACTGTCATATTCGGTGTAAAAAATGCACCCTTTAAGATGAAATTTCCTGTTGTATTTGGTAAATAGCTGTCAGGGATTATTTCATCTAAATATGGCGCAGGTGCAATCGCAATAGAACATAATTTCAAATTACCTTGTGCGTCAGTTGTTAGAACTTTATTTACCGAGATTTGTCCATCATTTCTAGTACTTGGAT
>NZ_JAGYVZ010000033.1 GCF_018380615.1 Flavobacterium psychroterrae | reverse complement strand
TCTGTGCATTCTTTTGACCTTCACCTTTATGAAGAAACACTTCGTACTCATGTTTTAAATACTCTTCGTATTTTGCTTTAAGTCTGCGAGGATTTCCGGGTAATGAGAAAACCCATTTATCGGGATCTATTGCATTAACAGCTTCGCTAATATTTTTCCAAATCTCAGTTGGTTTTCTACCAAATGTTTTAGATTTCTTTAAACGGTCATTAAGTACCATTCGAATGGCATTTAAAATAATAGCATTGGTTGCTTTTATTCTTTGATCTTCTAGTGATATAGATTTCCCGCAAGGTTTTCTGTGTTCAGCAAAAAATCTTATTGCTTTTACATCGGGTATAATGTAACTTTCTAACTTATTGCGAACCACAACTTCTTTAGGTTCTCCCAATCCTTCTTTGCAGACTTTCTTAAAATCTACTCCTTGATGTACCGGTAGATCATGAAAACTTACAAAAGGTTCATTACCTGGTCCGCGTCCTTCCTTGGTACGGATTAATTTCCCTCGTTTGCATAGATTTTGATAATTGTTATAAGTAATCAATGCCCAATCTTCATAAAGAAGCCTGGCAGGTATTGAGAGTATGTTATTATGATATTCGTACATAACTTAAACGTTCTTTAAATGGTCTTTTTTTGTTCCCGCCCGGTACTCGAAACCGGGAGTGTGCCACTCGGGAGGAATTACTATATTTACAGTCTCACTTATAAATTATAGTAATTATGATGAAACGTTTTGCCTTTTATGAATACAACCATTTGTATTTCACGGAACAGTCGAAAGACGAAAATGATTTAAGAAACCAAAAATTTAATCAGGAGATTTCCAATATGCAAACCCAGTACCCTTCGGTTGTGGTTCGTAAGATTGTTCTCGCAGTCGACAAACACGGCTGTTTTCCATTTCCTTTATTTGAAACTTCCCAACCTGATGCAGTTCCGTTAATGAAGAAAATCTTTGATGAAGATTTAGAGCTTTTCCCTCTTGAATTATATCAGGAATTTCAAGGGACAAATCGTCATTTGGAGCAAGTTTTACAATTAGACCCAGATGAAATTCCGATACGAATGATCTAATTTGAATTAAATCCAAGTTAATTCCCTTTGATTCAATTTCTATCGCTTCTATATCGCCTACATAACCGTTAGCGTTATTTCCACTTAGCAATGATTGTCCCTCTTGATTTTGAATATCAAAGGCGATAACTAATCTTTGTTTCATACAGTGACATTATTAGCTTCTGTCAATAACAACTCTTTTGCACGAGCTCGAACCTTCTTTGCGAGCTCAGAGTTGTTGTAATAGTCAAGTGCTGTTTTTACGTTTTGTTTACTTGTCTTAAATTCTTTTGCCATTTGAGTTTTAAACTCGGGAGCGATTCTTATTTTCATATCTTTGCGTTTTATACTATGTTTTGAAAGCGTGTTTTGAAACTTGTATTTTGTATTTTGTTTTACAAATATAGAAAATATATTTTCTATAAAACAAACAATCGATAATATATTTACGATGATAAAGAAAAGAATTATTCAACTACTTGAATATAAAGGGATTGCCAAAGAAGAGTTTTACAAAAAAATAGGTGTTACATCTGCAAATTTCAGAGGAAAAGCAAGTGAAACTCCTGTTAATTCAAAAACCATCGAAAATATATTATCGGAGATTTCAGATTTAAATTTAGAGTGGCTACTAACAGGTAAAGGATCTATATTAAAAGAAAATGTTTTGAATGATACATCTTCACAATATGGACGTGAAGAAAAAAATCTAATTCCTTTATACGATGGTGTTGTAACAGCGGGTATGCAGGAAACTGCAATACTAGACCCAACCCAACAACCCGCAGAAATGATCGATGCAGGAGATTGGTTCCGGGATGCCACCGCTGCAATGCGTGTTCATGGAGATAGCATGTACCCAGAATATAAATCAGGAAGTATCGCAGCATTGAGGGAGGTAAAAAATAAGCGACTGGTTGTGTATGGTCAGGATTATTTATTAGAAACATCAGAATACAGGGTTATTAAACGACTTCAAAAAAGTGATTTACCACAGAATTGGCTGGCTTGTTCCGTAAATGAAGAAAAATATGAGAGTTCCGGGCGTTTGATCCATGAGCCATTCGATGTACATATCGATGATGTAACAAGACTCTATCAAGTGTTAGGTAATGTAAAGAGAAACCAAAGCAGTATTGTAATTCACACAAGTAAAGCCCATAAAAATACGTAATACGATTGATTATTAATGACTTAACTCATTACTTTGTTATTTTTTAATGTATTTACATCCTCTAACTCAACGTATTTTTTTATATATAATGCTATATTTATGTTTTTTAAATATACTTTCGAGTGATTATATTACAGTTTTTTGACCATGTATTTGACCATCTATTTGACTACCTAAAGTTTTTTAACCTAATTATCTTTTTTTGTTTAGTTTGATTTTTAAGTATAAAAAAAGCCTGCCATGATTGGCAAGCTTTATTATAAAATAGTGGATTTATGGCTTGAAAACGTTGCTTTCACGTATATTTATACTAATTGTGGTAGTTCGTGTCTTATACGTGTAATTAAGACTATTTAACCGGTATATAAATTGTACATAATGGTACTAAAGTGTACAATTTAAATTATTCCTTTTCTCGACCTTTTTTTATGTTAAGCCTTGATTTTAGTGAGTTTTTCGACCTTTTTTTATTAGTTACTTATGTACATTTTATTTAATAGCCTATAATTAGGCAGTCCGGAATCCTGACCTGTTTTATCATTGATATAAAATGGAAGATTACCCGTATATTGATAAAATGGGAGCCCCAAGGACGTAAAGCCCCAATCACCAATACCATTACTTTTGACAGCAGTAAATGGCAAAATTAAAATTAACAGAAGTATTGTTTTTTTTAACATGGTTTTATTTTTGGTTAGTAATAGACTATTTGTATATAACGCCTATATTCAAAAAAGAGAATTGTTTGCTAGGCAAAATCTATTATAAAAATTCCGCATATCGGCTTTTAAGCAAATTCATCATATATACATTAATTTCCCATTGATTGGAAACCGGCATAGTTGAAAAGGGAATTGTCTGCATATAAGGCACTGGTCCAAATTCCGGAGTAATGGTTAAAAATTCTGCTGCGTCATCCACTCTTTCCTTTACAATTTGATCCCACCATTTCAGATGAGCTGAAACTGCAATTTGCCATTCAGGAGCCTTTGGGTCATTAACCTGAGGTCCTTCCGTATGGCCAACTCTGGCATGAATATGAATGGCTCTTGAAATAGCGAGATTAACCGCATCTTCCTGCTGCTCCAATAAACTCTCAGAAACGACGCACCAATGCGAAAAATCGGCCGTTATTTTTGCCTGTTGATTTTCTTGTAGCAAATTCTTTGCGATATGTGCAGCAAATAAGGCTTTATTGCGATGGGTCTCGTGTGACAAGGGTATTCCTGATTTTTGGCTAATCTGATCGGCAATTTGAAAGAGATTTTGGTTTTGCGACGCTGAAAATAATCTTTTCCGGTTTGTGAAACAATCAGTATGGGCTTTAATTCGATTATATTTTCTAAATGCTTTTCAAAATTATCCTTATGCACTTCAAATTCACTTTCAAATGATTGGTAATATTGCCCTATTAATTCCAGTCCTTCACTTTTTAAAGCATCCTTTATCTCAAGTTTCTGCTTTTCTTCTAATGGTATTGAAGCTTCAATTCCATCAAAACCAGCGGCCCTCACCTTTTGTACGAATTCCTTCCATGGCAAATTTTCAGAACCCCATCTTGGACAAAAGAATTTTATTTTCATCTTCATTTTTATATAGCTTTTCTCAAAAAGACAAAGTCGATTTTTAACCTCTTGGAATTAAGCAATTGAATTTAATTAATTTTTAAATTATATTTTTTAAATATTAAACCTGATTTTCCCATCCCGACTCTTTTAAAGCAGGATCATTTTCTTTTTTTAAAAAATCAGCAGACGATAAGGACTCATGATCCCAATTCAATATAGCTTCATCAGGAACAACATCTACTGGTATTTTCCAGGATTCAGACGTTTCCTTGTAAGCAATGTTGGACTGCAGCGTATAACAGGATATTAAAGACCATCTAGGATAATCTGAAAAATTTGCTTCTGAGCGGTGCACTAGATTACTATGAAAAAAAAGGGCATCGCCCGGCTGCAGCTCCGCATAAACCAATTCCATTGTTTTAAGAGCATTATCAACCATCTGCATATCAGCACCAACTTGTTCGCCTGTAAAACCATGATTAATCCTGCCCATCTTGTGAGATTCACTGATAACCTGCAGACAGCCGTTTTCTTTATTTGCCGGAGTCAATGCTATAAGTACACTCATCATTTGTTCAGGAAACATAAACTGATTTTTATACCAGTATCCATAATCCTGATGCCACTCCCATGCACCTCCCACTTTTGGCTCTTTCTGCATAAGTTTAGAGTGGTAATGGCAAACCGGAGCGCTATTCCCTAGAATCTGACTTACGGCTTTTACAACTTTATTGGAACGGGTGAGGTAGCCAAAAACATCATTTCCAGGTGTAAACCACAGGGAAAGTTTAGTTTTCTTTCCGGATTGATCGTTTAAGTCAAGTGCATTTTTAGACATCGCCTGATCATTCAGGGCGGTCTGGTATAGCAGGTCGATTTCTTCCCTGCTGCAGAAGTTCTTTACTATAATAAATCCCTTATCCTGATATTCCTTTATCTGCTGTTCTGATATTTCATTTCTCATGTTACATTTTTTGCTAAGATAGGCCAGCAGCACCGCCAAATTCTACCAGTAATCTATTCAAAACTGATGGTTTTCTAACATTTTTTGCACTTGAAAATAGTTTCTTCTATATTTGAGTTACTAAACAATCAATAATGAAACCTGTTTTAGATTATCTGGTTAAAAATTTGGACGAATCCTTTGCTACAAGATTATTCGACTACAATTATTTCCCAACTCCCTGGCATTTCCATCCGGAGTATGAATTAGTTCTGGTAGTGGAAAGCACCGGCAAAAGGATCATTGGGGACCACATTAGTGAATTTGGCCCCGGAAATCTTGTATTAATAGGACCTGATTTACCACATCTCTATCGGAATACTCCCGAATTTTATTTACCTAACACTGACCTAAAGGCTAAATCAATTGTGGTCCATTTTGATCACAAAACTTTTGGTGATGGATTTCTTTCTCTGCCTGAAAGTAAAAACCTCAATCATCTTTTAATTAAATCATCAAAGGGAATAAATATAACCGGCAGAACAAATACACTTATAACCAGCATGCTTTTTGAGGTGCTGGAATTAAATGGTATGGCAAGATGGCTTAAACTTTTGGAAATTCTAAACTGTATAGCCGAATCAGATCATTTAGAATTAATTACTACTAATTTTATAGTTGGAAGAAATGGGGTGGAATCCGAACGGATGAAAAAAGTATTACATTTTGTTTACCAGAATTTTAAGCAAGACATTACAATTGGAACTGTAGCCGGAATTGCTAATATGGCCAATAACTCATTTTCCAGATACTTTAGTCAAAGAACCCGTCAGTCCTTTACCAGTTTTTTAAATGAAATAAGACTTGCGTATGCTACAACACAGTTGATCGAAACACAAAGAAGTGTATTGGAAATAAGTCTGGATAGTGGATTTAATAATTTATCGAATTTCAATTCACAATTTAAAATGCGCTATCAACAGAGTCCTTTAAATTTTAGAAAAAATTATTTGCACACCCATGGAAGTTTTTTTTGAATCTAATACTGCTTAATGAAAATATCATAATTAGATATTTAATGATTCAAGCCATGCAAAGGAATCCGGATTTTAACTCTTAATTTATTTTAATTCACTTTCAGAAAAAGTAACAGGATTGATGCCATCAGCTTTTTAAACCTTATGGCCAGAGGAAAATGTTCAATAATCGGAATTAAGAACAATTTTATAGGATCAACCCTCTCAAAATAATTTTCAACCCAATATATTTACGCTATATTTTCTCAAAGCATTTTTGTAGGTCCATTTAATAAAAGTGTTAATCCAAAATGAATGACTGTCTAAACAATATGTTTTTTGCTTTACACGAGACTAAATCACTCTCAAAACAACCTATCATTAATTTTAAAAAAATACAACCCCCAAACCTAACTTTATGAAAATAAGAATTATTATTACCTATTTTAGTGTCATACCAAAACGTATATTAGATCTTACACTTTTTTTTTGTTTATTATTACTTTCCTGCAGCGCGTTTTCTCAGGCCCAGCAAAATTATCATGTCTCTCCCACGGGTTCCAACTCCTACGAAGGTACATTTGACAGGCCGCTGCAAACTATCGAAGAGGCTGTAAAAAGAGTTAAACCTGGTGGTACTGTTTTTTTACTCAATGGTACCTACAGGACAGACAATTACAAACCAGTAATGGATATAAACATTGCAGGAACATCTGGAAAGTACATTACTTTTAAATCATATCCCGGTCACTCCCCAATTGTATCAGGCGGAGAGGAAGCTTTCAACGCTACTGTTATTGATGGTTCTTATATTATAATAGAAGGCTTAGAGTTTATAGGTGATAATCATAAACTTGATTTAGCAGGCGCCACTAAAGCTTTTGAAGACACACGCGATAAAATTGCACCAGCTAAGGGCAAATATAATACAAATGCTATATCGATAGGCAAAGAAAGTACTGCCCATCACATAATTATCCGTAATTGTAAAGTCCATGATTTTCCTGCCGGAGGAATTGGAGTTGGATCCGCAGATTACATTACTATTGAAAATAATATGGTTTATAATAACTCCTGGTACACTATGTACGCAACGAGCGGTATCAGTATTTTAGGTCCAAAACCTATTGATATTGAAACTAGCTATAAGTTATTTGTTAGAGGAAATATCTGCTATAATAATAAAACTCAGGTACCATGGCTTTCAGATAATAGTATCAAAACGGGCATATACAAATTATCAGATGGTAACGGAATCATAATAGATGTAAATAATGGAGACCAGGAAACTCCAGTATATACAGGGCGAACACTCGTTGAAAATAACATATCATACAACAATGGCGGAAGTGGTATACATTCTTTCCACGCCAATCATGTTGACATCATAAACAATACAGCATATCACAATGGTAATGTTGTAGGCTATCCGGAAATTTTTGGATCAGACGCGGCCGATGTAAAAATTTACAACAATATTATGTATGCCCGCTCAGGAGGGGATTGCAATTCAGACGATGATACGGCAATTTATAATTACAATCTCTACTTCAATGGTCGTGCATTCCGAAAAGGAAATGCAGATCTTATTGGAAATCCGGAGTTTATAAAATTAGCATTTGATGGCACTGCTGATTTTAGTCTCAAAAATAATAGTCCTGCTATAAATTCGGGCAATACTACTAGTGGACAGCATAGCGTTAAAGATATTTTAGGAATCGAACGTACATCAGCAGGAAGATCAGACAGAGGTGCCTATGAATTTCAGGGTACACCAGCGGCTGGAATCACTATTACCCCTGCTATACAAAATCTTTATCAGGATGCACTTGATATAGAATGGAGCTCAGAGGTTAGTTTCGGTGGAACTCACAATCTTGCTTATGGCGATAACACAAAAGAAGGATCCAGGTCAATTCAATTTAATTATACCAATCCTTACGGAGCGCTTTCTCTCGCAAGAACAGACGTCCTTCCTACAGCGAATGTAGCCTCTTTTAAGTTTTGGGTCTACAGTACAACAGCGCGTAAAATGAAGTTCAAAACACAATCCGATTATACTACTGGTCCATCTACAGAGATTTCTTTTAGCACTGAGGCCAATACGTGGAAAGAGATTACTATTAGCCTTGCTCAATTAGGAAACCCTACACTCATTAAAAGGATTTTCTTTAGTGCCGATAATTTCACCGGAGAAGTACTTTTTGATAATATACGCTTTATACCTTTATCCTCTTCAATTGGTGCAGAAACAACGTTGAGTGTCGCAGATCTTGAGCCATTAAGCCAGGAAGATGACAATATACTTGTTTTTCCTAATCCGGCAAATGATGTGCTTGAGATACAATTAAATTCATCAATAGAAGAGCATGCCAGTATTGAACTTGTATCAGCTTCTTCACAAATAGTGCATAAGAGTTATTATAAAAAAGATACTTCCAGCAAAATTGACGTAAATAACCTTGCAACTGGTATTTATTTTCTGAGGGTTAGTGACGGAATACAAACTATTGCAAAAAAAATTATGATCCGGTAAACTTATTTCATTGATAAAATGAAATTTTACAATTGCGACAATTGGAAATAATAAAATGGCTGTTTTTTTGAACAGCCGTTTTTTTTATTTTAGCATAGTATATAACAGCGATTTTCAGAAAAATCAAACAGAATCAAATGGTACGAGAGATATTAAAAATAAAATCAATTGATCACCTGCACCAGCTTATGGGACTGGCGAAACCTTTGCATCCCTATATAAGTCTAATTAATGCCTCAAAATTTGAAATTGGCAAGCAATGGCTCAATGTAAAAATGACATCCGAACTCTATTGTATTTCGTTAAAAGATGCAGCCTGTGGCATGCATTATGGACGTAACATCTATGATTTTAGCGAAGGAGTTCTGATGTTTACAGGACCTCATCAGGTTTATTCTCTACAAAAAGAACAAAAAAAAGATGAAGTGCAAGGCTGGATGCTTTTCTTTCACCCCGATCTTTTAAGAAACACGCCTTTGGAAAAGACCATAGACAGCTTCTCTTTTTTTTCTTATGATCTGCATGAGGCACTTCACTTAAGTGAGAAAGAAGAGCAAACTATTACGCAATGTGTCAATATGATTCAAGAGGAGATAGGAGAAAACATAGATTATCACACACAAAAATTAATTGTTAACTGTATTGAAATGCTTTTGAATTTTTGCTCCAGATATTATGATCGGCAGTTTGGCAGTAGAAATAAACAAAATTCAGATATCCTTTCCAGAATTGAACAATTATTAAAAACCTATTATCAATCAGGTTTACTCACCCAGCATGGAATCCCTAGTGTTGGCTATCTTGCCGAAAAAATGAACATGTCTGCTCACTATTTAAGTGATCTTCTTAAGAAGGAAACCGGACGAAGTGCCTTAGAGCATATCAATGATTTTATAATTGATAAAGCTAAAAAAATTTTATTGGCCTCACCAGATAATATAAGTGAGATTGCCTATTCATTGGGGTTTAACTATCCACACTATTTCAGCAGGCTGTTTAAAACAAAGACCGGAATGTCTCCCATACAATACAGAACCATGAACTAAGTTTAGCACTTAGCTGTAGTATTTTAAAAATCTTCTTTGATCGGGAAATAGTGTTTGGATTCCTGCATTTTGTGTTCCGTGTTTTTTATTTATATATGGAAATTTGCAAGCAAAATAATTTAGCCCAAAGCACATAAATATGAAAAATACAGCATTAATTACTGGCGCAAGCAGTGGAATTGGAAGGGAGCTGGCAAGAATACACGCCGCAAACAAAGGGGATCTGATTATAGTGGCACGCACAAAAGAAAAGCTGGAAATCCTTAAGGACGAACTACAAAAAAAACACGGGATAAAAGTACTGGTAATAACAAAAGATCTTACACAGCGCAATGCTGTTCAGGAAATATATCAGGAAGTAACCGCCTTAGACATCAAAGTAAAATATCTTATCAATAACGCAGGTTTTGGCGGACATGGTAAATTTCATGAAAGGAAATGGGAAAGCGATTTACAGATGATACAGGTAAATATCCTGGCCCTCACAGCCCTTACCCGATATTTCCTGCCTGGTTTTGTAAAGAGAAATGACGGAAAAATATTAAACGTATCCTCGACGGCCTGCTTTATACCGGGACCCTTACAGGCCGTTTATTACGCATCAAAAGCGTATGTAACATCTTTTAGCTATGCTTTATCAGAAGAACTTAGTGATACGGCAATTACAGTTACAGCCCTAATGCCAGGAGCAACAGAAACAGAATTTGCCAAAACTTCGGGCATGGACAGAACAGAGCTGTTCAACAAGACGGCCCAGCCCCAAGAGGTGGCACTTGCCGGTTATAATGCAATGCTGGATGGAAAACTCGATATTGTAGCAGGACTTACCCCGATGCAAAAAGTTATGATTGCTGCAATTCCTTTTATGCCTAAAAAAGCAATGCTTAAACAGGTTCGAAAAATGCAGGAATTGAACAAATAAGACTATTAAAATAAACCTTTTAGGCTTGTTTAAAAAAAATTCTTAGTGTTACCACTTCTTGATTTAAGACGAGTACTTAATTTACCAATAGTTATAGATGAAAATCATTTTTTTATTTATTGTGGCCCTATCAGTAATTTTAAAAAAATCCATAGGGATTGAATTCGACGAGGTTTTTATCTGATTTAGACCAAAGAGAATACTTGTCTTAAGTTAGAAGTTTCTATAACTAAATTAACTTTAAGCTTATACGAATTGTTTTAAATTTTTACCTTCCTGACGGAGTTTTAGCAAAGAGCGATGTAAAAGATTAATAGCGGATTGGTAATTAACATCTAATATGACGGCTATTTGCTCTACGCTAAGACTTTGATGGTAACGCAAATACAAAGCTTCTTTCTGGCGACTTGGCAAATTATTCACTAACAGGTTTAATTTTTTTACCCTTATAGCACTCTCGCTATCGAAAATTAATTCATTTTCAATCCTGAAGTCTAAGTAAAAGCTAACAGAATCAATAGAGACCGTCTTTTTAAAAAATTGATCTCTTTTATGAAGCCTGGCAATTCTCTTTCGCACACTTGCTAAAACATAAGCCTTTACAATTACTTCCCTGCTTAAGGAATTTCTATAGATCCAGATATCTACAAAGACATCCTGAATACAATCTTGTACCTTATCATGATCTGACAGTAACGATTTTCCATAGCTTATCGCTATAGGAAAATATTTTTTAAACAGTAGCGAATAGGATGTCTCATCACCTGCTATCATACTTTTCCAAAGAAAATTATCATTGCTATCTTTGCTCACATTTATTACCTTAATTTTCAAAATAAAAGTTTTTGGTAAATAATTTTAAAAATTATTTACATTAATACTATTTAATTAACAGCAGGACAACTACAATCATATCGTTCTTTTTTACAGAACAGATTAATACCTAATGTAAGCTGATGATAGGCTCCAGAATCAAATTTTACATCTCCCATTACCTGTGAATAGGTATAAGAGAACATGAAGTTCTTATAATTCACCCCGGCAATTGGCGTAAAGTATTGTATATCAGGAGAAGCATTTGAGATGGCCGTACTGGCTTTGCCGCCATCAAGACTTCTTCTGTAAGACAAACCAGCCCACATACTGCCAAAATCCATATTCTTATAAGTCTTAAGATTAATATCAATATATTTCTCTTTGGTTTGATCATACAGCTGAAAAAGCACCGAAGGTTCCCATGTAAAATTTTCTCTTTGTCCAAAAACGTAGCCTGCGCTAAGTAAAAACTTCCTTACGTTATCACTCTCATAATCCGTATAAAGTTCCTTTCTTGTCTCCAATGCCCCCTGAACAGTGGCATGGGCATAGAAATCCATATAATTGTAGGACGCACCTACATCAACATTAAAATAATTATCACTTTGAATAGAACCAAAAACCGTAGGATCAAAACTATCGGTAAACAGGGTTTCATCGAGCTGGTTCTGTATCATCCCTCCACTAATACCAAAGGAGACCTGATTCAAATCGATTTCATCTCTGGAAAACATAATATGATGCGCATAAGTAAGCTTCACCCCTTTTTGCGAGTGATAGCCATTCTTATCATTAAATACAATAATTCCGGCACCTGATCGCTCTGCTATTCTGCCGTTAAAACTTAAGGTCTGAAGCGAGGGAGCATCCTCCTGACCCAGCCATTGCTTTCTGGCCGTTAATCTAATCTTACTACAATTTGATGCCCCAGCCATTGAGGGATGTATCAGGTAATAATTATCAGATAAATAATCAAAATAAACAGGTATTCCCTCCTGTCCGTAAGTACAGCTATAGCTAAAAGCCATAAAAAACGCAATCAGAATATTTGTTTTGGACTTTATATATATAAGGCGAGAATAATTCATAGTGTATAGGTTAATTGATGCTTTTATTTAATAGATTTCTCGTTGATCTTTACTTTTATTTATCTTTTTAAGGAAAAATGCGATTTAAAGATCTTGTCTGTATTATTTTCTTTGTAATGTACCACAAACCAATAATCACTTGAGGGAAGCATATGACCATTGTAAGTTCCGTCCCAGCCTGATCCTGAAGGTGTAATTTCAGAAATAAGCTTGCCATATCGGTCAAAAATGGTAATGACAGCACTTTTTTGATCCCGCAAATCAAATATGTTCCAGACATCGTTAAATCCATCCCCGTTAGGGGTAAAAAATTTAGGATAGTTAATTAGTAGTATATCCTCTGTAATTTCTCCACAATTATTGCTCTCTCGCACTG
Source organism: Flavobacterium psychroterrae (assembly GCF_018380615.1). Taxonomy (GTDB): domain Bacteria; phylum Bacteroidota; class Bacteroidia; order Flavobacteriales; family Flavobacteriaceae; genus Flavobacterium; species Flavobacterium psychroterrae. The sequence continues at coordinate 29,961 of NZ_JAGYVZ010000033.1, read as the reverse complement.
TTATTGATCGAATGCCCGAGGGAATATGGTCAAAAACATTACTGTCCTGATAATTTCCATCATCTATTCGGTATTGGTAATTTCCTTGTGGTTTAACATTTATAGTAACAGTCATTGGACTCGAAAAATAATCCGGCACAGCAACTTCAATGCTTTTTGGAGGAAAAGATGCAGTAATTTGCGTAGCAACAGGTTTAGATTTACACCCTGTAAGCGTACTGGTAACTATAACTGCATAGTTACCAATTGAAGTTGCCTGATAACTATCAGAAGTTGCGCCAGATATTATACTATAAATGTCATTTGTTACGGTGAACCATTCAAAACTATATGTCGCAGCCGACATTCCGGTAGTAATGGTATACGGAGAAACCAAGGTGTTGCTGTCGCTGTCAACACAAATAGTGCCTTTTTCAGGTAAGACTGGCACTGGAGCAGCATCTACAAGCACCTCAATAGCAGCACGGGGGCCTTCACAACCATTGTTCTGGCTAACATAATACGTCACTATGCCTGCTTTATTAGTGTCGGGAACAGGTGCATTAGGCACTCCGCTCCCACCGGTAGATGAAGTATACCATAATAAATTTAGCCCTGTGGCGGTAAGTGGAACTGAAATTTCATCCTGACAATACAAAACAGGAGAAGAAATTGCTGGCGCTGAGGGAGTAAGGGATATTATAACTTCTATCGCTGCTCTTGAACCTTCGCAACCATTAACACTCTGGCTAACATAATAATACACTGATCCAACAGTCGATGTATTGGGAGTGGGTGCGACGTTGCTTCCAACCCCGCCTGCTGCTGCGCTATACCATAATAAATTGGTTCCTGTGGCAGTTAATGGATTAGCCGCATTATTTTGGCAATACCTTACAGGAGTGGTAACAACAGGAGCCACCGGAAGAGGCCGAACCGTAACGGTTATAGAAGCCTTTGCACTTTCACAACCATTTATGGTCTGGCTTACGTAATAAGTAGCGCTGCCTGCCGTTGCTGTAACTGGAACGGGAGCCACAGGACTTCCTGAACCAGCCGAGGGTACTGTGTACCAAAGTAAGTTTGTTCCCGTTGCTGTTAATGCACTAGCAGCTGCATCTTTGCAATAAACTACAGTAGAGACAACTGTTGGCGATGGGGATGCAATAACCTTTAAAGTGATGAAATTTCCTGTGCTAAAACAAGCTGAATTGAGCTGATTCTCAACTCTTACATAGATATTCTGCAAGTTTGGAGAATCGGTATTTCTAAAGCTGGCAATATTGGCAATAGCGTTTGTTTCTGCATCTGCATCACTCTGGCTTGTATAATACGTAATAAAATGTAGTTGGCCGGGAAATAAATTTTCAATTTCTGCAGTTACACTACTAAAATCAAAAGTGCTGATTCCATCTGTTTTAGTACCTGAAATATCATCATCACAAGTGCTAAATTCTCTTCTGAATAAAGCTGGGATTTTGGTATAAGCAACATTTAAAGTTACCTGCGAGATATTAAAGCACCCGCCATTATTTGTTCTGGCGTAAATCTCTATATCTCTGAATGGCGTTTTATTGGAATAAGCACTTACTGCTGAAATCATATTGGTACCCAATTGGGCATCTGCCAATGTTTCAAAAAAATCAATAGTTTCGCTTAAATAATTAGTTGAAATAGCAGGTTTTGCATCTGCTAAATTAAAAAGAGCAAAACCGTCATTGTCAGTATCGCAGATATACAATTGGGTATTATTTACAACGGGGATAGCTGTTACTTCAATGGTAAAGAAAGCCGGGACAAAACAATCAGCATTATCCTGATTATAGATTTTGGCATGAATCGTTTGAGTTTTAGATACGTTGGGATAAGCTGAAGGATTATTAATTAAAGTTGTAAGGGCTGCATCTGAGTAAAAAGAAACCACATAGTTTGTGCCCGGCTTTGTAATTTGTGTACTTAACAATTCCTTAGTTCTTTGCGTTAAATCAAAAAGCACAAGTCCATCTGTTGCAGTGCCTACCGAGGTATTATCACATTGTATAAGTTTTGAGACCGCAGTGGGTCCCGCTCCTGGAGAATCAAAAACATCAATATCAAAAGTGGTAAAAGCTTTGCACAAGGGATTGCTGGTGTTGGTTACCTCAGCATATATCGTTTGGCTCTGATAAGCCACTAAATTGGTATACTTTGTTGGATCTGTTATACTGATATTAGCCGCATATCTGGCCGCATTCTCAAAATAGCGTATAGTACATTTTGCAGGATCCTGACCGTTTAATATTTGAGCACTATTGAGGGTCAAATCAAATCTAAAGAGTCCATTATTATTGTTATCACAAACCTGGATCAAGCTCCTGTTTACCGGGGTGGTAGCAGTCGTTTTAAATATCTCAACGGTAGCAATCAAATCGGGTACAATATTGGTTGCATAAGTACCTACAACATTAGTAGCTCTTACGGTATAAACTCCCGGTGCACTGGTATTAAACTGATGGTTTATTTTATTGTTATTAAGCACCGTCTGAGGTGGACTACCATCACCAAAATCCCAGGTTACAGTGGTAATATCCTGATCAGCAATCAATTCAAATTCTGTCAGATCACCTAAACAGGTTTTTTCAAAATAGATTGTTGGATCAAAAAAGATAGATTGATTAAATGTTGGCAATCCTCCATATGAAATAGTCCCCAAATCAAGTCCATTTATGTTTAAGTTAGCAGCTGCACCAAGCTCATTGGGGTTATTGATGATACCTAAAAATGGATCCGTAAAGGTCGCGATATAGATCTTTTTGTCCGGTGCCAGCTGCAAGGCAGCAATTCTTTGCTTTGTCGGACTATCAAATAAAGCTACTCGTGATGCAGCTACATTGGAGGCCGTTAAATCAAATTGATATAATTTTCCAAATTTATTTAATGTTGCGTATAAAACTTTACCATTGGGCGAGAATTCCAGTCCGTACAATCCGTATTGATTGCTCATTAATGTTTGAGCATTGGAGAGTGTTCCACTTACATTATTGAAATCAAATAACTGCAAGCTTCCCTGATTGGTGGCCTGATCGCCATAATTACAAACCGCAACCTTTGTACCGTCAGGTGAAAACTTCATGTATCCTAAGGTATTTTCAACATTTAGCACGCCGGGGGTTACAAAATTCGTACTGGTCACAATGTCCCCTATATTGCTTGTTACCGCGCCCGACAGACCTGCCGAAGTTAATAATCTGGCTTCAAATGTATTAGTATTCCAGAGATGGGTCAATACCCAAAAACCAGTTTTATCGGAATTTTTGACAATAGATATTTTCTCGCACATAGGTGCTTTTACAAACACATTTCTTGTAGTTACGGCTCCAAGCCCACCAGCAAGGCTCATATCGACAATAGAATACGACAAGCCGTGCGGCTTTGCCTCGGCATCAATGGTAAAAATATAAAACTCTGTTGTTGAACCCGGTTTTGGAACTATGGTAGCGGATTGAGTTGTAGAGGGATCTCCCCACAACCCTGTTCCATTTAACATCACAGTATGATTTTTATTGTATACGGTAATTCCGTCTGTGTAGAATAAAAGTTCTCCGGCAGCATTACTAATAGTAGCATTACCTTCAAAAGTCTGCAATTGTCCGTCAGTTTTAACGATTGGGGCACCACTGTTAAAATCCAACCCTGCATTTAGGCCAAAGTACCAAAAATTGGCCTCACCCTGTGCCAAACAGTTTAGACTAAGAAACAAAAAAAACGTTATAAAATACTTCATATTATTAATAAATTAATATACTATTGACACAAATTTAACATTAATCACCTTGGTAGTTGTAACGCAAAATGGCTGTATTTGTATAGATTCAGGATTTAGAACTAAATTAATAACCTGCTGTAGTCTGCATATTATCAAGAGATCTAACATTAATAAGCTTTGTTAAGTTAATTCTTATAATGAGTTACAAACGATACTGTTTTCTTTAATAACAAAAATTTGCACAACCAACTTTAGATGTTCAACTAAATTTTTTACTTATTAATAATGTAGAAATTCATTTAAAAAAAATCCGGCCTATTTTAATAGACCGGACTTAACAAATTCGACTTAGGGGCAAAAAAGTATAAAACAAAGTATTCGCCAGCCGGTCATGAATCCAGCTGGTTTATTTTAAAATTTACTTTAGTAAAGTCCATTTAGGTTACCGTTGAAATTTAGCTCCACATTAGATCCTTTATTAAACTTAGCAGTAGCTTTGAAAGAAAAAGGAGCATTTTTTGTACTTGGCAAAGCGCTATTAAAAGTTAATGTTGCTTCCTCCTTGCTTGTGATAACTGCTCCTGTACTATCAGTTATTAATAACTCTATTTTAGGCAAAATAATGTTGGAAGAACTAGGAGCCAATATCTCACCTGCTGCACTTAGTGGAACAAGGAATGTCAGGCTGATCGTATTGGAAGGTAAAGTAGCTTTAATAGCAGAGTAATCTGCAGTGCTATTGTAGGCAACCAGTCTGAAAACGGCATGAGTAGCCGTTGCGGAACCATCTGCTGCTGCCTTAGCGATAAACTCTATGGCAGAATTTGAAACGGCATAATTCTTACCTCCTGTAAAGATAGAATTCTCAACAGCGACAACCTCTTTCACTGTAACAGTGATCTCATTGCTGGTCAAGGTTCCGTTTTTAGCTACAATTTTGTAAGTCCCTGCAACTGTCGCAGTAAAGGTTGCTCCTGAAATACTAGTACCATTTGCTGTAAAAGTACTTGAGGATGTTACATCCTGAGTAAGGTCATTTAATACCTTTAATGTTACAGCGCTTCCTAGATCTACAGTAGTTGCAGTCGAGCTTAGCACAATTGAGGTTGCAACGGCATTAACTGTCACAACAACTTCGTTGCTGACAATTCCGTCTTTTTTAGCGGTAATCTTATAGCTACCGGCAGTTTTAGGGGTAAATACTTTACTCTCTAAAGTAATGCCGTTTGCAGTAAAAACAGCCGTTGATGTAATATCCTGTTTTAAATCATCAATTGCTGTTAAAGTTACCGACTTGCCCAGATCAATAGAAGGGGCACTAGAAGTTAAAACAATGGCGCTCGCTTTAGGGGAATCTTCATCGTTACTGCACGAAACGGATATCAGGGAACTGCCAATTAAAAGGAAAAAGAATAATTTTTTCATAAAAATAAATATTAAGATTAAAGTTGGGTTAAATATTGGTTATTATAATTGTTAAATAAATGCACTGCCGTTTTTCAAATGATTAAATAAAAAACAAATTATAGTAGCAGAACATATTGACATACATGCAAGCAAAAACTTACTTTACTATGATAAATTCTGAACGTCTGTTAATAGTGTCCTGCTCTTCTGTGCAATTATCCTGACAGTCAATCTTAGGTTCAGATTCTCCAAGACCTTTTCCTGATATCCTGTTCTCCACAATACCCTTAGAAATTAAATACTGAACAGTTGATTTTGCTCTTTTCTCTGATAACAAATCGTTGTATTGTTCTGATCCTTTTGTATCTGTATGCGATTTAACCTGGATTATCATCTCAGGATTCAGCGTCATAACCTGAACCAGTTTATCAAGTTCGAAAGCGGCTGACTGTGTAATATTGCTTTTGTCAAACTCAAAATAAATAGGTTTTAAAAGAACCTCTGTATCGGTTATGATTGCATTAATTGGCTGTAAATCTGCTAGCACATTTGTCTCTCCGGTACTATCTGCAACGTTAAATGTATTACTTGCAAAACCCTCTTTGGAAACCTGTATTGTGAATAGCTTATGGCAATCGACTTTATAACTTACTGCGCCGTTCTGATCACTAATTTTTGTGGAGATTATATTACTGTTAGAGTCAACAATTGCTACATTGGCATCTTGTAACAATTCTTTTGTACTGGCATTTCGCACCGTTACCAAAACCTGCAAAGCACATAATGGCGTTGCTATATAAATCTTATCAACTCCGCTGCGGTTACTTGATAAAAAGCCAATATTCTTATTTTTGTTATAAGTCAAAGCAAAATCATCTTTCTCCGTATTTACTGGAGCACCAAGATTAGTGGCAGCACTGTCTTTTGATAAATCTACCTGAAAAACATCTAATCCGCCCAATCCCTGCCTTCCACTGGAAGCAAAATACAAGGTTTTATTGTCTTCTGTGATAAAAGGAAAAGTTTCTTTTCCTTCTGTATTTACGTTTTTTCCCAGATTCACTGGTTTTCCGTAGGTACCATTCGCATTGACATCTACTTTCCAGATGTCTACACTCCCATAACTCCCTGGCATATCAGAAGAAAAATAAAGTGTCTTGCCATCAGCACTGATACTTGGATTACTGGTTGAATAACTGGTACTATTGAAGGGTAAAGCAGTAATATTTCCCCATTTTTCACCCAGCCAGGAAGCTTTAAATAAACTGTTTCTGCCTATTTTTAAATTTTTCTTTCTGTCTTTTTCAAATGAGGATACCCTGAAACTATTACTTGCAAAATAGAGTGTTTTTCCATCTGCAGTTATACTTACTGGGCCATCATGAAATTTACTGTTGATTTCTTTTAATAAACTGACATCGCCCACACTTTGATCCGAAGTAAACTTAGCCTGATAAACATCCAGATAAGGTTCTTCATTCCAACCATATGATTTGGTGGAGGAATTTCTGGCACTGGTAAAATATACTGTCTCGCCATTTAGCACTGCGCCAAAATCAGATTTATCACTATTGATTTGCGATAATTTCACTTCAAAAGATTTCTGCTGATCCAGTAGTCTTGGAATGTAATTTGGATTTTCTTTAAAAGCAATCGCCCTTTGATCATTTGGTGCCAGACTTACAAACTTTTGCATTTGCTCATTGGCAGCTGCATAATTTCCATTGGCTTTCAGCATTTGATAATATTGGTAGTAGGTTTCGGGATCCTGCTGCGTCTGAACCAGCTTTTCGTACCATTTTACTGCCTCTTTACTATTGAACATATTGTAATAGGTAACGGCCAGACGTTTAATGACATAATTATCTGACTTTCCTTCATCAACAATTTTTTGATATTCCTTTGCTGCAGATACATATTCAAACTGGTCAAATAATTTATCGGCCTGCTTGGTAGTGCTGTTTTGTGCATTGGCAATCGAATTTGCAATCACAAAACTAAAGATAACATATAACTTTTTCATTTTTAGGAATTGCTTTTGGGTTAGAAAAATCTTGGTGATTGAGAAATCTTTTTCGGGTAATTCAAATCAAATAACAATACGATCTCATGAGAAGAAGGTGTTGTGACATTCAGATCTGAAATAATATGGTCGTAAGCATATCCTATTTTAAAATTAGGCGATACAGCAAAGTTCATCATGAGACTAAAGCTATCATCTAGGCGGTAAGCAGCACCAGCCTCTACTTTTTCATTAATTAAAAAATTGGCTGTAAGATCAACAGAGACCGGCGCACTGAAAGCTGATTTAAACATTACAGTGGGCTTAAACTTTAAGTTCGCATTAAGATCAAATACATATCCTCCCGTCAAAAAATAGTGTAGGGATTCCGATCCATATTGCAGGGATTCGCCGCTCCTATCAATATCCAAATGTGGAGAGGTAAAAATATTAGGAATGGAAAACGAAACGTAATATTTTTGCGTTGAATAAAACAATCCGGCCCCCAGGTTCATGTCTGCCCTGCTTACGTTCTCAGAAAATGCAGGGTCATTCTGATCCGGCAGTGTATTGTTTATATCAAAAAGACCTACTTTAAGTAACGTTGCACCGGCTTTTAAACCGAATGCTAACTTATGCTCTGCTCCAAGATTTAAAGTATAGGAGAAATCTCCATATATATTATTTTCCTCAACGGGACCAATTTTATCTGATATTACGCTAAGACCTATACCAACATTTTTACCCACTGGCATTGAACCTGAAAAAGTCAGCGTTGTTGGGGCATCCTCTATCTCGACCCACTGCTTTCTATACAATAAGGCAAAAGATAAATTTTCCTTAGATCCTGCATAGGCAGGATTAATTACATTTAAATTGTACATATATTGCGTATACTGCGGATTCTGTTGCCCCTGAGCATCAAGTAATGCCAGTAAGATTGTAATTAACGTTAAATATATCTTTTTCATTATTTTAGTTTTTTGGTTTTTAAGTTTCCGGCACGCTCAACAGCCCTGTTCCAATTACAATTCTCTAGTGGGTAAGGTAAATCCATCCCGTCAAAGGTTTGTCGTTTTGTTGCTCGATTACATAATAATAAGTGCCGTCTGGCAATTCTTTCCCGCTATTTGTTGTCCCGTACCACTGTTTAGTATAATTATCAAGACTAAACACCACAAGGCCATATCGGTTAAAAACAGTTAGTTTCTTAACTTTGAAATCTGACAGGTCAAAGTAATCATTCAATCCGTCACCGTTTGGCGAAATACCTTTCTGAGGCTCGCAGATAACCGGTTTTATTACAAGTGACTGAGAGTTGGCACATTGATCTGCATTAGGAATAAACATATAAGTTGCCTCTTTAGAAAGATCAACTACTGCCGGAGACCAAACTCCTGAAATTCCATTTGGAGATCTCGTTTCCAATATTGGTGCTGCCGAACCTTTACATATAGGCCCTATTTCTAAAAAGTTTGGCGTTGTGGCAAAAATGGTAGTAACAACGGTCTGCTTTTTAGAGGAACAAGACACATTGGAAACTGTTACTTCGTATCGCCCGCCTTCGACAATGGCAATTGTTGGTGTACTATCAGGTAATGCGGCACCGTCCAAAGTCCAGGCATACATTACATCTGGGATATTAAAATTTAATGGCGTAACAGATAAGCTGGCCGTTTCAAATTCGCATAAGCTAAAATCAGGCGTTAGAGTAAATTGAGGATATAAATCCTTGAGCTGTATCGTAAATGAAACTACTTTATAACAACTATTTAAAGAATTGGAAACCCTTGCAAAAATGGCTTGCGGATTCGATGTATTGGTGTATGCTCCAGGTGATGCTATAACATTTAGATTAGCTGCAGCATCTACTGCGGAAGTAAAATAAGAAACCGAATAATCAGATCCCAGAGTTCCTAAAATAATAGCCGAGTTTTGTGTTAAATCAAAAGTGGCTGAACTTTCAACAGAACATAACGTAATGTCAACCGGCACTCCTGTAACAATTTCATTGTTATATTCAACAATAATTGAATCAGATCCGGTAGTGGGTCCCGAACAGACAACATCTGCATATCGTGATAAAACCCTATATTCTCCAGGGGCACTTACCATTAGAGTAGCTTTATTTTCTCCAGGTAGTACTACTCCGTCTTTTTCCCATACAATATTAAATTTAGCAGGATCAAGTTTTGAATCCAGTGTAAGGGTACTTCCAAAACAAACTGCCTGACCGTTTGATTTCAATAAATCAGCTCCCAGATTAATTGTCTCCAGATCAAAACTTCCAATAAAAACTGCAGCATCATGTCCCCAATCATCAGTAAGATCTGCGATGGCAAATTTTAAATGATATTTTTTTCCCGCAACAACACTCGATGTTGCTTTTAAAGGTTTGGTATAACCTTCATAATTAATAGGGTTTAGGTAAGGATTCTCACCTGGCAGGGTGCTGCCACCATCAGATAGAAATTCTCCTAAAGGTGTAAAATACCTGTCAAAGTATGCTGCATTGGCCGAAGGGCAATCGTCAGTCCCATGATTAGGATCTCCGTCTACAAAAGCATCATTATAAAAATCATTATTATTAACAGTCGCAACAGAAACTGGTTTTTGTGTTCCCGGTACTACCGCGATGTTTTTCGTAACCCCCGTTTCCTCATCGGTCAATAAAACCATAAAGGTATCCGATATTTTACGGCAGTCAGAAATTCCATAATCCTGTGAGGCAAAAACGAAATTAAAGTCTATCTTATCTCCTGAAGGTATAAAATCAAATTCTAATTTAGTAGAATTTACAGATCCCCCAGCCAGGCCATTATCTTCCAATTCCTTATTCAAATCACTATCGCCGGATGCGTCTGACCAACCTGGCCAGTACACTCCTCCGTCTCCCTGAAAACCTGATAATGGTCCTTCTCCTCTTTTGGCCGTACCAGTCGCCAGTACTATTCCTTTATTCAGACTAAAAGAAGATCCGTTTTTATCAAAACTTCCTATTCCATTACCTGTACCACCATAATCGGCATAATTGTGCAGAAAACCAGTCGAGAATGTAATATTAGTTGCTGTTCCACATGTTCCATTTAGCAATACATTGTTTACTAAATTTTCTGTCAATGTTTGTGCCTCTAGGGCAGTTGTATTAGCTATTGGATCAATTTTTAGGTAATTTGGCAGGGTAATGACACCAATATCGAACGTAATAGTAAGATCGGGTGTTTCTCTGTCGGGTGTTACATCAAAAGTATATACTCTGAGTTTATAAGTTTGGCCAGGAATTAAATCTCTTGCAATAATAAAGTCATTAAATCTTTGGCAAATTATCGGGGCTGCATCCAGTCCGCATGCATTTGGCGCAAACAAATGATACGATAAGATCGAATAAGGCTCAGCATCCAAAATTCCTTTAATGTTTTTAATTACGATGGCGTGATTTGTTGAGGCAGCGGTAAATTCAAACCACACATCATCATCCGGAACAACACTTCCCATTCCGTCACCAGAACACATTAAAGCCTTTGAGGACTGGGTTGCACCAGCTATAGTCGAGTTTATTGTATTTACAAGATCAGCTCCAGGATTAACAGGAATACTAATACCCTGGGTACATTCATCATTGGCTAGCAACAGGCTGAATTTCTTAGGACCTGACCAGGTGCTTAACCTGTCTCCTCCATCACATACAGCCCGAACATAATACTCATATAAAACGCCGGGCTTTACCAGACCCGAGGAGACAGTCGGTATAAAGGTTGCTGTAGTGGATTCAACTGCTCCTGCTGCATCTGTAGCGGGAAATAATGAATTGGCAGGCAAAATTAATACCTCATATTTATCCGGTGTGCCAACACTAGTCCAACCCAGGGTAATTTTATCTGTAGAAGGATTGGTAGCCGTTAATTGAAGAGGTGCACCACATGGATTTGGTGTACAGGTGGATATACCGGAATATAAAACAGTCCCTTGCTCACCTACCCCAAAATCTTTTGAATATACTAAAAGACCATCAGGATCCAAGACGTCTATACCAACCAGATAATCAAAAATTCCCCCTACATTCCAATACAATTCAAATGGTTCATTATTAAATAAAGGCACTTTAACCGGAAATTCAGAATAAGCTGTAGGTGGACCGGTAAATCTTTTTATCTCTCTTCCCCCTTGTAAAACACTCAATGACATATCAGGATGCCATGTTGAACCTGCCACGGAAGTCTTTAAAACAAATGTGTAATCACAATAATCTGCAACAGAACCTAGTAAAGTATGAAATTCAGTCCCCGAACTCCAATAACTTTGATCAGTGGGAGAACATTTTGTTCTTACATATACAACATAAGTAGTGTTGGGATTTAATCCTGACAAATTAAAAGGATTTGTTGTAACGGTTGTCCAGCCCGTAGCATCCTGGGTTGGAGGCAGATCTGTTGCCGGCAAAATTAAAATGTCCCAGGGAGTGAATGGCGTACTGTTATTTTCTGTCCAGGACACCTGTGCTGAATCGCTAAGAATATTGTTGACAGTCAGAGTAGTAGGCGCAAAACAGGTTTGTTCTTTACAAACAGGCGTATCGGTAAAAATTACAGTTCCCGGTTTAAGCCTGTTCAAATTGGTTGCAGGCAGGTAAAAAATTCCTTTTCCATTAGCATCTTTTACAGCCAGACCAACCTCCATAAAATAATACCCACCTTCTTTCCAGAATATTTCAAATGGAACCCCTTCGCAAAGTGATACCTGCACCGATTTTTCAAAAAGTCCCCCACCATCAAAATCAGGACCTATTGTTGCCACTACAGTACCTGCTTGTCTGATTTCCATTTGTTGGTCCAGGCTTACCCATCCTCCTTCAGAATTGGTAGTCATGGTAAAAGTATAGGAACAGCGGTTGTCAGCCAGACAAGTAGCCGTGTTGACAGTAATTTTCTTGGCCTTACTGTAAACTCCCGCAGTACAAACAGATCTGACATAAATATCATACTGACGAGCTGTTGCAAGTCCTGTAATAGAAACCCCATTAGTTGGTGTCTGCTTAAGATCCCAGGCAGGATCCATAGCGTTTGGTTCTGGCGATCCCGCGGTCAGCACAATATATTGATACGACGAAGCAGTTCCATTCCATGTTAAATCCACAGAATTTAAAGTACTTGCAGAAAGCTGTAAATCAGTTGGACTAGCACATACTTCAAGTGTTTTAAACGCAACAGGCTTAGACCAGCTGTTTTCTCCTGAAAAACTGCAAACAGCTCTAACATAAAAATTATAATCTGTATCAGGTTCTAATGCAATACCATTTACGTACGGAAATAAAGTGGTATTCTCTGTCGCCAAAGTAGTGCTCCCTGGTGCTGCAGCCCCAACTTTACTGATATAAATATCCCATGAAACCGGTAATGGACCGTCTGGTTCCCATGAAAAAGTAGCTTTATCTGTTGAAACTGCACTAGTTTGCAAATTTTTAGGAGGAAAACATTCCGGGGTACTACAATTTGCAGTACCTGCAAATATTTGAATACCCGGATAGACCAATGTCTGGTCCAGACTATAAATCGTTTGTCCAAAAGGATTTAAAATAGAAAGCCCTACCTGCTCATCATCAGAAAATCCTCCGTTCCAAAACAACTCAAAGGGTCCTTCACATAACGCAAGAGATTCAACCTGCTCTGTACCATCCTTAAAGTTCCCTCCCAGAGTAGCCACGATAAAGCCATTCTGTACCACATCCATTGTAGTTCCGTTCCATCCATCACCAGCCGAATCAGTAAGTTTGAAAGTGTACGGACAAGCAGAAGAACAGGATGGTAAATTAAATCGCAACGGGCCAGCCCAAGGACTAAAAAGCCCGTCTCCGCAATCTGATCGCACCCAGTATTGATACCCTGTATCGGCTAGAAGAGGCTCTGCCGTTTCTGTTAATTGTGAGGCAACAAAATTATTTGAATCAGTGGTCGTTACTCCATCGGTGGTTGGAAGTGAGCCACCAGCAGTCTGTACAAAGACCTGCCAGGCAGGTGCCCCTGCGGTATCCTGCCAGCTCAGTTTTGCAGTGTTTAGCATAATGGCGGACGCCTTCAATTCAATTGGCGCCTTGCAGGCAATTTCCTGGATACTAAAATTAAAATTTGTATCCTCCGGAGCTCCGGAGGACGAAATAACAATGTAGATCGTTTTTCCAGCATTTACAATAACCTCTGGAATATTTCTTACCGACGAAGTGTTATCAGCTTGGGAAAATCTGCAATTGTTTGCTATGTCACTGCACTGCTCAAAAACAAAAACTCCTAATCCTTTTGTTTGTAACGGATCCAGGGTAACAGACAAAGACTTATCGCCGATAGTGGAATTTGTAAAAGAATAAACGACATCATTACCTCTTAAAAATCCATACGAAGTTCCGCATCCCGGGTAGCTGTCGTAAATATTATTACCATAATTAAGAGTATTATCAGCTGTAAAAAAAGGAAGACCGGCAACTTGTATCGCTTCATTACACAATGATCCAATAGCGCTTGTCTTTACAGTTCCGACAAGTGAAATGTCGCTGTTAATACCAAAGCACACTCCTGTTACATAAAAATCATACTCTGTTGAAGGACTAAGTGATTCGACATCGTAAAACGTTGTACTTATCGATGAAACGATAGTACCTGTTCCGGGAGTAAATCCTTTTAGCCCGTACTCCACAATATACTCGGAAGAGCCACCATACCATTGCAGCTTTGCAGCAGTTGCAGTAATATCTGAGGCATATAAATAGGCTGGCTGATCACATGCAGCTGTCCGATTCACATTTTTCTTCTTCAGAACACTGCCAGATGAATAATCCTTATTTCTGGCAGACATGCCGGAATATAAGCCAACTGAAGTTTTTTCCCAAATTTTAGAATTGTCAACAGTAGTTAATGCAGCTTTATGAAGCAATAATGAAGTCCAAATAAAAGATTTATGATTAAAACTTTTAGTGTCATTATTTAATCTACAATAACTATACGATGACCAAAATACTAAAATGGCTGTCAGAATAATTTTTTTCATAAATAGGTTGTTTTTTTGGTTGTTTTTTTGGTTGTTCCAGAGCTGTGAATCAAACAGAACATAAATTAAAAGGCTTTAATTTAGTTAAGCAAGATCATCACGGCCAGTAATTTCAATATCAATATGCACACGGTAATGGCTATAAATATGATTTTGTATTTATTAATTTTAATCATTTATAAACTGTTTCATGTCTATACCCCTAAACCTACAGAAGTATATTAACTTGTTAAAATTGTTATCAAAATGTAAAACTAAAGTTAAAACATGCGGTAAAAAGTTTTATAAGCTGTGTTTTTGTTCTAATTCAGAAATACGAACAAATAACAAAGACTTCTTTTTAAAAGTGAAAGGTCAATGCAAAGAAAAATTTTATCGGGAAGCAAAAAACAAATGAAAAGAAGCCACAATTTATAAGGTATTACTAGTTTGAAACAACTATTCTTTAAATGGTATTTTTGACACTTGTGATTTTAGTAAGTATTATCATCGCATTACTATTCTGTTCCTAAATTCCCTGATAAAAACAACTTTTTAACATTTCTAGTAAGACTTAAATACCTATTTTTGCCCAAACAAACATTATGGACATTAAGGATTTTAACATAATATTTCTATATATTGGATTGGCTCAGGCTTTTTTTGCCTTGGTTTATTTACTTTTTTTCAAAAAAATGAAAACTACCGCGGTACTTTTTGGTTCTTTTCTAATAGCATTTGTCAGCCCTGTTATTGACCATTTAATCTCCACCCAGATATCAATCGATAAGCACCCCCGATTTTTTTACACCCCGACCGGATTTTATTTTTTTGTAGCGCCTGTTTACTATCTCTATGCCGAAAGTTTGTTGGAAAAATTAAGCAGAAAAAAAATAGTGTTATTTTTAATTCCGGGAATAATTGAATGCCTTTTTATGACTACAATGTTCTGTATGCCAGAACAATTTTCACTTCAATTCAGGATTAACAATGTTATGTTCTTCACCGTAGTATATGGAATACTGCTGCCTTCACTTTCAATTGTAGTGATAGCCCGCACTCTGAACAGAGTTATAAATTATAATAAAAAATATTTAGATTTTTTCTCCAATACTCAAAAAGTTAATTTAAAATGGCTGATTTCAACATCTATCTTTTTATTACTCACATATGCTTTTCAACTGATCACTTTATCATCATTTCTTGATAATACACTGCGTGACATTATTTTTTTATTAGATAGTATTATATCTCTTTTATTTCTGTACTGGATAACAATTTTTGGAATAAAGCAAAATCATATCCCGGCCGATTTTGAAATTTATATAAAAACAAATATTATTCCCGAAAACAATAAGGATACAACGGTGAATGACGGTGTTGACTTTAAAAAGATTGAAGATTTTATACAGGAAAGCAAATGCTACAAAAATTCTAATTTAACGGTTATGAACCTTGCAGAATTTGTAGATATACATCCTAAAAAAGTTTCTTATCTCATTAATCAGTATTCCGGCCAAAACTTTAATAAGTATATAAATAAATACAGAGCCGAAGAAGCAAAAAAACTACTGCTGGACGAAAATTATGAAAATCTAACCATCGAGGCAATCGCTTTGGAGGCAGGATTTAAATCTAAGTCTGTTTTTAATACATTTTTTAAATTGGAAACCGGATTTACACCCAAAGATTTTAAAAGAAAAGGAAGTATAGAACAAGCAATATTGTAGAGAAGATTTAATTTTCAAGCTCTGAGATATAGAGCAAAATCGAGAAAATACATATAAACATATATAGCTCATTTTTTTTTAATACAAAAAGCGTATCGAGATTAGTTCCCATCTTAACGAAAAATCCCGACACCACTCCTTGCTACTAATGCAAAAAAAATTTAACCAAAACTTTTTTGAACTAAATGTATTAATGAAACTTCATATTAATCATTTTAACTCCTACAATTAAAATTTTGATATACAAGTCATGAATAATTTCCTGACAAACGTATTGATTTTTCACTCTAACTAAAAAAATAAAACATCCCTTTTTGTTCATATTCAGAAATGTGAACAATTATATTATATTATGCTAAGTCGCTTTAAAAGGAGGCAATACAAAATATTAATAATCAATATTTGTCCAGTTTCAGTTTAGTTGAATGAACTATTTCTCTAATAATTAATCTTTAGTATTTATTGAAGTTGACTTTTATTTTTTGGCGCAAAGTACGAGTCGGCCTTGACAGAAAAACCTCAACCATCATACATCTGGCACTTCCACCCCCACAGGCTTCAATAGTATCTAAACTAGAACTCAAAATTTCAGCATGATTTTCTAATTGCCCAATTTGTATTGAAGTCAAACTCTGATGTGCCGATGCGCTCATAACGATATATTTCTTATCATTTGTCCCCCTTACTTCCAACATATTTCCCGCAAAATTATTTACCTGATCTTCTGTAATTAAAATAACTTCCTTTTTATCAGCTTTTAAATTCTCCAAAACCATTTTACGCTCTTTTTTATCATCAATACAATCTGCACACATAACTGCAAAAGTTTCCCCTAAACACATCATTACATTAGTGTGATAAATTAACTTACGTTCCCCATCAACAGTTTGAAAAGCTTTAAAAATAACAGGCGTATAATCAAAATCCTGACAAAATTTAATGAATAATTCTTTATCGGCACGTGGGGATAATGCGCAGTATGCTTTTGCATTGGCACGATCTAAAAGTAAGCTTCCTGTTCCTTCTAAAAACAAACCAGCTTCTTCGGCAGATGTATAATCCATAATGGTAGAAATTTCAAAACCTTTTTCTTCAAGAGTTTCTAAAATATCTTCACGACGCTCGCGACGGCGATTTTCAGCAAACATTGGATAAAGGGCTACATCTCCTTTTTCGTGAAAAGAAACCCAGTTGTTTGGAAAAATACTATCTGGAGTGTCCGTTTCTAAAGTATCATCAATAACCGTAACATCAACTCCAACAACTCTTAGTTTTTCAACAAAAGCATCAAACTCTTGTTGCGCTTTTGCATTTACTGTGCCTGGCAAAAGTCCGTCCAATACTTTTTGATAGTAATTATTTACAGCAGTCTGCTCATTCATTCTGAAAGCAACTGGCCGAATCATTACAATAGCGTTTGTAGTTTGTCTCATTTTCTAAACGTTTTTTTTTTCAGGTTTCAGGTTTCAAGTTATAGCAAACCTGAAACCTGAAACTTGGATTTTCTAATCTCTAATTAATGGTAAAGTTGAACATCTTAGTAACCCTTCCTGCTTTGCAATTTCAGCATATGGAATTTCTTCAACAGTAAATCCGTTTGCACGAAGCCAATTGTTCAGACGGGTAAAATTTTTCTCAGAAACCACAACATTTTCATCAATCGAAAATACATTCGAAAACATATTGTACATTTCTTCTCTCTCAATATGAAATAGATTTTCTTTTCCAAAAAGATTAACTAAATACAAATAATCAGCTTCTTCACGGAAACCTCTTTTATAAATTATCCCTTTATCTTTACCAACTGGCTGAAAACAGCAATCTAAGTGCAAAGCATTATCACGGGCTTCCAGCTTAGATTTTATCAAATCAAACTCTTTTACAATTTTATTTGGAAATAATTCTTTAATATAGTTCACTCCCTGCATATTGGTTCTTGCCGTGATATAATCTTTATAATCGCTTCCTTTATAAGTTCCGATAAAAATATAATCATTCCAGAGCATTACGTCTCCACCCTCAATATGAACTTCTTCCGGTGGATGAACTACTTTTAGAGGATCCATTTGGTCGATTATATATTGAATAGCATCCAATTCGCGTTCTCTATCTGGTAAAATATTCGATTTTACAAAAATGTCATCAATTACAAACCCAATATCCCTTGCAAAAATCTGATTGTAATTTTCAATCAATTCAGGACGATAAACCTTTACATCATATTTTTTAAAAACAGCATTAAAAGCCTTCATTTCAGCAACCATGTCTTTTTCTATAGGATATGTTCCTGCTTTAATATGTTCCAATGATTTAGGATCGTAAGCTTCATCTACTGATGGAGTTGGCCCATTATGAACGGCCGAACCCAAAACTACTGCACGCAGTCTTGACATCTCGTTCTTTACATTTAATGGCAGCATGAATTTATTGTGTTCTTGATGATAATAATACATGTTTAATTTTATTGATATTTTCTTTTTAAAACTTAATTAAAAAACATTCCTTCTGCATCTTTACTCTTTCAGCTTGCCACTTTCCACAAACCATTTTTTCCATACGCCACCATCTCCATCTTTCCAATTATTCAAATTGAATGTATTGCTTCCAGAACTGGTGCCTTTAATTTCATATACATTAATTGCGGCTTGTCCCTGATTCCACTCCAATGGATTATTTGGTTTAAAAATTTCTGGCTTATTATCGGGAATTTCCGAATTCGGCACTATAAAGTAGGCGACGTCTTCCTTTGAAGGATAATTGCCAAAGACTCTTGCGATTCCTTTTTCGTCTATACATATCGATGTATATTCATCACAAGCAATTCCTTTTGCCTGGACTTTATAATCATTTATAATTCGGGCTAAAAAAGTCACCTGCCTCCCCTTCCTATCAGGGTTATCATAATGCGTATCGGTAATTACATCTTTTAATATGGCGTTATCTAAAAAAGGATCATTTGATACTGTCATTTTACTATCAAAAGGATTCAGTAGTGCTTCTTGGGAAGTTATCGTTCCGTTTTGAGCTGAAAAATAAAAACCTCCCTGAATAGCCATACCAGCGCTGGTTCCGCCCACAACTACCTTTCTTTTTATAGCTTTATTAATAGCTTCAGAAATTGGAGTGTTTCTCCAATACGAAATATATTCCCATTGATCTCCGCCAGCGAACCAAATAGCCTCTGCATTATTTATTTTATCCAGTATATACTTGTCTGTGTTCGCTTTAGCATTTTTAAAGACAATCGTTTCAACAGAATTAACAGTAATACCTAAAGAAGTATATAAATAAGAATTATAGCCATCAGATCCAGAAGTTCTTAGTATCAGAATATCTCCGCCACCTGCTCTTTGCAAAAACCATTTCATTGCCTGATCATTTTCAGTGGCTCCTCCCATTAAGCAGATTCCGCCTTGTGGAAAAGTTATTTTATCTACATTATTTCCTGTGAAATAAGACATGTAATTTTTCACTACTGGTGTTTGTCGAACCGAATTTTCCGGACTGTTTTCAGAAGAGCATGCGCTTAAAATCAACAGAAAAGTTATTGCTAGTATTTTCATTTTAGTATGATTTTACCAATTAAATAAATATAAAGGCGGAAGAATCAGCAACATGGACGCTATTAAAAACACCAACATTCTTGGCAGCATCCATTTAAACCACTTACTATAGGGTATCTTAGCCAAAGAAAGTGCCCCCATGGTAACGCCGCTTGTTGGAATGATAAGATTAGTAAAGCCATCACCCAATTGAAAAGTAAGTACAGCCATTTGTCTGCTGATTTCTGATGCATCACAAATTGGGATAATAATGGGCATAGTTAGAGAAGCCTGCCCTGATCCTGAAGGAATAAAAAAGTTTAAAAACGATTGAAAAAAAAAGATGCATTCAGCAGATATAGCCTTCGGCGTGTCCTGCGTTATTGATACAATGGAATTAAGTATAGTATCAATAATTTTGCCTTCCTGCGTAATAATTAAAAGTCCTTTGGCCAGTCCAATTACCAAAGCCGCAGTCATCATATCTTTAGCACCGCATATAAAAGCATCAATAGCCTTTGACATAGACATTCTATAAATAATGGAAACAAAAATGGCTAAGGCCAAAAATAAAGCTGCAATTTCGTTTATATACCAATCATAATTACTGACCCCATAAATCAATATGATAATTGAAGCAAAAAGTGCGTATAAAATTATTTTCCTTGCGCCATCTAATTTAAAATCTGACACCTCAATATTGCTATTCTCTTTTTCTTCATCAATACCAAATAATATACTTTTCTGAGGATTTTTTTCAATTTTTGCTGCATAATGAGTAATTACGGCACAAGCACATGTTGTCAATACAAACCATACAAAAATCCTGTATTCCATCCCGCTAAAAATTGGAATTTGTGCGATACCTTGCGCAATACCAATAGTAAATGGATTACTAAAGGCTCCTCCAAAACCAACACCTGTACCCACAATTGGAATAGCGGCACCAACAATTGCATCATAACCCATCGCTTTTGCCATGGGTACCGTAATTAAAATAAAGATTAAAATCTCTTCGCTCATTCCAAAAGTAGCGCCGGCAAAAGAAAATAATATAATTAAAAAAGGAATAATGAAAATTTTATGTTTTGGCTTTTTTTGACTAAACGCAATTACGTTAAAAAGTCCAGCATTTATGGCACCTGTCAAGTTTATAATCGAAAAAGCACCTCCCACCAGAAAGACAAAAGCAATAATTTGCGATGCCGAAATAAAACCTTTAATCGGAGCTTCTAAGAAAGCTTTAATTCCCTGAGGAGATGCCGCAACATGTTTGTACGAACCTGCAATAATTTTCTCAGTATTGTTTACCTGTGACCTGTCAAACTCTCCTGCAGGAATAACCCAGGTTAAACCAATAAAAAGAATAGTTATCACTAAAATAATAGTGATTGTATCTGGAAATTTTTGTAATAGTTTCATTTTTTTAAAGTTTAAATTTTTCTCCAGGCAGAAGAATGTCTATAAGAATATTTTCACCGCCCAAAAGGCCATTTTTTGTTTTAATACTATTTTTATTCGGGTTTTTTAAAATGATAACTTGCGATTCTCCAGCAACTACTGCCGAGTTACCATGAACAATAATGGCAGTTGATTCATTAATACCGATTGCTTTTTTATCAGGATGCTCTAAGACAACTGCAAGTAGTCTATTCATTCTCATCCTGTAAATAAAGTGTTGATCTATTATTGCAGAAGGCAGCAGTCCAAGTCCTTCTTTAATCTCAAAATTTTCTGATTCAATAGTTCGAAAGTTACCGCTGTACTGAGAATGTTTATACTCAATACCTGTTATCATTTCCCGGCTCATTACAGCAGCACCAGCACTAGTTCCGGCAATTGTCGCACCATTTTGGTATGCGGTGTGGATGGCATCGTATGCTGGTGTATGAAGAATTTGGGACATAAATAAATTTTGGTCACCGCCAGTAATGTAAACTAAAGATGCTCTTTTTATAGAATCAATCTGATAAATACTTTGCTGCTCTTTTTTTAAATTGAATGCTTTTATTTTATCAGGATTGATTCCTGCCTCAACAAAACCTTTTTTAGCATAGTACGCCGCAGAGTCTGGCTCCTCACTTGCCATTGGAAGTATCACAATAAAATCGTCATCTCTTAAATTACTAGTGCTTATTAATTCCTCAATCAGTGATTTTGATATTTTACCGCCTCCAATTACAAATAACTTTCCTTTGGCTGTATTTTTTACAATTTTGCCTTCTGGTAAATTATCCTTCTTGACCGAAATATTTTGTTTTGATTTGCACGATAAACTTATTAGTAGAATTACAATTGTTAATTGTTTGAAAATTTTCATTCTTTGATATTAATTTTTTTCTTCCAGATCCCAAATAAAAACTTTCTTCTCACTATTTTTCTCACTAACATAACCCCGGTACATTCCCTCAGAGTTATAAGAAAAATTAATATTTCCATCCTTATCAATTGCTATAAGTCCTCCTTCTCCTCCTAGCTGTGTCAAATGGCCTTTTATCGTTGTTTCAGTTGCCTGCTCGAGAGACATGTTCCCAAATTCCATTAAATTTGAAACCATTGAAGCGACTGTGGCTCTGATAAAATATTCTCCAACACCTGTACAGGATACGCCACAAGTCTTATTATTGGCATAAGTACCAGCTCCAATAATTGCAGAATCACCAATACGTCCATCCAATTTATTGGTCATACCTCCAGTTGAAGTAGCAGCCGCTATATTGCCTTTTCTGTCAATAGCAACAGCGCCAACAGTTCCCATCTTTAAATTGGTATGATCAAGAAAACTTGCTGTTTCAGAAATTTTTTTCGCCTCCAGAAATTGTTCTTTTCTAAAATCAGTGTCAAAGTAATCGTTTTCCACTAGTTCATGATTAGTTTGCTGTGCCAAATTATCAGCAGCTTCACCCGATATCATTATAAGGTCTTTATTTTCTAATAAACTTTTGGCAAATACAACAGGGTTTTTAATTTTCATACTGTTCGCTACTGCTCCGGCCTCTAAAGTAGCACCATCCATTATTGATGCTTCCAGCAAATGTTTACCTTTCCGGGAATAAACGGCTCCCTTTCCGGCATTAAAATGAATACTGTTCTCTAAAACTACAACTGCAGCTGTAACGGCATCAACGGCATTACCGCCTTCTGCTAAAACTGCTTCTCCTGCAGTAAGAGCAAGCATTAAGTCCTCTTTTATCTTTTTTTTATCTGTTTGTGATAGATTCTCGGGAGTTATTACACCCGCACCTCCATGTATACAAAGTGCAAAGGGTATTTTGTTTGTCATTTCTTTTTTCTTTTTTTTCGAATTTTAAAAAAGACTGCTAAGCGAAATACGATTTTTATGATGAATTCCGCATTAGCAGTTTCATATGGGAATTTTTAATATCCTGGATTTTGTTCTAATTTGCCACGCGCAATCGTAATTTCATTTTGTGGTATCGGATAGGTTGTTCTAAAAGCAGGAATATTTAAAATTGAGGATGCCTTTCCTAATCGAACCATGGTAAACCACTGATGTCCTTCAAAGCCTAATTCCCTTTTATTTTCCTCAATCAGAACATTAATAAAAGCATCTAGATTTGGAACATCTGACAAAATATAAGGTTTAGCAGGTAAAGCTCTTTGACGCACCACATTTAAATCAGCCAAAGCCAAAGTTAAATTTTGAGGATTCTTCTTTGCCAATGCCTCTGCACGAATTAGATAGATTTCTGAAAGTTTGATAATAATTGCGTTTCCATCTATTTCGCTGTCACGGGTTCCATACTTATCGCAATAAACTTCTTTTCCTGAATCATAATATTTATAGCTTCTTGGGTCGTTGTCCCCATCCATGGCTTTAAAAAAACTAGTGTAGTCAGCAGAAACCTCTGGAGGGGAAACGGATAAATACTCCGTTAAACTATTACCATCAATACCTAAAAACTGTAATTCCAATATCGCTTCAGCTGAACCTTCAACATCATAAATATCATTAAATTTTGTATTTAATTTATATGTTGTATTGCTAATTACCTTACTGGCATATACTATAGCGTTATCATAATCGCCCTGATATAAATAAACCCTTGCAAGCAAAGCTTCTGCTGCCGCTTTTGTAATGAAAAATCTAGTAGTGTCATATTTTAAAATTGCGATTGCTCCCTTTAAATCTGAAATAATCTGCTGATAAGATTCAGCAACAGTGGACCTGGAAACTTCAGTAGCCGATTTTGCATCTAAATATTTAGTTGAAACCGGGATACCATATTTTGAGTTCGGATCCGTAAACTGTCCAAATTGACGCAAAGCATCAAAATGCCCCAATGCTCGACAAAAAAGCGCAGTTCCTTCGGAATTATCATCTTGAAGCTGAAGTTCCTCCATTTTTAGCAAAATTAAATTACTGGCATTAACAAGCGAATAGACATTTACCCAATTGCTTTGAATATAAGCATTAGATGGCGGAACAATAGCATTGTCCAACTGCCTAAAACGTTCCTGAAAGCCTGTCGCATTAGCATTGCCGCCTGTTAATTCCTGAGCCAATATGAACTCACCACCGTAGTAAGTGCCACTTTGCATCACATCATATAGTCCGACAGCAGCGGCCTTTAATGAAATATTATCCGTTATTGCCGTTGCCGCCGGAATTTCATCATCTAGTTTAGTGTCTAATACATCGTCACATCCTAAAACTGTAAAGGCAAGCAACATAGACAAGAATAAATATATCTTTTGAATTTTCATAATTTTAAATTTTAAAATGTTGTACTTAATCCTAAGGTAACGGTGCGCGCCTGGCCTAAAGTTCCAAAATCTTCCCCTTGCATGCTATTTAAATCTTGCTGACTTGCGGTATTTGTCGAAACCTCGGGGTCAAAACCTAAATAATCTGTTATAGTGAATATATTTTGGGCTTGTATGTAAAGAGAAAGGTTAGTCAAACCTATTTTACGAATGACATTAGAAGGCAGTTTATAAGCAAGACTTAAAGTTTTCAATCTAATGTAATCCCCGTCTTCCAAAAACTGCGTGCTAAAACGCTGCATTTGCCCGTCCTTTGTAGAAGGTCTTGGTACGTCAGTAATTTGGCCTGGCGTTTTCCAATAATTATCATATACTCTCTCGCTTATATTAGAATAAGGAATCCCGCTTTTTGTATAACCATAATTATCATAAACATGGCGGCTTTGGTTGAATATTTTATTTCCTCCAGAGAATACGAAGTTTGCCGTTAAGGTAAATCCTTTGTATGTAAAATTATTGCTCCACCCACCAAAATAGGTTGGCAATGCACCGCCAACAATCTGTCTGTCAGAAAAATCAATAATCCCATCCTTATTCACGTCATCAAATTTTGCATCTCCTGTTTGTGGATCCACGCCCAAAAATTTAATTAAATACAAAGTACTCACCTCTTGTCCTTCTTTAAGAATATGATTTCTCCCTACTTCTTCTCCATCATTGATTAATCTTTTGATCTTGTTATCAAGCAATGTTAAATTTACTCCTGTATTCCATTTAAAATTTCCATCAAAGACAGCAGCATTAATTCCAAATTCGAATCCTTTATTTTCTATAGCTCCAACATTTTGATAAACGGAATTAAAACCTGTAAGCCCCGAAACTTTAGCCTGCAATAAAAGATCATCTGTTTGTTTGTTGAAATAATCTGCCGTCAAATTGATTCGGTTTTTAAAAAGTCCTAAATCTAAACCAATATCGAGCTGTTTTGTTTTTTCCCAACCTAAGTCCGGATTTTCTAATCGATTAGGCGCTATTCCGGGAACTCCGTTATAATTAGCATTCAAAGTATAAGTTCCTCTCCAGTTTGAACCAATTTCCTGATTTCCTGTAAGTCCGTAACTGGCCCTGATTTTAAAATCGGAAATGCTTTCAATTTTAAAGAATTTCTCTTTATTGATTCTCCATGCCAATGATCCTGAAGGAAAATAACCGTATTGATTGTTCTCTCCAAAACGGGAAGAACCATCAGCTCTCACCGTAAATGATGCTATGTATTTTTCATCATAAACATAATTTGCTCTCCCGAAAAAAGACTGCAAACCGAATTGATTTCTGCCCGAAGTACTCGCAATTATGGTACTTGCTGCCGAAATACTAGAGGTTGTGTTGGTAGCGTATCCTACACCAGACTGGTCTGAAAAACGAGTTTCATTTTCTTGTATTGTCCAACCTAAAATGGCGCCGAAATTATGCTTTTCGCCAAATTGTTTATTGTAATTTAAAGTATTTTCCAAAAGCCAGTTGGTTTCTTGATACGTTGCAAAAATACCTTCGCCAGTTTTAGATTTATTTGTGCCTGAGGGAACGTAAGAATCCTCAACTAAGTTGGAATATTCCAATGAAAAAGCAGACTTAAATTTTAAATCCGGAATAATTTTCCATTCAACATATGCTGAACCCTGCATACGTGTAGATTGAGAGGTATTTTTATATTCTTTGGCAATCTGAACAGGATTCTCAAGCGGCCACCAAGTATTGTATTTAAATGGGTTGGTATAATTCCCCTTATCATCATAAATTGGCTGGGTAGGATCCCATCCTTGTGCATTAATGACAACGCCATATTCATCGTTTTCTCCAATTGTTCGCTGATGATCACTTCGTGTTACAAAAAAGGTGTTTCCTATTTTAAATTTTTCATTAATAGTATGATCAAGATTCATACGGGCACTTAATCTCTTAAAGCCTTGACCTAATTGGATTCCTTCCTGGTTATAATAATTCCCGCTTAAATAATAACTTGTTTTTTCACTTCCTCCCTTAACGCTAAGGTCTAAATTTTGTGTTATACCGACTCTGAAAATTTCATCATAAATATTGGTATTGATTCCTTTTGAAGTATCAATCCAATCAAAATAATCTGAACCTAGTCCGTCAAATTCAGCAGCAGTGTTAAAAAAACTTTTAAACTTTTCACTATCAACCATTTTTGGATAGTTCGAAATTTGAGCAAAAGAAGTGTAATAATTAACATCAACCGTACTTGCACCCGTTTTACCTCTTTTTGTGGTAATCAAGATTACGCCATTAGCCCCTCTTGATCCATATATAGCGGCAGCGGCAGCATCCTTTAAAATTGTAAAAGATTCGATATCATTAGGACTTAAATCCGCTAAGGGATTAACAGGCTGTATATTGGCATTCAGCGCTGAATTATTCCGAGATACTATTGGAATTCCATCTACTATATATAGAGGCTGACTACTGGCTGAAATAGAAGAAACACCACGAATATTAACACTTACAGCACTTCCTGGCGTAGCAGATGATGAACTAATATTAACTCCTGGAGTTTGCCCCTGCAGACTGTTTTCAAAACTTGAAGAGGTTCCCTGAGGCAAATCTTTGGTTTTTATAGATTGTATACTCGAACTTACATCCTTTTTAGATTGCGTTCCATAACCAATAATCACCACTTCATCCAGGCTTTGACCTTGGCCGGATGTCATGAAAATAGTGTAACTGTCTTTTCCATCTAGAGTTACTTTTTGAGTTTGATACCCTATATAAGATAGTTCTATTGAGGTGTTATTTTCAGCGATCTGAAGTTGAAATTTTCCGTCAAAATCTGTAACTGTACTTGCTTTTGAATTAGGAGCAATAACATTGACACCTACCATTGGTATATTGGATTGTTTGTCTATAACCGTTCCTTTTATAGTTTTTTGAGCGTATGTTGAAATACATGATAACAACACAACAATTAGTTTTATTTTATTGTTTAGTTTCATTTTCCTGGTTTAAAATTTAATAAAATTGACAATAGAAATACCGTAACTATTCATGAAAATGAAGCGTTTTGGTATAAAAATCTGTAAACTGAGAAGGGAAACTTTTAACAATTAAATATTGGCTGCAAACCTTTTAGATAAAGTGATTTGCAATCAATACATCGGTTTGATAAATTGGTGAAATTCATTTGGTTTGGTTTGGTTGAGAAGATAAAAAAATACAATAATGATATATACACTTGAGAATGGTGTATAAATATCAATTTAATTCAGCAATTAAAGATAGGCTGAAGACCTCTTAAAGTCAGAGATTTTGTTTTTGTGATTGTATTTGCTTTTCCTGGAATCAAAAGAAACTGATTTTATTTGATGTTAAAAGTAGAAAAAAAAATGAACTAAAAAATAAAAACCACTCTTTTAATTAAACTTTATGTACACTTTTAGTTTTTACAATGATTTTTCTTTATAATTTTAAGAATTCATTCAAATAAAACAAAACAATTTTCTAAAAATCTAATATTGGGAAGCCTGAAAAATAGCTTCCCAATATCAAAATAACTATTTCTAGTAAAGAAATAGGAAATACATTAATTGCTTATACCTGCAAATACGTAAAAAAAAAAATTAATTTGATATTATAAATTTAGAACGTTTTACGACTTCTTCACCCCTTCTGATTATAAGAAAGTATTGACCCGAATTAAAATCTGAAACGTTCACATCTACACTATTTTGTCCCACGTTCCCCTTTGCATCGATTGTTTTTAGAAGCGAAGCATTAAAATCATAAATAGCAACTTGAATATCTTCTTTTTCTGCTAATGCAAAATCAATTTTAAGGATATCCACGGCAGGATTTGGGTAAATTACCATTGAAGTATTTATCTCTTCTGTAATGTTGCTTTGTTTAAATTTCGCAGTTCCTCCAGACACATTCAGTGTATAATCTTCTGTTTCGCCATAAGTATACGTGCCGCAAGAAGATGTAATTGAGTTGTAACTTACTATGATTCGCATTCTTATATTTCCAGTAAAGGCTGATGCGGGTATAGTAATCTGAGGTGTCAAAGTTGAACTGCTAAAAATAGAATATACCTCTTCTCCCGAATCCGTAAATACACCGTTATTATTTAAATCTATAAATTGGACTTGCAACAAAAAGTCGGACAATTTTTTTAAGACCTATGCTACACTTTTAATTTTATAAAATTCTAGTTCCATTTCTTTAGGTGTTTTATATCCCAAAGAAGAATGCAGGCGTTTTCTATTATACCATACTTCTATATATTCAAATACTGCTAATTTAGCTTCTTCAATGGTTGTGAATTTGTGCTGATAGATAAGTTCTGCTTTAAGGGTCTTGAAAAAACTTTCAGCCACAGCATTATCCCAACAATTAGCTTTTCTACTCATACTTTGAGTGATTAGAGTATTTTTATTAATCAATTTTCTGAATTCTATCGAAGCATATTGTATTCCTCTATCTGAATGAAAAAGTAAAGATTCTGTTATTTCTCTTTTTGATACTGCCATCTTCCAAGCTGGAATAATCGTTTGATCGGTATACATTCGTGTGCTTAATGACCATCCTATAACCTGCCTGTCATATAAATCAATAATCGTGGTAAGATATAACCAGCCGGCAGCTGTTCTTATATAGGTTATGTCAGACACCCAAACCTCATTGAGTGATTTTGGTGTGAAATTTCTGTTGAGATGATTACTGCACACCGGATATCGATGATTAGAATCCGTGGTCACTTTAAAGCGTTTTTTAAGTTTACTTCTCCAGCCATTAAGAAGCATCAATTTAGCAACTTTCCTTTTGGATATTTTATATCCTTTCCTTTTTAGCTGTTCGGCTATTCTGGGACTTCCATAAGTTTGACTGCTTAGATCAAAAACTTCTTTTATTAAATCTGCAAATAGACTATTTTCTTTAGATCTAGCAGAAGGCCCGCCGCTAAACCATCTATAATAACTGCTTCGGCTTACTTTTAAAACGCTGCACATCTTTTCAATAGGATATAAATGTTTATAGCTCACTATGAATTGGTAGATTTCCCATCGCTCTTGGAAAAGATGTGAACGGCCTTTTTTAATATCTCAAGTTCTAATTCTTTTTCCTTAAGAGCTTTTCGTAGTTGTTTGACTTCTAAAGAATCTGTTTCTGTCTTTTTAGAAATAATTGGTTTTGGATTAGTAAATATTTTTTCAGAGGATCTCCATTTATAAATATGGACTTGATACCTTTTCGCTACAAAAACTTAAGGCAATTTTTCTTTTAGACATTGAAATAATTTCAAATTTATTTCCTCGAACTAATTTGTAAAAATTTTGTATTTTTACACTTGAGACAATAATGAATTATAATATAATTTAAGTAAGATTTGAATAGGTATGGAAGTTTCAATATTTATAAAAATAACGAAAATCCTAATGGCAGAATCGTGGCGCAGTACAAAAAAAAATATTAAAATGCAGTATAAGAGCGGGATGTGACAGTTTTGTTCGAATCCCTCTTTCTCCGCCAGTAGAAGTTTCAGAAGAAACTTTAAAAGTCAAAAGCCTTTAAACACTAGTGTTTAAAGGCTTTTTTGTTTTGGCACACTTTTCAAAAAGCACATGTTTTATCAAAGAGCAGGGATCAACACGAAAACGGATCAGGTGCAAAAACGGATCAAGAACAAAACCTGGGGAGGAATGTCAAAATAAAATCAGAAATTTGCAATCTAAGAATTTGATATGACTCCTATAGATCTTTTAAAATTTATGCTTCCTGATTTTTTAGTAGAACATTTTG